>OX638356.1:2182500-4091820 GCA_951813395.1 Longimicrobiales bacterium | reverse complement strand
CCTGCCGGCACGCATCGGTGCGAGCGTGTCGGCGGTCGAGGCGGCGCTGGCCGTGGTCGTTTCCAGGTGGCGGGCCGGAAGCGCGCCCGACGCAGAGCGGAGGCTCGTCGCCGACTGGGCGGTTTTTCGCGAAGAGGCGTGCGGGCTTCACGGGCTTCTGCGGGAGCTCCCGGAGGCACCCTTCGTCCCATGAGCTTGCCGCGTATTCTCGTCGTTGACGACCAGTACGGCCGCGATCAGGCGGAGAGACGCCTCTTCCTCCGCAAGAGCGGGTTGGCCCCGTGCGCGGAAGGAGCGAACGGGCAGGTCGTTGGCCTGGTCGATTTCTGCAGCGGCCAGTCGGAGAGCGAGGGCCGCGTGACGAACAGCTACGAGGAGGTGGCGAAGGCGGTGGAGCGGTCGAGCCCGAACCTTGTGCTCCTCGATGTCCGCTTCGATTCGGGCGTCGTGCGCAACGGCCTCGTCAAGGGCTCGCCGGGCGACGAACGCTTCGGGGAAGATGTGCGCGGCCGGTTGGCCAGGGACTTCCCAGAGCTTCCGGTGGTCATGCTCTCCACCAAGAGTCAGCGAGAGCTCTCCGACTTTGACGTTCCGTACGTCGCGAAGAGTGGACTTGACGTGCGCGAAATGAGGCTCGTCTTGCTTGAACACGGCGATCTAACGCCCGGGCAGTTCCGGAATCTCCTCGGCGTCGGGGATACGAACTTCACCGCGTTGAGCAAAACGGCGCGTCTGCCTTACGTCAGGGCGGTGAGGTACGCGGCGGATGACGAGCCGGTCCACATCGTTGGCCAGGCCGGCACGGGCAAGGAGATGGTGGCGCGTCTCATTCACCGGCACCGCGGAGGAACCTCGGACGACTTTCTGGCACTGAACGCCGCCGCGATCCCGGAGGGCCTCGTGGAAAGCGAGTTGTTCGGCATAGCGGAGGCTACCGCCACCGGCGTTGCGGGGAAGGACGGAATCTTCGTCAAGGCGGCGGGCCGGGCGCTGTTTCTCGACGAAATCGGGGATCTTCCGCTGCACCTGCAACCCAAGCTGCTTCGGGTCCTTCAGGAGAAGACCGTGACGAGGGTCGGGGACACCGAAGCGAAAACTGTCGCGTTCAAGCTGGTCACGGCCACCAACAGAGACGTCAGCGCCATGATCGAGGACGGAGAATGGAGGCAGGACCTCTACGATCGGATATCCACTCACATAGTCCACGTTCCGGCGTTGCGTGATCGGCCCGATGACATTCCGGCGCTAGTCAAGTCTTTCTTCGATAGCGAAGCGCGCCTCCAAGGAAAGACGGAACTCCACCTCGATCAAGGCGCGCGAACATACCTGCACGAACGGTACTATCCCGGGAACATCCGGGAGTTGAAGAGTGTGGTCAAAGCTGCGGTTGCGGCCGTCGGCCATCATGCGGTTGTGACCCGCCGGGTCGTGGAAGGCTGTGTCGCACTCCGGCTGCCCAATGTGGCAGGCCGGAAACCGCCGGCCGTTGCCGCGAGACCTGCCGGGTCTCAGGAGCCTGGGAAGGCCGCCATGCCGCGTGCCATTGGCGTTGGCGAGGTCGTCGAGGTGCTCGGCAAGACCCCCGTCAGTGCGCCGGACGGCGCGCTCAAAGGCATCTTCCCCCGTCTCGAGGAGGCCTATCGGCGGTTTGCCGCCGCCGTGATCGGCGCCGCGCTGCAACGCACGCGGGATCCGGTCGGCGGCCGGTATCGGCAGAGCCAGGCGGCGTCCCTCCTCTTTGACGAGGGGAAGACGACGAAGGATGCCCAGCGCCTGTTCAATAGAATCCTGGGCAGGAAGGGGGCCGCCACGGTGGACACCGAGGCTCTGGCCGTACTCACCGAAGCATGGCGAAAGAGGCGGGACGCCAGGGATGAATGACAAGTACGTGGAAAAGCTGAAGGATCTCATCAGGGCTGTGGCAGAGGGAGCGAGCCACGATGTTCGTGTGTTCCACTATTCCGACCCGAAAGATTTCAAGGCCTTGTGGGGTCTCAATGACAAAGACGGCGACGAAGCGCTGGCCGACAGGTTGTCCAAGTGGGGGTGCCAGCCGGACGGCCCCGGAGCCACGATCGTCGTCGTGTGGGACGGCAGTCCCGACGACGATCCGCACCAGTTGTCGGTCGGAGAGTTCGTGACACCGTACGATTGGGCCAAGATTGCGTCGCACTGCATCTATTCGGAGAGCGATCTGGAGGATTGCCAGCTACGCTTTCTCATTCTGGATGCTCGGCCCAAGCCGGATTGCGGGCGCGCAGCGGACAGCTGCGCCACTCCCTGGATCCAGGGTTATCTGGGCGTTGCGCGGACCGAATCGACGGCCAAGCTCCGAGACGCCGCCGAGAAAAACCGGGGCCGAGAGAGCATGTTTGCGCTGGTGCGACACTGGTGGCGCGCCCGGGGCCGCGAGAGCATGTTTGCGCTGGTGCGACACTGGTGGCACCGGGGCCGAGAGAACACGTTTCCGCTGATACGACACCGCTGTCCGATGGGCGACTTTTCGGTCTTGCTGGAAGATATCGCCGATCCGCGTCGAGTGCTGACGACACGTCACCAAGACCACGGATCCGGCGGCCTACGCAGCATCGAAGACATGATGGAGCGCTGGCGCATGAATCTCCAGCACGAGAAAAACCGCCACAGCGCCGCAAACCTGATCGGACCCGTCCTATTGTCGGCGGCGCTGCCGCAAAACACAGCGAACCAGATACAGCGCCCGATCACGCACGCCTCTGTGGCGCGCCGTGCCCTCGTGGTGGCCATGAAGCAGGTCGGTCTGTGGCCCGCGACCGCGAGTGCACCCGGCGGGCAGTACCAAGGCTTCCTTCGATCAAAGGAGATGCACGGGCTCTGCCAGGACGACATCTTCGACAGGCTTCGGAAGATCCGGTTCTGTCTCGTCGACGACAAGTTCGATCTCGGCTACGATCGCTTCCTCGCCCCCGTGGTTCTCGGCCACAACTTTAAGTCTGGTGTGGCAGGCAATGCCCGCAAGTTCTCGAACGCCTACGGCCATTCGCTGCTGTGCGAGCGCACGATTGATGGACTTCTCGCTTACTTGCTGAAGCATCACAGTGCTGGCGGAAGGCCGATCGAGAACTGGCACGAGCCACGCATCTTCGACTATGCCGACGTATTGCTGCTCGATCTGAGGCTGTGGAGTAATCGCGGGGAACGCCAAGAAGTGTTGGGGAAGATCGTGAAGGCGACGGACAAGATGCTCGGCGGAACGCCGGCAGACCAAGTCGACCCGGATCTCGCGACCGCATTGGAGGCGGCCAGATCCGTGGTGGGCAAAGGCGGCACGCGGGGGTTTGACTTTGCATCGCTGGCCCTGCTGCCCCTCCTGCTAACCTGCATCGACAGGACTTTGCCGATCATTGTTTTTAGCAGCACCCAGCAACGGCGTGTCACGGATCTTTTTCGGGGGAAACCCAACATCTTTACGGGTTTTGCCAAGCCGCTAGCGGGCAGAGCGGCGGACGATGCACTCCGACAGTTGGTGCAGTCTCTGTGCGATGCGGTCATGCTGCACGAACTCCGCGCGGCGTGGAGCAAAGCTACCCGGTTGCAGCCCGTGCAGAAGACGTTTGACTACGAATTGTTCCCGGCCGGGGGGCACTGCCAACAAACGGTCAATTTCGGAGCCAACACGACGGCGGTGGAAGTACGGGCGCGCATCGGACAGCTCTTCGCATGGTGTATCGATGACCGACTGCCGTTCTGGGAGATCGATAAGCCATGGGACTTGCTGGAGGAACTAGCCATGCGACGGATGCCTCCCGGTTGGACTCTTGTCGGATTTGACAATGACTGTGGCTTAATGTCGCGGGCCGCACGCGCTCTGAAACTCAACAGAAACGCCCGCGTTCACGGGAAACTGTACAGCCGGGGCTTTGAATCGATTCATCGGCATCGGCAGGTTCTGGCATTGCAGTTGCTGTTCCTTATCGAGTACCTGAATCCCCCGCCCAATCGGGGGCATGCAGTTGCGGCGCCCGCACTTGGGGTGGAGCCCGCCAGAAGGGAGGTCGCGAAGTACATAGTGTGGAATCTGATCCGCGAACTTCAGGGTCAGGGCGGTATTGGCGGGTGGCAGCTTGCTCCTTTGTCGGTAGATGTGCTGAGGGCGACCAGTAGAATGTGGAACGCTTTGTAGTGAGGTGGTCCCGGTTTTCTTAGGCAGGTCGTTAAGGTGGATTCCACTATGGAACAGGAGGCACCGAGATCCACGACCTGCACGCCAAGATCGGAGAGCTGACGGTGGAGCGGGATTTTTGTCGGCGCGGGTTGAAGCGCTGAGCCGGGCGGAGCGCTGAGCCTGTCGAGGCAGAGCGTGCTGCTGGGCGTGAGCCGGACGCCGGGCGAGACGTACCGTGCCGGCGCGAGAGCGGCATGAGCGACCCGCGTCGCGTCCTGCCGTTCGATGCCGAGTGCCTGCAGGCTCCCTTCCGTCCGTGGTTCCGAGCACATCCACGCGCACCGCGGCGCACGCCCGGGAGGCCGGCCGGCCGTTGTTGACGCGGGAAGTTCGGCAGGACTAAGTGACGGCTCGATCCGGGACGCGCGGTGGCGAATCGGCCACTGGGTGTGGCCGGGTCGCCTCCAATCCGTTGGCTCCGAGGCCCGTGAACTTGGATTTCGCGGAGTGGCACGGTAGTTGCAGTGGTTGTCCCCACCGACCCCGCATCGCACCTCCGACCGGAGCCGAAACGTGACCCCTTCCAACCGCAAATACCTACCGATCATCACCGGGACGTTCGTCGCCGCGCTGCTGATCGCCAACACCCTCGACACGAAGATCTTCATGCTCGCGGGGCTTGCCCTGCCGGCCGGCATCATTCTGTTCCCCCTCACCTACCTGTACGGAGACATCCTCACCGAGATCTACGGCTACGCCGCCACCCGGAAGGTGATCTGGACGGGATTCGCCAGCTTGGGCATGATGGTGCTCTGCTACGAGTTGGCCGGACTGATCCCGCCGGCACCGTTCTGGACGGACCAGGAGGCCTACGAGACCATCCTGGGCAGGGTGCCGCGCATCGCCCTGGCGTCGATAACCGCCTACTTCATGGGCTCTTTCTGCAACTCCTACGTCCTTGCGAAGCTGAAGGTCAGGATGCGCGGCCGCACCATGCCCTGGCGGTTCGTCGCCTCGACTGCCGTCGGTCAGGCGGTCGACACCGTCGTGTTCGTCCTTGTCGCGTTCGTGGGCGTGTTCCCAACCTCCGAGCTTCTTCCCATCACCGTGGCCAGCTGGGGGTTCAAAGTGGGCTGGGAGATCGTCGCGCTGCCCGCGACCGTCAGGATCGTCGCGAGAATGAAACGCGCCGAGGGTCTCGATCACTTCGACAGGGACACCGACTTCAATCCGTTCCGCCTTGACGAATCCTCCGATCGCAAAGGAACAACAACGAGACACCCCAGGCCCAAAGATGAGCGCTGAGACCGCCTCGTACCGCGTCGAGAGCAACGCGAAAGTAGAGCGGCTGGCCATTGATCGCGCATGGGATGCGGTCGGGAGGATTCAGCGGCGCCAACGCTCGCTGGATGAGCGAGTCGAGCAGGCTAAGCGGCAGTACGGCGACGGCCTCCGGGTGACCTTGGGTGCGCCGCCAACGGACGTGCCGCCGGCTTCCTGTGGGAGGTCGGAAATCGAGGAATATGAGCGGGAGTTACGAGCCCACTGCAATCGCACCGAACGGCACCTCGAGACTGCGGTGAAGGACGTCGAACGGGCGCTCAAGGCGGCGTGGAAGGAAGCGCGGGCGCTCGAACAGAGCGTGAGAAGACTGGAGGAGCGTCTCGCGCCATTTGCGGCGATCGCGAACCGTGCTGGACCTCCTCAGCGCCCGTCGGAATCGTCATACGTGTCGGCGATCCAGACCTACGTGGAGCGGATGAAAGCGCATTGCGCCTCGGTGGAGGACGAGCTGATCCGTTACAGCATTGATGCCGAGCGAAGCGCGCTCGCCGCCGAAATAGGGGCGCACCTCGAAACCGGGAGTATGTCGGTGGACGACTTGTTCTCGAGGCCGGGTCCAACCGTCGAAGGCCACGGCTGCGATTCGGTTGCGTCGCCCGGGCCATCGGCGGAGGAACGGGTGACCGCCGTGAAGAAGGAGTGTGTGCGCGTACTTGACCGGCTATCGACGGGCGTGTCAGCCGGGGAGCGCGATGCCCTCGACCGGATTGCCGAGAAGGCGTCCCAGGCCCAGGCCGGGAACCAGCCGGAACGTGCGAGGACGCTGCTGCTGGAGTTGCGTCTGGGTGTTCAGGGGGCAAACGAGCGTTGGGAGCGCGACGCCGAGCACGTGGCGTTGCTGCGGCAGGAGTTGCGGGGGCTGGACGGCGCCGATGTCCGGGCTGTCGTTGACGAGATCGACCGCATCGAGCGTGGCCAGCGTCGGCTTACGGCGGAGGTCGACGCCCGCGCCAGGGAGGCGAGTGCCGCGGCCCGCGCCCGGGCCGACCTCGAATACGCGGCAACGGTGATGCGAGAAGAAATCGGGAAACTGGGCTACCAGGTCGAGGAGGGATTCGCGTCACTGTTCGTCGAGGGCGGGCGCACGGTGGCTCGCAAGACCGGCGAGCCCGGTTACGGCGTCGCGGTCGACGTCGTCGACGGGGAATTCAGCGTCGAACCCGTCCGGGTCGGGTGTTCGGGATCGGCGGGATCTAAGGAGCGGCGGCGCCGCCGTGACTTGGAGTTCGAGCGCCGGTGGTGCCAGGACTTCGCCCAGGCCCGGGCGGCCATGAATGACCGAGGGGTCGCCACGGGCATCATGAGGCGCCAGCGCGCGGGAGCGCGTGCGCTGGAAGTCGTCCGCGACGAGAAGAAACGAACCGGCCGGAAACGCGGTCGCACAGATGGCTCCCGCCGCCGGGAATCGCTAACGCAACGCCATTGGAAGAGCCGGTGACGAGCGCAACAGACGCTTACGCACGGGGACGGGGCCGGAGCGGCGCGGTGCCGGATCCCCCCGTGTGGCCCCACTGGGCGGTCGAGTTCGATCGCCTGATCGCGGTCCGCCCCCAGTTTGTGATCTCCGGGAACATCCGCGACGTTTTCCTGACGCCCACCTCGGAGGGCATCGAGTTTCACCCATTGAGCGACTGCCTTTTCGAGAGCCTGAAGGAACGAGGCTGCCGGTTTCTGATCAAGTACGATCAGATCGACGGCCTCGACGTGAACCCGAAAGCGATGCGCGAGACCGCCAGGGGCGTGCTTGGCCGGGACGCGAGCGGCACCCTGGAAATCGAAGACCTGCCGGATTGCCTCAGAGCCGTGGCGTCGGCCCGCGATGTCCCGTGTGCGTTCGTGATCGACTATGCGTCGCGACTGGTCGGCCGGCCCCACGATCTAACGGACCGGGAACGAGGGTTCTTTGCGGCCAGCGAGAAGATCGCGCACGAGACGCGCCCCCTGCGGGCTTCGCGTCCAGAGGAGCCGCCGCCGTTCAATCCAATCGTGTGGCTGGTCAATCGCCCGAATGACCTGCCGGACTGGTTCGTCGTGCGCAACCAAGGCATCCGCGCGCTTACGGCGTCGCTGCCGGATCATGCCGCGCGTCTCATCGCGGCTCGCGTAGTCGCCAAAGGCTTCGCCGGTCACGATGAGTTGCGGCCAGACGAGCGTGACAAACTCATTGGCGAGTTTGTGGATCTCACGGAGGGTGAGACGCTCCGGAGCATGATGGCGATCCGCACGCTGGCCAGGGACCAGGGCCGGTCTCTGGCCGAGGTATCCGACGCCGTGCGACTGTTCAAGATGGGCTTGCCGGACAACCCGTGGCGGAAGGCGCATCTGCAAGACAAGCTACGGGAGCCGGAACGCGTGATCCACCGGAGAGTCAAGGGCCAGGCGGCGGCGGTGCGCAAGAGCATGGACATTCTGATTCGTTCCGTAGTGGGCTTGAGCGGCGCGCAGGCTTCGCAACGCGGCGGGCGCCCGCGAGGGGTTCTGTTCTTTGCCGGCCCCACCGGGGTGGGCAAGACCGAACTGTCCAAGGCGATCGCGCAGTTGATCCTCGGCAACGAGCAGGCCTACCGGCGGTTCGACATGAGCGAGTTCTCGTCCGAGCAATCCGAGGCGCGGCTCATCGGCTCTCCGCCAGGCTTTATCGGGCACGACGCCGGGGGCGAGCTTGTCAATGCCGTCCGGGAGCGGCCGCTCAGCGTGTTGCTGTTCGACGAGATCGAGAAGGCGCATCCGCGGATTCTGGACAAGTTCCTGCAGATCCTGGAGGACGGTCGTCTAACCGATGGCCGTGGGGAGACGGTGTATTTCTCCGAGGCGGTCGTCATCTTCACGTCAAATCTCGGAATCTACGGCACGGAGAACGGCAAACGCGTCCAGCTGGTAGACGTCGATACGCCGCCGGCGCAGGTCGGGCGAGTCGTTCGGGAAGCCATTGAGGACCACTTCCGCCACGAGCTTGAGCGTCCAGAGCTCTTGAATCGGCTAGGCGACAATATCGTGGTGTTCAACTTCATCAACGCGGAAGCTGCCGGGGCGATCTTCGAGATGATGCTGGAGAACGTCAAAGACCGGGTGAAGCGGGAGCATGCGGTCACACTGGAAATCCGGAAAAATGTGGCCGACAAGCTCAGTGCCCTGTGCACTGCCGATCTCAGGTCCGGTGGCCGCGGCATCGGGAATCGGCTGGAGACCGCCTTCATCAACCCGCTCGCGGTCAGGTTGTTCGACCTGGATCGCGCAGACGGCGATCCTCGTCGGCTGGTGGTGCGAGGGATCACGGCGGGCGAGGACGGTTCCTGCACGCTGGAGGTGGAATGAAGATCCGGCTCAATCGCGCGCACTTTCCGGTCACTACCCTCGGTCCAGGTCGCCGCATCGGCTTGTGGGTGCAGGGGTGCCACCTCAATTGCGCGGGGTGCATCGCGCGCGACACATGGCCGGAGGACGATCACCGCGCGATCGAAGTGCTCGACGTGCTCGACTGGTGCCGTTCCGTGGCGCCCGACGGATGCGATGGCGTGACGATCAGCGGTGGCGAGCCCTTCGAGCAGCCGACCGCTCTGAACGCGCTGCTTGCCGCTTTGCACGAATGGCGAGACGAGCTGCCGGGGTGCGATTTCGATATTCTGTGCTACAGCGGATTCGGTCTGGAGAAGTTGGATCGCGATCACGCGGCGCTTCTCTCGCAGCTAGATGCCCTGATTCCGGAGCCGTATGTTCACGGAGAGGCCGCGGCGTTGTGGCGTGGATCGGCTAACCAGCCGGTGCTTCCCCTGAGCGCACTCGGTCGGAAGCGGTACGCTCGGTTTGAGGGCGTGGGCCCCAACGGCAAGGGCACGCTGCAGGTCTCAGTGCACGATGACCGTGTCGTGTATATCGGGATTCCGGACCGGGGCGACATGCACCGGCTGGAGAAAGCCGCGCGACGGCGCGGCATACGGCTGACGGATGTGTCATGGCGCGCATGAAAGTCTGTCCGGAGTGCCGTCGGCGGAACCGGTCCACAGTGGCCGAGTGCGACGAGTGCAAGTATCCGCTAGAGGACGTGAGGGTGACCGTTGACCCGCCGGTCTCGGATCCGGAACCAGTCGGAGACCCGGATGGAGAAGCCGATCCGCGGGGCCAAGGCAGCCCGAGGAACAGGACGAGAATGGAAAGTGCCGATGACGGTGCCCGGGCTACGCTTGTCTTCGAGAAACGGGAAATCGTGGTGCCGCCGGAGGATTCGGTGCGAATCGGCCGTGATCCCGAGTTCTCGAAGCACGCGGAGTGGATTGCGGGCAACGCATACGTATCACGGCGGCACGCGGAAGTGTTCATGAAGTCTGGGTTCCTCCACGTGCGCCACCTGAGCAAGACGAATCCCACGTATCACAACGAAAACCCGTTGACGAAGCCCGGTGCATCCGCGCGGCTATCGGACGGGGATCGGATCGGGTTTTCCCGGCACCTCGTCGCGAGCGTGCGTCTTGGCTAGGCCGCCGGAGGACACGGGCATCCGGGTGACCGCGTTCACACATCGCGGTCGACTGCGGGAGCGCAATGAGGATTCGATCGTCATGGGACCTTGGCGGGTCGTGGCCCCGATGCGCGCGCCGTGCCAGTTGGGCCGGTCCGTGGACCGGCCGGTTCTCTGTCTCGTGGCGGACGGTATGGGCGGCCAAGCCGCCGGCGAGCGTGCGAGCGCCTTGGCGGCGGAAGGACTGGCGGGACGAGCGCCGGGTCTCGACGGGGCCGACGCAATTCGCCGGGCGCTTCGCGAAGTCAATCGAGACATCTTCGAAGCTTCCGAGGCGGACGAGGGTCTGCGAGGAATGGGGACCACCGTCGCCGGCTGCCTGTTCGGCCCGGACGCTTTCCACTGGTTCAACGTCGGTGACAGCCGCATCTACCGGTACCGGGACGGGTTCGCCAGACGACTGAGCGTGGACGATGTTCCAGATCGGACGGAGAGACGGTCGTCGATCATCACCCAGTCGCTGGGCGGTTCGTATACGCTGGAGGAGATCGAGCCACACATCGGCCGCGAGCCGGTAACGCACGGCTGGTCCTACCTGCTGTGCAGCGACGGGCTGACCGACCTGGTGGACGACTCCGCGATCGAACACGTTCTAGCCAGCGGAGGTGAGGACACGGCACTGGTCACGCAGCTCTTCGATTGGGCAATGGAGGCCGGCGGTCACGACAATATCTCGATCATGTTGGTGCGCATCACGGCTGCGAAGAGCTTCCGGTGGACGTCGGCGGAAACGGATAATGACTGAAGAGACCAGAGGTCGTGGTGGCGACCCGCTCGAGCCAACGCTACGGGAACCGCCGCCCGCTTCGGAGACGAGGCGCGAGAATGCGTCGCACGAGGGCGGGCAGACTAGTGATCCGGCAGGCTTTCCCCAGGAGTTGCGCGAGCACTATCGTGTGGTCGGGAGCTTGCCACGTGGCGGCCAAGCTCAGGCTTGGGTCGTCGAGGACCTGGTCAGCAAGGACGAAGTTGTCCTGAAGGTGTACGACCGCTCGTTCGAGCCGAAGAAGAACCTCCTGGACCTGCTGGCCACGCTCCCGCCGGACCGAACTGCTCATCTGGTCAGCCTACTGAAGCACGACCAGCTCTCGGACGGCCGTCGGTACGAGGTGCAGGAGTATCTGCCGAACGGTACGCTTCGCGACCTGATCGAGGATGGCCACACGAAAGGCGCTCCTGCGGTGCGCGCTGTCCTGAAGCAGTTGGCCGATGCGCTCGCGTATCTTCACGAGCGCGGGATCGAGCACCAGGACTTGAAGCCCCCCAACGTTTTAGTACGATCGTTGGTTCCGCTGGACTTGGTGCTGGGAGATTTCGGCACAGCGTCGGTGGTGGACATGTCGAAGCGCGGAACCGAACTCTCGGCCAAGTCGTCGCTGTATGCGCCGCCGGAGGCGTTTGCGGGGTACCGTGGTCGTGTGGTGCTATGGCGAGAAAAATACGATTGGTGGGCAGTCGGCATGATGGTGGTGGAGATGTTGACGGGTCGTCACCCGTTGCCGTCAGATATACTGCAGATCGCGCACGAACTAGGAACTCGCAATCTGGACGCACTGGCGGAAGACGTAAAGAATGACGAGTGGCGAATGCTGTGCCGGGGCCTCTTGCGGCGCGATCCCGCGAAACGCTGGGGGCTTAAGCAGGTACGGACATGGCTGCGGGATCCTCGGGATTCTGAGTTGCACGTTGCCGATGAAGGATCACCCTCCCAGAGTGTCTTTGACTTTGTTGGGAGGGGCTACGAGTCGCTCCAAGATCTCGCAGCGGCGTTTGCAGCCGACCGGTCAAACGCGCGCAGGGTTTGGAAGAAAAGACAAGACGAGCTGGTGACGTGGGTTGTGGACAAGCAGGGAGCCAGCGAGGTGGGAAAACAGCTCGAGAAGATCGACTGCACGTATGGCTTGAACCTCAACGCCCAGCTGTTCCTAATGATTCGGGCGCTGGATCCGGGGCAGCAGTCATTCGAAGGCGTTGAGCTTACTTTGGATCGTATCGCCGAGCTGAGCAGACAGGCGGCCGCGGATCCCGATGGCAAACCAGGCCAGGTATTGCGGGACCTCCATTCCAGCCGGGTTCTGTCCATCGCCAACTCTTACGGACCCATCTTGACACTCAAGAACGCTCCCGCAGTGGCCAAGGCCTGGTCCGACGCGCTCGCAGCCTACAAATCACTGCGTGAGAAACGTGAGACAGGGGGACTGCCGCTGACGAGCGCCGAGCAAACGTTGCTGTTGGCCGCGGCGACTCCGCGAAGCGGCGTGACCGAGATCCTCCGCGGACGGGCGAACAACGCGCTGACCAAGTACTCGCTTGCTCGCGAAGTTGATTGGTTCCAGACTCTCGGCACCGTGGAAAACGCGGACGCGTCGGCGCTGCTGGCGATGACGTATCTCGCGGAGCGGGCACATGCACAGCGAAGGGAGGAGCGGCGGGAGGAGGAAAGGCGCGCCGAGGAGACACGACGGGAAGCCCGTGTGGCCGATATGAATTGCGTTGGACGGGGCACGGCCGTGGGAGTAGGGCTGGCGTTGTTGTGGCTGGGGGTGGTAGGGGGGGCGGTATGGAGTTCCCAGAGCGTCTCGTCGATGGCCGTTGCTGGAGCCGTTGTCGCACTATGCGGGGTGGCATTCGGGTTTGCAACGTCCGCCGGCAATCGCACTTGGGTTGGTGTATGCGCCATCGGGCTTACGTTTCTGTGGGCGGTTTTCCGCCAGCCGTTGGACGGGTGGGCCGATCAACTCCGCGCGTCCTTGGGCGGTTCCTGGACGCCGGTCCTGTTATTGGTGTTCCTGGGTTTGCCTACCCTCGCGATCCTATGCACGGGCCTCTTCCGGGCCCAAAGCCACATGCCCATGCCGTGGACATGGAGGGCGGTAGTGGCGGGAGCGCTTGCCACATTCGCTGTATGGACCGCGGCAACGGACCAGCCGTTATCCGAGGCCAATGTTAGGACACTGGCGTCAGAAGTTTCTGGGACGGAAGAGGAGCAGCGGCAACTCGCCCTGAGTCCTTTGCGGTGGCGTCGGATACAGGAGGGCCTGGCCGCAAAGGGCTTTCTGAACCCGAGACAGGTCGATGGCATTTTTGGCCCTGTCACCAGGGCAGCCATTGGGAGCTGGCAGAAGGAACTCGGCGCGATGCCAACCGGCTATGTGAACGAGGGGGCGGTGGATGCTATCCTGAGACTGAGGCCACTCCCGCCGCCGCGGGTCCAGTCGCCGCGGGTCCGGTCGCCGCGGCCCGCCTTGAGGGTGACTATTCCAATGAAGCCATGTGTTCCGAGCGAAGCCGTCCTCGTGTTCCGGTGCAGGTCGTCCAAGTGTATCCATGTGAAGCCGTGCTCCGCATGGCGCCGCTCTTGAGGGTGATGCGATTCACTCAGAGTGCAGCCAGGAAGGCTATCAGCCCCTTGGTGGCCTTCCACGGGCGATCCGGGCTGGGTCCGCCCGCAATCGCCGTCGCCTTCAACTCGAGAGCGATCTCGGCGCAAATGTTGGTGGTGTCGAAGCTTGCACGGCCGAGCCAGGCGCGCCGCCTCCGCAGAGCACGCCGGGGACGGGGAAGCAGCGTCATGATGGGTGTCCGGACTCCATCGGGAGCCCCCGCTCCGGTCGCTCCGGTGGCCATGAGAGCTGACACGGGAAGCTCGGCAGAACTTGTGACGGTTTGATCCGGGTACGTGCGGTGGCGGATCGGCCACTAAGCGTGGCCGATCCGCTCTCCCCAACGCCGTGGCACCGGGGTTTCTAGACTGGCACGGTTGTTGCGTTGATCCCTTTACGACAGCGCGTCTCCGACCGGAGTTGAAAGTGACCAACCGCAGCCTCGAAGACGGTGTGAGCCGATGAACGGCGGCATGGCCATGACCCACGGTCGAGGCCGACGCTTCGTCAGGGGTGCCGGACCCCGGCGCCGCAACGCGTCCGGGCGGCGCGGCATGATCGTCCTGCCCATCATTGCCCTTGCGTCCTCCACCGTGGTCCTCCCGGCCGATGCTCGGGGGCAGATCGGGATGGAAGCCGGGCTGCCGGTGCGGGGCCATATTTCGAGCGGATATGGGTACAGGAAGTCCCCCTTCTCCGGTCGGACCGAGTTCCACCGTGGCGTTGACATCGCCGCTCGTCTGGGCACAACGGTGGTGGCCACCGACCCCGGCAGGGTGGTTGTGGCCGGCTGGAAGGACTCGGCATGCGGACGAGCGGTGGTCCTCGAACACGAATCCGGGCTCAAGACACACTTCTGTCATCTCCGCGAGGTTCGAGTCCGGGTCGGCCAGAGCGTACGGCACGGAGAGACGATCGGGACGGTCGGCTCCACCGGCCGCAGCACGGGTCCGCATCTCCATTTCGCCATTTCAGGCCGGGACGGCCGATTCCTAGACCCGCGACCCTATCTGCAAACCGGTTTCAAATCCCAAGTGGTTCGGAAGAAAGTTCAAAGGGTGTCCTGGACTGGTTCGTGTAACCGTCCGGTGAACATTCCCGCCGAGTACGCCGCCTTGCTTAAGGAAGCCACCGGTCGCAACGGAGCCAATTGGCTCGACTACGTGACAGCAACAGTCGACCGACTCGACTTCATCCCAGCTCACGAGCTCCGCCTGAACAACGGTAGGATTGCGATTGGAGTCGCGTCGGTTGTTCGGGGCTGCCGATGGGCGCAAGTTGCAACCCTGGGTCGGCCTGCAAAGGACATCGCCAGGACGATCGTTCACGAGGCCGCCCACCTCAAACCGTACCGCGAAACGGGTCGGCTCGCGAAAGAGTCCACAGCCAAGGAGCTCGGAGCCAGTTTCTCGACGCATCTGAGGGATGCACAGGCGCGTAAGGCCCAACAACAGGAGAACGAAATCACGGGACGCCAGCGTCTCGAATCGTCTCGGAAGAAAGTTCAAAGGGTGTCCTGGACTGGTTCGTGTAACCGTCCGGTGAACATTCCCGCCGAGTACGCCGCCTTGCTTAAGGAAGCCACCGGTCGCAACGGAGCCAATTGGCTCGACTACGTGACAGGATACGTTGACCGAATCGACTTCATCCCAGCTCACCAGCTCCGCCTGAACAACGGTAGGAGTGGCGATGGAGTAGCGTCGGTGGTTCGGGGCTGCCGATGGGCGCAAGTTGCAACCCTGGGCCGGCCTGCCAAGGACATCGCCACGACGATCGTTCATGCGGTCGCACACCTCGCCCCCTACCACAAGACGGGGCGGTATGCCCAAGAGTCCGAAGCGAAGGAATTCGGAGCCAGATTCTCGACCCATCTGAGGGATGCACAGGCGCGTAAGGCCCAACAGGAGAACAAGATCACAGGACGCCAGCGTCTCGAATCGACCGTTGAACCCCTGGCGCCAGACGTTCGGAAGATCCAGGAGAACGAGGAGAAGGTGGTTGAGAGCCTAAACCGCATCGAGGCCCGGCTGGGTCGCATCGAGGCCCGGCTGGGTAAGGTCGAGGGAGCACTCAACAGTCCTCGGGAGTTCAATGAGGGGCCTGCTCCGGAGGGGCAGAGGCGCGTCCGGATCTCCGGGAGCCTCAAGCCGATGGTCGGGGCCGAGGACCTGCGCCGCTGGGGCCTTGACTACTACTACGGCGATGCCGGCCCGCGCCGCGACTACCGTCTGGCGGCGGAATATCTTCGGCAAGCCGCGGAACGGGGAGATGCCACCGCTCAGGTGTATATCGGGGGAATGTACCTCGATGGCTATGGGTTACAGCGTAACGACCAGCAGGCGGCGCGGTGGTTTCAGCGGGCGGCCAGCCAGGGGGATGCCGACGGACAGTACCTCTTGGCTTTCTTGCACTACTACGGGAAGGGGGTAAGGCGCGACTACGAGGAGGCGATACTGTGGTTACGGCGAGCTGCGGAGCAGGGCCACGGCCGCGCCCTCGAGCGCCTTGAGGACGTAGTCGGGACACGCCACAATTTCTAGTAGATCCCAAAGTCGTTGACCACATACAAACCCAACGGAGGAAGCACTATGGCGGACGAAAAGTATTGGCGAAATCGGGGATCATCCGATCGGGCGAACTGGACCTGCCCCGCTTTCACGGACGGTTGGTTTTTGGGGGTTGATGTTGTCTGATGTGGTTTGCCTCTCCCGTGCGGAAAGGGGTGGTGGAACCGGACCCTCGTTCGGATGGCGGGTCTCCCGACGTCCGAACGAGGGTGGACAAGCGAAGCGCGGCAGCGCCAGGAGATCCTCGCCGGACATCTCCTCCGACGGCATCGAGGTCAGCAGCCAGAAGCAGCGCGGGATGAGTTCGCCCGGCCGCTCGACGACGACCTGCACGACCCTGCGGGAACGCGACCACGACCCGGCCCGGTAGGACGACTCGCAGACCCAGGTGCGCGGCTCGCCGGCGGCGGGCGCCCCGTAGCTCAGCGCATCTCAGACCACGGCGTCCATGGCCGGCAGCGCCAGACGCTTCAGCACGGCGTTGCCCACGCACCCGGGCCACGTAGTGCGTGCCCCGGCTCCTCCAGCGCCGCAATCAGCCCCTCGCCGGGATATCCCGCGTCGAAGCGCACCGCAGCCTTCCCGCACAGATGCCGCTCCGCCCGCTCCAGCACCTCGAGGACGAACCCCAGCCCGCCGTCCGCCGTGTGCACCTGCCCCTCGCGCAGCCGCAGGTCCAGGATGTCGCCCGTCTCCCCCGCCGACGCGACGATCGGATGATACACGCGCCGCCGGTAGTAGCCGTTCCACGCGCTGCCCGGCTGTTCCCCGTGGACCTCGACCGGCAGGCTGTCGATGTCGATCACCAGCGTCTTCGGACGCCGCCGGCCGCCCATCGCCTTCAAGCGCCACCCCGCGAGGCGCTGCAACCCCTGGCGCAGCACCTCGACGCCCTCCTCCGCCGACCACGCAGCCACCCGCCGCGACAGCGTCGGCTGCGAGGGCAGGCGCCCGGCCCTGCCCAGCGGAGCCGTGCCCGCCCGTCGCGCGGGCGACATCAGCGAGCACGGTCTGGCGACGGCCCGCAGCCGACTGGTCGCCCGGCTTGGTCGGCTGCTCGACACCGCGCCGCCGTTGGCCGCCGCCCAGCGCTTCGCCAAGCACCTGGCCAACGAGTTCCCGGCGGTGTTCCTCTTCCTGTGCGACCCGTCGATAGACGCCACCAACTGGCGGGCGGAGCAGGCCATCCGCCCCGCGGTGGTCACCCGCAGGGCGTGCGGCGGCAACCGCACCCGCAAGGGCGCCGACACCCAGCAGGTGCTGGCGAGCGTGATGCGTACCGCCCGCCAACGCCGACTCGACCCCCGCGCGCTGTTCACGACCATGCTGTGCGCCCGCGCACCCGTCGTGCCCGAAGCGCTTGTGCTGCCGGCACCCGCGTGACCGCCGGCGAGCCCCTCCCGACGGGTCCCGGGTCCGCCGCTCATCACACCGAGCCGGCCGCAACCGCCCCGCCCGCGACTCCAGGCGCCGCGGACCGGCGGCGACGTTCCGCGGGACGCCCGCCGCCCTTCGCGCAGCGTCCCCTCCCGCCGCGTGCCTCGTTTGGGGCGCGGCCAACGACGAAACCGATGGCGCTCCGCGGCATTGGCCCGCCAATCCGACAATCTTGCGTCAGGCAACCTCGCCGCCGCCGCAACTTTCCGGAGCACAGGTACATTTTCGGTCACATTTCAAGGGCCAAAACCGCTTCCGGACGCGGTAACCGAATACCTTTGAAGCAGCTGATCTTCAGTACGCAGCAGACGGTTTGAGAATTGCTGAGCCAAGTGCAGACTTCGGCAAGGTCGCTACGAAGCCCTAGTCCGAAGTTCGGGCCCGAATCGGGCTGATTCCTGGCCGTAATCTGTTGTGGGCACGGGACTTGTACGCCAGTTCTCGTATGGGATATATGTACCCATGTAATAACAAAGTGATATCGTTGACATAACACATGATAGTCGTTACGATCATAGTCATGTATATCGAACGCGTGCCCAATCGGAACTCCCCGCCCGCCGTCCTCCTGCGCGAGTCCTTCCGCGAGGGCGGCAAGGTCAGGAAGCGCACCCTGGCCAACCTGTCGAAGTTGCCCGACGACATCGTGGACGGGCTGCGTATCCTGCTCAAGGGCGGCGTCGCCCTGAAGTCCTTCGGGGACGCTTTCGAGATCCTGCGCTCCCGCCCCCACGGACACGCCGCCGCCGTGCTGGGCACGGCCCGCAAGCTGGGCCTCGAGAGACTGCTGGACCGCCGTCCGTCGCGGATGCGGTCGCTGGCGCTGGCGATGATCGCGGCGCGCGTCCTCGACCCGCGCTCGAAGCTCGCCACCGCCCGCGGCCTCAGCTCCGAGACCCTGGCCGACACGCTGGGCGAGGAGACCGGCACGGCGGACGCGACGGCGGAGGAACTCTACGAGGCGATGGACTGGCTGCTCCGGCGGCAGAAGCGCATCGAGCGGACCCTGGCGGCGAAGCACATCGAGGACGGCTCGCTCGTGCTCTGCGACCTGACCTCGGTGTACTTCGAGGGCGCGAAGTGCCCGCTGGCCAAGCGCGGCTACTCCCGCGACGGCAGGCGCGGCAAGCTGCAGATCGTCTTCGCCCTGCTCTGCGACCGGGACGGCTGTCCGGTGGCCGCCGAGGTCTTCCGTGGCAACACGGCCGATCCCGGCGCCGTGGCCTCCCAGGCCGAGAAGCTCGCCGCGCGCTTCTCGCTGTCTCGCATCGTGCTGGTCGGAGACAGGGGGCTGCTGACCGACGCCCGCATCCGCGAGGATGTCGAGCCGGCGGGGCTGCGTTGGATCACCGCGCTGCGGGCTCCGAAGATCCGCAAGCTGGTTTCCGGCGGCGACTTGCAGCTGTCGATCTTCGACACCCAGGACCTCGCCGAGATCTCCGCGCCGGAACTCTATCCGGGCGAGCGGCTCATCGTCTGCCGCAACCCGCTGCTGGCCGCCGAGCGGGCCCGCAAGCGCGAGGCGCTGCTGGCGGCCACGGAGGCCAAGCTCGACCTGGTCGTCCGGGCCACGAAGCGCGAGAACCGGCCGCTGCGGGGCGAGAAGAACATCGCCGTGCGCGCCGACCGGGCCCTGCGCGCGCACAAGGTCGGCAAGCACTTCACCACCACCGCGAGCGACGACGGCTTCTCGTGGGAGCGTGACGAGGAGAAGATCGCCGCAGAGGCGGCGTTGGACGGCATCTACGTCATCCGCACCAACGTGGCTGCCAAGGAGCTCGGGCCCGAAGACGCGGTCCGGGCCTATAAGAGCCTCAGCCGGGTCGAGCGTGCCTTCCGGAGCTTCAAGGGGGTGGATCTCAAGGTGCGGCCCGTCCACCACCGCCTCGAGGGGCGCGTCCGCGCCCACGTCTTCCTCTGCATGCTCGCCTACTACGTCGAGTGGCACATGCGCCGCGCGCTGGTGCCGATGCTCTTCGACGACGACGACCCGGCCGCCGCCGAAGCCGCCCGTTCCTCACCCGTCGCGCCCGCCCAGCGCTCGAAAGCCGCACGTGCCAAGGCGGGCAGGAAACGCACGCCCGACGGCCTGCCCGTCCACAGCTTCCGGAGCCTGCTCGGCGATCTCGCCACCCTGACCCGCAACCGCGTACGGCCCGCCGTCCCCGGTGCCATGACCGCCGACATGCTCGCCCGCCCCACACCGCTCCAGGCCAAGGCCTTCCGTCTCCTCGGCATCCGCCCTTGACCCGTACCCAGTAGCGTACACCCGCCGATCCGAGCTATGTCTCCGCCCTACAACGACTTGACCCATCCCCCAACGGCCGAACTTCGGCCTAGTGCATCGGGCGTTGCGATGACGGCAACCGCTACTCCCGCTCGTCACGTATCCATCGGACGATCTGGCACGTCCGGACGGCTGCCAGTCGCGCGCGCAACGTGTCCATCCTCGACGAGGCTTCGCGCCTCATGGAAACACCTGCCCACTCCCGGATGGCCGCGTTGACGGCGCGGTTGCGGGTACTCCGCGGCAGCCTCTCGATGATGCGCCAGGAGTCATCGTCGATCATAACGCTGATCCGTCGAGCCATGGTGTCGTCCTCCAGGTGTGCTGGGATGTGTGCAGTCGTCACACACCTCCACGCATTCGGCAACGTCAATCGCCCGCCCCGCGCTCGGTCACGATGATCTCGCTGGCCCTCAAGCCCTCCGTCCGCCAAGCGTCGACTCCCCCCGACATCTCGTCAACAGCCTGAAACCCTGCTATTAGTGGGACCCACCGACCGACCGGGAAACCACCCACCAACCTGCCAGCCACCCCCGGAGAACCCATCATGAAGTCGCCCCGCAGCCCACTCTGGCTCGCCCTCGCGCTCATCGCCCCGCTCGCCGCGCCATCCGCCCACGCCCAGGACGCCGAAACCATCTCGGCCGCCCTCGGCGACATCGAGTGGCGACACATCGGTCCCGTGAACATGGGCGGACGCGTGTCCGCCATTATCGGGGTGCCCGGCGATCCGCGGACCTTCTGGGTGGGGGCTGCCAACGGGGGCGTGTGGAAGACCACCAACGGGGGCGTGACGTTCGAACACCAGTGGGACGACGAGAACACGTACTCGGTCGGCGCGCTGACGCTTGCCCCCTCGGATCAGAACGTCCTCTGGCTCGGGGCCGGAGAGGCGGACCCGCGCAATTCGGTCTCGTACGGTGACGGGGTGTACCGTTCGACCGACGGCGGGGCGACCTGGACCCACCTCGGCCTCGATGACAGCGAACGCATCAAGCGCATCGTCGTCGATCCGCGCGACCCGGACGTTGCCCTGGTCTGCGCCATGGGCCACGAATGGGGCCCCAACCGGGAGCGCGGCGTCTTCCGCACTACCGACGGCGGCCAGACCTGGGAGCATGTTCTGTTCATCGACGAGGACACGGGCTGCTCGGACATGGACATCGACCTGACGAACCCCCGGAACGTCTACGCGGGCATGTGGACCTTCCGCCGCAAGCCGTGGCGCTTCGACGACGGGGGCAGGGAGACCGCGCTCTACGTTTCGCGCGACGGCGGCATCTCGTGGAAGAAGATCACGACCACGCCGGACGAGCCCATGGCCCGCATCGGCGTCAGTGTGGCGCAGTCGCGCCCGAACATCGTCTACCTGATCACCGAGTATCCCACCGCCGGGACGCTCTTCATGTCCGACGACTACGGCGAGACGTGGACGATGGTCAACGACAACAAGAACCAGCTCAACTTCCGGCCCTTCTACTACTCCGACGTGTACGTCGACCCGTCCGACCACGAGACGCTGTACACGCTCTCGGGCGGGCTGTCGAAGTCGACCGACGGGGGTCGAACCTTCGACCGCATCGCCAACGACGTGCACGGGGACCACCAGGCGTACTGGATCGACCCGGCCGACGGCGAGCGGATCCTCTCCGGCTCGGACGGCGGCATGCAGGTGTCCTACGACGGCGGCGCCAACTTCCACATCTTCCGCAACTTCAGCCTCGCCCAGTACTACCACATCTTCGTGGACGACCGCGACCCCTACTACGTGTGCGGCGGGCTGCAGGACAACGGCAACTGGTGCGGCCCCAGCCGGCTCAACGAGCGACGCGGCATCCTGCCCGGCTACTTCTACACGGTGTCCGGCGGCGACGGCTTTTACACCGTGCCGGTGCCGGGTCAGCCGAATCTGGTCTACTCCAACGCCCAGGGCGGCTACTTCCGCATTACGGACATCAACTCGGGGCAGACGCGGTCGATCGAGCCGTGGCCGCTCATGATCGGCTCACAGGGGCAGGGCATGTTCCAGGCGCGCTACCGCTTCAACTGGGACGCGCCGATCGTGATCTCGCCGCACGACCCGGGCACGGTGTACTGGGGCGGCAACGTGGTCTTCCGCAGCAACGACTACGGCCACTCGTGGGACGTGATCAGCCCCGACCTCACCACCGACGACCCGGAGAAGCAGCTCGATTCCGGCGGTGAGATCTACTTGGACAACACGGCGGCCGAGTTCCACACCACGATCCTCACCATCGCCGAGGACGAGTTCGAGCCGGGCGTGATCTGGGTCGGCACCGACGACGGCAACGTGCAGATCTCGCGCGACGACGGCGGGACGTGGACAAACGTGCGCGACCGCGTGCCGGGCCTGCCCGCCGAGACCTGGATCGGCAACATCGAGGCGTCACCCACGGACGCCGGCACGGCATACATGGCCGTCGACAACCACCGCCTCGACGACTTCACCCCGCACCTGTACGAGACGCGCGACTACGGGCAGTCGTGGCGGGACATCTCCGCCGGGCTCCCCCAGGACGACTACGTGAAGGTCGTCCGGCAGCATCCGTCCAACCCGAACCTGCTCTTCGTCGGCATGGAGCGGGGCATCTTCGCCTCGTGGGACCGTGGCGACACGTGGGTGGACATCCGCGGGAACCTTCCGCGCGTGTCGGTTCGGGGAGTCAAGATCCAGCGCCAGTACAACGACCTGGTCATAGGCACGCACGGCCGCGGCGCGTGGATCCTTGACGACATCCAGCCCATGGTCGAGCTGACCGAGGCGCTCGGCCAGGACGCCCACCTCTTCGACATCCGCACGGCCACGGAGTGGGAGATGTGGGGCCGCACGAGCAACTTCGGCCAGAGCCGCTTTGCCGGCGAGAATCCCGACCCCGGCGCGTGGATCCACTTCCATCTCTCGGAGGAAGCGGCCGACGCGGCGGGCAACTCGGTCGACGTGCGCATTACGGACAGCAACGGCGTGCTCGTACGCGAGTTCCAGCACCGCGATGTCCGTCCGGGCGTGAACCGCGCGATCTGGAACCTCCGCTGGACCGGCCCCGAGCCCATTCCGGGACAGGGTCCACCCGGTGGCGGGTTCTTCTTCTTCTTCGGTCCCACGGGTCCGCCGGCGGTGCCGGGCACGTATACGGCGACGGTCGACCTGGGTGACCGGGAACTGTCGAAGGACTTCCAGCTGCGCGGCGATCCGAACGTGGCGGCTTCGCAGGCCGTGTACGAGGAGCGCTTCGCCGCCGCTATGCGTGCGCGCGACCTGGAGACGCAACTCAATCAGATGGTGGGGACGATCAACGACCTGGACGGACAGATCGACGGGCTCCTCGAGTCGATCGAGGGCAAGGACCTGTCCAACGAGGAACAGGTGAGGACCGTCGCCGGCGACGCACAGGGTCAGCTCACCGCCGTGGCGGCCGAAGTCCGCCGTCCGCCGGGATCGATGAGCTACCGCGACTGGCCGCGTCTCATCGAGCAGCTCCGGAACATCTCCCGTGCCGTCTCCGGGCCGCAGGCGCGCCCGACGGTCGGACAGATGGAGGTGCTCACCGAGATCGAGGCTGGCGCGGCTCAGCGGGCCCAGGAGCTCTCCGACATCGTGAACGGCGTGATCGCGGACCTCAACGAACTGCTGGAGGATGCCCCGAAGATCATTACGAACTGGCGGCGTGTGATCAGCTAGCCGGCAGGGCGATCGACGCGACGGACGGCACGTCGAATTCGTCCCTGTACACGCCCCAGACTCGGGAATCCGAGAAGCGAAGTGCGTCGAACCGCGCGGGCAGGCGGACCTCGCGAATGGATCCGTCCGTCGCGATTCGCAGCCACGTTGTGGCCCCCCTGAGGCCACCGGCGTCGAGATCGACCGGGTTCAGCCACATCGTCCCGTCCGCGCTGCAGCGAAAGTCCACGTAGCGCGGCAGGTAGCTCGCCAGTTCGTGCGGTCGCCCCTGAATCGACCGGACCATCTCATTCAGGACTCTGAGGCTGTCCTCCTCGCTGAGCCTGCTCCAGACGTCTCCCGTCAGCTCGGCCTGCCTGATCGTGAACAGCGCTCCCGCGAACTGGCGAGGCGTGACCTCCGTGAAGGGCACGGGGGGCAGGTTGATGGGTGGGATCTCGACTCCCGACCCGTCGAAACCCCGGATCTGATTCGTGACCCGATCGTGAACCCGCACGACATCGTCGCCGCAGGAAGCCCACAGCCGATACCACAGCGGGAAACCGAAACCGCCCTCCATCGGGATGAAGTCGCCCGAAGGGTCGTCCAGCACTTCGGCGAGCGCCACGAGGGTTCGGGACTCGCCGGTTTCCGGATCGAAGGCGACGAAGTCGGGGCGCATGAGCGAGAAACGGTAGTCGAGCACACCGGATTCCATCGTCGCGCTCGTGCGCGGGACCACGAACTCCAGGCCGAGTCTCGCGGTTCGCACCGAGCCGCCCAGCATGCTCCTGCCACCCCGCACAGTGCCGGGTAGAAGGGAAGCCGACCGCAGGGAGATCTCCGTCCAGTCAGCGTCCGGTTGCGAGATCCGGACCATCGCGTGGCGCACGAGGTCAAGAGCCCAGACGTCACCCTGCCACCCGCCGGAAAGGAAACCGGCGGGCATCGGGAAGTCGCGGGGTCCCCGGCCGGACTGCCCGTAGGCGCCGAGGGACTCGCCGTCCGGGCCAAGTCCCACGAACAATGGCTCCGCCGAGTTCAGAACCCAGACGGACCCATCACTCGTGATCTCCAGGTCCCGGACCTGGGCAAGGAAATCGGAGCCCCCGAGTATCTCGATGGCCGATTCGCTCAACTCGATCAGGGGGCCCGTGACGTTGCCGACATCCGCGCCACTGCAGCCCGTGAGGACCACCAGACTGCACAAGGCCGTGGAGACGCGCGGGATTCTCACCATGTCTTCCCTACACCCCGTACCTGCGGTAGATCCGCTGCGGCATCGATCGCTGCCCCTGCGAACGGCTATCCGTCGACGCAGTCGATACGCCCCCTCTTCAATCGCCGGGCGTCCAGGCGGGGACGGATTGCCGCGCGCTACTCCGGTAGATCCTGAAGTCCCCGTCCAGGGTCAGGACCAGGCTGCCGGCGTGTCGTTCCGACATTCGGACAAGACACGCGTCCGCCAGGGACATGGGCACGTCGCGGTATTTCTTCATCATCCGCGCGACAGTAGCGGCCTCGTCGGCCAGTTGAAACGACACGTCGAGGACACCGCGCTCAATCAGCGAGACCACAGCTTCCTCTCCGCCGCGGGCGAGGCGACGTGCCAGAAAACAGGCTTCGGTGATGACCGCCTCGCACGTGAGGAACGGAGGCGTGACCTGCGCCCACTGCTCCTGCGCCCAGCGATGATGCCTGTCCCGCGGGTTCAGGATCGCGATCAAGGGGCCGGTGTCGAGAATGACTCTCCGGGTCACTGACCGAAGCCGCGCATGTACTCCGGATTGACCGACAGGTCCTCCGGCCCGGGGAAGCCCCCGACGAGATCAAGCGCCAGTGAGAGTGCCGATTCCGGCTGCGTCTGTCTCTCCGTGGTCAGAAAGGCTTCGAGAGCCTCGCGAATCAGGGCGGATCTGCTGACTCCGCGACGACGCGCGGCCTCGGAGACTTCAACTGCGAGGCGCCTCGGCATCTTCAACGATACGGGTGTCATTCGTGGTGGCTCTTCGGCGGTGGTATTACGCGAGTAGGTAAGACAGTATGCCACGTAATGGTACTACCAGTGTACGCAGGGAGTCAACCAGTCCGCCCAAAACGGTTTCAGAACTACCCACCTGGTTCCGCCCGCCCAGCCAGATGTCCCGCGATCAGCCCCCCGTGTTCCCGCCCGTTTTCGATGAAGATCTTGTTCGCGTTGAAACCCGCCGCGATCACGCCCGCGATATACACGCCGGCCACATTCGTCTCCATCGTCTCCGGGTCGTGGGCGGGAATGCCGGTCACGGGGTCCGTCTCGACGCCAAGGCCGTGCAGCAGGGCACGATCCGGTCGCCACCCGGTCATCGCCAGCACCCAGTCGCACGCCACCTCGGTCGCCTCGCGGCCCTCGCCGCGAACGATCGTCGCCGTCCCGGACCCGAGCCGTGCCACCCGCGACCCCCAGTGCATCGGGATCTCGCCGCTCGAGATCCGGTTGTCGATGTCGGGCCGCACCCACGGTTTCACGCCCCGGTCGAACACGTCCAGGAAGTGCGCCATCCGCACCCGCACCCCGTTGCGGAACAGCTCCAGCGCCACTTCCGCCGCCGAATTGCCGCCACCGACCACCGTCACGTCCTGGTCGAAGAAGGGGTAGGGATCCTTGTAGTAGTGGATGACGCGCCCGTCCGGGTCCCCGCCCTCCAGTTCCAGCCGGTTGGGCTCGCCGAAGCCGCCGGTGGCGATGACGACGGCCCGGCAGGCCAGCCGACCTTCGTGCCCGTCGCGACCGCGCGTATGGACGACAAAGCCGGAGCGCCCCTCGTCCGGGCGGACAACCTCCGTCACCTCCTCATACTGCCGCACCTTCAACCCATGATGCGCCACCACATGCCGATAGTATGCCAGCGCCTCCCGCCGCGTCGGCTTGGGCTCGGGAATCGTGAAGGGCACCACGCCGATCTCCAGCCGCTCGGCCGTCGAGAAAAACGTCATGTAATACGGGTAGTGGGTCAGCGACTCGGTGATGCACCCGCGGTCGAGGACCACATATGTCAGCCCCGCTTCCTGCACCGCCACTGCCGCCGCCAGCCCGCACGGCCCGGCCCCGACAATGACGACGTCGAGCGGATCCGCCTCCGCCGTCACCTCAGCTAACCGGCCGTCCACCCCGCAGCACCACCTCGCCGGGCAGCGCATCGGTGAACTCGCCGTTGTCGATCGTGAGCACGCCGTTGACCATCACGTAGTCCACGCCATCGCTGTACAGGTCGGGTTCCAGCACGGTCGCGCGGTCCCGCAGCCGCTCGTAGTCGAAGATCACCACGTCCGCCTTGAACCCCTCGCGCAGCAGACCGCGGTCCTCCAGCCCGATAATCCGCGCCGGCAGACCGCTCATCGAACGGATCGCAAACGGCAGCGAGATCGCCTTCAGGTCCTTGACGTAGTGCGCGATCTTGCGCGTGAACGCTCCGAAATGCCGCGGATGCGCCCCGGGCCGCGACGCGAACTGCGGCACACCCTCGACCCCGCTCACGCCGGCGTCGGAGGCTGTCGCCGTGTACTCCTGTTTGTAGTAGTTGACGACGTCGACATCGTGAATGCCGTATCCCCGGGTCCAGGCCCCGCCGAGCACGTCCGGGTACCCGTTGAGGGCCATGTGGACCACGACTTCCTGGAAGGTCACGCCCATCTCGTCCGCCAGCTCGGTGAGCGTCTTCCCGACGAACGCGGCATCGGGATAGTCCACCACCACCACCCGGTCCTCGCCGCCGTTGTGGTCCACGATCCACGCAATGTCGCGCGCGATGCGCGCCCGGGTCCCGGGGTCGTTCCACCGCCGCGTCAGGTGCGCCCGTGCGTTGTCGAACATCCCCTCGCGCTGGTACACCGGACTGTCCCTGCCGCCACTCGTGTCCACGCCGTCGGCCACCAGGCTCCAGCGCGGGATCATCGGGCGGGCGCCGCCGCCGAAGGTCTCGTACGGGTAGACGTCCAGGTACACCTCGAGCCCCTCGGCGCGCGCCGCGTTCACCACGAGCGTGTCGTGACCCGAACGGCCGAAGCTGGAGCGCCCCCGCGCCTTGTGATGACTCGCCACCACGCGGATCCCGGTCTCCCGCGCGATGTTGATCGTCTCCTGGAGACCCTGCAGCCCGTCGACCGGCCAGTCGTTGACGTTGCTGGGCAGCTGCCAGAGCGGCATGGTGGCCTCGCTGCGCTGGTGCGCGATGTAGAACCCGTCATAGGGCGCAACCGCGGCGGCCAGCGCGACCACCTCTTCCGGATCGCTGAAACGGGCGGGTCTGTACTCGATCCCGGCGCCGAGCCCCCATGCTCCGGCTTCCATCCCCTGCCGCACCAGTTCCTGCATGCGCACGACCTCGCGAGCCGTGGCGGGGCGTTCGTAGTCGTTCCCCATCACCTGGAAACGCACCGTGCTGTGGCCCACCATCGGCACGAAGTTCATGGCATGGCCCTGGTCCTCCAGGGCGGCGATCTCCGCCGACAGCGGCCACGCCGTATTGCGCCCGTCCGGCCCGCCGATCACGGTGGTGAGCCCCTGGCTGTTGAGGCTCCTCGCCCGGCGGGCCTCGATGTGCTCGGAGGTCATCGCCCCGTCCGAGTGCGAGTGCAGGTCGATGAATCCCGGGCTGACGTACAGACCGGTCGCGTCGATTTCGCGGGTGGCGGTGGCGTTTGGCAGGCGCCCGATGCGCACGATCCGGTCCCCATCGATGGCGATATCGGCACGGAACCAGTCGTTGCCGGTGCCGTCGATCACGCGTCCGCCGCGAATGATGACGTCGTAGTCCTGTCCGGCGACCGGTGCGGCGCCTGCCGCGGTCGCGACGGCCAGCGCGGTCGCAACGATCAGGGGGACCGCAGCAGGAGACTGACGGTTCGGTTGCGGCGTGTTCATTCGCCCGCCTTCCTTCCGACGATCGCCGTCCCGGGCATCGCGTCCGGGACGTTCTCGCCGTCGCGCACCACGAATTCCCCATTCACCAGCACGTGAGCGACCCCCTCCGAGTAGGACAGGTTGTCCTCGAAGGTCGCGGTGTCGATAATCGTCTCCGGGTCGAACACCGTAATGTCCGCCGTCGCGCCCGCCTGCAGACGTCCCATCGCGGACGCCTGATCCGTCATCCCCTCCAGCCGCTTCGCCGGCATGATCGTGATCCTGGCGAGGCCGTCCATCAGCGGCATGAGCCCCTCGTCGCGCACGTAGCGCCCCAGGAAGCGGGAGAAGGTGCCGGCGCTGCGCGGATGCGCGCCGGGCGCATAGGGCATGCCGTCGGACGCGACCATCACGAAGTCGCGCGCCAGCGCCTCACGGATCCACTCCTCCTGCATCATGTGGATGATGACCGTGCCGCCGCTCGCCCTGTAGCTGTTGAACGTCTCTTCGGTCAGCCGCTCACCCGTGTCCTGCCACTGCAGGTCGCCGTACGCGATCCGCAGCTTCTCCTGCCAGCCCGGGTCGAAGATCGCCGACCCCAGGCCGGTGGATGCCCCGGTGTAGGGGTAGACCTCGGTCGTGACGTCGAAGCCCCGGCTCTGCACGCCCCCGATCAGCTCCAGCACCGGCGACACGTTCCAGAGGCTGGAGCTGTTCATGTGGACGATATGAAGCGAGGCGCCCGTCGCGACCGCGTTGGCGATCACCTCCTGCATGGCGCTGATCGCCATGTCGCGCACGTGCGTGTAGATCGTCGTATTCGCTTCCGACGCGAACCGGAAGACCTCCAGGATCTCTTCGAGCGAAGCGCCCGGGTAGTACTGGTGCGCCATGCCGATCCCGAGTGCCCCTTCGGCGAGCCCCTGCGCGAGAGCGTCCCGCAGCGCGGGGTAGTCGTCGGGCGAAACCGGGTCGTACCGGGCCGCCGAGGCGACGGACCCCAGCTCCCGCAGGCCGCCCTCCGCGTCGCTCTCCACCGACATGAGCGCCCGGTGCACAGCCTCGATCCTGTCCGGCATCGCCAGCGTGCGGACCGACATGTGCGACACGGTGGCGCCGTAGTTCAGGATGGCCCCCTTGCCGCGCTCGGCCAGGAAGGCCGCGGGCTTGCCCACCCCGCTCTCCAGTTCGAGCGCCGTCGTGACACCGTCCCGCGCCTGGAACTCGTTCGCGCGGTTGGTCTGGCCGTGCGCGTGGAGATCGATGAACCCGGGCGAAACCACCATTCCGGCGACGTCCACCACCACCTCGCCGTCGAGCGCCTCCTCCGAGACGGCAGCGATCGTGGAGCCGTTGATGCCCACGTTTCGCACCGCGTCGAGCCCCGTCTCCGGGTCCATGACGCGCCCGCCCGCGAGCACGATGTCGTAGCGTTCCTGCGCGGCGGTCTGGGTGGGCAGGACGAGGGCGGCAGCAGCGGCGGCCACCACGGCCGCCATGCGGCCCCTGATGTGTCTTGAAGCGTTCAACGAGCAATTCCTCCATGGCCCTGGTCACTGGCGTCCCGGCAGACGCAGCCCCGGTCCGGGCGGCTGCGCTACAGACTACCAAAGAGGTACTTCCGGGCCAATGGCATCGCAACTCGTGCGCTCTGCCGGTGGGCTCGTGGCTCGGCGTGACGAAGATGCGGTAGTCGCTCGTGAGCGCCGAGTCGGGGGAAGACCGGGGTTTCCTCTTGACATTGCCAATCTGGCCAGTAAATTCATCTAGCCGAATAATCTATCCATAACGGGAAGCCTGCCGTGACCGACTGGAAGCTCCAGGATGCCAAGAACCGTTTCAGCGCCGTCGTCCGCGAGGCCATGGCCGGATACCCCCAGCGCGTGACCCGGCACGGAAAGCCGGCCGTGGTCGTGCTGGCGACGGCCGACTACGAGCGCCTGCAACGTCTGGAGGATGCGAACGCCCCCTCGCTCCAGGAGCTGTTGCTTGCCATCCCCAGAGACGGCTCCGAAGTGCGGCGCCTGACCGCAAGGCCGCGTCCGGTGGACCTGTAGCGACCGGTGGAAGGCCTCCGGATGTCCCCACACGAGCAGCCCGCATGTACCTGATCGATACCGATGTCCTTTCGGCGCTCCGCAGACCCGACCGTAATCCCGAGATCGTCGGCTGGGTCTCGGCTCAGCGCGCAGCGGACCTCTACCTGAGCGTCGTGACGGTGGGCGAGATCGAGCGAGGCATCGCAAGGGAGCGCGCGCGCAATCCCGGCTTCGCGGACCGGCTGGGCGCATGGCTGGACAACCTCTTGCGGCTCTATTCCGAACGCATCCTGCCGGTCGACACGTCGGTCGCGCGCCGCTGGGGCTGCCTGACCGGAGAACACGGCCACGGCAGCGCCGATCTGCTCATCGCCGCGACCGCGCTGGAGCACGGGTTGACGGTCGTGACCCGCAACCTGCGACATTTCGAGCCCACGGGTGTGGCGGTGCTCGATCCGTCCGCACATCCTTACATGCCATGAAGACACCGGACGCCGACATTCGCCGCGCGCTGAACCGACTCCAACGGGCCCTCGAGAAGGCTCGACGGGAGATCCGCGGGCTCCGCGAAACCCTCGAACAGGCCGAAGCGGACGGCTTTCCGGGCGACGACTACGCCGAAATGGAAAATCACCTCGCCTCGGTCGTCGATCTCGTGAAACGCGAACAGGCGCGGCAGCAGCTCAAGATCCTTCGTTCAGGCGGGATCGCGCCGGGCAGGTTGGGGGCTGGAGGAAGAACGGCCATGCGGAGCGACGGGACGTGAAGCGACGCAATTTCCTGGCGGGCGGTGCGGTCGGGCTTGCGGGGCTGGCAGGCCTCGGACGGCCTGCCACGCCCTGGGTTGCGGCCACCCGCAATCGCCAGACGCTGGTGATTCGTCACGGCACCCTCTACGACGGCACGGGAGGTCCCCCGCGCACCGGGGACATCGCCGTCGACGGCGACCGCATCGCGGCTGTCGGCGAGGTTGCCGCGACGGGCGCGGTCGAGATCGACGCCCGGGGCATGGCGGTCGCGCCCGGCTTCATCGACATCCACTCCCACGCGGACCTGTCGCTTCTGGTCAATCCCCGCGCCGAGAGCCGGGTGCGGCAGGGTGTCACGCTGGAGGTGGTCGGACAGGACGGCAGCTCGATCGGGCCCTGGAGCGACGCCGGGTTCGAATCGACGCGCGACCGCTATCGGCGCGACTTCGACGTGGAGATCGACTTCCGCGACGTCGGCGGCTTCCTGGACCGGATCGACCGGGAGCGCCCGGCGGTGAGCGTGGCGTCGATGATCGGCCACGGCACGATCCGCGGCCTCGTGGTGGGCGGCGCGGACCGCCCGGCGACCGCTCCCGAGATCGACCGCATGCGCGCCCTGGTGCGGGGCGCGCTCGCGCGGGGCGCAGTGGGACTGTCGACCGGGCTGGAGTACACGCCGGGCAGCTTCGCGACGCGCGACGAGCTGGTGGCGCTCGCGGGCGAACTGCGCGGCACGGTCTACCCATACGCGTCGCACATGCGCAACGAGGATGACCGCCTGCTGGCCGCGCTCGAGGAGGCGCTGCACGTGGGACGGGTGGCCGGCGTGGCGGTCCAGGTCTCGCACCTCAAGGCGCAGGGAGAGCGCAATCACTGGAAGGCCGACGCGGCTTTCGCGGCAATCGAGGCCGCGCGCGCGGCGGGCGTGGACGCGCACTTCGACCGCTACCCCTACGTGGCCTACGCGACGGGCCTGTCGAACCTGTTCCCCGCCCCGGCGCGGGCCGGCGGCACGGCACGGTTCCTGGCGCGGCTCGCCGATCCGGAGACCGCCCCGGCGCTGGAGCGCGCCTGCCGGGACAAGATCGCCCTGCTGGGCTCGTGGGATGCCGTGCAGATCACCCGCATCGGCGGCCCCAACGCGGCCGCGCGGGGCCGGCGGCTCGGCGAGCTGGCCGCCGAGCTCGGCGAGGATCCCTACGATCTCACCGTGCGGCTGCTGCGCGACGCGGGCGGCAGCGTGGGCATGATCGGCTTCGGCATGTCCGAGGACAATACGGAGCGCATGCTTGCCCATCCGCTCGGCATGGTGTGCTCCGACGGCGGCGCGTACGCACCCTACGGCCCGCTCTCGCGTTCGTCGCCGCACCCGCGCGGCTACGGCAGCTTTCCCCGGGTGCTCGGCCACTACGTGCGCGAGCGCGGAGCCATGAGCCTGGAGGGCGCCGTGCACAAGATGTCGAGCCTCCCTGCGCGGAAGCTCGGCCTCCGCGACCGCGGCGTGCTGAGGGAGGGCGCCGTGGCCGACATCGTCGTCTTCGATCCAGACACCGTACGCGACCGTGCAACCTTCGACGATCCGCACCAGTACCCCGATGGCGTCGCGCACGTCGTTGTTTCGGGGGTGCACACGATCCGTGACGGGGAACAGACCGGGGAACTGGGAGGCCGCGCGGTTCGTGGGCAGGGCCGGGCAGCGCGTGGACGGAATCCCTCCGGCAACTGAGCGGCGATGCGTCCGCGACTTCTTCCGTGACGGAGGTATTGCGGGAACTCGCCGTGCTGTTCGGCGGGTGGCGCGGTGAAAACACCGGGGCCGCGAAGGCTCCCGATCCGGCAGGGAACATCACCGCTGCCGACCTGGCGGCGGACGATGCCTTCAACCGCCTGGCGCTGCGAATTCACGCCGTCCAGCGGGCGTCGAACCCGATGCTGCGGCGCTTCTGGGACTCGGCGCCGGCTGCCGATCCCGCCGCCTGGCACGAGATCCCGCCCATTCCCGTGATGGCCTTTCGCGACGTGCCGATCGCATGCGGCCCGCCGGAAGCGGTGTTCCGGACAAGCGGCACCGGCGGTGGGCGGGGCGGGCGGGGAGAACACCATGTGCCCAGCCTGGAGCTCTACCGGGCGGCGGCGCGCGGCAACTATCGGCGGCACCTCTTGCGGGGCGTCGAGCGGATCCGCGTGGTGTCGCTGGTCCCCGATCCCGCGGTCGCAAAGGATTCGTCTCTCGCCCGCATGGCGGGGTTCATCGCGGAAGAACCCGAGGTTGCCGGCGCGGTGTGGGCCTTCGACTCCGTGCACGGCATCGACGTGGATTCGGTACGCAACTCTGCCCGTGGAACGGTCCCGATCCTGCTCCTGACGACGGCCTTTGCTCTTGTCCATCTCCTGGACGCGCTGGGTCCGCAACGGCTGCCGCTGCCCCCCGGCTCCCGCATCATGGAGACGGGCGGTTTCAAGGGGCGGGTCGCCGAGGTGGATCGCCGCACGCTCTACGCAAGGGTCGAACGGGCCCTGGCCGTTGGCGCACGCGACATCGTCAACGAGTACGGAATGACGGAACTCCTGTCGCAGGCCTACGACGGCGAGCTGCCAACGCGCTCCTCGACCGTGCGCCGGCACCGTTTTCCTCCGTGGGTGCGCACCCGCGCTCTCGACCCGGCCACCCTTTCCCCACTGCCGCCGGGACAGCCCGGACTGTTGTCCCACTTCGATCTCGCGAACGCCGGCTCCGTCTGCCACATCCTCACCGAGGACTTCGGCTGCACAACCGACGATGGCGGGATCGAGCTGGCCGGCCGGGCACCGGGCGCCAGCCTCCGCGGTTGCTCGCTCATGGCCGAGTCGTTTCTGCGCGTGGTCGGACGATGAGCGACGGCACCCCGGCCGACGCCTGGGTCTGGCCTCCCGGCCTTCCGGCCCCCGACGCTCTGCAAGCGAGTACGGCTGGTGGGATGAACATCCGTTACCCCAAGTCAGACCATCACTTGGCTCGCTCGGTGATGTCATCTCTGGCCGAGTCGCGGAAGCGTCTTGCGGCCGTGCGCGCCGCCGACCTTGTGAAGGCGCTGGGTGCCTTGGGGGAGCGCCTGGCCGGTGGGCTCGACGATCGGATCGTGGCCGAGGTCGCACGCAACGCGGGAGTCACGCCGGCCATGGCACGGATCGTGGTGCAGGGGGTGGCCGACACCTGGACCACCGAATCACTACATCGCCTGCTGTGCTCCGAGTTCCCCGATCCCGCCGTACTGGACCGCTTCGTCGGCGGTGCCGACAGGGACATGCGGGCTGCCGCGCCGGGCGTCACTTTGCATATCGGCGCGGGATCGGTGCCCGGCGTGACCGTCACATCCATCATTCGGGCTCTGCTGGTCAAGTCGCCGGTACTGGCGAAACCCGGCGCCGGTGACGTCGCCCTGACCATTCGATTCGCCCGGGAGCTGCATCGCGCGGACGTTCGGCTTCGCGGCGCGTTGGCGGTTCAGTACTGGCCCGGAGGCGACCCGGCCTGGGACGCCTGGGAACGGGAAGCCCTCGCCCTGGCCGATCAGGTTGTCGTCTACGGTGGCGACGACACCATCGAGTCCATTCGCGCCAGAGCCCCCGCCGCCACGCGGCTGATCGAGCACCCCAACCGCCTGGGCGTCGCGGTAGTGGATCCCCGCGCGGCTCCCGACGCCGATGTCCAGGCTGCTCGGGCCGTCTCCCTGTTCGACCAGATGGGCTGCGTCAGCACCCACCTCATCCTGCTGCTCGGCAACCGCGGCGATGCCGAGCGCTGGTGCGCGCGCCTGGCGGGCCGGTTGCAGGCGCTGGCGAGCACGCTGCCTCCTGCGGCCGCACCAGCCGGTGAGCTGTCCGCACGACACCAGTTGCATGGACGGCTTGCCGTGCGGCGTGCGGCTTCCGGCGACACCGGACTCTGGACGGGCGGCACCGGAGCCTGGACCGTGGCACTTGCCCCGCCGGAGGTTTTCGAGCCTGTGGGCGGCCGCACCGCCTGGGTTGTGCCGGTGCCCGACCTGTCCGCTTGCCTGGAGATCCTGGCACCGCTGTCCCGTGTCCTTCAGACCGTGGGGCTGGCCGGCCTTGGCGAGCGTCCCCAGGCGTTCGGGGAAGCGCTCGTTGCAGCGGGCGCGACAAGGATCGTGCCGCTCGACCGGGTTCCGTTCCCGGACTCGGACTGGCTCCACGACGGAAGCCGGCCGCTGGGAGAACTCGTGCGCTGGGCCGAATTGCGGTGACCGTCATCCGCCCGGGGCGATCCCGGCCGATTGCGGTCAGTCCTCCGGGTCGGGGTCCCTTCTCCACATGACCAGTTGCCGAATCCCCTTTGGGTTTTCCTCCACCCGAACCGTCAGGGTGTCCCCCTCCTGGATGCCGCACCGGTCCCGCATCGATAGGGGGATCGTCATTCTGCCCCCTGTGCCCACTGTAATGTCGCCGTAGAAAATGGTACGGTAGATAGCCACTCGAACTCCTTCGTGTACTGGTATCGCACTCCTAAAATAACCAAAATCTCCGTTGGAAGTCCTGTCGCGTGATTTCGTCCCGGATCGGGGCAACGACGATAACCGCAATCCACTTGAAGACTTCCACAAAGCGCGGCGTACCTCTACGTGGCATCCTGACGAACGGAGCGCGTGCCGGCGGGGCGGGTGAACGGACGGGACGCGCCCCAGGTCAACACACCTTCACTTCCACCCGGGACTATTTCGTGACGGAACACGCGGTTCAACTTTCAGGCGTCACCAAGCGCTTCGGCGAACACACGGCGGTTGCCGATTTCGACCTCCAGATTCCGCGGGGCACGATCCTGGGTCTCCTGGGGCCCAACGGATCGGGCAAGACAACCACGATCCGGATGATCATGGCGATCCTTCTTCCCGACCGGGGCACTGTCGAGTTGCTCGGCGGGTCCCCCGACTTCGCGCGCCGAAACCGCGTGGGATACCTCCCCGAGGAACGCGGGGTGTACGAAAAGATGAAGGTGCTGGAGCAGCTCGTCTTCCTCGGCGAGCTGCGCGGCATGACCCGTCAGATCGTCCGCCGGCGGGCCATGGAATGGCTGGAGCGGCTGGGCCTCGAGGAGTGGGCGAACAAGAAGGTGCAGCAGCTCTCGAAGGGGATGCAGCAGAAAGTGCAGTTCATTGGCACGGTCCTGCACGATCCGGACCTCCTGATCCTCGACGAACCCTTCAGCGGCCTGGACCCCATCAATCAGGACGTCCTCGAATCCATCGTCCGGGAACAGCAGGACAAGGGCACGACCATCCTCTTCTCGACGCACCTCATGGATCAGGCGGAGCGCCTCTGCGAGCGGGTTTGCCTGATCTCGAGGTCCCGGAAGGTACTCGACGGCAACCTCAAGGAGCTGAAGCGACGGGAACGGACGGGTACCATCGCCATCGAGTTCGAGGGCGACGACACCTGGCTGGCCCGGCTGGGAATCACGAACCCGCAGAGGGTTGACGACGCGTACCACATCGAGGCGGGTCGCGGGGTCGAACCTGACCGGCTGCTGGCGGTGGCGGTGGCCGAACGGGTCATGCTGCGCCGCTTCGAGCTGCTGGAGCCCAGCCTCCACGAGATATTCGTGAGACATGCGGGACAGCCGGACCCGGAACCGGCCCTCGGGGTGGCGGGAGGTGTGCAATGAGACAGGTATGGGTGGTTCTGCGGCGCGAATACATCGAGCGGGTCAAGACCAAGGGCTTCATCATCGCGACCATCGCGATGCCCGTGCTCATGATCGGCCTGATCGGCCTGAGCGCATTCCTCAGCATCCAGGCGGAGCGTTCCGAGCGCGATCTCGCACTGGTCGACCTCACCGGCCAGCTCGGCGAGACGGTGGCCGCGGGCCTGGAGGCCGTGGGCTACGATGTCGAACTGGTCGACAGCGATGTCGGCCTGCAGGAGATGGACCGGCGGGTGACCGAGGACGAGATCGAGGCCTACGTCGTCCTCGACGACCTGACCATTCAGGAAGGGACGTTCGCCTACCGGGGCAATGAGGCGCCGGGACGCGTGCGCGCGGCGCTTTTCGAGAACGTCGTGGTGGAGACCGTGCTGGAGCTGCGGCTCTCCTTTGCGGGAAACACCGCCGGATTGCGGGAGTTGCTGGCGGGCGGGCGGCTGTCCTTCGAGTCGCTGGGCGAGGAGCAGTCGGAGATGGAACGGGTGTCGGGGATCGCAACCGGCTTCGCGGGGGCGTTCCTGCTGTACTTCACCATGCTCTTCTACGGCGCGTACGTGCTGCGTTCGGTCCTGGACGAGAAGCGCAACCGGGTCGTCGAGGTGGTGGTGTCTTCGATCAGCCCCTGGCGTCTCATGCTCGGAAAAATCCTCGGGGTGGGTTCGATGGGGCTCACCCAGGTCGGGATCTGGGTGGGGTGCGCCGCACTGATCGGACTGCTGGGCATTCCGATGATCGCGGCAAACTGGCCCGCGGTGGATGTCGGGGAGCTGAGTCAATTGATGCCGGGGGCCGGCTCCCTCGGCCTGCTGCTGGTGTTCTTCCTTCTGGGGTACTTCCTCTACTCCTCTCTCTTTGCTGCCGTGGGCGCCATGTGCAGCACGGAGGAAGAGGCACAGCAGGCGCAGTTTCCCGTCATGATGCTCCTGATCATTCCGTTCATCCTGCAGATGACATCGATCGAGGGTAGCGGCCTGCCGTGGATGGACTGGGCGGCCCTCTTCCCGTTCTTCTCGCCGATCATGATGTATCCGAGAGCGGTTGTGGGCGCGGTGCCCTGGTGGATGGTGGCCACTTCCATGGTGCTGATGGCGGCGGCGTTGATCGGGACGGCATGGGTCGCGGGCCGGATCTACCGCGTTGGCATTCTCATGCAGGGGAAGCGCCCGACGCTTCGGGAACTGGTGCGCTGGATCAAGCAGGCGTAGCGCCGGCTACCGGCCCACGAAGTTCTCGGCAAAAAGGCGTACCAGCCGACTGGCTGCCGGAGTGTCCTCGAGTTGGGCCACGATCTCCTGGAACGACGCGCCGGCGACTTCGGCGGCGTACCTCGGGTAGGTGGACAAGCGGGCCAGCAGTCCCTCCGAATCCAGCTCCGGATGGAACTGGGTGCAGTAGACGGGCGCGTCTTCGAAGCGATACGCCTGGTTGACGACCGCGTCCGACGAAGCGAGCAGCGTCGCGCGCGGCGGCAATTCCTCCACGAGGTCCTCGTGCCCCATTTGTGCGGCGAACGACGGCGGAAGGCTGCCAAAGACCGGATCCCGGCGCCCCTCGGCGGTGACAAACACCCGATGGGTCCCCACTTCGGCACGGCTCCGGTCCTGAACGACCCGGCCACCCATGGCGGCGGCCATGGCCTGGAATCCCCAGCACGAGGCGAACGCGGGGACGCCGGACGCGTGCACCGCGCGCAGCGAGTCCAGGGCGCTGGAGAGCCATGGCCCTCCAACGGCGGCCGAATACGCGCCGCTCCCGCCCAGCAGCACGAGCTCGATGTCGGCGAGATCCGCGCGGCGCAGCCTTCCGCCGAGGAGGTCGAAAACCCCGATCTCCGCCGGAAGTGGCGCCAGGGCACGCTCGAAGGAAGCAACCTCGTGCGACATCATCGGATCGCCCGGGTCGCGAACCTGGAGCAGGAGGCAACGGAGCGGTGAGGCGGATTGCTGCACGTACCGGTGTGGAGTCAGGTTACGGAGCGCAGCAGCGCCGCCAGATTGTAGCGGTCCAGGGCCAAGGCGGCCTGCCTGACCTCTTCATAGCTCGGCTCGATGAAGATTATGGCCGTGCGGATCGGCTCCTCGTGGTCGGCCTGATCGGTGGGGATGTAGCAGAGTCTACCCCTGCAGGACTCTGTCGCGTGGCCCTCGTCGACAAACTCCAGATGCACATCCCAGAACCTTCCCTCATGCGTGAAGGTCGTGATGTGGATCCCGGGCTCGGGGCCATCGCCCGCGTCGGACGGGACCGGTGGGACCGATGGGTCGGGGGGCAGGGACGAAGGCTCCATGGATTCTAGTCTAGTGCACGAGAGTGCCCCGGCAACAGGCGGGATCGGGTTCCGCGCTCCCGGCTCGTTGACATCGTCGTGGACGATTCCCTACCTTCCTTCGGCTTCTCAATGCCCCGTGCTGGAAACCCTTCCACTTTCAACCTCGACCCAACGACGGGTCCGGGATGCCTACTGCTCGAATGAAAAGGTTGTGGCTGGGGGCCGGTGTCGCAGTAGCGCCGGTCCTCTTTGCGGTCGCCCTGGTCGCCGGCCGACAGGTTCCCGACGGCGGCTCGATGGGCGAAGTCGCCGAAGAATCGGAGCAGTCCCAGCCGATCCAGTTCCCGCATGATACCCACGCGGGACAGTTCCTGATCGACTGCCAGTACTGCCATTTTTCCGCGGAGCGTTCGGTCGATGCCGGCATTCCTCCAGTGGCGACCTGCGTTGGCTGTCACCAGGCGATTCCGGGACGGAACGACCCCGCCGAGGTCGCCAGGGTCCTCGAGTACCACAACTCGGGGACGCCCATCCCGTGGAAGCGCATCTACAAGGTCGTGGATCACGTGAAGTTCCCCCATATGCGCCACGTTGCCGCCGGGGTCTCCTGCCAGACCTGTCACGGAGAGGTGCAGGCAATGGGAGTGCTCGAAGAGATGGCGCCCGAGGCCGGCGATTTGCGCATGGGCTGGTGCGTCTCATGCCACCTGGAGCGCGGCGCGTCGCGCGATTGCACAGTATGCCACTACTGATGAGCGGGTTGACCTGGGATGACGCGTCCGTGGCCGGCACCATTCAGCAGGAATCCCCGGGGGAACGCCCATGAGCGACGAATTCGGGCGGCGTGACTTTCTGAAGGTTGTCGGCGCCGGGAGTGCCGGGGCAGCCGTCGCGGGATGTGCCACCGACAAGGTCGAGCGACTGATCCCCTACGTAACGCCTCCGGAGGAGATCACGCCGGGGGTTGCGACCTGGTACGCCTCGACGTGTGGCGAGTGCGCGAGCGGCTGCGGGATCAGGGTGCGTACCCGCGAGGGCCGCGCGGTCATGATCGAGGGCAATCCCGACCATCCCGTTTCGCGTGGGGGGGTCTGCTCACGAGGGGTGTCCGCGCTGCAGGCGCTCTACAATCCGGACCGTGTGGCCTCGCCGCTTCGTCGCGGCCCGAACGGATTCGAGGAGATTGCCTGGGACGAGGCTCTCGAGATCCTCGTGGATCGCCTGGGCACCGGCGGACGTTCGCTCTTCCTGACGGGCAGGAAGGGGCCCACCGAGGGCGCGTTCATCGACAGCTTTGTCGACGCGGTCGGCGGAAGGCGGGTCATCCACGACGCGCTGGACGACTCCGCGCTGCGAAGAGCCACCGACATCGCCTTCGGCGTCAATGCACTACCCAGGTACGACATCGCCGCGGCCGACTTCCTCGTGTCGTTCGGCGCCGACTTTCTTGAGACATGGCTGTCCCCGGTTGCCTTCGGCGCGGACTTCGCCGACATGCACGGGGTGGATCACGGGGCCAAGGGCAAGTTCGTATTCGTGGGACCGCGCCTTTCCCTGACCGGACAGAACGCCGACGAGTGGATACCCGCCCAGGCCGGCTCGGAGACGCAAATCGCACTGGCGGTCGCCGGTGAGCTCGTCCGCCGCGGTGCCGACGCGGGCCCGTACACCGAGCTGGTGGCAGGGTACGGGCTCGAAGACGCGGCCGAAGCGGCGGGTGTCGAGGCCGACGCCCTCGCGGCGCTGGCGGACCGGTTCGAGGCGGGCACCGGACTGGCGTTAGGGCCGGGAGCGGCGGGGCACCACCAGACCGCCACCGCGGCGAATCTCGCTGTCCTGATCCTCAACGCGGCGGCGGGCGCCCTGGGGCGCACCATGCACGTCGACGACGCGCCGGACACCGAGGCTGCGTCGTACGCGCGTGTGGCGGACGCGATCCGGGAAATGAGCGGTGGCGTCTATGGCGTGGCGGTTGTGGCCGGGACCAACCCCGCGTACTCCCTGCCCCCCGCATCCGGGTTCCGCGATGCCTTCGCGCTGGTTCCGTTCAAGGTCGCTTTCGCGACCGCGCTGGACGAGACATCGGCGATGGCCGACCTGGTGCTTCCGGATGCCCACGCACTCGAGTCGTGGGCCGATGCCATTCCCGCGCCCGGCACATATTCGGTGCGGCAACCGGCGATGCGCCCCGTCCCCGCGTTCGACTCGCGCCCCATGAGCGACGTGTTCCTGGAAGCGGGCCGCAGGCTGGGGCACGACTTCGGGGCAGCCAGCTTCCGCGACTACCTGCGGGGCGCGCACGACGCCTGGCTCGCGCAGAACGGTGAGGCGGCGGGCCTGGTGGGCGACCCGAACGCACTGTGGCGGGAACTGCTCCGAACGGGCTCGGTGTCATACACGAACCTTACTCCCGCGGTCGCCGCTCTGCAGGCTCCTGTGACGGCGGTCGACTTTCGTCTGCCGCGGCTCAGCGGCGATGGCGACATGACGCTGCTGGTCTACCCGTCGCCCCGCTTCGGTGACGGCACCCACGCCAACCGGCCCTGGCTGCTGGAGCTCCCCGATCCGGTGTCGAAGGTCATGTGGCACTCATGGGCCGAGATGCACCCGGCAACCGCCGAGCGGCTCGGGCTCCGGTCGGGAGACGTCGTGCGCGTCGCCTCGGCCAACGGTGCGGTGGAGGTCCCGGTCTGGACCTATCCGGGGATTCGGGAAGACTTCGTGGCGCTGGCCATGGGTGGCGGCCACACGGACTACGGCCAATTCGCCAACGGCAACGGGGTCAACCCCATGGAGCTCCTGCCGGAGGCCACCGACGCCGTGTCCGGGACGCTGGCGCTGGTTTCGACCCGTGTCACGGTGACCGCGACGGGTGCCTGGCGGCGCCTGACATCGACCGAGGGTTCAAGCGACCAGGACAACCGCAACGTCACGCCCGCCGTGGCGCTCTCTGCCCTTGGCCATGCGGCCGAGGACACACACGGCGCCGACGACGCGCACGACCAGATCCGCGAGTTGCAGGAAGGAGGCGGCTTCCGGCCGGTAGCCACCGAAGGCCGGGCGGAGGATTTCCCGCTGCCCGGTTCGGACTTCGGAGAATACGATCACGAGGGGCCCCGGTGGGCGATGGCCATCGACCTCGACAAGTGTACGGGGTGCGGGGCCTGCGTAACCGCCTGCCAGGCCGAGAACAACATCCCCTGGGTGGGGGAGACGCAGGCCACCATGGGCCGCGAGATGCACTGGATGCGGCTGGAGCGGTACTACGAGACGGTCGATGCATCGCATTCGGGGCCGGTGGACATCCGCTTCCTGCCGATGCTGTGCCAGCACTGCAACAACGCCCCGTGCGAGCCGGTCTGTCCCGTCTTCGCGGCCTACCACACGCCCGACGGGCTGAACGCGCAGGCCTACAACCGCTGTGTCGGGACGCGTTACTGCGCCAACAACTGCCCGTACAAGGTCCGGGTCTTCAACTGGTACCGCTACACGCGGGAGAACATTCCCGATCCCATGAACTGGCAGTTCAATCCGGACGTGACCGTGCGGGACAACGGTGTCATGGAGAAGTGCACGTTCTGCGTGCAGCGGATCCGGGAGGCGGGGAACCGCGCGGCGGTCGAGGGGCGTGACGTGCGGGACGGCGAGGTGCGGACCGCGTGTCAGAGCGTGTGCCCGGCCGATGTGATCCGCTTCGGCAACATCCGCGATCACGGATCGCAGGTAGCCGCCGCCGCCGGCGACGAACGCGTCTACCGGGTACTCGACGCCTTCATCAACACTCAGCCCGCGGTCCACTATCTGAAGAAGGTCACGCACCACGAAGTGGACGAGGGCGGACACTAGCCCATGACGACCGCCGAGTTGACCCAGCGGGGATCGCTCCCCAACCCGGACGTCGGGAAATACGAGGACGTCAACCGTGATGTCCTCAAGGTTCTGTCAAGGCCGGGGAAGGGGTGGTGGATCCTCTTTTCGATGGCCGCCGCCGGGGTCGGGCTTTTCCTCACCTCGTGGTTCTATCAGATCTATCGCGGTATCGGCGTTTCGGGACTGAATGCGCCGGTCGGCTGGGGCGTCTACATCACGACATTCGTCTTCTGGGTCGGTATCGCGCACTCCGGCACCCTGATTTCGGCGATCCTCTTCCTCTTCCGCGCGCCCTGGCGCCAGGCAATCTACCGCGCGTCCGAAGCGATGACGGTCTTCGCCGTGATGACGGCCGGCCTGTTCCCCCTGATCCACGTCGGCCGCGTGTGGCACGCCTACTGGCTGGTGCCCTATCCGAACGCCCGCTTCCTGTGGCCGAACTTCAGGTCGCCGCTGGTGTGGGACGTCTTTGCGATCACGACCTACTTCACCGTTTCCGCCGTCTTCTTCTACCTGGGCACGATCCCGGATCTGGCGGCGGCGCGCGACCACGCGCGCGGCCTGAGGAAGAAGTTCTACCAGATCATCTCGCTGGGCTGGCGCGGGACGGACCGCGAATGGCACCACTTCTCGAAGGCGTACATCTACCTGGCGGCCCTCGCCACGCCCCTGGTGCTCTCGGTGCACTCCGTCGTGTCCTGGGACTTCGCGATGGCCATCGTGCCGGGATGGCACACCACGATCTTCGCCCCCTACTTCGTGGCGGGCGCGATCTTCTCGGGCGTCGCGCTGGTGATCACCCTGGCCGTGCCGATGCGGAAGTTCTTCGGACTGGAGGACTACCTCACGGTCAAGCACTTCGAGGCGATGGCCAAGCTCTGCATGCTGACCAGCGCGATCGTCCTGTACGCGTATCTGACCGAGTATTTCCTGGCGTGGTATTCGGGCGAGCCGCCCGAGCGGGGTTCGTTCTGGAACCGGGTCTTCGGGCACTATTGGTGGGCGAACTGGATCATGCTGACCTGCAACGGCCTCGTGCCGCTCATGCTGTGGGTCAGACGGGTGCGAAGATCGATCGCGGCACTGTTCGTCATTTCGATCTTCATCAACATCGGGATGTGGTTCGAACGGTTTGTGATCATCGTGACCTCGCTGTCGCACGAATACGAGCCCTGGGCGTGGGGGCTGTACCGTCCCTCCGTGGTCGAGATGGGCATTCTGATCGGCAGCTTCGCCTGGTTCGGCTTCTGGTTCCTGCTCTTTACGCGTCTGCTGCCGCCGGTGGCGATTGCCGAGATGAAGGAAGTAATCCCGCCACCGCGGAGAGGGCGGGTGAAGGAGGGCGCGACATGATCGGGGCGAAGCGGCGGCGCGGGCACCAGGGCGTCTTCGCGCTCTTCAAGCACCTCGACTCGACGGTGGAGGCCTGCAAGGCGTTGCGCGCAGCCGGACACAAGGGGTTCCGCGCCTACGCTCCGCTGCCGGAACACGAGCTGTTGGAGGAGGGCCTGGCCCTGACACACAGTCCGGTGAGGGTTTTCACCCTGGCCGGCGGGCTGACCGGCGCGGCGACGGGTTTCGCGTTCACCTCGTGGACATCGATGGATTGGCCCCTGGTGACGGGAGGCAAGCCCATCCTCTCGATACCCGCGTACGTGATCATCGCCTTCGAGTGCGCGATCCTGTTCGGTGCGCTCTCGACCGTGATCGGCCTTTTCGTCAACGCCGGGCTGCCCAATTTGCGTCCGCTGGTGGCCTATCATCCGGAGTGCTCCAACGGCTCGTTCGGGGTTTACGTGACCGCTCCGCCCGCCAGAATCGGGGAGGCGAGGAAGATCCTGGCCGGTTTCGATCCCGACGAGTTGCGGGAAGAACCGGAGGGCTTCGATGTCTGACCGGGCGCGCAGTCGGGCGACTGCCATGCGGGTGAGGGGGCGGCCACGTCCCGGCGCACGGCTGCCCGGACGTGGCATCCTCGGCCTCGGCCTGGCGCTGCTGGTTTCGGGGGCCTGCGTCCCGCTGGACGACTTCATGGGCGACGTCTTCGGCCGCAGCATGCGCGACCAGCGGTCGTTCGATCCCTACGAGAACACGCTGCTGCCCCCCGAGGGCACGGTGCCAATGGCCGCGGGGAACTACCCGGCCGGTCACTTCGACACGAATGTCGGGCAGGCCGAGGGGAGTGCCGACGTGCCCCCGCCGTTTACGCAGCTCGACATGACCAACCGTCCCGAGGTCGTGGACAGCCTTACCAATCCGGTACCGGCCACCGAGGAGTCGCTGGCGCGCGGGGAACAGCTCTACGAACGCGTCTGCATCGTTTGCCACGGGCCCGACGGCTCCGGCACCACCGGCTACATCTTCGAGGTGCATCCGGCGTTGGCCGCGTATCCTCTGACCGGTGAAGCGGCGGTGGCCAGGAGCGACGGCTATCTCTACGGCATGATCCGGGTCGGGCGGGCTCTGATGCCGGCATATGGCCACCAGATCAGCCACTACGACCGGTGGCACATCGTCAACTACGTGCGCCGGATGCAGGGACTGGGGCCGGGATCGGGCCAGGCCGGGGGTGGTGAAGGCGAGCCCGCGCCTGCCGAAGGCGAGGTGAACTGATCCATGGCTCACCACTCGATTCCGTCCGAGGTTCCCCTGCGCTACCTGGACCGCAGCACCACGGTCACCATGATCGTGCGGCTGATGGTTTTCGTCGGCGTCGTGTCGTTCTTCGTCACCCTGTTTCGCGATTCGTCGCTCGCATGGCAGTCGTACGTCGTCAACTGGAACTACTTCGCGTCCATCGCGATGGGTGGAGTGATCGTCGCGGCCGTGACCTGGATCGTGAAGGCGAAGTGGAACTGGTCCGTGCGGCGGATCCACCACTCGTTTGCCGCGTACCTGCCCATCGCGTTCGTGCTGTTCATCCCGATGCTGCTCAACCTGCGGGAAGACTATTTCCCGTGGATCGAGATGATGGCCGACGACCCGATCGTCCAGAAGAAGGCGGCCTACCTCAACCTGCCCTTCCTGGTGAGCAGGAACCTTGTCGGCGTACTGGCGCTGTTCACCATGGCGTGCGGATTCGTCTACCTCGCCCTCAGACCCGATCTCGGGCGCGTCGGCGCGGCTCTGAATCCGGCCGGGGACGATTCCCGCACGCGGTCATGGTGGCATGCCCGCTTCACACGGGGCTGGAGGGGACTGGCCGCCGAGGAGGCGCGCAGCTATCAGGTCATGACGACGATGGCTCCGGTTCTGGTGCTCGTCTACGCGACCGTGATGACGATACTGGCGTTCGACTGGGCGATGTCACTCGAGCCGCACTGGTTCTCGACGCTCTTCGGCGGCTGGTTCTTCATGGGCGCGCTCTGGGGTGGATTCGCGGCTACGGCTGTCGCGGCCGTGTTGCTCAGGCGCCGCGATGCGGTTTTCGGCGAGCATGTGGGCACTTCCGCCCTGTGGGACCTGGGGAAGCTGACCTTCGCCTTCGCGGTCTTCTGGACCTACCTGTTCTTCTCGCAGTACATCGTGATCTGGTACGGCAAGCTCCAGTGGGAGCAGGCGTGGATCAACACGCGGGCGGGGGCCCCGTGGGGCGGCCTCTCCGCCACGGTGATCGTCCTGTGCTTCGTGGCACCGTTCGCGGGGCTGATCGGAGCGCGGCCCAAGAAGACACCGATCATCCTGCAGACCTTCGCCACCGTGGTGCTGGTCGGCCTGTGGCTGTGGCACTACATGCTGATCTTCCCCTCTCTGCACCACGATGGCGACCCGGTGTTCTCGGTGGCGACGCCGCTGATCGGGCTCATGTTCCTGGGGCTGTTCCTGATGGCGGTGCGCTGGTTCCTGGCGACCTTCCCCGCAGTGCAGATGTGGCAGCCGGAGGTGGATCCGGAGCCCCTGGAAGCCGAGGGCTAGCGGCCCGGCATCACCGCATCACGGCCGGGAGAATCCGGTCCTGCATGGCCATCCAGCTGGAAAACTCGGGCGCTCGTGCAGCGTCCAGCCGTTGAACACGGAGATCAGGTCGTGTTCGGGGACCACGTGGAGGAACTGGCCGCCGAAGCCGTTGGCCGCGAAGATGCGAGTCTCGCCGTCTTCGTGGACGGGCACCCACCACTGGTAGCCGTATCCGCTGTCGGCGCGGTCATTGGCGGGATTGACGTCGGGTACGACCGCCGAGGTGGACACGCGCACCCAGCCCGCCGAGACCACCTGGCGAGCATCCCATTGGCCCTGTCGAAGCATCAGGTAGCCGACCCTCGCGAGGTCGTGCGCGGTGAGGTACAGGCCGCCCTCCGAATCCACCTCACCACCCGGTGTCGTCTTCCAGTAGTACTCGTCGATCCCGATCGGTTCGAAGAGATGCTCTTCGGCCCAGGCGTCGATTCTCTGGCCGGTCGCTTCGCGCACGATCTTGCCCAGCATGACGCTCACGCCGTCGTTGTAGTCGAAGCGGGTGCCCGGCTCGACTGCGACGGGGCGGTTCACCACATAGTCGATCCAGGCGTCGCTCGTCTCCATGACAACGGTCGGGTGCGTCCCGTCGTCGTAGGTCTGGCCCGGGGCCGCCCACGAGATGCCGCTGCGCATGGTCAGGAAGTCTTCGAGCGATGCGCCGGCGCGACCGGGTTCCGAAGGATCCACCCCGTATCCGGTGAAGTACGGCCAGACCTCCGCCCCTGTCGGCGGGATGTGTCCGGCGTCGACCGCGATCCCGAATGCCACGGCCATCACGCTCTTGGTAACCGACTGGAGACTGTGGAGGCGCGTGTCCCGGTAGAACGGGTGCCACGCGGGGTGGTCGTAGTTGTACTGGTGCTCGACCGTGTCGTCCTGCGCCGCGAGGAGCTGGACGTAGGTGTCGTGGTGGTCCCAGCGATGGTCCGCGATGACGCGGCCGTTGCGGATGAGGAGGAAGTGGTCGATGAGGCCGTAGCGTCCCGCGTCGATGTCGGACACGAGCGCGTCGATCGCCGCCGGGTCGACACCTTCGGCGGCGGGGTCGGAGACGGGCCATTCGTCGCCGGGCCATGTGGGCTGTGTGGAGGCCGAGGCCGGTGCGCGGTCCTCGGAGGCGCAGGCGGCGACTGCAAGGCAGGCGATGAGAATGCGTGCTGCCAGGAATACCATGGGGCTGCTGCGGTGACGGGTCATGACGGTGAATTCCCTTTCCGTGCGATCCGGTCAAGCCGGTTGCGCACCTGGTAGCCGATGGAGGCCAGAAGCCGGGCTTCGTGTGCGTCCAGGGTCGTCCTGCCGAAGGCTGTGCGGAGGGTGCGCATGACGCTCTCGGCCTTGCGGGCCTTGAAGAAATCGACGCGCTCCAGACCGGCTTCGAGCGCCGCGTACATCTCCTCCAGCTCTTCCGCCGTGGCGGGTCCGAGGGAGCGCTTTCCCACCGGCAGGGTCTCGGGCTCGCCGGCTCCGGCCAGAAACAGTTCGTAGGCTACGAGCAGCACCGCCTGCCCCAGGTTGAGCGAGGAATACTCCGGTGTGGTCGGGATGACCATCACCTCGTGGCAGCGGTCGAGGGCATCATTCGAGAGGCCGCGGTCCTCGCGGCCGAACACGACGGCCACGGCCCCTTCGCGTGCGCGCCGGAGGATGTGCGGCGCGAGTTCACGCGGTCGCGAGTAGTTGCGCTGGGCCGTGCGTGCGCGTGCCGACGTGCCGACCACGAACGTGGCGTCGGCCAGCGCCTGCTCCAGCGAGTCAACTCGGGTTACGGTGTCGACGATGTGCTCGGTGCGGTGGGCGATTCCCGTGATCCGCCACGCGTCGAACTCACGGGGATTCACGACGACGAGGCGGGCGAGGCCCATATTCGCCATGGCGCGCACCGCTGCTGCGATGTTGACCAGATCCTGGGGCTCGTGGAGGACGACGGTCAGGTTCACCGGGCTGCCTTTTCGGGCTGTGCGATGCCACGGGACACGACCATCGCCAGCAGGATGAGGAATGCACCGGCCATGTAGGGGAACGCGAGCCTGACGTCGAAGAGGGCGCCGGCCATGGACGGACCGAGGACCCGCGCGAACGACCCGACGCTCTGGCCGACGCCGAGCACGCCTCCCTGGCGCTCGGGGCTCGCCGCCCGTGACAGGAGACCCAGCACCGCCGGGACCGCGCCGCCATAGCCGATTCCCAGCAGGACCAGGCCGGCGAGCAGCAGCCGGAGATCTGTCGACAGGCCGATCACCATAAGGCCGGCCGCGAAGGGTACGGCACTGTAGCGGAACAGCCGGCGTTCCCCCATCCGCGGGACGAGCGCGCGAACGATGCCGCCCTGGTAGACCGCCGAGACCAGCCCCAGCATGGCGAAGAGGTACCCCGCCTGGCGCGCTCCCAGGGCGAACCGCTCGGATGCCAGCAGAGACAGCGTTGGCTGCAGGGTGGAGAAGGCCATTGTGATGAACAGGTAGCTCGCGAGGATGATCTTGATCTGAGCGGATCCCCGCACTTCGGCGAGGGCCGCACCAAGATTGAACCTTGAAGTCGCCCGATCCTTCGATTGCCTCGACTCGGGCAGCCAAAGTGCGGCCACCAGCGCATTGGCGAAACACAGCCCTGCCGCCACGTAGCCCGGTGCGGTGGGTGAGCCGGGGGAAACGCCGGCCAGGATTCCACCCAGGGCCGGACCGATCACGAACCCGAGGCCGAACGCCGCGCCTATCAGGCCCATGTTGCCGGCCCGGCGAGTGGGGGGCGTTACATCGGCGATGTAGGCCTGGGCCACGGGGATCGTGGAGCCGCCGATCCCACCGACAATGCGCGACAGAAACAGGAGCGCCAGGGAATCGGCGCGGGCGAAGACAATGTAGGCGGCTGCGCTCCCCAGCAGGCCGAGAATGAGGACGCGACGACGTCCGAAGCGGTCGGAAATCCGTCCCCACAAGGGGGCCATGACCAGTTGAACCGCGGAGTACACGGTGACCAGCAGGCCGACCTGCAGGCCCCCCGCGCCCAGGTCCCTGGCGTAGAAGGGGAGGAGTGGCAAGACGATCCCGAAGCCGACGAGATCGACCAGCACGGCCAGGAAGAGCAGGCCGAGACGCCCGCGGGGCTGCGTCACAGCTACCTTCGGTCCCGGCTGGATCGCCGCTCGCAGGCGCAGGTGTTTCCGGAACGGGACCTGCCAGCCCTGCGCCTCACCGGTCTCGATGCTCGCGCGGGTTCATCCACCGACTGCTAGGCGTCCCGTTCGTCGATGTCCTGGGAGTCCGCTTTCCTGCCGGCCTGGAGCGCCCCCTTGAAGTTCCGAATGCCGGAACCGAGGCCGCGCGCGATCTGGGGAATGCGCTTGGCGCCGAAAATGAGTGCCAGGATCCCCAGAAGGAACAGGATTTCCCCGAAGCCTATTTGGGGCACGGCCCCTCCTTGCACGGTCGTGCGTTGTGCACGCGGGTTGCGCGGCCCGGTCCCGCGCCCACGGGAATCGCCCGTGGAAGTCCGTCCGTCGGCGCGCGCGGGCTAGCCACGTAACAGGTCCTTTGCGATGGTCTGCAGCTGCATGTTGTCGGTCCCCTCGTAGATCGTGCCGATTTTCGAGTCGCGGTAGAGTTTTTCCACGGGGTACTCCCGAGTGAATCCGTAGCCCCCGTGAAGATCGATGCAGCGGGAAGATACCGCCTGCGCGGTCCTCGACGCGAACATCTTGGCCATCGCGCCCTCGCGAAGGAACCGGGCGTCCTGGTCTTTCAGGCGGGCCGCGTTGTAGACCATCAGGCGCGATGCCTCGATGTCGGTGGCCATGTCCGCCAGCTGGAACTGGACGCCCTGGAAGTCGGCGATGGGACGACCGAACTGCTCGCGCTCCTGTACGTACCTGAGGGTGTGATCGAAGGCGCCCTGAGCCAGGCCCACCATCTGGGCGCCGATTCCGATCCGGCCTTCGTTCAGTGTCTCGATCGCGACCTTGTAGCCCTGGCCCGGCTCCCCAAGCACGTTCTCGGCGGGAACGGGCACCTCGTCGAGTACGAGTTCCGTAGTCGAAGAGGCGCGAATGCCCAGCTTGTCCTCCTTCTTCCCCACCGCAAGGCCCGGCATGCCGCGTTCGACCAGAAAAGCGGTGATGCCCTTGTAGCCGAGTTCGGGCTGCACGTTGGCGAAGACGATGAACAGGCCAGCCTCGGCGCCGTTCGTGATCCACATCTTGCGACCGTTGAGCACCCAGTCGTCTGCGTCCCGGATTGCCCGCAGGTCCAGGGCGAACGCGTCCGAGCCGCTTCCCGCCTCCGAGAGGGCGTAGGCGCCGACCGTGCCGGTGGCCAGCTTCGGGAGATAACGGCTCAACTGCCCCTCGGTGCCCCACTTCAGGAGCGCGTTGTTGACGAGCGTGTTCTGCACGTCGACCAGGACTCCCACCGACGGATCCACACGCGAGAGCTCTTCGACCACGATCGTGGCCGTGAAGAACGAACTGCCGATGCCCCCGTAGTGCTCGGGAATCTCGATGGCCATGAAGCCGAGCTCGAACAGCATCGAAATGAGTTCGGAATCCATCTGCTGCGCGGCGTCCATTCGCGGTACGCGTGGCGCCAGTTCCGACTCTGCGAAGTCACGCACCGCCTCGCGGAACATGGCTTCGTCGTCGCCGAGAACCGTAAGCGCCGGCGAATGGATCATTGTCGTCATGATCCCTCCTGAAGCGAGTAGAACCGTGACCTGGCGCTTGCGCCGAGCGGGTTTACGGGGGGTGATAATCTAACCTACGCACTAAAGTTCCGCATTGGATTCGGAGCGGCCGCCTGACGCCCTCCGGCCCCATGGCCTGACGACGATCTTGGCGGCGCCCGGGCGCCCTTCGGTCCTGTGGCGCCACGCCATTCGGTCCCGCGACTCAATGTCGATCGTGGCGACGGGTTGACGCCCTTGCCCTGGGCGGCTTTTTTTCTGTCGCTTTCAGGCCCGAGACATCCCGAACCTCAAGCGAGACCACCATGTCCTTGATTCCCGAAGGACTCAGGTACACGACCGAGCACGAGTATCTGAGAGAATCCGAAGAGTCCGACATCTACTACGTGGGAATTACCGACTATGCCCAGGGCGAACTCGGGGATGTGGTGTACGTGGAACTCCCCGAGCCGGGCGATTCCTTTGCCCCGATGGACGTTTTCGGCACCATCGAGGCCGTGAAGGCCGTCAGCGACCTGTACTGTCCGGTCGCGGGCGAGATCGTGGACGTCAACGCAGCGCTGGATGACGACCCCGAGCTGGTCAACAGCGATCCCTACGGCGAGGGGTGGATGATCCAGATGCGCCTCGAAGACCCCGACGAGGTGGAGACCCTCATGGATGCCGCCAGCTATGGTGCACACATCGGCGAATAGCCCGCGGTCCGGCCGCAATTGCCTCTGATGCCACAATCAATCAGACACCGACCCGATTTCCTCGCCCGCCACCTGGGCCCGAATGCCGACGACATCCGGGAGATGCTCGATGTCGTGGGCTGTGACAACCTTGATCAGCTGATGCAGGAGACGGTTCCCCCCGCAATCCGATTCCGGGGGCCGCTGCGTATCCCGGAGGGCCTGCCGGAGGCGGAACTGCTGGCAAGCATGCGCGACATTGCTTCCAGGAACGAGGTCTGGCGGAGTTACCTGGGCATGGGGTACTCCGGCACGATCACGCCGGGGGTCATTCAGCGCAACATCCTGGAAAACCCCGGCTGGTACACGCAGTACACGCCCTACCAGGCCGAGATCGCTCAAGGTCGGCTCGAAGCGCTGCTCAACTTCCAGACCGCGGTCATGGACCTTACGGGAATGGAGATCGCCAACGCATCGCTGCTCGACGAGGCGACCGCTGCCGCCGAGGCGATGTTCATGCTCTACGGTCTGGGCCGCAAGCGCCACCGGACCGTTTTCCTCGTGGCCGAGGACTGCCACCCTCAGACCATCGGCGTCGTCAGGACCCGCGCGGAGCCGCTCGGGATCGAGGTTCGGGTGGGTGCCTGCCAGGATTTCGTCCTTGACGAGTCGGTATTCGGCGTACTCGTGCAGTACCCGGCCACCGACGGGGGCGTGCACGACTACACGGCGATGTGCCGGGAGGCCCACGAAGCGGGCGCCAGCGTTGTCGTGGCCGCGGATCTCCTGTCGCTGGCCCTTCTGTCGCCGCCGGCCGAGTTCGGGGCCGACGTGGCCGTTGGCAGCAGCCAGCGGTTCGGCGTGCCGATGGGCTACGGCGGTCCCCACGCCGCCTTCATCGCGTCTCGCGAGAAGTTCAAGCGGAAGCTCCCCGGGCGCATCATCGGCCTGACCGTGGACGCCCACGGGGACCCCGCGCTCAGGATGGCGCTGCAGACCCGGGAACAGCACATACGGCGTGAAAAGGCGACCTCGAACATCTGCACCGCGCAGGTGCTGCTTGCGGTCATGGCGGGGATGTACGCCGCGTATCATGGGCCCGAGGGCATCCGCGAAATCGCGGCCCGCGTGCGCAAGCAGACCGCGACGCTCGCCCGGGGGTTGGAGACGGCCGGCAACGAGATCGTTCACAAGCTGTACTTCGACACGTTGCGCGTCAGGCCTGCCGCCGGATCGGAGTCAGTGCTCGCCGCCGCGGGCGAGGCGCGCATCAACCTCAGGGACTTCGGCGACGGCACGATCGGGGTCGCGCTGGACGAGACCGTAACGCCCGCGGATCTGGACGATCTCCTTGCCGTTTTCGGCGCTGGCGGCTCTTCAACCGAACTGGCGGCCTCCTTCGATCCGGATCCCTACCCGCCACCGCTCCTGCGCTGCAGTACCTTCCTGACCCATCCCGTCTTCAACTCGTACCACTCCGAGACGGAGATGCTGCGCTACATCCACCGGCTGGAATCGCGGGATCTTTCGCTCACCACCAGCATGATCCCCCTGGGTTCGTGCACGATGAAGCTGAATGCCACGACCCAGATGACCCCGGTGACCTGGCCCGAATTCGGCGCATTGCACCCCTTTGCGCCGCGTGACCAGGCCCGCGGCTACGACCGCATCGTTTCGGATCTGCAGGATTGGCTCGCGGAGATCAGCGGCTTGCCCGCGGTGTCGCTGCAACCCAACTCGGGCGCTCAGGGGGAGTACACGGGCTTGCTGGTGATCAGCGCGCGTCACCGGGACCTTGGGCAGGATCGCGACATCTGCCTGATCCCGTCTTCGGCCCACGGAACCAACCCGGCGAGCGCCGTCCTGGCGGGCATGAAGGTGGTCGTCGTTCGCTGCGACGAGCGCGGGAACGTCGATGTGGAGGATCTGGCGGCAAAGGCAGCGCTTCACGCAGACCGCCTTGCGGCCGTCATGGTCACGTACCCATCAACCCATGGCGTCTTCGAGGAGGAGATCCGGACGGTCTGCGACATCGTTCACGGACACGGCGGATACGTCTACCTGGACGGCGCGAACCTGAACGCGCAGGTGGGACTCTGCCGCCCGGGCGACTACGGTGCGGATGTGATCCACATCAACCTCCACAAGACGTTCGCGATCCCCCATGGCGGCGGCGGCCCCGGAATGGGTCCGATATGCGCCACAGAGGAACTCGCGCCGTACCTGCCCGGCCACCCCGTCGTACCCGTCGGCGGCGACACCGCGATCGGACCGGTAGCCGCGGCCCCCTGGGGAAGCGCCAGCATCCTGCTGATCTCGTGGGCCTACATTGCGCTGCTTGGCCGTGACGGGGTCACCGAGGCCACGAGAACCGCGATCCTCAATGCCAACTACATGGCAATACGGCTGGAGGATCACTTCGACATCCTCTATTGGTGGGGAAGCGGGAGCGGCCGCGTGGCCCACGAGTTCATCGTGGATCTGCGGCCGCTGAAGAAGGCGACCGGAATCTCGGAGGAGGACGTGGCCAAGCGCCTCATGGACTACGGCTTCCACGCGCCCACGATGGCGTTTCCGGTGCCCGGCACGATCATGATCGAGCCCACGGAGAGCGAGTCCAGGGCGGAACTGGACCGTTTCTGCCAGGCCCTGATATCGATTCGCGCCGAAATCCAGCAGGTCGAGCTGGGACTCCAGGACCGCCTCGACAACGCGCTGAAGAACGCGCCGCATACGGCGAGGACCGTCACCGCCGACGAATGGAATCACGCCTATACGCGCGTCCAGGCCGCCTTTCCGGCTCCCTGGCTGCTGGAGCACAAGTTCTGGCCGCATGTGGGACGCGTGAACAATGCCTGGGGGGACCGCAATCTGGTCTGCTCGTGCCCCCCGGTGGAACAGTACGAAACGCAGGAGGCGGTCGGCTCGTGAGCCAGGTGCTCGCCGGTGGCGCCAGCGCCCTCCATCTTCCTGCAACCGCGCCCCCCGAGAAAGAGATCTTCCCGTGCCCAAGCTGATTTTTCACGGCCAGTCGACGTTCAGCATCGAGACCGACGACGGAACCCGACTGGTGATCGATCCGTTCTTCGACGACAGTCCCGTCTCGGACATCAAGCGTGCCGAGGTCGGGGCGGTGGACTACATCCTCTGCACGCACGGCCACTTCGACCACTTTGCCGACGCCTTGCCGCTGGCGAAGGAAACCGGCGCCACGCTGGTGTCCACCTTCGAGATCGTCTCGTTCGCCGAAACCCAGGGAGTGACGAACGGCCATCCCCTGCATATCGGGGGTGGGTACGACTTCCCCTTCGGTCGCGTCAAGATGACGCCGGCCCTGCACGGGGGTCAGGTGCACGGCGACACGACGGGGCAGTTCACCACCGTGCCCGGCGGGTTCCTGATGCATCTGGACGGGACCCGGATCTACCATGCGGGCGATACGTCGCTGCTCATGGACATGCAGCTGCTTCGCGGCAAGGTGGACGTCGCCATCCTGCCCATCGGCGACAACTTCACCATGGGCCCGGAGGATGCCGCCGAGGCCGTGGGGTTCATCGAACCGGATGTCGTGATTCCGGTCCACTACAACACCTGGCCCCTGATCGCCCAGGACCCCGAGCGTTTCCGCGCACTCGTCGGGGACCGGGCCACCGTGCAGGTCATGCGTCCGGGAGATGTCTACGTTCCCTGACGCAACCCGCAGGCGTCCGTCCGATGCGGCCGATGGTGCGGGCCGCCTGAACTGGCGTGTCGTCCTGGACGGAGGGCTCCCGGGCAGCACCAACATGGCGCGCGACCATGCGCTCGCCGCACTCGCGCGCCCGGGTGAGGGCACCGTGCGCTTCTACCGCTGGGCGGCGGCGACACTCTCCTTTGGACGCAACGAGCCCGTCACGGTCGGGTACCGGGGCCTGCTCCGCCGCAATCCCGGAATGGAGGCGGTGCGCCGTCCCACCGGCGGCCGCGCGGTGATCCATGACCGCGAGCTGACCTACTGCGTCGTGCTGCCGGTGCGCGCATTCGGCGGGCTCCGCCCCGCCTACCGCAAGATCAACCGGGGGCTCTTGCGGGGATTGCGGCGCCTTGGGGTCGATGCCGGGGGTGCTACGGGGCGTGGCGTGGCGCCTGATTCGGGACCGTGTTTTCTGGAGCCGGCCGAGGGGGAGGTGGTGGTGCGGGGGCGGAAGCTAGTGGGGAGCGCGCAGGCCCGGGTCGGGGGGACGATCCTCCAGCACGGGTCCATGCTCCTGATTGCCGACCAGGGCGCGCTGTTTGCCGGTGCCGGGGCTGGCAGCCAGGGCGGAAACGGGGTGGACGCCGGATGCGACGCGCGGATCGCGCCCGAGACCGCTCCGACCGGTTTTCCGATCACGCTGGCCGAGATCCTTGGTGAGCTCCCACCGTGGGAGCGCATCGTAGACGCGATTCAATGGGGATTCGCCAAGGAATTCGGCGGACGCTGGGCTCCTGGCGAAATGACACGCGAGGAGCTGGCCATGGCGAAGAAGCTGGAAACGAAGTACGGTTCCCGCGAGTGGACATGGCGGCGATGAGCGGCCCTGTGATTGTCCCGCCCCGGGTTGGCGTCGGAGCATCGCCGGGTTGCGCTCTTGAGTCCTTGACAGTCCCCCGAACGATACTCATTATGGCAAGCCGTTGCGAAATGGGTTCGGAAGTCCGAGACTCCATGGGTCGCGCGTTGGGTGCGGCCAACTTCAACCATCAGCACAGGACCGAAAGCGGGAGGTTCCCTTGGCCAGCTTGATGAACGTCTTTGACGTACTGCTCCAGCTTCCTGGAATGGAAGCCCCAGACCTCACCTTCACCGAGCAGATGGCGCAGTCCTGGGAGGACGCCGGCGACATGCGGTGGCCGCTCGGGCTCTGTGTGGTGGTGGGCTTTCTCGTGATCATCTGGAAGTTCTTCGACATCTTCCGGAAGAGCAGCTCCACCAGGAAGGTGCTCCGCGCGGTCGACGATCTTCTCGCGCAGCACCAGATCAAGGAAGCGCTGGAGCTAACGCGGGAGTCCGATTCCCCGGCTGCGAACATCCTCCACGCGGGGCTGGAACGGCAGGACGAAGGGACGGATCGCGTGATGAAGGCGATTGAGAACCAGGGCCTTATCGAACTTTCCAAGCTGGAGAGCGGGCTCGTGGTTCTTGCGACGCTCACGAACGTCGCGCCCCTGCTGGGCTTCCTCGGGACCGTGATGGGGATGATCGCGGCCTTCCAGGCGATCGAGCTGGCGGGCGAAGTGGACGCCACCACGGTTGCGTCAGGGATCAAGATCGCCCTTACGACCACCGCTGCCGGGCTCGCGATCGCGATCCCCGTGAGCATCGCTCACAACTTCTTCGTGTCGCGGATCGACCACCTCGTGATCGACATGGAGGAGTCGGCCCAGAAGATGATCGACGCCCTCTTCGCGATGCAGACGGGCCGGTCGGCCGGCGACTAGAAGAGATCCCCCGCTCCGGGCAGTCCGCGTGTGGCATTCCCGCCCTCTTGAAGCGGGAATCGCGGCGCGGGCTGCCCGGAGTCTTTTTGTGGCGGCGGTCTCTGCCGCTTGTGCCGCCACCCCCCTTTCGGGCCAGGAGCAACCCGGCGCGGCCGTAGGCGCGTCCATCCCCGATTCGATCCATCGGGACCTGGCCGATGGCCGCCACTGGAAGGCCAGCCGGGCGCTGCGGGCCCACCTGGGGCCGGTTGAATCGGCGTCCTGGACCGACCGTCTCGTGCTGGCGGAGGCCGAAGCCGGGTGGAAGAACTGGGACGGGGCCATCGCGGCGCTCGCGCCCGGGGCGGGCGACGCGGAAGAGGTGCCGCCGCGGGTGTGGTTCGTGCTCGGCACCGGGCGCCAGGCCGCCGGCGACGCCGGGGGGGCGGTGTCCGCATTCTCCCGCTTCGTGGAGACGGCCGACGCCGACGCCGGCGAGACACTCGTCGCGCATTCCCGCCTGGCCCGCGCTGCGGCGGCGAGGGGCGTGCCGGACCTCGCGGCCGAACATGTTGGCGTGATTCGCGACGGGGCACCTGCGCTGGCCGACTGGACGGCGCTGGCGGCGGCTCGTGCGCTTTCCGTCGCGGGCGAGGCCGAGGCGGTGCGCAACCTGCTTGGGCTGGTGTGGGACCCGGCGGTCCTAGGGCTGGGTTGGGCGCTGGAGATGGATGCCTGGGCTGCAGCGGGGGACACGGCACGCGCGCTCGAGTCCCTTGTGGACATCGTGTCGCGGGGCGACGAGGTGGCCGGGGCGGCGCGCACCGGGCTCCTCGACCGCGAATGGCGCTTCCGGCTCGCGCTGGGCGACTCCGCCGGGTCGGTCGATGCGATGGAGAACCTGTTGCGGCGCACCACCCGCGGCACGAGGGCGACGGAGGCCGCGATGGCGCACTGGCGCGTGGCTACCGGCTCCGGCCCGGAGATACTGCGCCTCGTCGCGGCGGCCATGGGAAGCGGCGGCGAGTTCGGTCTCGCGGTGCGTGCCTGGAGGCTCGTGGCCACGCGGGGAGGGGTCCTCACCGACCGCGAGCACCTCGCCCTGGCACGCGCGTACAACGGCAGCGCCGACCGCGACCGTGCGGTGGCCGTCTACCGGGAGCTTTCGGGCGCCGAAGACCCGGGGATCGCGGCTGCCGCCCTGCAAGCGTGGGCGTCCATCCGCTCCCGGCAGGGACGATACGGAGACGCGCGCACGCTGCAGGACCGTCTGGTGGAGCGGTTTCCAGGGAGTCCGGCGGCGCTGGACATCGTGTTCTTCCGGGGCGATGACCATCAGGACGCCGGGCGGCTCGGCCAGGCCGCCGACCACTATCGGCAGGTCGTGTCCATGTCGCCCTCGGCGGATCGGGCCGGACTGGCGCGGATGCGCTGGGGTCAGATTCACCTGGCCCGGAACGAGACCGAGTCGGCTCGACAGGTGTTCATGGGGTACCTGGAGGACTTCCCGGCCGGGCGTCGCTGGGAAGAGGCGAGCTACTGGGGGGCGCACGCCGCCGAAAAGGCCGGCGATCTTGCGGATGCCGAGGCGCTGCGTGCCCGGATCCGTGAGGAGAGTCCCGCGTCCTACTACGCGTTCCTCGCCGATCCGTCCGCGGACTCGGTGTTCCGCCCGGCGCTGGCCGACGCGGGTGTTCCCGTCGAAGAGGCGAGTGTTCCGGCCGCACCCCCATGGCTTGCTCCCGAAGTGGAGACGCTGACGCTCCTGCACGATGCCGGGCTGGAAGAGGCGGTCGCTTCCCGGATCGCTTCGTTGAAGGCCATGGCGGGCGACTCCCACGACGCACTGCTCAGCCTGGCGGTGGCGCTCCACGCCAACGGACACGTGCTCGAGGGGATTCGCGTGGGACTGCAGCTTCGGGGCGCGGGCCGGCCGTGGGACCGCACGCTGCTTCAGGTCGTGTACCCCTTCCCCCACCGCGAACTGGTGGAGTCCCGCGCGCGGGACCTGGGGCTGGACCCCTTTCTGGTCGCCGGGATCATCCGCCAGGAGAGCGCATTCGTCCCCGACATCGTGTCGCCGGCGGGGGCGATCGGTCTAATGCAGGTGATGCCTGCGACCGGGCGGCAACTGGCGGGCCGGATCGGACCCCGAGGCTTTCGCACCGAAACGCTCGAGACACCGGAACTCAACGTGCACCTTGGCGCTCGATTCCTGGCCGACCTGATGCGCCGTTACGAAGGCGACATCCCGCTGGTCCTGTCCGCCTACAACGCGGGACCGAGCCGCGCCAACCGCTGGCGGCGTTTTCCGGAAGCGGAAGACGCTCACCGCTTTACCGAGCGCATCCCCTTCGCCGAGACGCGCGGCTACGTGAAGAATGTGGTGCGGAATCGGGCGCTGTACCGGTGGCTGTACGGAGGTGAGGGGGCGGCGCGGCCGGCCTCATGATCGAGACACGAGAGCTGACGCGCTATTTCGACCGCAAGGCCGCGGTCCAGGGACTCGACATGCGGGTGGAGCCGGGCGAAATCCTCGGCTTTCTGGGGCCGAACGGAGCGGGCAAGACCACCACCGTGAAGATCCTCACCTGCATGATCAGGCCATCGCAGGGCTCGGCCCGGGTGGCGGGGTTCGATGTGGTGAAGGATCCCATGGAGGTCAAACGGCGTGTGGGGTACGTGCCCGAAGCCGGGGCGATGTTCGAGGCACTCACCGCGCGCGAGTACCTGATGATGGTCGCAAGCCTGCGGGGCATCGCGACCCGATCCGCGGGCGCGAGGATCGACGAGTTGATGAGCCTCTTCGGTATGCTCGACTCGCTGGATCAGCTTCTCAGGGAACATTCCAAGGGAATGCGACAGAAGGTGCTGATCACCTCGGCGCTGATCGGCAACCCGGACGTCCTCTTCCTGGACGAACCCCTGAACGGGCTGGACGCCAACGCCGCCCTGGTGGTGAAGGAACTGCTGCGCGAGCTGGCCTCGCAGGGCCGGACGGTCCTCTTCTGCTCGCACATCCTCGAGGTGGTGGAACGGATCTGTACCCGGATCACGATCATCGACGGGGGGCGGAAGGTCGCCGAGGGCACGGCTGCGACAATCGCTGCCGAAACGGGCGCCGCCAACCTCGAACAGGCATTCGCGCGATTGACCGGCGTGCGTGACGCAGCGGAGGTTACGCGCGGACTCCTCACCGCGCTGGATGCCGACGGGCCGGTGCCCGACGGGCCGGCGGCCGCGCCCCCGGTCGACGCCGGCGGCGCACCCGTCTCGGCAGGCAGCGACGGCACCTGATGATCGCGCGTCGGCTCGTCGAGGCAACGGGAGCCGACTATTCCCAGTGGCGCGTGCTCACCAGCGCGATGTTGAAGGCCCAGCTGCGGACGGCCAAGGCCCTGCAAACGACGTCCACGGAAGAGCGCGGGCGCAAGCTTCCCTGGGGAATGCTGGTGATGTATGGGCTGTTCGGCGTCTACATCGGCATCACTGCCGGGCTTGTGCCGGGCGCGTTCATGTCGAGCACGGTGGCGCTCCTCATGATCTGCATCATGATCGCGACATCGATTCTGGTCGACTTCCAGTCGATCGTGGTTTCGGCCGATGACTACGAGGTCCTGGGCCATCAGCCCGTCTCCTCGCGAACGTACTTCGTCGTCAAGGTGACAAGCGTCCTGGTCTACACCGGGACGATCGGCGGCCTGATGGGTGGATTCGCCGCGATCCCGTTTCTGGTGAAATACGGGCCGCTGGTCGCGACGGCGTGGATCGCGGCGCTGGCCGGGGTCATTGTCTGGACCACGCTGGCAATGGTATACGCCTACGCGGCGATGCTCCACCTGATTCCGCAACGACGCCTGCGGCGTGCACTCTCCTACCTGCAGCTCATCGCCGGGTTCGGCATATTCGCTCCACTGGTTCTGATGATGTACACCGACTGGCTCCCGACTACTGCGGTGGATCCACCGATCCAGCTCCTTGTGCTGCCCTCGACGTGGTTCGCGAGCCTTCTCCCCCTCGCCGAGGGGAACTGGAGCGCCCCCATCCTCTTGTCCGCGGCGGCCGCGCTCGGGAGCATCGTCGTTCTCGTGCGCTACGTGGGGGCCAGACTCTCGTTGTCCTACGCCGAGCGCCTGGGCGCGATCGTGTCGGGGAGCACGGCCCCGCGCAGGCCACGGGTGACTGGAGGACGCGCAAGAGCCTGGATGTCTCCCGAGTTGCACGCGGTCGCGACGCTGGTGCGCGGCCAGTTCCGGGACGACATGAACTTCAGGCTGGGTGTCCTGTCCATCCTGCCGATCACGGTGTTTTACGTCTTCATGGGACTCAGGGACGGGACGCTTCCCGATCCCTTCGTGGAGCTGGGGTTCGGGGCGAGCGACCTGTTCCTCATCCACCTCGCCGCGCTGGTCCTGCCGCTGATGTTGATGGAGAACCTCTTCCGGAGTGAATCCTACCGGGCGGCGTGGGTGTTTTTCGCGGCGCCCGTCGACCGTGCCAGGCTGGTTGCCAACGCCGGCAACTGTGTGACGGTCTTCTTCCTCGTCCCGTACCTGATCGTGCTCGCCGGTGTGCTGGCCTGGGTGTTCGGCCACATCTGGCACGCGGTGACGCACGCGCTGGTGCTCGGGCTCATGGCCCACGTGCTGACTCACATGACGCTGCTCGCCGCGCCGCGTCTGCCCTTCGCGATGCCGCCCCGTACGGGGGGACGCATCGGTTCGGTGATGGCGGTCATGCTCCTGGGAATGGTCGGTGTCGGGCTGTTGCCGCTATTCCTATGGCTCGCCTATGCGCAACCGCTGAACACCGTGGTGGCGATCGCGGCGCTCACCGTGGCGGCCTTGCTGATGCCCCGGTTCGTGACGCGCAGGGTACGTGACCGCGTCGGGGAGCTGGAGTTCACCGGATAACCCATACCCTGACGTAACGTCAGGGTTAGCGGAAAAGAAATGTGCGTGTCCTGCTGGAGGTACGGTCCCCTTGCTTGACGCCCCTTGCTGCCGATCCCCATCGTGCAGCCGTTACCATGGCCGCGTTCCTCGCCGGAAGCGGCCTAAAGTACAACGCTTCTTCGAAGGACGGCAGGAATGGCAAGAGGGACGGTCAAATGGTTCAATGACGCAAAGGGCTACGGATTCATCTCCCGGTCCTCCGGCGATGACGTCTTCGTTCACTTCACCTCGATTCAGGGCGAAGGTTTTCGGACCCTCGCCGAGGGAGATGAGGTGGAGTTCGAACTCCAGGAAACGGAACGAGGCCTGCAGGCGGCCAACGTGATTCGAGCCTGACCGTCCCACCACCTGCCGGCGGACGCGCGGGGACGCCGCGTCGCGCCGGTGTGCCGCCCTCGGCAGTGACTCGCCCCGGCGGCGCCTCGCTCCGATGGTGTCTCGCCCTCGGCGGTGTCTTGCCCCCGGCGACTAGTACACATGGACATAAATAATAGAACGTATCAGCAAGCCACTGGCGCCTACGGTAAGGAATGGCCATCTTGGTTCAACCAGGAGGCCAATGATGCCCAGATCCAGCCCGTACGTCATCACGTTGACGCCCAACGAACGCCGTGTCCTCGAAGCGAGAGCCCGCCAGTATACGTTACCGTATCGGGACGTGGTGCGCGCCAAGATCGTCCTGCTGGCTGCCGAGGGTACCCAGAACAAGGAGATCGCCGAGCGTCTCGATATGCCGCGCCCGGTGGTGAGCAAGTGGCGCAAACGCTTCTTCCGAGAACGCCTCGAGGGACTCGAGGACCGGTCGCGGCGAGGTCGGCCGCCGGCTTTTCCCCCCTCGGGTCGTCGCCGAAGTGAAGGCCTTGGCCTGTGAACTGCCCTCCACGCTGGGGCTGCCGCTGTCGCGCTTCAGCCGCTCCGAACTGCGGCGGCAGGTCCTGGCGGCCGGCATCGTCGCCGACATTAGCGGCACCACGATCTGGCGGTGGCTTCATGCCGACGCCCTGCGCCCCTGGAGCCGGCGGAGCTGGATCTTTCCGCGCGATCCCGAGTTTGGGCCCAAGGCGGAGCGCGTCCTCGACCTCTATCACCGGCAATGGAACGGGCGTGCGCTCTGTGGCGACGAGTTCGTCATCAGCGCCGACGAGAAGACGCAGATCCCGATCCGCACCCGCCGCCATCCGATCACGCCGCCGGGTCCGGGACGCTCCATGCGGGTCGAGCACGAGTACCGCCGCCATGGCGTCTGTGCCTACATCGCCGCGTGGGACGTCCACCGAGCCCGGCTCTTCGGCGACGTCGTCGCCAAGATCTCCATCGTTGCCTTCGATGCCCTCGTCGCCCAGGTGATGGCTCGTGAACCCTACCGGTCCGCCGAGCGCGTCTTCTGGATCGTCGATGGCGGCACGATCCATCGCGGCCAGCGCGCCGCCGACCGTCTCCAGGCACGGTTCGACAACCTCACCCTGGTGCATCTGCCCACGCACGCCAGCTGGATGAACCAGATCGAGATCTACTTCTCGATCCTCCAGCGCAAGGCACTCACCCCCGCCCACTTCTCTTCCCAGGACGCAGTCGCCGAGCGCATCCTCGACTTCCAGCAGCACTACCAGCAAATCGCCTCGCCCTTCGAATGGAAGTTCACCCGCTGCGATCTCAACCGCCTCCTGGCCCGCTCGCCCACCCCCGCCCATCCCTCACTCCGCGAAGCCGCATGAGAATACGTCACCGAACTTCTGAACCGGTGTACTAGTACTAGTGAAGGATGTTGCGGGATTGCAGGTGGGCGATCACCGCTCCGATCATGAATGGCCTGACCCTATAGCGTTCCGCCCGCGACCGTTCCACCCGCGCACGAGACTGGTTGTTCGGTCCGTCGTCGGCGCCGGGGATCTCGATCACTTGCTGGTCCACGAGTGATCGGAACGTGTGCGGCGCCTGGGCCGAGGGAGCGCGCACGACCTCGCGGTATTCTTCCACGGTGAGTGTACCGTGGTCGAGGATCGCCTTCAGGGCAAAGCTCTGAGTCAGGTCAAGCATCTCCAATTGCGGGCTTAGCGGCTCGAGGGGCTGGACAAGCAGGCTGCCTTCGAGCGACTGGAAGTCGGCGGACCGCAGCCAGTGGAAGAGCGCAAGTCGGATGGATCCGTGGGCGGCCCTGTGCAGCCGCTCGAAGTAGTTCCTCTCGATGAGGTGTTGTTGCTTGTCGCTTCGGCCAATCCGTTGCGCGCGGGTGCGGATCGCCTCGCGTCCCCGCGTCGGTTGCGCGTACTGCAGGGGCAGGCCGCTGCGCAGATGGCGCGCGAGTATCGCCTCGCGCAGCTGGCCGGGCGTGAGGGGCGAGAGCGAAAGGCGCTTGACGTCGGTCAGGTAGCCGGGTGCGCGTTTGCGGACCAGTTGCCAGGCGGGTGAAGACAGTGAGACGATCCAGAAGATCCGGGTCTCGGTTCTGGCCATGAGGCCGAGGAGGCGCTCGAACAGGCGGCTTCCGTCGCGAACGCGGAGGTGCAGGTGTTCCGCGCTCTCGATGATGACAACGCGGGGGATCGCGCCGGCAGGTGTCTGGAGAATGCGTTCGGCGAGCAGGTCGAGGTCGTCGGTTTCTTCGAGGCCCAGCCAGTCGCCCAGGGCCGCCGCGAGCGCGGTCCCGGTACGAATTCGCGTCCGCAGGATCTTCCTCACGGCCCGGGGTTCGTCCTCGGCAAGGCGCGCGGCAACGACGTTCAGGAAGCTCGTAATGCCGGTGCCCGGGGGGGACACCACGACCTGGCATCCCGGCCCGCCGTCCGGCCAGCGCTCCCATGCGGCCGCGACCTCGGCAAGGGCGTCCTCCCTTCCGGCGAGCAATCTCGGGTCCGTCAGTGGCTCGAAGGCGAACAGGCGTCGGTAGACAACCGGCAGCGTGCGAGTGAACTGTGCGGCGGAGGCCAGCGTGTGTTCGCGGAGATCCGTGGTGCCGGGAGGTGGGGGGCGGATGCCCAGGGTGCTGGCCAGGGGACGCAGCAGTCTGCCCAGGCTCCGGATCCCCAGGGCCACGCCGCGGCCCAGCCGGGCGAGCCGTTTGCGCCAGCGCAGCCAATCCCGAGCCATTTCGGTCGCGACGTAGGAGCGCGCATCCAGGTAGCCCGCGGTCAGGCGGTCGGCGGTGACCCTGCGCCTGAGCCGCTCGGTCCCCTCGTCGACCTCGGCGAGCGCGTTTCTTGTCGCCGCCCCTAGCCCGCGTTCCAGTGCTTCCCGCGCCCGGGCCGCCTTGTCGAGCGCTCTCTCGAGCCCGTTGGAGGCCAGCGCGATCGGCTGTTCCGATTCGGCGGCGCCTGCGTCCGAGGTCTCGGCGATCGCCGCCTCATACCCGTACGAGGATACTTCGAGGAGCTCCGTGACCTGTGCGTGGACTTCCTCCTGCGCGCCGACCATCGCCCGCGGCGCCGTGCGAATACGCTCCATTCTGAGCGTGTCGAACGCCTGGGTGGCCGCTTCCCGCAGTTCGACCTCTCGTACGTCCCGCCCCGGTCTGCGGACGGGCTCGCCGGGATCGGGGATGTCGTGGACTGTCAGAGACTCCGGCAGCTGGAGACATAGCGCCTCGATGTCGGCAACGGCCTCTTCCGCGCTGGCGGTCAGGTCGCGGCCGAAGCGGGGCGGTGCGTCCATGGCCCTGGCCGCTTCTCTCAGACGCTTGTCCGTTCTCGCCTGCTCCTGCCGCAGAGCGTCGGGCGGGGGTGCCGCAACGGACGCCGATCGGGCGATGCGTTCCAGCCCGGCGCGCAGTTCGCCTTCCACGGCTTGCAACACGCTGTCCACCTCCGCCGCCGAGCGTGCCCAGTCCTCGACCATGCGCCCGCTGATCGCACGGGTACCGCTTGTCGCCCCGAGTAGGCGCTGATACAGCTCCAGGCGGGTCGCCGCCTGCTCGGACCAGTCGTCCCATCGGCGCGCCAGGTCGGGATTCTCCCAGGCCCCGGGCGTGTCGGCGTCCCCACGGGCCGCAACGGTCCCGGCCACGGCCACGGTCGCCTTCAGGCGGTGCGTGAGATGGCCGAAATCCTGGCCTTTCGCGCGCCCCGAGGCCCTTGCAATGCCGTCAAGCAGGGCCGTCAGATCGCTCTGAAGCTTCTCGGCGGCTTCCGGAACCCGATCGGCGCTGTCCGGAACCCCCGGGCCTCCCACGCCCGAGGTGATCCACGCGGACCACGCTCGCTCCATGCGTCCCAGCCATTCGGCCCGGTTGCGCTGACTGGAGCGGAAGGCACGCACCTGTGCCGGAAGCACATTCGATCCGAGATGAGCGCGCGCCAGGCGGGCGACAGCGACATCGTGGTCCTTGCGCCGCCAGACGATCGGGCGCAGTGTCCGCGCGGCGAACCGCCCGAGTCGCTCTGCGGCCCCCAGCCCGGGAGCGCCATGGAGCGCAGTGGGCGCAATGGGGGCCCGTACCAGCACGGGCAGTTCGCTCAGTGCCTGGCGCGCGTCCCGGGTGGCCGTGGCGAGACGGTCGTGGAGTTGCATGGCGAGGTTGGTGCGACGCAGTGCGAGGCGGATGGGCTTGAGCACGTCACGCGCGGTGCGGCGACGGTATTCCTCCCGGGAGTGGTCGGCGTCGCCCAACTGTTCGAGCGCTTCCGCGTGCGCGGCCACCGCGTGAGCGAGAACTTGACGAACGGGTTGCCAGGCCCGGTCTTCCTGATCCTGCCACAGGGCGCGGTAGGGATCGTGAACGGCGGTGGCGATCGCGGCGACGATGCCGTCGTCGGTCATGCCGGGCGGTGCGTGATCGGGCTTGCGCGGTTCGGGGGGCTGGGTCACGGCGCTGTCTGATCGCCGAAATCGGGGGCGTCGGCCGGGTCGGCGGGTGGATACCATTCATGCTTCGCAGCCAGGCCCGCGGCCCTGAAGCCCTCCCTGGCACGCTCGGTGATGTCGCTTTGCAGAAGGAACTCGAAACGCGGATCAAGAACGTAGGCACGCACCCTGACGTGGGTCACGAACGTGGTGCGGAACTGGTCCGCGACAAGGACTTGAATGGGCTTTTCGAGGAAGACGTATTGCGAGGTCACGGCCGCGTCGAACGCGATTTCCCTGGCCTTCTTCTCGTCGACCCGGCCGGGAAGGTAGAGGTCCGTGACCACCTGGCAGTTGAGTTGGCCGGCGTTGGCGTTGGCCACCTGTTCCTGCACGACCTGGGAGTTCGGTACGGTGACCAGGTTGTCGGCGGCGGTCACGATTCGCGTCGAACGGAGGCCGATCGACACCACCTCCCCGTATGTCCCGCCAACCGAGATCTTGTCGCCGACCTGAAACGGCTGGTCGAACACGACGATCAGCCCGCCGAAGACGTTCTTGAGCAGGTCCTGCGCCGCGAATCCGAGCGCGACGCCGAGTGCCGCGCTCGCGGCCAGCAATCCCTGGGCATCGACCCGGAAGATCGTGCGCACGATCAGGTAGCCCGCGATCCCCCACAGCAGCATGCGCGTGATGGGGACCAGCCACTTGAACGTCAGCCGGCGCCGGACGCTGCGTTCTGCGAGGGTCTCCAGTATCCAGATGAGGGCGCGGATCATGAAATGGAAGACCACGAGCACGACCAGCGACCAGAAGATGCTGACTCCGAGACTCTGGACTTCGTCCCGCGCTTCCTCCAGATCGAGCCCCTGGCCCTCGTCCACGGCCGTATCGGCGGCCGACCCCGTCCCTTGCGCCCCCCCGGCCTCCATCTGTTCCAGCCGGCCGAGGATACGTTCCTGCGCAGCCATGATCTCGTTGAGCCTCGCCGAGAGAGAATCGACGGCCTGGGCGTCGGACGCGATTGCGGTATCGGCTGGCGTGTCGATCTCCACGGCCGCCGAGTCGGTCGCCGCCACTGAGTCCGCCGCCGGCGTCTGCATGGTGTCGGAGGTCGTGGACTGCTCGACCACCGGCACCTGTACCGTATCGCTTCCGGCACCCGGCGGCTCATCCTGGCCGCATCCCGCCAGAACCAGGGGCGCCACGAGGAGGATCCCGGGCGCCCAGGGGCGGGAGCGGTGGCGTGACCGGTTCCGGGTTCTCATCAACCTGCCGCCGAATGTCGCATCTCTGCCCGCTCTCGGATGTGCCATGTCCCGGAGACATCGCGGCGATTCGAGCGCCGATGCATCCGTTGTGATCTCGTTATATTGCCATGCTGGTCCACTGGCAAGTTACTCCGGGGCCCCGTGCCGGCCCAACCGCAGCGTACCTTCGCCGGAGCGCCGCGGACCGGGCCGCACTCGGTCAACCTATGGAAATCCCACCCAAAACCGCCCCGCGCATCTTCCTGATCGATGCATACGCGCTGATCTATCGTTCCTTCTTCGCGTTCCTGAGACGTCCCCTCACCAATGCCCGGGGCGAGAACACGTCGGCGCCCTTCGGCTTCGCCAACTTCCTGTACGGCATCCGGGACGACTACGAGCCCGACTACATTGCGGTCGTTTTCGATGCGGGGCGCAGTCACCGGGAGAAGCTGTATCCGGAGTACAAGGCCACGCGCGAAAAGATGCCCGAGGAGTTGCGGGACAGTCTCCCACGCATCCGGGAGCTGGTCGAAGCCTTCCGCGACCGGGTGGTTGCGGTCGAGGGATGGGAGGCGGACGACGTAATCGGGACTCTGGCGGCGCGGGCGGTGGCGGAGGGGCTGGAGGCGGTGATCGTGTCCGGCGACAAGGACTTCTTTCAGTTGGTGGGTCCCGGTGTGCTGCTGCTGAATCCGGGACGGGGCGGGCCGCATGGCGTAGCGGCCAACTGGGTGGACGAACAGGCCGCGACCCGGAAGCTGGGGGTCGCACCCGGCCAGGTGGTGGACTACCTGGCGCTGGTCGGGGACAGTTCGGACAACGTGCCCGGGGCGCCGGGAATCGGCCCCAAGACGGCGGTGAAGCTCCTGGAGCAATACGGGACCCTGGACGAGGTGCTCGCGCGGGCCGGGGAAGTGAAGGCCAAGCGCCCGCGCGAGTCGCTGCTGGAGCACCGGGAGCAGATCCTGCTGTCCCGGGAGCTGGTCACGATCCGCACCGATCTCCCGCTGGACACGGATCTGGATGGCCTGAGGACCTCGGAGCCCGACAACGAGCGCCTCCGGACCCTGTTCGTCGACCTGGAGTTTCGGGCCCTGCTGGATCGGCTGGACGCCGAGGCCGGTGCCGACACGGCCGAGAGCGCCTCGGCAGCGGCGCAATCCGAGCGCGTGCTCGTTACGGATCCCGGCCAGTTGCATGAGGTTGCCCAGGCCTGCCGAGAGCAGGGACGGATGGCCGTGGCGGTATTGAACCGCAGCCTGCAACCCACGCGCGGCGGTGTTGCCGGAGTGGCTGTTGCCGCCGAAGCGGACACCTCGTACTACCTGCCGGTCGGGCACGAGGCGACCATGTCGCTGGCGCTTGGGGAGGCGGACGACGCGCACCCGTCCAATCTGCCACCGCTTGATCACGAGGCCTTTGCTCCGATACGGGCCGTTCTGGCCGACCCCGCGATCGTCAAGATCGGCCATGACATCAAGCGCTCGCTGATCGCTTGCCGGCGCGCCGGGCTGGAATTGGGCGGATCCTTCCGCGACGTCATGGTGGCGTCCTACGTCCTGGACCCGGGACGCCGCCGTCAGGATCTCGCCGCCCTCGCCACCGACTTTCTCGGCGTCACGGCCACGCCGCCGGCCAAGGTGCTCGGCACGGGCAGGAAACGGCGCACCCTGGGCGAGGTGTCCGCCGAGGACGCCCATGCCTTCGCGTGCGAGCAGGTCGAGTTGCCGATGCGGCTCTGGTCCCTGTTCCGCGAGCGACTCGCGGAGCCGCTGTCGGGAGCCGACGACAACCCGTTGAAGTCTTTGTTCGAGGAACTGGAGACCCCGCTGATCCCGGTTCTGGCCGACATGGAAGTGAACGGCGTAGGGATCGATGCGGCCTTCTTTGCCGAGATGAGCCGCAAGCTGGGCGATGAACTGCGCCTGATTCGGGACGACGTTCACCGCGTGGCGGGCACGGAGTTCAACATCAACTCGACGCCGCAGCTGCGGGAGATCCTCTTCGAGCGCCTTGAACTGCCCGTCCTGAAGCGGACGAAGACGGGCCCTTCCACGGATTCGTCGGTGCTTGAGGAACTGGCGCTTCGCGGACACCAGCTACCGCGGCTTCTCCTCGACTATCGGCAGCTCGAGAAGCTCAGGAATACCTACGTGGACGCGCTTCCTGCGCTGGTCAGCCCCGAGACACGGCGCATTCACACGACATTCAACCAGACGGTCGCTGCGACCGGCCGGCTTTCGTCCTCCGACCCCAATCTCCAAAACATCCCCATCCGCACCGCGGTAGGGCGGGAGATACGCCGGGGATTCGTCGCCCCTCCGGGGTCTCTGTTGATGACCGCGGACTATTCGCAGATCGAACTCCGCATTCTGGCGCACTTTTCCGGAGACGAGGTCTTTGTCACGGCCTTTCGCGAAGGGAAGGATGTCCACCGCGAGACGGCGGCGGTGATCTTCGAAGTGCCCGTGGACGAAGTGACCGGACGGATGCGCGACCAGGCAAAAACGGTGAACTTCGCCACGCTGTACGGTCAGGGTCCGTTCTCGCTCGCCCGTCAGCTGGGGATTTCGATGGAGGAAGCGAAGCGCTTCATCGCGCAGTACTTTGAACGGTTCGCGGGCGTGCGACGCTTCCTGGATGAACAGGTGGCGCAGGCGAAGGATCTGGGGTACGTGGCCACCCTCATGGGACGGCGCCGATTCGTGCCGGAACTGCGCGCCCGCGCCTGGAACGTGCGCCAGTTCGGCGAGCGAGTGGCGCAGAACACGCCGATCCAGGGCACGGCGGCCGACCTGATCAAGGTGGCGATGATCCGGCTGCGCGATGTCGTCGGCGGGACGCCCGGGGTTCGCATGGTCCTTCAGGTCCACGACGAGCTGGTGTTCGAGGTTGCCGAGGAGCGGGTGGCCGAGGTGACGGGGACGGTCGTCAACGTGATGGAATCGGCAATGGATCTCAACGTGCCGCTGCGGGTCGATGTGGGCAGGGGAAGGACCTGGTACGACTGCAAGGGGTAGCTTGGCCGCGCCTTCCCGGTACGCCGCGCGAAAATCAGTCCCATCCCGCTATGTAGACGCCCATCGGCCGGGCTCATCTTCCGTGCGCAGCGGTCACCGGCGTGGGAGCGGATCGGGCCAGCCGTGAGGGCGTGCCTGTCGCTCGAGCCGACAATAACGGAGGAATGCACTGTGAGCCGATCCGTCAACAAGATTATTCTGGTGGGGAACGTGGGAAGCGATCCCGACGTGCGCGTCACGAGCGCCGGGGTGAAAGTCGCCCGGATTTCCCTGGCCACGAACTGGCGCACCGGCGGGGAGCAGCCTGAGGAGCGCACCGACTGGCATCGGGTGAACCTGTGGGGCCGGCTCGCGCAGGTGGCGGAGGACTACGTCTCCAAAGGGGACAAGCTGTTTGTGGAGGGGTACCTGCAGTACGACTCCTACGAGCGGGACGGCGTCACGATTCCGACGGCCGAAATCAGGGCCCGGGAGATGATCATGCTGACCCCGAGAGCGGAGGACTAGTTACCCGACATCAGCCGGAGGCGCTCAGTTGGCTGTCCAGAACCCCTGGAGAGAGTCGCCGTGCGGGCTGTCGCGGAGCTTCTCGAAGGCACGGTTGCGGATCTGGCGGATGCGCTCGCGCGTGACCCCGAGAAGCGAGCCGATTTCCTCCAGGGTGCGCTCTTCGCCGTCGTCGAGACCGTAGTACAGGTAGAGGATCTTCCGCTCCCGCTCGGTGAGGTAGCAGTCGAACATGCTTTCGAGGTAGTCGCGACGGGCAACAGCCTCGACATCCTCCTCGATCTCGGCGGCGTCGGCTCCGGCGAAACGCTCCCCGAAGCTGGCACTGTCACGGTCTCCCCGGTCCAGGGGCGCGTCCAGGCTGAGTTCGGCGGCGGCCACCCGGCGCAGTGCGCGGACCGTGTCGACCGGCTCACCCATCTCGCGAGCGAGTTCCTGGTCGGTTGGAGTACGGCCGAGCTGCTGCGTCAGGGCCGTGTTGGTCCGCGCCAGACGGGCGAGATTCGAATTCTGGTTCAGGGGGATGCGCACGGAGCGGGTCTGCTCGGCGAGGGCCTGGAGCACGGTCTGACGGATCCACCATACCGCGTAGGAGATGAACTTCACGCCCTTCTCCGGATCGAACTTCTTCACGGCCTTCAACAACCCCTCGTTCCCGATACACACCAGCTCGGCGAGTCCCAGTCCGCGTCCCTGGTACTTCTTCACGTAGGAAATGACGAACCGGAGGTTGGCGGTAACGAGGCGCTCTGCCGCTTCCTTGTCGCCTGTTCGAGCTCTTCGCGCCAACGCCCTTTCTTCTTCGGGATCCGAGATTAGGGGATAACGTTCCACATCCTGGAGATACTGATCAAAGGAATCGAGACCGCGCGAGGCTGCGAACAATGCCGTCCTCCTGTGAAGGGTTTTTCCATCCCTTGCTTTCCCGGAAATCCCGGAGCCGAGAGCATCGCGAAGCGCGGCGCGATCTCTTCGCACCGGCTCCCCGGATTATGGAGAAAGTGCGATCATTTTATCGCCGAAACCGCTTGAAGTCAAATGTTTGTGACTTCCGCGGCTCCCCTGCGGCGGGTCGCGTCAACGTCGTCCGTCCGCGCCACGGGCACAATCCTCGCCGGGGGTCAGCGATTGAACTGTCCGCCGAACAGGCTGGCGGCCTGACTTCCGCCGCGGCTCCGCCGGACCTGCTCGTCACCGAACCCCGAGAGGAGGCTGATGGCGTTGTAGCCCACCCGGAACTGCAGGCTGCGAAGTCCTCCCTGCCTGATCGGAATGGCCACGTCAACCCGCGTAACCTTGCGTGAGCCCGCCGGAAAGACGAAACGCAAGCCCACGCCCACCGCACTCTGGAGATCCGAATCGGCGGCGAAGGGTACCGTGCCCTGCCATCCGGCGCCCGCATCCGCGAACACGGCGAGGCCGAGATCGAATAGGTCGCTGAAGGGCCCGCCCAGTGCGATACGGTCTTCCAGATGGGCCACGAGCTTCTGCGCGGCCGGGAATTCCGCGCGGTCGTATCCTCGTATCCCGAAAGGACCCCCCAGGTTCAGCTGAAACGGGAGAAAGCTGTTCCAGCCCCCCGCGCCTTTCACGCCAAGCACCAGCGTGTGGCGCGGAACCGCGGCCGCCGGACCGGGCGCTTCATCCAGACCGGCCGGACGCCGGCCCGGTTGCCAGTAGAAGTAGGCGCCGAATTCCCCCAGGACATCCCGGAATCCCCGGTCGGAGGGGTTGCCGGTGATGAGTCGCGCTCCCTCGACATTGAGCTCGGCGTTGAACACCCAGCTGTCTCCGGCCGCCCCTCCGAAGAGGGATAGTCTGCCGCGCAGTTCGTGCGACTCATTGCCCGGAGAAGACTCGAACGCGCCGAGCGTGGAGCCGAGCGAGACGAGCGCCTGCGTGCCCAGCCTGATGTCCTGGCTTCCCTGGATCGCATCCAGCCCGTTGCGCCGGATGTAGCGGATGTTCCTCTTCCCCGCCACGACGTTCACGTGCGCGGCGCGGCGGGGATTGACCTGCGAACGGACCATCTCGACAGTGGCCGAGTCGGCCGGGGCGGGGTTGGAGAAGTCGAAGTCCTCCACGACCGTAACGTCACTTGGAAAGCCGGAAAATGCGACGTCTTCCCACGATATGCCCGCACCCAGCACCGTGAGATCGCCGGGTGTCCCGAGACGCAGCCCCAGGGTGGTCGCGGCACGACGGGTCTGGATCGGCAGGCTGACGTTGGTGAACGGGGACCCCACCGGGGCCGCGTACCGGAAGAGGTCTTCACGGTAGGAGTACGACTCGATGAAGGCCCAGCGTCCCACCTCACCGACGAACGGATAGGTGAGCGACTCGTGAAAGAAAACGCCGGTGCGCGTGCGGCCCCCGCCGATACGGCCGTCAACGCGCGTGCCTGCCAACTGGTGCGTACTCAGTTCCAGTCCGAGGTCCCGGGTCTCGTCGCGTTCCCGCAGGTAGAAGCCGAGCAGCGTGCCTGTTCCGAACAGGTTCTCCTCGGTAAAGCCGGCGTAGGTGATTCTGAAGCCCTGGTTGAACTCTGGACGCACGTCCAGCTTGAGCGTCCAGTCGTCCTGGGTGTCGACCACGACGTGAACCTCGTCGGCCGCTACGGGAACGGCGTACACGTCCGCGTCAGCGAGGAAGGGCAGGGCGCGAAGAATGCGCCCCGATTCGTCCAGGAGCAGGGGGTCGAGACAGTCTCCGGCCGCGAAGAGCAGTTCGTTTTCAATGAAGCCTCGCCGGGTGCGCCAATGCAGGCGATTGGCGAAGGCACGTGCCTTGGCGGCGAAGGCGCCCCAGCCATCGCCTTCGGCGGGAGACCCCCGGTCCAGCTCGAAGATGGTGTGGTTGTCCACGAAGACGCTGCCGATCCGCGCCGTGCCGCACTCGGGCTCGGGCGCCGCTGCCGAAGCCTGTAGCGCCGATGCCGCCTGCGGTTCGGCGAAGGCGGCGCACAGGAGCACCGAGGGAATCGCCCATCGGGCGTTGGCGCGTGTCATCGTTTCATGGGATTGGCCGGGGGCCGCCCGGGAGGCAGGTAGCGTCACGACCTGTCAAGATGCGTAGACCTCGGTGATGGTCAAAGGGGTTGCCGGTGCGGGTGAGATTCGTGGCCGCGGTACGGCGATCCGTGCCGGGCAGGTCCGCGGCGGCCAATTGACGGCACTCTGTGCTTCCCGGTAGGATCACTGCCGGCAGAGGGCTGGGAAAGCCCTGCCGACCGCCACGGCAGAGAGGGAGAGACCATTGTCGGCACGTGAAAGCGACGCACTCGAGTATCACTCGGAGGGTCGCCCCGGAAAAATCGAGGTCGTCCCGACGAAGGCGGTCGCAACTCAGCGAGACCTCTCGTTGGCATACAGCCCCGGGGTGGCAGAGCCGTGCATGGCCATCTATCGCGACCCGGAAGAGGCGTTCCGCTACACGGCGCGCGGGAATCTGGTCGCGGTGGTGTCCAACGGAACCGCGGTTCTCGGGCTGGGGAACATCGGCGCCATGGCCGCCAAACCGGTCATGGAAGGGAAGGGCGTGCTCTTCAAGAAGTTTGCCGGCATCGACGTCTTCGACATCGAAGTCGGCACCGAGGATCCGCATGAAGTGATCCGCTTCTGCCAGATGCTTGAGCCCACGGTCGGCGGGATCAACCTGGAGGACATTCGCGCACCCGAGTGCTTCCTGATCGAGGAGACGCTTCGCGATACGCTGCGGATCCCCGTCTTCCACGACGACCAGCATGGAACCGCGATCATTGCGGGAGCGGCGCTCGTCAATGCAATGGAGATTACGGGGCGCGCCATTGGCGACGCGTACATCGTGTTCGTCGGAGCGGGAGCGTCCGCGGTGGCCACCGCGCGCCACTGTCTCCGCCTGGGCGCCAGCCCGGAAAACCTGGTGATGACGGATCGCGCCGGCGTGATCTACGAGGGGCGCGAGGCGGGGATGAACGAGTACAAGGCACCGTTTGCCACAGACCGGCCGGTGCGGACGCTGGCCGAGGCCCTGGAAGGGGCGGATGTGGTCATCGGACTCGCGGCAAAGGGCGTGATCACGCCGGAGATGGTGGCTTCGATGGCGCCGAATCCGATCATCTTCGCGCTCGCCAACCCGGACCCCGAGGTGACCCCCGAGGAGGTAGCCGAGATCCGGGACGACGCGATCATGGCGACGGGACGATCCGACTACCCGAACCAGGTCAACAACGTCCTCGGCTTCCCCTTCCTCTTTCGCGGCGCGCTGGATGTCCGTGCGCGCCGGATCGACGAGGGAATGATGCTGGCCGCCACGCGGGCGCTGGCCGAACTCGCGCGCCACGAGGTTCCCGAATCGGTGGTCAAGGCGTACGGGGACGACGGATTCGAATTCGGCCCGGAATACCTGATCCCGAAGCCCTTCGATCCCCGGGTGCTGCTGCACGTGTCTCCCGCAGTTGCGAGCGCGGCCATGGAGTCGGGCGTCGCGCGGATCGATCTCGAGCTCGAGGAATACCGAGGCCGCCTCGAAGCCAGCCTGGGTCCCGGACGCGAGGCGATGCAGCGAATCCTGGGACGGGCGCGATTGGAGCCCGCGCGCGTCGTGCTCGCCGACGGATACAACGAGCGTGTGCTCAGGGCCGCGGCGCAGGCGGTGGAAGAGGGGATGGCGCACGTCGTGCTGATCGGGAAGGCCGACAAGATCCACCGGTTTGCGGGGGACCTGGGCATTGACCTTCAGGGCGTCGAGTGCATACATCCTCCCGCTGTCGAGGAGACTCGCTACGCATACGCGGAGGCGTTCCATCAGCGCCGCGAGCGCAAGGGGCTCACGCTCGCCGAAGCGCGCGCCCGCGCCTACCAGCCGGTCTACTTTGCGGCAATGATGGTCGGCGCCGGCGACGCCGACGCCATGGTTGCGGGCATCGATTCCAACTATCCGCAGATCCTGAGACCCGCCCTGGAGGTGGTCGGCACCGCCCGTTCGGTGCGCCGCATTTCGGGACTCCACATGGTCACCTTCCGTGACCGCGATCCACTCTTTTTCGCGGATACTACGGTCAACATCGATCCCGATCCGGAAACGCTCGCGGAGATTGCGGTCTCCGCCGCGCGCTTCGTCAAGGATCTGGGGATCGAGCCCCGTATCGGGATGCTGTCATTCTCCAATTTCGGGTCGGTGCGGCACCCCGAGGCCACCAAGGTCCGCGAGGCTGTTGCATTGATCAAACGCCTGGCCCCCGACGTGCTGGTCGATGGCGAGATGCAGGCCGATGTTGCGGTCGACCCTGACATCATTCCCAGGAAGTACCCCTTCAGCGATCTCACGGGGCCCGCCAACGTGCTCGTGTTCCCGACGCTCAGCGCCTCGAACGCCTGCTACAAGCTCCTGGCCCAGTTGGGCAATGCGGAGGTGATCGGCCCGATTCTTCTGGGGATGAAGAAGCCGGTCCACATTCTCCAGCGGGGCTGCAGCGTCCTGGACGTCGTTCATCTCATCGGGATCGCATCGGTAGACGCCCGGACCCGAGGCCGTCACATTATCGCGTTGTCGCGCGACCCGGGTTGACGGGCCGACGCCGACTCGGAACACGAACACTCACGCAGATCCTGGAGGCATCACAGGTGGATCTCACAGCACAGGGACTGACCCCCAGAGGGTGCATTCGACGCAACCTTTCTCCCGCCGAGCTCTATGAAGAGACGCTGCGCCTCGGCACTGGAAGAATTGCGCAGGGGGGTGGTCTCGTCACGATGACTTCTCCGCACACCGGGCGCTCGCCCAACGACCGCTTTGTAGTAGAAGAACCGCAGACAGCCGGCATGATCGACTGGGGCCCGGTGAACATGCCGATCTCGCAGGGTCACTACGGCCGGCTCAGGGAGGAGCTGATCGCGCACTTGAACGGAGTCGATCTCTACGTTCGGGACGCCAGGGCGGGTGCCGATCCCCGGTACGGGATCAGCGTTCGCGTCATTTCGGAGAGCCCGTGGCACGACCTCTTCGCGCGTAACATGTTCCTGCGGCTCGACGCCCGGGACCGGGACGCCTTCGCACCCGATTTCGTCGTCTATCACGCCCCCTCCCTTCAGGCCGACCCCGAGCGCCACGGTACCAATTCAGGCGCGTTCATCGTCGTCAACTTCACGGATCGCGTCGTGTTGGTCGGCGGCACCGCCTACGCCGGCGAGATCAAGAAGTCCATCTTCGCTTCCCTCAACTTCCTCTTGCCGGCACAGGGCGTGCTCCCCATGCACTGCTCGGCAAATATCGGCGATGCGGGTGACACCGCGCTCTTCTTCGGCCTTTCCGGCACAGGCAAGACGACCCTGTCGGCCAACCCCGAACGCCGGTTGATCGGCGACGACGAGCACGGCTGGAGCGACGACGGGGTCTTCAATTTCGAGGGTGGCTGCTACGCCAAGACGATCCGACTCTCGCCGGAGGGCGAACCGGACATCTACTGTGCGACCCGTCGGTTCGGGACGATCCTCGAGAACGTGATCCTGGACGAGAACACCCGCCAGATCGACTACGACTCGGGGGCGATCACCGAGAACACCCGCGCGTCGTACCCGATCGACTTCATTTCGAATGCTGTACCGTCGGGGAGGGGAGGACACCCGGAGAACCTGGTGTTCCTGACCGCGGACGCCTTTGGCGTGCTGCCCCCGATCGCACGGCTGAGTCGCGCGCAAGCCATGTACCACTTCCTCTCGGGCTACACGGCGAAGGTCGCCGGAACCGAGCGCGGGGTGACCGAGCCGAAGGCCGCGTTCAGCGCCTGCTTCGGGGCGCCGTTTCTTCCCCAGCACCCGGCGGTCTACGCGGACCTGCTCGGGGAGAAGCTGCACAGCCATGGGGCCAAGGCCTGGCTCGTCAACACCGGCTGGACGGGCGGGCCCCATGGCGTGGGCGCCCGCATGAAACTGTCGTACACGCGTGCCATGGTCGCTGCGGCCGTGAACGGTGCGCTCGACGATGTGCCGGAGAGAGTCGACGCCGCGTTCGGTCTTCGCGTCCCCGTGTGCGTGCCCGATGTTCCCCCCGACGTGCTCCTGCCACGAGAAACCTGGGCCGACGGAAAGCAGTATGATGAAGCGGCGGCCGAACTTGCCGCTATGTTTAGAGCGAATTTCGAGCAGTTTGCAGGCCAGGTATCACCTGGCGTGAGAGAGGCCGGGCCCGCCTAGCCGCGAAACTGCCTGGGAGGTTGATGGTGCAACGACGGTGGTGCCGGCTGGCGGCGCTCGCGGCCGTTGTCGTGTTCACGGCTTGTGAGCAGGCGGAGCAATTGCAGGACAGGTTCCGCGACATGACGCCCCACGAGGTGTACCAGGCCCGGCTTGGCGATGCCGGACTGGCGGAGACCGCCCTGGGACGGGATTGGACGGAGGCCGGACGCGCCGCTTTGGCCGGCCCGACGCCCGTAACGCTGCCGTTTCAGGAAAGCGGGCACATCTCGCCGGAAGTTCCCGGAGCCGTTGCCTACCGGCTGAGCATCCCCAGAGGGCGCAGACTGACCTTCCATGTGTCGCTGGACTCGGAAGAGGGCACGCGGCTGTTCATCGATCTGTTCCGGATGCCGCAGGACGAAGGGGATCCACTCAGGCCCGTCATCTCGTCCGACTCACTGTCGCACACCTTCGTGCACGAGCCCTGGAGGGGCGGCGAGTTCATCCTCCGCGTGCAGCCCGAGCTGCTCCGGGGCGGCCGCTATCAGGTCACCGTGTCCGCGGAAGCGCAACTGGGATTCCCGGTGGAGGGGCACGGCATGCGTGCGGTCCAGAGCCTGTTCGGCGCTGCCCGCGACGGGGGAAGGCGCCAGCATCACGGCGTGGACATTTTTGCCCCCCGCGGCACCCCGGTGCTGGCGGCCGTGGCGGGCAGCGTACGGCGCGTGAGGGTCACGAACCGGGGTGGGAAGGTGGTCTGGCTGCGCGACCCGGTCCACGACGTCAGCGTCTACTATGCGCATCTGGACAGCCAGTACGTCAGGAGTGGCCAGCGCGTGGAGCGCGGGGACACGGTCGGTTTCGTGGGCAACACGGGCAATGCCCGGACCACGCCGCCGCACCTCCATTTCGGCCTCTACCGCCGTGGTCCGATCGACCCGTACCCGTTCATCGATCCGCCTCGCGGCGTGCTGCAAGAGGTTACGGCCGATCTGACGCTGCTGGGTGACCGGGTCAATCCCGCCAATGACGGGGTCCGTTTGCGTGCCGGCCCCGGGCTCCGTGGGTCCGTGATCACGGAATTGGACGGCGCGACACCGCTTCGCGTCATGGGTGCATCGGGGGACTGGTTCCGGGTGCGGCTACCCGACGGTACCAACGGTTACGTGGCCGCGCGGCTGACGCAGCCCCTCGGCGAGCTGGCCGACGAAGACGAGGACGAGGACGCTGCCGGCTAGCCTGCCCCGCCGCGGATTCAACCGCGGACTGCCCGTCCCGCGCCGTACTGCAGGGCCAGCCACGCGACCGAAGCCAGACCCAGAACGAAAAACCCGAAGATGGACGGCCCCAGCGCGAGGCTCACGCCGTCCCACGCCACCGCCGCGCTGACTTCGCCCGCGGCAGTGATCGCGCCGGCGGTCACGCGGAGGCCGATCAGGCTTCCCAACAGGCCCAGGCTGGCGCCGAGCCCCCCGAGCACGAGCACTGAATGGCTGCGCAACGGACTTGCCGGGCCTTCCGGCCGCACCAGTTCGGCTGTGCACCGCACCGTCTGGACGAGCGTCAGGATGAGAACGATCCACAGCGGAAACTGGATGATTCCGAGCGATTGGATGAATGACAGCATGGTGTTCCTCCCTGGTTCCTGGTCCCTGATTCTTCAGCTATTGTGCGTGAGATTGCGCCTTCGTTGAATCCGGCGTGAGCCGCGGGCGCGACTGCGCGAAAAAGTCGTCGATCCGCCGCTCGCACTCTTCGTCGGTGATGAGGCGCGGCGTGACCAGGAGCCACCCGAACAGTCCGAATACCGCGACGGCCAGTCCGACGACCGCGACGCCCGCCACGCTCCCGATCGCCTCCCATACTGCCGACTGCGGCACAAACGCCGGTCCGCCAGCGCCCACGCTCGTGCCCGGCACCGGGTAGCCTTCCCACGCGGCGCCCAGTGCGCCCGCCGCCACAGCCGCAACAATCAACCCGGTTTGTCGTGCCCAGAGCAGCTGCCGTTCCTCTTGCCGCAGGTCCCCCTGAACCCACAGCCGAGCGGCGGCCCGACCCAGATTGGCGGCCATCAGCGCGGCCACAAACACCAGGAGCCACCTGATGGCGGCGGTCATGCCGGCTCCCCCGGGGCTGGCGGTGGCGACCACAGCCACAACGCCCGCAAAAGCCGCCGCCGCTCCCGCTCCCACCGCGACCGCCCGGTCCATCCATCCGGAAGCAAGCACCCGGCGCCCCAGCAGAGGACGGTGCCGGTCCTCGAGCTGCCGGATCACCCTGCCGCCGGGAACCAGCCGGGCAACCGCCGCGCGTCGCGCCTCGGCCGGACCATACCCCCGCCGCTCCAGCTCGGCCTGCAGCGCAAGCACATCGGCGTCCACCTCGTTGACGAGATCCAGACGGTGCCGGGGCGCGACCCTCAGCTCGCGCTCGACCGGGGCCAGCGGATTCTCACGCGGCATGACACCCTCGCAGCAATCCCAGCAGCGCCCTGAACTGCACCTCCAGCTCTGCGGCCCCCGCCGCCAGTTCGGCGCGTCCCGCCCCGGTGATCTCGTAGGTCTTGCGGCGGCGCCCGGTCCCGTGCCACTCGGCGCGCAGCCTGCCGTCGGCCTCGAGCCGGTGCAGAATCGGGTAGAGCGTACCGTGCTGGAAGGAGAACGACCCGCCCGTCTGCTCTTCCACCGCAAGCGCGATCTGGTAGCCGTGCGCCGGGCCCTGGTCCAGGACCGCCAACACCAGGAGTTCGTTGATCCGCTTGGACAGTGTGACCTGCATGATGTGCCGCCTCGCGTCGGAGTTCTCCGGCCGATCTTTCGAATGATATATAGAGTATCTTTATATTGCAAGTCTCTATAGCCAAATGGACGCGCGTGGCACCACGGTCTCACCGTGGGACCTCCCGGGCATCCATCTCGCGCCCACCCCCGGCGCGCCGCCCCGCCCCGTTGTATCTTGGGGCGACGACAAGGCCCCCCCCACCCGGCACACGCCCACTCCCCAGAGGACTTCCATGGCCCGCCAGTACTGGCTCATGAAAAGCGAGCCCTACGTCTACTCCATCGACGACCTCGAGCGCGACGGCACCACCTATTGGGACGGCGTCCGCAACTACGCCGCCCGCAACCTCATGCGCGACAAGATGCGGATCGGCGACCGCGTCCTCTACTACCACTCGAACGCCAAGCCCCCGGGCGTTGCCGGGATCGCCGAGGTCTGCCGCGAGTCGTACCCCGACCACACGCAGTTCGACCCGTCCAGCAAGTACTTCGACCCCAAGGCGACCGACGAGACGCCCCGGTGGTTCATGGTGGACATCCGCTTCATCGAGAAGTTCGCGCGCGAGGTGAGCCTTCCCGAGATCCGGGCGACTTCCGAACTCGCCGAAATGGTCCTGGTGAACCGCAGCCGCCTTTCGGTGCAGCCGGTCACCGAGGCCGAATTCGAGCATATTGTCCGAATTGCCGCAGCGCCTTCCGAGGAGGGGTAGGAGAATGACGGCCTGCCAACCCGGCCTCGCGGCCAACTACGTAGCGGGAGAGTGGCTGTCCGGCGACGCCCGCGAGAAGCTCGCGGTCACCGATCCGGCGACCGGCGAGGCGCTTGGCGCCGTTCCCGTCTCGGGCCGGGCCGACGTGGATCTCGCGGTTGCGGCGGCAAGTGCTGCCTTCCCCTCCTGGCGCCGCACCCCCGTCGTGGAGCGCGCCCGCGTCCTCTTCCGCCTCAAGACGCTGCTCGACGAGCACCACGACGACCTTGCAGTGCGCCTCTCGCGCGAACACGGCAAGAACGTGGCCGAGACCCGGGGCGAGGTGCAGCGCGGCATCGAGAACGTCGAGCACGCGGCCGGCATGCCCGCCCTGATGATGGGCGACGCCCTGGAAGACGTCGCGCGCGGCGTCGACTGCGAAACCTGGCGGCAGCCGATCGGGGTGTTCGCGGTGATCACGCCGTACAACTTCCCCGTGATGATCCCCCTCTGGTTCTGGCCTTACGCGGTCGCCGCCGGGAACACGGTGGTGCTCAAACCGAGCGAACAGGACCCGCTCACGCACCAGCGCGTGGTCGAGTTGGCCGCGCGGGCGGGGCTGCCGCCGGGCGTGCTGAACGTGGTGCACGGCCGCAAAGGGACGGTGGAGGCCCTGATCGACCACCCGGACGTGGCGGGCGTGTCGTTCGTGGGGTCCAGTCAGGTGGCGAAGATCATCTACGAGCGGGCCGCGCTCGCCGGGAAGCGGGTGCAGGCCCTGGGCGGCGCGAAGAACCACATGATCGTGCTGCCCGACGCAGATCCCGGGATGGTGGCCGATGCGGTGGTGAGCTCGGTGTTCGGGTCCGCGGGACAGCGCTGCCTGGCGGGGTCGGTGGTGGTCGGCGTCGGCGACGCCTACGGGCCGATGCGCGAGGGAATCCTCGACGGGGCCGCGTCCCTCAGGGTCGGGCGGGGTCTCGACGACGGCGTGGACATGGGCCCCGTGATCTCGGGCGCCCACCGCGACCGGGTAAACGGGTTCATAGACGAGGGTGAGCGGGACGGCGCACGGCTGCTCATGGACGGGCGCCGCCTGCGCGTGCCGGGGTATCCGGACGGCCATTGGGTCGGCCCGACCGTCTTCGAAGACGTTACGCCCGCGATGCCGATCGGCCGCGAAGAGGTGTTCGGCCCGGTGGCGGGGCTGGCGAGGGCGCCGAGCCTGGAGGCCGCGCTCGAAATGCTGGCGAAGAGCCGCTACGGAAACGCCGCGTCGATCTTCACCAACTCGGGCCGTGCCGCGCGGGAGTTCCGCTACCATGCGGGCATCTCGATGATCGGGATCAACATCGGGGTCGCCGCGCCGATGGCGTTCTTCCCGTTCGGCGGCACCCGCAACTCGTTCTACGGCGACCTCAAGGCGCAGGGCCGCGACGCGGTGTCCTTCTTCACCGACCAGCGGGTGGTGATCTCACGCTGGTAGACCAACACGGAACGGAAAACATGGAAGCAGTAGCGAGCCGCGGCGCCGGGATCTTCGCCGAGCAGCGCAAGTACATCTTCGACTGCGTGACGCCCCTGTACCAGGAGCCGGTGGTGATCGCCGAGGGCAAGGGGTGCCGGGTGAAGGACGCCGACGGGCGTGAGTACCTGGATGCCTTTGCGGGGATCCTCACCACCTCGCTGGGCCACTGCCATCCGGCGGTGGTCGCGGCCGTGCAGGAACAGGTGGCCCGCGTGGGACACACATCGACGCTGTACGTCAATGATCGTCAGGTCGAGGCGGCGCGGCACCTGGCCGAAATCGCGCCGGGCGGCCTCACCCGCACCTTCTTCCTGAACAGCGGCGCCGAGGCCATCGAGACCGCGTTGCAGGCGGCGCGGCTGCACACGGGCCGCACCGAGATCATCGCGCTGCGCCAGGCGTACCACGGCCGTACCAGTTCTGCCATATCGGTCACGGCGCATGCACCGTGGCGCGTTCTTCCCAGCACGGTGACCGGGATCACGCACGCGCTCTCGCCGTATCCGTACCGCGCTCCGTTCGGCACGTCCAGCGACGAGGAGCTGGTCGAGATCTACGTACGCGACCTGATCGAAGTGATCGAGACGACGACGAACGGGCGCCCGGCCGCGTTCATCGCCGAAACGATCCAGGGCGTCGGTGGCTACATCGTACCGCCGAAGGGCTACTTCCAGCGGATGGCCGAGATCATCCGTTCGTACGGCGGCCTCTTCATCTCGGACGAGGTGCAGGCCGGGTTCGGGCGCACGGGCGGTCGCTGGTTCGGGATCGAGCACTGGGACGTGGTGCCCGACATCATGGTCATGGCAAAGGGGATCGCCGGGGGAATGCCCGTGGGCGCCACGATCACCACCGACGAGATCGCGGGCAGCTGGCGCGGCAAGACGCTGTCCACGTTCGGGGGCAATCCGGTGTGCATGGCCGCGATGGTGGCAGCCCTGGGCGTGATGCGCGCGGAAGGCGTGCGGACCCGGGCCAGCAAGCGCGGCGAACAGCTCCGCGGCGCCCTCTACAGCCTCGCGGCTTCGCACCACTGGATCGGCGACGTGCGCGGGATGGGCCTGATGCAGGCGCTGGAGCTGGTGGAGGACCCGGTCACGAAGGAGCCCGCGCCGCGCCTGGCGGGCATGCTGCTGAACGCCGCAAGGGACGAGGGTCTCCTGATCGGGATCGGGGGGCTGCACGGCCATGTCATCCGCCTGGGGCCGTCGCTCCTGATCTCGAAGGCCGAGACCGACGAGGTGATCGCGCGCCTGGGCCGGGCCTGCGCCGCGGTGGAGGCGGCCCGGTGATCGCGGCGACTCGGCAGCCCGCGGCAAGCGAAGTCGGACGGGCTGGCGGCAGCGCCGGACCGGCAGTGACATGATCGCCGGGCTGCCCCTCGACACCTGGCTCCTGATGGCGCTGAGCACGCTGCCGGGCCTCGCGCTGGTCGTGGCGGCGTACCGGATCCACGCGGGGGCGGATCGCGGGCAGGGTGGCGGTGCGCGGGACGGCGGGACGGGAAGCGGCGGCGCACGTGGGCCGGAGGCCCCGCAGGCGCGACGGGACCGGAGCGGTGGCCGTGGGTGACGCAGGCGCCAACGGCGCGATCATCGGCGTCCTCGTTTTCTACTTTGCGATCCTGATCGGGATCGGATGGTGGGCGAGTCGCGAGAGCCGCTCGGTGTCGGGATTCTACGTGGCGGGCAAGAAGCTGCCGTCGTGGGTGATCGCGTTTTCGTCGAACACGACCGGCGAGAGCGGGTGGCTGCTTCTGGGACTGACGGGGATGGGGTACCTCGTGGGGTTCCACGCGCTGTGGATCGTCCTTGGCGAGGTGATCGGGGTGGCGCTCGCGTGGGCGCTGGTCGCGCGGCCGTTCAAGGAGTACACCGACCGCTACGACGCGATCACCGTGCCCGACTACCTCTCGGACCGCTTCCGGGACCCCGCCCACGCGATCCGGATCGTGAGCGCGGTGATCATCTTCAGCATGGTGTGGGCCTACACGGCCGCGCAGCTCACGGCCTCGGGGAAGGCGTTCTCGTCGTTTCTGGGCACGAGCTACGAGGGGGGCGTGCTGATCGGCGCCGCCGTGATCTTCGTCTACACCAGCATCGGCGGATTCAAGGCGGTGGCGTACAGCGACGTCCTTCAGGGCGTGCTCATGTTCCTGTGCCTGCTCGTGCTGCCGATCGTGGGGATCTGGCAGGCGGGCGGATGGGTTGAGACGATGGCGGCGATCGGCGCGGCGGATCCGGCGCTGCTGCGTCCCATGGGCGAGCACGGGATGTCGGTGATGGGGGTGATGAGCGCCATCAGCTTCGTCGGGATCGGGCTCGCGTTCCTGGGCGCGCCCCAGCTGCTGACGCGGTTCATGTCGGCGCGCGACCGCGGCCAGATTTCGGAGGGCGGGGTCATCGCGGTGCTGTGCATCATCGTGTTCGACATCGGGGCGGTGCTGACCGGAGTGGCCGGGCGCGTCCTGTTCCCGGGCCTGGCCGACCACGAGACCATCCTGCCGGTGATGTCCACGGAGCTGTTTCCGGCGATTGTGGCAGGCGTCATCCTGGTGGTCGTGCTGGCGGCGATCATGTCGACCGTGGACTCGCTTCTGATCCTGGCGTCGTCGGCGGTGGTGCGGGACGTGGTGCAGAAGGTGTTCCGACCGGACTTTTCGGACCGGCGGCTGTCTCTGATCGGACGCCTTCTGACCGTGGTGATCGGGTTGGGAGGCCTGGCCGTAGCGCTCCCCGAAAGCCGCATGATCTTCTGGTTCGTGCTGTTCGCGTGGTCGGGGCTGGCATCCGCGTTCACTCCCGTGGTGCTGTGCTCGCTATTCTGGCGGGGGACGACCCGTGCCGGGGCGCTTGCAGGCATGATCGCGGGCTTCCTCACGGCGGTGCTCTGGGTGCTGCTGGTCAAGGAGCACGTCTACGACCTCTACGAGATGATCCCGGGCTTCGCGGTCGGGTTCGCCGTGACGATCGGGGTCAGTCTGGCCACGAAGCCGCCGGAGGGGGCGGGCGCCGAGATGGACGATGTGAAGCGGGTGGTCGGCGGGCCCTTCACCCGGGCTCGTTCGGAAGGCTGAGGCGCCCGCGATGGGACGCAAGCGACGCAAGCGACGCAAGCGACGCAAGCGGCGTCAGAGCCGGCGCGGCGGACCGCTCGAGTGGGTCCGCTCTCTGGCCATCGCGGCCGTCGTTTTCCTGTTCATCCGGATCTTCCTGTTCGAGAACTACGTGATCGACTCGGGGTCCATGGAGAACACCCTGCTGGTGGGTGACTTCCTGGCCGTGAACAAGCTTGCGATCGGTCCCCGCATTCCCTTCACGGACATCCGCATTCCGGGCTATTCGGAGCCGCGGCGCGGCGACATCCTGGTCTTCGATCCCCATCACGAGGAGAACATGACCATCGTGAAGCGGGTTGTGGGCATGCCCGGCGACACGCTGGAGATGCGCGACCGGGTGCTGCACCTCAACGGCGACGCGCACGACGAGCCCTACGCCGTCACCACGAACCTCCCCGACGGTCATGATCCGCAGATGTTGTGGCAGCGGGACTTCCTGGCCGGCGGGCCCAGTGACGGCTACCGGCCCACCCGGGACAACTGGGGCCCCATCGTGGTCCCCGCGGACCACTACTTCATGCTCGGTGACAACCGCGACGACAGTATCGACTCGCGCCTCTGGGGGTTTCTCGAGGGCTGGCGATTCAAGGGTCGGGCGGTCCTTATTTACTTCTCCTACGATCGCAATTCCTTTCGGCCCTTTCCCTGGATCACGGAGGTACGCGGAAGCCGCATCGGGGACCGGGTTCGCTAGCAACTGGAGGACCAGATGAAGTCAGTGACACGAGGCCAGTTCCTGGGAGCGGCTGCGGGCACCGTCGGCGCGGGATTCCTCACGGGCTGCGGGGACGGCCAGGGTGTCGTCCTGCGCACCGACGCTTCCGCGGCCACCACCGCCGACCTGATCGTGCACGGCCGCGTGATCCACACGATGGACGACGACAATCCCACCGCAGAGTCGCTTGCGGTCAAGGACGGCCGCTTCATGGCGGTGGGTTTGCGCGGCGAAATCGACGCGCTCCGCGGGGCGGGCACGCAGGTCTTCGATCACGGGGACGCGGTCATCACGCCGGGCTTCATCGATGCGCACACCCACCCGGCGGGCGCTGGCGTGCGGGAGCTCAAGGACGTGAACGTCGACGTGCGCAGCATCGCCGAGATCAAGGACCTCATGGCGGCGCGGGCCCGCGAGACGCCGCCGGGCGAATGGATCCGCGGCTTCAAGTACGACGACACCAAGCTGGCCGAGGGGCGGCCGCTCAACCGGCTTGACCTGGACGAGGCCGTGCCGGACCACCCGGCCGTGGTGGGGCACCGGGGCGGCCACACCAGCGTCTACAACTCGCGCGCCTTCGCGGCGGCGGGCATCTCCGCCGAGACGCCGGACCCGCCGGGCGGGAGGTTCTACCGCGAGGGCGGGGAGCTGACCGGGCTGGTGGCGGAGCGCGCGAACTACGTGTTCTCGTCGCTGATCCCGAATACGCACTCGGACGACGACCGTCGCGCGGGTGTGAAGCTCATAACCGAGCTGATGGCCAGGGAGGGGCTGACCTCGTTCCACGACGCGGGCACTTCGGCCAACAGCGTGGAAGCGTACGGGGCCGCCTACCGCAACGGCGAGCTGAGCTGCCGCGTGTACATGATGATGCGGGGGCCGTACGACAGCCTCCGCCAGGCGGGCGTGTCGACCGGGCTCGGCGACGAGTGGCTGCGCGTGGGCGGGGTGAAGTACGGGGCCGACGGGTCGGCGTCCGAGCGCACGATGCGCATGAGCACCCCGTACGTGGGCCGTCCGGACGACTACGGCATCCTTACGATGAGCCAGGAGGAGATCCACGAGGCGGTCGAGGTGGCACACCGCGCCAACTGGCAGGTCGGCATACACGCCAACGGCGACGTGACGATCGACATGGTTCTCAACGCGTACGAGCGTGTCCAGGAGCTGTGGCCGAGGCCGGGCCCCAGGCATCGCATTGAACACTGCTCGCTTGTGAATCCCGACCTGCTCGCGCGGATCAAGGCCGCCGGGGCGGTGCCGACGCCCTTCTACACCTACGCCCACTACCACGGGAACAAGTGGGTCGAGTACGGGCCCGAGAAGATGGAGTGGATGTTCGCCCACCGCTCTTTCCTGGACTACGAGATTCCGGTCGCGCCGGCGTCGGACTACACGCCCGGGCCCTACGAGCCGCTGATGGCGATCCAGAGCATGGTCACGCGGAAGGACTTCGACGGGCGCGTGTGGGGACCCAGCCAGCGGATCACCGTGCCCGAAGCGATGCGGATCTGCACGATGGGCGGTGCCTACGCGTCGTTCGAGGAGGACATCAAGGGGTCGGTGACGGCGGGCAAGCTGGCCGACTTCGCGGTGCTGGCCTCGGACCCGCACGACGCGGACCCGGACGCGATCAAGGAGATTCCGGTGCTGCGGACGGTGGCGGGGGGACGGGTGACCTGGGAGGGGTGAGGTTGGGGGCGAGATCGACTGTTACTTTTTGAATGCCTTGCGGACCTTGGCGGTCCCTCGGCTTCCTCACCCCCAAAATCGGCATGGAGGATACGCCAGAGGTGACCCATTCGTCCTTCCCCGTGCAACTGGATCGTCCATCCTACCCGGCGGCCGAGGCCGGTCGTCTGGTTGGCCTCACCGCGAGCAGGGTGCGCCGCTGGTTGGGTGGGTACGGCTACAGCTACCGTGACGGCGTGCGTCACCAACCCCCAGTGCTGCGTCGTGGCACGACGGCAGGCACCTATGCGTCCTTTCTGGATCTCGTGGACTTGCTCTTCGTGAGGCGGTTTCTGGATCATGGCGTTTCGCTGCAGAAGGTGCGCCGCGCACTTGACGAAGCCCACGAGCTTCTCGGGACGAGCCACTTCGTACGGCAGCCGTTCTTTACCGATGGCGCAAACATCTACCTTGAAGTTCGACACAAGGGAAAAGCGATCCTGGAACTGCTGTCAGGTGGGCAGTGGGTGATCGCACCGGTCATTCGGCAGCTCGCCACCGAGATCGATTTCGGGTCCCCAGAGGGCTTGGCGCGTCGGTGGTATCCCCTGGGCCGAAACAGACCTGTCGTGCTTGACCCGTTCGTGTCGTTCGGCGCGCCTACGGTCGTGGGGCACGGTGTGAAAACCGCCAACGTTCACGATCTCTTCGTTGCCGAGAATGAGAAGCTCACTGCGGTATGCGCCTGGTGGAACCTTACAGAGCGGCAAGTGGAGGCAGCAGTGGAGTTCGAACGCGGATTGGCGGCATGAAGTTCTTTGTCGACAACAACCTCAGCCCGCAGCTGGCGGGCGGGATGAAGGCGTTCGGCGAAGACGTCATCCACATCACAGAGATCTTCCCCCACGACACTGATGACACGGAGTATCTGCCCCGTGTCGGCTCAGAGGGTTGGTTTCTCGTGACACGCGACAACCGAATCCGCTACCGACCTGCGGAGCGAACGGCCCTGAAGGAGAACCGCGTCGGGGCGTTCTTCATGGGAGGCAAGAACCGCAATCGGTGCCAACTGATTCAGCAACTTGTCCGGAATTGGCCGCGGATGAAGGAACTTGCTCGCAACACGCCAGTGCCGTTTGCGTTTCAGATCCCGCCTTCCGGAACCAGGTTCCGGCCCCTGCCGTTGAAATGACCGGGAAAGGGTGGGGCGGCCCAACATATTCTGCCCCGACCCCGAATCCACCCTCACCGTCCACTGGCTCCGGTCCGCCACGGGGGGCCCTGGTTCTGGGCGGACACCGGAGTCAGGCCCATGTACACGAACTTCTGGATGCGTTTCCCCTCGTACGTCTCGGTCGTGTAGACGTTGCCCTTCGAGTCGGTGGCGATGCTGTGCACCCCGATGAACTGGCCCGGCTGTCGGCCTCCGTCGCCGAACGTCGTCAGCACCTCGAGCGACGCGCGGTCCATCACGTAGACCCGGTGGTTGGTGCCGTCGGCGACATACATGTAGCGCTGTTCGGGATCACGCGAGAAGGCGAGATCCCAGGTTGAGCCGCCGCCCAGCGTGCGCGGCGCGATCAGCACCTCGTCCACGAAGGTTCCGTCGGTTCGGAAGACCTGGATCCGGTCGTTCGGGCGGTCGCAGACGTACACCAGGCCGTCCAGCGAGGGCTCGGCGCAGTGGACCGGCGTGCGGAACTGCTGGAGCGGCGGCGCGTCCGGATCGTACGGCGGGGTGGGCGTGTCGTCCGGGGCGTTGCCGTAGGCACCCCAATAGCGCTTGAACGCACCGGTCGACGCATCGAGCACCGCCACGCGGCGCCCGCCGTAGCCGTCTGCGACGTATGCCTCGTTGGCCTGGGCGTCGAACGCCACCTTGGCTACCCGGTTGAAGCGCGTCTCGCTGTGGCTGTCGGGTTCCGACCCCACCTCCGGTTGCCCGTAGGACGCCAGAAACCGCCCGTCGCGGGAGAACTTGAGGATGTGCGAGTCGGTTTCCCCGTTGCCCCCGATCCAAAGATTGTCCATGTGGTCGACCGTGATTCCGTGGTTCGAGGCGGGCCACACGTACTCGTCGGAGGGACCGCCCCAGGAGTTGACCAGATTCCCCCCGGGATCGAATTCGAGCACTTCGGGCGCGGCGCGGCAGCATTCGGCCGTTGGCGGATCGGCCTCCGCCCCCAACTCGGTGCGCGCGTCGATCGAGGCGCGGCGATGGATGATGAAGACGTGGTCGCGAGAGTCCACGCCCACCCCGATCGTGGAGCCGAGCAGCCAATGCTCCGGCAGCGGCTTCGGCCAGAACGGGTCCACCTCGAACCTGGGTGCCTGGGCACCCCCGCCGGCTCCGGTGGAGGTCGCTTCATCGATCGCGTCCTGAGCGCACGCAAGAGCAATGGCAAAGCCGGCGACCGCGCCGCCGATGAGGTGTCGTCGCTTCACGTTCATGGCCGTCTCTCCTTCCTTGTGGTCCTCGTCGAATTCCAGCTACCAGACCAGGTGGAAGCGGCTCTGGCGCCGGAAAGCCCAGTGCCGCTCTCCCTCGGAGTCGAGGTAGGCCTCTTCTTCCTGTCGGCAGCTGGCCGGCTTGTCGCCCCACTCCGGGATCGGCGTCGTCGCCTGCAACTCGATCGAATGCCAGGTCGACGGCAACAGGATTGCGTCACCGCGGACAGGAACACCCTCCTGCGAATCCCACCGGCCGATCAGTGGTCCCGCCCCGTGTCCGTGGTCCCCTATCGGGTGTGTGTAGACCGTTCCGTCGATCCCCTCCGCCCGCATCTGTGCCAGCGTGTTGGCCAGGATCGCGTTTCCGCTCAGCCCGGGCTCCATGTGTTCCAGGAGAATGTCCTGCAGCCGGTTGGAGGCGGCCAGGCACTGTCCCAGTCCGGCAGGCACCCCGGCTTCGCCTTCCCTCAGTACATAGCCCAGATGCTGCGTGTCGGTGTGGAGGTTGAGCGCCACCACACCAAAATCGGTCCAGAGCAGGTCGCCGCGCTCGATCACCCTGGGGCCGGACGAAGGCAACTCGCCCGCGCGCTGCACGTCCACGTTGGCCTGGAACCAGGTCGTGTAGCCCAGGTCGCGCACGCGCTGGCGCATCCACCACTCCACGTCCTCGACGGTCGTCTCGCCCGGCGTGATCACCGCATTCGAGAACGCTTGCGAGATGACTGCGTGGACGGTCTCCTGGATCTTCCGGTAGCGCGGCATCATCTCGGGGAGGCGCAGCGCGATGTAGTTCATGGCCAGGCGTGGCTCCCGCTTCACCCGGCGGAGCAGTTCCGGACCCAGCGCCTCCTCCAGCGCCTCGCGCTCCCCGGCGTGCAGGCCGTCCGAAAACGCCCAGTCGGGATCGATATTGAGGACGATGTTCTCAGGGTCGCGATCCTCCACCAGTTCGCGCAGGAGCCGCCACTGCTCGTTGCCGACCAGTTCCGCAGTCGGCTGCGTGGGCGCGGGCCGGGTGGAACGGTACGCCTCGAAGACTCCGCCCTGGCTTGTCCCACCGAGAGCCAGGCGCTCGACCGACCCGTCGTCCTGCCGGGTAAAGACGTAGATGGAGCGGCGGCGCGCGGCGAAAGTCGTCGGCGAGGTGATGGACCAGAAGACGGGATCTTCCGCGTATTCGCGCATCGACAGGATCCACATGTGTACGTCGTACTCCGCCATCAGCCTCGGCAGAACCCTCCCTATCCGCAGTTCCAGCCACTCCTGCCGCTCCTCCGCCTGTTCCCGAAGCGTCGGCAACGGTTGGATCTGCGCGGGTTCCTCGGATGCGTCGGCGGGCTGCTCGGCGGGCGGGCCGCAGGCCGCGAGCCAGAGGGCCAGGAGGGGTGCGATCGGTCTGGCGGTCTTCATCGGGATGGCTCCTTCGGTACGGGGCGACTTCGGCGGTCGGGTCTCGTGGTTGGCCATGGCGTCCCGGGCAACATCGTGCGCAACATCGGTCGGGCGCTACCTTGTGGGCATTCAGCCAGCTCCCCTCGACCCCGTTTGCCATGCCAGCCATTCGCAATTTGCCCTCCGCGCTCACCGCCCTCGTCCTGCTTGCAGGCGTCCAGCCGGCCGCCGCCACGCAGGTCGCGCCGAACACCTCGCCCGCAACCGCCGCCGACGCCCTCTCGTCCACCACCATCTCCCTGCCCGGGCTCAACGCCCCCGTCGAGATCATCCGCGACCGCTGGGGGATCAACCACATCTATGCCGAAACCGAGTACGACCTGTTCTTTGCGCAGGGGTACGCGGCGGCGCGCGACCGGCTGTTCCAGTTCGAGGTGTGGCGGGCTCAGGCGACGGGCACGGTGGCCGAGATGCTCGGCGAGAGCGAACTGGAGCGGGACATCGGGTTCCGGCTGTTCAGGTACCGCGGCGACATGACCGTGGAGATGAACCACTACCACGACCGCGGCGACGTGATCATTCCGGCGTACGTGGACGGGGTGAACGCCTACATCGCCGAGACGGAGGCGGACCCGTCGCTGCTGCCGATCGAGTTCGAACTGCTGGGGATTCGTCCGAAGCCGTGGACGCCGGAGGTGGTGATCTCGCGGCATCAGGGGCTGTTGGGGAACATCGGTGCCGAGCTGAACTACGGGCGGGCCGTCGCGGCGGTGGGCGACGCAATGGTCAAGCGGGCCGCGAACTTCCATCCCGGCGATCCCGACATCGCGCTGGATCCGGCGATTGACGGAGATCTTCTGAGTGCCGACATCCTGGGGGTGTACAACGCCTTTCGCGGGGCGGTGCGCTTCCGGCCCGAGCACCTGGCGCCGGAGCACCGGGGGGACGAGGAGGCATTCGCGAGGTTGGAGGCGGCGGGAGCACGGGCGCGCGGCGCGGGAGCCGGCGGGCGAGACGCGGCGGGCGGACAGGACCCTCTCGGATGGCCGGACTACGAGAGTCTCGGCTCAAACAACTGGGTCGTGAGCGGGCGTCTGAGCGAGAGCGGCTTTCCCCTCATGGCCAACGACCCCCATCGCGCCCAGTCCTCCCCGTCGCTGCGCTACTGGGTGCATCTGGTCGGGCCGGGGTGGAACGTGATCGGCGGCGGCGAGCCCGAGATCCCGGGGGTCAGCATCGGCCACAACGAGTACGGGGCCTGGGGGCTGACCGTGTTCAGGACCGACGGCGAGGACCTGTACGTGTACGAGACCGACCCGGAGGATTCCAACCGCTACCGGTATCGCGATGACTGGGAGACGATGACGGTGATCACCGAGGAGATCCCGGTGAAGGGGCGCGGGCCGCACACGGCGGAGTTCAAGTACACGCGGCACGGGCCGGTCGTCTTCGAGGATCCGGCCAACCAGGTAGCCTACGCGGTGCGCGCGGCGTGGCTGGAGCCCGGCGGCGCCCCCTACCTGGCGAGCCTGCGCATGGACCAGGCCCGCACCTGGGAAGAGTTCGTCGAGGCCTGCAACTACTCCAACATCCCGGGCGAGAACATGGTCTGGGCGGACAGGGAGGGTAACATCGGTTGGCAGGCGGTCGGGATCGCGCCCATCCGCCGCAACTGGTCCGGCCTGGTGCCCGTGCCCGGCGACGGCCGCTACGAGTGGGACGGCTACCTGCCCATCAAGGCCAAGCCGAGCGTCTACAACCCGGATGAGGGCTACTTCGCCACCGCCAACAACCACCTCACACCCGCCGACTATCCGTACATGGACGCGATCGGTTTCGAGTGGTCCGATCCCTATCGCTGGGCGCGCGCGGCGGAGGTCCTCGGCTCGGGGCGCCTTCATTCCATGGCCGACATGATGGCGCTCCAGACCGACTATCTCTCGATCCCGGCGCGGACCCTGGTGCCGATGCTGCGGAACGTCGCGCCCGGCGACGCGGACACCGGGCAGGCGCGCCGGCGGCTACTGGCCTGGGACCACGTGCTGGCCCCCGAATCGGTCGCGGCGGGAATCTACAACGCCTTCGAGCGGCGGCTCCGCACAAACGTCCACGCCGCGCTCGTGCCCGAATCCGCGCGCCCCCACGTGCGCGGCATGGCCATGGTGAAGATCATCGGCCACCTGACCGCGCCCGGCGGGGAGTTTGGCGATGATCCCATTGCCGGGCGGGACGCGGTGCTGCTCCGCAGCCTGGAGGAGGCGGTGGCGGATCTGCGCGGGAGGTTCGGCGGCGACATGGACCGCTGGCGATACGGCCAGCCGGACTACAAGCACGCGACCATCTTCCACCCGCTGTCGCGCGCGGTTCCGGCGGAATTGGCCGCGCGCTTCACCGTGGGACCCCTGCCACGGGGCGGCAACAGCTTCACGCTCAACAACACGGGCGGCGGGGACAACCAGACGTCGGGCGCCTCCTTCCGGATCATTGTCGACACGGGCGACTGGGACCTTGCCGTCGGGAGCAATACGCCGGGGCAGTCCGGAGACCCGGATTCTCCCTTCTACAACAACCTCTTCGAGCTCTGGGCCAACGACCGCTTCTTCCCGGTCCTCTATTCGCGCGACCGGGTGGAATCGGTTGCTGCCGAGCGCACGATGCTGGTGCCCGGTGGGTAGGGAGGGGAACAGCCCGCGCTTCTTCGCCACGCCCGCCGACATGCGCGCGTGGCTGGAGGAAAACCACGACCGGATCGACGAACTCTGGGTCGGCTACTACAAGAAGGGAACGGGCCTGCCCAGCGTGACCTGGCCCGAGTCCGTGGACGAGGCCCTGTGTTTCGGCTGGATCGACGGCATCCGGAAGTCCATCGACGACCGAAGCTACAGGATCCGCTTCACGCCCCGCCGCAAGGGAAGCCACTGGAGCGCACGCAATCTGGGCCGCATGGAGCACCTGGTGGCGGAAGGGCTCGTGGCCGAGGCGGGTCTGGCCGCGTTCCGGGCGCGCGATCCACGGAAGCAGGAGCGGGCGTCGTACGAGCAGAAGAAGGTCGAGTTCCCGCCCGAATACGAGCAGCGCCTCAAGGCCGAGCCGGATGCGTGGGAGTACTTCCGGAACGCCCGGCCCTCCTACCGCAAGCAGGTCACGTGGTGGGTTCTGAGCGCGAAGCGCGAGGAGACGCGGCTCCGCCGTCTGGGAGTCCTTGTCGAGTCGAGTGCCCGGGGCGAGGTGATTCCGCCGTTGCGATGGGCGGTCAGAAAGAAGTAGGCCGCGCCCGCTCGGCGCGCACCGCAGGGTGTTGCGGCGTGCTCTCCGCGAACCCCGCCATCCACTGATCCGGGGTCTGCGCCCTCTTTCGCTCACGGGGTCGCTTGTTGAACCACGCCACCGTCATGAGCACCTCGGCCGCCGAGTCGGCGTCGAGCGCGCCGTTCCGATCCGCAGGGACGGGACGGAACGCCTCGCTCACGACGACATTCGCCCGCCCGCGCGCCTCGTCGCTCTTCGGCCAGGGGAGTTCGCCGTGCAGGCGGCCGCGGCGAATCAGGTAGATCCGGTCTTCGCCCCCGAAGCCCGAGACCGGGTAGACCAGGTTGAAGGTCTCGATCCGGCCACGGAAGCCGGAGAGGTGGTTCCACAGCTTCTCGAGGGTGGCCATGCGGTCCCGGATGGTGGCCGCGTATTCGAATCGGAGGTCTGCGGCCGCCTCCCCGATGGATCGCTCCAGTTCTTTCAGTGGTGCCCTGCTCCGAGCTTCCAGGAACGCCCGCGCCAGGCGGACGCCCCGGTCGTATTCGGCGGTCGTGCAGCGGCCCGAGCAGGGTCCGGGACAGGTTCCCGTCTCCACGCGGATGCAGCGTGGCACCCTGCTGCCGCCGAACATCTCGAACTGGTCGCCGAAGTGGATCGGGGTGTCGCCGGAACAATCCCGCAGTCCCGTGGCCAGCGAGAGGTCGTGGACGGCGCGCGCGAGCCAGGCGGTCCGGCCGAACGGGCCGTAGTAGCGAGCGCCGTCGCCGTGCACCCGTGACACCGGGATCAGCCGCGGCGCGGGCTCGCGCGTCACCTTGATGAATCCGTATCGGCGTTCGCGCTTGTGCTGCACGTTGTATTCCGGTTGCCAGACGCGAATCAACCGCATCTCGCGGAAGAGGGCCGCGAACTCGTTGGGCGTGTAGTCCCAGCTCAAGGCCTCGGCCTCGGCCACCATGCGCGCGGCCTTGCCCGTTTCCTCGCGAAAGTACGACAGGAGGCGCGACCGCACGCGGACGGACTTGCCGACGTAGAGGATCCTGCCGCCCCGGCCGAGCCAGCGGTAGACGCCGGGCCGGTCTTCGGCACGCGCGCGCACCTTTTCGCGGAGTCCGGAGGTCGCCATGGCCATCCAACTTCGCCATTTATTCGGTCATGGTCAACGCGCTCGGCCGACGGGCCGCGCGCGGCCCGGCCGTCGAACAAAGTCCCGTTCAGGCATTGCAAGCGCCCATCCAACACGCTAATGTCGCCTTCCATGTTCAGGCATGGACGTTCCCGCATCATTCGTGACCCGATCTGGAACACGATCCGGCTGGATCCGGTCGCCGTCGCGATCATCGATACCGCCGTGTTCCAGCGGCTCCGCTACATACGCCAGCTCGGTCTCGCGCATCTTGTCTACCCGGGTGCGACCCACACGCGCTTCGACCACGCGCTGGGCGTCTATCACCTCGCCGAGCGGGCGCTCCGCATCCTCCGGGGCAGCGGAGAGATCCCCGCAGAGGTCTGGCGGAAGGCTCACCTCATCCCTTACGCCGCCCTTCTTCACGACATAGGGCACTACGCCTTCTCCCACGCCCTCGAGGAGCTCGAACCCGAACGGATCGTGGGGGACCACGAGGAGATGAGCGCCCGCTTCTTCGAGTCGGCCGGGCTGCAGGCCGCAATGGAACCGCTTGGCCCCGGCGCCGCCGACGAGATCCACCGGATCATCAAGGGCGAGGGGGACAACGCGCTGCGGGGTCTGGTGAGCGGCAGCCTCGACCTGGACAAGATGGAGTACCTGCGTCGCGATGCGCGCTTCTGCGGTGTGCCCTATGGCGAGGTGGACGTGGAGCGGCTGCTGCAGGGTCTCATGTTGCTCCGCGACCCCGTGACGGGCGAGTGGGAGGTCGGCGTCGGGTTGAAGTCGCTAAGCACTCTCGAGTCGCTCCTCTTCTCCAAGTACCAGATGTTCCGCACGGTCTACTGGCACCACGCGGTCCGGGCGGGCACGGGACTCTACAAGCGTATCGTGGAGACTGCGGTGGAGGCCGGACTCCTTTCTCCAGAGGAGCTGATCGGTCCCACCGACGAAGAGCTGTTGTACGACTTGCGCCGGAGAGCGGCCGCGAGTCGTGATCCGGTGGCGTCGCGTCTGGCCGACCGGTGGCTGCCGGCGCTGCGCGAGCGACGTCTGCCCAAGCGGGCAACGGAAATCCCCGCCTGGCAACTCGAAGGAAGTACGGTTCCCGGGTGGGTCAGCGGAGACACGGCCGAGAAAAGACGCTGGGAAGACGGGATCGCGGCGGAGCTGGGTTTGCAGCCGGGCGAAGTGATCCTCGATTTCCCGGTCAAGAAGGCCATGTTCCAGTTGGATGTTCTGGTGAATCGGCCGGGTGGCGTGGTCCGTCTGGGCAGGGAGGGAATCACCGGTCTGATGGATCTGCCGAAACTTGGCCGGGAACTCTACCGTACCGCACGGGTGCTTCGGCTGTTCACCTTCGAACGGCGCGAGGTGGATCCGGACTGGCTACTGGAGAGGCTGTCGATGACCCCGGCGGAGACCGGAAACACATGCGCATGACGAACCTGGAAACGGTACGGGGAGCGACTGCAGAGCGTGCTGCCGGCGCGCATGAGGAAGTATTTGACACAGAAACACGACAGCCCTACGATTAAAGGCTGTGCATGCCGCGCGAACGCCGGACTCGGCATCCGGCTCGCTACGGAAGAAACGAGAAGAAGCGATGGCTACGAAAACTCGGCGGAGGAAGGGACGAGTCAATCCTCTTACAGGATTCGACGCCAGCCTGGATGAACAGACCGCGCTGGATCAGTACCTGCGTGACGTAAGTCGCCACGAGCTGATTACGCCCGACATGGAAAAGATACTGGGCGCGCGCGCTCAGAAGGGCGACGAAGAGGCGATCCAGGCGCTGGCGAAGGCGAATCTTCGCTTCGTGATCAGCGTCGCCAAGAAATACCAGAACCGGGGCGTTTCCCTGACGGATCTGATCCAGGAGGGGAACGTCGGGCTGGTAACCGCCGCACGGAAATTCGATCCCGAGCAGGGCGTGAAGTTCATCTCCTACGCGGTGTGGTGGATCCGACAGGCCATTCTGGCTTCGCTGGCCAACCACGGCCGTCCGGTTCGGGTGCCGCTCAACCGCGCATCGGACCTTGCCAGGATCTTTCGCGAGAAGGAGCGGCTCAAGCAGGAGCTGGGACGTGATCCCACCAGCGAGGAGCTGGGCAAGGCGACGTTTCTGACTCCGCAGCTCGTCGAGTCGCTGCAGACGCTCAACGCCGCGGAGATCCGGCTGGACGCTCCGATTGGCGACAGTGAGGACTCGCAGCTGGTCGAGCGCTTCATCACCGAAGAGGCGGCCGAGCCGGAGCTCGAGGTGGAGAACCGGCTCCTGACCGAGGCGGTCACCAACGCCCTCGGCACGCTTGAGCCGCGGGATGCCCGCGTGCTCAGGCTGTACTTCGGCCTGGAGGGCGAGCGGGAGCACACGCTGGAAGAGATCGGCAACCTCCTGGGTGTGACCCGGGAGCGGATCCGGCAGCTTCGGGACAGGGCGCTGCGGCGTCTTCGCGAAGGCGACAAGGGCAAGGCCCTGAAGTCCTTCGCGGCCTGACCGCGACGCATGCCCCGGGAGGGACCGGGGGTGTGGGTGTGAACGCCGGGCGCGCGGGGGCCCCGGGCACCAGGGCGGGTCAGGTGATCGAGGCGGTCGGCGGCGTGTACCGCGTGCGGACCGATGAGGGCATCGTCGAGGCGTCGCTCAGGGGGCGCCTCAAATGGACCGGTCCGGTTCCCGGCAAGGTTGTGATCGGGGACCGTGTGGAGATCGTGGCCGGGACGGGCGGTGCATTCGTGATCGAGTCCGTGCGGGAGCGGAGGACGTTCCTGTCGCGGTGGGCCTCCTCGGGCAGGATCGCGAAGGTGGTGGCGGCCAACCTCGACACGCTTCTGGTGGTGGCGTCGGTTGCGGACCCGCGCCCCAGCCGGGAAGTGATCGACCGCATGCTGGTCATGGGTGCGTCGGGGGGCATGGAGGTTCGCCTGGTTCTCAACAAGGTGGACCTGGTGGGGAGCCGTGCGGTGCAGGCCGAGCTGGAGGGCGCGTATCGCGCGGCGGGGTGTGCCGTGCTGGCCACGTCGGCGGTGACGGGCAAGGGCATGGAGGCATTCCGCGCGGTGATCCACGCGGGGTCGTCGGCCCTGGCGGGGCCGTCGGGGGTGGGGAAGTCGTCTCTGCTCAACGCGGTGGAGCCCTCGCTCGACCTCCGCACCCGCCGTGTCGGCCGACGCTCCAGGATCGGCAAGCACACCACGGTGTCCAGCCGGCTGATCGCCCTCGCTGACGGCGGTCATGTTGCCGACACGCCGGGATTTTCGGACGTCGGACTCGGCGGTGTGGCGGCGGCCGAGCTGGATCGATGCTTTGCGGAATTCCGTCCCTTCCTTGGAACTTGTCATTTCAAGGACTGCACACACGTGCACGAGCCGGACTGCTCCGTGTTGGCGGCGGTGGCGGATGGACACATCCAGCCGGAACGGCACCGGAGCTATCGGACGATACTCGCGGAGTTGTAAGGAACAGGACCATGAGTCGCGAACCCTCGATTCCAGCCATGGGCGACGCGGTTTCCGGGCGGGAACGGTCGTCGCCGGCTGCCGTGGGATCGGCCCGATTCCGCAGGATCATGGGACACTATCCCACGGGCGTGACCATCGTCACGGCGGTGGGCCGCGACGGTACGCCCGTCGGCCTCACGGCGAACTCGGTCACGTCGGTCTCCCTGGATCCCCCGCTGGTACTGGTGTGCGTATCCGAAAAGTCGTCCTCTCTGGGCGCGATCCTGGCGAACGGCGCATTCGCCGTGAACATCCTCGGTGCCGGCGCTGCGGCGACGGCGGTGCGGTTTGCCGAGGGGAGGCGCACGGACCGCTTCGATGACGTCGCCTTTACGGTCAAGGAGGGCGGCGGTCCGGTACTGGAAGGCGCGGTGGCCTGGATGACCTGCGGCCTTTACCGCACCTTCGAGGCCGGGGACCATGTGATCCTCGTCGGCAAGGTGAACGACGGAGAGGCCGCGGGGGGCGATCCACTTGTCTTCGTCCGGGGCCGCTATGAAGACCTGACGACGGCCGGGGACCGCCCGGGCTCGGGGCACTGCGACGGACTCCTGCAACCTCCGGGGGACCAATGACCAGAGCCCGGCGCATGCTCTGGATTCCCGCGCTGTTCGTGGGAACGTCTCTGGCGATCGCGATCGCAACGGGCGCGGCCGTCCTTCTCTACGATGCGCAGTGGCTGGTCAGGGGCCTCGGTGCCGGAGTGGCCGATCCGCTTGCCTCCGGTCCGGGGAGCGTGCTTGACGGAACGCATGGCCTGCTGCGGGCGCTGGCGGTGCTGCTCGGAATCGCGGCCGTCTCCCTGATCGCCGGGCTCTGGGTGGGCAACGGAAGTCAAAGCGAGGAGACGGTCCCCGCGGCGGCGCGCGGATGGGTGGGTTTTCTGGTGGCGCTGCTTCTTGGCGCCGGGTTCACGGCCGTGTGGGAGGCAATGGCCGGGTTCGAGGGCGTGGCCCTGGCCCAGGGGACCGGACTCGCGCTCACGGCCGCGCTTCCCGCCTACTTTGCCGGCGGGGTTCTCGGCAGGCTCGGCGGTTTCGCCGCCGTACTCGAAACGAGCGGCAGACGGCAGGTCTGGCTCGGCGTTCTCCTTGGTACCGTGGTCGGATCGCTGATGGTCGGTACCTTTCTGGGCCGTCCGGTCCTGGCCGTCACGGCGTTCCTCGGAGCCACGGTACTGGCCGCGGCGGGGGCGCGCTTCCAGGGGTGGATCTTTGACCGGGTGCCCCGCCGACGCATGGTCCTGCATAGTCCGGACCGTCCCGAACTTCGCTTCGAGGCGTGGCACACCCTGATTCCGGAAACGACGGTCCACGTACTGCTCGAGCGCGGGCGGGACGTTGCGGTCGATCGCCCGCCCGCGGGGGACTGGCGGACGGCCGTCGAGAGCACGCTGGCCGAGGACGCTGCCGTGTTCTACGTGGGTGCGGGCAGCTGGTCCGTCCAGCCCCAACGGCGGGCCTGGACGATGTACGAGCCGGATGCGGCCGTGCGGGCTCTGGCGTGCAGGGGCTTCGGGTGGGACGATAGTCGGATGGTGTCTTCTCTGATCCCCGAGGAGGGCGGCCTCACGGTCGTGGCCGAGTGGGGAGCCCTGGGTGAGTCGCTGGCTCATTCGCAACCGCTGGGGGTACTCCTGTGCGCGTTGCGGGACAAGGAGATCGAACGCGCCTGGATCCGTGGTCCCCGCGGGCGACTGCCCGACACGCTCGCGGATGCCGGGTTCGCGGCGGGGATGGATGTCGTCCGCTACGTGGGAGCCGTGGAGGGCTCTCGGGGGCCTCCCCGTCTGGCTCCGCGGAGGGATGAACTCTGGTGTTTCAGCAGGTCACCGGAACCGCCGGGACCGTTGCCGGGCATGCGGTCGTCACCGCTGCCGGCACAGACGGCGGAGGACCGACGGGAGGATCCGGCGTGAAGCTGGCGCACATCTCGGATCTGCACCTGGGGTACGGCGGTGCCGGAGCGGGCCGGGCCCGGGACGTTCTACGGATCTTCGAGACCGCGCTGGCGCGAATTGCGGAGATCGGCGTGGAGCTGGTGGTCGTGTCGGGTGATGTCTTCGACCACCCCGACGTAACGGCCACTCCGATCGCGGCCTTCGGACGCGCGGTGCGTACGCTGCGCGAGAGACTTCCCGGGGTTGTTGTGGCGGTTGCTGCCGGAGCGAGGGACACACCGTTGGACGCCGACCGGGACGGGCCGCTCACGGTGGTCGGCGCCATGGAGGCGGTCGAGGTGGCCTCCAATGCAGTCCGTCGGCTGAGCCTGCGTGAAGGCGAGGTCAGCGTCACCCTGGTGCCGCACCGCGCGCTGATGGGGTCTCGCACCGTCGATCTCGCACCGGACCCGGCGGCCACGTGCAACGTGCTCGTCATGCACGCTGCGCTGGCGGCCGGACGTTCCCACGCCGTCCGGATACGGCTGGACGGATGGGACTACGTCGCGCTGGGATCCAACCACACCTACACCACCATCACCGAGCGCGCCCACTACGCGGGTTCTCTCGAACGGGTGGGTGCCGATCCGTGGGCCGAGGCCGCGACGGCCAAGGGGTTCATCACCGCTCGGCTCGGGGCGGACAAGGCGCGATCCGGCCGTGGTCCGGGATCGGGCCGCGAAGTGACCTTCTGGCCCGTGGAGGCGCGGGCCGCCGTGAGCCTGGCGCCCGTGGAAGCGACGGGTGGCGGGACCGCGACGGTGACGCGGCGCTTGAGCGAGGCGCTGGGAGGAGTCCCCGGGGGGATAGACGGGAAGCTGTTGCGGATTCCGGTGAGGGGCCTTTCGGCCGACGATCTTGCCGTGCTCGACCGCGAGGTCCTGGCGCGGGTGCGGCGACGGGTGGCCGAACTGAGGATAGACGCGCTGCCGGGACAGGGAACCTCGCACGGGAGAGGTGACAGGGGCGCGCGTCGTGGCCGCGGCGAGTCCGGTGCCGAAGTGTCCGGGCTGGTCGGGTCCGCGCCTGGTGCGGTCCCCGTGGCGGGGAGGGCGCCGGCATGAAGATCGATGTGCTGCAGGCGGGTCTGCGCGGTCCGGTGCTCGACCTCCAGGACGCGCGTGGTCTGGTCGCCTTCGCCGCGGATGGCGGCCCCCTCTGGGGGGAGTTCATGTCCTCGCTGCGCGAGGGCTTTACGAGGCCGGGTCGACCTGGCGGACCGAGGGTCCTGGTACGCACGGGCGACGGGACCATGGGGGTGGGCGGCCGGGCCTTCGAGGAGGTCCTGGCGCCGATACTGGCCGCGCACGCCCTCTCGCGCGAGGAGTACGCGGCCGTGTGGTTCGGTGGCGGACCCGTGACGACATGGCTGTCGGCGGCGGGCACGCTTAGCCAGGGTCCCGAGACCGCCCGCAAGGTACGTGAGTTGGGGCGCCTGCTCGCGCCGGAAGGGGACGGTGACTCCGTGGCCGACGGGGCGCTGGACGGATTCGTGCGTCGCATGATCCGCGAGGCGAAGGAGGATGTGGAGCGGCTGAATCGGTCCGGTGAGGGCGTGGAGGCGCTGGAGGCGCAGTTGCGGGAAGTGCGTGGAGAAGCCACGGAGGTGCATGGGGACGCGGAGGCGGGGATGATGGCGTGGGTGCGCGAGCGCCAGGATGCCGAGACGCGGCTGTTGCTGTACCGGGATCGCGAACGCGAGCTGCGGGACCGCCTCAAGCGCCTCGACGAGGAGGGGGACGAGGCCGCGTGCCGCAGCTGTGGGCGGCCGCTGCAGGATAGCGCCGGAGTCGTGCGGAATGCCCGCCGTGAGGAATGGGAAGCCGTCGTGCAGGACGGACGCTGGTGGCGGAGGCGCAGGGATCAGCTTGAACGCAAACCCGACGATCTCAAGGCGATCGAAACCAGGGCGATCGAGCTGGACAGCGCCGTGAACGAGCTGTCCGAGGAGCTGGAGCGCCGGAAGATCCAGGGGTTGGAGGTGGAGGCCGCGACCGGTCGTCTGAAGGAGTTGGTGGCCCTGGAAGCCCGGCTGGGCGGGCGGCGCGGGAGCGCCGAGATGGAAGAAACGCGGGCCGGGCTTGTGCGCGATACGCGTGAACGCGTCCGCGCGCGCATCCACGGCAAGGTGCTGTCGCTGACGGGAGGACGCCTGGCGGGGGTCTTCCCGGCGCTTTTTGCGGACTGGGCCGACGGGGGACGCCGGGGCGGCAAGGAATTCGCGGCTCTCGAGTTGGCGGTCAGGATCGCATTGGCGGAGCTGGCGGTGGATGCCGGCGTACCGTTGCATTCATTGGTCCTGCCCGCCGGTCTAAACCGTCTCGGGCGGGAAGACGTCCACAGAGCGCTGGTCGAACTGGTACACCTCACGCGGCGAATCCCCCTGCTCCTGGTCAAGGCCACGTCCGGAGTCGCTTCGGCATTCCCGGAGTGCTTCGATCTGCTCTACAGGGTCGAGGACGTCCCCGAGGGACGCCGCCTGCGCCGTGACCGATCGGGCCTGGGGACGATCTGGCTGCAGATCGACTAATCCAGGTCTAGCGCTGCACCTCCCCGGTCGGAACCGGTATCGCGCCGAGCCGGGTCCACGCCTCCACGCGGCCCTGCAGCGCCGCCATGTCATCGATGTCGTTGCGGGTGACGGCGTCCTGGCGGAGCGCGCGGTAGACCCAGGCGTAGTAGTTGGGAATCCCCCGCGTCGAACGATCCGGCCAGTAGTCCCACTCGTCGGGAATCCCGGATCGATGAACGAACACGCTGTCGACCAATAGCCGGGTGCGCGGAATATCCACCCATGGCCCGATCACGCCCGCATAGGGCGAGGTAATCAGGCTGGCCGCGACCCCCCGCGATGACAGCTCGGCAGGGTCCCCGGGCGACAGGCGGAAGGCCAGGCCCTGCCTGATGACCTGGGGGCGCAAACCGAATGTCTGGGCGGCGCTGCCGCTCGAGGCAAAGTACACCGGCCTGTCCCCGAGGGAGTTCGCGATCGCCGCAAGCGCGAACTGGTGCCAGGGGTAGAGGTACTGTCCGGCCGCCATGCTGGCGGTCACGGCACCAAGGTCGATGTCGCGAGGCTCGTCGATCGGAACGTAGCTGCGCACCACCTGGTCGATGATGGCGTCGTCCAGGTCGTCGCGAAAGATCGCGCGCGTCGGAGGCCGGACCGGCTCGTCCACGAGAATGGGCGTCTTGCCGGCGGCTTCGGCCTCCGCCGGATCGTGCGTGTACATGGCGCCGGTGTTCTCTGCCGTATACGGGCGCTGGCACACGATGCGGGTGGGGTCCGCGTCGGGATCCTGTTCCGCCGTGCACGGGCGGGTCAGGGCGCGCAGCTGCTTGACATACCAGTCGGTGTTCAGGTACGAGGTGACCGCCACGGTGACGTCGCGCCGGATGCCCTCCACCTCTTGCAGATACCAGAGCGGAAAGGTGTCGTTGTCGCCGTTCGTGAAGAGCAGCCCGTACGGCTCGACGCTCATGAGGAGGTTGTGGGCCCAGTCACGCGCGGCGTAGTCTCCCCCCCGGCTTGCCAAGCCGAAGTTCAGCACAAGGGGGATTGCCGCCAGCGCGAGCACCGGCGCCGTGTACCCGGCAGGCCGGCCCGATTTCCGGGTCAACCGCTCCCACAGCGCCACAATGCCGATGCCCGCGATGAGACCCCAGACCGAGAAGCCGACGACAAAGAAGTAGTCCCTCTCACGCACCTCCTTCACCTGGTCCGGCGTCAGGGCGCCCATGCGGTCCATCGCCCGCTGAAGGTCCTCACCTTCCAGATCCGGCATCGAGTACCCGTACTTGAAGTTCAGATAGAAGACGAGCCCGGCCGAGAGCACCCCGAAGAGGGAGATCAGGTATAGCCAGCTGGCGCGGTCGCGCCGGTAGTGCTCGGCCAGACCGAACACCCCGAGTCCGATGAACAGTGCCGTCAGCGCAAGTCTGCTGTTCCCGAACAGCACATCGTTGGCGGACAGGCCACGAGCCCACTGCCAGTCGAAGTACTGGAGCCAGTTCTGAATCTGCGACGCGAGATGCGCCTGACGCGGGATCAGGGGCGGCTTGTCGTACTGCTCCCGCTTGAGTGCCTCGGAAAGGTCCTCGCACCCCGCGATCCCGTAGGTGACGATGCTGCCCAGCGCCTCGCCGACGCCCTCGCAGATCGGTTCGGCTTCGTTGATCACGGGGCCGAGCTCCGAACGCACGGGCAGGAACAGGTGAATGCTGAGACCCGCGACGACTGCCGCAATCGCGACCGGGTACAGCCTTGGGTTGCCGAAGACGCGCGGGCGGACCGCGAGGACGAACACGAGCAGCGCCGGGGCCGCCAGGAACGCCATCAGGTGATTGCCGACCGAGAGCGCAAGGAGGAAGACGATCAGCACGAGGATGTTGTCGTTGCCGCGCTGGCCGACGCGTTCCCTCCACCGAAACGCGAGCCAGGAAAGGAGCGCAATCGTGAACAGCGAGACGGTGTAGACCTTCTCGTTGACGTTGGACTGGTTCCAGACCGTGAAGGCCGTGGCGCTCAACAGCACCGCGGCGGCGGCCCCGACGAGCCTGAAGCGGCGGCTGTCGGAGAAATGCCGGAGAACGTGATGCACGACCAGGAACCACAGTCCGTGGGAAAGCGCCCCCATCAACGCGGAGAAGAGGTTGATGCTGACGGCGGTGGAGAGACCCAGGGGACTGAGAATGATCTCCCAGGTCCGGGCCAGGACGACGAACAGCGGATTCCCCGGCGGATGCGGTATTCCGAGAATGTGAGCGGTCGCAATGTACTCGCTGGTGTCCCAGAACGCCGTGGTGGGGGCCAGCGTCAGGGCGTAGAGCAGTCCCACGCTCGCGGCCGCCGCCGCGGCCCACAGGTACGGAGGGCGGCTTCGGGCGGCCACCCCGGAAGTTGTATCCGTCAGACGCATCGCGGTGTCTCCTTCGCTTACATTCCTTGAAGATAGTCAAACGTCTGCGGTCCGAATCACCCATCGCGGTCTTGCGATCATTGAACGTCGAACCCTCCCTCGAGTCCTTCCGCGCGCTGGCCGCGCCCGGCACCCGCATTCCTGTCTGGTCCGAGTTCCTCTTCGACTCCGACACGGCCGTCACCGCCTATCACAAGCTGCAGGATCGGGCCTTCGGCTTCCTGTTGGAATCGGTCGTGGGAGGCGAGCAGTGGGCGCGCTACAGCTTCCTGGGCAGCCGCCCGCAACAGGTGTGGATGTTGGAGGGAGACGAGGTCTCTGTCTGGAATGCCGCTTCGGGCTGGGTCCGGCACAGAACGGACGATCCTCTCGAAGACCTGCATAACCGCCTCGCAGCGGCCCGAACCCGTCCGGATCCACGGTTGCCGCGCTTCTGGGGGGGAGCTGTCGGCTATTTCGGCTACGACCTGGTCCGGCGCATCGAGCGTCTGGGCCCTGCGCCGCCGGACGACCAGGGGCTGCCGACGGCCGTGGTGATGTTCTCGGACGTGGTCGTCGCGGTGGACAACCTGTACGGTCGCGCCAAGGTGATCGCCACCGTCGAGACGGGGGACGAAGAGGATCCCGGCGCGCTGGAGGGGCTGTACCGGGCAGCGGTCGCCCGTATCGACGACACGGTCCGGCGATTGCGCACGGGCAGCGATCCCGCGCCTCTCGACCTGGCGCTGGCGGAAGATGGTGGCCAGTCCGCATTCACGAGCAGCTTCGAGCGATCCGCGTTCATCGACGGGGTCCGCAGGATCAAGGACTACATCGTCGCGGGAGACGCGTTCCAGGTCGTACTCAGCCAGCGGCTTTCGACGCGCTTCGAACGCTCACCCTTCGAGCTCTACCGCGCGCTGCGCACGGTCAACCCCTCGCCCTACCTGTACTTCCTCGATCTCGACGGCTTCAGCATCGTGGGTTCGTCGCCCGAGGTTCTGGTGCGCCTGGAAGACGGGGTCGTGACGGTCCGGCCCATCGCGGGGACCCGCAGGCGAGGACGCACGCCCGCCGAAGATCGGGCCCTGGCGAGAGAACTGGCCCGGGACGAGAAGGAGCTTGCCGAGCACAGGATGCTGGTGGATCTGGGAAGGAACGATGTCGGGCGCGTGTCGGAGTACGGCACCGTGACCGTGCCGGAACTCATGCGGGTGGAGCGTTACTCCCATGTCATGCACCTCTGCAGCCAGGTCGAGGGACGCGCGCGACCCGGCCTGACCGCCCTGGACGTCCTGGGCGCATGCTTCCCGGCGGGCACCGTGTCCGGCGCGCCGAAGATCCGGGCCATGGAGATCATCGACGAGCTGGAGCCCACGGCGCGGGGCCTCTATGCCGGTGCGGTCGGGCACATCGGGTGGGGGGGCACACAGATGGACACGGCCATCGCGATTCGCACCATGCTTGTCCGGGGCGGAAAGGCGTCCGTGCAGGTCGGGGCCGGGATCGTTGCCGACTCCGATCCGGAGTCCGAGTTCGAAGAAACGCTCAACAAGGCGCGGGCGCTGCTGCGCGCGGCCGCCATGGTGTCGCGGAAACGAACCTGGCCAAGCTAAGCTAAGCTAGATCTGCGCCAGTTCGTCGTAGAGGCGGATCAGCGTGTCGATCCCCCTTTCGAAGCAGTCCGTCGCGAACCATTCGTTGGGTGCGTGCATGTTCGCGCCCGGAAGCGCGAATCCGAGGAGTAGCGAGCTGGCACCGAGGATCTCCTCGAGTTCCACGACGATGGGGATGCTGCCGCCTTCGCCCGTGAGCACCGGACGCGTGCCGAAGGAGCGCTCCAGCGCATTGGCCGCCGCGGTGAACAGCGGTCCCTCCAGCTGGGCCAGCCACGGTCGTCCGCCGTGCAGTTCGACGACCGTCATCCGGACGCCGGGGGGTGCGACGCGCGTCAGGTGCTCCTCCAGCAGCACCTTTACGCGGTCGGGAGACTGATCCGGGACCAGCCGGAAACTGACTTTGGCGGAGGCCTTTGCCGGCAGAACGGTCTTGGCGCCTTCGCCCGTGTACCCCGACCACATGCCGTTGACATCGCAGGACGGCCTTGTCCAGAGCCGTTCGAGGGGAGAGAAGGCGTGCTCCCCGCCCGCGGGTATCGTACCGACCTCGCGGGCGTAGTCGTCGGCGTCGAACGGTAGGCCGAGGATGCCGTCCAGGGTCTCCTGCGGCGTGGTCAGCACGTCGTCGTAGAACCCGGGAATGGTGATCCGTCCGGTCTCGTCGTGCAGCCCTCCGATGACCCGGGCCAGCGCATTGGCCGGGTTGACGACTGCTCCGCCGTAGGCGCCGGAGTGCAGGTCCGAGGCGGGTCCGGTCGCGTGGATCTCGAAGTAGGCCAGTCCCCGGAGGGAGAAGAGGAGGGAAGGAATCCCGGGGGCGAACATGGCCGAGTCGGAGATGACGACCGTGTCGGCCGCGAGACGCTCGCTGTGTTCCCTGACGAACGGAACGAGGTTGGGCGAACCCACCTCTTCTTCCCCCTCGGCCAGTACGACGACGTTGACCGGCAGCCGGCCGTGGGTGGCGAGGTGCGCTTCCAGCGCCTTGATATGCAGGAAGAGCTGTCCCTTGTCGTCCGCGGAACCACGAGCGTAGATGCGTCCGTTGCGGATGTCGGGTTCGAACGGAGGCGTCTCCCACAACTCCAGCGGCTCCGCCGGCTGCACGTCATAGTGGCCGTAGATGAGGACCGTTGGGGCTCGTGGTCCGGCGCCTCGCCACTCTCCGACTACCACCGGGTGGCCCGGGGTTGCGATGACCTCGGCGACCAGCCCCGCGCTTGCCAGTTGCTCTCGTACCCAGTCGGCCGCACGCGCCGTGTCGCCGTCGTGCTCCGATTTCGCCGAGACGGACGGAATGCGCAGGAACTCGTCGAGTTCCCGGTAGAACCTCACACGTTCCCGCGCGGCGAAGTCAATGGGGTTGTTGGTCACGTCGGACAAGGGTTGCCTCCGTTTTTCAGGTGAGGCCCCTGATCCCCCATCGATAGACCCAGGTCATGAGCGCGGCAAAGCCGGCCGCGCCGGCCATTCCGCCGATACTGAGCGCGACCGGGTCGTCGAACTCCAGGATGCCCACGCCCAGCATGCCGCCGATGACGGCGGCGAAGGCGCCGAGCAGGCAGAGGAGTCGCGTGTGTCCCGGAGTCGTATCGGGACGCTTTACCACCAGCTTCATGGCGAGACCGACGGTCGCGCCCATCACGATCCAGATTCCTACACCGATCCAGTTTTCCATGACCCCAAATCTACTCTCTTCCCATGCGGCGCTTCAACTCGTCGAGCCGCGAATCGATCGCTTCTTCCCTGCGCGACTGCTCGAGCTCCTGGTCAAACTCGCGCGCATCGTCAAAGAGCGAGCCATCGGCCTCGGCGCGTGCCTCGGTGTCGCCGATCTTGTCCGCCATGCGGTCCAGTTCCCCGAAGAGGTCGTCGGCACCGCGAACCGATTCGCGCGCGCTGGTCCTGCCCGCCTGCGCCGCCATGGTGCTCCGGTCGGCCCGCGCCTTCTTGATCTGAGCCAGCATCTCGGCGTACTCGGTTTCCTGCAGGCGGATTTCAGCGTCGATGGCCTTTGCCTTGTCGCTCAACACGCGTTGTCTCGCGGCGTGCTTTTCCGCAAACTCGGCCGCGACCTCCGCCGTGCCCGCGTCACCGATCTTTCGGGCGAGTTCTTCGCGCCGCCGGCAAACCCTGGCCTCCCGGGCTTCCGCCTCGGCCCGCTTGCGCGCCTTCGCCAGCTGTTCCTTGAGTCCCTCGAGGCCGGCCCTGGTCGCCACGGCCTCCTTTTGCATGCCCCGGATCAGGCCGTCCACGGCCTCCGGGACAGCGTCCCGTTCCAATTCGCGGTTGAAATTGTCGACGGCCTCTCTGAAGGCCCGGCGGAGATTCTCGAACATGGCTTCAAATGTAGCATTCAGCCACGCACGTCGCCGCCCTCGACGTTCCCGGGAATACGCCGGCCATTCAGTCCAGCCTCCCGGCGAGCCCGTGCAGTACGCCGCCCTGTGACACCCCCTCGAAGAGCGCGTGTCGTGGTTCCGGCAACTGGGCGCGCGACTTCAGCGCCCGCTCGGCAGCGGCTTCGACGGCCGCGGTCGCGCCCGCCTCGACCTCGGCAAGGGTTTCGACCGGCACCCCCTCTTCGAGCAGGTATGACTCGTACAGCCCGACGGGATCGCGACGACCCCAATGCTCGAACAGCTCGGCCGGGAATGTCTCCCGTGCTTCGCGCCCGTCGTGGGTCGCGTGGCCACCCATGCGGAAGGTCTCGGCGACGAGGACCACGGGCCCATCCCCGCCGAGACACAGTCCACGCGCAACCGCGGTGGCGGCGTACACGTCCAGCACGTTGTTCCCGTCGCAATTGAGCGCGCGGATGCCGTGTGCTCGCGGAATGTGCTCCAGGCGACCGGCGCCGTGCTGGTCCAGGCGTGTTCCCAGGGCCACCTGATTGTTCTGGATGACTACGATCGCGGGCACGCGAAGGCGGGCCGCCACGACCAGCCCCTCGTGGCATGCGGCGGTACGGGTCGCGCCGTCTCCCGTCCATGTCAGCGCGACGCGCGGCTCGCCCCGATTCCTGAAGGCGAGCGCTGCGCCGGTCGCGACGGGAACGCTGGTCCCCATGTGGCTGACGGGCTGGATCACCCCTCTGTCCAGGTCGCCGTAGTGAAAGTCCCTGCCGCCACTGGGGCTGTCCGCCGCGGCCAGGTAGCTCGTGAAGCCGTGATGCAACGGCAAGCCCATCATGTGCCCGGCGCCCGCGTTGCGGATCATCGGGATGACCACGTCCCTGCCGCGTTCCAGCGCCGCCACGCACCCGACCGTGACCGCTTCCTCGCCCACGCCCAGCCACGCCTTGCTGATCACACCCTGCCGAACCCAGCGCTTGAGGCCGATGTCCTGCAGCCGCGTGACGAGGAGGTCGCGATACAGCTCCAATAGCGCGGAGGTCTCCAGACGTCCGACCGCCGTGGCTCTCTCGGGATCCTGCTCGATCCGACGCCGGTACTCGCGCGCCAACGCGGCGTCCGGGGTCCAGTCCCGGTATTCGGGGGGGTCGAAGGCGCGGTATCGCTTCAAGGGTCGTCCACGTGTCCTGTCCTGGAGTCGATCTGGCGCGGAAGCTAGGAGAACGGGCTCGCGTTCGGCAAACCCGGCCGTTTGCCACTGCGCCGTTCCGTGACGAAATTCGAACGGTTGGCCGCAACAGTGCGGCTTCGTCTTGCACGCAACAGGACCCACCGTTTGACAAAAGCCGAAAAGCCGTCGATAGCAGCGAAAGTCGCTCTCGCGCTGCTCCAAGCCATCCGTTCGGTGGACCGGCCCTCCGAGTGGATCGATGACGAGGTGTTTTCTCGCACCATGCCGCGCAGACTTGGCCTGAGCACCGTTGTCGAACGGCAGATCCGGCTGCACGAGGCGTACGTTCGGGAGGGCAGGAAGCTGACTCTCGACGAACTCGCCGAGTTCCTGCGTCTGGTCAACAAGCGGACCGACGCAGCCAAGGTGTTCCTGGAGATGGGAAGTCATCTTGCGGACTCGGCGGGGACTACGCGCGGTCGCCTTTTTCCGCGTCGCGTGCGTCTGTTTCGTGTCAAGCGCTCAGTGGCCCGCGCGTTCCCGAAACTTTTTGGCCGCCGTCTCGGTGGCTTTGTATCCGGCCCGTTCACGCTGCAAGTGTCGGCTTCGCCACTGGTGCAGCTCGATTCCAGCGGCACGGCCTGTCAGATACTGACCGGATTCTGTCAGCGTGCCCTCGCCAGAGGGGTGGGGGACGACCTGGAGATCATCAAGAGCAGCTGCGAGACCTGGGGCGATCGGTGCTGCCGATGGACGCTCGCCAAGTAGCTCCGTGCACTGGGTGCGGATTGGCGGCCAACTCTCGGACAGCCGCTACGCGTACGCGTGGTAGAGCATGAAATACACGAACAGGCCGGTGATCGAGGTATACAGCCACGCCGGGTAGGTCCACCGCGCCAGCCGCCGGTGCGCCTTGAATCGGCGGTGTCCGGCGAGGTACAGAAGGCGGATGACCAGTGGCACGACCACCACCGCCAGAATCATGTGGCTGAAAAGGACGACCAGATACACGCGGCGCACCGAATCCGGGCCGGGGAAGGTGTGGGTACCCGTAAGTGCGGCGCGTAGCAGGTAGAAGACGAGGAAGAGGGCCGACGACGCCACCGCTCCCAGCATGCATCGCCGGTGCGCGCGGATGTCCCTGCGGCGAATGTAGATCAGACCTGCCAGGAGCAGCATCGCGCTGGTCAGGTTGAGAGCGGCGTTGAAGTGGGCCAGGCCGTCGCCGATCGCCTGGCTGTTCATTGCGGGGCCCGCTCCCGGTTGTGCGCCGCCATGGCAACGCCGAGCGCCACGAGCGTCGCGGCCAGCACGCTGTGGGCGGAAACCCAGGGTACGCCGAGTCGAAACGCCACCGAAACGAAGCCCAGCAACACCTGTCCCACGACGCCCAGCGCCGCGGCCACCGCCAGTCGTCTCGAAAAGGCGTCCCGGCTGCGCCTCAGGATCGTGCGTGCGAACATCACCACGGCAACCGCCACCCCGATTCCCAGGGCCCGGTGTGCGAAGTGCAGCTGCACGGCCGGGTACTGTAGCGGCGGAATCACCCTGCCCAGGCAAAGCGGAACGTCGGGGCACGCCATGCCGGCGTCGGTGTGGCGAACCAGGGCCCCCACCAGCGACTGCAGGAACACGAGGCCGGCGATCCAGCAGCCGAGCCGCCACGCAGTGCGTCGCGCGGTGCCCGTGACCCCCCGCCGTTCCGTGACCCGCGGCGCGGTTCGCACCAGCATCACCGTCACGAGGCCCAGGAAGATGAGCGCCATCGCGAGATGAGACGTGGAAATCGCGTCGGGTAGCCGATAGATCACTGTAAGGCCGCCCAGCACAGCTTGAAAGACAAGGAGTGCGATGCCCCCAAGCCCCAGGCGAAAGAGCGCCTTCCGCTCGGGGTGGGAGCGCCGCGCGAGCACGACCGCGACCGGAAACAGTACCAATAGAGCGCCGGCCCAGAGACGGTGCAGGTGCTCCCAGAACACACCGCCGGTCATTTCGGGCATCATGGTGCCGAAGCACGTGGGCCAGTCGGGGCACGCGAGACTCGATTCCGTCGCGTGCACGATGCTCCCGAGGAGGATCAGGGCCAGGGTCCAGAGGAGAACCAGCAGCAGGAACGGTCGGGCCATCAGGCCGGCACGGCGCTCTTCGGCCGGGGACGGGCTGCCTCGGCAGAGGTGCCCTCCGCGTCGCGGGATGGCTGGTCCGGGGCGGCTGGCGGCGTCAGGATGACACCCGCCTCCAGCCATTCGTAGCGGTCAGCCATCGCGCCGCGCGCCACCTTGTAGACGGCTTTGTCGTCGTTCCGGAAGACGGCCCTGAATCGGCCGTCGATCCGCCGCCGGGCCAGCTTGCAAGCGGCGTCGGCCAGTTCGAACGGCGTCCGGTCTGCAGGGTTCTCCTTCACGAGCTTCATGGCGCGCACGCAGCATGCGATCATGGCCAGAAGGTCGCCGCCGTTGTCCACGAGGCGCCCCAGGACGGCCTGTCGCTGTTCCAGTCGGGGTCCATGCCCTACCATCGCGTGGAAGAGGGTGCGCGCGAGCTTCCGGGACTTGCGGTCGACGTAGCGCATATGCCCGGCCAGGCTTCCGAAGGCGCTGTAACGGGGCCAGCGACCCCATCCCAGCCAGCGCCCCGGATACCATACGGCATAGTGCGCGGCCGCCTTCAGGAACGTCGCGGCGCGCTTGCCGGCCGGTTGCCGCGGGTCGATCACGGCCCCCGCCACGGTCAGATGGTCGTCCACGGCTTCGCGGGCGATGAAGAGACGCATGATCTCGCTCGACCCCTCGAAAATGAGGTTGATCCGCGCATCGCGCATGGCGCGCTCCACGGGTATCGGGTCCTCTCCGCGCTGCCGCAGCGAATCGGCGGACTCGTAGCCGCGACCGCCGCGTATCTGCACGCCGTCGTCGATCAGCCTCCACGCCTTCTCGCTGTGCCACAGCTTGGCCATCGCTGCTTCGAGCCGGATGTCGAGGGTCCCGAGACCGGACATGGCCGCCGCGAGCTCCACGACAGCCTCCATGGCGTAGGTCTCGGCGGCGATCCTTCCCAGCTTCTGGGCCACGGCGTCGTGCTTCCCGATGGGGGCGCCCCATTGCACCCGCTCGACCGCCCACTTCCGACACGCCGCCAGGACGGACTTGCACGCGGCCGTGCAGAACGCGGGCAACGCCAGCCGGCCGGTGTTCAGCGTAATCAGCGCGAGCTTCAGCCCCAGTCCTTCTCCCCAGAGCAGGTTCTCCCGGGGAACCTTCACGTCCCGAAAACGAAGCACTCCGTTGGAGATCCCCTTCAACCCCATGAACCGGCAAATGGGGCCGATTTCCACTCCGGGCCACGCCGTCTCCACGATGAACGCGCTGATCGGACGCCTCCCCCTGACACCCGGTCGCGGCGGCGTGCGCGCCATGACGACGAGCAGGTCGGCGCGCGGGCCGTTGGTCGTCCAGAGCTTCTCACCGTTCAGGACATAGTGGGACCCGTCTTCCGATGGCTCCGCGAACGTGGACATGTTGGCCGGATCCGACCCCACCATGGATTCCGTCAGCGCAAAGGCCGACAGTTCGCCGCCCGCCGCCCTGGGCAGGTATTCGCGCTTTTGCTGCTCGGTGCCGAAGAGGACCAGGGGCGTAGGGACGCCTATGGACTGATGCGCCGACAGGAATGCGCCCGTCGAGGCACAGCGGCTGGCGACGATGGCCAGGGCCCGGTTGTAGGAGGTCTGGGACAGCCCGAGGCCGCCGTATTCCCGGGGAATCTTGATCCCGAAAGCGCCGAGATCTGCCAGGCCCTTGAGCACCTCGTCCGGCACCCAGCCCTCGCGGTCGAAGGCGTCGCCGTCGATGTTCTCCTCCGTGAAGCGTCGTATCCGCTCCAGAAACGGAGCCGCGCGCGCCTCCTCCTCCGGATCCTGGACGGGGTGCGGATGGACGAGGTCCAGCGAGAGCCGGCCTCCAAACAGCTCCCGCATGAAGCTTCGCTTCTCCCAACGGGCCTCACGAGCGCTCTCGGCGACATCGCGGGATTCCTGTGCGTTGCTCAAGCCCCGGGTGTTTTCCCTACCGGCTGTCATGATGCACCTCGCGTTCGGGTTCCAGCAGGGCCACGAGTTCGGCCTCGCGCGCCGCGGCATCGGCCTCCCCGACACGTATCAGCTCGGCCAGGTAGTCCGGCTGGAACATGATCAGACTAAGGAAGTCTGGGGCTTCGGTGTTCCTGGTACCAAGTCCCCGGGTCAGGAACCGGAAGGCGCGTGGCAGCTGCGGCTCGTATTTGTTGGCCAGCTTGCCCAGGTCCACCGACGGCCGGATGGTCACCCGCCGGACGATTCGCATGCCCATTCGGGCCTCCGATTCCAGCCGGCGCAGAAGCTGGTTGAAGCGGTCGAGCCGCATGCCGTCCTCGTCGAGGAGGTCCAGGAAGACGGAGTTCATGAGCGTTCCCGCGACCTGGACCGGAGGCGGATAGCCGCTGACCGTAGGCTCGTCCGCTTCCCGGAACGTGCGTGCGCGCCTGGTGCTGATGGCCAGGATGCGCTTCGCACCCAGGTGGAGAGCCGGAGAGAGCGGCGCTGCAAGCCGGATACCGCCGTCTCCGTACCAGTGCTGACCGATCTGAACGGCCGGGAACACGATGGGTAGCGCCGACGACGCCATTACGTGGTCCACCGACAGGGTGGTGATCCGGGAACGCCGGTTGGGGCGCTCCCACTCCTGCACGCCGCGACCCTGGATCCACAGAACGGACTGACCGGTAGAGTAGTTGGTGGTGCTGAGAGCGGCCGCCTTGAGCCGGCCCGTCTTCAGGTTGTAGCGGATACCCGTCAGCTCCCCGTCGATCGCGTGCATCGTGTCGGTCAGGTACTCCCGCAGGGGCTGCGTATCCAGGAGACCCCGAACCCTGGGTTCGCCTCCGACACCACCGGACAGCAGCTGTCGGCCCCAGCGCATGACGTGGTTGCGCAGGGTCCTGAGGTCCGTTCTGAAGACCTTGTCCACCTGCAGGTTCGACCAGAGGTGCGTGAGTTCCTCGGCGCACTGGGCAAACGTTCCGTGGTGAGCCGCCAGATGGGCCGCGTTGATGGCCCCGGCGCTGACCCCCGTCAGGATCGGCACTCTGAGGTCCGGAAAGCGCCGGGAGAGGTACTTGACGACACCGGCCTGGTAGGCGGCCCTGGCGCCCCCGCCGCCCATCACGAAGGCCAGGTCTCCCGGGTTCTCGGTGCTGGAATCTGGTGTCATCGGATCGTGTGCCGTTTGAAACGGGCGCCTCGGTCGCGTATAAAGATTGGCGGAGGGGATTGTCGCCGATTGGATCCGGCAGCGTCAACGGTGCTCGAACAGCTGCGATGTTTTCGGGACACGACTCGAGAGAGGTTCGGAGCCATGAACACGGTAAGGCTTGGCGCGGCGGGACTGATCCTCGCGACCGGCGCCGCGCCCCAGGCACCACCGGGTGCCCAGGGCATTGCGGGTTCCGCCACCTGCCGGACCTGTCACCAGGCGCAGTACGACGCATGGGCGCAGTCCACGCACGGCCAGGCCGGCGGACCGCCCGGCCCGGCCACGGTCATCGCCCCCTTTGGCGGACCGCCGATTCGCTTTGCAGATGCCGTCGTGTCGCCGGTGGTGCGGGAAGGCGGCCGGTACGTCTTTGTCGTCGAGCGCAGAGGGCGCGCACCGATGGAACTCGAGGTAACGGGGGTGATCGGGAGGGGGCACATGGTTGGAGGCGGGACGCAGGGCTTCGCGTCGCTGTTCCCCGACGGCACCGAGCGGTTTCTGCCCTTCGACTACTCGGAAGACGGCGACGCCTGGTTCTGCAACACCGCCTTCGTGGGCGGATTCTGGGTGCCGGGGGCGGATCGGGCGCGGCTGCGGGCCGATGCCGGATGGCTTCCCATAACCGAAGCGATGCGCCTCACGGAGTGCGGCGATTGGCCGCCGGTGCGAATCCTCGGGACCAACCGCCGATTCGCGAACTGCCAGAACTGTCACGGCAGCCAGGTCGAGGTTGAGTACCGGGCGGACCTGGCGCGCTACGAGACGCGCACGACGTCGCTCACGATCAACTGCGAATCCTGTCACGGGCCGGCCCTCGCGCATGTGGAACAGGCACGCGCGGCCGCCGCCAACGCGTCACGGGCACAGCAGCCGCTGCCCGGCAACCCGGCGACCGGCCGCGGCCCGGGCGTGGCCTCGCTCACCACGCTGGACACGGACGCGTCGCTGCGCGTGTGCTTCGAGTGCCATGCCCTCAAGCGCGCGCTTGGCGACGATTCGGGCGACGGTCCCCGGCGGTACAGCCTCGGCCTCCCGCTCATCGGGGACTCGCCCTACCTGCCCGATGGCCGGATCGCCACGTTCGGCTACCAGCAGACCCATCGCTCCAGCGCGTGCTACCTCTTCGGCTCGATGACGTGCGTCGACTGCCACGACCCGCACGGTCAGGGCTACCGCGACGTCTTCGGCAACCCGCTGGAGGGCAGATTCGACGATCGCCAGTGCACGGCCTGCCACGCCAGCAAGGTCGCGGACCCCGAGGCGCACACCTTTCATCCCGCCGGATCTCCCGGGGCGGCCTGCACGTCGTGCCACATGCCCTACGTGCAGCACCCGGAGCTCTCGGCCGCCATACCGTATGCGCGGGCGGACCACACGATCTCGATTCCGCGCCCGGGTTTCGACGAGGACGCCGGGCTGCAGTCGGCGTGTGCGGGATGTCACAGCGACCGATCGCCCGCCGAGCTGGCCGCTCAGGCCACCGCGTGGTGGGGCGAGATCGCGCCGCACCGCCCGGAGGTGGCGGCCCTGGTCGCGGCGACCGCGCCCACCGCCTCACCCGGCGACCTCGACCGCGCCCTGGCCGCGGCTGCCGCGCGGGGACCGCGGCACGGCATCGCCAAGGTGATGGCGGTGGACACGTGGGTGCGGGGACGTGACGCGCGGGCGGGCCCCGACGCGGGCGGGCTCGATGACGTTGCGGGGCGCGCCCTGGCCACCCTCGCCCGCGACGACGACGAGGACGTGCGCACCGCCGCCGCGGCCGCGCTGCACGCTACCCGGGGCGACGACCCCGATGTGCGCGCGCTCCTGGACGCCGTGACGCGCGGGGCCCTGGACGAGGACGCGTTCCGGGCGCGGTGGGCGGCGGCGCTGACGCAGTGGGCGGCCGCGGCGGAGAGGGTGGAGGGCCCCGCGGCGGCGCTGCCGTTTCTGCGGCGCGCGCAGGAGGTGCGTCCCACGGCGCCCGAGGTGCTCGTCGCGCTGGGGGCGGGGCTCGCGGCGGTGGGAGATGTGGCGCAGGCCGTGCAGGTGTACCTGGAAGCGCTGCGTCACGGACCCGGAGACCCCGTCGCGCTCGTCAACGCGGGGCTCGCGCTCGAAACGCTCGGCCGCGAGGACGACGCGGCGGCCATGTACGAGGAGGCCGTCCGCGTCCGGCCCACGGAGGCTCTGGCGCACCTCAACCTGGGCAACGTCCGGTTCCGGCGCGGCGACTTCGAGGGCGCGATCACCGCGTATCGCGCCGCGGTCCGCAGCGACGCCGGGCTTTCCCGCGCCCATTTCTACCTGGGCGTATCCCTCGCCAACACCGGTCGCGTGGCGGAGGCGCTGCCCTCGCTCTACGACGCGCTCGAGTTCGCCCCCGGGGACACCGAAATCCAGGACGTGATCCGCCAGGTGGAGGCCGTGTTACGTTACTAGTGCCATGACCGGAACCCAGCACCACGCCTTGTCCGCTGCCGGCGCACACCACCGCTTCACGGCGGTTGTCGCAGCCCTGTGCGCGACCCTCTTTGCCGGCGCCTGCCACACGTATTCCCCCGTGAGCCTGACCGACGTGACCCCGGGCGACCGGGTGCGCACGCTGGTGACGCAGGCTCAGTACGAGGAGTTCGACGAGCTCCTGTTCGGCGGCGACCGGGTCATGGAGGGAACGGTTGTGGAGGCGGACGCCGGCACGATGCTGCTGGAGGTCCCCGTCGTCACGGTCGCCGAGGGCATTCGGGTCGAATCGTACCATCAGCGGCTGCGGATCCCCGCCCAGGGGCTGGCCGACATCGAGATCCGATCGCTGTCGCGCGGCCGGACCTACGGCCTTGCCGGCATCCTCGGCGTTGTGGTAGGCGCGATCGCGTGGGACCAGTTCCGGGGTTCGCGCAGGGGCGACGCCCGGCCGCCCATACCGCCCGAAGAGGACATAGCGGTGGTCATCCGCATTTCCTTCCAATGAACCCGCGGCCCACCCCCACCCCGCTGCCCTCGCGCCCTCGCTTCAGCCCCCGGACGCGCCGAACGCTTCCGGCCCTCCTGGTGTGCCTGTTCGTCCTCGCGGCCGGCTGCATCACCGACGGCGAGATCGGGAGTCCCCTGTCGGTGGAACTGATCGGGCCCGAAACGGGACTGGTCGGGGACCAGCTGTCGGTGCTCTACAACGTCAGTGGACGAAGCCTGAACGGGATCATCTTCACCTGGGGAGATGGCGCGACCGACTCCCTGGGCACGGTGGGCGCCCAGACCGCGTCCGGTTCGATGCAGCACACGTACGAGATGCCGGGCCTGTTCACGGTCACGGCGCGGGCGGAAGACGCCGTCGAGGGGGTGGCGAGCGCGACAGTTTCCATCAATGTTCAAGGCCGCTGATCGGGCGTGGCATCCGCATCGCCAAGTGTGGATGTATTCGGACGGCGGTATCCTTGCCGTTGCGCGTCACGCCGGTGGCGTGGCGTGAATCGGCGATACTATGTTGATCGGCAGCCGGATCGTTCTGCCATGTAGTTGTTGGCGGGACGGGCGGGCCGGGAGCGTCCCGGTGCCGGGCCGGCTGCAAAACCAGGTTTGGCAAGGAGCAGAAGCATGACAATCCGATTGTTCGATGCACTCCGTTCCCGTGTGGGCGGAGTGGGCGTGGCGGGGGTCATCCTCCTCGCGGCCGCGTTCGCCATCCCGGGCGCCGCCCAGGCGCAGGACGGGGCGGTTACGGGCACGGTCACCGACGGGACGAGTGGCCAGCCGGTGGGATCCGTCCAGGTGTACCTGGATGGCACCGGACTGGGAACCCTCTCCCGTGACAACGGCCGCTTCGTCATCCTCAACGTGCCGGCGGGAGACTACACGATCCGCGCCGAGCGCATCGGGTACGCGTCGGCCGAGGCGACGATCACGGTCACCTCGGGTGCGACCACGCAGCACGACTTCGCGATCGCGGCCCAGGCCCTGGGCCTCGACGAGATCGTCGTGACCGGGACGGCCGGGGCTGCGCGCCGCCGCGAGGTCGGCAACTCGATCTCGCAGCTCGATGTGGAGCAGGAGGTAGTGGGACCGCCGACCAACGTCGACGCGCTGCTGCAGGCCCGCATTCCCGGCATGTCGATCACGCAGAGTTCGGCGAGCTCCGGCGGCGGGGCGATGATCCGCCTGCGCGGCAACGTGTCGATGACCCAGTCCAACCAGCCCCTCATCTACATCGACGGGGTACGGGTCCGCAGCGAGGGCTTTGCCAAGAACGTGCCGCCTGTTGGCTATTCCGGGCGCAGCAACAACGACGTCTCCAGCCCGCTCAACAGCGTTAACCCGCAGGACATCGAGCGGGTGGAGGTGATCAAGGGCGCGGCCGCCACCACACTCTACGGCACCGAGGCTTCCGCCGGGGTGATCCAGATCTTCACCAAGCGCGGAAGCGTCGGCGACGCCACCTGGACGGGCCAGCTGGAGCAGGGGGTATCGCGCAACCTGACCTTCGGCCCGGATCCGGCGCTGAGGCCGCCGTCGGAGAATCCGACCTCGCTGTCCGGCGGGCGTTCCGATTTCCTCTTCATCAATCCCTGGCTCCGCGGCCACAAGCCGATGTGCGGCGACGCGATCGTGGTTCAGGACCAGCCGTGCGACAGCGGCCTCTTCAGCGACATGGGCGCGTACCAGCAGAAGTACGCGCTCAACGTGGGCGGCGGTGCCGAGACCGTGAGGTACTTCGTGTCGGCCTCCTACGAGGACGACGACGGTGTTCTGCCCAACGACAACGAGAAGAAGGTCATCCTCAGGGGCAACTTCACCTTCAATCCCATGGAATCACTGCAGCTCCAGTGGAATACGTCGTACACGAACGACCAGCTGGCGCACACGGCGGGCGGAAACAACGCGCACGGGATGACGCTCAACACCTTCCGGCGCGACCGCAACTACCTCAACGACGAGTCCTTCAACGCCATCAACCCCTTCCTCAACCAGGAGATCACTACTCAGATCGATCACCTGATCACGGGGCTGACGGCCACGTACTCGCCGCTGGCGAACTTCTCCAACCGCTTCAGCGTCGGGTACGACCTGGCCCAGCAGGACAACCGCAACCTGCGGCCCTTCGGTTTCATCCGGGCCCCCACGGGGATCCTCGCCACGTCACGCTACGAGTTCAATACGCTCACGGCGGACTACGTCGGATCCCTGGACTTCAGCCTTCCCATGGGAATCCGTTCGGCGCTTTCCTTCGGCGGGCAGAGCGTGACCACCCGCAGTGAGCGCACGACCGCCTACGGGGACAACTTCCCCGGGCCCGGCGATCCCGACGTGGACAACGCGGGCAACACACTGGGCTTCGAGGACCGTACCCGGATTGTGAACGCCGGCCTGTTCGTGCAGAACGTCTTCGACATCTCCAACAAGTACTTTGTCACGTTCGGCCTGCGGGTTGACGGCAACTCCGCATTCGGTGCCGACTTCGGGCTGCAGGCCTACCCGAAGGTTTCGGGTTCCTACGTCATCTCCGACGAGGACTTCTGGGAGGACGGTTGGGGCAGCATGAAGCTGCGCGCCGCCTGGGGTCAGGCGGGACGCGCTCCCGGCGCCTTCGACGCGGTCCGGACCTTCTCCGCGGCCGGCTGGGGCGGGGTGCCCGCCTTCCTGCCCAGCAACGTGGGCAACGCGACGATCGGTCCCGAGACCACCTCCGAGCTGGAACTCGGCTTCGAGGGTTCGTTCGTGGACGACAGGCTCGCCCTCGACTTCACCTACTTCGCCCAGACGACCCAGGACGCGCTCTTCAGCGTGCTCCAGGTCCCGTCGCTGGGCTTTACGAGTTCCCAGCTCTCCAACGTGGGCGAACTCGTCAACAACGGGTTGGAGCTCGGCTTGAACTACAGCATTGTCCGGAACGACACGTGGACCTGGGACGTCAACGGGACCCTTTCCCTGACCGACTCCGAAATCGTTTCGCTCGGCGGATCGCCCGAGTTCTCGATCGGCGGCTTCGGCTGGGTGTCGGAAGGCTATCCGGCGCCGGTCATCCGGTCCGACTGCGTTGCCAATCCTGACGAACGCGCCGACCCGATCATCCTTGACCGGACCGATGAGCAGTGCGTCCACGGACCGAACCAGGCAACCACCATCGCGGGCTTCGGCATGACCTTCGGGCTTCCGGCGGGCATTCTCCTGACCGCGCGCGGGGAGTATCAGGGCGGAGCGTTCATGTACAACGGGCCGCAGGCCGCCGCGACCCGCCGTTCGGTGAGGTGGGCGGGATGCTTCGAGGCGTACAACACCTGGGAGACCCAGGGGTACGCGGCTCTGACCGCCGAGGAGCGGGCGCGTTGTGACCTGAAGTTCTATCAGTCCGACTTCGCCGTGCAGCCTGCCGACTTCTTCAAGATCCGCGAGGTGAGCGCACAGGCGCCTCTCCCGGACGCGTGGGCGAACATGGTTGGTGCGTCGCGCGCGACCGTCACGTTCTCGGGCCGGAACTTCTTCCGGTGGGTGGATCCGCTCATGCGGACGCTGGATCCCGAGGTTGGCGGCAACGTCGGCTACAATACGCGGGTGCGCAGCATGACCGAGCACGTTCCGCCGCCGGCGTTCTACACGTTCTCAATGCAGCTCGTCTTCTAAGGGGGGAAGAGACGAATGAAAAACATTTCGATGATTACATCGTACGTCACGCGGCGGGGCGCCCTCCTCTCCGCCGCGTTGCTCGGGTTGCTGACGGCCTGTGATACCACGGTCGTCAACCCGGGACGCGTTCAGGAGGTCTTCCTGTTTGAGACCGAGGCCCAGCGGGCGATCGTCAAGGGAATCGGACGTGCAGCCGCGGAGGCCCAGAACTGGGTCGGATACACCGGAGCGGCGGTCACGCGCGAGGTCCATCCGTCCGGTTCCACGGGCAGCTTCGGGATTACCGTCGAGTGGCAGAACGGCGAACTCGACTACGAGACGATCGGCACCCACTGGAACCTCTCCCAGCGCGCCCGCTGGTGGGGCGACGACGGGGTCGCCAAGATCATGGAGACGGGGGCCGAGAGCCAGGCCGACCTGGCCGAAGCGTACCTGTGGACCGGGTACGCGTACCGCCTGCTTGGCGAGAACTTCTGCGTGTCGGTGATCGACGGCGAGGGGGCCGGTGCGCGCAGCGTCTACTACGACCGCGCAATCGCGCGGCTCGACCAGGCGTCCTCGCTTGGGTCGGGGGACGTGGCGATGGCCGCGGTTGCGGCGCGGGCTTCCGTCAAGGCGTTCATGGGCGACTGGTCCGGTGCAATGGCGGACGCGGCCGGCGTGCCGGACGACTTCGTCTTCAACATGCCCTATCACGAAGGCTACGGAGATCCGACCCGCAACCGGATCCAGTTCGCGAGCCAGGCCGAGCCGTACAAGGCTCATACCCAGAGGTATACGAAGTACGAGGACTACGGTATGAGCGACAACAACGCGGACGGCGACCCACGGATCCCGTTCCGGATAACAAACGAGACCGGCGACGCCGCGGTGCAGTGCTGCGGCCAGGTTCCGTGGTGGCCGCAGCAGAAGTACCCGGATCCGGGCTCTGACATTCCGCTCTCCAAGGGTACGGAGATGCGGCTGATCGAGGCCGAGGCCATGCTGGTGGCGGGTGACTGGCAGGGCGCCATGGGCAAGATCAACGCCCTGCGCATGGCTGCAGGGGTGGAGCCCGCGATGGCGACGAACACGGCCGAGGCGTGGACGGCGCTCAAGTTCGAGCGCGGCGTGGTGCTGTGGCTGGAAGGACGCCGTCTCGGCGATTTCTTCCGCTGGAACCGCGACAACACGCCGGGCGCCCTTGATCCACTCGAGCAGCCGTCCGGGAGCCAGAACGAGGGCTCGCACCTCGTCCAGCAGGACCTGTGCTTCCCGATCGCGCGCGGCGAGGTAGACACGAACCCGAATATCAACGGGCCAACGGGCTGATGCCCCGGCAAGGGTCTAACGGGTGCAAGGGCGACGACGGCCCCGAGAAGGGGTGTGACGAGTAGTGCCGAGGTGCCGGTTTTCGGTTGGGGGTTTCGGCGACTTGGGCCCGCCGGGATCAGGCTGAATGCCTCGGCCGATGCTGGCGCGGTCGGAGGGGGACGGATCCCCCTCCGACCGCGCGCGAGCGTATTGTTGCCGCGATCGCCGCTTCAACCGCTGCACCAAGGGAGAAGGAGAGTTGACGAGACTACGGAAAACCACAAGAGCGAACGCCGCCAGCCTCGCGCTTGTGGCAGTAGTCGCCGTGACTTCCCACGCCTGCTCGTCGTTGGGCGAGGGAACGGCGCTTCCGAGAAGCACGGGTGACATCACCCCGGTCCAGTTAGAGGGGATTCCGGCTACTCACACGATGGATGCCCTCATGCTCCTACGGCCGCAATGGCTCCGGGCGCGCAACGGATCCGCCACAGTGGTCATCAACGGTCAGCGCAGCGACCGGGATCGACTTGCTCAGGTCCCGATTGGATCGGTCGCACGGGTCACCTTCTTGAGCCCGTCGGACGCCACCACCCGCTTCGGAACCGGATTCTTCAACGGGGCCATTGTCGTTACTCTTCGCTAAGCGTTCGAGGGGTCCTGTACAGCAGCCAGGCCGGGAGGGCCCCTCCTTCGCGGGGGGCCCTCTTCTACATCGTGCTCTGCAGCACGCCGCGCCCGATCGCCATGACCCCCGCGGCAACGAGCGCGAGCGCCGCCAGCCCGCCGACCAGGTGGGGCCCGTAGCTTCTCTGCTCGGGTGGGCGGCGCCTGGTCACGCTGGTGGTGAGCTGTGCCACGCCCGCCGCCAGGAGCATCAGGAAGAAGTGGCCGATCAGCTGCGTGTAGAACGGCCGCGAAAAGAGCGTGGCCACGCCCGTCAGCACCTGCAGGTGGAGCAGTCCGGTGAAGACCGTGGCCAGCCGGGCCATCGCCGTGGAGTATTCGCGCTTGCCGAAGTAGCCAACGAGCGCGTACAGGACGACAAAGAGGCCGGCCACCAGAACCAGGTAGCGCAGGCCCGAGTGAGCTGCGAAGAGCATGGATTGTGACTCCGGGGGTCCGAGTAGCGGGTACCGGCCGGTCCGTCGCATTCGGTGTGCGTCCGGCTTTCGGCTTTCAGGAGTCTGTCGCTTCCGTGTTCGGCAGGCAATGTGCGGCAGGTCGGCGGATTGGGCTGGCCGCTCTCGGATTGGCTGGAGATCTTGAAATATGTGTATCCAGTACTCATTTTTCACAAATGATGATACTCCGCCCCTCCCACTTGGCCGAAATCGGCCGCAAGCTGGACAACAATCCCGTCGTCGCACTCCTCGGGGCTCGACAAGTGGGGAAAACCACCTTGGCCAAGGCCCTGGCCACCGGACTGGGTGCCGCAACTCACTTCGACCTGGAGGATCCGCGGGATCTTGTGCGCCTCGACGAGCCGACACTCACCCTTGAGCCACTCCGGGGTCTTGTGGTTATCGACGAGGTGCAACGTCGGCCCGACCTCTTTCCGGTGCTGCGGGTGCTTGCCGACCGCACACCGGCGCCGGCTCGGTTCCTGGTCCTCGGCAGTGCGTCGCCGGCGTTGTTGCGGCAGGGATCGGAGTCTCTGGCCGGGCGCCTGGGGTATCACGAGCTGGGGGGCTTCGACCTGGCCGAAGTCGGGACGGACAAGTGGGACAAGCTATGGCTTCGCGGGGGTTTCCCCCGCTCCTGGCTCGCTCCGGACGAAGCCGCAAGCCAGGAGTGGCGGCGCGACTTCATTCGCTCGTTCGTCGAACGCGATCTGCCCGGCTTCGGGATTACGCTGCCCTCCAGGCTCCTGCATGACTTCTGGACGATGCTGGCCCACTACCACGGCCAGACCTGGAACGGATCCGAGTTGGCGCGCGCCTTCGGGCTTGCCCACACCACGGTGCGCCGATACCTGGACATCATGACGGGGGCATATGTCGTACGCCAACTGCGCCCGTGGCGGGAGAATCTCGGGAAGCGCATCGTCAAGGCCAGCAAGATCTACATCGCGGACACCGGTCTGCTACATGCGCTCCTGGGGATCGAGACCCTGCAGGACCTCCGGGGACATCCAAAAGTCGGAGCGAGTTGGGAGGGCTTCGCTCTCGAGCAGATCGTACGGCAGGTGAAGGCTCGTCCCGAAGAGTGCCATTTCTGGTCTGTGCACGGCGGCCCCGAGCTGGACCTTCTCGTTGTCAGGGGACGGGAGAGACGCGGCTACGAGTTCAAGCGCACGGACACTCCCGGAGTCACCCGGTCGATGCGGTCGGCCATGGAACTGCTCGGCCTGACCAGCCTCGACATCGTTCATGTCGGACGCGACACCTACCCGATGGCAGAAGGAATTCGTGCGGTGGCGGGCCGGCACATCCTGACCGAGATCAAACCCCTCTGAGCTCACGCGGGCATATGTCCGCAGGGCACAGGTACCACAGGGCTCATTGCTACGTGCCCGGTCCGCGCATACCGTCAACGCATGTTCAGGACGGGCTATATCCTGAGTCCCCGCGCCGACGCGGTCTGGTTCCTGGGACTGCCGTTCGCAGCGGTCGCGCTCGCGCTCGGCTTCCAGGCGTGGCTTCCGTACGTGGCGGTCGCCTCGATCAACCTGTGGGTAACGACGCCCCACCACTACGCCACCTGGGTACGCAGCTACGGCATGCCCGAGGTGTGGCAGCGCTTCAAGGCACGGCTGATCGTGGGCCCGATCGCCATCTTCTCCCTCACTGCAGCGGGCCTGATCTGGGCGCCCATCACGCTGCTGCTCCTGGTGTCGGCGTGGGACCACCAGCACAGCATCATGCAGCAGCACGGATTCAGCCGCGTCTACGACTTCAAGGCGCGGACCGGACTGGAGAGCACCCGCAAGTACGACCTCGCTCTCCACTGGATCCTGTACGGGAACATGTTCCTGCAGGCGCCCATGTTCCGGGGCCTGTGGATCCGTGAACTCCACCGCATGCAAATCCCCCTTTCCGTGGGGTTCGTGGAGACGCTCCTGACGCTCAGCTGGATCGTCACGTTCGGGTACGTGGTCCTCTACCTCCTGCACCTGCGCAGGACCGTCGCGGCCGGACAGCCCATCAACCCCGTCAAGTACGGGTTCATCGCGTCGAGCTATTTCCTCTGGTACTTCGTCGCGTGGCACACCAATTCGATCCTGCTGTACGCGGTGGCCCACAGGGTCATGCACGGGGTGCAGTACATCGTGATGGTATACGCCTTCATGCAGCGGTCCCAGGCCACCGGCACTTCGCGGCCCGGATTCTGGAGCCGCCTGGTCGGTACGGGACGCCTGCGCTGGTTCCTGATCCTGGGCGGCGCCTACGCGGTCGTCTTCCAGCTGCTTATCAACCGTCCCCTGGACGAATTCGGGTTCGGGGTCGTCAACTTCGCTCCGTACCCCGCGATTCCCCAGTTCAACATCCCGGCGCTCGACTACGCCGGAGGCTACGAGCTGTGGTCGCAGATGATGCTGTACGCCTACGCGCTCCTGCACTACTATGTCGATTCCTTCATCTGGAAGGTGCGCGACAAGCAGGTGCAGGGGGGGTTGTAGCGAATGGCCCGGAGGAAGCCCGCCAGGTCGGCAGGTCGGCGCGCTCTTGCCGTCTTCCAGCGCTACCGGATCCTCTTCGTCCTCTACGGCGTGGGGGCTGCCGCGGGGCTGCGGGAGCTCCACCTGGCCCGCTCCGGCGAACCCGTCGACTGGGACAGCGAGGAGTGGGCCGATATGACCGAAGTCCTCTCCGAGGTCAATCCGGAGGACCCGGACACGGATTTCCTCAAGGGCGTGCAGTCGATCATGCAGGGGGACCAGCCGGGCTTCGTGACGCACTTCGAGGACGCGCTGCGGGCCGACGTCAAGCACAACGAGTTCCTGCTGCACGACTACGCGCAGCACCTGCTTGAATCGGGGGCGGGATGGCGCGAAGTGAACGAAGCCATGAACCACTGGCGGGACAACTACCCCTTCTCGAACGAGACGCTGACCCTCGGGCTCGGGACCGGGCCGCGCACCCAGGCCGATGCCTCGCTACTGCGCCGCGAACTGCTCGCCGTGCCGTGGATCGGCGATGCCGAGCTGGAGGGCTACGAGGCGGCCGGCAGACGAGGATGGCGTGTGCACATCACCTTCCGTCCGCCGCTGGAGGTCGATGTGCGGGAGGCCGTCGCTGCGGTCTCGATACTGGCGGTGCCCGAGGCGGACAGGGCGCGCCTGAGGGTGACGTGCCGCACGCTTACCGACTGCTCGGTGGCGCCTCGGTCTGCCCGCTGAGAGTTGTCGGGCCAGTTCGCCGGGGGTGCTCGCCGATGAGGAAGCCCCGATCGGATGGCGCTGGAAACCCGCGGAAACGGGCCGGAACAGGGCAGTTTCTGCTTGCGGCAGGCGAAGACGCGCCCCATGATGGCAGTTGAGGAATTCCAGGGGAGGCGTCCGATTCGACGTTTCCCCGCAAGCGAAAAGGAGGGCCCATGCGGCTTCTTCCACCGAAAGGCACCGTGCGCATGGCGGCGCTCGGGGCCGCGTTCCTCCTCACCGTCGGCAGCGCCCAATTGGCCGCGCAGATCGGAACGGTGACGGGGAGCGTCAGAGACGCGGTCAGCCAGGCGCCGCTGGCTGGCGCCCAGATCTCCATCGCCGGGACGACGCTGGGGATGCTGACCAACAACGTGGGTCGCTACCTGCTCGTGAACGTCCCTGCCGGCGAGCAGACCGTGCGAGTCGATCTCATCGGTTACGGCAGCACGGAACTTACGGTGACGGTTCCCTCCGGAGGGGCAGCGACGGCGGATTTCAACATCCGCCAGGACGCGATCGCTCTCGAGGGCGTTGTCGTGACCGGCACGGCGGGGCAGGCGCGCAGGCGCGAGGTCGGCAACAGCATCAGCTCGATCGTCGCCGAAGACATTCAGTACACGGCTGTGACCGACTTCGGCGACGTGTTGCAGGGACGCACCACCGGGATCCAGGTGAACGACCACAGCGGGCAGGTCGGCGCGGCCAGCCAGATCCGGCTGCGCGGCAACAACTCCCTGCAGCAGGGCAACAACCCGCTCATCTACGTCGATGGGATCCGTCTCGAGAACAACCCGATCGGCGCGGACGACGAAGGCGCTCAGACTCCTTCTGCCTTCGACATGATCAACCCGGCGGATATCGAGCGCATGGAGGTGATCAAGGGGCCCGCCGCCACGACGCTGTACGGCACCGAGGCCTCGAGTGGCGTGATCCAGATCTTCACCAAGCGCGGCGTCGCGGGGGCTCCGGCATGGTCCGCCACCCTCGAGCAGGGTATCAGCATGATGCCGCATCAGGGGCCCGCCGCCGACGTGAATCCCTCGGGGCTGTTCCTCAACACCTGCCGTGATCCCGGCATCCTCAACCACCAGACCGGTGAGATCGGTGTTGATGAACCGGGCTGTCCGGAAAGCGGAAGCTGGTTCCGAAACGCCCACCACCAGGTGTACAACCTGAGCGTGCGGGGCGGCGGACAGAACGCGACCTATTTCGTGTCGGGGCAGTACGGCGACCGGCAAGGCGTGGTCGAGCCGCAGGGGGCGGACAACTACAACGTCCGCGCCAACATCACATTCCAGCCGGCCGAGGGGCTCAACCTGCAGTTGAACAGCAGCTATGCGCGCCGGAACATCACCTGGATTCCCAACGGGAACAACGCGTCGGGTCTGTACCTGAACGTGCTGCGCGGGGACCGGGGCTACACCCCGGGCAACGACGACTCCCTGGTCCTGGAAAACCAGATCTTCACGTATCTCGATCAGTATGTGACCAGCCTCTCGGTTGGATGGTCGCCGAACAGTCTGTTCTCCCACCGGATGAACGTGGGAATCGACTACACTTCGTCGGACTTCGTGGACTTCAAGGGCTGGGGCTTCTATGAGGAAGCGACCGGGGACCGCGAGATCGATCAGCAATTCGACCGCAATCTGACCTTCGACTACAGCGGCACCTTCTCGTACAGTCCGCTGAACAACGTCAGTTCGGACTTCTCGTGGGGAGGCCAGGTATACGAGGAGTTCAACTACACGCTCAACGGCTTCGACGAACTGTTCGCCGGACCCGGTGAGCAGGTTCTGGGCGATGGCAACAACCCGCGGGTTTTCGAGAACCGAATCATTGAGAGAAGCGGCGGTTTCTTCGTGCAGGAAGTCCTGGGGCTCAACGACAAGCTCTTCGTGACCGGCGGGATCCGGTGGGACGGCTTCAGCACGTTCGGCGAGGGCTTCGGTCTCGCCGCCTATCCCAAGCTACAAACTGCCTACACCATCTCTGACGAGGACTTCTTCCCCTTCGACTGGACCGAAACCTTCAAGTTGCGGGCCGCATGGGGCCAGTCCGGCAAGGCGCCCGGTGCATTCGACGCCAAGCGCACCTACGAGGCGACATCCGCCGACGAGCAGGTGCCCGCCGTCATTATCGCCAATCTCGGCAACGCGGATCTGGGGCCCGAAGTGTCTACGGAGCTGGAGTTCGGAGCGGACGCGTCGTTCCTGGGCGGACGTCTGATCGTCGATTTCACGGCGTTCGACCAGACAACGCGGGACGCGCTGATCTGCGTGCAGGAGGCACCGTCCGGCGGGACGGAGGAATGCACCTGGCGCAACCTCGGCGAGGTCAAGAACTGGGGCACCGAGACCATGGTGAACTTCGTGCCCGTCCGGACCGAGAACATCGAGTGGGACGTCGGTGTCAACTTCACAACGAACGACAGCGAAATCACCGATCTCGGTCCCCTGGAGGATCTGGGAACCTCGCGTCAGCTGGGCTATCCGCTATGGATCCGCTGGGACGATACGCTCACGAATGCCGATGCGATCGGTGAGCTTCCCGACTACGAGAAGGGGATGATTGGCAACCTGTTTCCCACCGAGACGGTAGGTCTCAACACTCGGCTGACCCTCTGGCGTGCGTTGACGATCGACCTGGTTGGCGAGGGCCAGTACGGCATGGTCCGGCCCATCGGAATCGCGTATCAGAATGTGCGCAGGCGCGTGTGGCCCGGTGACGGGTGTCCAGCCATTCAGGACATGTACTATTCGCTCAGTGGGTCGGGTTCCTCGCGGGTCGCGCAGATGGGATTGCCGGCACGCGACATCGCCCGGTGCATCGGCCCGTACTCCGACCAGGGCATGTGGACCGATCTGGCGGACTTTTTCAAGATCCGCTCGGCTTCGGTCACGTACCGCCTGCCCGACGGATTGGTGCCGGGTGCGCGGAGCGCCCAGGTCGGGATTGCCGGCAAGAACCTGATGACCTGGACCAACTACCGCGGTCTGGACCCCGAGGCGAACGACAACGGGTTCGGGGACTCCACTCCGAACGAGTACTACAACATGGCGCCACCGAGGATCCTCATCCTGAACTTCTCCGTGAACTTCTGAGGGGGGGACATAAGATGATCAGACCAATGAGAGGCACGGGGCCCCTGGGCGTTGCCGTCCTGCTATGCGGGATGGCGTCTGCGGGGTGCCAACTCGAGGTCCTGAACCCGGGCAGGATCCTGGACGAGGACCTCACCACGCGGGAACTCATGCCGATCCTGGTTTCCGGGGTTTCGGCCGAGTTCAACGACATCGGCGACTTCTACGCCTTCGATATCGCCCGCCTTACGGACGACCTTGCCGGCACGGGAAGCTACTTTTCCACCGGACAGTACCGGCGGGGCGTCTTCGACAACGAGAATTCGGAAGGGCACTGGGAACAGGCCCACGAGGCGGCCTGGGCCGCCGGAGGTGCGTGGGAGCGGCTCCAGAATGTGCTTGAAGCGGAGGCCAACAGTTTCGATGGTTCCGCGCGGGTTTTCCTGCTGATGGGGCTGGCCCACAGGATGCTCGGCGAGAATTTCTGTGACCTCGTCTATGACAAGGGCCCGCTGCAACCGCGTGAGGCTGCCTTCGACAGCGCGATCGTCGCGCTGAATCAGGCAGTGTCGATCGGCACGGCGGCCGGCGCGAGCGACTTCGTGACAGCGGCCCATGGCGGCATTGCCCAGGCGAACGTGGGGCTGGGCAACTGGTCGGCGGCCGTGCAGTCGGCGTCCATGGTGCCCACGAACTTCATGCATAGCGCCGTCTACCACCTGACTGCCAACAGCAACCAGGTGTGGAACGAATCCTGGGGCCGCGCGGAGGTGGGCGTCTGGGCGACGCCGGCCCAACGGGCCTTTGACGGTGATCCGCGTGCGCCTTACACGATCTGCGGTGCCTGGAACGACCCGAACGACCCGTCACAGGGCGTGACGCCGACGGGAGTCTGCACGGGCCAGGGCAGCGGTGCACACCAGGGCGCTGACGGGCTGACCGCGCATTACAGGCAGAACAAATACCCGGAGTCCGGCAGCGACGTTCCGATCGTCACCGGAACCGAGATGAGGCTCATCGAGGCCGAGGCCGCATTGCTTGGTGGAGACCTCGCGACCTTCACGGCCAAGGTCAACGAAGTGCGTGCGTTCTACGGGGCGGAGCCGATCGAGCAGCCGACTTCGGTCGGAGCGCTGGAATTCCCCAACGCTCAGGACGACGCCTGGTCCATCCTGGACCGGGAACGCTACCTGACGCTGTGGATCGAAGGTCGGCGCCTGTTCGATCTTGACCGATGGCAGCATCCCTTCCTGCAGGGTGGGACGCTCATCGGTCCGGGGGCGGAGCCACGCGTGTCGTGCATGCCGGTTCCCGAGATCGAATGCACCTTGAACCCGGAGATCCAGAACTCATCGGTGTGCACGTAGGGATCGGGAAAGCGTAGGGAAGCGCTGACAATCTTGTGAGCGTTCCCCTGCCGCGAACGGACAAGGTGCCCTCGTCGGCCAGTCGGTCGGCGGGGGCGCTTTGCGTTCGGTACCGTTTACCTGCCGAGCGGCACGCCGTCCTTCGACTTGCCGGTCACCAGGAAGGAGATGAGGATGGAAGCCCCCATGAGAATGCCCGCGACAATGATCGAGCTGCGGGTTCCGTCCGTATTCCCGACCAGCACTTCGCTTATGTCCCCCAGGGGGAAGGCAGTCGTGGTGATCCGCCCGTGACCATCTTCTCCGGGCGCGTGCACGACCCCGGTGACCACCAGGCTCGTTTCCGTCCACCGCACATCGTGCACCTCGGAATACTCGAGCGTCTCGCACCCGGTCCCGTCCGGGGAGCAGTCGCCCACAATCACACCGTGAATGTCGAGGCCGTCCCGCACCTCGGGTCCGGGGAGAGGCATCCGCTGTACGGACATGCAACTCGACACCAGGAACGCGACCGCGACGACCGCGGCCAGTACGGCTTTGGGCTTTCTCAATGCGGCCCTTTCGTTCTACCTTGGGAACTTGCTTCCGTCAACAGCCATGGGGACTGTGGGTGTCAATACAGGACTGCCGGTATCAACTTGAAGAAACGGATTCGACCGGTATTCCGCAATTGCCGGCCCGGAACGGAAGGCAAGACGGAGGTCCACGATGCTGACGCGAGCCCATTCACCCCTGCTTTTGGTGGCGGTCCTCCTCTCGACGGGATGCGTGTCGTCGGGCGAATCAAGCGGTGCCGGCCGTTCCAGAGACCTGATCACTGCAGAGGAACTGATGGCGGTCCCGCACAACACCACCTTCGAGGCGGTTAGAGCGTTGCGCCCCCGGTGGCTTCTGCCACGCAACATGGCATCGCTTCGGAACCAGCAACGGCATACTCCGCGGGTCTACGTGGACGGCCAGTTTCGCGGGGAAATCGATGAATTGACAAGGCTGGCGCCGCACGAGGTCGAGGAGATTCGCTTCATGAGCGCGTCGGACGCGACGACGCGTTTCGGCACCAACCATATCGCCGGTGCGATCGTCGTCACCACGTGGCGCCGCTGATGCCGCCATTGGCCGATCGGCATCGTTTGTGCTGAACCGTACGCGAGCGCCGCGTCATGTACGCGGTCCTGCCATTCTGGGCGCGTGTATTGCCCCCGTCCTGGCGCTGGCCCTGGTGGCCACACCCGCTGCCGGGCAGGAGGAGGCCGAGGAGGGCGGCAACTGGATCAGCGTCTTCCTCGACTGCGCGAGCCGAAACTGCAACCTGAACTACTTCCGCACCGAACTGCCGTGGGTGAACTGGGTGCGCCTTCCCGACGACTCGGACGTCCACGTCATCATGACGAGCCAGGCCACGGGTGCGGGAGGGCGTGAGTACCGGCTGGACTACATAGGCTCGGGAGACTTCGGGTACGAGCGGCAGCTGTCGTATCAGGCGCCGCCCACCAACACGGACCGGGAAACGCTGGACGAAGTCGCCCGCACGATCGGCGTCGGGCTGCTGCACTTCGCCACGGTCAACGGGTTTTTCGACGACGTCGCCGCCTTTCAGGAAGTCAGCACCGTCCTGCTGAACGGACAGGGACCCGATCCGGGTGAACGCGTCGTCGCGCAGGAGGAGGTCGACGATCCCTGGGACTTCTGGGTCTTCCGGCTGGGGGGGCGCACCGAACTCAATGGCGAGCAGACCCGGCGCACTCAGCGGGTCGACGGCAACTTCAGCGCCTCGCGGGTGACGCCGACGTGGAAAATGAACTTCCGCGGCAACGTGAACTACAATCGACGCGAGATCGACCTCACCGACGCGCCCACCTTCATCGATTCCAGGACCGACTGGGGCTTCAGCGAACTGATCGCCTACTCATTGGCCGAGCACTGGTCGGTCGGCGTACAGGGAGAGGTTCGCAGGATCGTCCGCTTCAACCAGCGTCTCCGGGCCGAGATCACCCCGGCTCTGGAGTACAGCTTCTTCCCGTACGAAGAGGCGACCCGGCATGCGCTCACGCTGTTCTACAAGATAGGACCCGCCTACCGCAGCTACATCGAGCAGACGCGCTTCCTGCAGACATCCGAGACCCGCTGGGAGCAGTCGCTCGAGTTCGAACTCTCACAGAGGCAGCAGTGGGGCGACGCTTCGATCAGCATGACCGGGTCCCACTTCCTCCACGACATCGGCCTCTACAACGTGAGGCTGCGGGGTGAAATCGATTTCCGCATCGCGCGGGGAGTCAGCGTCAACGCCGAGGGCAACATCTCCTGGGTCAACGACCAGATCTACCTGTCGGCCGAGGGCGCGACCGACGCCGAAGCGCTCCTGAACCTCCAGCAGCGCGCTCAGGACTTCAATTACTCCCTCCAGCTCGGCTTCTCGTTCCAGTTCGGCTCCATCTACAACAACGTCGTCAACAACCGCTTCAGCGGCGGTGGCGGCGGATGGTGGTGGTTCCGCTGATCGGCGTGTGAGCGCCGTGCCTTCAAGGTGATCCGGTAGCGCGGTGCGGAGAAGCGTCACTGCGCCACCAGCCCCTGCCGGCGCAAAGCGCGCCGGATCCGCTCCAGCTGCTCGCGCTGCGTGGCCGTCGGGGGATGGAGCGTGCCCTGCCGGACCCCGCCGCCGTTGATGGCGCCGTACAGTTGCATGAGATCGCGGCGGTGGTCGGAGGCGGCGTCCCCGGCGCCTTCGAGCTGGCGGCCCAGCTCCAGGATCTCCAGCAGGAAGGCTTCGCGTTCCCGGTAGTCCTCGACCGTGAGGGGCAGATCGGGGTCGCCGCCGACCGACACGTTGCCGGAGTGCATCTCGCCTCGCGCCGAGAGCTCCACCGTGTAGACGCCGGGCGAAACGAAGGGACCGCGCTGGCCCAGCGGGCGCGGCACGACCGAGGGATCGTGGGCGGACCACTCGGCGTCGTCTCCTTCGCCCGGCAGCCCGTGACGCAGATCCCAGTCGACCCGGTGCAGGCCGGGCTCGGAGGGGACGGTCATGCTGCGGACCACCTCGCCGGCCGCGTTGCGCACGGTAAGACGGGCGGGGCCCGAACCCGGTCCGAGACGGTAGGTGACCACCGTGCCGTCCACGGGGTTGTCGCCCATGAAGACGGACTGGGCCCGGTAGGACGTGTCCTTCCAGTAGTTCATGATCCTGCCGGGACCCGCGGCGTACAGCGCGACCGCGTCGGCGGCGGTGGCGCCGTAGCCGGCGAGCGGCCCCACGTCGTCGACGATGATGATCGAGCGGCCGTGCGTGCCGAGAACGAGATCCTTCTCGCGCGGGTGGACCACCATGTCGTCGTACGCCGTGGTGGGGAGCGTCGGGAACCTCGCCCAGGACGCGCCGCGGTCCGTGCTGGCGAAGACGTGATGCTCGGTGCCGATGAAGAGCACCTCCGGGTTGTCGGGGTGCTCGACGATCACGTTGACGGACCCGGAGGGCAGGCCGCCGTGCAGCGGGGTCCAGGTGGCGCCGTAGTCCTCGGTGCGGTAGACGAACGGGCGAAAGTCGCCGTCCCGGTGCGCGTCGAAGGTGGCGTAGGCGGTACCGGGCGCCTGACCCGAGGCGAGGACGCGGCTGACGTATGTGCCGTCCGGGAGGCCGGGGGCATTGCGGGCGACCTCGTTCCAGGTGCGGGCGCCGTCCACGGAGACCTGCACGTTGCCGTCGTCGGTGCCGACCCAGAGCACCGCCGGGTCGAGGGGCGACTCGGAGATCGTGATGATCTCGCCGTACGACGAGGTGCCGTCGTTGCGGGAGAGCGTGATGTCGGCGCCGCGCACGCCCATGATCTCCAGCTCGTCGCGGTCCCGTTGCCGCGTGAGGTCCTCGGTGCGGGTGAAGCTGTCGCCCCGGTCGCGCGATATGAACAGGCGGTTGCCGCCCAGGTAGACCGTGTTGGGGTCGTGCCGGGATATCAGACTCGGGCTTGCCCAGTCCCAGCGGTACGGCTCCTCGCCCTCGGGCGCGGTCAGGCGCAGGCTCATCATGTCGCCCGTCCTGTTGTCAAAACGAGTCCACGAACCGTTCTGGGCGTTGATGTAGATCGTGCGTCCATCCGGGTCGGCCTGCTGGTACATGCCGTCGCCGAAGCCGCTCTGCCGCCACTCGTCGTCCACGATCCCCTCCCACGAGCGAGTCGCGGAGGGGCCCATCCAGGAGTGGTTGTCCTGCATGCCGCCGTAGATCCAGTACGGATCCCGGTTGTCCACGGTAATCCCGTAGAACTGCCCGATGGGAAGGTTGTTGATGCGCCGGAAGGTCACGCCGCGGTCGTAGGTCTCGTGCAGTCCGGCGTCGCCCGCGAGGTAGAAGTGGTCGGGGTTGTCCGGATTGATCCACATCGTGTGGTGGTCGGCGTGCACGCCCACGTCGTAGGTCGGGCGCTCCGCGATCTCGACGAAGGTGCGTCCGCCGTCCTCGCTGCGATGCGAAGACGTGGCCAGCGTGTATACGCGGTCCTCGTCGGTCGGGTCGATGAAGACGTGGGAGTAGTACATCGGCCGGATGTTCCGGTCGCTCACCTTCTCCCAGCTCTCGCCGCCGTCCTCGCTGCGGTAGCCCCCCGACTCGGTGGAATGCTGAACAAGAATGTTAAGTATTCGCGGGTTTGTGGGCGCGACCGCGATCCCGATGCGGCCCTTGTCGCCCTCGGGCAGCCCGTTGGTGAGCTCCCGCCAGGTGTCGCCGCCGTCGGTGGTCTTGTACATGCCGCTGCCGGGCCCGCCGCCGTTGAAGCCCCATGCGCGGCGCTGCCGCTGATACATCGCCGCGTAGAGCACGTCGGGGTCGGACGGGTCCATCGCGAGGTCGATCGCGCCGGTGTGCTCGTCGACGTACAGCACCCTGTCCCAGGTGCGTCCGCCGTCGCGCGAGCGATAGACGCCGCGGTCGGGGGTGGAGCGCCACAGGTTCCCCAGCGCGGCCACGTACACGACGTCGGGATCGGTGGGGTGGACCCGCACGCGGCCCGTGTGGTGCGTCTCTTCGAGCCCCAGGTGACGCCAGGTGGCGCCCGCGTCGTCGGAGCGGTACACGCCGTTGCCCCACGACGTGCTCTGCCGGTTCTGCTGCTCGCCCGTGCCGGCGTAGACCACGTCCGGGTTGGAGCGCGCGATGGCCACGTCGCCGAACGTGCTGACCGGCATGTGCTCCCACAGGTTGGTCCAGGTGATCCCCCGGTTGACGCTCTTCCACAGCCCGCCCGATGCCGACGCGACGTAGATGGTGGAGGGGTCGTGCGGAAGCGCCTCGACATCGTGAATGCGCCCGCCGGTCATCGCCGGCCCGACGTGCCGCGGATGGAACGCGCCAAGCTCGGCTTCGGTGATCGCCTGCTGGGCGGCCAGGGGATGTGTCAGGGCCAGTCCGACGAGGCCGAGCAGGGCCAGCGGATGGCGGATGGTGGCTGGTTTCGGCGCGATCATTGCTTTGCCTGCTCCTGGCGGAGGGGGGTTCGATTGGTGGTGGCGCGGACCGCTTGTCATGCCCGGCCGGTTATGGCGAGCGCCTGTCCGACCGCCTCCAGCACTTCGGCCGGCATGTCGTCGGCGCCCAGCATCCATTCCAGGTAATCGGGAGCCGACTGGGCGACTTCGCCCAGAAGCGTGCCCTTGTGCTTGCCCCGGTTGAACGTCAGGCCGTCCGGTGTGTCGGAGAACCAGCGGTCGAACTCGGAGAGGTAGGGGCCCATTTCGTCGCAGTAGGCGTGCAGGCCGTCCATGCTGCGCGGGAGGTGGCCGTACCTCTGCAGTTGTGCGGTCAGCACGGCCGCCGTCGTGCGGATGTCGCCCAGCGCGGTGTGGGCGTCCGCGTGGTCCCGCCCCAGGTAGAAGCGCGCCGCCGCCGACAGGTCGCGCGGCTCCTCGCGGTGGAAGATCATCTTCATGTCGATCAGGCGCCGGTCCTTCACCTCGAAGGCCACCCCGGCCCGACGAAACTCGGCGAGCAGGATCGGCAGGTCGAAGCGCCGGATGTTGAAGCCCGCGAGATCGCACGGCTCCAACAGGCTGGCCAGGGATTTTGCCGTCGCGCGGAAGGGGTGTTCGTCGGCCACGAGGTCGTCGGTGATCCCGTGGATGTCAGCGGCCTCGGGAGGAATCGGCATCTCGGGGTTGTAGCGCCGGACCTTCTCGAAGACATCGCCCTGCGGAGACACCCTGATGATCGCCAGCTCGACGATTCGGTCGCGGGACAGGCTCAGGCCCGTGGTTTCGAGGTCGAAGAAGGTGACCGGCCGGTCAAGATCGAAGGGCAGTTTCATGGCGGACTATTCTAATGTCGTGTCCGGGAGGTTCGCGAGCACGTATACATTACCACCCATGCGCGCCGTCGTAATCCCCGAATTCGGCGAGCCGGACGTCTTGCGGCTCGAATCCGTGCCGGACCCCGAGCCGTCAAGCCGCGAAGTGCTGGTCAGGGTGAGCGCGTCCGGTGTGAACCGGGCGGACCTGCTCCAGCGCCGTGGCCTGTATCCTCCACCCCCGGGCGAATCCGAGGTGCCGGGGCTCGAGTTCGCGGGCGTGGTTGAGCGGGTGGGGGCCGCCGTGACGCGGTGGAGGTCCGGTGACCGGGTGATGGGCATCGTCGCGGGCGGAGGATACGCCGAGCGCGTGGTGGTGGACGAGCGGGTCGCCGTGAGCGTACCCCCCGGAATGGACCTCACCGTGGCCGGGGCGATTCCCGAAGTCTACATGACCGCCTGCGACGCGGTCTTCCGCCAGGCCGGGCTGAAACGGCGGGAGACTCTGCTGGTCCACGCGGTGGGAAGCGGTGTCGGGACCGCGGCGGTGCAGTTGGCGCGGCGGGCGGGCGCGCGGACGATCGGGACGTCGCGCACGCCGTCCAAGCTGGAACGGGCCGCCGAACTGGGTCTCGGGCTGGGCCTGGACGGTGGAGACGCGTGGGACGAGGCCGTCAGGGCGGCGACGGGCGGCAGGGGCGCGGACGTGATCCTGGATCTCGTGGGGGCGCCCTACCTGGCGAGGAACCAGGCCGCGATCGCGGTGGGGGGGCGGCACGTGGTGGTGGGTGTGCCGGGGGGCAGCCGCGCGGAGATCGATCTGCGGTCCCTGATGGTGCGGCGCGCGCGCCTCTTCGGGACGGTGCTGCGGGCGAGGGGGGTGGGGGAAAAGGCCGACCTGGCCCGCGAATTCACCGCCTCGGTGCTCCCCGGCTTCGCGGACGGCACACTTGCGCCTGCGATAGACCGGGTCTTCCCCGCGTCCCGCGCCGCCGACGCGCACCGCCGCATGGAGGCGAACGAGAACTTCGGGAAGATCGTGATGGCGTGGGGTGCGGAAGGGTGGGGCGGAGGCTACTAGGCCCCCTTCCCTGCGCCGCCGTCGCCGTTCCCTAACCATGGCATTGCTGGAACAAATGATGGGTAGGCGAACTACCGACACGGACGGAATGGGCCCGGCAAGTTGGCATCTGGAAGGAAAAAGCATGTATCGACATCGAAACTGCCCCACAGCCATAGTCATGCTGGCCACTGTGCCTTTCGTAGGTGGGACGGCCGCAGCTATGCAGGTCGAGACCGAATTGCAAATGGACAATACAGGCACTTGGTCCATCGATGTGTCGTTGGATGTCGCGCTGAGGGGGGACTGGGTTGAGCAGGCTGCGGATATTCAGCGTCTCGACTCCGCACGTGTTCTCTTCGTACCCGGGCGGCCCGCCGACGCCTTTGTCGTGGCCGCAGTGGACGGGTCCAGGTGGGAGCGAGTCGGTCGGGACGGGCAAGGACCGGGGGAATACAGCTACATCCGATGGGTCGTTCCTCACGAGGGCAGTCTGCATGTGTTCGACGCGGTAGCCAGACGCCGCACCGTCCTCGACGCCAGTTTCGAGACTATGCACACCAATCCGCTGTATCTCGATCCGGCTGGCGGCGCCGCGATACTCCAAGATTCAACCTATGTCGTCAACGGATCGATCCCTACCTCCAACCGCGTCGGCTACGTGTTACATCACTTTGGTCCAGGAGGGGAAGTCATCCGCTCTTTCGACGAGTCGCCTGACGGATACGGTACTCCGGGCGCGGGAATCACGCGGTATCGCTCCGTGTTGGCAGCGGGGGACGGTACGCTGTGGGCGGCACACCGAACTCGATATCAAATTGACTTGTGGGACCTTGAACGTGGCAGACTCACCCTCTCTCTTATTCGTGAAGCAGACTGGTTCGCCCCCCACAGTGAATGGGGATCGCTTGATCCCGAACGCCCCCCCAAGCCACACTTGCTGGATCTTGAGGTGGATTCCGAAGGGAGGCTGTGGGTGCTGGTCGGCGTAGCGTCTGCGCGCTGGGCAGAGGGCTTTATCGAGACACCCGAGGGAGCACATCCGGAACTGGGTGATTTTGCGCTCGATGACTGGAATGTCTCGTACGACACTGTAGTGGAAGTCATAGATCCAATCGCGAGATGCGTTCTAGCGACCGCGACTTTAGATGATCGAGTGCCTTTCTTCGTGGGACCGGGATGGGCGGTATCCTACCGCGAAGACGAACGCGGAAGCCCCACGCAGCAACTTTGGCGGCTGGCACTGCGTGGACCACCATCACACAATACAGGAGACGAACGATGCGACTGAGCCTCACCAAGACCCTCTCGGACACATCACGCCCGTGACCGATGAGGCACTCGACGCGTTGGAAGACGCGCGGGCGATGGGGTCCGAAACCGGGGAGGCTCCGGTGCTGCCCGCGTCCAGGAATCCGCGGGTGGGTGTGGATGCCGCCCGGTTGCCCGCTTGGTGGAGCAAGGCTAGGATTCTTGCGGGACTGGAGCCGAAGGCCGGCAGGGGCTGGCACTCGCTGAGGCGGAAGTCCGCCAGCGACCTGATGGATCAGCCGTTGAAGGTTCTCTGCCAACTCGGCGGGTGGAAGACGGCCAAGACGGTGCTTCGGTGCTACCAGAGGGCCGACGAGGGACAGCTTCGGAAGGCTCTGGAAGACCGCCGCCGGGCTCGCAACGGAAATCGAAAGTAGCGGGAGCCCAAAGGCGCGAATCCGGGCTGCCGCACACGCAATCGGGAGGCATACGGAATGGACTTCGGAACGGGCTTCGGCTCCTTCGTGTGGATCGGCGCTGTGGTGGGCCTGCTGCAGATCGCGCTCATTGCGCTTGTGATCGTGGTGCTGCTGGATACTCGCCGCTTCATCGCCGAAGCGATCCCGCTGATGCGACGGACGAACCGGTGGCTGGCGGGGCGGGAGGACGCGGAATAGGAGCTGCAAGCCGCACGTGTGAGCGGTTGCCGCTTCGTGTCGGTCGGCGTCCGGCCCTCGCGGCTGCCGCCATCGCGCCGTTGGCGATCCTGGCCACGTTTGTGCCGCCCGTCCTGACAGCGCAGGCGCCGCCCCAGTCCGACGCCCGCGTCTACGACATCGTCGGGGCGGCGTCCGCCACGCGCGTCGAAGTGGACATCCGCACCCTCGCGGGCTTCGGCACCCGCAACACGTTCTCCGACACGCTATCCGCGACGCGGGGGATCGGGGCCGCGCGCCGCTGGATCAAGGCCGAGTTCGAGCGCATCTCCGAAGCGTGCGGCGGGTGTTACGAGGTCGTGTACCAGCGAAATCTCGTCACCGCCGAAGACAGTCCCCGCATCCCGCAGGACACCTGGGTCGTGAACGTGCTCGCCATCAAGCGGGGTACCGTGAACCCGAACACCTACGTGATCATGTCCGGAGACATCGACTCGCGCGCGTCGAACGGCTCGGACGGGGATCGGACGCTCCCGGAGCCAACGACAACGCGTCGGGAATGGCCGGCGCGATCGAGGCCGCCAGACTGCTCGCCGGCTACGAGTTCGGAAACTCGGTGATCCTGGCGGGGCTGTCCGGGGAGGAGCAGGGCCTGTGGGGGGGACAGCACATGGCCGCGGTCGCGCGGGAACAGGGCTGGGACATCGTCGGGGTCCTCAACAACGACATGATCGGCAACATCGAGGGCGTTGACGGGGTGATCGAGAACAACACCTTCCGCGTCTTCTCCGAGCCCACGCCGGTGACCGACACGGAGGCGGAGCGGCGGCGCTACCGGGTCTTCGGCGGAGAGGTGGACGGACCTTCGCGGCAGCTCGCCCGCTACGTCGCCGCCACGGCGGACGCCTACATCGCCAACCTGGAGCCGATCATGATCTACCGCCTCGACCGGTTCGGGCGCGGCGGGCACCATCGCCCCTTCAACGACCAGGGATTCGCGGCCGTGCGAATCATGGAGACGCACGAGAACTACACGAGGCAGCACCAGAACATCCGCACCGAGAACGGCATCGAGTACGGAGACGTGGTCGATGGCGTCGACTTCGACTACGCCGCCCGCATGACCGCGGTCAACGCGGCCGTGCTGGCGCGCCTGGCCTGGGCCCCTCCCGCTCCCGCGGAGGTAAGGATCGGTGGCGCGGTCCGGCCCTCCACCACCCTGGAATGGGAAGCGGTCGACGATCCCCGGCTGGCGGGCTACAAGGTGTACTGGCGCGACACCACGGCGCCTCAGTGGCAGCACTCCCGCTGGGTCGGCGATGCGACCCGCCACACGCTCGAGGGACTCGTGATCGACAACTATCTGTTCGGGGTCGCGGCGGTCGGACGGGACGGCAACGAGAGCGTTATCGCCTTCCCGACGGCCCAGATTCCACGGCGATAGATAGGACCCGACGTTCCTGTTCCGGGTTGACGGCAATTGGGGCCGGACTCGTTGATCGAGGCGCGGTTCATGGCTTACGTTCCTGTGGCGCTGGTGCCTTATTGCGCCTGCAACCATTTGCGAGATGAGCTTGTTCTCGGGAAAAGAGGATTCTGAGGTGAAGACTCGCATTGGCGGCGGAGGAGAGGGCGAGGTGCGACAGAAACGGCCGGGCACGCTGACCCGCAGGTCACTTGTGCGCTCGGGTCTCGGGGCGCTGATGGCGGCCCCATGGGCGGGAAAGCTCGGGGCGATCGGGGCCCGCCCGTATCCGGGACCGCACGACCGTGCGGCCGCCACGCTACAGGACGACGAGATCGTATTGGGTGTGTCCGCTGCGTTCTCCGGGCCTTCGCGCGGACTTGGCACCGAACTCTACCGCGGCGCCATGGCGTACTTCACCCACGTCAACGAGAACGGCGGGGTCAACGGTCGGCGGATCGTGATGAAGCTCCTCGACGACGGATACCAGCCCGATCCCTGCGTCGCCAACACGATCGAGCTCATCCAGGACGAGACGGTCTTCCTGCTCTTCAACTACGTTGGCACTCCGACAGTCACCAGGGCGCTCCCGGTGCTGAAGAAATTCCGCGACCAGCAGGTCTACCTCTTCTTCCCCTTCACCGGAGCCGAACCCCAGCGGGAGCCTCCGTATGGCGAGTTCGCCTTCAACCTGCGTGCATCCTACCGGCAGGAGACGGCCGGTCTGGTCGACAACTTTCTGAACATCGGGCGCCGCCGGGTTGCGGTCTTCTACCAGAACGACGCTTACGGGCGCAGCGGCTGGGCGGGGGTGCGGGAGGCACTTGCACGGCACAGCGAAACCATCGCCGGCGAGGCGACCTACATGCGCGGCACGCAGTTCGGGGCAAGCATGCGCAGGCAGGTGGAGATCCTGCAGGCGCGGTCTCCGGACGCGGTGATCTGCATCGGCGCCTACCAGGCCTGCGCGGCCTTCGCCCGGGATGCCGAGGATCTCGGACTCCACATTCCGGTCGCCAACGTGTCTTTCGTGGGCAGCGAGAACCTCCTGGCGCTGATGCGCGAGGGACGCGCGGATGCCGATGCACACACCCGTTTCCTGGTCAACTCGCAGGTGGTCCCGAGCTACGAGGATACCTCACTCCCCGCCGTTCGCGAGTACCACGAACTGATGGCACGCTACGATCCTCCGCCGCCGGAGGACGTGGAGCGGATTACTCCCGGCGAACCGTATACCACTTTTCCCCAGAGCTTCGTGAGCCTGGAGGGGTTCGTCAACGCCAAGCTGATCACCGAGATCATTCGGCGCATGGGTGACAACCCACAGCGATCCGGGATCCAGGAGGCCGTCTTCGCCGTGCGCAACTACGACCTCGGGGTCGGCGAGCAGGTGCGCTTCGGTCCCAACCGCCGCCAGGGGCTGCAAAGGGTCTACTACACCGTCCCCGAGGGTGAGCGCTTCGTTCCTCTCGACGATTGGGAAGGCAGGTTCCCCGTCTCATGACACCCGTGATCCAGAAGGGCGAGGAAACCCTCAAGGTTCGAAAGCTCTTTCGCAAGACGCGGTTCGGTTTCTTCGCCCTCTTCGGGATAGTGGTGCTGGCGATCTCGATCCTGTCGATCTCGTCGGTCTCCCGCGAGTTGCGGGACGAGTACGTGAGCAACAGTGAGAGCATCGCGAAGAACATTGCCGATTCCAGCGTGGACATACTGCTCAATCGAAACCTCGCTACACTGCAGTCCCTGATCGACCAGTTCGTCCAGATCGAGAGCATCCGGTACATCTACATCACCAGCGACACCGGGGAGTACCTGGCCCACACCTTCATTCCCGGGATTCCCGAGGAGATTCTGGCCAGCGACCCGTCGGCCACCGAGCCCGTTGAGCACAGCCTGCCGGGGTTGGGGGATTTCGTCGAGGTGGGGAGTCCGATCCTGTCGGGCGTGGCGGGAACGGTTCACGTGGGAATGGACCTGGAACGCCTGGGGCTCAAGATCCAGCGCGCGGTGGGCCAGCAGATCTACCTCCTGTGCATCATCCTGGTCACCGGTGTCCTTGCGTCGATCTGGCTGGTCAACCTCGCGTCGAGGCCCTTGACCGAACTGCTGGAGTACGTGGTGGCGCTGGCCCGCGAAAGGGAGAGCGACAGGAGCACGCACGGCGACGTCCTGGTCCGCGACGACGAGATCGGTGACATGGCCCGGCTGATGCGGTATGTAGCCGACGACCTCGCTTTTGCGAAGGACGAGGGGAGAGGAGCTGGAGGCGACGACTAGCGTGCCCGCACAGGCCACCCGGGTGCCGAGGAGCGTCATCGCGTTCTTCTGTACCGTTCTGCAGGTATGTCTGGGGACCGTGTATGCCTGGAGCTTTTTCCAGACGATGCTGGTGCGGGACTCGGGCTGGACCTTCAGCCAGACGGCCGCCGCGTTCAGCATCACCATCTTCACTCTGGGAGTGTCGGCGGCCCTGGCGGGGCAGGCATTGCCCAGGGTCGGCCCCAGGTTCCTCGCCGTAACGGGCAGCTGCCTTTTTTCGGCCGGCTACCTGGTCGCGAGCCTGGCGTTGTCACTGGACTCGATCTGGCTTTTCTACCTGGGGTACGGCGTGATCGGCGGGGCGGGGATCGGCCTGGGGTACGTCACGCCGGTAGCGACGGCGGCCAAGTGGTACCCCGACCGGAAGGGGCTGGTCACCGGCATCGTGGTGATGGGGTTCGGCGTGGGGGCCTTCCTGCTCAGCAAGGGTCTCGCCCCGCTTCTCGTGGTACAGGCTCAGGGGGACCTGCAGGCTGTCTTCCTGTGGCTGGGAATCGTCTTCGCCTGCATCCTGATTCCGAGCAGCCTGGTGCTGCGCGATCCGCCGGAGCCCGCATCCGAGCGGCGGCCAACCTCCCCGCGGGCGCCGGCGCCGAAGGTGGAGCCCGCGGCGCCGTACCTGCGCACCAGCCAGTTCGCGATCATGTGGATCGTGTTCTTCTTCAACATCGCCGCGGGCATTTCCGTCATCAGCTTCCAGTCCGAACTGCTTCAGGAGGTCTGGGGGCTGGCCGACCCCTCGATCGATCCCGCGACCCTTGCCGAATACGGAGCCACGCTCATCGCGGTCAGCTCCCTGTGCAACGGGGCAGGTCGGATTTTCTGGGGACTGCTGTCCGACCGCCTTGGCCGCGTCGCGGTGTTCAGGATCCTGCTCTCCAGCCAGATGGTGGTGTTCGGCATCCTGATGACCAATTCCAACCCCTGGATTTTCTCGGTTCTCGTCTGCTACGTGCTGCTTTGCTTCGGGGGCGGTTTCGCGACGATGCCGTCGTTCATCGTCGACGTCTTCGGCTCCAGGAACATGTCGAAGATCTACGGGGCCGTGCTCACGGCCTGGTCCGCGGCGGGGATCATCGGACCGATGTATGTGGGGTACCTGAAGGATACCTACCCGGACCGGGCGGTCATGTACTGCTTCCTGATCGGAATCCTGATGCTCGGTGCCGGCTATGTCTTCTCGTTCCTGCTCGACGACAGCCGGGTCCGCCTCGGCCGTCCCACGCTGAGGGCGACGCTGTCGCAATACGGGATCGCGGTGCCCGAAAGGGGCTGACGCCGGGGGACTGCCCCGGGGTCCGGGGGTCCCCGGGGGTCAGCGCCGGGGGTCCCCGCGGGTCCGCCCCTCAGCGCGCAGCCGTAGTGGGCGTAGCCCGGGATATGGACCTCAGGCCAGCGCCTTCGCCACGATGCGCTTCTGTTCGGCCTGGTGGTCGGCCGCGCTCCCCTCCGCCGGACTGGCCCGCTCCGGCCGGGAGACGTGCCCGATCTCGACCGAGCCGGGCATCGCGTCGGCGAGGCGGGGCAGCATGTAGGTCAGGGCGCCCATGTTCATCGGCTCCTCCTGGACCCAGACGACCTCTTCGATGTTGGGGTACCGAGCGTCCAGGGCACGGATTTCGTCGTCCGGGAACGGGTAGAGGGCCTCGACCCGCGCGATGGCGGTGGTTTGGGCGGCGGCGCGCGCACCGGACGCCGCGAGGTCGTAGTACACCTTGCCGCTGCACAGAATGAGCCGGCGGATCCGCTCGGCACCCTCCCAGTCCTGGAGCGCGGGGTCGTCGATCACGCGCTCGAATCCGCCCTCCACCAGCTCGCTGACCGGCGACGTCGCCATCGGATGGCGCAGGAGGCTCTTCGGCGACATCACGATGAGCGGCCGCTCCGGTTCGCTGAACGCCTGGACGCGGAGCAGGTGGAAGTACTGCGCCGGCGTGGTCGGGTAGACGACGCGCATGTTGTCCTCGGCGCACAGCTGGAGGAATCGCTCCAGCCGGGCGCTCGAATGCTCGGGCCCCTGACCTTCATAGCCGTGCGGCAGGAGCAGGGTCAGGCGCGAACGCTGTCCCCACTTGGACCATCCCGCCGAGAGGAACTGGTCGATCATGACCTGGGCCACGTTGACGAAGTCGCCGAACTGGGCTTCCCAAAGGACCAGGTCCCGGTCGGCCGCGACGGCGACGCCGTACTCGAACCCGATCACGGCCGCCTCGGTGAGCGGCGAGTTGTAGACCTCGAGGCGCGTATCGGCGACCTGGGCCAACGGGGTGTGCTTCGCACCCGTTACCGCATCGTTGAGGACGAGATGCCGATGGCTGAACGTGCCTCGCTCGCAGTCCTGGCCCGAGAGCCGCACCGGAATCCCGTCCTGCAGGAGCGACCCGACGGCAAGCGCCTCGGCGTGCGCCCAGTCGAGCGCGAAATCGTGACCGAACTCGTTGCCGCGCCGATCGAGCTGCCGCTTGAGCTTGGGGTGGACGGTGAACCCCTCCGGGACCGTCAGCAGCGCCTGGTTGATTCCTTCGAGCTGCTCGAACGGCACCTGCGTATAGGGATCGAAGTCCTGCATCACGGCCCCGAAATCCGGATGGGTCCAGGGGAGCATGACCTCTTCGTCGGGGGCCTCCCGGCGATGGTCCTGGGCCTGCCGGAGCTCGTCGGACAGCGCCCGGGCTCCCTGCGCGACCTCATCGCCGGTCACCAGGCCCCTTTCCGTCAGCGACTGCGCCCAGCGCGCGCGCGGCGTCGGGTGGTCGGAGATCGTGGTATACAGCGTCGGCTGCGTATAGCCCGGCTCGTCGGCTTCGTTGTGCCCGTGGCGGCGGTACCCTACGAGGTCGATCACGGCGTCGTCGTGGAATCTCTTGCGGTACGCCATGGCCAGACGGACGGCGGCGAGACACTCTTCGGGCGCGTCGCCGTTTGCGTGAATGACCGGAATGTCGTAGCCCTTGGCCAGATCGCTGGCGTATCGCGTGGAGCGCCCGTCGCTCGGATTGGTGGTGAAGCCGACCTGGTTGTTGGCGATGATGTGGACGCTCCCTCCCACCTCATAGCCGCGCAGGCGCGCCAGATTCAGGGTCTCGGCCACAACGCCCTCGGCGGCGAAGGCCGCGTCCCCGTGGATGAGCACCGGAACGACCCGGGACGTGTCACGGTCGGTGTGGCCGTTGTCGTCCGGGTACTGCTGCGTGCGCGCCATGCCCAGAATGACCGGATTGACGTATTCGAGATGGCTGGGATTGGGCGCCAGCGTGACCCGAATCAAGTCGCCGGAGCGGAGCTGGTAGTCGGCCGTGGCGCCGTGATGGTACTTGACGTCGCCGGTACCGGGATCGGGGACCCACAGGGCGCTCCCCGGGGTGGCCCGGCCCTCGAACTCGCCCAGAATCTCGCCGTACGAGACGCCGAGGATGTGGGCGAGGACGTTGAGACGGCCACGGTGGGCCATGCCGACCACGACTTCGGTGGCGCCATCGGCGGCCGCGATCTCGATCGCCTCGTCGAGCATGGGCACGACCATGTCCGTGCCCTCGATCGAGAAGCGCTTCTGCCCGAGGTAGGCGCGGTGCAGGAACTGCTCCAGCCCCTCCACCTGCGTGAGTCGGTCGAGCGTGTGCAGGCGATCCTCGTCCGTGTAGCCGGCGAAGTGCGACCCGCGTTCCACCTGCTCCCACAGCCACGCGACCTTGCGGGGATCCTCGAGGTGCTCGAACTCGTAGCCGAGCGCGCCGCTGTAGGTGGCCTTGAGACGGTCCAGGGTGGCGGCGAGCGGCGTTTCGTCGCCGTCGTGGAGGAGCACCGAGGTGGGGATTTCTGACAGCTCTTCCATGGTGGTGCCGAAGTAGGCCGGATCGAGCTGCGGATGGCCGGGGGGCTCGCTCCCGAGCGGGTCGATGCGCGCCGCCTGGTGGCCGTGTTCGCGAAACGCCTGCAGGAGATTCGCGGCCCGCGCGACCAGGGACAGAAGGTGCGCGTCGGGCCTGGCGGGCGTCACGGGCTCGGGAGCGGTGGGCGTGGTGATCGCGGCGGACCCGTTCGATTCGTCCTCCGCCGCGAGAAGCCCCGCATCCACGAGCGCGCTGTGGCCGCGCTCGAACAACTTCCGCCACTCCGGATGCACCGCTTCGGGGTTCCGGGTGAAGTCCTCGTAGAGCGCCTGAACGTAGGCCGCGTTCTGGGCGTCGAAATGGGTGCTGCTCATGATTGCCACTAAGGTAGTTATTTTTGGCATTCGAGTAAGGCGCTGCGTTCGGTCCGTGGACAGAGCCGCCCGAGCATCGGGGGATTCCGTCCACGGGCAGCCAGGGCGCGATCCGCACAATCCCGGAAGGTGATGGAGACACGATCATTGCGGACGACCCCCGTCGCCGCCTGGGAGCGCCGGTTCCCCTGGTTGCGCGCTGGAACGACCAGACGAACCCGTGACGGTGGCTCATCGGCGGCAGCGCGAGCGTCTTCGACGCCAACAGAGACACCCGACGACGTCGACCGGGCCCTGGCCGCCGGCTGGCGGTCGGTCGTGAGGAGCCGGCAGGTGCACGGTCGGTCGATTCGCGTGCATGGTCGGCTCCCCCGCGGCGTGTGCGTGACCGGCGAGGGCGACGGCCATGCGACCGGTGCTTCCGGGGTGCTCCTGACCGTCACCCTGGCCGACTGCGTGCCGGTGTTTGTGGTGGATCCCCTCCGGCGGATCGTGGCCCTTCTGCACGCGGGCTGGCGTGGAACGGCGGCGGGCGTGGTCGAAGCGGGGCTGGATACGCTTTCCGGAGCCTTTGAAACCCATCCGAAGGAGCTCCTGGTCCATCTCGGACCGGCCATTTGCGGATGCTGCTACGAGGTCGGCCCGGAGGTCTTCCGCGCTCTGGACGAGGTGGCGCCCCGCACTCCCGCCGCCATCGATCTCAGGTCGGTGATCCGGCGCCGGGCCGTCGCGGCCGGGGTGCGGAACGAGGAGGTGACGGTGAGCGGCGAATGCACACTCTGTGGGGATGGCCGGTACTATTCGCACCGACGCGGGGACCGTGGCAGGCATCGGGGCTACATGGGCATACTGCCGCGGACAGGGGCGGGAAGCGGATGACCCGGGAGCCGGGCGACAGGGACGGCGTCGGTCTCTGCCTCCGCTGCGCCTGGATGCGCCGAATCGTCTCGCGGCGAGGCTCGCACTTCTACCTCTGTGGCCGGCACCGCCACGACCCTACCTTCCGCAAGTACCCTCCACTCCCGGTGCTTCAGTGCCGGGGCTTTGACCCGAATCCCGTGCCCCCGCCCGAATGATCGATCTGCTCAGTGTCCTCGCGGTGTCGCTGTACGCAGGCGTCCTGGCCCTTCTTCTTCCCTTCGCCGGGCATCGCATCGTGCTCCTCATCCTGTCGCGCAGAGGGCGCGGAGAGACCGGAGAGCTGGCGGAGCCCCGGCCGACGCACCCCGCCGGGCCCGTTTCGGCGTCCAGCCCGGCGCCTTTGGCGGACCCGGCCCCCGTGTCGACGGCGCGCGTCACGGTCCAGTTGCCCGTCTTCAACGAAAAGCATGTCGTGGAACGCCTGATCGACGCGGCCTGCCGGTTGAGGCATCCGGCCGCGCTTCTGCAGATCCAGGTGCTCGACGATTCCACCGACGAGACCACGGCCCTGGCGGAGCGATGCGCCCTGAAGTGGCGTCGCAGGGGGGTGGAGGTCGGCGTCATCCACCGCTCCATTCGGACGGGCTACAAGGCCGGCGCGCTGGCGGCGGGCCTCGACGAGGCGACCGGGGACTTCATCCTCATACTGGACGCCGATTTCGTGCCCGCTCCGTGTTTGCTGGAGTCGCTGCTTCCCGTCATGCAGGATCCGGGCGTCGGCCTGGTGCAGGCCCGGTGGGACCACATCAACGAACACGACTCGTGGCTGACCCGGGCCCAGGCCCTGCTTCTGGACGGACACTTCCTGGTGGAGCAGCGGGGACGCTACCTCGGCGGCCGCTTCTTCAACTTCAACGGCACCGCCGGGCTATGGCGCAGGCAGGCGCTCCTGGACGCGGGCGGCTGGCAACACGACACCCTTACCGAGGACCTCGACATCAGCTACCGGGCGCAAATGGCGGGATGGCGGTTCGTGCTCCGCGACGACATCGGCGTCCCGGCCGAGCTTCCCGGGACCGCGGCGTCGCTTCTCGTGCAGCAGCGGCGGTGGGCCCAGGGCGGAATCCAGACGGCGCGCAAGGTGCTCCCGGGTCTGTTGCGAGGCCGGTTTCGCCCCGCCGTGAAGCTCGAGGCCCTCCTGCACCTGAGCGGCCACCTGGCCCACCCGCTCACCTTCGTCCTCGCGGTGCTCATCGTCCCCTCCGCGATTGCCAGGAGCGTGCTGGGGGTCGACCGCCTGTGGTGGCTGGACCTGGCCGTGTTCGCCGGGGCAACGGGCCCGTTCCTGTGCTTCTACCTGACCGCCGCCCGGAAACGGGGCCGTCGCTGGGCGGGTGCGATGCGCGGCGCGGCGGGCACGCTCACGCTCGGCGCCGGCATGTCCGTACTGCTCAGCCGAGCGGTGCTGCGCGGCCTGGGACGGTTCCGGGACCCGTTCGAACGGACGCCGAAGGCGGGGGCCACGGGCCGTTCCAGCTACGAGAGGTCCCGGCGCGCATTCAGCGGACGGGCGCTGGCGGTGGCCGCGGGGTCCTTCATGATCGTGTCGGGAACCGTCGCGATCGCGAGGGGATACTGGGCGTCACTGCCCTTCGTGGCGCTCTTCGCCTCGGGATACCTGGCGCTGGGCCTGAACGCGGGGCGAACGCGGCATTCGTGAATCTCCGCAACCGGTCGTGTCCCTGAGGGTGTCCCCACGGGTGTCCCCACGCCGGGCACGCGTGCCGGCGAGGAGAAGGATCCACACCGGCAGCCACATGGCCACGCGGGTCCATGCAGGCTCGGGCCAGGCGCCGGTCAGCTGGTATGCCGCGAGTCCCCAGTAGCCAAGAAACGCAAGGCCGCTCAGGAGCAGGAACGGCGGATTCCCGCACAGCGCGGCCATCGGGAGCGCCCAGAGCGCGTACCAGGGGTGGAACGTGGGCGAGAGGAGCAATCCGGTCCCGATGATCCACAGCAGGGCACGCTCGACGGGAAACCTTCGCCATGTCGCGTACGCGATGACCGCGAGCACCGGCACGGCGGCCGCGGCGCGGGCCTGAACGGGATCGGGGAACAGTCGCGCGATGAGCGTGAAGGCGCCCTGGTTGGCCGTCCAGTGCTCTGCATAGGTGCGCAGCCCCTGGGTGAGCGCGCCGAGGCCGACGTCGGCGAAGGGCAGGTAGAGGACGGTGCAGACGGCGGCGAAGGCGAGGGCCGCGGCGGCTCCATGGCGGCGGACAAGGGGCGGCAGGACGGCGGCGGGGGCGAGCTTGGTCAGGGCGGCCAGGCCAAGCAGCGAGCCGAGCGTCGCCGCACGGAGGTGACGCCTGGGCGGGCGACGCGGGCGACGCGGGCGACGCGGGCGATGCGGGCGATGCGGGCGACCGGACGCGACCCATAGGAGACCCGCCATGAAGAAGAGCCCCGCAGCATCGAAATGTGCGCTCCAGGCCGTTTCCACGATCAGCAGCGGCGACCACAGGTACCAGACCAGCACGGCGCCCGGATTGCGGCCCGTACGTTCGGCGATCCGGCCCAGCAGCAGCCCGCAGCCGAGATCGAAGCACAGCCAGACCAGCTTGGCGCTCAGGATCGTTCCGCCAAGCGTCCCGATCATCCCGAACAGAAGCTGAGCCAGCGGCGGATAGATGGTCGGGACCTCGGGGTGGTTGATCCTGTCGTGCCACGGTGTGTGGATTGAGGCGTACGCCTCGTGCGCGGGCGCGTGGCCGTAGGGGTTGAAGCCCTCTGTGAGCACATGGCCGTCCCAGAGGTAGCGGTAGATGTCGTCGGACAGCTCCGGCGCCAGGGGCAGAAGAGCGAGCCGGGCAAGTATCCCGATGCCCCAGATGAGGGGGATTGAGAGCGGCCGTTTCGTCGCGGCGATTCCGGCGGCGCCGTAACAGAGAAAGGCGGCCGCGGGAAGGAGGAGGCGGGGCAGGGGCAGCGCGGCCCCGGTCAGCCATCCGAAGGCCGCCAGCGCCGCCACTTCCAGAAGCCCGAGGAGGAGCAGCACGCGCACGGGTGATTGCATGCGGCAGCATACCCCCGGCCACCGGCGCTGCGCCAACCGGGCAGGCCTACCGTTCGCCCAGCGGCACGATCCGGCCGCCCCGGTCCTCCAGCTCGGCGGCCATGGCCGGGTGGCAGGTGAAGACGAAAACCTGGCGCTTCCCGGCCATGCGCTCCAGCAGTCCGAAGGCGCGATCGCGACGCCAGGCGTCCCAGTTGACCAGGGTCTCGTCCATGAACAGCGGGAGGCGCTCTTCGCCGGCGTCAAGGTGATCGATGATTGCCAGCCGCAGGGCCAGATACACCTGCTCCCTGGTCCCCTGCGAGAGCGCCTGGCCCACCTTTCGGGGCGTGGAGGCGGCGGGGCCGGTCAGGTAGAAGGACTCGTCGCCAGTCTCTCCCATCTCGATGTCCTCGTAGCGGCCGGCCGTAATGTGCCGGAGGTGGTCCGCGGCCCGGCGAAGCAGGTCGGGCTGGTGCTCGTCCCGGAAACGGCGTTCGGCTTCGCGGACGATTCTCGCGAGCACAAACGATCGGTCCCGGGCTTCCTTTGCGTCGCGGATCCGCTCCTTGACCGCCTGGATGCGCCCCTCGACGCGGTCGGGAGTGTCCCCCTCCTGCAGGTGGCGTATCTCGGTGTCGAGCCTGGTGATTGTGCTGCGCAGCTCCTCTCCCTCCTCGGTGAGCGCGTCACGCCGTCCGGATGCGTCCCGCAGGGACTCGGCAAGCGACTCCCAGGCCGCGCCGGCCGCGTCCGCTTCCCGGATTTCGGCCTCGACCCGTTCCAGCTCGGGCCGCTCCCGCTCCAGTTCGCCCCGTATCTGATCGGCTCTGCGCGCGGCCTCGATCCGCGCAACCGCCAGACTGGCGCCGCGTTCGGCGTCACCGCCACCCAGCGTCGCCAGCCTCGTCTCGAGGTCGCGCAGGCGGGTGGTCACGGCCTCGTTCTCCCGCCGGGCGGCTGCCAGGTCGTCCTCCGTACGCTCCATGTCGCGGCGCGCGGCGGTGGCGCGCTCGTCGCGCGTGGCCAGAAGCTCCAGCATGCGCTCGATCCGGGCCGGAAGATCCAGGTCCGGGGCGTCCAGAATGGAGTCGCGGATGGGCAGATCGACGACGAGACGCACGGCCTCGGCGCGCACCGCCTCCTCGGCCTCCCGGAGCCGGGCCACTTCTCCGGACAGGTGCCCCTTTGCGTCGCTCGTGGCCTTGCTGTATCGCCGGGCGCGCCGATCGGCGTCCCACCACAGAATCGTCAGGATGAACCCCGCGATCGCGGCGACGGCGCCCACGCGGAGCGCGACCGCATTGCCCAGCGGCAGTTGCAAGCCGACCTGCGGCAGCGTAAGGGCCGCCGTGGCGACCCCCGCCAGGAGCAGGAGGACTCCTGCGACCAGTCGGCCCCTGCCGGGCTTCAGCGCTACCGGCAAGCCCGCATCTCGTCGGCGCAGGAGACTTTCCTCCGCCACGCGGCGCTCCTCGCGGGCGGCCTGATACGCCCGCACGCGGCCGCGGAACGCCTCCATGGAAACCGCGGCGAGCGCCTCACGGCCACCCTCGTCCAACGGCTCCGCGAACAGCGCCCCGGCATGCTCTTCGCAACGCGCGTCGAGGCGCTCGCCTTCCTCCCCGGCCGCGGCCGTTTCCCGCCGCCTCCGTTCGAGGAGGGCCACCCGATCCTTCACGGCCCGCACCTCCTCGCGCAACTCGCTCAGCCGTGCCGCCGGCTTGTTCGGGAGTGCCTCCAGGTCGCTCGCGGCTCCCGCCTCGGCCCGAAGTTCGTCGATCCGCGACAGCGCCCGCCGCACGGGGAGCAACCGGTTCAGCCGGTACTCGATCACGCCGTGGCGCTGCTGCTCGCGGGACCTCTCCTCGCGAAGCGCCTTGAGTCTGGTCTCGGCGTCCGCCCGCTCCGCCACCTTCTCGCGCACCGCGCGGTCCCTGTACAGCGCATCGCGCTTGCGCTCGTTCAAGCCGTTCAATTCGGCCGCCAGCACACGCGCACGGGGCCGGCCGCGGCGGTCGGGTCGCCACAGTCGCCTTGCTTCGTCCTCGAGGCCTGCAGCCACGGCGCGGGCAGACTGCAGATCCGGCGCGGCCATCGCCCCCACCAACCGATCCTGCACCAGGTCCCAGCTCTCGCCCTCGAGACCGGCAAGCTCGGCCAGGGTCAGCGCGTACACCTGTCGGAAGACGACGCGGGTTACGTGCCCGACGGCGGGAAGGGGCTGATTGCGGATGTCGTCCACGCGTTCGCCCGCGTGCAGCTTTCCCCATGCCTGCGACCGGAGGCGGCGGCGGACCTCGATCAAGGCAGCGTCCGCGCCATGGTCCAAACGGATTCGGGCCCGCCCCTCGGGATCTCCCCCCGCCCACGGCGTGAACGGGTGCCTGGAGCGTGTGGCTGGGCGAAAACCGTAAAGTAAAGTTGACATTAAGTCAAATAAAGTTGACTTTCCGCTCTCGTTGGGGCCAAGTACGACCACGATGTTCGGGAGTGGATCGTCGCCGGTCGAGAGGTTGGTCAGGCAGCCGTAGCGCACGACCTCGATCGACTCGAATCTCATGGCGCGCCCGTCCCGGCCGCGTCCGTGAGCATCCTCGCCATGATCTCGGCGTCCGCTCCGTCGAGCAGCCGTCGCAGGTACGCCTCGAGAGACCCGTGGCGCTCCCGGTCGAAGCCGGCGAGATCCGCCTCTGCGAGGCCCAGGCGTTCGTCGCCCGCCGCCACGCGCCTGCACAGGCGGAGCGAGGCGCCCAGCGCGTCCTGGCGGTCGATATGGTCCTCCAGCCTTACCGTCGCGTGCGTGCCGCCCGCCCGGATCCGGACCGACATCGCGCCGAGGCAGTCGGCGCACTCCTGTTCCAGCGCCTCCAGCTCCTCCTGTTCGCGCAGCTTGCGCCAGACCGGCGATGGGCCCGACAGGTCCACGGTCACCATCCACTCCGTCCGGTCGCTGCCCGGGTCGGGCGACCGCGCACGTTCCCACGAATCGACGACCCGTTCCACGAGCGCATCCATCGTGCGCGCGCGTTCGAGCCCCGTGACGGCCAGCGTCTCCCACCGCACCCGCGTGAACTCCCTGAATTCCACCACGGGGTGCCGCGAGTCGTGAAGGCTGACGAGCAGGCCGCCCTTGGGACCCGTCTCGCGGGCGTTGCGCCCCTGGAGGTTGCCGGGGTAGTGGACGGGCGGGTCGGCCGACAGCGCCTGACGCTGGTGGACGTGCCCGAGCGCCCAGTAGTCGAAGCCCGCCCCGCGCAGGGTTTCCGGATTCGAGGGCGCATATGCCTGGTGGGGCTCGCTGCCGCTGGCCGAGGTGACCTGGGTGTGCAGCAGGGCCACCCGGGGCAGCCGGGTCGCGGTGGGGGGGCGGAGACCCCCGGCCAGGTCGGCGGTCTCGCGGGCGGTCCCGTGCCCCGCGCCGGTGACGTATCCCACCGGATCGCCCCCCCGGTTCACAATGGTCACCGTGACGGATTCAGCCCCGGCAATGACCGTGACGTTGTCCGGCCAGGCCAGATCCTGCACGCTCGGTCCGCTTCCCGGGTCGTGGTTCCCGGTTGCGTAGACCACCTGGATTCCCGCCTCGGCCAGAACCGCCAGCTGCCGCAACAGGACGCCCTCGCTGCCGAACGACAGACGCGGCCCGTCGAAGAGGTCGCCCGCGATGAGAACCGCGTGAACCCGTTCCGATACCGCGGTATCCACGCAACGCGCAAACGCCTCGCGAGCGGCTTCGCGCAGCCGGCTTCGCACTTCTTCCGACCGGCCCGCGAAGGCGGTGTCGAGGTGAACATCGGCGATGTGGATGAAACGCAATGCGTCGCCTCGGTGTACGGGTAGCCGACCGTTCAAAGGTAACGTCTGGCGGCACCGGTCGGGTTGTCCGAGATTGCCATCGAATCCCGCCACTGTCCACGCTGAGCGAATCCGCGACAAATGATCCAATCAGGCGATCCCTCCGAGTCACCGGTCAGCGCCCAGGCAATCGCTGCGGTGCTCGAGTTCCTGAAGGACTCGGTGGAGGACGACAGCTATCGGCTCCTCGGGAAGTTTGTTCCTTTCTTCCTCGGCAAGGCGACAATGGAGCTTTTCGAGGAGCGAAGGCCGGAGGACCTGGCCCGAATGTGCGTGGAGTCGCTCGACTTCCTGAATCGCAGCCGTCCGGACCGGGTCGATGTGGAGGTTCTGAACCCCGGCCCGGAGAAGGCCGGCTGGCAGCCGCCGGTTACGATCATTCGGACCAACGTTTCCGAGCGGCCGTTCATCGTGGACACGATCCGCGAGTTCCTGTCGGCGCAGGACCTCCAGATTGCGCACTTCGTGTACCCGCTGATGACGGTGGAGAGGGACGAGGGCGGGTGGATCACGGACCTGAACCCGCCGGGCGACGACGCCGGCACCGAGTCGATCGTATACGTCGAACTGGCTCGAGTCGCCGACGAGGAGGTTCGCGAGTCCCTCCGCGCCGAGACGGCCCGCCGACTGGAAGACGTGGTCAAGGCCACGGACGACTTCGGTCTCATGGTCGACAAGATCTCCGATGTGGTCTCCGAGTTGGGCTTCCGGATGCGCGACGTGCGCGAGCGCCGGGACGAGTTCCGCGAGATCCAGGCGTTCCTGAGGTGGTTGCGTGACGGGGGCTTCGTCTTCCTCGGCTACCGGTCCTACAGCTTCGGCCCGCACGAACCGGGTCGCGAGGACGCCGTAGCGGTCGACGTGGGGTCGGGACTGGGCATTCTCCAGGATGAGCAGGGGTCGGCATTCGCACGCCCCGTGCCCATGAGCGAGCTGTCCGATCAGATGCGCGAGCGGGCGCTGTCCGGGCCGCTCCTGATCATCAGCAAAACCAATGCCGAATCCACCGTCCACCGTCGCGCGAGGATGGACTACATCGGCGTCAAGAAGCTGCGGGCCGACGGGTCGGTCGTTGGCGAGCACCGCTTTCTGGGACTTTTCACCTCGCAGGCGTACTCGGAACCCGCCCAGGACATTCCAATCCTGCGGCAGAAGCTTGCGGAGGTGCTGGAGCTGGCCGGGGTGTCGGAGGGACAGCACGACTACAAGGAGATCATCACGATCTTCGGATCGCTGCCCAAGGAGGAACTCTTCCTTGCGTCCGCGGAGGAGGTTGCCAAGGACATCCGCACGATCCTGACCCGGTACAACACCGCAGAGGTTTTCGTGTCGGTTCGTCACGACGCGCTGGGGCGCGGTGTGTCGATCATGGTCGTCATGCCGCGAACCCGCTTCTCGGGGGCCTTCCGGCGCGAATTCGAAGCATCGCTGGCGAAGCGCTACAAGGTCGAGGTCCTCAACTACCACCTGGCGTTGAGCGCCGGCGACCAGGCGCGCCTGCACTTCTACCTGGGCGGTCCGGCGAAGCGACTGGCGGAGATCGACTGGCGCGATCTGAAGGCCACCGTAACGAGCCTGACCAGGTCGTGGCTGGACGAGGTGCGGGACCTTTTGAGCGAGGTGCGCCAACCCGACGAGGCCCGGCGCATGGCGCGTCACTACGCGGGTGCGTTTGCGCCGGAATACCGTGCCGCCACAGAGCCGTCTGCGGCAGTCAGGGACATCGCCGAGCTCGAGGCCATGAAGGTCGACGGACGCATGGAATCGGTCCGCTTCTTCGAGCACGCGGAGACGGTCGATGGCTGCGAACTCAAGATCTATATCCGTGAGCATCAGATCGTGCTGTCCGATTTCATGCCGGTTCTGGAGAACTGCGGGCTCCGCATCATCAACGTTTCGCTGTTCGAGCTGCAGGAGGGGGGCGGTCACGCCGACTCGTCGATCTACAGCTTCGACGTACAGACGGCGGACGGAAGCAGGATCGACACCGACGCGCGCGGGGCGGTTCTGTCGGAAGCGATCCTGGCGATCCGCAACGGCGACGCCACGAACGACGGATTCAACCGTCTGATCCGACCCACGGGGATGGCCTGGCGCGAGGTCGAGGTGCTGCGCGCATACGCCCACTACGCCTTCCAGATCGGGGCGGTGCCCAGCCGGCAGGTGTTGCGCGCCGCGCTCGACAGTCATCCGGGGATCGGCGTGCTTCTGTTCCGGCTTTTCGAGGCGAAGTTCGACCCGGACGGCGCCGCGGCCGGGGAGGCGGAGATCCGCGAGGCCAGAGCCGCCGAACTCGCCGGCCGCATCGCCGAAGAACTGGTCGGAGTGAGCTCGCTCGCCCACGATCGTGCGCTCAGGTCGTTCCAGAAAGTGATCGAGGCGACGGTGCGAACGAACTACTATCGGACCGGTGGGCGGACGCCGACGGTGCGGTCGGGGGGAGTCCCGTACATCTCGTTCAAGTTCGACTCCGAGCTTCTGGAGAGCGTGGTCAGGAGCCGTCTCAAGTACGAGGTGTGGGTACAGTCTTCGAGGATGGAGGGCATCCACCTCCGCGGGGCGTCGGTTGCCCGCGGCGGGATACGCCACTCGGATCGCCCGGACGATTTCCGGACCGAGGTGTTGGGGCTGGTCCTGACGCAGATGGTCAAGAACGCGGTGATCGTGCCCAGCGGGTCGAAGGGCGGCTTCGTCTGCCTGAGGTCACTGCCCGACAGGGACGCCATGGCCCACGAGGCCCGTGAACAGTACTGCACCCTGATGCGCGGACTGCTGGACATCACGGACAACCTCAACGGCGAATCCGCGCCCCCCGCCCGCGTGGTCCGGTACGACGGCTTCGACCCCTACCTCGTCGTCGCGGCGGACAAGGGCACCGCTCCGTTCTCGGACACGGCAAACGGGGTGGCGGCGGACTATGGTTTCTGGCTGGACGACGCCTTCGCCTCGGGCGGCTCCAACGGCTACGACCACAAGAAGGTGGGCATCACGGCGGGCGGCGCCTGGGAGTCGGTGAAGCGGCATTTCCGGGAGATGGGCAGGAACATCCAGGAGGCCCCCTTCACGGTGGCGGGCATCGGCGACATGAGCGGCGATGTGTTCGGCAACGGGATGCTGCTCTCGCGGGCGATCCGCCTCGTGGCGGCGTTCGACCACCGGCATGTCTTCCTCGATCCGAACCCGGACGCGGAAGCCTCCTTCAGGGAGCGCGAGAGGCTCTTCCTGCTGGGCCGCTCCTCCTGGGACGACTACGACCGCGACAAGCTCTCGCAGGGCGGGATGATCGTCCCGCGCGGGGTGAAGTCGGTCGAGCTGAACGACGACGTCCGGGCCGCACTGGGCCTGGATACCGATGTGGCGACCCTGGACGGCGAGAGTCTTATCCGGGCCGTGCTGGCAGCGCCTGTCGACCTGCTCTGGAACGGTGGGATCGGCACCTACGTGAAGGCGTCCACCGAGAGCCATGCCGACGCCGGGGACGCATCGAACGACGCGGTCCGCATCGACGTCGGCGATCTCAGGGCCAAGGTGGTGGGCGAGGGGGGGAACCTGGGATTCACCCAGGCCGCCCGGGTCGAGTACGCGCTCGGCGGTGGGCGGATCAACACCGATGCGCTCGACAACTCGGGTGGGGTGAACCTCTCGGATCGGGAAGTCAACCTCAAGATTCTCCTGAACGAGGCCCTGGGCGGCGGGCTGGTGACGCGCGAGGAGCGCAACGAGCTCCTGCACCGCCTCACGGACACGGTCGCCTCGCTCGTGCTCGCGGACAACGAGTCCGGCTGCCAGGCGGTGTCGCTGGACGAGTACCGCGCCCGCCGCGGCATGGACCACTACTGGGCGCTGATGGGACACCTTGCGCGCGCCGGCCTCCTTGACCGCGACGCGGAGGGACTGCCCTCCTGGGATGAACTGACCGCGCGCCGGGAGGCGAACCAGTCGCTCACCCGACCGGAACTGTCCGTTCTGCTGGCCTACGCAAAACTGTACCTGAAGTCGGCACTGCTCGCTTCGGATCTCCCCGACGACCCCTCGGCCTCCGACTATTTCCACGGTTACTTCCCACGCGAGGCCATGGAGCTGGTGGGTCTGGAGCGGGCTGCCAACCACCGTCTGCGCCGTGAGATCGTGGCCTGTCAGCTGACCAATGACCTCGTCGACCTCATGGGATCCGTGTTCATCGACCGCCTGATGCGCGAGACCGGCCGTGGCGCCGCGGAAGTCGCGCGGGCGTGGCTGGTGGCCGCGCGGCTGACCCGGCATGATTCGCTGCTCGCGGACATCCGGTCGCGCGAAGGGCAGGTGTCAGCGGCGGTAACCTATCGTTGGACGATGGGTCTGGCGCGGGTGCTCGAACGGACGACGCGCTGGGTGTTGACCAACTGCGACCCGGAGGAGTCGACCACCGCCCTCATCGAGGGAAGTCTGAACGGTCTCGAAGCCCTGCGCGGGCAGTTCCACGAGATCGTGGCCGGAGAGGACCGGGAGATCTTCGAGGGGGGGGTTGCCTCGCTGATGCCCCAGGCGGGGGACGAGGCCTTTGTCCGGAATCTCGTCGCCCTGCGCTTCCTCGATCACCTGCTCGAGATTCTCCGCCTGGCCCGAACTACCGGCACGAATCCCATGAGCGCCGCGCGGGTCTACTACTGGGTCACCGAGGAGCTCCGGATTCCGTGGCTGACCGGCTGTATCGAGCGGGCGAGCGGCGACGGCAAGTGGCAGCAGCGCTGGGCGCTGGGGCTGATCAACGACCTGGGTGCGATTCGGCGAAACCTCACGCAGAACGCGCTTGCAGGGCAGAAAGCTCTTGCGGGGGCGCTCGGCTTCGAGGAGGACGAGTCGCAGCTGACCCGGTTCCACGACATCCTGACCGAGGTCGAGGCCGAGGAGCCGGTCAGCCTGGCGGGGCTGTCGGTCGCGATCCAGCAGATCCGCTATCTGGCGTTGAGGCGGTAGGCACCACGGAGGGCGCTCCGGACTCCGGCCGGGCCGATCAGCTGACGGTTGAATGCAGGCCCGCGCCCGTCGCCACGTCCAGCAGCACTCCCTCCTTGACGCCCACGCTCGGCACAACGATCTGGTTTGCGCGGGCAACGTCGGCGAAGTGCCGATAGACCAGCGCCGCCGGCAGGATGACGTCGGCCCGGTCGGGACGCAGCCGCAGTTCGTGGATCGTCTCGGGGACGGTCATGGCCGTGAGGAGGTGGATGACGGCGTCGAGGCGGTTGATGGGCAGCAGCGCGAGCTTGAGCGGATCGACGTAGCTGAGCGCGAGTTCGGCGATGGCCTCGATGTTGCCGCCGGTCGCCGCGAATGCAGTGGGACCCGGGTAGGCCTCCGGGGGCGGAATCGTGAGGGAACGGAGTTGGCGCCCTACCCACGCGCGCAGCGAGTCGTGGCAGCCCTCGGCCTCGGCCAGGGTTTCCAGGAGGCGCACGGTGCCGACGCGGTAGGACTCGCTCCACAGGATGCCCGTGTCGTCCACGAGCGAGACTTCGACGCTTCCGCCGCCCAGGTCCACCAGGATCCAGCGCCCCTGGGAGAGATCGACGCGGCTGCGCACGGCCAGGTGGACGAGGCGGGCCTCCTCCGCTCCGCTGATCGGCTCCAGCACGATGCCGGATTCCTCCCGGACTCTGTCCAGGAAACTGCTGCGGTTGGCTGCCTCGCGGGTCGCGCTGGTTGCGACCGCGCGGTATCGGTCGACGCCCAGCGCGTCCATCTCGCGCCGGAAGAGGCGGAAGGCGGCCACGGCCCATTCCATGGTTTCTTCGTCCAGCTCCGCGTGCGTGAAGACGCGGTGTCCCAGGCGGATCGGCTGGCGGATCTTGTGGACGACGGTGTACGAGCCCGGACCGATGAAGTCGGCTGCGACGAAGCGGATGGCGTTGGAACCGGCGTCGATGGCGGCTACGCGCACCGGGAACGGCGCCGATTCGGTCACGGAGGTCCTTCGGCGTCCTGGCCGTCGTTTTCCGCTCCGCCGCCCAGATAGGGGATCACGGCATCGCGCGCCGGCCAGAAGCGCCACAGGTACCAGATCAACACGGGCAGCGAAACGAAGACAAGGAGGAACCCGAGCCAGCCATCACCCTCCATGATCGCGGTCGTGTCGGAACCGCCGGGCAGGTACCAGCCGACGGTCGCGATCGCGTTGTTCGTCGCGTGGAATACGATCGGGACGATCAGCGTGCGGGTCTGGAGGTACAGGATGGCCGCGACCAGTCCGACGAAGCCGATTCCGATGACGTTCGCGTGCAGGAACCCGAACGCGACGGCCGAAACCACGATCCCGGCCCGCACACCCCACTTGACTCCCCAGCGGCTGACCAGAACGCCCCGGAAGATCAGCTCCTCGACGACGGGAGCCGCGCCGACCACGATGAAGATCATGAAGATGTCGTGACCCGCGTTCCCTGCCGGCTTCTCGGGCAGCATCTGCACCAGCCAGGTCAGCAGATCCGGCGCCACGCGGGACAGAATCCAGGCGACGAGCTCCCACGACCCGTATGAAAACGCGATGGTCACGGCCAGCAGGGCGCCCGTGACGGCCCAGTCGTGCCCATCGGGTACACGCCCGATCAGTCGTCCGAGGTCGACCCCGGCGCGGCGGCACGCCCAGAGGAGCCATGCGACCATGCCGCCGTAGCCCGCAAGCATCGACAGGACCTGCCTGGTCGCGAGGTCGTTGTCGGACGCGCTTCCAGTGGCGAAGCCGACGATCTTCGCCGCCAGGAGCAGCACCACCAGAATGGCCACGCCCGCGGCGAACACGCACGGGATGAGCCAGCGGCTGCGTACGCGTTCGAACGGATTGTCCCGCGCCGTGTCTCCGGGCTCGGTCGTCAGCTCACCGGCCTCCGGTTCGCGGCCCCGTAGTGAATCCCGTTGAAGAGAAGCGGGAAGGTGCCGTGCGGCTGCGACCGGAAGGTGATCTTGGGGCCGAAGAGGAAGAGCTTCCCCGCGCCGATGTCCGCCTCGATCATGCTCGTGCCGCCTTCGAGGTGCTCCTGGCCCCACGCCCAGCCGCTCACCAGGGGCTCGGCGGAGTCGTACCACGCCAGTCGCCGCACGTTCGTCGCGCCGTCGTCGATCTGGAAGACCGGGCTGTGACTGTGCAGCACATGTACACGCTCGCCCAGACCGTGCGTGATCGGGCTGCCGTGCTCCACCCGGATGTCGTGGATCGATCCCGGCGTGAAGTAGTCGTCCCGGGGCAGCGGGTTTCCGTCGTCGTCGACCAGGAAGTTGGTGAGGGGAAGGCCGAGCCGGCTACCCAGGGCCGTGGACGACCCGACCGCGACCACCGCCCCACCGTTCTCCACGAACTCGCGGAGCGCGGGCAGGCTCGTATCATCGCTCAGCGAGCCCACCCGGCCGCGCAACGAATCCGGCAGGCTGGCCAGGAAGTCCTCGCTGGGTCCGCCGCCGAAGCGGAAGCCCCGCCCGCCGCCCAGGGCGCCGTCGGGCAGGATGATCACGTCGAAGCGATCGTTCAGATTGCCCGCGTCGATGTCGGGCGGGTAGACGACCTCGAAGTTGAACTCGAAATCCTCCAGCACGTAGCGGGTCCACCCCGACGGCATCGAGCCGCCGTAGCGGTCCCAGAGGCCGACTCGCGCGTGGGTCAGTTCGAACGCGGCCTCGGGGGCAGCGGTGACGCCGTGGAAGGAGATTCCCAGTTGAGCGGCCCATTCTTCCAGCCGGGACCGCGTGGTGGCCGACGCCGGAATGTAGAAGGCACCGGGCGCGAACGAGACGCCCGCCGCGTCGAACGTCCCTTCGATCCAATGCACCTCTCCTCCGGCGGCGAGCACGCGGTTGACGGCCGTAAAGGCCTCGTTGACGTGATCGACCACGTAGCCAGTGGGAGAATCGGGCCCCGACACCGTACCGGGCGGCGCATCGGCCAGCCACGCGATCGGCTCGAAGGGGCCGCTGAAGCCGTCGAGCACGCGGTCGAATTCGACGCCCATCTGGAGCGCGAGCGTCCAGCCGGCGTTGTCGTAGGGCGCGATCGGCGGACCGCCCGGGTACTGGAAGTCGTTGGGGTGGTTCTGCGGCTCGAACATGTCGATCACGTGGGGCCGGAAGGCCTGGGCGGTGACCACGACGTACGAGCCCTCGGGGTAGTCCTTGCCCGCGACGGTGAAGTCGGCGGTGGCCCTGTGCACGGTGACGCCGTTCTTGAGGAGCGCGTTCACGAAGCGCGTGGCGGTGGGGAAGCCTCGCTGGTCGGACGGCAGAATGTACCCGCGGGCATCGCGCTTCGCGGGGTCGCGCAGGTGGGCCTCAAACTCCTCCAGCGATCCGCGCGGGCCGACATCCTCGGCCACCTGGTCGATCCACTTCGGCAGAACGGTCCAGGAGTCGCGGCTGCCCCGCTCGATCGAGTTCATTCCCATGCGCCAGATGTTGAACAAAAGGTGTTCGCGGTTGCGCGACGCGTAGTCGAGTACGGCGCGGTTGGCCGTCTGCGAATAGTCGACGGACTGGCGGAAATGCCAGCGCCCCGGGGTGACCGGGAGGGGCAGGTCGGCGTGCGTGATCTGGCGGTTCGGGAGGAAGGGGATCTCGATGGGCGTGGGGTGGCCGATCGTCTCGGTGAGGAGGCCGATCATGTTCTTGAAGTAAGGAGTGGTGCGCAGGCCGCCGTTCCACCAGGTGGAGTAGCTGGCGCCCCGCCGCATGGTGGTTCCGCCCTTGCCCTCCATGACCATGCGGTGGTGCATGGCGGAACCGACCTGGTCGAGGCTGGTGATGATGAGGGGGTCGAGGTTGTGGTTCGGCGGATCCCGGAACGGGGGGGCGAACATGACCGTGCCCTGCGGGCCCGTCTGGTGATGGTTGTAGACGATCTGGGGGAACCACTCGCGGTAGACGACCCGGTTCATGTTCTCGGACTCGGAGAGCGAGGCCATGTAGAAGTCGCGGTTGTTGTCGTGCCCGGCGTACTTGTTGTAGAGGACCGGGACACCCTGCGTGGTGCGGTCGAGGGGATCGTCGTGGCGCATGTACCAGTTGGCGACCAGGGCGTGGCCGTCGGGGTTGGCGTGGGTGGCCAGAAGGATCACGTCGTCGAGGAAACGCATCGTCTCCGCGTCGTCCCGGCTGACCATCTGCCACACGAGTTCCATGAGTTGCTGGATGCCGAGCACCTCGGTGGCGTGAAGGCCCCCGTCGATCCAGACGACGGCCTTGCCTTCGGCGGACAACTCGCGGGCTTCCTCCTCGCTGACGCCCTCGGCGTGAGCAAGACGGCGCGCGATCTCCCTGTAGCGTTCGAGATCGGGCCGGTTTGCGGGCGACGTGATGGTCGCCATCCACTGTTCGCGACCCTCCTCGGAGAGACCGATCGATTCCAGCGTCATGCGGTCCGACTGCTCCGCGAGGAGCTGCCAGTACTCGGTCAGCCCTTCGTAGTTGACAAGCTGATAGTCGGTGCCGAGGCGGTAGCCGAACTGCTGCTCCGGCGTGGTAAGCTGCGCGGCGGCGCGTGCGTGGGGCGCGGCCAGGGCCGCCATGGTGAGAAGGGCGGCGACGGGGGCTGCGATTCCGGGTGCAGGAAGTCTGCTGCGGCCTGCTGTCATGGGATCCTCGAATCTTCGGGCTGGCTGGGTCGCGAGTGTGATCTCACAGCCTACAGTAGCGCGGACCCGTTGGGCGGGGAAAGCCCCCGGAACCTCCGGGACACGACACGCTATTCGCCGCTCAATGCATCTTCCAGCGCGTCGAACGGCAGTACGGCGCACCTGACCCGGCTTGGGAACCGCTTTACCCCGGCCAGGGCCCGAAGATCGCCCAGTGCGCTCGGCAACCGGGGGCCATCCGGAGCCAGGCCCTCGGCGAACGTCTTCCGCAAGCCCGCCACCTCCGCCACCTCCCGGCCGCCCACCAGGGTGGTGAGCATCGAAGCCGCGGCCTGCGAGATGGCGCACCCGCGCCCGTCGAACGTCGCCTCGACAATGCGGCCGTCTTCGACGCGCGCCCACATGCGCACGGTATCCCCGCAGAAGGGGTTGTGCGCGTGTCCGCCGGTGGCGGGGGGATCGAGGGCGCCGCGATTGCGAGGCCGCCGGAAGTGATCCCGGATGACCGCCTGTTGAAGCTCGTCGGTGGGGGTTGCCGCCAAGGTTGCGTTCCGTGCCGCCGGGGGTAGCTTCCAGTCCCATGGACCAGTCGAACAGCACGAACACGAACGCGGATCCGGTTCTCGCGCAAGCTGCCGCGTGGCTGGAAGAGGGACGCCGGGTTGCGCTCGCCACGGTCACGCGCACCTGGGGATCGGCCCCGCGACGCGCCGGAAGCCACATGGCGATCGCCGCGAGCGGGGACTTCTCGGGGTCCGTATCGGGCGGGTGTATCGAGGGCGCAGTGATCCAGACGGCGCTCGAAGTGATCGAGACGGGCGAGCCGCGCACGATGGAATTCGGGGTCACGAACGAGATGGCGTGGGAGGTGGGGCTGGCCTGCGGAGGCAGGGTGCACCTGTTCATCGAGCCGGTCGCGGGGTAGCCGCCCGGATGCGGGAGTGGGTGGGCAGGGAGGCCGCCGGGTGAAGGCGGCGGTGTTGCGGCGCGTGGTCGAAGCGCAGAGGGCGGGGCGCGACGTGTTGCTGGCGACCTGTTTGACCGACGGTGTGCAGGAACTGATCGAGGCTGGAGAAGCATCCCGGCTGCCGATGCTCGACGGCGCGCTGATCGCCGAGGTGTTGCGCGTCGGCGAGTCGCGGACGCTGGAGACGCCGCAGGGCACCGTTTTTCTGCGTCCCTACATTCGCGCACCACGGATAATCGTCGTGGGCGCGGTCCACATCGCCCAGGCGCTTGTGGCGATCGCGACGCTGGCGGGCTTTCGCGTGACGGTGCTCGATCCGCGGGAGGGCTTCGCCACGGCGGAACGGTTCCCCGGAGCGGCGCTCCTGCGGCGTTGGCCCGACGAGGCGATGACGACCCTCCGGCCGGACCGGCGCACCGCCGTCGTCGCCCTTACCCACGATCCCAAGATCGACGACCCGGCGCTGGTGGCCGCGCTGGAGAGCGACGCGTTCTACGTCGGCGCGCTGGGGAGCCGCAAGACGCAGGGCGCCAGGCGGGAGCGGCTTGGCGCTCTCGGCTTCACCGACGCCGACCTCGACCGCATCCACGGCCCAATCGGTCTGCCGATCGGGGCGCGCACCCCCGAGGAGATCGCGGTGGCGGTGCTGGCGGAGGTGATCGGTGCGCTGCGTCTGTAGTGTCGGCCCCCTGGGACACGACACCAGGGACTCAGCGTGAGGCAGTGAGGCGAGGCGGCGTACCCAGCCGCTCGGCCGCCGTCCCGAGCACGGATTCCACCGCGCAGGCCCGCTCCAGGAGAAGGTAATCGCCACCCGAGGGGCCGATGAGCTGCAGGCCGACGGGGATGCCGTGCTCGTCGAGGCCGGCCGGGAGGCTCACCGCGCACATGTCCAGCATGCTCGCCGGACCGGTGCCGGACAGCATGTCGCGGTTGACCGCGCGGTAGACGTCCAGTTGGGACAGGGCGGAGAGCGGGGGCGGGGTGATGGGGAGGGTGGGAGTGGCGAGCAGATCGATGTTCCGGGCTTCGATCGTGGCGTGAATGCTCTTCGAGAGTCGGCGTCGCGCGCGCAGGACGGCCACGTAGTCCACCGCGCTCACGTCCCGGGCGGACTCCAGCCGCTTGCCCACGGTGGGGTCGAGGATCGGAGTCCACCCGGGAAGATCCCGTTCCAGCGACTCGAAGCGCTCCGGCTGCACCAGTTCGCCCGCCAGGTACCGCTCGCCGGCCTCCTCCAGTTCCGGGGCGTCGACTTCGAAGAGGTGCGCACCCGCCGCCACCAGTTCGTCGAGTGCGCGGCGGACGGCGGCGGCGATGTCCGGTGCGGCGCGATTCCACAGGCCCGAGCGGGGTAGGCCGATCCGGAGGCCGGCGACGGTCGTCGCCGGGTGACCGGGGTCGCCGGCTGGTGCGGCGGTGGCTCCGCTGGCCCCCGCAGCGCGATCCGGTTCGGATGCGTTGCCGGCAAGCACGTCGACCAGCCCGAACACGTAGCGGGAATCTGTGGCCGTGCGCGTCAGGAGCCCGACCGTGTCGAGGGTCGTGCTCAGGGGGACGACACCGCTGGTCGGCCACCGTCCCGTGGTGTGGCGGTGCCCCACTACTCCCGTCGCCGATGCCGGTATCCTGACCGATCCTCCCGTGTCGCTCCCCAGTGCGATGAGGGCCGATCCTTCCCACAGACTCACCCCCGCACCCGCCGAAGAGCCTCCCGGCGCGCGATGTTCGCCAGCGTCCCAGGGGTTCACGGGAGTACCCGTGTTGGGATTCAGGCCGACCCCTCCGAACGCCAGCTCCACCGTATGCGTCTTTCCGACGATCACGGCTCCGAGCTGACGCATGGCGCGGACCAGAAAGCCCTCGCGGCGCCACTCCGCGGGCAGTTCCCGCCTGGTTCCCGCACGGATCGGCAGGCCATCGACGCCGTACAGGTCCTTGACCGAGACGGTGAGTCCGGCCAGCGGTCCGGGATCCTCACCGCGCGCCACCGCCGCGTCGATCGCGCGGGCCTGGGTGCGGGCACCGTCCGCGTCGAAGACGATATAGGCACCGAGATCACTCGCGTCGTGGCGACGGATGGCCTCTTCGGCAACGCTCAATGCGGTAGTGTGGCCGCGCCGGACGCGGTCGGCGATCTGCCGGAGGGATTCTGGGGTCATGGACTCGCAGTGGCGATGCAGCGTCGTTGGCGCCGGGGAATCGGAACAGGCGCCCCGCCACGCTGAAGCTTTCGAAGCGCACCGGGAATATCGGGCATGTTCACGCATGTCGCTACGCGTGTCCGGTCCGTCGGACGGATCTTCAGCGCGTCCAGGTCTCGAAGAACCCGTCTCCGGTCTCGCGGACTGCCGAACCGCGCAGCCGGCCGGAAAGCACCGCCGTTCCGCGCATCTGGAAGAAGAGGGGATCCGGGTTGCCCGCCGCGACCGGCACCTGCGTGGCGCGCGCGTGGCTGATCGTGACCCGGAGCGCCAGGGAGTCGGCGCCGTTCGTCGCGAGTATCGCAATCGATTCGGGGGCGGTCCACCGGTCGCCGCTCGGACGTTCGACACTCATTCGGCGAATCGGCAGGATGCCCGCGAAGCCGCTGTCGTCCGCCAGGTAGAGAATGCGTGACCCGTTGGCGCCGGTTCCGGTGGATTGCCGGGTCGCGTCTGACAAGGCGACACCTCCGTACAGCACCGAGTAGCCGCCCATGTGCGCGTGCCCCCAGTCCCAGGTCACGCCGGACCATGTGCCCCAGTTGTGGTCGTGGTACGCACGGGCGCCGTCGAGCGACCGGCACCGGCTCCCCTCGCACACCTGGCCGGTTGCCACCGCATCGAGCAGCGGGACGGTGTAGCCGGATGCGATCTGCTCCGTGCCGATATCGACAGGTGGAAGGTACCGGCGCGAGCGGGCGGTGACCGTCAGGTCGATCCCGAGCGGCGCCCCGCCGGTTTCGGAGGGAATGGTGGCGTGGAGCCTGTAGGCGCCGTCGTCCCGGACGGCCACGCCGGACCCTCCGATCGTGAGGTTCGGCTCCCCCTCCGTGAAGCGGACCTCGGAAGCCGGCACGGTTTCGATGTATGCACGTTCCGCGGTGCCCGGCTCCACACGGGTCGCGAGCAGGCGTCCACCCCAGCGACCACCGGGGATTTCGCCGGCGACCATGTAAGTCAGGTAGAGCCATCCCGCGTTCGGGATCAGGACGTTGAAATAGTGCCACTCGGCCCACGTCGAGTCCGACGCGGCCACGCCCCGGGGCAGGTGGAGCGCGTCCAGCGACCGGTACAGCTGGGCGTCGGACGGATTGCGCCAGCGGAGATCGGCATCGAGATCCCGCCATGTACCCGCGATCAGCTCCGGTGAGACCGAGAGCTGCTCGGCGAGGGCCGGGATCGTGGCGCCGGCCGAGAGGGCCACTATCCCGGTATCCGCTTCGAGGTACAGCAACTCGTCCATGATCCAGGGCGCGGCCGCGCCGACCCGGTCCTTGAACCGGGTGCTCAGCACGTCGCGGTAGAGCAGGGACGCCTGTTCGATGGTGAAGAACATCGAGCTGACACCCCCGGTCTTGAGTGTCTCCAGGTCGATCCCCGCCGGGAGGACGACAAGGTCGCCGCCGCCCACGAGTTCCTTGTCCCTTGCCTGGTCCTCGAGCGCGCCGCCCACCGAGAGCAGGACGATCGTTACGCCGACGCCGAGGGCGTAGCCGGCCAGAAGCAGGACACCGCGCCCGGGGCGCTGGCGGAACGAGGCCCAGACGAGTCGCGCGATCACCCTTCGATCCGTCCGTCGACGACCTCGATGCGGCGGCGGGCCCCCTCCGCGAATTCCAGGTCGTGGGTGGCGACCACGAGCGTTGTGCCCGTGGCGTTGAGATCGCGAAAGAGGCCCAGCACGCGCCGCGAGGAGGCACGGTCGAGTTCGCCTGTGGGCTCGTCCGCCAGTACCAGCGCGGGTTGGTTGACGAGGGCGCGGGCAATCGCGACCCGCTGCAGCTGGCCTCCGGAGAGTTCGGAAGGACGATGTCGCAGGCGATCCGCGAGCCCCACGCGTTCGAGCACCGCGGCGGCGCGCTCTCGGCGCTCCCCGCGCCTCACCCGCGCCGCGGCCAGGGGCAGCTCCACGTTCTCGAGCGCGGTGAGCATGGGCAACAGATGGAAGCGCTGGAACACGAGGCCGACTTCGCGCAGACGCAGTGCGGCGCGCGCCTCGACCGTCATCTCCGCCAGGTTCCGGCCCAGAAACCGCACCTCACCCGCCGTGGCTACATCCACACCCCCAAGCAGGTGCAGCAGGGTCGATTTGCCCGATCCGCTCGGGCCGGTCACCGCGAGAAAATCGCCCTGTTCCACGGCAACCGAGATGCCCTGGAGCGCCCGCACGACCGTCGGACCCTGACGGTATTCGCGCGTGGCATCGCGCACGACGACGACCGTTCCCCGGCTCACGGCTCTTCCCGGTGCAGGAGCGTCGTTACCTCAAGCCGCGTTGCGCGCAATGCGGGCAGAAGTCCGGCGACCACGCCGGCGGCGACCACCAGGCCGTACGCGGCGGCCAGGGTCCCGGGACTCAGCACGAAGAAGCGCACGGTGGCGGGGAGCCCCGGGAAGTCCGCGAGAATCGACTCGAGGTAGTGCGCGACCGCGATCGAAAGCGCGATACCCAGCCCGCCACCGACACCGCACAGAACGGCGCTCTCGGCCGTCAGGTCGCCGACGATTCTCCGTCTCGACACGCCAATGGCGCGCAGTGCGGCGATGACTCCCAGCTGATCGCTCACGGATACGGCGCTGATCGTCCCGATGAGGAGCGCGGCCACCAGCAGGCTGACGCTGGCGAGGATCGCAGCCAGTTGCCGGAAGTACGAGAGCCGCTCGTCGACCTGCTCGGCGATGCCGGCCAGCGTCACCACTTCGACGCGGTCGGTCGCCGCCGTGATGGCCTCGCGGACGGGCCCGGGGGCGTGGCCCTCCCGCAAACGGATCATGGCGAACGAGGCCTGGTCCGTACGCGCCGAGAGCGCCTGGAGGTCGGCCATTGGAAGGGCCACGGGCATGTCCCTCCGGGTGGCGAAGATGAACTCGGCCGTTCCGGAAACCACCGCGGTCGCGTCGCCTCCCCATGTGCCGAACCGGCTGCTGACACCGAGACGGAGACGGTCACCGGGGCGCGTGTCGAGGAGCGCGGCCAGCGCGGGGTCGATCAGGATTTCCCCGTCGCCGGGCGAGCGGCCCGCGAGCAGGGTGTAGAGACCTTCCTCGTCCGTATCCAGTCCCAGAGCCAGCGTCTGCCGCGAGGCGCGCGGTCCAGGCGACTCGTCGCCATCGGCCATGATGGTCAGCGTCTGCGCCAGCACCGGGACCAGGTCCTGCACTCCGGCCACGGACTCCACCGTGTCACGAAGTCCCCCGATCCCCCGGATCGTGGCTTCCGTGTCGAAAGGCAGCGTCCCCCTGGGAGACAGGCGCAGCTCGTATCCCACGGATTCGAGAACTTCACTGAAGCTCCGTTGGATGCCGCCTCCCAGCATCAGCATGTCCGAGAGCATGGCGGTGGCCACGGTCACGCCGCCCAGGGTGAGCAAGGTGCGCAGCGGCCGAAGCCGGAGTTCGCGGATCGAGTTGAGGGCCAGCATCGTCACTCGGGGCCGTCGCCGCTCCGTGACGCATCGGGCGCGAACAACACCGGCATGGACGGCTACGCTCCCAGCTGTTCGAGCGGGTCGGACGCGAACATTCGGAGACCCGCGACCACGCCCGCGGCCATTCCGAGCACCACGGCCAGCACGAGCGCCTGCACGACCATTTCACCCGTGACCACCGAGAACACCAGCGTCGTGTCGTAGGCGCGCCGGTAGTACGCGTTCACGACCGCCGACCCGGCGAAGCCCACACCCAGCCCGGCCCCTCCGCCGAGGGCGGACAGGAGCGCGGCCTCGGCCACCGTCCACCCCAGCAGAATCCGGCGCGGAATGCCCGCCAGGCGCGCCGCGGCCACAACGGTGCGCCTTTCCTGCACCTTGAGAACCATGATGCACGCCAGGAAGACCCCTCCCGCGACCAGCGTGATTCCGGCGATGGCCCGATGAAAACGGCTCACTACGCGAAAGGTCGCCGAGGCCCGGTCGGTGACCTCGCTCGTGAGGAACACCTGCGTGCCGACCAGCAGCGGTTCCAGTTCGCCGGCGACAACGGCGGGATCGACTCCGCGACGAAGCTGTACCGTGAAGTAGTCCACATCGCCGGTGCGTCCGGCCAGCGTCTGGAGATGAGGAAGGTGAAGCAGGACGCGGGGACGCGTGCCAATGAGCCGAGAGGGATCCGGTGGCGGCTCGAACAGGCCCGCGACCCGGGCCGGGCACGGATTCACATCGGGCCGGGCGCGGACGAGGACCGTGGACCCGGTGCCGAGACCCGCTCGCGCCGCGTACGGCCGCTCGACGAGCATCTCGAGTTCAGCGGGACAAACGATTTCCTGCGCGCTTGCCTCTGCGACGAACGCGCATGCGCCAGCGACGATCCCCGCCGCCAGCGCGAGGACCACGCCGGGCCGGAACAACCGGCCTACCGACTGCTGCCTGTTGCCGTCATTCCGTCCGGGAAGATCTGGTTCCACGCCGTCAGGAACCGCTTCATCTCCTCTTCCGTACCGATCGAGACGCGCAGGTAGTCCAGCATCGGCGGGAAGTCGCGGCCGACCGCCACGTCATGCTTGCGGAACTCGGCGCGGACCTCCGAAGCGGGCCGGCCGGTGTGCACCATGAAGAAATTGGTCTCGGAGGGAATGACCTCGAAGCCCTGGCCCCGGAGTTCATTCGCCGTGGCCTCGCGGAGCGCGATGGTCGTGTCCCTGACCCAGGCTTCGGACTCGTGGTCCTCGAGCGCGGCCACGCCCCCCCACTTGACGAGCGCGTTCACGCTGCCGGTGCTGTACACCCGCATCTCGTCGATCATCTCCTCGGGAGCGATTCCGTAGCCGAGCCGGAGCCCCGCCATCCCGTAGATCTTCGAGAAGGTCCGGGTGACGAGCACCTTGCGGCCCTCCTTGATGTAGGGGACGGCCGTCGCGTAGGACGGATCCTGGACGAAGTGGTGGTAGGCCTCGTCGATCAGCACCGGGATATCCTCCGGGATGCCGTCGAGAAGTCGCCGGATGTCGTCGTCGCTCACGACCACCCCGGTCGGGTTGTTGGGGTTGCAGACGTAGACCAGGCCGACATCGCGGTAGTTGCGCCTCGTGACCTTGATGAGGTCGTCGATATCCTGGGTGTGATCGCCGAGAAGCGGGCGGATGATCGCGTCGGCGTCGATCCCCGCCGCGGCACGATAGACCGTCAGGAACGTGGGCTCGACGCCAACGACCTTCTCGTCATGTTTCAGAAACGCGAGTCCGGCCACCTTGAGCGTCTCCCCCGACCCCGCGTTCATCATGATGTTCCGCGTCCCGACGCCATGGTGGTCCGCGATCTTCTCGAGGATGTCGCCGTCCGGATAGCCGTAGCGGTTCGAGTATTTCCAGGCGGCATTCATGGACGCCATCATCTTGTCGGACGGACCGTACGGATTCTCGTTCGAAGAGAGCTTCGCGAGGTCGTCGTAGGGATCGCGTGGCTCAAGCCCCGGAGGCGGCGGCCGGATTCCGGCGCCGAGTGCCGTGGCGGGCCGCAGGCCGAGGGCTCCCAGGGCCGCAGCGGCGCTGCCCATGAAATGTCGGCGAGAAAACCTGGTGTTCATGCTCTACTCTCCTCGATCGAACCGGTGACCGGCCCGTTGGCCGGTGCCTGTGAAAATGCGACGAACCAAGCGCCCGCAGGTGCATTTTAGGGGGGGACGGTACAGCGCGCCAGTAATCGGGCCCGGAAACACTTGGCGTCAAACGTCATTGCCACGTCCGCCATTTGCACCTATTTTGCCGCGGTGGTCGGCTTATACTGCAAGAAGACGGAGACGAGGTGGTGGCTGAGGCAGGCGCTGGCCGACGCCGATTGCAGCGCGACGGACCGTCGGAAGACGTTTCAGGATCTCCTGCTCGGCGGGGTGAGCGTTGCCGTCGTGGCCCTGGAGCAGTATTCCCCAGACGATATCCGGTGGCTGCGAACGCTGTCCGCCCGGGGAGGACCCGCGGGGCCCTCGTTTCTCGTGGTCGTGCCGGTATCCCTGGAATGGGTGCGGTGGATGCGCTCGCCCGGCGACAACGAGTTCCAGATCGTCTGGGCCGAGGAGGCACATGAGCGATTGATGCGCATGGTCGCCCGAATCGACCCGTGGCACCAGGATCCCATGCGCCTTCTGGGCCGACGATTGCTCGCGAACCGCGTGCTTCACAACTCGCTCGTAAAGGTGGTCCAACGGGTCTGCAGGACCGAGGCCGATGACGGGTCGCTGCTTCCGGTTACAAGCGTCGGCGAGTTGGCCGAGCACACCGGCATGAACCCGAGAGCCCTGCGGCGGTATTGGAACACGGAATCGCCGGTGCAGTGCACTCTGAAGGAACTCCTCAGCTGGGCGATTCTCCTCTGGGCACTACGCGAGCGGCGGCTGGCCAAGTGGGACTCCGTTGCTCAAAGGCTGGGCTTGCGCCGACGCACGCTGGAACGATACAGCGCCCGTTTCCTGGACTGCACCCTGGCGGTGGCTGGACAGGATCCGCGGCGGGTCATCCGATCCTTCAGGGAATGGGCGTCAGCGGCCGTGATGCTGCCGGCCGCAGAGAATACGGAGCCGGGCGAACCGGTATTCGTCCCCGCGGGATCGAGCGGGCCGGTCGCGAGCGAGACCGGGCCAGCGGTTCCCATGGTATCGTGGCCGGCGCCCCCGGGCTTCGTGCTTCCACGGCAGGAAACACGGGAGTTCATGGTCTTCAGCCAGCAACGGCCGCGACAACTCCACCCCTGGCGTTCGCTTCCGATGGCCTGACGGGCCGGGAGAGCTACATGCGGCCGCTCAGCGCATCGGCCAGCTGCGCCAGACTGTCGAGGTTGTGCACAGGCCGGTGTTCATGCACCTCCGGTAGCAGGGCGCGGATGCCCGCGGCTCGGGGAGCGAAGTCGCGGTAGCGCAACAGAGGATTGAGCCAGACCAGTCTTCGGCAGGATTTGCGCAGGCGTCGTGCGTGTAGCCGAATACCTGCCCCGCCGTCCCGATCCAGTCCGTCGGTTACCAGCAGCACGACGGCCCCCTGCGCGAGGAGCCGGCGGGACCAGTTCAGGTTGAATGCGCCCAGCGCGGCTCCGATCCGCGTGCCGCCGTACCAGTCCGTGACGGTATCCCCGACGCGATCGAGCGCGCGGTCCACGTCGCGGTCCTTCAGAAGTCGCGTGATGTTGGTCAGGCGTGTCCCGAATACGAACGTATGCACGCGGTCGGCGGCGTTTGTGAGCGCGTGGAAGAAGTGGAGCAGAATCCTCGAATACGCCTCCATCGATCCCGAAATGTCGCAAAGCGTCACCAGCACGGGACGCCGTGTCGCCATCGATCGGCGCTGGAGCGGCAGCGGATTGCCGCCGGTGCGCACTGTCGTCCGCAGGGTGCGACGCAAGTCGATCAGACGTCCCCTCGGATCGGGACGGTGCCGGCGCGTGCGCACGGGCCGCAGGTCGAGTTCGAGCCTGCGCATCGCTTCCCGGGCTTGCCGTGTCTCGGCGGGCGTCATCTCCTCGAAGTCCTTGGTGCGGGACACCTCGTCGGGCGAGAACGCCATCCGCACGGCGACCTGCTCGGCCGGATCGCGTTCGAACTCGCCGGAGGGCCGGTCCGTGGCCTCGTGCTCGGCGGCCAACCGGGCCGGCGCCTTGCTCGTCGGCTCGTCGGCCGGGATCTGCGAGCGCGACAACAGCGCGGCCAGCGCTTCGTCCGCCCCGAACGGGTCCCGCCAGAAGAGCCGGAATGCGCTCTCGAAGATGTGGCGGTGCTCGTGACACGAGACGAGTGCGCCGTGCAGCGCCCAGAAGAACTGCTGCCTGCTGGTGATGTCCACGGCGGCTAGCGCACGCGCGGCGGTGATCGTGTGACCGGGTCCCACCGGCAGCCCGGCCGCGCGCAGGAGGCGCACGAAGTGGGCGACGTTTTCGGGGAGGCGGCCGGGGTGGGTGCGCGTGCCGGTCATGCTCAATCAATACGGCGCAACGTCGCCCCAGTCGATGCCTTCGCTTGCCCACTCATGCACTGCAGTCCTAACGTGCCCGACATTCCGCCTTCCCCTCCACGGTTGGAGTCCCGTGATGAAACCGATGGCCCTCCGGCATCCTGTTCGCCACTTCGCGTGTGCTTTCTGCGTCGCGATTCCGAGTATTCTGAGTGCGGGACCGATCCTGGCACAGACCACGGAGCTGCAGCGTGGCCGCACTCTCTCGGAAACCATCTCCGCAGGCGACACCGCCCGCTACACGATCGACGCGGACGCAAACGAGTTCCTGCTCGGCGAGGTGAACCAGATCTCCGTCGACGTCACGATCCGCATTCTCGGCCCTGACGGGACACAGCTCGGACGCATCGGAGGCCTGGGCCGCGGGCCCCAGAGGTTCAGCGGGCAGACATCGGACGAAGGCACCTACACCATCGAGCTCTTCACCGCAGGAGACGATGAAGACGCCGCCGGCAGCTACGAGATCACGCTCCTGCGCCACGAAGACGTCGCCACCGACCCCGAGAAGCTCACCGACCAGCTGATGTCGCGCTACGACGGCCCCCAGTCCCCCGGCGCCGCCGTCCGCGTGTGGCGAGACGGCCGCACCCTGTACTCGAAGACGTTCGGCATGGCCAACCTCGCCTACGGCCTCCCGTTCGAAGAGGACACGCGCACCAACATCGGTTCCACCTCGAAGCAGTTCGCGGCCTTCGGCATCATGCTCCAGGCCGAACGCGGCAAGCTGTCCCTCGACGACGACATCCGCACCCACATCCCCGAGTTGCCCGAGTTCGACGAAACCATCCAGGTAAAGCACCTGATCACCCACACCTCCGGCCTCCGCGAGTTCCTGAACCTGCTCCGCATGACCGGACGCCGCCTCGACCGCGGCGACTGGATCGACCGCTCGGAGCTCATCGACATCGTCCAGCGCCAGCCCGCGCTCCAGAACGCTCCCGGCGCCGAGTGGAACTACAACAACACCGCCTACGGGCTCGCCGCGACCGTCGTCGAGCGCACCTCGGGCCAGGACTTCCACGTCTTCATGCAGGAAAACGTCTTCGGCCCGCTGGGCATGACCGGCACCATGGTGCGGCCCTCCATCCGCCACATCGTCCCCAACCAGTCCGAGGGCTACACGCCCACTCCGGACGGATACCGCCAGATCGGCGACCTCGGCGGAGCGGTCGGCGCCGGCGCCATCTACAGCACCATCGGCGACCTCCAGACCTGGATCGAGAACTACGCCAACCCCCGCGTCGGAGCCCGCGAAAGCATTGACGAGATGATGACCTCGTTCGTTCTCACCGACGGCGAGGAGACGGGCTACGGCTACGGCCTCTTCATCGACGAGCAGGGCGGCCTCAGGCGCGTTCACCACGGAGGCGCCGACGTGGCCCACCGTTCCATGCTCGCCTACTACCCCGAGATCAACGCGGGCATCACGACCCAGAGCAACAACGCACAGTTCAACAGCAACGTGGCCTTCGACCTGGCCGCGGCGTTCTTCGAGGATGCGATGGAAAAGGAGGAGGAAGAGGGCGGCGAGGGCGAAACCGCCGACGAATTCGATCCCGACAGTTACGACCCGGAAGCCTTCGACGAGTATGTCGGCCGGTACGCGCTGGACGCAGCCCCGAACATGATCCTCACCTTCACACGTGAAGACGAGACCCTGTACACGCAGCTGACGGGCCAGCAGCGCCTGGAGATCGTGCCGACGTCGGACACGACCTTCCGCCTGCTCGCCGTCGAAGCTTCAGTCACCTTCCTGCGCGGCGAAGACGGCGAGGTCGAGGGCGCCACGATGCACCAGAATGGCGCCGAGCAGCACGTGACACGCCTGGAGGGCGAGGCGCCCGAAGTGTGGGCGCCCACCGAGGACGACCTGGCGGATTTCGCGGGCCGGTTCTTCAGCGACGAACTCGAGACCTTCTACACATTCTCGGTGGAAGACGACGCGCTGGTCATGTACCAGCGCAGACTCGGCGACGTCACGCTGACGACGGGCGAGAAGGACGAGTTCTCGGGCGGCGGCCTGTCGTTCGCCTTCGAGCGCGACCGCAACGGAGAGGTGATCGGGTTCTACGTGAGCAACGGTCGGACGCGGGATGTGAGGTTCGGGCGGGTGGGGTGAGGGGCCACATTCGACCCTGCCAAGTCGCCCAATCGGACTCTTGGATCTCGAAGCCATGGAGCAATAGTGAACGTAACGGACGCTGACTGCCCCATCTGCGAGAGGAGCGCGATGAGGAGAACGCGCAACCGTTTGGGGATTGAATGCCTTTAGTGCGGCAAGTTTGAGATCCCCGTGGATACAGCGCGAAGCGAAAGGATCCCCGACTTGCGCCGCAACCTGACTGGGTGGGTTCGCGACCGCAATCGCGATGGGGTCGTTCCACGAATCACGCATGACACGGTATCCCGGATGGCGTCCCAACCACTCCCGGGGACGGACGAACGGGCGGAAAGGCTGCTGTTGGAGACAGTTCACGGTCAGGAGCGCCTCGACAACAGGATCAACCCTGATGAGCGCCGTTTTGTTGCAGCCAGGTACTCTTGGGGCCTCAAGGAGACGCGGGTGCTGCAGCAACTGCTGAAGCGCCGTGGATGGATCGAGTCTGTTGCTTATGGGCCGCTGGGGGCTGAAGTCACTGTGGAGGGATACATACGGCCGACGAGCTGACGGCTACGTGGGCGAGCCGGAGTGCGACGGCGTCGCGGAGCGCTTCATCCGCACGCTCAAGGAGGAGTGCATCTGTCTGCACCACTTCGAAACCCTCGAGGAGGCCAGAGGTGATCGGGGCCTTCATCGATGGGGTGGACGCCCCCTCCCGGCGGCATCGCGATGTGCCAAGATGGTACGAAGCGATAGTCGAACCATCTTAGGGAGGAGGCATCCAATGGAGCGCTACAACAACGGCTGGCTTCTCCAGCGTCACGGGTACATGACCCCGGCCCGGGCCCGCGAGATCGGATCCAAATCGATGAAGCGGGCTCGAAGGCCCTGTAGCGCTATCTGGTTTTTCCGACCCCGTCTTATCGACCGTTTCCCCTTACCCGTTCCTGCGTCCTACTGCCCATTTGTCCCGGCAGCTCCTCTCCTTTCTTTGGCCGCTCAGGCGGCAGCGCGAACCCGGTAGGTCTCCTTCCTTGTGGCCAGCGCCCAGACCCTCCGCGCCCTCCGGTTGGCGAGGGCCACCGCGACCACCTTCTTCGGCTTGCGTTCCAACATCCCGGCCAGCCACGGATCCTTGATCTCGTCGTGTCGGCTCGCGTGCCGGACGACCGCCATGGCTCCTGTGATCAGGAGCCGTCTGAGATCCCGCTGGCCCATCTTCGATATCCTGCCCAGTCTCGGCTTTCCCCCGGTCGTGTGTTGCCGCGGCACCAGACCGAGCCAGGCCGAGAAGTCGCGGCCGCGCCGGAAGCTCTCCATCGGCGGCGCGAACGCTTCGAGCGCCAGCGCGGTGATGGGCCCGATCCCCGGGATCGTCATCAGCCGCGCCGTCTCTTCGTGCTCCCCCGCGCTCGTCCGGATCTTCCGGTCGAGTCCGTCGATCTTCTCGTCGAGCTCGTCGATCTGCCGGAGCAGCAACCAGCCCAACTCGACGACCGCCCCCGGCAGACCACAGTCCCCGGCCTCGAGCTCCCCGACCAGCTGCCGGATCCGGGCCCTGCCTTGCGGAGCGACCACGCCGTACTCGGCCAGGTGACCCCGAAGCGCATTGATCGTCTGCGTGCGCTGGCGCACCAGCAGGTCGCGCGTGCGAAAGAGCATCCCCTGCGCCTGCTGCGCCTCGGTCTTGACGCCACGAAATGCATGGTCGGTCGCTGCGCCGCTTCCGTGATCGCCTCCGCGTCAGCCGCGTCGTTCTTGCAGCGCTTGACGAAGGGCTTCACGTAGATCGGGGGGACCAGCCTCACCTCGTGGCCGAGCGAGGCGATCTGCCGGCCCCAGTAGTGGGCGCCGGCGCACGCCTCCATCGCCACCGTACACTTCGGCTGCGAGGCGAGAAAGCTCAGCAGCTTCCCGCGGCTCAGCTTCCTGCGGTACGCCACCGACCCGTCCGCCCTCGCCCCGTGCACCTGAAAGCTCCGCTTTGCCAGATCGATCCCGATGATGCTAGGAGCGTGCGCCGCAGAAGCGCAGTGGATGTGACAGAGAGGCGTGAGGATCGGCGGCGGGCAGACTGCTTCGAGGAGCGAGGGGGTGGGGATCCGCACTGCTGAGGGGCTGAGGGGGGCCGTGGGCGGCGAATTGGGGTGGCGAGGGTCTTCGAGAGCGCCGGGGCCGGCGTCGGTGGTGAACGATCACGGTCTCATGCTGCCTGAAGGGTGTGCAGCCGCTTCACATTGAGCGCCAGACACACGAGAGTCCACTCGGCCTGGACCTTCTCGAGGCCCCGGAAGCTGAATCGCCGAAAGCCCATCGCCTCCTTGATCCATCCGATGGGCGCCTCCGCCTGCCACTTGCGACGCCCGTAGCGTCTTCGGCCCTCATCCGTCGCCAGCTTGTCGGCCATGCGCGCCCTTGCGGGATGCTTCTCCGGATCGATCCTGGCGGGCGCCTTGCCCTCCCGGCCCAGCGCCACGTACCCGTCAACGCCCCGCTTCTCCAGTTCCCGGAGGTCCTGCTCGTTGCCGTATCCCGCGTCCGCCAGCACTTGGCCGGGCGTCCCGCCGCACACCACCTCCGCCCCATCGATCATCGGAATCAGCTGGCCCTGGTCGCTCGCGTTGTTCGTCACCCCGGCGCCCACCACCAACTGGTTCTCCCCCTCCACCGCCGTCTGCGCGTTGTAGCTCTGCTGGAACCCCTCCGAAGAAGTCTTCATGATCCGGCTCTCCGGATCCGTGAAGTTGCTCTGCGCCCGCTCGTCCGGCTCCCCGTACTCCCGCTTGTAGGGACTGCCACCCTTCGGGTTGCGCTTCTGCCCCGGCTTGCGGCCCCGCGCATCGTCCGCCGCTCTCTGCTCAGGCGCGCCTTCGCCTCCCGGATCGCCGCCAGCCGGTCCTCGCGCCGCTTGAGTTCGTCCGGCAACTCGTCTCCGCGAGCCTCCTCGCCGAACCGCTCGTCCTCCGCTTCGTCCACCGCCTCGGCTCGCCCCACCAGCGCCTCGATCTCCGCCTTCAGCCGCAACTCCTCCTTCGCCATCCGGCCGTAGCTCATCGCCTTGCGCTTGCTCGCGTTCGCCCGAACCTTCGTCCCGTCCACCGATACCCTGCCCAGCCCCACCAGGCCCGAGGCCCGCGCGAGCACCACCACCTGGACGAACACCGCCCGGAAGTCTTCAAGATGCCGCTTGCGGAACTCGCACAGCGTCCGGTGCTTCGGAAAGTTCCCCGCAGCCAGCATCCGAAACGCCACATCCTCCTCCAGCCTCTTCGCCATCTTCCGCGACGAAAACGTCCCCGTCGCATACGCGTAGATCAGCACCTTGACCATCATCCGCGGATCGTACGGCGCGTTGCGACGCCCGTCCCCTTCGTACGGCGCGTAGAACGCACTCAGATCCGCCGCGTCCACCAGGTCGCTCACGTGGTGCGCCAGATGCCCCTCCGGCACCCACTCCCGAAGATCCGGTGGCAGCATCAGAATCTGGTCCGGCTGGTACGGTCGGAACGTCGTTCCCATTGACCCCCCTCGGCTGGCCGCAAACCTTTCGCTATGCCCTCGATACCTCTAATGATAGCCGCCGCGGTGTTCTGCGGCGCAGCCTCCTAGGCTCTCCCATGTGGATGGCCTCCTCCCTCAGATGGTCGACAATCGCTCAGCACCATCTTGGCACATCGCGATGCCGCCGGGAGGGGGCGTCCACTCCATCGGAACCGGTACAGCTCGCAGGGTGTCGGCTGCGCTCCAGAGGCGGCGCTCGATGGCTTCGATATGTTCTAGCTGGGGCATGGGTTAGCTACCGTCGCTCTGGAACCTGATCTCATGAGCACCTGGGTCATGCAAGCCGATATTACTGGCACCGCTGTGGAGAAGCTCTGCAAGCCAACGCGCCCGGTGATACCTGTCCCTGACAGAATCCCAGAACCACAATGGGGCGATGTACCGGCTCAAGTGAAGTTGTGACAGATCCGTGAGATCCCAGTGGATGAATCGAGCGAACGCGGTCACGGCAAATAGATTCACTCGTCGCTGCCGAATCCGGCTCGTTTGGTCATCGAAGATCTCCTTACGGAGCTGGTCGATTCGTCTCGCGATTGGCACCTGCGGAGTTTCCAGATCTGGTGGCCCCGACGCAAAGCGAAGCGTCACGTCAGAAGGGAGCCAGTCAGTGAGGTCCACATAAAGGGCCCCACCGTGATATCGACTGTTTCGAGTCTGACTGGCGGCGTCCGAAACACGTCTCCTTACGCTGCTATTGCCAGCTATCCTCTTGACTTCAATGGCATACTCCATTGTGCCATTCCATACAACGTAATCGGGACTTGGCCCCTCTGGTCTGGTCAAAACACCAAGCCGTACACCGGTGCAGGACAGAGCCGCACCGACCCAGAGTTCGCTCTGAGCCTGATAGGCCTCGTGCCGGGTCACTCCTAATGTTCCGCCGGTAGCTCGGCGCAGGACCTCGACAGTGGAGTCCAACGGCTCCGGCGGTAGCATACCTCTGACGAGAATGAGCTCCTGAGCATCAGAAGCAGCATGCGCAATCCTCTCTAGCTCTGCTTGCGACTTGGGAAACGACCGTGTGGAGGCGACATTTCGCAGGAGTTTGGCAGTCTTTGGCAACCGACTTTCGCCTGCCACAGCAATTCCCCATCGTTTGATCGTCGCTATCGTCTTTTCGAGACCGCTGGCCAGATCGGCCATCCTCTCAGGGGTGAAGGTTCCACGCGGCAGAGGCGGCTCTGGCGCCGGACCAGTCGGACGGAATGAAACGTTCATAGGATTCCCGCTGTGCATACGACCTTAGTCACCAGAGAACCGATGTCGCACTTCATGGGGCTATATGTTCTCGACGCGCTTCGAGATCGTCTTGGCCAAAGCCAGGAAATCGCGATAACACCCCTGCACGGCTGCCGCATGCCCCCCGATTGCACCATCGGCCGCCTTGAGCGCGAACATGGGTTTCCGGGCTTCCTGCGCGAGTGGCATGAGGCTGCGGTAGTGCTTGAGCGTCGCGAGGCAATTCGGATCGTGATCTGTGATTGTCGCCTGAGGTGTGCTCTCACCAGCTACCGCCTTGCCGTACACGGCAGGAATCCGTTCCATCCACCGTCGGTAGGCCTTGACCGGTCGGTCCAGACGAACCGCGTGCTGCATGACGATGTAGCCGATAGGCCGCATGGCACCCTCCGGCACCTCGATGTCCCCTACCGGATTGCGCTCCCGGCGCTCCTTCCACTCTTCCTGCCACCGCCGGAGAGTCGGCCCCAGATTGCGGAGACCCTGTAGCGAGTAGAGATCTGGGGCCAGGGGCACGACCACCGAGTCGGCAGTGACGAGAGCAGCACGGTTGAACGCTCCCAGGTTGGGTCCGACGTCTACCAGAATCACTTGAGCGTCGATTTGCGAGGCGCCTTGCCGGAGAATGCGTGCGAGGGCTGACAGAACGCGAAACGCTCGTGGTTTGCGGTCCAGACAGGCGGGCCACTGGCTCGACAGCTCGTCCTCGGCGATCGCCAGAAGAAGATCTCCGACTACGAGTCCGAGACCGGGCTCAGGCTCCACCACCCGAGGGGCGGCCACGTCGCCGGTTCCTTCCAGCAGGGGTCGGAGGGCGCCGTACACGGTCCGGCGTTCCCCGTTTTCCGGCCAGAGCGGCTCAAGCTCCTCATCATTCAGGAACATGCTGGTCAGGTTCGCCTGTGGATCGAGATCGGCGGCCAGCACGTTCACGCCGAGACGGGCGTACATCCAGGCCAGATGGTAGACGAGGGAGGTCTTTCCGACGCCGCCCTTGTTGTTGAAGAAGGCGATGGTCTTCATGGGGCGGCCCCTACTGTGACGACGACGTGTGTGGGTCCAAAGTCAAACTCCGGTTCCGGATTCCCGTTCTGGCGCAGTTCCCTCCGCGCCAGCGGTATTCCGAGACCGAAACGCTGAGCGAAGCCCAAGTGGTGCATGATCTCAGCGACGAGCGGATTCCGGTGGTCGACGGCTCCGCTCCCGAAGTTGTCCGGAGTGACCCGCCCGTAGAGCCCACCGGGGCTGCGAACCTCGACTCGGTCGGAATACCAGTAGACCTGGACTGGCGCATTCGTACCCTCGTAGCTGCGATGCATCACCGCGTTTCGCGCGAGCTGCTGGAGTGCCGCAACCGGATAGTCGGGCGAACGTCGCTCGCGGAATACGGTCGCGACCTCGGTGCGGACCGAGATGTTCAGCTTCAGGAGTTCGTCCAGTTGTCGCAACTCATCCTCGATCCTCCCGGTCAGCACCCTCTGGCTGCGGATCGGATCCGTGATCTCCGTGCCGTCGATACGGAGAAACTGCACATAGGCTCCGGGAATCCAGCTCTGCGGGTCGCGTCCGAGACCCAGAAGCGCCCCCCAGGTCGGCACGTCATCCACGAGCAGACGCAGCGATCGGAGTTGCTGATCCGGAGATCGCCGGTTGTCCGCCAGCACATCTTGCGCCATTGCCTGTGGCAGGTAGTGGGCTTCGAAGTACTTGAGGCTGAGGTCTTTCGCGGTGGCCCCCTGAGCCGGTCGCTGATCGAAAGGGCGCTCACCTGCGCGCCGCCGCTCGCTCAGACGCTGCTCTTCTTCGGCGGTCGCTTGCCTTACCGTCGGACCGACGCGAACCCAGACCCGTCCTCGATAGCGAACCGGTGGACTCCGTGAAGGCTCGACGACAATCGCGGCGACTTCGCACCCCGCGAAGATGTGCTTTTGGACGACGAGCGATGGCATGGGCATGATGTTCCCGTCGTCCTTCATCGCAGCGAGCTTCGTCAGGAGTTGGTCGTCGATGGTGATGCGGGCGCAGCCACCGTCGTCCTCGACTCCAATGAAGACGACACCGGGCAGGCCATGGCCAGGGAGATCGTTGGCGAACGCGCAGATGTTTCGCCGAAGCTTGTTGGCATCGGCGGCTGACGCCTTGCGTTCTACCCGGTCCGATTCAAGGTCGATTCGGAGTCGGTCCAGGTCTCGATGGTCCAGTGGGCTCATCTCTCCTCTTCTCTGGCCTCTACCTCTGGCCTTTCCGCAGTCGGGGGAAAATAGCGAGGGCGGCGGGTGTCTCCAAGCTCTCAAAGCGGTCGCAGCACCTCCGTTGTCTCTGGCCTCACATTCGGTCTCTACCCTGGCCTCGCCTCTGGCCTCAATTGATTATCATCTGATTCCCTGACCGCCCTCTGAATCCTCTCGATCGCGCTGTGGACGCCGTCCCAGGCTTCACCTTCACTCCGGAGTGCCTGCGCGATGCGCTCCAGGATGGGGATCGCACGCTTTTCTCGGAGTCTCTGGGTTTCGTCTACCACGACGCTCAACATGCTATCGCCATAGAACGGGTAGTTGTCGGAGAGCTCACCGGGGTCTTCGAGCAAACCGAGCAGCTGGCCGCGGATCTCCTCGTTGTGGGGTGCGTCCTTCCAAGGCTTGCGCTCCGACCAGACCTCTATCCCTCCGTCGCGCTCCTCGAACGACTCGACATGGACGTAGGCCGGGCCGAGGGGCACTGGAACCCGCCGTTGCAGTCGGTAGGGATGTTTCGCGCAGTAGGTATAGAAGGGGTTTTGATAGCGAGGTCCCTGATCTCGCAGTGGCTGGGTACTGAATGGTCATGATTGCTGCTACCCATCTCGCCTCTGTTCGCCCGGTTGAACCAGCGCGTCCCGCAGCAGTCCGAACCTCCGTTTGGCATTTGTCACCCCCCTGATCGGTAGCCCTTCCTCACCCTGCCGCCCCCATCACCTCGTCCACCCCACCCTCGGCCATCCGCTCCAGGTCGTCCTGGTATTTGAGAAGGACGCCCAGCGTTCGGTGGGCCGTCTCCCGGTCCAGGGTGTGGCGATCCAGCGCCATCAGCGCCCGCGTCCAGTCGAGCGTTTCGGCCACGCCGGGCCTCTTGAACAGCTCCAGCTCGCGCACCTTCTGCACGAATGCAACGACCTGAACGCTCAGTTGCTCGGGGGCGTCGGGAACCCGTGAGGCCAGGATCTCCAGCTCGCGCGCTGCGTTGGGATAGTCGATCCAGTGATAGATGCAGCGGCGCTTCAAAGCGTCGTGGATCTCGCGCGTCCGGTTCGAGGTGATGATGACGTGGGGCGGCTCGGCAGCGGTCACTGTTCCCAACTCGGGGATCGTGATCTGGAAGTCGGACAGGACCTCAAGCAGGTAGGCCTCGAAGGGCTCGTCCGTGCGGTCGAGTTCGTCGATCAGGAGCACCGGGGCGACACCGTCTGCGGGATCCAGGGCGGAGAGCAGGGGGCGACGGATGAGGAAGTCCTCGGAAAAGACGTCGCGGGCGAGGTCGGCGGTGGAGGATTCCCGGCCATCCGCTGCCCCCTCACCCCCCTCCGCCGCCCGGATATGGATCATCTGCTTCGCGTAGTTCCACTCGTACGCGGCGGATGCGAGGTCGAGCCCCTCGTAGCACTGCAGCCGGATGAGCGCGCGGTTCAGCCCCGCGGACAGCGCCTTCGCGACCTCGGTCTTGCCCACCCCGGCCTCGCCCTCGAGCAGCAGCGGTCGCCGCAGCGTCAACGACAGGAACAGCGCCGTGCCCAGACCCACGTCGGCCACGTAGCCCTGGCCGCGCAGCAGCGCGACCGCGTCTTCGACGGACGCGGGGTTGGGCCTGGCCGAGCCGAGCGTCCCTATCCGCAGGCCTCCACGGCCCTCTTCGCCATCACGGTCACCAGGTGCGCCCGGTAGTCGGCGCCGGCCGCCGTGTCCGACAGCATCCCGTCGGACGACACCGCGATCCCGGCGACCGCCTCACCACTGAACGACGCCCCCAGCGCGGCCTCCATCTCGGCCACCCGGAACACGCCGTCACCCGACGCGCCCGTCACGGCCACCCTCACCCCGGCCGCCCCGTCCGCGACCATCACCCCCGCCACCGCGTACTTCGACGCGGGGTTGGCGAACTTGGCGTAGGCCGCGCGCGCCGCCACCGGGAACCGCACCGCCGTGATCACTTCATCGTCGGCCAGCGCGGTCGCGAACATGCCCTGGAAGAAGTCGTCAGCGTGGATTTCGCGCCGGTCGGTCACGACGGTCGCCCCCAGCGCCACGCAGGCCGCCGGGTAGTCCGCGGCCGGGTCGTTGTGCGCCACCGACCCGCCGATCGTCCCCGCGTTCCTCACCTGCGCGTCGCCGATCCCGTCGGCCATCGCCGCCAGCGCGGGAATCCTCGCCCGCACGACATCCGACCCGGCCACGTCCGCGTGGGTGCACATGGCCCCCACCGTCACCGAATCCCCGCCGTCAGTGATGTCTCCCAGCCCCGGAACCCCCGCCAGCGACACAAGGTCGGTCGGCGCCGCCAGGTTCAGCTTCATGACCGGCAACAGGCTGTGCCCGCCAGCGATCAGCTTCGCGCCGTCGCCGCCCCGCAAAGCCGCGAGCGCGTCGTCCAACGATGTCGGCGCGTGGTATGTGAAATCGTTCACGAGTCTCGTCTCCCGTTCGTCTCTAGCCCTGGGCCTGCTGAATCGCCTGCCACACCCTTTGCGAGGTGGCGGGCATCGCCATGTCGTTCACGCCGAGCGGGCGCAACGCGTCAATCACCGCGTTGATCACCGCCGGCGGCACCCCGATCGACCCCACCTCGCCGACGCCCTTGACGCCGAGCGGATTGTGGGTGCAGAGCGTCGTGTTGTGGTTGATGCTGAAGGACGGCAGGTCAGCCGCGCGGGGCATCGTGTAGTCCAGGTAGGACCCCGTCTGCAGCTGCCCGTCCTCCTGGTAGAGGCATTCCTCGAGCAGCGCCTGCCCGATCCCGTGCGCAAGGCCGCCGTGCAGCTGCCCGGCCACGATCATCGGGTTGATCACCCGCCCGACATCGTCGGCGCCCGTCACCGCGACCACGTCCACTTCGCCCGTCTCCGGGTCCACCTCCACCTCGGCGATGTGCGTGCCCGCCGGGAAGGTGAAGTTGAGCGGATCGTAGAACGCGGTCTCCTCCAGCCCCGGCTCCAGCCCTTCGGGGTAGTTGTGCGGCACGTACGCGGTCAGCGCGACCTCGCCGATCGACTTCGACCGGTCCGTCCCGGCCACCGTAAAGGACCCGTTCTCGAACTCGATGTCCTCGACCGCAGCCTCCAGCAGGTGCGCCGCGATCTTCTTGCCCTTCTCGATCACCTTCTCGACGGCCAGGTAGATCGCGGTCCCGCCCACCGCCAGCGAGCGCGAACCGTACGTCCCCATCCCGAACGGGATCTTCGCCGAGTCCCCGTGCACCACGTCGACCGCGTCGAAGTCGACCCCGAGCATGTCGGAGACGATCTGCGCGAACGTGGTCTCGTGCCCCTGACCGTGGCTGTGCGTCCCGGTGAAGACCGAGACCGAGCCCGTCGGGTGCACCCGCACGCTGCCCGACTCGTAGAGCCCGGCGCGGGCCCCCAGCGACCCCACCACTGCCGAAGGCGCGATCCCGCACGCCTCGATGAACGTCGAAATCCCGATCCCGCGACACTTCCCGCGCGCCGCCGACTCGGCCCGCCGAGCCTCGAATCCGGCCCAGTCCGACGCCTCCAGCGCCAGGTCCAGCGTGGCGTCGTAGTCGCCCAGGTCGTACTGCAGCGCGACCGGCGTCTGGTACGGGAACTCGCGGATGAAGTTCTTCCGCCGGATCTCCACCCGGTCCATGCCGAGCTCCACGGCCGCCTTTTCGACCAGCCGCTCGAGCAGGTAGGTCGCTTCGGGCCGCCCCGCGCCGCGCAGCGCGTCGACCGGCACCGTGTTGGTGAAGAACGACTTGACCTCGCAGTAGACGGCCGGGGTCGTGTACGGTCCCGCGAACAGGATGCCATACAGGTACGTCGGCACGCAGGTGGCGAAGGTCGACAGGTACGCGCCCAGATTGGCCTTCGTCGAGACGTGCAGCCCCAGGAAGGTGCCGTCCGCGTCCAGCGCCAGGCGCGCCGTGCTGATATGGTCGCGTCCGTGCGTGTCCGACTTGAAGGCGTCGATGCGCTCGCACGTCCACTTCACCGGCCGTCCCAGCTGTCCGGCGGTCCACGTCAGAATCGCCTCTTCCGCGTAGTGCGGGATCTTCGAGCCGAATCCGCCGCCCACGTCGGGCGCCACGATCCGCAGCTTGTGCTCGGGCAGTCCGAGGACGAACGCGCCAAGCAGCAGCCGGACCAGGTGGGGGTTCTGACTTGTTGTATAGAGGGTGTAGTCCCCGGTCGCGGGGTCGTAGTTCGCAATGGCGGCGCGGGGCTCGATCGCGTTGGGAATGAGGCGGTTGTTGACCACGTCGATCGAGACCACATGCGTGGCTTCGTCGAAGGCCGCATCCGTGGCTGCCCTGTCACCCACTTCCCAATCGTAGCAGACGTTGTTGGACGCCTCGTCGAAGACCGCCGCCGCGCCCTCGGCTTCCGCCGCCTCGATCGAGGCCACCGCCGGTAGCTCCTGGTAGTCCACTTCGACCAGGTTGGCCGCTTCCTTCGCCTGCTCCCTGGACTCGGCGACGACAATGGCCACGCAGTCGCCCACGTACCGCACCTTGCCCAGCGCGAGCGCCGGATGCGCGGGCTCGACCATCGGCGAGCCGTCCTTGCTGTGGATCAGCCACCCCGTCGGGATGCCGCCCACGCCCTCCATGTCCTTGCCCGTGAACACCGCGTGGACCCCCGGCGCCGCCTCGGCCGCGCTGGTGTCGATCCCGCCGATGTTGGCGTGCGCAACCGGCGACCGCAGGATATGGCCGTACAGCTGCCCGGGCAGGTTGATGTCGTCGGTGTAGCGGCCGCGTCCCGTCAGAAAGCGGTTGTCCTCCTTGCGCTTGACCGATGCGCCGATGCCTGAACCGTTCGCACTCATGACCCACCTCCCATGGCCTTCGCGCCCGCCCGCACGGCCGTGACGATGTTGTGGTAGCCCGTGCAGCGGCAGAGGTTGCCCTCCAGCCACTCACGGACCTCGTGCTCGCTCGGGTCGGCGTTGCGGCTGGCCAGATCGACCGCGCTCATCACCATCCCCGGCGTGCAGAAGCCGCACTGCAGCCCGTGGTGCTCGCGGAAGGCCTCCTGCATGGGGTGCAGTTCGGTGCCGTTGGCGAGTCCTTCGATCGTCGTGACCTCCGCGCCGTCTGCCTGTGCCGCCAGACACGTGCAGCTCTTCACCGAGGTGCCGTTGACGTGGACCACGCACGCGCCGCACTGGCTCGTGTCGCATCCGATGTGGGTTCCCGTAAGACCGAGATGTTCGCGCAGGAAATCGACGAGGAGCGTTCGGCCCTCGACGGTTCCCGAGCGCTCCATCCCGTTCACGGTCATTGTGACGCTTGGCATGGGCGCCTCCGGGGGGTGGGGGTTGGTCTGTCGCGGCCAGCGGTGGGCGCACCTCGCCGCCCGAGGCGGTACCGCCAGCCGGGAGGACAGAATGGGGGGCGGTGGGCGGGTGCGCAAGCGGGGTCAGACCCGTCGTTGCCAGACGCGGGCCTGGCGCAGTGACTGCCTATGCGAGGTCCTGCCAGGGCCGCCCGCGGCGACCAGCGCGCGGGCCCACCGTCTTATGCGTCGCCCGCGTCCAGGTAGCTCAGCCGCAGACCCCAGAGTCCCCCCCCTTCGGCCATTGCCACCAGCCTCCGCGTCGCGGCCTGGTGCAGTGCGGTCTCGGCCCGGTGGGCGTAGACCAGCACGTTGGTGTCTATGGCGATCATGCACGGTCCAGGACATCGTAGAGCGCGTCCCGATCCGAGATGTCCACGTTCGGAGGCGCGTGGCCGTACACCACCGTCAGCTCCAGCTTGAACGCATGGTCGGATTCGGGGTCGGTCAGACGGGCTCGCAGCGCGTCTTCCACGAACCGCGTGAGCGTGACGCCGTCCCGTGCGGCCCGCCTCTTGGCGCGTCGCAGAATGTGGTCGTTCAGGTTGAGTGTGGTCTTCATGAAACGGCTTCGCTCCGCTCGGCACACCGGTGGTTCTCCACCATCCCATACAGCGGTCGGAAATTTACAGCCGTGACTACTTGGTCAGTGACCAAGCACCGCGGCGCTTCCCAGCCACTCCGAACTACAGCGCGGTCCGTAGTTCCCTCTGAATCTTCTCGGTGAGATCAGCCTCGGCCAAACGACCGTTCTGCACGGCCGTGGCCAGGAGATCGACGATCTCCCGCTTTCTGAACCTCTTCCACTGCTCCTGTCTGATGGCCGTTGCGACCCGATCGCCGATTCTCCCCAGCCGCCGGTAGTCGAGGTGACAAACGTCAACGTGACGCTTGGACAATCCGGCGACGGGTGTCCTTCCCTTCTTCAATCGGATGCGCTGGCCGTCGCTCTCCAGTTCATCCGTGAGAATCCAGACGATATCAAGCTTCTGAACACGATCGCGTCCGGCCGCGATCGCCAGCACGGCTTCTGAGACCTCCGATTCGGTCGCTTCACCGCACTGCCAGAACGAGAGCGTGTTGTCTGCGGTGCGCAGGTCAGCCGTAATCGCGTCCGCCGGAATCTCGTCCAAGGCTAGCCCGTCCTTGAGTCGCCACTTGTGGCGAGTGATCATGCGGGCCAGGAACATCTTCTACCGGACGAGGTCGTCGATCACCCCTCGACGGTACTCGTCCAGCCAAGAGACCGGCTCGGCGTGGGCAGCAAGAACCTGCCGAAGACCCGGGTCACCCCAGGACTCCGCCGCCTGGATCGCCGCGTCGCGGAGTTCGATGTGGTCAGATGCCAGCCCGCTGCGAACCAATCCCGCACGCCACGCAGCGGTTCCGATTTCCGGCTGCCGGGCCGCACACAGGAACGTGGCCGCCGCGAACGCCGGGCTCTCCGACTCCAAGCAGGCGCTCGATATCCACAGCAGGGCGGTATCCCGGTCTTCAGACTCCAACGCCGTAGTGATCACCTGCTCGGCGGGGTGATCCATGCCGTCCTCAAGCGGTTCGGTATCGAATGATGCATGCAACCGATCCAGGAAACGGCGCCGGTGGTGCTCCTGCGTCGACGAGACCGACACGGCCTCGGTCCGCCAACTGGCAAACACACGTATCACAAGAGCTTCGATTTCGGTCTGCAACCAGGCGGCATCATCTGAGATGGCCAAGCCCTGTGTGCGGGCAGTAGCGGTCCAGTGATGCTCAAGAGGATTCAGACCACCTGTCTGTAGTATCCGGTCGATCGCACGTGACGGTGGCTGCGTCAAGCGAGTTCTAGGCTTGGTCAGCATCGAACAACTCCCTTGCGGCGTCAGTGATCACCGCCTCGAAAGCACCCCTCTCGAGGGCCCGTAGCTGGTCGGTTCTCGTCAACGCCTCTGTCTGAGTAAGCAGACCGGCAGGTTCCGAATAGACGTCGATGTCAAGCAGAAAGCCGATGTCGCCCGAAGGCGACGGGAAGGTGCCTTGAGCCAGGACCAGATGGGCACCGTCCTCGTATCCATAGTCGGTTCGGCTCATGAAGTTGTTCACCGCGTCGGGCAATCCCTGAACGAGAGGAACAGCGGAATGCAGGTAGTCCTCGATCCTGACCACAGATTCGGGGATCACGATTCGGTTGATGTACCGAACGCTGATTCGGCGTACACCCGCCGGATCCGCGACATCCCAATACGCCTTCAGAGCCGTGGCAATCCTCGGACGGAATTCGTCCCAACCGGTCTCTTCCGGTGCCTCGGGCCTCTGGTACGGTCGAAGCATGTGGACACTGAGTACATCGGGACCGACACCGACCGCGCGCGTCTGGTCTTCGGTGAAGAGTAGCACCTTCGACAGTCTCTGACCGTAGCGTAGATTGGAAGGCTCGTCGTTCTTGATCTCCACCCCGACATCGATGGATTGCTGGCTGCGCCGCTTTCCGCCGTATTCTGAAGCAAGGACCGAGTGTAGCTTGCCGGGGATCGTCAGATCCCATTCTGGGCCGGGGCGAAAGTGAAACTCACAGACAGCTTCGTCTATCGGTGGGTTCCTGTACCGCCGGCGCTCCTGCCGGCTTCCCGTCTTCATTCTGCGGCGGCCTTCCTGAGCCTTTCGGGTTGCTCCAGAAAGTTCTGACCGACCACCCGAGGCACGGTGGGAGCGGTGCTCGCGGGGTGGATCACCGTAGCACGCGACGCGGGGAACTCCGAGTTCGTCGCAACCATTCGTGGGAGCACCAGGGAACAGCAGGAGTGACCGATTGGGGGATACCGTGGTATGGTGAGGGTGGTTTCTTTATCTGATGCTCCAGCAAAGCCTGCAGGTTGCTCTTGACGAAAAGCTAGCCGGGGAGGGCCGTCGACTCAAGACACCCAGCCCTAGTCCAGCGAGGGAACCGAGCATGAATGCCGCCGACCGCGAACGCGCAGGTCCGATGCTGAACCCGCCCCATCTCGGCGAACTGATCCGTGAGATCATGGAGGAGGTCGGATGGAACGTCACCGAGACAGCGGCGTACCTGGGGTGTGAGCACGAGACACTGTCGCGGTTCCTGGATGGCAAGTCCGAATTGTCGCCCAACATGGCCCTTGCATTGGAGGCGGTCGGCTGGGGTACCGCGGATCACTGGATGCGAATGCAGGCGAGCTACGAGCTTGCGCAGGCGCGACGCGAACGCGAAGCGGTAGGCAGGCCGGATTCCTTGCAGTGGGTCGTCGCCGAAGCGCGTTACAGCTCTGGAATATGCGACGAGGAGGCATTGGCATCCGCGGTGCGGGCGACCTGGCGACACCGGGCTGGCCAGGACGATTGACAATGCCCATTGCCGGCCAGCAGCAGCCTCCCCACTTGGTCAGGCACATGGTCAGCGACTATCTCGCTACTCGGTCATGTGACCAGGTCAAGACTCGTCAGCCCCGTTCCCAACCGCGACCTTGCTGGAACTCGTCATCTACCCGCCACCGACCCGGAGCCAAGCCGATGTCTCGCCCCACGCCCACCCCACCCCACCTGGCCCTGCCTCTCGCCCTCGCGTGGTCGGCCACCCTCGCCGTCCTGCTCGCCGGCCTCGCCCCCACCCCCGCCCACGCCCAGGGCACCCGCTTCCTGCGCCAGCCCGACGTCAGCGCCACGCACATCGTCTTCACCCACGCCAACGACCTCTGGCTGGTCGGGCGCGACGGGGGCGATGCGATGCGGCTCACCAGTTCGGAGGGCGCCGAGACCGACGCCGCTTTCAGCTCCGACGGGCGCTGGATCGCGTTTTCCGGCCAGTACGGGGGCAATACGGACGTCTACCTCATGCCGACCGAGGGGGGACAGCCGGAGCGGCTCACGTGGCACCCGTCGGCCGATGTCGTGCAGGGGTGGACGCCCGACGGTGATATCCTTTTCCAATCTGGGCGCGATGCTGTCCCCACGCAGCTCTGGAAGTTCTACACGGTCTCGCCCGCCGGCGGGCTGCCCGCGCCCCTCGCGCTGCCGCAGGCCTACCTGGGCGGGATGTCCGCAGACGGCGCCCGCATCGCGTACCAGGAGATCGGCTACTGGGACCCCGAGTGGCGCAACTACCGTGGGGGCCAGGCGCAGCCGATCGGTATCGTCTCCACCTCCACGTGGGAGCGCACCACGCCGCCGTGGGAGGGCGAGCGCCAGATGGATCCCGTCTGGATGGACGGCGTTGTCTACTACATGTCCGAGCGGGACTGGGCGAGCAACGTGTGGTCGTTCGACCCGAACACCGGCACCGAGCGCCAGCTCACGCGGCACGCCGACTTCGACGTGAAGTCCCTCGGCGCGGGCGACGGGGCGGTCGTCTACGAGCAGGCCGGCTACCTGCACGAGGTCGACCCGGCCACCGGTGCCTCGCGCCAACTGGTCATCAACGTGACCGGCGACATGAACTGGTCCCGCCCGCGCTGGGAGGCCGTTCCTGCGGCACAGCTCCGCGACGCCCGCCTCTCGCCTACGGGCAAGCGGGCGCTGTTCGAATGGCGGGGCGAGCTGTTCAGCGTGCCCGCCGAAGAGGGATCGTGGCGCAATCTCACCCGCAGCCCCGGCGTGGCCGACCGGCACGCGGTGTGGTCGCCGGACGGGTCGCGCGTCGCCTGGTTCAACGACGACGGTGACGAGTACGGGCTCGTGATCGCCGCCCAGGACGGATCGAACCCGCGCCGAATCGAGATACCCGAGCCGTCCTTCTACTTCCGCCCGGAGTGGTCGCCGGACGGGACGCGGCTGGCCTTCACCGACACCCACTACCGCGTACTGGTGCTGGAGATCGAGTCGGGCGAGGTGGACCACATCGACACCGACCGCTTCGCGCACCCGCAGCGCACCATGAACCCCGTGTGGTCGCCCGATTCGCGGTGGCTTGCCTACGCCCGGCGGCTGGACAACCAGCTGCGCGCGATCTTCGTGCACGACACCGAATCCGGCGATACGCACCAGCTCACCGACGGCATGTCCGACGCGATCTCGCCGGTGTGGGACGAGTCGGGGAAGTACCTGTATTTCCTGGCCTCCACCGACTTCGCGCTCAACACGGGCTGGCTGGACATGACGTCCTACGAGCGGCCGGTGACGCGAGCCCTCTACCTCGCGCTGCTCAGCGCGGACGAGCCCTCGCCCTTCCTGCCCGGGAGCGACGAGGAACCCGCCGACGACCAGGAGGGCGGCCGCGGTGAGGGCGGCGACGCAGGCGACGACCCACCCGCGGTGACCATCGACTTCGAGAACATCGCCGCGCGAATCATCGACGCCCCGGGACTGGACACCGAGGATTACGCGGGCCTCGTGCCGGGACCGGCTGGAACGGTCTTCGTCCTGGAGGGTGGCGGCTTCGGCGGCGGTGCGGTGCTCAAATACTCCATCGAGGAGCGCGAGGCCGAGGACTTCCTCGAAAGGGGCGGGCGCCTGGCTGTCTCCCACGACCGCGGCAGCCTGCTCTACTACAGCGGGGGCTGGAACATCGTGAGCACCGCCCGTCCGCCATCAGGCCGCGACGGCGCGCTCGATCTCGGCAACCTGCGCGTGCGCGTGGAGCCGAGGGCCGAGTACGCACAGATGCTCCGCGACGGCTGGCGCTTCATGCGCGACTTCCTGTACGTCGACAACCAGCATGGGGCGCCGTGGGACGACATCTGGGACTGGTACTCGGCGTGGCTCCCGGACGTGCGGCACCGGTCCGACTTCAACCACCTGCTGGACATGCTCTCGGGCGAAATCGCGGTCGGGCACTCCTACGTGCGCGGAGGCGACTACCCGGACCTGGACAACCCGCGCACCGGCCTCTTGGGCGCCGACCTTGAGGAAGAAGACGGCTTCTACCGGATCGCCCGCATCTACGACGGCGGGGACTGGACGCCCGGGCTGGCCGGGCCGCTCTCCCATCCCGGGATGGGGGTGCAGGAGGGGGACTACCTGCTCACGGTCGACGGCGCCGAACTGCGCGCCCCCACCAATCCCTACCGCCTGCTCGAAGGCACGGCGGGCCGCGCGATCACCCTGACCGTGGCTTCCTCACCCTCCGCCGAGGACGCGCGCGACATCGTGGTCGAGCCCACCGGCAACGAGGGCCAACTGCGGCGGTGGGCGTGGGTCGATGCCAACCAGGCCCGCGTCGACGACATGAGCGGCGGCCGTCTGGCCTACGTGTGGCTCCCCAACACCGGGCAGGGCGGCTACACCTACTTCAACCGCATGTTCTACGCCCAGCAGGACCGTGAAGGCGCGGTCATCGACGAGCGCAACAACGGCGGAGGCTCGGCGGCCGACTACATCGTGGACATGCTCGACCGCGAGCTCACCGGCTACTTCAACTCGCGGGCCGGCGACCGCAAGCCCTGGACCCAGCCGATGGCCGGCCTGTTCGGACCCAAGGTCATGGTGATCAACGAGCGCGCGGGGTCGGGGGGTGACCTGTTGCCGTACCTGTTCCGCTTCCGAGGGGTCGGTCCCCTGGTGGGCACGAAGACCTGGGGCGGCCTGGTGGGCACGTGGGACACCCCGCCCCTCATCGACGGGGGCGGCTTTGTCGCGCCCCGCGGCGGCTTCTTCGACGTGAACGGAGAGTGGGCCGTGGAGGCCGAAGGGGTGGCCCCCGACATCGAGGTGCGCAACGATCCCGCCCCGGTGATCGCGGGCGGCGACCCGCAGCTGGAGGCGGCCGTGCACGAGGCACTGCGTCTGCTCGAAAACGGCGGCAGGGTGACCTTTGAGGACGAACCGCCGCCGCCGGTGCGCTGGCGTCGGCCGGGAGGGAGTCGCTGAGCGCCGGGGAGAGCTGGGCGACACGGGGCCGCTGGACGCCGCGGTCTGCAAACCGTAAGTCCAGAATGCGAACGGACGACGCCAACCCACAACGAAAGGCCGAATCATGAAACGCTGGGGACTCTTCCTTCTGCGGGTAACCACGGGCTGGCTGCTGGTCATGTGGGGACTCGACAAGCTCGTCAACGTCCAACACGGACAGGCGGTCGCGGAGGCGTTCTACCTCGGGATCGGCACCCAGGCCGTCGTCCAGAACGTCTTCGGCGTCGCCGAGATCATCCTCGGAGCGCTGGTCGTCCTCGGCCTCTGGCGGAGGCGCGCCTACCCGGTCGCGTTCGTGGTCCTGCTGATCACCGCGCTGGGGGTCTGGAAGTCGATTATCGACCCGTGGGGCTGGTTCCTTGAGGGCAGCCAGGTGCTCTTCTACCCGTCAGCGATCATCGCTGCGAGCGCGCTGCTCCTGTGGGGCACGATCGACGAAGACGAAATGACGCTGGACGCGAAGATGGGCGGAGGCGCGTAGGAGTCCCGGAGTCGGCTGACGCTTGGGCATCATGATGCGATGATGTTATGATGTCGCATGATGAGAACTACACTGACGCTGGACCCCGACGTCTACCGCGCGGCCCGCGGCATCGCCCGTGAACGCGGCGAGAGCATGGGAACCGTCGTGTCCGCCCTGGTGCGCGAAGGGCTCCGGCCCCGCGAACCTGCCGCACGCGTCGATGGCTTTCCGGTCTTTGACGTAGGGCCTGACGCACCGACCCTCACCTCCGAGATGGTCCGCGACGCCCTGGAGGACACCTGACGAGACTCCTCGACGTCAACGTTCTCGTCGCGCTTGCATGGCCGAACCATGTGCATCACGCGGCCGCGCACCGATGGTTCGGGGTGCACCGGGACGATGGCTGGGCCACCTGTCCCCTCACCGAGTCCGGATTCGTCAGGGTTTCCAGCAACCGGCGCGCCATTCCGGAGGCTTCAACACCGGCCGAAGCCATCGTCTTGCTCCGGCGGATGCGCGCACTATCGGGTCACGTTTTCTGGGAGGACGACATCTCCCCTGCCGAGCCGGATGCCACGCCGTTCGGGCGCGTCGCGGGATACCGCCAAGTCACCGATGCGCACCTGCTGGCACTCGCCATTCGCCGTGGCGGTGCGCTGGCAACGTTCGATCGGGGTTTGGCCGAACTCGCCCGCCCGCAGGAACGCGGCGCGGTGCACGTGATCCGGTTCACGCCGTCTCTCGGCGACTGAGGCACTGCCCGGTTGGCCGGACCGCCTGCGCCACCCTATAATGTCAGCCAGAATACCGGCCCCGCCCTTCATCCGTGAGTGAGGTGCTGAGCGAGATGTTGCAACCCGAAGTCATTCAGTCGCGACGAGGCGGCTTCACCCGCCGGAAGTTCATCAAGGGGGTGATCGCCGCCGGCGCCACCGCATCGGCCGCGGGATACCTGTTCCGCGGCAGTGGCGTGCTGACGCCGATGCTCTCCGCCCAGGACGCGGTGGAGCGGCTCATCACCGTCAACGTCAACGGGCAGCAGCGCCGCGTGGACGTCCCCAAGCACGAGACGCTCGCCATGACGCTGCGCTACCAGCTGGGCCTCACCGGCACCAAGCTGGGGTGCGACCGGGCCGAGTGCGGGGCCTGCACCGTGCTGCTCGACGGGGTCACCCACTACGGCTGCTCGATCCTGACGCACTCGGTGGCGGGCCGCGAGGTCACGACCATCGAGGGGCTGGAACAGGACGGCCAGCTGCACCCGGTCCAGCAGGCGGTCATGGACGAGGGGGGCTTCCAGTGCGCGTTCTGCGCGCCCGGATTCGCGATGAGCATGGTCGGCATGCTGTCGAAGAACCCGAATCCGACCCGCGAAGAGGCGGCGGTGCTCCTGTCGGGCAACCTCTGCCGCTGCGGCGACTACGACAAGATCCTGAACACGGCGATGCGGGCGGTCGAGCTGTCCGGCACACGCGCGTGACCGAGAACGTGAGAAAGGCGAATCGAGATGGCTGAGAACGTAATCGGCACCGACATCTCCCCACCGGATCTTCGCGCGAAGATCACGGGACGGGCGCGTTACGCCGAGGACTTCCGCGCGGAGGGCATGGTATTCGCGAAGCTGCTGCTGAGCCCGATGCCGCACGCCCGAGTCCGCAGCGTGGACACGAGTGCGGCCGAGGCGATGGAGGGGGTGCTTGGGATTCTGAGGGCGTCGGAGCTGCCGCTGCAGGAAGAAGGGATCGGAGAAGCCGCGTTGACCGACGAACCCAAGTACGAGGGTGAGCCGATCCTCGCGGTCGCGGCCGTGGACGAGACGACGGCGGCAGCCGCGGTGGAGGCGATCCGGGTCGATCTGGAAGCGCTCCCCTTCGTGCTGGACCCGCTGGAGAGCCTGCGCGAGGGCGGACCCGACGCGCGCCTCGACGGCAACGTCGGCGGCCGCCCCGAGCCGCTCACGATCAAGTGGCCCGATTCGGTCTTCGACGAGGCCGGTCCGGACCGGCTCCCCATGGGCGAACCCGCGGCCGAGTGGGCCATTGGCGACGTGGACGCCGCGTTCGCCGACGCCGACGTGACCGTCGAGGAGACGATCGTCCACCAGTCGGTCACCCACCACCCCATGGAACCCCGTTCCTGCATGGCGTACTGGCAGAACGGGAAGCTCTTCCTGCACGGCTCCACGCAGTCGACCGAGCGCACCCGGGGCGCCGTGGCGCGCATGGCCGGGGTGGAGACGGACGATGTGGTATTCATCGGCGAGTACTGCGGGGGCGGCTTCGGCAGCAAGATCTCGGGCGTGCCGAGCATGGCGATTCCCGCGGTGATGTCCCGCAAGATCGGCCGCCCGGTCATGCTCAGGATCACGCGCTACGAAGAGAACTACATCGGGCGGGCGCGGGCCGGATTCCAGGGCTGGGCGAAGATCGGATTCCGCGCGGACGGCCGCATGGCCGCGCTCGACCTCTACCTGGTGCAGGATGGGGGCCCCTACGGGCGCGCCAGCGACTTCAGCACCGCCGGCACCGTCGCTACGGCGATCTACCAGCCCGAGAACATGCGTTTCCGGGGTGTGCCGGTGTACACCAACACGCCCCCGCGTTCCGCGCAGCGTGCGCCGGGCGGCGCCCAGATCGTGGCCATGCTCGAGCCGCTGGTCGACAAGGCGGCGCGCGAACTCGGCGTCGACCGCCTCGAGATCCGCAAGGTCAACGCGCCCGGCCACGATGGCTGGCTGGGAGAGAACAAGGCGCCGTTCACTAGCGCGTACGTGCGCGAGGCGCTCGACCTGGGCGGCGAGCTCTTCGATTGGGAAGAGAAGAGTCAGCTGTCCGGACAGCGCAACGGCACGAAGGTGACCGGGGTGGGCATCGGCCTGAGCCCCTTCACCGCCGGCAGCGCGGGCCGCGACGGCCTCCTGGTCATCCGCCCGGACGGCAAGCTCCACGTGCACCAGGGCATCGGCAACCTCGGCACGCATTCCATCGCCGACACCGCGCGCCCCGCGGCCGACGTGCTCGACCTCTCGTGGGACGACGTCGTGATCGTCTGGGGCGACACCAGCAAGCACCTGCCCTTCAGCACCGTGCAGGCGGGCAGCCAGACCACGCACGCCCACACCCGCGCCAACCACGCGGCGGCGACCGCCATGGTGGGACTGCTGCAGGAGCTGGCCGCGGGCGAACTGGGCGGCTCGCCGAGCGACTACCGTGTCGCCGACGGCCGCGTCTTCCGCGCCGGAAACCGCGCGGCCGGCCTCAGCTTTGCGCAGGCGGCGGAGCGCGCCATGGCGCTGGGCGGCAAGTTCAGCGGCGAAGTGGTGCCCGAAGACCTGAACGACGCCACCAAGGCGGCCGTGGCCGGCCTGGCGGGCGAGGGCCTCATCGCCGCCGCGCGCGACAACTATCCGCGCGAGGGTGCGGTCTTCACCTGGGTCGCGACCTTCGCGCAGGTCGAGCTGGACGTCGAGACCGGCGAGGTCGAGATCGTGGACCTCGCCTCGAGCACCGACTGCGGCACGGTCATGCACCCGCGCTCCCTGGCCGGGCAGACCAACGGCGGCGTCTTCCAGGGGATCGGGATGGCGAAGAGCCAGCGCTGGGTCTTCGACCCGAAGTGGGGCATCCCGTTCACGAAGCGATTCTACACGGCGCGCCCGCCCGGAATACTCGACGTGCCGAGGAGCCCCCGCTTCGCGGCCGTCAACCTGCCGGACCCGCACACGCCCGTCGGCGCGAAAGGGATCGGCGAGCCGCCGGTCGGCGCCGGCGAGGCGGCCTACGTCTGCGCGGTGGCCGACGCGATGGGTGGCATGTGCCTCTGCCGCACGCCGCTGACTTCGGACATGATCCTGGCGGAGCTGGAAGGCCGGCCCCGTCCCTACGGGTTGCTCGACACGCACGTCTGACCGTGAACACGCACGTCTGACCGATAAGGAGAACCAAAGTGGCTGTCATACGTGACATGATCCCGCCGTTCGAACTCTTTCAGCCGGCCGGCGTCGACGACGCGGTGCGCCTGATGGACGAGCACGGGAGCGAGGGATGGGTTCTGGCCGGAGGTCTGGACACCTTCGACTGGTTCAAGGACCGGATCAAGCGCCCGGCGGCGGTGATCGACCTCGGGGGCGTGGACGAGATCCGCGGCATCGCGCAGGGCGGCGACGGCGGGCTCGACATCGGGGCCATGACCAGCCTCACCGACGTGGCTGAGCACGCCGACGTGCAGGCCCGGTATCCGTTGCTGGCCGAAGCCGCGGGACTGGTTGCCACGCCGCAGATCCGCAACCAGGGCACGCTCGGGGGGAACATCGTGCAGGATACCCGTTGCTGGTACTACCGGAGCGGGTGGCCATGCTACCGCGCGGGAGGCAACATCTGCTACGCCGCCACCCGGCGCTCCATGAACCGTGAACACTGCATCGTGGGTGCGGATCGCTGCGTCGCGGTCAACCCCTCGGACACCGCGCCCGCGCTCGTCGCCCTCGACGCCGAGATGGTGGTCGCGAGCACCTCCGGCGAGCGGACCTACCCGGCCGTGGACTTCTTCATCGGCCCTGACATCGACATCGAGCGGATGACGGTGCTGGAGCCCGGCGACCTGCTCACGCGCATCGTGCTGCCCGCCCGGTGGGAGGGCGCGCGCTGGTACTTCGAGAAGATCCGGGACCGCAAGTCGTGGGACTTCTCGCTGGTGAGCGTCGCATCGGTGTTGCAGGTGCAGGGCGGCGTGATCCAGGACGCGCGGATCGTGGTGAACAGCATCGCGCCGTACCCGGTGCGCATGGGCGCGGTCGAGGCCGCAATCCGGGGACGCGAGCCCAGCGACGAGACCGGACAGATGGCGGGGGAGATCGCGATTGAGGACACCCGCGCGCTCCGTCACAACGACTACAAGATCGCGCTCACGCGGAACCTGGTGAAGCGGTCGATTCGGGATGCTGCCTGATGGAATTCCTTCGGCGGGCACTGAACCCCTGGGGCGAGGACGTCCCGATCGGTGTGTCGTGGGACCTGATCTGGGCGGCGGTGATCATCGGCGCCGTCTTCGTGGTGGTGCACGCGCTCATGGTGCCCAAGAAGGTGGGCACGGGCGAAGTCGACCCGGCTGAAGCGGAGGGCCTGCCCGAGAAGCTTCAGCGCCACAAGCCGGGCGCGCGCGGCTTCCACTGGTCGATGAGCGCAACCATGTTCGCGCTCCTCATCACGGCCTTCTTCCCGGTCATCGGGATCCAGTTCCCCTGGGTCACCATCCACTGGATCGCCGGCGTCCTGCTCATCCTGACGCTCATCTACCACATCTATCACGTCTTCGCGAAGCAGGACTTCTGGACGATGTGGATCGACCGCCGCGACGTCGAGGAGGGCAAGCTCGGACTGAAGGCGGCCCTGGGCAAGGCGGACGCCGACCGCCCGCGCGCCGGCAAGTATCCGGTCGATCAGAAGATGTTCCACCACGTCGCGATGGTGGCCACGCTGGGCGCCGTCGTCACCGGCATCCTGATGATGTTCCGGATCGACAACTTCCTTTGGGCCGAGCGGACCTACATGTTCAGCGACGCCGCGTGGGGCTGGATCTACGTGATCCACGGGGTGTGCGGAATCGGCCTGATCTTCCTGGTGATCGCGCACGTCTACTTCGCGATCCGTCCCGAGAAGCGCTGGATGACCTGGTCGATGATCAACGGCTGGATCGACCGCGACCGCTACCTCGAGAACCACGACCCCGCGCGGTGGACGGTACCCGAAGCCGGCTCGCAGGCCGCCGAGGCCGAGGGCGATTGAAGGCTCCCGGTTCCTTGCGACACGCCCCTCGCCGAGCGCTGTCGGCGCGCCCATGAGCGACGACCTGAAGCGCCGCATCGACGCGATCGAGGAGGGCTACGAGTTCTTCCTCGCCTACGCCGCTCAGGGCCTGACCGACGATTCGGCCAGTAAGGCGGGGGAACAGGTGCGGTCGTATCTGCGCGGCTTCGAAGAGGCGCTCGACGGACTGGACGAGGCGTTCCGGGGACGCCTGCTGGAAGGTGGAGGCGACGGCGCGGCGAAGTCGGCGGTACCTGGCGGCGGTGCCGGCGCGGCAGGGGCCGTGGACGCCGCGCTGGACGTGCTTCGGCGCGACGCGGAGGCCGCCCGGGCGCTGGTGCGCCTGGTGGCCGCGCAGCCCGCCGTCTCGTCCCAGCTGATCGACAACCTCAACGCGTCGATCCACGTCCGGGCACTGCTTACGGACGTGTTCGTGCTGGGAGAGTTGGTGGGAGTTTAGCAGGCCGTGGACAAAATCCCCCCGGCATTCGAACGGCGATGCATCCGGCCCGGGCCGCTTCGCTCTGCGTTGCTCCTTGGGCCCGTAGCGCTGCTATTGGCCCTTCGTCGCGCCTTCGCCGACACCTCCGGAGACGCCGCCGAAGCTGCCGCGCTTCGCTTGCCCTCCCCCGAAGAGAGGGGCGTTCCGTTCACCTTCATTCCTTCTCCTCGTTCCATTCTGCATCTCTCTGCCTCGCCCTACTCTAATCTCTCTCTCCTCTCCTGTCTCGCGCGTGTTGGCAGAGAGGGAGCGTGGGCAGACGTTCCGGAGTGGAAACCAGCTTATCGGGAGCTCTGGGTGGACGCCGACGGGCGGATTTGGGTGGAGCGGTATATGCGGGCAGTGACGGACTCGGCTTTTGCGTTTGAAGGAATGCGAGAGGATGAGCCCAAGATTACATGGTCAGAACCCTTAGTGTTTGATGTCTATTCCCCGCGTGGCGACTTCTTGTGGTGTGTGGGTTTGCCGCCGTATGCAGAGGTCCTAGCAAGTCGGGGACTGGTCGCGTGGGGTGTTGTGCGGAACCCTCTGGGAAGTGAGGCGATTGTAAGGTGGGCGTTGCGGACGAGTGACTAAGGAGGTGCGAGAGGAAGAGATTCTAGCACAATCTGCTGGAACACGGGGCGGTGGGGATCCCGGTGGCGGGGTGCGGCCGGAGCATTGGCCGTGGCGCCCGGATCATCCCGACCACGAGCGGTCCGTCTCCGAGTGTACAAGTACGGTATTCACCTGACACCCGGCCTCGCCGAGGTCAGATCTACGCTGCGGTCTTGACCTCCTTTCTGACGGACGTTTTCCGTGCCGGGGACGTCTTCGGGATCCCGGCCTTGGAGACGTCGTAGGGCGTCCTGCCCTTCATGCCGCGGCCGCGGTGTGGCCGCTGGCGGTTGTAGGTCTCAAGGTAAGCATCCAGGTCCTTCTGCATCTCCGCAACCGTCTCGTACCAGGTCGTCCGGCCCTTGATCCTCAGATGCTCTTCGAGGAGCGTGCGGTGGAAGCGCTCGATGAAGCCGTTGGACGAAGTCGTCGACTGCACCCGAAGCGGAGCGAGCAGGTCGAACCTTCCGGGTGACGCATCCGTTTCACCCGCTGCGGGGTCGAGAATTCGAGCTGGTCCATACGAAGCTCTGCTGGGGAATCGAGCGGGTGTACTACACGGGCGAAGACGGCGTGTTGGCGCACATTCCGGTGAGTTGGACCAGTGTCGCTGTCGAGGATCCGTTCGTGGAGGTCGCGGCCGGCCGATCGGCATTCCGGGTGGAGGATTTGCTGGCTCTGGCGGACATGTTGGGTGGGGGTGATGTAAAGGGGATTACGCCCAATGTGTAAACAGCATTTTATCCGCCTCATCAGTACAGGCCGATCTGGTGGGCCGGATTGCACAGTCGGATCACCCGAAGATGCCTATGAAATAGAGGTTATCGGGCCGAGGGCCTATCGAGGCCCCCTTGACACGGATTCACAGAGAGGCATAATTACATTGACAACGTGTTCCACACATCGCCGGAGACATCTTCATGGCACGTCGCTCCATCGACGACAAGACGCGCACCTTGCGCGAACACGGTTGCCTGAACCCTCATCCCGAGCGCGTACGCGACCCCCGATTCCTGGACAACGCCTTCTTCGATCCCCGCGATCTGGTGCAGGTCAAGTACGAGATGCTGCGGCGCGTGCGCGAGGACGGAGAGTCGATCAGCGGAAGCGCTGCCCGCTTCGGGTTGTCCCGTCCCACGTTCTACCTGGCTCAACGTGCCTACGAGGCGGGCGGGCTGCCGGCTCTGTTGCCGAAGCGGCCCGGACCGCGGCGGCCGCACAAGCTCAGCGCCGAGGTGGTCGCGGCCCTGCGCGCCGCCCGGGCGCAACAGCCTCGGCCCAGTTCCCGGGAACTTGTCGAACTGGTGCGCGAGCGGTTCGGCCTCTCGGTGCACCGGCGCAGTGTGGAGCGCGTGCTGGCACGGGAAAAAAAACGCCTGTGACCCGGCGCGTGCACTCCGATGCGCTGCTGTGGCCGGCCGCGGCCTGCGCCCAAGGCTACGAGCAACTGCGTGGTCGAGCTCTCCGGTACGGGCCTCTCCAGGATCGCGACGGGCTCGCCGTTCTGACGTGCCGGGGCGTCGCCGCCTGGTTGGACATCTTGGCGACGTTGCCCGCCCCGGCCGGCATCGGAGCCGCGCCGCGTACGCCCGGTCCGTTGCCAGCGGGCGTGGAGAGCCGGGCGATGCACATCCTGATGGCGATGGTCCGCCCCCACCTGAGGGGGGGAGCGGCATGAGCGATGCGCACCGGAAGGTGAGCGCCGGCCACCTGAGCCGCGATGCCTATCTCTATGTGCGGCAGTCCACGGTGCGCCAGGTGGTCGAGAACACGGAGAGCACGCGCCGTCAGTATGCGTTGCGCGAGCGGGCGGTGGCGCTCGGCTGGCCGACCGAGCGGATCGTCGTGATCGACACCGATCTCGGTCAGTCCGGGGCCGACCGGGACCGCGAGGGGTTCCAGCATCTGGTCGCGGAAGTCGGGATGGGTCGCGCGGGCATCGTGCTCGGACTCGAGGTCTCGCGGCTGGCCCGCAACTCCACCGACTGGCACCGGTTGCTGGAGATCTGCGCGTTGAGCGACACGCTGATCCTCGACGAGGACGGCATCTACAGTCCCGGGGACTTCAACGACAGGCTCCTGCTCGGACTCAAGGGCACGATGAGCGAGGCGGAACTGCACATGCTGCATGCCCGGCTACGCGGGGGCCTGCTCAATCAGGCGCGCCGCGGCGCACTGAAGCTGCCTCTCCCGGTGGGGCTGGTCTACGATCCGCTGGACCGGGTGGTGCTCGACCCCGATGCTCAGGTGCGACAGAGCCTGCGGATGCTGTTCGACACCTTTGAGCTCACCGGCGCCGCCACCGCCACCGTGCGCCACTTCCGCAAGCGCCGGTTGCACTTCCCGCGGCGTGTGCGGACCGGAGCCCGCAAGGGCGAACTGCACTGGCAGCCGCTGGAACACTCACGCGTCCTGCAGGTGCTGCATAATCCCCGCTACGCGGGGGCCTACGCCTTCGGCCGCAGCCGACAGCGGCGGCTTCCCGGCGGTCGTGTGGAGAGGCGGCGCCTGCCGCTCGAGGAGTGGACCGTGCTGTTGCGCCATGCACACCCCGGCTACATCGACTGGGAACGCTTCGAGGCCAATCAGCGGCGGTTGCGCAACAACGCACTGGCCTACGGCGCCGACCGCCGACGCAGTCCGCCTCGGGAGGGGCCGGCGTTGTTGCAAGGTATGGTCTTGTGCGGCGTGTGCGGTCGAGCCATGACGATCCGCTATCACATGCGCCGGGGCCGGCAGGTGCCCGACTACGTCTGCCAGCGCGAGGGCATCCGAACCGCAAGCGCCAAGTGCCAGTCCATCCCCGGCGCCGGCATCGACCGCGCCGTCGGGGCACTGCTGGTGGAACTGATGACGCCGGTGACGCTGACCGTCGCGCTCAAGGTACAGGACGAGCTGGCGGCACGCGCCGAGCAGGTCGATGCCTGGCGGGCCCAGGCAGTGCAGCGGGCTCGCCATGAAGCGGACCTGGCTCGGCAGCGCTTCATGCAGACCCATCCCGACAACCGATTAGTGGTCGATGTGCTGGAGGCCGAGTGGAACGCCAAGCTGCGTGCCCTGGACCACGCCCAGCTGGAACTCGACCAACAGCGCGCCCACGACCCCGGGCAACTCGACGACGCCCAACGCCTGCACATCCTTGCCCTGTCCACCGACTTCCCGCGCCTGTGGAACGACCCCGCGACACCGGATCGCGAGCGTAAGCGCATGGCGCGCCTTCTGATCGAGGACGTCACGCTGACGCGGGGAACCGGTATCGCCTTGGGCATACGTTTGCGCGGCGGTGCGACGCGGCAGTTGCAGCTGCCCCTCGAACCGCCCGCCTGGCAACTCTACCGGACCTCCGAGCGCGTCGTGGCCGAGATCGACCGCCTCACCGAGGACCACACCGACACCCAGATCGCCGCCATCCTCAACGACCGTGGACTGCGCACGGGCCGGGGCATCGCCTTCCGGCCACAGCGGGTACAGGCTTTACGCCGGGCCTACGGCCTGAAGACCCGCTATCAGCGGCTGCGAGCTCAAGGGCTCCTGAGCCCCGCCGAAATCGCCGCCAGACTCCAGGTCTCGACCAGCACCATCAAGACATGGCGTGATCACGGGCTGCTCCGCGCCCACTCCTACAACGACAGGAACCAATGCTTGTATGAACCGCCCATCGGCCACCCGCCTTCCAGGCAGCAGGGGCGCAAACTGGCCAATCGACAGCCCATCCCCACAACTCCTGTCTCAGCCTGCCAACAGGGTGCAGTATGATGCATAGCCCTTCGACTGGGGCCTGCCGACCTTCGTGGTGCGGTGGTCGATCTCCTCGAGCTGCAGGAAGAGCTCGTAGGGATGCTTGTCCGGCCGGCCGCAGTACTCGCGGCCGTTGTCGCTCAGGATCGTCTGGACCTTCACGGCGTGCTCCTCGAAGAAGGGCAGCGCGTGGTTGTTCAGGATCTGAACGGCGGTGACCGGCATCTTCGAAGTGTAGAGCCGGGCCCAGACGAAGCGGCTGAAGCAGTCCAGCACGGTCTGGATGTAGACCTTGCCGACGCCCTTCAGCGTGCCCGCTTTCCTTGGGCCTACTGTCAGGTGATTACCGTACTACAACACCCCGAGTTCTGGGAGAGCTACGCGCGGCAGGCCCGTGCACTTCGTGAGAATCGCGCAGGAAGAGGGAGCACGACTGTTCTCGTTGGGGACGGAGACCGACCGGCTCTTTCGGACCCCGTGCCGGGGGTACAACACCGTTACGCATTTCGGCGAGGAACTCTAATCCGAAGTTCGGCCGTTGGGGGATGGGTCAAGTCGTTGTAGGGCGGAGACATAGCTCGGATCGGCGGGTGTACGCTACTGGGTACGGGTCAAGGGCGGATGCCGAGGAGACGGAAGGCCTTGGCCTGGAGCGGTGTGGGGCGGGCGAGCATGTCGGCGGTCATGGCACCGGGGACGGCGGGCCGTACGCGGTTGCGGGTCAGGGTGGCGAGATCGCCGAGCAGGCTCCGGAAGCTGTGGACGGGCAGGCCGTCGGGCGTGCGTTTCCTGCCCGCCTTGGCACGTGCGGCTTTCGAGCGCTGGGCGGGCGCGACGGGTGAGGAACGGGCGGCTTCGGCGGCGGCCGGGTCGTCGTCGTCGAAGAGCATCGGCACCAGCGCGCGGCGCATGTGCCACTCGACGTAGTAGGCGAGCATGCAGAGGAAGACGTGGGCGCGGACGCGCCCCTCGAGGCGGTGGTGGACGGGCCGCACCTTGAGATCCACCCCCTTGAAGCTCCGGAAGGCACGCTCGACCCGGCTGAGGCTCTTATAGGCCCGGACCGCGTCTTCGGGCCCGAGCTCCTTGGCAGCCACGTTGGTGCGGATGACGTAGATGCCGTCCAACGCCGCCTCTGCGGCGATCTTCTCCTCGTCACGCTCCCACGAGAAGCCGTCGTCGCTCGCGGTGGTGGTGAAGTGCTTGCCGACCTTGTGCGCGCGCAGGGCCCGGTCGGCGCGCACGGCGATGTTCTTCTCGCCCCGCAGCGGCCGGTTCTCGCGCTTCGTGGCCCGGACGACCAGGTCGAGCTTGGCCTCCGTGGCCGCCAGCAGCGCCTCGCGCTTGCGGGCCCGCTCGGCGGCCAGCAGCGGGTTGCGGCAGACGATGAGCCGCTCGCCCGGATAGAGTTCCGGCGCGGAGATCTCGGCGAGGTCCTGGGTGTCGAAGATCGACAGCTGCAAGTCGCCGCCGGAAACCAGCTTGCGGATCTTCGGAGCCCGCAGCGCGGTGATCCAACGCAGCCCCGCCGGCTCGACATCCTCGCGGATGCGGGCGTCGGTCAGCAGCCCCCTGTCTCCGACCAGCACGATGCGAGACAGCGAGAAGCGCGCGGCGAGCTTCTCGGCCTGGGAGGCCACGGCGCCGGGATCGGCCGTGTTGCCACGGAAGACCTCGGCGGCCACCGGACAGCCGTCCCGGTCGCAGAGCAGGGCGAAGACGATCTGCAGCTTGCCGCGCCTGCCGTCGCGGGAGTAGCCGCGCTTGGCCAGCGGGCACTTCGCGCCCTCGAAGTACACCGAGGTCAGGTCGCAGAGCACGAGCGAGCCGTCCTCGATGTGCTTCGCCGCCAGGGTCCGCTCGATGCGCTTCTGCCGCCGGAGCAGCCAGTCCATCGCCTCGTAGAGTTCCTCCGCCGTCGCGTCCGCCGTGCCGGTCTCCTCGCCCAGCGTGTCGGCCAGGGTCTCGGAGCTGAGGCCGCGGGCGGTGGCGAGCTTCGAGCGCGGGTCGAGGACGCGCGCCGCGATCATCGCCAGCGCCAGCGACCGCATCCGCGACGGACGGCGGTCCAGCAGTCTCTCGAGGCCCAGCTTGCGGGCCGTGCCCAGCACGGCGGCGGCGTGTCCGTGGGGGCGGGAGCGCAGGATCTCGAAAGCGTCCCCGAAGGACTTCAGGGCGACGCCGCCCTTGAGCAGGATACGCAGCCCGTCCACGATGTCGTCGGGCAACTTCGACAGGTTGGCCAGGGTGCGCTTCCTGACCTTGCCGCCCTCGCGGAAGGACTCGCGCAGGAGGACGGCGGGCGGGGAGTTCCGATTGGGCACGCGTTCGATATACATGACTATGATCGTAACGACTATCATGTGTTATGTCAACGATATCACTTTGTTATTACATGGGTACATATATCCCATACGAGAACTGGCGTACAAGTCCCGTGCCCACAACAGATTACGGCCAGGAATCAGCCCGATTCGGGCCCGAACTTCGGGCTAGACGAACTCACCCTCGCCCGCGGCGACGGGTCGTATCCCAAGGTCATCCAGCGGCTCGCCCGGACCTGGCTCCTCGTCCTCGACGACTGGGGGCTCGCCTCGCTCTCAGGCCAGGGACGCCACGACCTCCTCGAGGTCCTCGACGACCGCTACGCCCGCCGCGGCACGCTGCTCGCCAGCCAGGTTCCCGTCGAGCACTGGCACGATGTCGTCGGCGATCCCACCTTCGGCGACGCCATCCTCGATCGTCTCCTCAATAACGCACACCGGATCACCCTCAAGGGCGCCTCCATGAGAAGACTATACGACTCGACGAAGGAACCCCACGCCGTCCCCAGCGACGCCTGATCCGCTGAGAGACCGGGCTCAAGCATGCCTCCGCAAGCGCGTCTCTCCCCGCCATCGGGACGAGAAGACGGAAAGACGGCTCTGAGCGGGCCGTGTGGCCGTCCGGGCGTCCGTTGCGGCCACCCGGATCCCTCCGAATCCCCCGAATCCGGGACAAAGGGACCCGGTTCCGGGCCAAACCGGCCTCCGGAACCCCGAAAATCCCGCCGTAAAGGCCGTCCAATCCCCTTCGCCCTACCTCTACCCCTCCGGAAAACCGGCCCTCCACTGTCCCCACAACACACCGGCCATGGCCCCATCACTCGACGAAGACCCCCTCCAGCCCCTAAACTTCAAACCCGTAACCCGACCCCCAGCGCCCCTATGGACCTCTGATCTCCCAAGGTGATCGGAATCCTCCGGAATCTGTGATCGGAATCGTCGGAATGCGGAGACAGCGGCCGCCTGCCCGGGCTCCACCGAATGCCCGGGGATGCTGCCGATCGCAATCGGTTCCCGATTAGGCACCGTGACAGCGAACATCTGTTGAATGGCCATCCCCGCAGGATCGGTAACCGTAACCGTCATCCTCGTGCTACCGGGCGCCCGCCCAGTGATCGTCAGGGTGCTGCCAACCGATTCAACGGAGGCCACCCCGGCGTTGGCGCTGGCCGCCGTGAAGGTCAGGGCATCTCCGTCAGGGTCGGCGAAGTAGCGCGCCAGGTCGAACTCCAGAGTATTCCCGGCCAGGAGGGTCCTGGATGGGATGGTGTCGAGAGCAGTCGGGGCCCGATTGGGTACCGTGACCGCGATGCTCTGCTCTGCAGACAGCCCATCTGGATCGCGCGCGGTCACCGTAACGGTGGACATCCCCTGGGTGATCGCGGTCAGCGAAACCACGCTCCCGGACACCGATGCCGAGACTGCCGTCTCGTCCGAGTTCGCCACCGAATAAAGCTCAGCGCGTCTCCGTCCGGGTCATTGAAGTACGCCGATACATCCACGGAAGCCGAGTCCCCGACGAAGACGGATTGTGCCGGGACAGCATCCACCGCGACCGGGGCCTGATTGGGCACGGTGACGGTAAACGTCTGCTGTGCCGACATGCCGCCTGAGTCTCGGGCTGTAACCGTTACGGTCGCCACTCCCCGTGCGGCCGCGGTCACTGTCACCACGCTTCCGGACACCGAGACTGATGCTGTCGCGGCATTCGAACTCGTCGCCGTGAAGGTCAAGGCGTCTCCGTCCGGATCGGTGAAGTAGCTGGCCACGTTCACCATGACTGTCTGCCCTGCGGTTACCGTTTGAGGCGAGATCGAGCCGCTTGCCAGAGGTGCCCGGTTTGGAGCCGGAGCCGGAGCGGGTCCTGTACCGCCATCGCCGCAAGCCGCCGCTGAAAGGGCCATCAGTGCTGTGGCGGCGGCCGCGAGTACGAAGCTGCGTTTCGGAGGAGAGTGACTCGCGGGTGCTCTTCGAGCGTGGGAGAGAATCGACGTGCCATATGGTCCGGGGCGTCCGGCAGGAGACATTTGTTTCCTGAAGTTCAAGGTCACGGGTCGGCGAGGGCACACGAGCATAGGTGCCTAGCAACCCAACATGCAATTGGTCCCAGTCAGAGTTGGTATCCTCTTGACGTCTCCTCTGATGACGCGATGACGGTTCTCGGCCAGACCGGATGGAGTGAACTCGGCCAAGGGCAGTGCCTTGGCTCGCGCACGGATTCGGCGAACGGGCTAACTTGAAAGCGTGATTGAGGGAGGGATCTGCACCGTGTCTGGTGAGCTTCGCGACCGGTGACGCACCGCGAACACGGAAACCAATGTGACCAGAGAGAGTGACGAGCCAGGCGGCGTGCTGGAAGGGCTTTTTTCCGGAAGACTCTGGGAGAGGGATCTCTTTGCTCGCGATCATCCAGCGTGCTTGGAAGGACGACCTGATGCCTGGGATTTGGCGAAAACGGTCGTCGGCCACGGCTGTTTTCTCTTCAAGAACTTGGGTTCTCTCCGATCTGAGTTAGGTTTGCGCGATCTCGTCGTTCAAGCTCTCTTCCGGCGGGTTTTGATCACCGGTGAGGCTATCAGGGTGCTCTGGGCGCTTGGCTTGGAGGAGCCAGCCTTCGCGACGTTTCGCACTCTTCTTGAACTGGAACGTGACCTCCGGCTCGTGATTGAGGATCCTTCCGACACGAGCGCCCGTCAGCTCGCCTTGTTTCTCGCCGTTAAGGGTCGGCGCAGTTTCGCCAAGGCAACCAGGAATCCCAGCACCCGGGACCTGCTCAAGGGAGACTCAGACATCTTCGACTGGTTCCGGAGCAGGAGTCGCTCGTTCCGCCAGTGGATCGACTCGGAGGATTACCGAGACGTTACGGATGAATTGAGTCAGGCTGACCAGTGGCACGGGCTAACACAGCAGGAAGCGTTCGAGAAGGCAGGGATGGCAAGAGAGTACCATGTCGAGTATGGGGGGAGTTCGCTTTTCGTGCATGGGGGTAACGTCGAGCACGACTTCGCCAACACTGACGACAAGGAGTTGCGATTCAAGCCCCTCGCACAGCGAGACCCTGCGCACACTCTCACCCAGCTCGGTCGGTTGACGCATTCGCTAATCGGGATCTACCGGTTGATCTGGGAAGATCGTGGCGAGCCGGAGTACCAAGAGTTCTTCGAGGTGGAGGCTGGAGGCCGGTGTTTCGAGATGGACCCACTGAGTGCGCTGTCGGCACAGGCGATCAGGATCTTCCCGAATCCAAGGCCGCGACCTTCGCCGTGACTGGTTGTACTACTAGAACGAGGTTGGCAGTGTAGTCGGGTCACTGGCAGGGCCACGCCGCTCAACACGAATTCCCGCCACTTGGCCCGACTCTTCTCGCTAGTCTGGTACGGCAGCACAAGGTATGGCCTATCCGGCGAGAATGACATATCGTGCAGTCCCAATTGAACTTACGTGGTTTCTCGTCGTGATTCGCTCCTAAGGTACTCCGCCTCAGGAGCAAGCACTGGGCCTGCGCCTTGTTCAGCATCCATTCCAGTGCAATGTCGGAGAGACCGGCATCTGTATACCAGCCGCCGACATCGGAGTGGACACCGGCGAACCAGACCTGCTCGATCGTCTGGTGATCGGCCCTGACGTCCTCATGCCACAGGTTGGCCGGAAACTTCTTGCCCTGTTCGTCGATGGAGACCGCATGGTAACCGAACTTCACGTCGTGGTTCAGCGTTGAATCGAAGAACTTCCGGCCCCAGAACCAACCCATCGCGCCGACCGTGTCCCGCACGCCGATCAGGTGTGGAGCGCAGTCGCGGCAATAGGCCCGCTTGAATCCGCGTGCTATCTTGTGACGCGAGCGGTCGTTGTAGATCCTGGACGCGTACGGCACCCAGGTTGAGGCTGCCCTTCTGCAGCAGGTTGAGCGCCGCTCCGAAAGGGCCGGAGGTCTCCGCGAAGATCTGCGCCTCGATCCTCTCGATCTGGCGCGTCAACTCGTCGATCAGGTCCAGATACCGGCGCAGCACGAAGCGGTGGTAGTCCCGCATCAGCCCGGGCACGGCCTCGGCGAGCTCCCTGTGCTTGCCCCGCAGGCTTCCCTTCGCCAGGCCGGCCAGGACCTTCGGGTCGTCCTCCCCGGCGATCATGGCGTCCAGGATCGCCCGGCCGGTCACCCCCATGACGTTCGACACCACCGACCCCAGCTTGACGTTCGCCAACTCCAGTATCTTGCTCACCCGGTTGACCTGCGAACTCCGCTCCCGGACCAGCGTCTTGCGCAGACGGGTCAGATCGCGCAGATCGCGAATCTCCGAGGACGGCACGAAGCTCCCTTGAGCAGCCGGCACTCGAGAAGCTGCGCAAGCCACTCGCAGTCCCTCACGTCCGTCTTGCGGCCCGGAACCTGCTTGACGTGCCGGGCGTTGACCAGCAGCAGCCGGAAGTCGCCCTCCAGCACCGCCGACACCGGGCGCCAGTACACGCCCGTGGACTCCATCGCCGCATCGGTCACGCCGTGTGAGGCCAGCCACGCGCGCACGGCCCCCAGCCTTTCATCGTCGTCGCGAAGCTCCGCGTCTCCTTCAGACGCTCCTTCGCCCGGCCGGGGCCGCGGCGTCCGCACGCATGCCACCACCGTCTTCTTGTGCACGTCGAGGCCCGCGCACCGTTCGATCACTACGTTCATGGTTCCCCCCGGGGCTGATGATGTCGCGGCGGGGGCGGGGCGCTTGTTCGAATGCGATTTTTCCGTCCGCGATGTCGGCCCTTGCGGGCCTTCTCAGCACTGCGGGGTTCCCCGAAGCGCCCCGGGCCATGTTGACAATCGGGCTCCAGGCACCATAAGAAGCGACGGCCTCTGCCCCCGCCGCGCCTGATCTATAGTTTCAGATCCGCGGGGTGGTCAGCCCCGGATGGCCATGAAAGTTGACATCTACGGTGAGGAGGTGACGCCCACCAAGGGCGCGTATAATCGGGGCCACGACCGGGCCGCCATGCACATGTTCCTCCGGTTCTTCGGACGGAACCGCGACCCGGCCACACTGTCCCAAAGGGATTGGGATCGCTTCATCCGGGAGCGGCGCGCGGGCAGGATCGGACCGAGCGGAAGGCGCGTATCCGACCGAACGGTCGAATACGACCTGAAGTTGCTGATCGCTGTCCTGAATTGGGCGGCGAAGTCGCGAGACGAGCAGGGCCGGTTACTGGTCGACTCGAATCCGCTCAGGGGTCTCAGGACGCCCAGAGAGAAGAATCCGACGCGGGCGGTGCTGGCCGAGGGGGAGTACCGGGCGCTTCTGGAGGTGTCGCGCCGGATGGACTGGCGGTTCCGCGTCGCGCTCGTGCTCGCGCACGAGGGCCACCGGATCGGCGCGATACGCCAGCTTCGGTGGACGGACATCGACTTCGCGGGCGGAACCATCGTTTGGCGCGCCGAGCACGACAAGTCTGGCTACGAACACGTCACGCCCGTCACTGGCGAGGCTCTCGACGCGTTGAAAGAGGTGCGGGCGATGAACCCCGGAACCGGGGAGGCTCCGGTGCTGCCCGCGCCCAACAATCCGAGGGCGGCGGTGGGTGCCGCCCGGTTGCACGCTTGGTGGAGCAAGGCCCAGATTCTTGCGGGACTGGAACCGAAGCCCGGACGGGGCTGGCACTCGCTGAGGCGGAAGTTCGCCAGCGACCTGATGGACCAGCCGCTGAAGGTGCTTTGCCAACTTGGCGGGTGGAAGACGGCCAAGACGGTGCTTCGGTGCTACCAGAGGGCCGACGAGGGACAGCTTCGGAAGGCTCTGGAAGACCGTCGCCTGGCTCGCAACGGAAATCGAAAGTAGCGGGAGTCAAGAAGCGGGAATCCGGGCTGTCGAACATGCAACTACAGTCACCACAAGAAGATGCAAATCCAAGCGTACTTGCCGGCCCGGCGCCTCGCCGCTCTCGGTGCTCGGGCGGCTCTATCCACGGCCTGCTAGGCCGCTCAGGGCATGCCCGCTTTCACGTCGGCTCGCGAAAGACGCCTCTGGGCCTGGACTCTGGCGGTCGTGGTGGCGATCTACTCGACACTGGGCCTGGCGCGGACTCTGGTTGACCAGCTGGGAAGCGACTTCCTGTCGGTGTGGCTTTTCCTCCTCGGCTGCCTCCTGGTCCTTGCAACCGTGATCACGCAGGGCCTCAGGGTGCGGCCCAGCGGCGCCGAGATCGGCATAGCCCTTGGCGTCGCCGCCGCGTACCTGCTGATCGTGGTTCGCATGGCGGTCCCAACCGAGCGCTCCCACCTGGTCGAGTACGGGGTGGTTGCAATCTTCGTCCACGAAGCGCTGCTGGAGCGAGCCGGTCAGGGAGGCCGCGTTCCCGTCCCGGGCCTGCTCGCCATCGCCATCGCGTCGCTGATCGGCGTCCTCGACGAAGGCATCCAGTGGTTTCTGCCCAGCCGTGTCATGGACCCCGTGGACATCCTGTTCAACGTGATGGCCGCGGCCATGGCGGTCGCGGCGAGCGTGGCGCTCCGGTGGGCCAGGCGCCGGGCGGGAGAATTCCGCAGAAAGATGTGGCGATAGTGTCAAGCCGGCCTTGGGCGCGGGTGGCTGCGGCGGTCGGCGGGATCCTCTTCTTCCCGGCCGCGATCGCTGGGCAGGAGTCTGCCTGCGACACGCCCTGGCAGCTCAACGAGACCCTGCGGCTGGGTTCCACGCACGGCGAAGTCACGCTGAGTCCCGTGAGGGCACTGGAGACGGGGCCCGGCGGCCGCATCTATCTGATCCAGAGTTGGGACCATCATGTGTCCGTATTCCTGCCCGATGGCAGCCCGGCGGGGCGCATCGGACGCGCCGGCAGCGGACCCGGCGAGTTCGCCTCCGATCCTCGCAGGATTGGATGGCGAGCGGACACGCTCTGGGTGAGCGACCGGTTTACCACACAGTTCTTCCTCGCGGACGGCACGCCGGTCCGGCAGGTCAGCTTCAGGATACCGATGTCGGCGGAGGGATCGAGGTTCGCCCCCGGCACACCGCTGGCCGACGGTACCTTCCTGCCCTATCGCACCGTCAGCGAGCAGGCTGAGCGTTTTCTGCTTGGGCGGCGAGCTCCGCTCCGGCGCTTGTCTGCCTCCGGCGAGATCGTGGATACTATTGCAATGATTGAGCGCCACCTTGCCGACCACGCGATCCATCGGGAAACGGACAGCAGGGGATTCGGCATGATGCTTCCACACCCCCTGGCACCTTCCAATGAGGAATCGTGGCTTCCGGTGGTTGCGGTGCCCGACGGGTCGGCCGTGGTGTTCATCGGCGAGGTGCATTCAGAGGATGAACCACCAACTTTCGACCTGCTCAGGATCGGCATCGCGGGCGATACGCTGTTGCATAGGGCCGTTCCATACGTGCCGCTGCCAGTGACGAGGGACGAACGGATGTTGATGCGGGAACGATTTGCCGCAGGGCGGGCGGGAGACTTCACTCCTGAGCGTCTCAGGGCCCCGTGGGGCGTCCAGGACGCGGAACGTCGGAGACGGATCGCGCGTGAAGTGATCACCTTCCCCGAGACGCACCCTCCGGTTCGACGCATCCTGGTGGGGAGAGACGGTTCGATCGGGCTGCTGCGGGAGGCGTGGCCCCACCCCGCCAACGTGTGAGAGGTCTACGACGAAGAGGGCAACCTGGAGGGAAGCGTACGATTTGGCGACCTGTCAACCGGGGATGCCGACTATCGCCCCTATGTCTTCCAAGCCAGCCGCAGCGAGTTGTGGGTGCAGACCCGTAGCGATCTGGATGTGCCGCACGTTATCCGCTACGAGGTGCTCCGTCGCTGTGGAGATGCGGGCTGAGCGACCCGTTGCAAGGTCGGACCTTGATGGATGCGTTATACGGCCATACCGCGGCGGCCCTGGCGGACGACGCGCCGGTTGCGACAGCCAATCGGGCCGACTTCGTGAGATTGAACGAGCTGGGAGTGACGACGGCGGACTGAACGGCTTTGCGCCGTCCGCCCCTTCACGCGATCGACAGCAACTCGATCCTGAAGATCATGATCGCGTTCGGCGGTACCGGTCCGCTGCCACGGTTCCCGTACCCCAACTCCGGCGGGATGATGATCCTGCGAACCCCTCCGACGCGCATCCCCGTCACGCCCTCGTCGAAGCCGGGCACGACCTGACCCGCGCCGAGCAGGAAGGGGAATTCGCCGCTGTCGAACTGGGTGCCGTTGGTCAGCCAGCCCGTATAGGCGACGCTCACACTCTGGCCGGCGGTGGCCGGCTCGCCGGTCCCCTGGGTGACATCCTCGTAGTAGAGGCCGGACGGAGTTCGCGTAAAGGCGGCGAGGTTGATCTCCAGTGAGGCCGCGAACCGGGTATCCTCGATGCTGTCAGGACCTGTCATATCGTCTCCGCATGCGATGGGTGCCATCATGGCGATCAGCAGGCCGACCGCCCCGCGGACCGACCTTCCCGACCGACTCAAGAAAGCGCCCCGGCCGTCCGCCGGCGCCGGTATTCGCGAAACGAGATCAGCTTCCGCCTCCCTTCGTCCCACAACGCCAGGCGCAGGGTCTTGAGGCCGTCCCGGAGTGTCATCGTCGGGGCCTTCCACAGCTCTGGATTCTCGTCGTGGCAACGCTGCAGGCGGTAGTTGGGGATCCGCGCGCTGAGGTGGTGGACGTGGTGGAGTCCGATGTTCGCGGTGAACCATTGCAGGACCTTGGGGAGGCGCAGGAACGAGGACCCATACAGGCCCGCGTTGAAGTAGTTCCAGTCCTTGTGCCAGTGCCAGTACGCGTCTTCGAACTGGTGCTGGACGTAGAAGAGCCACACGCCGATCGAGCAGGAGATCAGGGTGATCGGCAGCTGGATCATGAGGAACGTGCCGATTCCGATGGTCATCCACGCACCGGCCAGAATCGCGACCAGTGCCGCGTTCGTCCACCACACGGAACGCCATTCCCGCTTCCACCCGCGGGGCACGTCCCACGGAAACCGATGCTTGACGAAGAACTGGAATGCGGCGCCGGGACCGAAGAGGACGATCGGGTTTCGGTACAGCTGGTAGCCGAAGCGCTGCAGGAAGGACATCGCCTCGTATTCCTTGACGGTGACCGTGACGATGTCGCCGAAGGAGCGGACGTCCAGGTCGCCCGAGTGCGCGTGGTGGATCGCGTGCGTCTTTCGCCAGTAGTGATACGGGGTCAGGGTAAGCACGCCGATTACGGAGCCGGTAATGCAGGCGAGTCTCCGCGACCTGAAGTAGGACCCGTGGCCGCAGTCGTGCTGGAACATGAAGAGGCGCATCGCCAGGCCCGCGGCGGGGATCGCCAGCAGCAGCGTGAGCCAGTAGCCCACGCCGAGGCTCCAGTACATGAGCGCCCAGGCGGTCGCGAAGAGAACGATGGTGTAGCCCATCTGCCACGCGCTCCGGCGGTCGTCCGGCCCGAAGTAGGGAGACAGGACCTTCTTCCAGTGTCGAACCTGCTCTCGGTCGATCTTCATTCAGCCTTCCAGTGTCACCGACGCTTCTCGGGAGCGCCATACGGGTACAACTGATCCAGATTCACATGCTCATACGATAACGCGTCCAGGAAGGTCGTTCCCACAAAGGGCTCGGGCGCCTCGACGATGACGATCGTGCGGGCGTAGCCGGTTTCGTCGAAGCCGCGGCGGAAGTGGACGCGTGACTTGACCACGAAGACGTCGTAGTCGTCGGGGTCGATGGACCCGAAACGGAAGTTGTCCGGGTAGAGGACCTGCTCGTAGGCCGGCGTGAGGACGACCAGATTGCCGTCGCCGAATGAGACTGCGGCGATCGTGTCGTAGCCGAAGCCCTCGCCGAAGTACTCCACCGTGCCGACGATGCGCCGGGGCGAGCCGCCCGACGGCGTGAAGCCGCCGATCTCCATGTCGAACGGGTCGCCGGGCCGGGCTCCGGCGGCCGTGAGCGCCTCCAGGGTGGCGGGCGAGGTGATCGTGCCGTACAGCACCTTGCCGATCCCGGCGGCTTCGAAGGCGTTCAGGATGTGGGTGGCGTCGCCCGGACGGTCGCTGTGGTCGCCGACCGCGACGGGGATCTCGCCGCGCGCGACCGCCTGCGCCACGATCCGCGCCGCCTCTTCGGGACCGGGGTAGCCGCCCACCGCGAAGTCCTCGCGCACGCGCCAGATGAAGTCGTCCATGTCATCCGCGATCCGGTCCGCGAGCGCCTGGTCGTCGTTGGTCATGACGTGCACGGTCGCGCCGACGTCGGGTACGTCCGACCAGGGATAGCCGTAGAAGACGCTCACGTACGCGTCATCCTCCCGCGCCTCCCACCGCCGGGCCCGCTCCATGATGTCCATCGACGGCGACTGGCCGGTCCACTGCAGCACGGTCGCCGTGATGACGCCGGGTTTGCGGGTGGCCGTGGTGGACCGGTACTCGCCCAGCGCGGCGAGCCTGAGCGCCCGCGCCGCCCGCTCTCCCTGGATGTAGGCGTCGTAGTGGGGGTAGCGCTTGGTGACGAAGGCGAAGTCGGCGTGCTCCAGGAACTCGGCGTCCTCGTTGCCGTGCAGGTCGAAGGTGCCCGCGATCGGAACGCCGAGCCCGACCACCTCGCGGAAGCGCCGCGCGATCTCGGCCTCGGGACGCGGGACGTCGCGCACCGCCATCGCGCCGTGCAGCGCGAGGTAGACCGCGTCCACCGGGAGCTGCTCCTCCAGCTCGGCCAGCATCGCGTCGAGGAAGTGGTCGAAGGTCTCCCTCGTGTTCCAGCTCCTCGACGACCCGCCGTAGACCCCGACCGGCGACGTCAGCGGCACCAGCTCCACATCGCCGAACTCGCGCGCCCGCGTCGTGAAACCGCCCACGTATCCGCCGGAAGTCAGCAGCGCTTCGCCCGAGAGCGGCTCGCTATAGCGCAGCCAGTCGTCAACCTCGGTGTCGCCGCCGGGGCAGAAGGTGCAGGTCTCGTGCTGAAAGCGCGCAACGGCGATTCGGAGGGCCCCGTCGTCCTGTGGGGCGGGGGGAGTGCACGTCGCCAGGACCGCGGTGGCGGCCAGGGGGAAAGGGACGAACCTGACGGATCTGCGCATCTGTGGCCTCGCGGGGTGGAGTTCGTGACGCAACACTAGCCCAGAGCGTCCCGCTTTGCCACAAGGTGCCCGTCGGTCAGGCCGTGCATCTCGAACGCCATGGCCCAATCCTGTGCGATGTCCACCGAATCCCGGCTTCACTTGACGCCACGCGGCCCCGGCCTTCACCTTGGCGCGTGGGACGAAGTCGACGCTCCCTGGCACCCGCCCATCAATCCCTTTTCCAAACGAGACCATCCATGGAATACGCCCCGGACCGGCCTTGGTACACGCGCCTTCACTGGCAGGTATTGATCGCGATGCTTCTGGGCATCGGCATCGGCCTGTCTCCGGGAGGAGGAGCCGTCGCGGAGAACGTCGGATGGGTCGGCGGCCTGTTCATGCAGCTCCTGCGAATGATCATCGTGCCCCTGGTCATCACCTCCATCATCTCGGGAGTGGCATCCGCCGGAAGCGGGCGCACCGTTGGCCGGATGTTCGGCAAGACGCTCGGCTACTACCTGGTATCGAGCCTCCTGGCCGCCCTGACCGGTCTGCTCCTGTTCAACCTCATCAATCCGGGCCGGGGGTATCCGGTTACCGACACCGGGGCGGAACCGCCCGACCTCGCGACCCCGGAGTCGTTCGTCGACCTGCTCTACACCATCGTTCCCTCGAACTTCTTCGAGGCGGCCTCGGCCGGCGACATGCTGATGGTCATCTTCTTCTGCATCGTCTTCGGAGCGGCCGTCACGACCTTGCCGGAGGGTCCCCGCACGAAGATCACAAGCCTGGTCGGTGCGCTCTTCCAGGCGATGATGGCGCTGACGACGGGCATCATAAAGCTGCTCCCGATCGGGGTCTTCGGGCTGATGGTCACCATGGTCGACGAGACCGGGCTGATGGCCTTCGGCAACCTGGCTCAATACGTCGTGGCGCTGGGCTCGGGCCTCGCCATCCACTTCTTCATCACGCTGCCCCTCCTGCTGTACTTCTGGGCGCGCGTGTCTCCCTGGAAGCACGCGATGAACATGAGGGAGCCGCTGCTGGTGGCGTTCTCGACGAGTTCTTCGGCGGCCACCCTGCCGGTCACCCTGAAGACGGTGCAGGAAAAGGTCGGGGTGTCCGATCGCGTGTCGTCGTTCACGCTGCCCATGGGGGCCACCGTCAACATGGACGGGACGGCGGTGATGGAGTGCGTGGGTGCGCTCTTCATCGCGCAGGCCCTCGGAGCCGACATCGGCTTTGCGACCCAGCTTGTGGTCGTCCTCACGGCCCTGCTGGCGTCGATCGGCGCCGCAGCGGTTCCGTCCGCGGGACTGGTGGTGATCTTCATCATCCTCGGCGCGATCGGGATCGGCGACAATCCCCAGGCGATGCTGATCGTAGCCGCGATGCTCTCCATCGACCGGCCCCTCGACATGGCCCGCACGGCCGTCAACGTCTACAGCGACTCTTGCGCGGCGGCGGTGGTCGGGAAATGGGAAGGCGAGGAGGGGATTGACGCGGAGATAAGAGGGTAGGGGGGCTGGGGTGGGCCCGTAGACCCCTCGTTGTCCGGTGAGCGTTAGCCCGCGAGACGCAAAGCCTCGGCATACGCCTGGCACCCTCCAACAATTCGCGTTTCCCGGCGCTTCCGTCCTCGTTTTCGTCGCTTCTTGCGCGGAACAGCCAGTTGAGGTGCCCTCGCCGCCGTTCGACGAAGTCTTCGAGATGGTGGAGGTCATCGAACTGGGTGAAGATCCGTCCGATTCGATCGCGGCCATAGGCGAGTTTGTCGAGAGGCGGGACGGCGGCTTCGTCATCGCAGATCGGTACCTTCCGCGGGTGCGAACCTATCGGGCCGATGGGACGCTTGAGGCCGGGTTCGGGCGCTTCGGGGACGGGCCGTGGGAATTCCGTCGGATTCGGAGCGTGGCGGAGATGGCAGATGGCAGAATCGTCGTGACAGGGGCACAGAACGGCTCACTGACCTACCTGGCTGCGGATCTGACTCCCGACAGCATGTCGGTGATCGAGAACCATGTGCCGCAAATGGTCCTGCCGATGGGGCGAGAGATCGTGTTCAGCGGGCTGCGAACGGACATCGACGTCACTCAGATGGACGGCAACTTTCACAGGTTGGTTGACGGCGCGGTGGCATGGACCAGTTGGAAATCCCTGGTTGGCCGCCAACCCTACTGGGGCGGTCTCGGCAGTCTCCACGCGGCGGTCCGCGGGGACTCCCTGTACGTGATGGCCGGCCTCCTGTACCCTGCGACCATCCTGAACGGCGCTGGCGATTCGGTGGGCACCATCGGGACGCTACCAGCGGGGTTCCGCAGGGTCCCGGAGATCGAGGCGGGGGCGTTTGCGTACACCAGTGAAGAGGGGCCGGCGGCTCAGGCCGGCAATCCGATCGAGCGACTGATCGAGAGCTTCGACCTCGTCACGAGCATGGACGTCGTGGGTGGCGACTATCTGGTGTTCACGGTCGGCAGGCTGGATCCGGCCAGGCCGTGGTTTCCGTTCAGGGAACTCGATGTGTCGGTCGAAGCCTATGATCGCCATACAGGGCGAAAGCTCTTCGAGAATGTGCGGTTGCCGGAGGGTTCGAAGGTCTTGGGGGGTGGCCGGTATCTCCATGTGCTGCTGAATCCGGACATCCCGCCGTGGCTAATTGCCAGGTACGAGCTCTTGTTGTCGTAGGGCACCGCCACTACCACCCCGCACCCGCCATCACGACCACGAGCGGCCGAAGCGTGTGCAGCACTGTGACGGTGTCCCCCTGGGCGGTCAGCACGTCGGACAGCCTCCGGTACACATGAGGGCTTTCGTCCGTTCCGCCGCCCCGTAGCACGACGCCCTTCCGGTCCACCCAGTCCTTCATCATCTCCCGGGAGACCTTGCCGCGCTTCAGCACCTTGCCCGTGCGGCGGTGGCGCTTGCCACGTGCGGCGGTGCGGCTCATGACGCGGCCCGCGCCGTGCACGGTGGAATACAGGGCCTGGATCTGGAGTGCGGCGACCTCGTCGGCCCGCGTCCCCTCCAGAATCACCGAGTCATCGCCCATCGAGCCGCCCACGAATCCCTTCTGACCGGGGAACGCGGGCGTCGCCCCTTTGCGGACCACGACGAGGGTCTCCCCGAAGTGCTCCTCCTCCCAGGCGAAGTTGTGATGATTGTGGACCAGTTCGACTTCGCGTCCTCCAACGATCTCCACGGCCTTGCGCACCGCCCACTCGCGGCCGGCGTAGGCGTAGCGGCCCGCCAGGTTCATGAGGTGCCAGTAGTCGTGGCCGACAGGCGCGCCCAGGTCGAGGATGACTTCGGCCTCGGGCACGCGCGTGCCCCACTCGGCGCCCTGCCCGATCGCGAGGAACGAGGAGGCAACCGTGTGGCCGAAGCCGCGCGACCCGAAGTGGACGCCGACCCAGATGCGGTCCTTCTCGTCGGCGAAGACGTCGACGTAGTGATTGCCCGACCCCACCGTGCCCAGCTGCTTGCGCGCCTTGTCGCGCAGCGCGGCCCGGTGCCGGAACGGGACGGCCTGCCAGGCGGGATCCCCGAAGAGCCGGTGGTCCACGGGAGCATCGCGTGACTTGTTCGTGCCGCCGATCCCGAAGGTGAGGCCGTGCTGGATCTCGTCGCCGATGCGCTCAAGGCCCCGCCGGAGCCCGCCGGGACGGTCCCGCAGGTCGGCCAGGCCGAGATCGGTGCGGATCGCCGCGTTCCCGCAAGCGATATCGAAGCCCACGCCGGCCACGTTCACCTGGTTGCGGTAGGCTGCCACGCCGCCGATGGGCATGACGTACCCGAGGTGGCCGTCCGCCATCAGTGCGGCGTGCTCGGCCCGCTGGGCCACGCGCGTGAGCTGGCCCAGCGTCTGCTTCTCGTGTTGCCCGAATACCTGCATGGGTCCAGAGTCCAAGGGGACGGTCGCCCCGGGGCCGCGACAGCGCGGCCGCGAAAGGGGCGTCCAATGTACGCTCAGAGGAGGGATCCGTGAAAACTCGTCGCCCTGGATGGCTTCCGTGGACACTGGCAGCGGTCGCGGCCGCGCCGGGAACAGCGTTGGGACAGTCCAGCCCGTCCACCCCCGCCCTCGAGGGTGTCGCCGCCTTCCAGGAATCGAGCCTGGCGCAGGTTGTCGAGCGGTTCAGCTCCGACCTGGGGGTGCTGGAGCGCAGGTGGGGCGACATCCCGTACTCGGCGGCGCGCCAGGAACGCATGGGCGACTTCCTGGCCGGGTGGACGAAGGAGCTGGACGCGCTTCGGGTCGCTCCCGACGACGTGGATGGCAGCATTGATCTCGTGCTCCTGAGTAGCGAGGTGCGGTACCGCCGGGAGCTGCTGGAGCGGGAGGGGCGCATGGTGGCCGAGGTGCTTCCGCTGCTTCCCTTCGCGGACGACATCGTAGCGCTGCTGGGCATCCGCCACTCTCGCGAAGAGGTCGACGGGCAGGAGATCGCGGGGAGTCTGGCGGCGCTGGCCGAAGCGGTGGTCGCCGCCGACCGAGCGATGCGGTCCCGCTCAGCCGCCGGGGGGGCTGGGGATGGTGGGGCGGGGCAGCCGACCCCGACGCCGATCACCGGACTCAGGGCCGTGCGGCTCCTCGAATCCTACACAAGGGCGCTCGACGCCTGGTTCCGCCACTACGAGGGCTACGATCCCCTCTTCACCTGGTGGGCCAGGCAGCCGTACAATGAGGCCGACGAAGCGCTGGATCGTTATCTGTTGACGCTGCGCGAGCAGATCGTCGGGTGGCCGGAGGGCGCGGAGGAACCCATCGTGGGCGACCCGATCGGGCGGGACGGGATGGAGGCGGATCTGATCCGCGAGATGATCCCATACACGCCCGAGGAGCTGATTGCGATTGCCGAGCGCGAGTTTGCGTGGTGCGACGCGCGCATGCTGGAGGCGTCGCGGGACCTGGGCTACGGCGATGACTGGCGGGCTGCGCTCGAGCACGTAAAGACGCTGCACGTAGAGCCGGGCCGGCAGCCCGAACTGATCGTGGAGCTGGCGCAGGAGGCAGTCGACTTCCTCGAGGAGCGCGACCTTTTGACGCTTCCGCCGCTGGCCAACGAAGTGTGGCGGCTGGAGATGATGTCACCCGAGCGTCAACGCGTGGCCCCTTTCTTCCTGGGCGGCGAGGTCATCCGCGTCTCGTTCCCTACCGACGAGATGACCCACGACGAGAAGCGCATGAGCATGCGGGGGAACAACATCCATTTCGCGCGCGCTACGGTGCACCACGAGCTGATCCCCGGGCATCACCTGCAGGGCTTCATGACCGAGCGCTACAACTCGCACCGCAACCTCTTCCGCACGCCGTTCTGGGGCGAGGGATGGGCGCTCTACTGGGAGATGCGGCTGTGGGACATGGGGTTCCCGAGCACGCCGGAGGACCGGATCGGGATGCTCTTCTGGCGCATGCACCGGGCCGCACGGATCATCTTCTCGTTGAGCTTCCACCTGGGCGAGATGACGCCCGACGAAGCGATCGCCTTCCTGGTGGACCGGGTCGGCCACGAGCCCGCGAACGCGACGGCGGAAGTGCGGCGCTCCTTCAACGGGAACTACTCGCCGCTGTACCAGGCCGCGTACATGCTGGGCGGGCTGCAGATCCGCACGCTGCAGGAGCAGCTGGTCGGCGGCGGTCAAATGACCGAGCGGGAGTTCCATGACACAATCCTGCGAGGAGGCCGCATGCCCATCGAAATGGTGCGGGCGCGGCTGCTGGGCGAGGTGCCGCCCAGGGACTTCCGGGCGGCGTGGCGGTTCTATGGCCCTACCGCGCCTTCCACTCCTCCAGGATCTGCCGGTCACGCTCCAGGTTGAGTTCGAAGGCGTTTCGGCGCTCCTCGGGCAGCGAATTGAACCAGTCCAGCGTGTCCAGCGCAGTCTCCGCCAGCGGCCGGAATCTGAGGCCCGCCGCGACCGCCTTGTGGGAACGGACACGGGATAGAGCCCGGATCGGGCCCTCGGTGGGCGGATACCACAGCTGGAAGCGGGCTTCCCGGTCCGCCAGGAACTGCTCGTCGATCCAGGTGAACGACAGCGGCGTGCTGGTGATGGCGCGGACTCCGTACAGGAACTCGGCCATGGAGGTCGGGTCGAGCGCGGGCCCGGCGGTGTTGTACGTGCCCCCGATGTCGCGCTCGAGACACAGGATCATGAACTCGGCCAGGTCGCGCACGTCGATGTACTGGACCGGTGTGTGCTGGCTGCCCGGGGCGATGATCTCGCCGCCGCGGTCGATCCGCACGGGCCAGTAGGTGTAGCGGTCGGTGGTGTCGCCGGGCCCCGCCACGACATGGAGCCGCAACACGGTGCCGCGTTCCTTGAAGCCGTCGGTGACCGCGTTCTCGCAGAGGATCTTCAGTGGACCGTAGTAGCGGTTGACGTCCTCGCTATCGGGATCCTCGATGGGGAGCAGCACGCCGTCCTCGGTGATCTCGTCCTGGTCGAAGCTGTACACCGACCCGGTGGACGTGAAGAGGTAGCGCCCCACCGAATCGCGCAGGAGTTCCACCGAGTCGCGCACGTGCCGGGGAACGTAGCCGCTGTTGTCGATGACGGCGTCCCAGGTGCGGCCGCGCAGGGCGTCGAGCTGCCCGTCACGGTCGCCGACCAGCGCCTCCACTCCCGGAAAGAGGCCGGGGTTGGTGCGGCCGCGGTTGAAGATCGTGACTTCGTGGCCCCGGTACATTGCGTACCGCACCTGGTGCGGGCCGATGAACCCGGTTCCGCCCAGGACGAGGATCCTGAGGGGGTTGGGGGTGGGGGTGGGGGCCGGGCGGAGGGCGCCGGTGCCGAACGGGGAGCCGGGCCGCGAAGCTGCGGCGGAGAGCGCCTGGCCGGGCGTGAGAGCGGCGGCTCCGGCGGCGGCGAGGAAGCGGCGGCGCGTGTGCGTCATGTTGGTTTCCTGATTGCATGTTTCCGGGTAGCGAGCTGTTTACTCAGTGTCGGGGCGAGCACACGCCTGTGGCAAGCCCCCTGGGGGCCGGCCGATCCTGCCAGCCGACCCCCTTTGCAGCTTGCCGGGCTCGCTCAGCAGCAGGCGCCGCCGCAACAACCGCCGCCGCAACATCCGCAGACGTTTGTCATCGTGTCCTCCATGATTGGGGTTGACGTGTCGATCGTCCTGCACTGGTCCGGTCAGCAGCCACAGGTGGCCTCCCGCTCCAGGCTGGTGCCGAGCCGATTGAGGTCCGCCATCATTCCAGGCATGTCAACACCGGTCGGTCCTGCTGCGCCATCAAGTCCCCGTCAGCGGATCGCTCCCGCGTGCCGCGCAGGCCCGGCGAGCCTCACACCTCCCACCCCTCCCGGTACTCGCGCGTCAGGTAGCGGTTGGCCTCTTCGACGTTGGTGACGCGCATCGCGTCGGCGTCGTAGCGGATCTTCTTCCCCTGGCCGGTGCGCAGCGCAACGATCCCCAGCAGCATCACCTCGGTGAGGCGGGACGCGTAGTCGAAGGGGCAGGACGCCTCGCCACCCTCCTTGCACGCCTTGACCCAGTTCATCTGGTGGGTCTCCTCGATGCGCGGCTGGGTCTGGGGCACCTCTGTGGCTTCGGCTGTGAGCGACTCCGGGAAGAGCCGGGGGTTCCGGCCGTAGGTGCCGTGCATGAGGATGCCGCGGTCGCCGATGAACATCACGCCGCCCGTGCGGTTGAGGTCGACATCGTCGGGGAGTGCGGCCGGGCGGGGGGGCATGAGGCCGCCGTCGTACCAGTGCAGGTCGACTGCCGGCATGGAGCCGCGGGCCGGAAACTCGTAGTGCGCGCGCATGGCCAGCGGGAAGGAAGCGGGATCGTCCTGCGGGCCGCCCCAAGGGGTGGAGGTGGCTTCGATGGTGGTGGGGTGGGTCAGTCCGAGGGCCCAGTAGGGGTGGTCGACCAGGTGCGCACCCATGTCGCCGAGCGCGCTGACCCCGAAGTCGACCCAGCCGCGCCAGTTGAAGGGGTGGTAGATCGGATGGTAGGGAATCTCCCTGGTGGTTGGTCCCAGGTAGAGATCCCAGTCCATGCCCTCGGGCAGGGCGTATCCCGCGTCCATGACGTCCGCGGCGACGGACAGGATGGCGCCCTGGTGCCACTGCTGGTACCAGCCCGGGTTCAGTCCCTCCTCCCAGCGCTCCGGACGATGGATCCCCTGCGGCCAGATCGGACGATTGGTCCAGATGTGCACCTCGGTCACGTCGCCGATCACGCCGGCCTGGACCCACTCGTTGACAAGCCGCGCGTCGTCGCCGGAATGGCCCTGGTTCCCCATCTGGGTGACCACGCCCGTGCGCTGCGCGATCTCGGCAAGCACGCGCCCCTCGTGGACCGTGTAGGTCAGCGGCTTCTCGACGAAGACGTGCTTGCCCCCTTCCATCGCGGCCTTCGCGATGGAGGCGTGAAGGTGATCGGGCGTCGCGACGAGGACGGCGTCGAGGTCGGCCTCGCGGTCCAGGAGTTCGCGGAAATCGGTGTATTGGCGCGCCTCGAAGAACTGGTCGCGCCAGCGGTAGCCCTTTTCGCGCGGATTGCCGTCGCCATCGGTCATCCGCTCCTGGACCCGCCGGTGCACTACGCCGAAGTCCACATCGCAGATCGCGGCGATGTGCTCGGTCCCGAACTCCTGGGCGTTCTCGGTGCCCTGTCCGCCCACCCCGATGATTGCGAGGTTGAGTTGGTCGGACGGCGCCTGGTACCCCGGGCCTCCCAGCACATGGCGTGGGACGATCATCGCGCCCATGGCCAGTTTGGACCCGTGGTCCACGAAGTCTCTGCGGGTGATCTTGTCGGACACCTGTGCTTGCTCCCTGGCCGGGGGGGCCTGGCGGCGCGGGTTCCCAGCCGGTTCGAGTGCAGGGCCGCCTTGCGCGACCGGTTCCGTTCTCGGACGTTTGTCGACTCAAGAACGCCAAAACGGAGGTTATGATGACCCGCTACGGCTTTGGACGGCAAGCCCGCGGCCTGCTCGCTTCGCTTGTTGTGCTCGCGCTCTTCCCCGCCCTGCTCTCCGCCACCTGGTCCGTCATCGCGATCGATACGCGCACCGGGCAGGTGGTGATCGCGTCGGCGACGTGCGTGGCACAGGGGCGGTTCCCCAACTTCCCGGCCGCGGGGCTGATGGACATCCAGGCCATCGTGGTTCCGGGAGTGGCCGTCGCGGCTGCGCAAGCGGGTGTCGACCGGACGCGGGCCAACCAGGAGCTGATCTACCGGGAGCTCAAGGCGGGCACGGCCCCGGAACAGATCATCGAAATGCTCTCGGAGGATCCGGACTTCGAACGCCGCCAGTTCGGGATCGTGGACTTGCAGGGCCGCTGCGCGGGCCACTCCGGGAGCGGGAACGGAGAGGCGTCGCTCGCGGTCGCCGACAGCATCCCCGACGCCGGTATCCATTTCTCGGTGCAGGGCAACATCCTGGCGTCTGACGACGTGGTTCACCTGGCGGTCGAGGCATTCAAGTCCGAGGGCGGCACAATGGCGGACCGGGTCATGGCCGCCATGGAGGCCGCCGACCGCGCCGGGGGCGACGTTCGCTGCACCTGTGAGTCGGAGCCGGTGCTCGACCATGTTTCGTGCGAGGGCAAGACTTCACACGTCGCGTACATCCTGGTCGCGAACCCGGACGATCCGGAGGGGGAGTCATTCAACGACGGCGAGTATTCGCTCTATATCGACGTCACCGACGAGAACATCGAAGAGGGCGAGAACGCGAATCCCGTGATCACCCTGCGAATGCGGTACGACCGCTGGAAGGCCGGGGGCGGGCCCGACTAGACGCCGGGTTGGACTGGACGCGGGGTCGGCCTGAAGGAGCGCCCCGCCTGCCCGACTAGGAACCCGGTTTGCCGTTGATCGCGGCGACGGCTTCCGCTTCGGATTCGTAGACCGCGAGCATCTGGTCGAAACCGGTGGCGGCCAGCACCTTGCGCACGGAGCGCGTGAGCGTGGAAAGACCGAAGGAGCAGCCGGGTCCCTCGAACTGTCTTGCGGTGGTCAACAGGACCCGCAGTCCGGCGCTGCTGAGGTAGGGCACCTGCTCGAAGTCGACCACGAGTGCCTGGTCGTCCGGCTTGATGCCGGCCTCCAGCGCACCCTGCCATTCCAGGTAGTTCGAACTGAAAATGCGCCCCACGGGCTTCGCGACCAGTACACCTTCGTTCCGTGACCAGTTCACCTGCATGTCAAGCCTCTCCTCTCCCTATTCCTCCGCACGCGCCGCCCAGGCCTCCAGCAGTGCCGCCTCGTCTTCCATCATTTCAGCCATTGTCACGGGACCCCGTCGCATTTCGGAGCCCGGTTCGGGCCGCTTGCGCAAGCCGCTCCGCAGGGCGCCCCCCGGTCGGTCCTCTTCGGTCAGTCCGTTCCACCAGGCCAGCGTGTCCCGGATCGTGTCGGCGACGGGGCGGCTCGTGTACCCGGACGCGATCGATCGAGAGTGGTCGACCAGGTGCGCGCCTCCCCAGTCTCCGGTCGTGGGGTTCCAGATCGGGAACGTGACGCCCTGCTCCTCGACGAACGCGGCGTCGATCCAGTGAAACGCCACGTCGCTGCCGCTCACGTCCCTGCAGGCCTCGAGCATCTGACGCATGTTCACCGGCTCGACCGGACCCACGCCGTTGAACACGCCGCCGACCTCGTCCTCCAACATGCGCACCATCCAGCCCCCCAGGTCGCGGGCGTCGATGAACTGGACGGGGTCCTCGGGAAGGCCGGGTACGGCCATGTCGCCACCCGCGGCCACGCGCACGGGCCAATAGGTCCAACGGTCGCTGCCGTCGCCGGGGCCGACGATGTAGCCGGGCCGGACGATGTTCGCCCGTTCGCCGAAAATCTCCTGGACGGCCTCTTCACACAGCGCCTTGAGGGGGCCGTAGGTGGTGTTCGTCATCTCCTCCACGGTGGGGTCCTCCAGCCGTCCGACCTCGTAGTCCTCGGTGATGCCGTGCGGGGTCAGGTCCTTGTAGGCGGAGATTGACGACACGAACATGTAGCGGCCCGAGTCGGCGAGGAGCGTGGCCGAGTCGCGCACATGCCGGGGGAAGAAACCGGAGTTGTCGATGACCGCGTCCCAGCGCCGGCCCTCCAGGGCGGCCAGATCGCCGTCCCGGTCGCCGACGAGCTTCTCGAGGTCGGGGAACAGGTGGGTGTTGGTGCGGCCGCGGTTGAAAAGCGAGACCGTGTGTCCCCGCGACACGGCGTACTCGACCATGTGGGGGCCGATGAACCCGGTGCCTCCCAGTACCAGGATGGTCATGGGGGACGGGGAGCCATCTCCCTGGTCTTCGTATGGGGCGCAAGCCGCGCCGAGGCCGAAGGCTCCGGCCGCGGCCGCGGTCGTCTTCAGGAAGTCGCGACGGTTCTGTAAGAGCATGTTTCCGATTGCCTTTGCACTGCCGGGGCTATCCGACACTCCGAGACGCCCGCAGGTGGCGGTGTCGGGCCCGGCGCTTTCACGATTGCGAGTAGAAAAGGTACGGGCTCGCTTCGCTCTCCGAAACAACTACTCTTCTTGCACGGTATTTTCCGACTGTCCAGCTTGAACGGTGCAGGTGTCGTGAACGCTCCGCCGCCGTCAGGTCATTGGCCCTTCAACCGCAAGGACTCGAGTCGCCGATATGACAATAGCGCGCCGCACGTTCATCAGGAGGCTGGCCACCGCGGGTGGAGGCGCAATACTGACGCCTTCGCTCGCCGGACTCGCGGTCCACGGCCGTGCCGGTGCCCAACAGGGAGCCGTGCGCGCCGGAAGTGGCCGGGGAGCTGGCGCGGCTTCGAGTCCCTTCATCAAGCCGTACGGCGAACTGGTGCCGAGCGTCGATTGCCCGGAGCTGGAAATCCCGGAGAGCTTTCGCTGCGTGAGGATCAGTTCGGGTGGCGTGGCGTCGTCGGTTCGGGATGGCCTCACCGTCCCGAACGCCTTTGACGGCATGGCCGCGTTTCCGCTTCCCAACGGGAACGTGCGTCTCATCCGCAACCACGAGATGGTCGACGATGCCGACGGAGCGCAACCGGTCGGTGAGCCCTACTACGATGCGAGGGGTGCGGGGGGCACGACTTCGCTGGAGGTGCGCGTCTGGGAGCGGAACGGCGAGGTGGCGGTGGAGCTGGTGGACGAGTTCGTGTCGCTGGCTGGGACTCGGGTGAACTGTGCCGGAGGCCCCACTCCATGGGGAAGCTGGCTGTCTTGCGAAGAGATCACGGACGGGCCGGACGCCGGATTCGGCAAGCCGCACGGCTACATCTTCGAGGTGCCCGTGGACGCTACCGGTCCAGTCGGCCCCGTGCCGCTGAAGGACATGGGACGCTTCATTCACGAGGCTGTCGCGGTTGATCCGGCGACCGGCATCGTCTACGAGACCGAGGACGCGTGGTATGTGCCCGACCGCCTCCCCGGGGCCGGGTTCTATCGCTTCATCCCGGACCAGCCCGGTGTGCTCGCGGCGGGGGGGACGCTCCAGATGATGGCGGTAACCGGCCAGCCGGGGTATCTGACCGCCCGCGGCCAAACGCCGGGCGAGGTACTGCGGACACACTGGGTGGACATCGACGACCCGGACCCGGCCAACGCCGAAGCGGATCGGCTGGCCGTGTTCAGGCAGGGGGTCGACAGGGGCGCGGCTCGGTTTGCACGCCTGGAGGGCGCGTTCCACGGAGACGATGGCATCTACGTGGTGTCGACGAACGGCGGCGATGCCCGGGCCGGACAGGTCTTCCACTACCGGCCCACCTCTGCGGACGGCGGGGAGCTGACTCTCGTCTTCGAATCGCCCTCCAAGGAGGTCCTCGACAGTCCGGACAACATCGTGCTGAGTCCCCGCGGCGGCCTCGTGATGTGCGAAGACGGCGAGGACGACCAGTTCGTGCGGGGCCTCGACGGGGAGGGGAAGATCATCAACCTGGTGCGGGCGCCGCGGCCGGAGGGTGCGCCACAGCCGGGCGAGTTCGCGGGCTCGTGCTTCAGCCCCGACGGGCGTGTCATGTTCTTCAACGTGCAGGGGTCCCGGGAGCGCGGCGGGCGCCGGCCGAGCGGAACCTACGCCTTGTGGGGACCGTGGGGAGATGGCCCCTTGTAGTCACTTTGAAGCCCGGCCGGGGTAGAGGACCGTAGAGTGATTGGCCGGGAAGTGCGTGCCAGGGGACGCCAGGACACCAGCGGACGCCAGGACCATGAGTGACGATAAACTGCCCAGGATTCCATCCTTCGCGGAGTTGGGGATCAGCGAGGATGAAATCGAGGAGTTGGAGCGTGAGATCGCGAAGGAGGCCGAGGAGCAGGGCGGTGAATCGGAGTCGGAGGACCTGGAGCTGGAGGGAACCGGCGCCGAAGGTCCGAGTGACCCGCCGCCGGAGTCGGTAGCGCCCTCGAAGCCGGGTCCGGGTCGGGTTCGGCGGGCGGTGGCGGGCTCTGGAGAGGCTGCTCGGCCAGCCCGACAGGACAAGGCGGCGCGGCGGTCACCACCCGAGGACGCGGTCCGAAAGGCGCCGCCGGACGACGCGGCCCGCAAGGACGACGCGGCCCGCAAGGATGGGGCGGTCTCGAAGATGCCGGCGGGCGCGAAGGCCACCGGCAAGACCGCCTTGACCCCTGCCCCCTGGAGGGGGGCGCGGGGGCCGGCGACCCTGGTGGTGCTCGTGGTCGCTGCGTGGCTCTCGCGCTCTGGCGGCATGGTGCCGGACCCGGTCCCGGCAAGCGCCCCGGATACGCTCTTTTCGTCGGCCCGAGCCATGGCGCATGTGCACCGGATCGCGGCCGAGGCGCATCCTCCCGGTTCTCCTGCGCATGCCGGCGTGCGTGGCTACCTCGTCGAGGAACTCGGCCGCCTGGGCCACGAGCCAACCGTCCAGACGACCACGTCGATGACGGGAGGTGGTGGCTCCCTCACCGCGGCCACCGTCCGCAACGTGTTGGCGCGTATTCCCGGGTCGGAGCCCGGCGGCCGGGCGGTTCTCGTCACCGCCCACTACGATGGCCGCGGGATTTCGCGCGGCGCGGGCGACGACGGCTCCGGCGTGGCCGCAATCCTGGAATCGCTGCGCGCGCTGGCCGCGGGGCCCGGCCTGCGCAACGACCTGATCGTCCTCTTCACCGACGCCGAGGAAGTGGGCCTTCTCGGCGCGCGCGCCTTCGTCGACGAGCACCCGTGGATGCAGGATGTGGCGGTCGTGCTGTCCTTCGAGATGCGTGGAGGCGGCGGCGCGTCGATGATGTTCGAGACGGGTGCGGCCAACGGCTGGGTGATCGAGGCGCTGCGCCAGGCGGATCCGTATCCGTCCGCGAATTCGGTCGCATACGAGATCTATCAGCGCATGCGGAACGACACCGATTTCACGCCCTTCAAGGAGGCCGGCAGGCAGGGACTCAACTTCGCCGGGGTCGGTCGGCCGCACGTGTACCACCAGGTCTATGATTCGCCCGAGAACCTCTCCGAGGCGACGCTGCAGCACCACGGCGCTCACGCGCTCGCGATGCTCAGGCACTTCGGAGATGCCGGCCTGGCGGCCGTAAACGCCCCGGATGTCAGCTACATCTCGATCAGGTTCCTGGGTCTGGTGACCTACGGCCGGCTGTGGATCTGGATTCTCGGCTTCGCGGCGATCGCGTTCTGGACGCTGGCGTTCTTCCTGGCGAGACGCGGCGGATCAGGTCCCGGCAGGATGCTGGTCGGTTCCCTGGCATCGCTGGGGTGCATGGGCGCGGCGGCAATGGCTGCCAGCTATCTCTTCCGTTGGCGGGTCGGCGCGCACGTCGAAGCCGGCGCGCTTCACACGGGTACCTTCCACAGCGAGGGCTGGTACGTGCTGGCCATCGTGGCGTTCGCGTTCGCATTGGTCGCCACCGCGCTTCCGTTGATCCGCAGATGGTGTTCACCGTCGGAGCTGGCCGTGGGCGCCCTGTTCGTGCCCACACTGCTTGCCGTGGTTACGACCGTGATGTTCCCGATGGCCGCGGTCAACCTCCAGTGGCCGGTCCTGGCGGGATGTATCGGAGCCCTTGCGGTGGCGGGACTGCCGGGCGATGGACGGATGGGAGTGCTGCGCTGGCTGGTGGCGCTTCTCGCAACGCTGCCTGTTGTTGCGGTGCTCGTCCCTCTTACCGAAAGCGTCTGGCTTGCCATGGGGCTGGCGCTCGCCCCGGCGATCGCGATACTGGCCGGGCTTGTCTTCATCCTTGTCCTTCCCGCGCTCGACGTCGTGCGCGAGCCAAACGGATGGTGGGCCCCGGTCGCCGGATTCGTGCTTGCGGGCGCCTTCCTCGCGGTCGGAATGTCGACCGCCACGCCCTCTGCGGCCCGCCCAGCCCCTTCGACGCTTGTCTACGCGCTGGACCGGGAGACCGGGTCCGCCTTCTGGGGCACCGACCCCACACGGGACGCCTCCGACCCGGGCGTCACCTGGGCGGTCGCGGCGGTGGGCCCATTCGGGGAAGTGGTACAGAGCGACCTCACTCCCCGGGGAATCCCCTATGCGTTCAAGGCGGCGGATCCGGTCGATCTGGCTGCTCCCGCGGTCGCCGTTGTCAGCGACACCACGGTGGCGGACGGGGTCGTTCGGGTGAGCGTATCGTCGCAGGTCGGGGCGGAGATGCTGCTGCTCCGCCTCCCTGCGCAGGGCCCGTCCCTGGTTGCGGTGAACGGCAAGCCGATTCGCGGTGGAGACCGCCGGCAGCAGGTCACGCACTGGGGAACGCCCGAAACCGGCATACTTCTCGACTTCGACCGCGGCTCCGCTGGCGACGCTCTGGACCTGGTGGTCGTGGAACACCATCTGCGCCCCGGCGAGCTGGTGGGCCAGCGCTACTTCATGCGTCCCGCCGAACTGGCGCCCAACATTCGCATGTTGTCGGATCGGGCCATGATCCGGACGGTGTTCGCCGTGGACCTGGCCAGCGGCGACGTGAGAGTGACGACACGTCAGGAGGGGACGGAGGGTGAAGGTGAGCCTGCGGCCGAAGGAGATCCGGATGCCGGGGCCGACGCTGGTGGCGAGGTCGAGCCCGGCGTGGAAGCCGACTCGGCCGGAATTGGGCAGGCGGCCGACACGGCGACCGGGGCGGGCGTGGACCCGGACACAAGTTCAGCCGCGGACACCTCCCGTGCGGATGCTCACCCCCCGAAGATCGCCTTCGGCATGTGCATGCTGACCAGCATGTGCGGCACGTCCACGGTCTCCGAGATCTTCAGGTCCCCGGCCAGGGAACACAGCACGTAGGCCTCGTTGCGGGTCAGCCCGTGTTCCGCGACCAGGTAGTCGATCATGTAGCGGGTCGCCTTCCTGGCCGCCTCGTCGATGGTCGTGGCAAAGCCGGTTACGGCGTAGTAGTCGTCGGTCTCGTACTGGGGTTCGACCATCCCGCGCGCGTTCTCCATGACTTCGACCTCGATCACGATCCGCATCGGGGCCTCGATCGCCGTGCCCGAGACCTCGCCGTCGCCCTGGGCGGCGTGCGTGTCGCCGATCGAGAAGAGCGCGCCCTCGACCTGAACCGGAAAATACACGGTGGTGCCGGCCTTCATGTGCCGGTTGTCCATGTTGCCGCCGTTGCTCCGCGGCGGGATGGTCACCAGCATGGAATCGGTGGCGGGAGCGACACCCATTACGCCCGCGAACGGCTCGAGCGGGATCGTGATGTTCTCGTTGAAGGCGACTTCCGTTGCGCCGGACTCCATGGGGAAGCCGCGAATCCACGGTTCAGTGAACTCGTCGGCCAGAAAACCGAACCCGGGCAGGATGGTCGCCCATCCCCACCCCTCGACCTGGACATCGTGCACGGTTACGGCCAACAGGTCGCCCGGACTGGCGCCTTCAACGTGGATGGGTCCCGTGAGCGCGTGGATCAGGTCGAAATCGACGTCCGCGAGTTCGTCGACGGCGGTCGACTCGGTGATCTGGCCGTCCGACGCCTCCTTGGTCCACACCTCGACGACGGCGCCGGAGGGCACCGTGAGCTGGGGAGGGATGGTCGCGCTCCAGCGATTGTGCGTGTTCTCGGACCCGAGCGTGAAGTCGGGCGCCGGCACCGGCGAAGCGGGCTCCTCCGGGATCGGCTCGACAGCGCACGACGCCAGCGCCACGGTCGCGGCGAGCACGATTAGTTCCGGAATACGGTGGGTCTTGTTGCCACGGACGCGTTGGAACGGTGAGTGAAACATCGGGACGGCTCCTTCAAGTGATCGGGGTGCGCACGGTCAGGGGGAGAGGGTTTGCAGGACATCGACCAGACGGTCGATCTCGCCGGTGGTGTTGTAGACGTGGGTGGAAATCCTGATGGCGTTGTGACCATCGCGCTGGTGCTCGTCGATGTGAATCCGGCCGCGCTGGGCCACGAGACCCACGGCCTCGACCGCGTCCACGCCTTCCTGCTCGAAGATGGTGGAGCCGGGACACGAGGTGGCGGGCGTGGCGCCGCTGAGAATCGTGACGCCCTGCAAGGCCGCCAACCGGGCCTTGAGGTAGTCGGAGAGGTGGCGTGTGCGCGCGGCCACGTTCCCCGGACCCATCGCCTCGGCGAGGTCCAGCGACGCCGCCAGTGCCGCCCGCAAGGGGAGACTCGACGTGCCGGGCGGCTGGTACGCTGCCATGCCCCCCTCGCCATCGGGTGCGAAGGCCGATCCGACCCGGTCCCGGGCGCCCGCACGGACGAAGAACACTCCCGTCCCCATCGGTCCGAGCAGCCATTTGTGAAGGCTCGCGGAATAGGTGTCGCATCCGAGCGCGTGCAGGTCCACCGGGAACATGCCGACCGCCTGGGCCCCATCCACATGGCTGACGATCCCCCGCTCCCTCGCCAGCGAGCACAGTCCCCGAACGGGATACAGGTGGCCTCCCCGGGTCACGTGGCAGAAGGCGATAACCCGGGTCGCCGGCGTGAGCGCCTCTTCGACCAGCCCAATTGCCTGCTCCCCGCTCTCGAGGGGGCTGGGAACGAAGACCGTGTTGACCTTGATCCCGTCCTGCGCGGCCCTGTAGTCCCAGGGACGGCGGCCGGCCGGATGCTCCTGGCTGGTGACCAGCACTTCGTCGCCGCGCTCCAGACGGATGCCGACGGTCCCCATGTGAAGCGCCTCGCTGGCGTTGCGCGTCAGCACGATTTCGTCCGTCGCCGCGCCCAGGTAGGCGGCCATGCGCGGAACCACGTTCGACGCGATGAACGCACCCAGCTCGTTCTTGCCCCGCAGGGGGTCCCGCGACAGGGCCTCGTACCCGGCACCCACAGCCTCCGCGACGGACGCGGGCGGCATCCCCAGACTGGCGTTGTTCATGTACGCGGTGCCTGGTTGGAGGATGAAGTGTTCGCGGATGTGGCTCCACGCGTCGTCCTCGACACCCTCGGGACGGGTCAACGCGGGGCGCCTGCCGGAGTCCCCGGAATCGGGTGCGGCGGTGCAGCCGGCGAGCGGGACCCCTGCCAGCCCGGCCGCGCCGGCGTGCAGGAAGCCGCGGCGGGAGAGGCCGGCCCCGGCCTTCCACGCCGACTTCGGGTCTTCCGTCATTCGAACGCTCCTGCGGTTTCGCGCTTCCCGGGGTTCCGCCATCTGCCGTGCGATGCAACGTTTCAGCAACGCCGCGCCGTCGCAAGCGGTCGAAACCTGCAAGGCGGGACGATTACGGATGAGATTCGGGCTCGCCGGTTTTGCCGGCTCCGGGAAGACCACGCTTTTCAACGCCATGACCGGCCTCGACGTGCCGGTCGGCTACGGCGGCGGAATTCGTGTCGGGACGGTCCGGGTGCCCGACAATCGCCTGGACTTCCTTTCCGGCGTCATCTCGCCAAAGAAGACCACGTACGCGGCCATCAACCTCCGCGACGTCCCCGGCGAGCACGGCGCCGGTGCCCGATGCCTGTCGCCGAAGAGCCTGCAGGAGATCAGGGACCGGGAAGCCCTGTGCCTTGTGCTGCGGGACTTCCTCAATCCTGCGCTCGACACCGATCCGGATCCGCTCGGCGACCTTCGCGCCTTCCACGACGAATGCGTGCTCGCCGATCTGGCGGTCGTGGAGCGCCGTCTCGACCGCGCGCGGAAGGAACGCGCCGACATTCGCGAAATCGACGCCTTCGAGACAATGACTGCAGTTCTGGAGGATGGGAAGGCCCTGCGCCTGCTCTCGGAGGCCGAGCTGCACCGGGGGTTCCTGAAGGGCTACGGACTGTTGACCGACCTGCCGTTGCTGGTGGCGGTCAACGTCGAAGAGGAGCGGGCGAGCGGAGCGCCCGACCCCGACCTGGCCGAGGAAGCGCGCGGTATGGGAGGCGCGGCCATGGTCCTGTCCGCCGGTGTGGAGGCCGAGATCGCCCAACTCGATCCCGAAGACCAGGCCGAGTTCCTGGAAGACATGGGCTTGTCGGAGCCGGCGCTGGCGCGTTTCATCCGCGCGGCGTACGCCATGATGGACCTGGTGTCCTTCTTCACCATCGGCAAGGACGAAGTGAAGGCGTGGACGGTCCGCCGGGGCACGGTCGCGCGCAAGGCCGCCGGGGCCGTCCACAGCGACATGGAGCGAGGCTTCATCCGCGCGGAGGTCATCCGGTACGAGGTATTCGCGCGGTACGGGTCCGAGCAGGCGGTGAAGGAAGCCGGGCTGATCCGGGTAGAGGGGAGGGACTACGTCGTGGCCGACGGAGACCTGTTGCACGTCCGCTTCAACGTGTAGCAGCCGGCGGACGGTCTGCCGGTTGACTCCGGCGCCCCCGTCGGGCGATCTTGCGTGGCCTCAATCGTTTTTCCCGCGTAGCTCAGCTGGTAGAGCAGACGGCTGTTAACCGTCGGGTCGCAGGTTCGAGTCCTGCCGCGGGAGTTCCCTGGCGCCCCCCGCGTGCTCCACCCCGCGTGCGCCGTCCAGTGGCCCGCTGCGCCACCGCCCCCTATTCTGACCGGGTGTCCCACCGCCCCGCTCCAGCCCCGGAGGCATCCGTGTCCCGCGTCGCAGCCAGCGTTTCCCTCACTGTCGCCCTCGCCCTGGCGGCCGCCGCCGTCCTCCCCGCCCTCGCACAGGACGCGGACGGCTCCGGCGACTCGAACTGGGACGTAACCCTCGCCCGGGGCGACACCCGCGAGATCGACTTCGAGACCGACGAGGGCACCTGGATGTCGGTGGACATGTCGCCCGACGGACGGTGGATCGTCTTCGACCTCCTCGCGCACGTCTACCGGGTCCCCGCGGAGGGTGGGCAGGCCGAGAGCCTCACTCAGGAGAGCGGCGTCGCGGTCAACTACCACCCCAGGTACTCCCCCGACGGCACGCGCATCGCCTTCATCTCGGACCGGGCCGGCCAGAGCAATCTCTGGGTCATGGACGCGGACGGCTCGAACCCGCATCAGGTGCAGTCCAGCATGGACACGCGCGTGACGATGCCCGAATGGACGGCCGACGGCGAGTACATCCTGGTGGCGCAGGGCGGGGGCATCTGGATGTATCACCAGGACGGCGGCACGGGCGTCGAGGTCGTGTCCAGCGACGACGGCTCCGCCTCGTGGCCGTCGGTATCCGAAGACGGACGGTACGTCTTCTACCACGTGCGCACCCCCGGGCAGACCGTGCCATGGGCGCTGGACGACATCGAAACCGGCATGTTGGACGACCGGCTGGTGCGCGACGCCATGCAGGGCACCATGAACCTGCGCCGCATGGACCTGGGGACGGGCGAAGTGGTCAAGATCACGAGCGGCGTGCCCTCGCGTCAGTACAGGCTCTCGGGAGGAGGCGGCTTCTCGGGCGAGATATCCCCGGACGGACGCCACATCGCCTTCGCGCGCCGTCTCCCGGACGCGACGATCGAATGGAAGGGCCACGAGTTCGGCCCCAGCACCGCGCTCTGGGTCCGTGACCTCGAGACGGGCGCCGAGCGGATCGTCATGGACCCGATCACGCAGGACATGTCCGAGGGGATGAAGACGATCCGGGTGCTGCCGGGCTACGCGTGGGCGCCCGACGGCGCATCGATCGTGATCGCGCAGGGAGGGAAGCTCAGGCGACTGGACGTGGGCAGCGGCGAGGTGTCGACCATTCCCTTCACCGCGCGCGTCCACAGGGTGATTTCGGAGCAGGCCTACCAGCCGTTCCGCATCGACGACGGTCCTGTCCCCATCAACTTCACGCGCTGGACGACAGGCTCGCCCGACGGTGAGCGGCTCGCCTTTGCCGCCGCCGGCCGTGTCTGGGTCATGGACCTGCCCGGCGGGACGCCGCGCCGCCTCACCTCCGATGCGGAAAAGCGCTTCGAATACTCGCCGTCCTGGTCGCCCGACAGCCGATCGATCGCCTACACGACCGTGGACGAGAACGGCACCGGGCACGTCATGACCGTCGGCGTCGACGGTGGCAACCCCCGGCAGGTCAGCGCCGAGCCCGGCGAGTACGCCCACACCCTGTGGAGCCCGGACGGCTCGGAGATCCTGGCGACGCGCGGTTCGGGGGCCACGGTCCGCTACCGTTCGGTCGCGCACAACCCCTGGTACGACCTGGTGCTCTTCCCGGCGGCCGGACCCGGCGGCGGAGCCGAGACCGGCGACGAGGCGGCCATGGGATCCGCAGGCCGGCAGGTCGTCCGCGTCCCGGGCAACACCCTCCCCACCCGCACCCAGTTCGTGCGCGGCTCCTTCGGCCCCGGCGGGCGCATCTACTACCGCACGATGGGCGACTCCACCCGGCTGCGTTCGGTCGCGCGCGACGGCTCCGACCCCCGCACCCACCTCGTCCTCCCCTACGCCGACGAGGTCATGATCTCGCCCGACGGACGCCACGCCGCCTTCAACGAGGGCGACAACGCGTACCTGGTCCCGGTGCCGAGCGCGGCGGCGGGGATCGGCGGCGCGGTTGCGGTTGCAAAGAAGAACGGGAAGCTCCCCGTGCGGCAGTTGAGCCGCCAGGGCGGCATCTTCCCCGGGTGGCGCGACGCCAACACCGTCGAGTTCGGGAGCGCGGCGAGCTACTACACGCACGATGTCGAGTCCGAGACCACTGACACCTTCGCGGTAGCGCTCGACGTTCCGCGCGGTTCGCTCGGCATGGGCGCGGTCGCCATCACCGGCGCGCGCATCATCACCCTCGAGAACCGCCAGGTCATCGAGAACGGCACGCTCATCGCCACGAATGGCAGGATCACGTGCGTCGGCGCAATGGCCGAATGCGACGCGACCGGAGCCGATCACACCATCGACGGCAGCGGCAAGACCGTGATCCCCGGCTTCATCGACATGCACTCGCACTTCTTCCGCGAGTACCGGGGCATCATCCCGCCCAACGCCTTCGAGATGGCCGTCGCCCTGGCCTACGGTGTCACCAGCAACCTCGACAACTCGCAGTGGTCGCAGGATGTGTTCCCGGCGGCGCAGATGATCGAGGCCGGCGTTCTGGTCGGTCCCCGCACCTACACCACGGGCGACCCGCTCTACCGGGGCGACGCCGTGCGCCAGAACGAACTGACCAGCTACGAGGTTACCGAGGACAACATCGCGCGCCTCCAGTCATGGGGGGCGGTGTCGCTCAAGCAGTACATGCAGCCGCGCCGGGATCAGCGCCAATGGGTGTCCGACATCGCGCGCGACCGCGGCTTGATGGTCACTTCCGAAGGCAGCGATCTGGCCTACAACATGGGCATGATCATGGATGGCCAGACCGCGTGGGAGCACCCGATCAGCTACGTGCCGATGTACTCGGACGCGGCCCGCTTCTTCGGGCGTGCCGAAACCGTGTATTCCCCAACCTTCGTGGTCGGCGGCCCCGGCCCCTGGAACGACGAGTGGTTCTTCCAGGAGACAGAGGTCTGGCGCGACGAGAAGCTGCGCCTGTGGATGCCGTGGAAGCAGCTCGTGCCGCACGCCCGCCGTGTCTTCCAGCGGCCTTTCACGGACTACAGCTACCCGATGCTGGCCCAGGTGCTGGCCGACTGGATGGCCGAGGGGGCCCATGGAGCCATTGGCGCGCACGGGCAGCAGCATGGTCTTGCGTCCCACTGGGAGGTGTGGATCGCGGAATCGGCGATGGGGCCGATGGGCGCGCTGGAGCTGGCAAGCGTCGAGGGGGCATACTTCCTCGGCGCCTCGGACGACGTGGGCACTCTCACCGTCGGCAAGCTCGCCGACCTGATGATCCTGAACTCCAACCCGCTCGACAACATCCGCAACACGACCGATATCATGTTCGTCATGAAGGGCGGGATTCTCTACGACGGCATGACCCTCGACGAAACGTGGCCAAACGAGCGGCCCTACGGCGCACGCCCCTGGATCCACGAGGAGGTCTGGAGGTCGGGCCCGCGGCCGGTGAACCGGTAGGGGTACCGCGCCAACGACTGACATGAACGCCGAGATTCTCGCACGATAGCAACCCTTGTCGGAGATACGAACATGATCCGCGCACAAACCGCCCGCGCCCTCGCCGGGCTCACGCTCCTGGTCGCCGCCGCCGCCGCGCTCGCCGCCCCCCCGCTCACCGCCCAGTCCGGCGCCTTCGGCCACGCCGTGGTGATCGACGGCGACGAAATCCTCATCGCCGAGCCTACGACCAGCTTCCGGGCCGGGGCCGTGTACGTGTACCGCGAGGCCGGTGGCGCCTGGCGGGAGTCCGCCGTCCTGCACGCCCCCGACTCCGAGCGCGCCGACGGCTTCGGCACGCTCCTGGCCAGGGCCGGCAACACGTTGTTCATCGGCCAGCGGGGCGGCCCGCTCCACGTTTTCGAACGCGAAGGCGGCGCGTGGGGAGCCGCGGGCACCATCGACGACGAAGAGATCGCCGGACAGTCCCCGGCCTGCCGGTACGACGGCTACTGCGGCACCGACTTCGGCCTCAGCCTGGCCGCGGACGGCGACTGGCTCCTGGTCGGCGTTCCCGGTGCCGCCCCCGACCCTCGCCGCCGCCAGCGCCCCGGCGAGTCCGCGGAAGCCCCGGCCCAGGGTGCCGTCCACACGTATCAGCGAGACGCATCGGGCGACTGGGTGCAGCGGGGAGTCCTCCAGCCCGGCGACGGCACGAGCGGCGACGGATTCGGTTCGGCGATCGTCGTCACCGCCCACGGCGCACTGATCTCCGCACCCCGGTGGGACGCCCCCACCAGCGATCTGGAAGGCCTCGAGGCCGCGGGGCGAGTGTATCATTACCGCCTTGCAGAAGGGGGTTGGGAGGAGGTCGGCGCCCTCGACGCGGCGCCCGAGGCCAACGCCAACTTCGGGTCGGCCCTCGCGGCTTCCGGTGACAGGGTGCTGGTCGGGGCGCCGGGAACGGACGACAGCCGTGGCGCCGTCTACACGCATTCCTGGAACGCCGACCTCACCCGGTGGGTTCCCGGCGACGCACGGCTCACCTTCGAAGACGGCGAGAGCGGCGACCGCTTCGGCGCGGCCGTGTCCTTCGCCGGAGACGACGTGTGGGTCGGCGCCCCCACCACGCGCGGCTACGAGACCGGCTCCGTCTTCGTGTACGAAGCCGCGGCGGGCGGCTCGCTGCCCACCGCGCCGCGCCGCATCCGGCTCCCCCGCGCGGAGACGGTCGAGAGCGACCGTTTCGGCGGCCTGGTCGTCGCGGACGCCGGCATCGTCGCCGTCGGCGCGCCCGGCATGCACCACCAGGCGGGCTCGGTCCACCTCTTCGAACGCGACGGCGACAGCTGGGACGACGCGGGCATGCTCGTCAGCGCGCCCGACGCCATGGGCGCGATGGTGGGCGAGGAGCGCCGCTGCACCGAGGGCCGCGTCGGCCTGTTCGACTGCAACGAGGTCGAACTGCTCGCATACATCCCGGCCTCGCTGCTCAGGGCCGAGGGTAGCGCGCGCGGGGTCCGCGCCAACGACAACTGGGGCTGGACCGACCCGGAAACGGGACGCGAGTATGCGCTGGTGGGACGCAACGACGGCACGTCGTTCATCGACGTCACCGACCCGACGAACCCGGTGCTCGTGGGCGACCTCCCCAAGACCCCGGACACCCCGCCGTCCCAGCTCTGGCGCGACATCAAGACGTACAGGGACCACGCGTTCATCGTGGCCGACGGGGCGGGGGAGCACGGCATGCAGGTCTTCGACCTCACCCGGCTCCGCGACATCTCGCCCGGCGAGATGCCCGCGCTCTTCGAGCCCGACGTCCACTACACCGAGATCGCGAGCTCGCACAACATCGTGATCAACGAGGAGACCGGCTTCGCCTACGCGGTCGGCAGCGGGAGCGGCGGCGAGGGGTGCGGGGGCGGCCTCCACATGATCAACATCCAGGATCCCAGGAACCCGGAGTTCGCCGGTTGCGGCTCTTCGGACGGGATCCACGATTCGCAGTGCGTCAACTACGAGGGCCCCGACGAGCGCTACCACGGCCGCGAACTCTGCCTGAACTCGAACGGCCGCGTCTTCCAGATCACCGACGTCACCGACAAGGAGAACCCGGTCGAGGTGTCGAGCGCCTCTTCGCCGAACCCGGCCTACATCCACCAGGGCTGGCTCACCCCCGACCATCGCTACTTCTACCAGGACGACGAGGCGGATGTCATCGCGGGCAACGTCGAGACCACCCGCACCCTCATCTGGGACCTCAGCGACATCGAGGACCCGGTGCTCATCAAGGAATTCATGGGCTCGCAACCCGCCAGCGCCCACAACCTGTACATCAAGGACAACCTCATGTACCAGGCCAACTACCTCTACGGCCTGCACGTGCTCGACATCTCCGACCCCGAGAACCCGCGCGAGGTCGCCGCCTTCGACACGGCGCCGTACAAGGAGGGCCCCGGCTTCGGCGGCGCCTGGAGCAACTACCCGTACTTCGAGAGCGGCACCGTGATCGTGACCAGCATGCAGGAGGGGCTGTTCGTCCTGAAAAAGCGGCCGCGACCGGTGAGCTGAGGTGGGGCGGCGCGCGCGTGCTTGACGGACGATCCTCAAAGACTCTGCAGGCTGTCATTGGAGACCAGCTGGTGATCCGATCCAAATCCGGTCCCTGGATGACCATGATCGCTGGCTTGAGCCAGATTCTGTTTCTTGCGTCCTGCGATCAGCCCCCGCAGACCGTCGCCTCCCCGCCGTTTCTCGAGGTGTTCGAACTCGCGGAAGTCATCGAACTCGGCGAAGATCCAACCGATTCGATCGCCGAGATCGGCATGTTCGTGGAGCGGCGGGATGGCGGTCTCATTGTCGGTGACCGGTTCTTGCCGCGCGTGCGGACCTACGCGAGGGACGGCTCGCTGCAAGCCGGATTCGGGCGCTTCGGCGATGGCCCCTGGGAACTGCGCCGAATCGGCGGCGTAGCGGAGACAGCCTCCGGGCAGATCGTCGTATCAAGTCCACGCAAGCGGTGGCTCACGTATCTGAATGGCGATCTGAGTCCGGATACTCTGGTGGGAACCGGCGATAATTGGGTCTTTGAGGTGTTTTCCTTTGGACCGGACATCGTGTTCTACGGAATCGGAATGGCGAGGTCGATTCACGACGTTGCGGTACAGAACGGCTACTTCCACCGGCTGGTTGACGGTGGTGTAGCCTGGTCGAGTTGGACTACGCCGATTTTTGGAAAGCCCTACTGGAGCGGCTTTGGAGATGTGGTTGGCGCGGTCGCTGGTGACTCGATCTTCGCCATGGCCATGCTGCTCTACCCTGCAACGATTCTGAACGGAGCAGGCGACTCGGTGGGTACGATTGGCACGCCATCACTCTCGTTCCGCAGGGTTCCGGAGATCGAGCCGGGTGCGTTCGCCACGACGTCTCCTGGAGGCCAGGATGCCAGCGATGTGCTGGGCACGTTCGACCTTGTCCCCCGTATTGATGTGGTCGCCGGTGACTACCTGATCTTCACGGTGGGTGAGCTTGACGAAACGAAGACGTTCTTCCCCTTCAGGGTGCTCCACACCCGACTCGAAGTCTACGACCGCCACACCGGCACCAAGCTCTTCGAGGACGTGCCGTTGCCCGACGGCGTAAAGGTCCTCGGCGGTGGCCGATACCTGTACGTCCTTCAGAATCCGGACATCCCGCCGTGGCGGATCGCGAAGTACAGGCTGCGGGTGGGGGACTGAGTCGGGGGCCTCGCGGTACCCCTGACTCGCCCCCCGCTACCGCCCCGGCCCCAGCAACACCGCGTTCATGAACAGCAGCTGGGTGGCCTCCGCATAGGCCCGATAGTTCGGATCCTCCGCAAACGCCACCAGCTGCCCGCGGCCGACGGGCTGGTGAATGAGGAAGGCCTTGCTGGCCAGTTGAGGCCGCGACTCCTCCCACACGATCCCGCCGAGGACTAGATTGTCGACCTCGGCGTAGCGACCGACGTTCGTGCCACTGTCGAGGGTTATCGGGCGGAAAACGCGTGAGCCCTCGACCAGGACGCCGATTTCGCCGTCCGTGCCCGCCGAGAGCCAGTGCTCGGTGTCGAGCACGGTGCGCAGGATGGCTCCCGGGACGCCCTCGGGGGATTCGTCGCCGGGGGAAATCGCGTCGAGGTACCGGATAGGCTGCTCCGGGGTGCCGGGATCGGGTGGGTCGTCGCCCGTGGCGCGCCCGCCTCGTCGCTCCGTCTCGGTGGCCAGGAGCCCCGCCCGTGACGCCCAGCGCGAGGACTCGGCCATCGTGATCACGGTGCCGCCGTCGCGCATCCAGGCCTGCAGACGGTCCACCAGCCCCTCGCCCACCGCGTTGCCGTAGTTGCCGCTCGGAAAGACGACCACATCGTAGTCGGCCAGCCGTGCCCGGCCGAGGCTCGAAGCCCGCACGGCCGTCGTGCGCTGTCCGTAGCGCCGTTCAAGGACGTACCGGGCCCAACCCACGGAGTAGCTCTGCCCGGGAGCATCGTAGACGAGAAGCACGCGCGGCTCCCGCAACGCCCGCACCCGTCGGCTTCCCAGCGACATTCCCTCGCGCACGTATGCGCCGTCGATCGGGACGACTTCGGCCCGGTGGCGGGCCGCGATCCCGGCCAGGCGGGTGCGCAGATCCGGGCCGTTCTCGGCCACGCGGATGATCGCCGTGCCGGTCCCGTACCGCCGGTCGTCCAGCGTGAACTCCGCGCCCGCCGCCCGGACACGGATACCCTCCCGCAACGCCTCGACGACGGCGGCTGCCCCGTTGGTGCCCCACGGAATCAGGTAGCCGACAATCGCTTCGGGCAGAGCGGTCGCCGGCTCGCTTCCGGCGTCGCCACCGCGCACCTCCGGACGGGCGGCGGCTTCGTCGGGCGCCACGGGTTGGCCCCGCGCGCCGGTCGCTTCGGTCTCGATCGCCTCCACGTCCCAGAGCAGCGACTGGCTCCACGCCGTGAGGTCGTAGATTTCGTCCGGCTGCCGGTTCGCGCGGCGCTCGATCTGCCGCCGCACGAAGTCCTCCTCCATGGGCACGTTGGCGTCGAGGAGGTTGTGGACGAAGCCGTGCGTGGGCTGGTCCAGCGGCACGATGAAGCTGGAGCCGGCGGACAGCGTGCGACCGTCGACCGTCACGGGCCCCGAGGCGCGGAACACCTCGATGCCGTTCTCGACCAGCATCAGGGCAAGGCGCTCCGCCATTCCGGGGTCGTGCGCCGAATGGAGCACCAGCTCGGCCGGGCCCGTTTGCCCCGCTGCCACGCCCTCTCGCCGGAACGCGAGGTAGTCGCGCAGGATCCTCTCGCGGTTCCGCGCGGCGGTCAGCGCCGTCTCGAGCGCCGACGTGAAGTGGTGCAGCACGCCGTCGGCGTAGGTGAGCAGGTCCCCGTCCGACTGCCTCAGCCGCAACGCGCGGGCGCTCGCCTGCTCGTAGGTCATGCCGAGCGCGCCGTGCCCCATGGGCCACATGTCGACGTAGCCGGGGTAGAAAAGGTCGTAGACGTCCCGGTTGAAGTAGGCGAAGCCGCGTTCGTCGAAGCGCGCCGCGATCGCCGACCCGAAAACGTCCATGAGCGCGATCTGCCGCTCTCCGTACCAGGGGTTGGAGGGCGGCGCGGTCGGCGGGAAGAAGTAGGTCGCGTCCCCGCCCATCTCGTGCAGGTCCGCGACGATGTGCGGCCGGTATTCGAGGAAGACGTCCACCTTCCCCCGCGTTTCGGGCTGGCTCTGAATGAACAGGTCCCGGTTCAGGTCGAAGAGGTAGTGGTTGCCCCGTCCGCCCGGCCACGGTTCGTCGTGCTCGGCGGACACCGCGGCCTCGTCCGGCCACCTGGCCTCGGCCACCTCGTTCTGGTAGACGAAGCGGTTCCGTCCGTCCGGGTTCTCCATGGGATCGATCAGGACCAGCGACTCGGACAGGATGAGGTCGACATCGGCATCCCCGATCGCCGCGAGCAGGTGATAGGCTTCCGCCATGGCCGCGCCGCTCGAACTGATCTCGTTGCCGTGGATCCCGTGCATGAGCGCGGTGACGACCGGGAGTTCGGCCAGCAGCGCTTCCGTCTCGGAGTCGGACAGCCCGCGCGGGTCGGCGAGACGCGCGAGATCCGCCTTCACGTCGTCCAGCGCCGCCAGGCGCTCCGGCGAACCGATCACGAGGACCACGAGTGGGCGGCCCTCCCAGCTCTCCGCGTAGCGGATGAGGTGAGTGCGTTCCGGCGCGGCGGCGGCCAGCGCCTCCATGTACCGAATCACGTCGTGGGGCGGTGTGATGACCTCACCGAAGTCGTGACCCACCACCTGCTCCAGCGTGGGGATGGCCGGGTCGTAGCGGGTCCCGGGTGCCAGTTCCGGCACCTGAGCGGGCAATTGGATCGCTGTGGCGAGCGCGAGCGTGGCGAGCACGGGAGCATCTCCCGGTTCGGGGAACGGATGGACGAGGACTAACCTACTGCACGATGCCCGCGACGGCGCGCACGACCGCCATGCCGCGCGCGTCCCGCCTTGCCGGTCGCGGCTAGACCGTCTCCGCCAGCGCCTCCACGAACGCGTCCACCTCGTCCAGCGTGTTGTAGAAGTGCGGGCTCGCGCGCACCACGCCGGGGCGGTTGTCGACGATGATTCCCCGTTCAGCCAGGTGGGCGACTGCGCCCCCGGGATCTTCGTGACGCACCAGCACGATCGCCGAACGCGTCTCCGTCCGGTCGCTGACGCGAAGCGAGAACCCCGCAGCCGTGCACCGTTCAACCAACCGCTCGGTCAGCGCCACGTTCTGCGCCCGGATCCGGCCCATCCCGACCTCGTCGACGATCTCCTGCCCGCCGAGCGCCGTGTGCACCGTGGCCAGCGCCGGCGTCCCCAGCTCGAAGCGACGCGCGTCGCCGTGGTAGCGGAACTCGCCGGGGTTGAACAGGAACTGGTCTTCGGTGGCGAACCAGCTGGTGATCGTGGGTTCGAGGTCGTGGACGAGGGCGTCCCGGACGTAGAGGTAGGCCAGGCCAGGCCCTCCGCAGAGCCACTTGAGCGGCCCCGAGGTGTAGAAGTCGACTTCGGTCGCGGGCAGGTCGACCGGCACCTGGCCCGCCCCCTGGTACCCGTCGATCAGGCTCAACGCACCCGCCCGCCGCGCGATGTCGGCGATGGCTGTCAGATCCTGGATCGCGCCGGTGGTGAAGAAGACGTGGCTGGTCGCGATCGCGAGCGTGCGGTCGTCCACCGCGTCCGCGAACTGCTGCGGGTCGATGTGGACCCCGTCGCGGCTTTCCAGCACGACCATCTCGGCATCCGGGCGAACCTTCCACTGGTAGAGCAGGGTGGGGAAGTCCAGCTCGGTCGTGACGATGCGGTTGCGTTTCGACCAGTCCAGGCTTGACGAGATCGCGGCCAGACACGCCGAGGTGGAGGGCATGAGCGCGACGGTTCCGGAGGGGGCGCCGAAAAGGTTCTCGACGCGGCCGCGCAGCTCGCCGAGCGCGCCCCACCAGTGCTCGTACCAGGCCGAGGCCCCGAAGTCGTGCCACTTGGCGACAAAGTCGGCCAGCCGGCCCTCCGCCCGATGCGAGAGCGCTCCCAGCGAACAGGAATTGAGGTAGTTGCGGCGCCCGAGAATCGGGAATTCGCCGCGGATGTGGTCGAGGGTCATTCGTACCGGCGGTTCGAGTTGCGTGCCCCGGAGCCGCACTCCGGGCTTGCGTCCGCGCCTACAATCGGCATTTTGCCGGTAGAGCGCGATTCCAACATCGGATTGTCCCATTCAACCATGGGTGTTTCTCGCTCGGAGTGCGACCTTTCATGCTCGGCTTGCCCGTGTGACGTAACTGGATCACAAGCGTGGACGAGGGGAGGAGGGGGTAGCGGACGGTGCCTACGACCGAGTGGATCGGATTTGCAGCCGAAATAGTCCTGCTTTTCGCTGGCTTGACGGCCATCGCCGTGTGGATGTCCAGGCGGTTCGACGACATGCATCGCTACCTGGACCAGCGGTTCAAGGGCGTGGACCAGCGCTTCGAGGGCGTGGACCAGCGGTTCAAGGGCCTGGATCAGCGCTTCGAGGCGGTGGACAAGCGCTTCGAGGCCGTGGACCGGCGCTTCGACGACATGCAGTGCTCCATGGACCGGCGTTTCAACGAGGTGAAGGCCGAAATCGGTCTGGTGCGCGCCGAAAGCCGGGATGCGCACGCAGCGATCGGTGAGAGCATCAGGGACGTCGAACGACGGATCGGTACGCGCTTCGACGACATGCAGGGATTCATGGCGGCAAGGGTCGAAGACTTTCGAGACGTGACGGCGGGCAGGATCGAAGACCTCCGGGACGTGACGGCGGCCCGGATCGAAGACCTGAGGGACGTTCTCTCGAACTGATCCGGCGCCCCGGAGGCGTGTCGTCTCGACTCAGTCCATCGCGGGCACGCGCAGGCGCACCACGTACCGGCCTCCCGCGTCATCCCGGGTGACCCCGGTAATCGTGCCCTGCCCGAAAACCGGGGGTGGTTCTGCGGCCAGCAATACGGGCGTCGCCACCTGCCCCAGATGGTAGCCGTTACCGGCGAGCACTTCCCACCTTCCCCACGTCTGGCCCACGTGCGGGTTCCATATCCAGATTCTCCCGTCCCGCGCGACGTGAAGGGACTCCAGCACCGCCTTGTACCTGGGGAGCGAACTCGACGGCAGTCCCCATGCGGTGCCCAGGCTGTCCCTCTCGCGGCCTTGCAGGCGAGGGGTCGGGCGGCGCAACTCCACGGCCAGGGTTGTATCGTTCCGGTCGGTGACCTTGAGGAAATGGAACCTGTTGGTGTTCCCGTGCCACATGCTTCCGTCGGAGCCTGCCGACCACAGCGGCCGCCAGTTGGTCGGGATCGAATCGAAATGGGGTCCCCGCCGGGCGAGCGCGATCGTGTCCACCGCGGCCAGCGTGAAGTCGGCGAGGAGCCGGTGCTTGAGAACACGCCGGGCCCAGGACGGGGAATCCCGATCCGGCTCGTAAAGGAACCCCAGCGTGTCGACGTCGGTCCGCCAGGCCGAGCCGGGATTGTCGGTGCCCTCATGGTGTCCGGTGCTTGAAAGAACCGTCCCGACAGAGTCGAAGGCGGTGACACGCCGCGCACCGAGATCCATGGCCAGAAGGACCCCCGAGGGATGCCAGGCCACTCCCGCCAGACTCCGGAACTCGCCGGGGCCTTCTCCCCTCCGGCCGAAACGCCGCAGGAAGTCCCCCTGTCGATCGAAGACCCGGACTTCCTGACTCGCCCCGTCCGCGAGGTAGATCCTCCCGACCTCGTCTACTGCCAGACCGACGACATCGCCGAGGACTTCAGGGTCGTCGGGGGCGGTCCGGCCGGAGGCTTGCCCCAGTCGCAGCTCCTCGACCAGGACATAGTCCGGCTCCGGGCTGGACCTGAGGAGGTCCCGGTTGTATACGCGGACAAGGCCGGTGGAGAGCGTGTCGACCCAGATGTCGTATTCCCGCTCGAATGCATCGCACGCGGAAGAAAACACGAAGGCGGCGATCCAGACGGAGGCCTCAAAAACGCACCGGGAGGCGGCAATGCATCGGGACGCCCAGGACCCTGAAGCAGGCTGCAACGTTTCTCCTTCGGACTGAGGATGGGCGACGCGCCAATCCGTCGAACATGGCGGCCCGGGACCCAACCGACGAACAATGGTAGCATGACCCTGGACACTCTACACGCCGTTGCCGAAGCCCGCGCGGTCGGATTCGACATGGCAGGCGTCCTCACCCGGCACGACAGCGATCACATGGCTCACTTTCGGACGTGGGTCGACTCGGGGCTGCACGGCGAGATGGCCTACCTTGCGCGCGCCGAGGCGGTGAGCCGCCGGTCCGACCTCGGCCGCATCATGCCCGGCTTCCGGAGCGCGCTTGTGGTCGCCCATTCGTACGGCGGCGACGAGCCCGCCACCTCACCCGGCGACCCCGCCCGCGCCATCGTCGCCCGCTACGCGCGGGGCCGCGACTACCACCACGTCGTCCGCGACAGGCTGGAGGTCCTCGCCGACCGTCTCGAAGACCTCGCGGGACGCCCTGTCCGGCGCCGCGCGTACGTCGACACGGGGCCGCTTCTCGAACGGGAACTCGCCGCCCGCGCCGGCCTGGGCTGGTTCGGGAAGAACACCATGCTCATCCACCCGCGCCGGGGTTCGTACTTCTTTCTGGGCGTGCTGCTCACCGATCTGCCACTGGAACCCGGCGTCCCGTTCCGCGAGGACCACTGCGGCACCTGTCGGCGCTGCCTTGACGCCTGCCCGACCGGCGCCCTTCTCGGACGCGACGAGCGGGGCGCGCCGGTCATGGACGCGCGCCTGTGCATCTCGTACCTGACGATCGAACTGAAGGGCCCCATCCCCGAGGAACTGCGTCCCGCCATCGGCAACCGCGTCTTCGGCTGCGACATCTGCCAGGAAGTCTGTCCCTGGAACGAGAAGTTCTCGGAGCCCACGGCCGAGCCCGCCTATTCGCCCCGCGACGGTCTCGACGGCGCCTCCCTCCTCGATCTCGCCGCGCGGCTGCTGGACATGTCCGGCAAGGCATTCCTGCGCGAATTCCGCGATTCGCCCGTCTCGCGCGCCCGTCGCAACGGCCTCCTCCGCAACGTCTGCGTCGCGCTCGGCAACTGGGGCGCGGAAGCGGCCATCCCGGTGCTGGAGCGGGCCGCCCGCGACAACTCGGAGCTGGTCCGCGAGCACGCGCGGTGGTCGCTCGAGCGGATTGAATCTGTACATCCATAACGCTACGCGCGGAGCCCGCGCAGCCGGACGAGATGATCGCGCGCTATCCCGCACCGGTGCTATGGTAGGCTGCGTCCCATGAGGCCCGCACTGCCTCCAGCCATCCTTCACCGGTCACGAACCATGTCACACCGAGTCGCACCAGTCCTCATCCTGCTCGCCGCCCTCGCCCTCCCCGAGCCCGCCTCCACCCAGCAGTTCGACCTCCTCATCCGGGGTGGCATGGTCCTGGACGGCTCGGGCAGCGCTGCGTTCAACGCCGATGTCGGCATCAACGGCGGCGAGATCGTTGCCATCGGCCGGCTCCCGGACGCCACCGCCGCTCGCGTCATCGATGCCGCCGGCAAGTACGTCGTGCCCGGTTTCATCGACATGCACTCGCACGCGGACCGTCTTTTCGCTTCCGACAACATCGAGGGGAGGCGGGCGCACAACCTGGTCATGCAGGGCATCACGACCTCGGTCTTCGGGCCGGACGGGCGCAATCCCGAGTGGCCGATCGCCGCCGAGATGGACGCGTACCGTGAACCCGGGGTCGCCACGAACGTGGTGCCGATGGTCGGACACGGCACCGTGCGCGGCATGGTCATGGGCGACGACTACGAACGCCCCGCGACGGCTGGCGAGATCGAGCGGATGGCGGAACTGGTGCGGGCCGGGATGGAGGACGGCGCCTGGGGACTCGGCGCGGGCCCGGAGTACCGGCCCGGGCGTTTCAGCACCACCGGGGAACTGATCGCGCTGGCGAAGGAGGTTGCGCCCTACGACGGCTTCTACTACTCGCATCAGCGCAGCCAGTCCCCGCTCCCGCTCTGGCAGATCCCGTCGATCGTGGACGGCCAGCCGCTGACCGGCACCGAGGGCATGCGCGAGACGATCGAGATCGGCCGTGCGGCGGGGATCCGGGTGGTCGGCACCCACATCAAGGCCAAGGGCACCGACACCTGGGGCCACTCGCAGACCGACATCCTCATGATCGAGGCCGCGCGGCGCGACGGGGTGGACGTATACCTCGACCAGTACCCCTACGAGACCTTCGGCGGCGGGCCCGTCGACGTCATCCCCGACTGGGGCTACGCACCGCCGGGAACGGATCGCTCCGGCGGTCTCGATTCGCCGCTCTGGCGCGACCCGGCGCTGATGAGCGACCCGAAGGGCAACCTGCGCGCCAACCTGGCCGATCCGGTCGCCGCGGAGGAACTGCGACGCGACACCGAGTACATTCTGCGCCTGCAGGGCGGCGCGGACAGGCACATCGTCGTCTCCGCCCCCGACTTTCCCCGGACGGTGGGCCGGCACCTCGCCGAGATCGCCGCCGAGGCGGGGCGGTCGCCCTTCGAACAACTCGTTCACTTCGCTCTCGAGTCGACGGCGCTCGCGCCAGCCGGCGTGCGCTTTCGGCCCGTGGCAGGCCACCGCTTCGACGTCGAGAACTACATGCGCCAGGAGTACACCGCGACATCGACCGACGGCTTCGTGTCGCTCGAGACGCGGCCGGGGCAGCATCCAAGGTCATACGGCGCTTTCCCGCGCAAGATCGCGCACTACGTGAAGGAACGCGGCGTGATCACACTGCCCTTCGCCATCCGGTCGTCGACGGGGCTGGCCGCGCAGATCATCGGGCTCAGGGACCGGGGGTACCTGCGGGAAGGCTACAAGGCGGACATCGTGGTCTTCGATTACGATGCCATCGGCTCGCCCGCGACCATCATGGAACCGGACCTCTACCCGACGGGTATCGAGTTTGTGCTCGTGAATGGAAAGTTCACGGTCGACGGGGGTGAGCCCACGGGTGCCCTGCCGGGAGAAGTGCTCGACCGGCGCGAGAGGGATGCGCGGAGCCGGGGCGTGAGCGAATAGCCGGAGGTGGCGACGATGAGACCGAAAACGATTGCAATGGCGGGGGCGGTTGCGCTGGCCGTGATCCTGTTGCCGCGGGGCGCGTCGGGCCAGTGGAACGACGGCCGGTTTGCAAGCGGCCCGGAGCCGCTCAGGGGCGAGGTCCACTTTCACGCCGGGCTGGCGGTGCCGGTGGGGGAGTTTGGCGACCATGTGAACCTGGGTGGCGGCGGCGCAATCGGCGGGCTGCTGTTTCTGGACGAGCGTGGTTATGCGGCCATCCGCGCGGACGGGTCGTTCGTAGTGTACGGACACGAGTCCTACAGGACCTCACTGAGCCCCACGGTTCCCTTCGTGGATGTCGACGTAGCGACAACCAACTCGATCTTGGCACTGGGCGTGGGCCCGCAGGTCTATCTGGGCAGCGGTCCGCTCCGGCCGTACTTCTTCGGCACGGCGGGGTTCTCGTACTTCGTCACCGAGACCAGCGTCAGCGGCACCGAGTACGATGAGCCGTTCGCGTCCACGACCAACTTCGACGACTTCAACCTGGCCCTTGCCGCGGGCGGCGGGCTCGCCGTGTCGCTGCGCGAGGGGGAGAATCCGGTCTCGCTGGACCTCGCGGCCCACTATCAGCACAACGGCTTGACCGAGTACCTGACCGACGGCGCGCAGAACCTGCGCGCGCTCCCCCGCGGTGGCTGGAGGGCCAATCCCGTCGTCAGCGACGCGAACCTCGTGACCTACCGGGTTGGCGTCTCGATCGGCATTCGTTGACGCGGCCGCGCCCCTGCCAAGCGGGGAGCTGGCGCTAACCCCCGGCCGCCAGGCGCTGAACGGCGTCAACCAGCCTGGCCGTCCTGTCCGGATCCGCAGCTCCGTCCGCCTGTGCACCGAGTTCTGCCGCCAGTGTCCGGAGAGCGTCGGTGCGCCCGCGGCCTGACATGCCCTCAGCCCGTGCCAATGCGTCACGCGCCGACGCGATCCGGCCGGCCGTCATCCCGTGCCAGCGCTCCAGCTGATCCAGGTAGGCGCGTGCCAGCGCGAACGTGGCCGGCCACTCGAAGATCGGCTGCCCCTGCGAATTCAGCTGGGTCAGCACGACCGAGTTTGCGGCGTCGATCTCGTTCTGCGTGAGCGACTCGTTCGGCACGAGCTCGAAGATGTCCAGACCGCGTGAGATTTCCGAGTTGACGATCACGCCGTTGTACCAGTAGACCGACCAGCTGCCGCCGGACCCCTGGCGGGTGCCGTCGGACGGACCGCGGTCGTGGAAGCCGATCTCGACGGGATTCGCGGGGTCGGTCCAGTCGATGAGGGAGATTCCGCCCTGGTACCAGCCCTGGATCATGATGTCGCGGCCCGGGATCGGGATCAACGAGCCGTTGTGGGCCACGCAGTTCTCGAGCGAGGTCTGGGGCGCCGGCATCTTGTAGTAGCTCTTGAAGACCATTTCGCCGTCTTCGATGGTGAAGATCGCGTTGGCCCCCCACTCCATCGGGTCGGACGCGCGGCACTTGGGCGCGCCACCACCACCCCACTCGTCGGTGAACATGATCGTGGTGCCGTCGTTGTTGAACGTGGCCGAGTGCCAGTAGGAGAAGTTCGAGTCGGCGACCGCCGCGAGGCGGGTCGGGTTGGCGGGATCGGAGATGTCCAGCAGCAGGCCGTAGCCTCCACAGGCGCCGCCGGCGAGGCCGATGGCGGGATAGACGGTGATGTCGTGGCACTGGGTGGGGCCGGGGCGGGGCTCGTCGGGCTGTTGCGCGGCCCGCTCGGCCTGGATCCGGCCCTGTTCGTCGAGCGCTGCCTGCAGTGCGGCGCGGTCGGCGGCGGTGGGCTCTCCGGATCCCCCGCGCGCGGCGACGACGCTGTCCAGCATGGCCGTGGCGGCCCGCTCCCGCATGACTCTGGGCTGTCCGCGGCGGTAGCCGATGATGGCGCCGCGCTCGCGGGCGGCCTCGATCTCCTCGATGTCCGCGGGCGACAGCCCGTGGGTGGGCGGTGCAATCAGATCGTGGAAGATCCGGGGCGAACTGACGATCGCGGCGGACTGCGGGTCGTCGAGGGGGACGCGGATGGCTTCGATCCGGAAGAGGGCTGAATTGGGGTCCTCATCGGGCGAGAGACCCGAGCATCCGGCGAGCTCCTCGGGCGGGCGAACCGACGACGAACCGGACACGTAGATGTAGACGTTGTCGTCGTCGCCGGGGTGCTTGAGCACGGTGTGCGTGTGAGAGCCCCGGCAGGTCTGCACGTTCGCGACGTACACCGGGTTCCTGATGTCGGAAATGTCGAAGATGCGTATGCCGCGCAGGCGGTCGTGGCTGACCGCCTCCTGGACGCCCTCGCCGCCGCAATCGAGCCGCCCGCCGAGCCCCTCGCCGGATACGAACAGCAGGTTCTCGTAGACGGACACATCGCTCTGGGACGCCGGGCAGACGTAGGTCACCACCGACGTCGGGTTGCGCGGGTCGGAGATATCCCAGACCTGGACGCCGTCGTAGTTGCCCTGGATGGCGTAGTTGCCGGTAAAGGCGAGGTCGGAGTTGGTCCGGCCCACGAATGGCGCTTCCGGAGGCGTGGTCGACACCATCCGCAGATTCCAGATGGCTTCTTCCGCGTCGAACAGTCCGGGCGCCAGGCCCACGCGTGGATCCGGACTGGGCGTGTTGACCCGGAGGCCCGCAGGGTGCTCGAAGGTGGCGGGTGGGGCTTCGGCTTCGGCCATCGGCGCCTCGGTGGGGGCGGCAGGCGCGGGTGCCTCCGCCATCGGCGGCGTGGCGCACGCCGCGAGGACGACTGTCAGAGCCACAAAGGGAAGGAGCACCGGATGGCGCACGGGGGTCTGCGAACGGTCGTCCGCGCGGGCGATCAGTGTCATGTCACTCGTCCTGAAATGGGGGTACTGCCCTGGAATACGCTGTTTCAGCCGCCCGATCCACCGGAGGTCATCGCCTGGAGCATCAGTTCCATGCGCTTGATCTCGGAAGTCTGGTCGGCCTGAATATCGGAGGCGAGCTTGAAGACAAAGTCGCCCAGGGCGGCGCCGTCGGTGGCGAAAAGTTCGTCCACCATCGTCACCGCACCCTTGTGGTGCTGGATCATGTACCTCAGGAAGAGCCGGTCGAAATCCGGCCCGCGCGCGTGGCGCAGCTCCTCCAGCTGGTCGGGGCTGAGCATCCCGGGCATGTGCATCGCGTGCTCGGGGCCGTGGATCATGAGCCTGCCGTCAGCGATGTGCACTTCCGGGACCTCGAGGCCCCGGTCCCGGAGCCACGCCTGCATGACGTCGATCTCGTCCTGCTGCGCGTTGATGATCCTCGCGCAGAGGACCTGAATGGTCTCGCTGGCGCCGTTTTCCGGTGCGAACCCAGACATCACGAGCGCCTGGGCATGGTGGCCGATCATGCCGGTCATGAAGTGCACGTCGGCCTCGTGGTGACCCGTGAGAGTGCTCTGAAAGCGTTGCTCGTAGATGGCCTCGAGCTCGGCGATCCTCTCCGCGTCGGGACGGGTGGGGGCCGGGGGTTGGTCAGCCGTGCGGGCATCGGCCGCGGCGGGCATCGACGGCTGCTGGCTGGCGGGTGCCGGGGACCCGGGCGCGGTGCCCGCGGCGCCCGCGCACCCGGCAATGACCCACGCCAGGAGGGCGACGATCGCCGGCTGAGCGGGGCGGCCGCTGTGGCTATCGATCATGGCGTGCCGACTCGTCATCGCTACCTCCCTACCCCACGTCCGCGAGGCGCTGAACCGCGTCGATCAGCATCTCCACCTTCTCGGAGTCCGCTGCTCCGGACGCCTGCCCCCGGAGTGTCGCGGCCAGCCCACTCAGGGCGTCGGCCCGCGCGGACCCGGAAGCGGCCTCGGCCGACGCCAGCGCGCTGCGCGCGGCCGCGACCTGCGACGCCGTCATCCCGTGCCAGCGCTCCAGTTGGTCGAGGTAGGCCTTCGCCAGCGAGAATGTCGCCGGCCACTCGAAGATCGGCTGGCCCTGCGAGTTGAGCTGCCTCAGCACCACCGAGTTGGCGGCGTCGATCTCGTTCTGTGTGAGAATGTCGCTGGGCACGAGCTCGAAGATGTCCAGCCCGCGCGCGATCTCGGAATTGACGATGACGCCGTTGTACCAGTAGACGGACCAGCTGCCGCCACTCTGCATGCGTTCGGCATTGACCGGGCCACGGTCGTGGAACGCGATCTCGACGGGGCTTTCGGGGTCGGTCCAGTCGATCAGCGAGATCCCGCCCTGATACCAGCCCTGGATCATGATGTCGCGTCCCGGGATCGGTATGAGCGACCCGTTGTGGGCGACGCAGTTCTCCAGCGAGGTCTGCGCGGCTGACAACTTGTAGTAGCTCTGGAAGACCATTTCGCCGTCTTCGATCGTGTAGATGGCGTTGGCGCCCCACTCCATCGGGTCCGTGGCGCGGCACTTCGGTCCGCCGCCACCGCCCCATTCGTCGGTGAACATGATCGTGGTGCCGTCGTTGTTGAAGGTTGCCGAGTGCCAGTACGCGAAGTTGGAGTCGGCCACCGCGGCGAGCCTGTACGGATCGGCGGGATCGGATATGTCCAGCAGGAGCCCGTAACCGCCGCAGGCGCCGCCGGCCAACCCGATCGCCGGGTAGACCGTGATGTCGTGGCACTGGGTGGGACCGGGACCCGGGCCGTCGTCATCGCCGGGCGCCTGCCCCGCCATCTGGGCGATCATCTGGTTGATGTAGTCGCGTAGCGCGGTGCTGTCGGCCGCCGTGGGAGGCCCCTCGCCCCCGCGCTCGGCCACAATGCTGTCGAGCATCGGACGCACAAACTGTTCGGGCAGCACCTGCGCCTGGCCTCCGAACTCGATCACGAATGCACCTCTCGCGCGGGCCGCTTCGAGTTCCTCCAGATCCGCCGGAGACAGTCCGTGCGTGGGCGGCGCCACCAGGTCCTGGAAGATCCGCGGCGAACTCACGACCGCTGCCGCCTGCGGGTTGTCCAGGGGGACCCGGATGACTTCGATCCTGAAGAGAGCGGTGTTCGGATCCTCATCCGGCATTCCGCCGGAGCAGCCTGCCAGTTCGTCGGCCGGGCGCACCGGAGCGGATCCGGACACATAGATGTAGACATTGTCGTCATCCGCCGGGTGCTTGAGCACCGTGTGCGTGTGCGATCCCCGGCACGTCTGCACGTTGGCGACGTACTCCGGGTTCGCGATGTCCGAGATGTCGAAGATGCGGATGCCGCGCAGCCGGTGGTGGCTCACGGCTTCCTCGACGCCCTGATCGCCGCAGTCCAGCCGTCCGCCGAAGCCCTCGCCGGAGACGAACAGCAGGTTGTCGTAGACCGAAACGTCACTTTGGGACGCGGGGCAGACGTAGGTGACGACCGACACGGGGTTCGCCGGATCGGAGATGTCCCAGACCTGGATGCCGTCGTAGTTGCCCTGGATGGCATAGTTGCCCGTGAAGGCCAGGTCGGAGTTGGACGTGCCGACGAAGTCCTCCTGGGGAGGTGTTGTCGATACGAGGCGGAGGTTCCAGATCGCCTCGCCGGCGTCAAAGAGCCCGGGCGCCAGGCCGACGCGGGGGTCGGGGGTGGGCGGGTTGACGTGGAGGCCGGCGGGATTGGCGAAGGTGGCCGGGGCCGCCGGGGCCATTTCGGTGGCCATGCCGGGAGCGCCGCCCGGCTGCGAGGCGCACCCGGGCAGGGTCGCGAGCAGGCCGGTGAGCGTGAGAAGCGCGCCAATTTGCGCGGGAGTGCGAGAGATGCGGGTCGGGACTGCGGTCGGTGTCATTGCCATGCCCTGGATGTGGTGATTCGACTTACTCCTAAAGACCAACGGACAAGCCGGTGCGTTGGAATCGCTTCGCGACGCCCGGCGTCGCCTCGGACAACCATACTAGGCACGAGTGCCGGGGGTTTCCAGTTGCCGGGGCTGCGCCGGATCCCGGGGACTTGACCGAACGGGCCGCTTTGAGAAAGCTGACACTGCGCGGTCCGTGACCCTGGAAGCGCGAACCCTCGAAGAGACGTTCCCGGCCCTGAAGACTCCTGATACCGCCCTCGCGGCGGGCGCGCTGGACCCGAACGCCCGGTCCGCGGGCGTTTCCACCCTCCGGATCACCGTCATCATTGCGCTGGCGCACGGGATCAACGATGCCTACGCCGCGTTCGTGCATCCCCTGTTGCCGCGCATCATGGACGGAATGGGGATTTCCATCGCGGCTGCGGCTTCACTGGGGGTGGCGTTTGCCATCGCGACGGCGCTCCCGCAGCCGTTCTTCGGGTACGTGGCCGACCGCTTCGGCCGCCGGGCGCTGGCCGTGGGTGGCGTGGTCGTGAGCGGGGTTTTCGTGTCCCTCATGGGGTTCGCGTCGTCCTACTGGGTCCTGATGTTGCTCCTCGTTGTGGGGGGACTCGGAGGCGCGGCCTTCCACCCGCCCGGCGCGTCCTACGCGGTCCGGCTGACCGCGGGGAAGGGTGGCGGCGGCCGCTATTCGATCTTTTCGTTCGGCGGAGCCATCGGCTACTCGGCGGGGCCGCTGGTAGCGGTGGGACTGGTCGCCTGGGGCGGGATGGAGCGGCTGTGGGTCGCGATGATTCCGGCACTCCTGCTCGCTCCGCTCTTCTTCCTGGGCCTCCCCAGTGGACGGCGCGAAGTGCAAAACGCGTCGCCGGCACCGCCGCCCTCCTACATCGTCCGCAAACTTGTCGGCCCCCTGGGGATCATCTTCGGCGTGAGCGCGGTGATGACCTTCGTGCAGCGGGCGTTTCTGACCATGGAACCGATCATCGTCGCCGAGATGGGCGGGTCCGAGGCCCTGGGCGCGGCAGCGTTGTCGGTCTACCTGGGCTCGCAGGCCTTCGGCACGCTGGCGGGCGGGCTTCTCGCCGACCGGATGGACCGTCCGCGTCTCCTGTTTCTTCTTTGCACATTCGCGCTCCCGGCCCACCTGGCGGCGGTCTGGCTGGGGCCCTGGAGCGGCCTCGGCTTCGTCGCGATCGGGGCGGCGGGGTTTCTGGGAATGGCGACCCTGCCGCCCATCGTGGTCATGGCGCAGGAGATGCTTCCGCGTGCGCCCGGCGCGAGTTCCGGCATCGTGATGGGGCTGGCCTGGACGGTCGGCTCGATCGGCGTGATGGGTACGGGGGCGGTCGCGGACGTGACGGGCCCGCACGCCGCGGCGCTGATGTCGATGCCGGTGGCGGGGATCGCGGCCCTGCTGGCTCTGCACCCCGGTCTGAGGTGGTTGCCGACGGGACGATCGCGTTGACCGGGCACGAACGTCTCACAACCTTGCGGCACCGGGATTCCCCTCAGTTGAAGGACGGCGACCGATGAGAAACGACCGCGACCACATGCCTGCTTCCGCCGGCCTCGACCGCCGGGATTTCCTCAAGACCGGCGCCCTGGGCGTCGCGGCAGGCGCGATTGCGGGCTGCGGCGACCCCGGATCGGGTCAGGGCGCGACGGAACGGGCGGCAGCCGTGCCGGAAAACCTCCCGGCCCCGCCCGACCACCCCCTCGCCGCCCCGCCCATCGACCACGTGCGGATCGGCTACGTGGGCGTCGGCGGCATGGGCACGGCGCACGTGCGGAACCTGGTGCGGATCGACGGTTGCGTGGTATCGGCCGTTTGCGACGTCCGCGAAGCCCACGCGGAACGCGCAGCCGACATCATCGAGGAGGCGGGCCACCCCCGTCCGGCCCTCTACACGAATGGCGAAACCGACTTCGAGCGTCTCTGCGCCGAGGCCGACGTCGACCTCGTCTACACGGCGACCCCCTGGCGCTGGCACGTCCCCGTCTGCGTCGCGGCCATGGAGAACGGCAAGCACGCGGCCACCGAGGTCCCCGCCGCGTACACGCTGGAAGATTGCTGGCGCCTGGTGGAGACGGCCGAGCGAACCGGCCGCCACTGCGCCATGATGGAGAACGTCAACTACGGGCGCGCCGAGCTCCTCTGCCTGAACCTCGTGCGGCAGGGCCTGCTGGGTGAGATCCTGCACGCCGAGTGCGGCTACCTGCACGACCTGCGCGGCATCAAGTTCGCCGACGAGGGCGAGGGACTCTGGCGCCGCGATCACTCGTGGACGCGGAACGGAAACCTCTACCCCACGCACGGACTCGGCCCGGTGGCCAACTGCATGGACATCAACCGCGGGGACCGCTTCGCCTTCCTCGTCTCCATGAGCAGTCCCTCGCGCGGCCTGCAGGAGTGGGCGGCCGCCAACTACCCGGAAGACCACCCGAAGCGCGCCGAAACCTTCGCGCTGGGCGACGTCAACGGGAGCCTCATCCAGACCGCGCTCGGCAAGACGATCTACGTGGCCCACGACACGAACCTCCCGCGTCCCTACGACAGAATCAACAAGGTTCAGGGAACGAGAGGGATCTTCCAGGGCTATCCCGACCGCGTGTACATCGAGGGCCGCAGTCCGTCGCACCGCTGGGAGGAAGCTGACGTCTACTACGACGGCTTCGAGCATCCCCTGTGGCGCGCCCTCCGCGAGGCCTCGATCGGCGCGGGTCACGGCGGCATGGACTTCATGGAGGACTACCGGCTCATCAAGTGCCTGCGCGAGGGTCTGCCCCTGGACATGAACGTCTACGACGCGGCGGCGCTCAGCGCGGTGTGCGAGCTGTCCGAGATCAGCGTGGCCAACGGGAGCGCGCCCGTCGAGTTCCCCGACTTCACGCGTGGGAAGTGGAGGGAGTGGACGCCCTGGCCGGTGGTGGGGGCGTAGGGTGCAACCGCTCGCCTACAGATCCCGCGGCCAGAGTTCCGGCCGGCCCTTGAGGGCGACTGCTCCAAAGTCGCGTAAATCGAACGTCGCGATCGCGCGGGCTTCGAGCCGCTCCGCCACGGCCATGACGATGCCGTCTACAAGGCCCAGTGAGAGGTCCCGGTAGGTTCGGTCGAGTTCCAATGCCCGATGCAAATCCGCTGCCCCGCCCCATTCGACAAGGTACCGGCCCTCCGCGAGGTCGACCCGCATGGCTTGAGCCGCCACCGGACCGCCTCTTTGCGACACCATGTAGTCGAGTTCGGGCAATATCGCCCACGGCAATACCCAGTTCCTTCGAAAATCTCGAAAGATCCGTCGGATTGTCGCATGACTTGGGCTGCCGGCATCCAGAAGTGCCAGAACGGCGCTCGTGTCAGCGACGATCACGTGGACGTGTCCGGTTCAGCTCAATCATCGTAGTGCCGAGGATGAAGTTGCGGCTTGATGGCGGTGTGCGGCTCGTCGAGCCCCTCCGCACCGAATCCGTCCATCATCTCCTCGTACCTCTCTGCCAGATCCGGGATACCGCTGTCCATGATCCCGATGGACCGTGGCCATGGCAGTTCCGTCGCCCGTGCCGTGTATTCCGCCACCGCCTCGCGCACGAGCTCGGCCGCGGAGCGTCCCTCATCGGCCGCCAGCGACTTCAGTTTGCGGTAGTCCGCCGCGTTCAGGTACACGGTGGTCTTGATCGTTGTCATGCCATATATGGTATATGGTAACCATATATGCGGCAAACCCCGTTGCGTCGGCTGACGGGCTTCGGGTATCGTCCAACTCCCTGAAGGATCAACCCGATGCGCCTGGCGCGACCGTGGAAGTCCGCACGAGGACCCCATCCGGCGTCCAGCGCGAGAAAGCGTGATTTGCATGAGAACGAAACCGGTCGGACCCGGTCCGCATTCCATCCGGGGCCGCGTGGCGCGGCAGGCGATTCCGTGCGGCCTGGCGGCCCTGGCAGCCGCCATCGCCCTCACCAACCCCACCAACCCCCTCGCCGCACAGATCCCGACGCCCGAGTCCGTGCTCGGCCAGCGCGTGGGCGCGGACTTCTTCCTCGCCACTTTCGAAGAGTCGATCGACTATTTCCGGCAGCTCGAAGCGGCCAGCGACCGCCTTGAACTGCGGGAGGTGGGGCGCAGCTCGTTCGGACGGCCCGTGTACATCGCGCTCATCTCCAGCGCCGAGAACCTGCGGGCACTCGACCGGCACCGGGATATCGCGCTGAGGCTTGCGCACCCTCGTGGCCTGTCCGACGACGAGGCCCGTGCGCTCGCCGAGGAGGGCCGCGCGCTCGTCCACATCGACGGGGGGCTGCACGCCACCGAGGTTGCGCACGCGCAGCACACGATCCAGCTCGCCTACGACCTTGTAACCGGCGACGACGACCCCGAAACCCGTGCCATTCTCGACAACGTGATCCTCATGCTGTGGCCGTCGATCAACCCCGACGGGCAGACGATGATCGCCGAGTGGTACCGCTCCAACCTGGGCACGTCGTACGAGGTCGCGCCGGCGCCGTTCCTCTACCAGAAGTACATCGGGCACGACAACAACCGCGACGGCTACATGATCAATCAGATCGAGTCGCGGATGGCCACGCGGGTGGCGCGCGAGTGGGAGCCGCAGATCCTGTACAACCACCACCAGAGTTCGCCCTTCCCGACGCGCATCTGGATTCCGCCGTTTGCCGAGCCGATCTCGCCGCACGTCCACCCGCTCATGTGGCGCACGGTCAACCTGATCGGGATGTCCATGGCGCAGGCGCTGGAGGAGCGCGGCCAGAGGGGCGCCATGCACATGGGGACCGGATTCGACAACTGGTATCCCGGCTTCATGGACCACGCCAACAACTTTCACAACGTCGCGTCGTTCCTGACCGAGACCGGACTCTACCGCTACGCGACGCCCGGCTTCTACACGCTGCAGGACTTTCCGCCGCGCACCCGCGAACTGCGGCCGCAGTCGCTCTACAGCAGTCCCTGGGAGGGTGGGTGGTGGCGCCTGCGCGACGCGGTGGACTACATGCTCACGGCGTCGGTTTCGGTGCTGGACTTCGCGGCCAAGTACCGGCGGGACCTTCTCTTCAACCGCTACCAGGCGGGACGCGACATCATCGCGCAGTACACGGACGGGCCGCCGTACGGGTACTTCGTGCCGCAGGGGCAGGACGACCCGGTGGCGGCGGTCGAGATGCTGCGCCGCCTTGCCTACAACGGGATCGAAGTGCACCAGCTGAGCGAGCCGGTCACGCACGACGGGATCGCGCACCCGGCCGGGACCTGGGTGATCGCCATGGACCAGCCCTTCGCCAACTTCGCGCGCCAGCTCTTCGCCGTGCAGGATTACCCGGACCTGCGCCAGTACCCCGAGGGGCCGCCGGACCAGCCGTACGACGTGGCGGGCTGGACGCTGCCGTACATGATGGGCGTGCGGGTGGTCGAGGCTGCGTCGCCGCTCGGGGACGACGTGAGGGGGGCCATGACCGTGCTGGGCACGGGCGGCGCCATGCTCGGGTGGGATGCCGATGTCGACGATGCGGCTCCTTTCGACTCGCCCACCGGCGTCGGCTTCGACAGTCACCCCGTCGCCGCGGCCATCGTTCCCCCCGCGGGTACGGACGGCGGCGGCAGTGGCCTGGCCGTCGATCCGGCGCAAAACAACACGTTCAAGGCCTTGAACCGGGCCTGGAGCGCGGGCGCCCAGGTCAGCTTCGTGCCGGGATCCGCGGGAGAGGACGGTGGTGCGGGCGCTACCGGCCACTACCTGATCACCGGCTTGTCCGGATCGGCGAGGAGCGCGCTGGTCACGGATCTGGGGTTGCGGACCGAGCGGGCGGGTGCCACAGGCACGCGGTTTTCGCAGCCCCGAATCGGCCTCTATCGCCCCTGGAACCCGTCGATGGACGAAGGGTGGACGCGCTGGCTGCTGGAGCGCTACGGCTTCGAGTTCACCAGCCTCCGCAATCCGGACGTGCTCGCGGGCGGCCTGCGGGACCGCTACGACGTGATCATCATCGCCGACATGGGCGCGGGCCAGATCCTGAACGGCTTCGCCAAGGGGACCGTGCCGCCGCGCTACGAGGGCGGGATCGGCGCGGTGGGCGTGCGTGCCCTGGACGAATTCGTGCGGGGCGGCGGAACGCTGGTGACGTTCAACAACGCCAGCATGTTCGCGATCGCGCAGTTCCACCTGCCGGTGAAGAACGTGATCGCGGATCTGGACGCGGCGGAGTACTTCATGAGCGGCTCGATCGTCGAGATGGAGGTCGACCCGTCGCACCCGGTGATGTCGGGCATGCCCGCGCGGTCGAAAGTCGTGGTGGAGCGCAGTCCCGTCTTCACTACCGACGAGGGCTTCGAGGGCGCGGTCCTCGCAAAGTACCCCGCGGACGGCTCTCCGCTGCTCTCCGGATACCTGCTGGGCGAGGAGCACCTGCAGGGCTATGCGGCCGCCCTGGACGTGCAACACGGCGACGGCCGCGTGATCCTGCTCGGGATGAAGCCGCAATGGCGCGCCCAGCCGTTCGGCAACTTCCGGATCGTCTTCAACGCGGCGCTCTACGGAGCGGCGGTCGCGGCGGCGGGACCGGCCAATCCGGACTTCTGGGAAGCGCCCGAAGATGAGGAGGAAGCAGAGGGGAAATAGCGTCTGCAGACCTCCGCCGACCGCGTCCGTCGGCAACGTTTGGAACGAGTCCCCTGTCGTATCGGTATGAACATGGGCATGGACTCCGCACCACCGATCCGCATCGCGTCGGCGTCGGGTATGGGGCGCCTCGCGTCGCCGTTCACGATGACGGGCTTCGCGGTTGCGCTGCTCTTCCCGGTCGCGCTCTCCGCTCAGCAGGGCACGATCGCCTATACCTTTTCGCACCAGTACGACTTCGAGGTTCCCGAAGGGTGGGAAGACATGATGCCGGACTCCGAAACGGGCATCGTGCTCCTTCACTTCGGCCCGTCGGCCTCGCTCATGACCGCGGTGCCCGGCGAGGGGGGCGAATCCGCCGGTTCCGGGGGCCGGATGATCTCGGATCGGTGGCTCGGGCGGTTGCTGAGAATCAAGAGGCAATCCGCCTCTCGGCGCGATCAGGAGATCGTGCGCGATACGTGGGTCGACTACGAGCAGGGGGCGCTCGTCGAGACGCGCGAGTTCATGGGGCGGATGTTCAGGATCGGGGGCTCGCCGCCGACATACGCGTGGCGTCTGACCAGCGAGCAGGCGGAGCACCTGGGCCGCATGGTGATCAAGGCCACGGCGGAGCACGACGGCACGTCGATCGAGGCGTGGTTCACTCCCGAGATCCCCGTTTCGGGCGGCCCCGCCTCTTACGGGGGCCTGCCGGGCATGATCCTGGTGCTGTCGCTGGACGGTGGGCGTACCCAGTACTTCGCGTCGGAAATCGTGCTCGAGGGCGTCGAGGAGGGATTGATCCGCGCGCCCGAGGACGGCGACGAGGTCTCGAGGGAGGAGTACGAAGGGATCGTGGCGGAGAAGCTGGAAGAACTCGAACAACTGAATCGGCGCCGAGGTGGCGACCGCGAGTAAGGGGTGGACTGGTGGCTGGAATGAAGGCAGACGGTACGATGCGCCCCCGAGGCGCGACTTTTCGGTCGGCGCTGCGGGGGGTGGTGGGGGCGATGGCGCTCCTTGCCGCCGCCGCGCCGGTCATGGGCCAGGAGGAGTACAGCGTGCAGGGGGTCGTTTCCGACTCGTTGGGCACGGGCCTTCAGAACGCGATGGTGGTCGCCCTGACGCGGCCGGATTCCGTACTGACCAGGTACACGCTCAGCTCGGGCGACGGCGCCTTCACGATCCCGGGGCTGTCTCCGGGCGCGTACATCCTGCAGGTCACCCTCATCGGATACCGGACGCTGCGCCGCGATTTCGACGTTGCGGGCGCCGACGTGGACGCCGGGGAGGTCGTAATGTCGGTCACGGCGCTGGAAATGGACTCGCTCGTTGTCAGTGTCGAGCACGTCCCGTTCGTGAATCGGCGCGACACGCTCAGCTACAACGCGCTGGCCTTCCCCACGCCTCCCAACGCCTCCGTCGAGGACCTACTGCGCAGGCTGCCCGGGATTCAGGTCGAGTCTGACGGTACGATCACGGCGCAGGGCGAGGAGGTCCAGAATGTCCTGGTCGACGGCAGGGAGTTCTTCGGCGGCGACGCGACGGTTGCGACGCAGAACCTGCCGGCCGATGCGGTGGCGCAGGTGGACGTGTACGACAAGCAGTCCGACATGGCCGAGTTCACCGGCATCCCGGACGGCGAGGACGAGCGCACGATCGACCTCAGGCTGAGGGAGGAGGCGCGGCGCGGGTACTTCGGCCGGGCCAGGGGCGGCGTCGGCGGCGATGTCAATGCTCAGTCCCGCCTCGCGGGACCGATCGGCAACGAAGCGCGCTACGACGGTTCCCTGACGCTGAACCGGTTTTCGCCCAACACGCAGCTCGCGCTGACCGCGAACGCGAACAACGTCAATCGCGCGGGCTTCAACTGGCGCGACTTCGCGGACTTTGCGGGTGGCGGCGGGCGCGGAGGTGGGGGCAACGACGGCTTTACCGAGACGATGAGCGTGGGACTCAACGCGAGCCGCGACTTCGGCGGCGGCGACGACACATGGGTGAGGGGAAGCTATTTCGTCAGCCAGCTCGACAATCTCCAGGACCGGACCCTGCAGCAGCAGGCGCTCTTCGGGTCGGATGTCGCGTCGTTTGTCGACCAGACCAGCAACCAGGAGACCGGCAATCTGAACCAGCGAGTGAACCTCAACGCCCAGGTCACCTTCTCGGAAGGCCACGACCTGCGGTTGCGCATGGACGGGAACACGCGCGCTTCGTCGCACACCTCCTTCGCGGACCGGCAGACGCACACGCTGAGCGGCAGCATGCTCAATTCGGCCATCACGGACTATCTCGTGGACGGGGACGACCTGGGCGGGAACGGACGCCTCACGTGGCGGAAGCGGCTGAATGAGGACGGCCGCAGCCTGGTTGCCGAGCTGAGAAGCGGCGTGCAGGACTCGGATCTGTCCTCCGATCTGTCGTCGGTGGTCACGGGCGAGGTGCGGGGCCAGCGGGAACGCGTCGGCGGTTCGGAGGAGATCCTGCAGGAGCAGACGCGGGTGGGGCGGACCTGGAACAACTCCGCGCGGCTGTCGCTGACGCAGCCGCTTGCCGAGGGCCATACCATGGAGCTTTTCGGCCAGCGCAATTCGACGAATGAGGATCGCAACAACTCGGTCTACGACCTTGTGGACGGTGCGCCCCTCTTCAACGACCGGCTGAGTTCCGGGTTCGAACGCGCGTACACGTACCTGCGGGGCGGAGCGCGCTACAGCCGCAACAACGAGCGTTCCTGGCTGACGGTCGGACTCGAACTGCAGCGGTCGCAGCTGGACGGCGTCATCCTGGACCGTGACCAGACGATCGAGAACGGCTACACGCACCTGTTGGCAAACGCCCAGTTCAAGAACGAGATCAAGGAAGGACAGAACCTGGAGTTCCGGTACCGCGGAACCAGCCGCGAGCCGTCGCTGACGCAGCTCCAGCCCTACCCGGACAACCGCGATCCGCTCAACGTCTACTCGGGCAATCCGGATCTGCGCCCCGAATACGTGCACCGTGTCAACGCCGACTACCGCTTCTTCGACCAGTTCAGCTTCATCAATCTCTTCACCTTCGCCGGCTTCACCTACAACCACAACAGCATCTCGACTTCGCGCCTCTTCGACGAGCGGGGGTTCCAGACGCGGATGCCGGTGAACACCGACGGCGAATGGTCCGGCAACCTGGGAGCGAATTTCGGCACCCCGGTCCGGAGGCTCGGCATCGACCTCGATCTGGAGTACAGGGTCTCGTATTCCGAGGGCACGGAGCTCGTCAATCTCGCGGCCAACGAGAGCCGGATCCTGCGCAACACCTTCGAGATCGGCGTGGACAACCGCGTGAAGAACCGGTTCGATGTGGAAGTTTCGGCGAGCTTCAACCTCAACGATGTCAAGTACTCGCTCAACCAGGAACTGAATCGGAACTACGTGAACAGCGAGTACGAAGCCGAGGGCACCTGGTATCTCGGCGCCTGGGAGCTGGGAACGGACTTCCGCTATCGCACCTATGACCAGGGTCTGTTCGCGGAATCGCGGAACGTGGCGCGCTGGGACGCCGCCATCACCCGGCGCGTGATCGACGGCCGTGCCGAGATCGAATTGCAGGCCTACGATCTGCTGAATCAGAATCAGGGCGTCGCCGTGACCAATTCCGCGAACTACATCGAGGAGTCGCGCACGGAGTCGCTGGGGCAGTACTTCATGCTCAGGGTCATGTACAGGCTGGGGAACCGGATGGGCGGCCGCGGGGGACGGGGAGGTGGGCGCGGCGGGAGGCGGTAGGTGGCTGCGCGTCCGAGCCGCTGACGATGGCGTCCAGTAGCTGGCAATCGAGCGAGAATCGACGCTGACACGCACGAACGGACTTCGCATAGAGACTCGTATCGTCGGATTGGTGCTCGCGCTTGGTGCGCTGACCTGCCAGGGTGACTGGCAAGATCGTGCAGGCCCGGAGAGTGCCGTCCGCGATAGCGCCGGGGTTCGCATTGTCGAGAATGCCAGGCCGCCGGAGGGGTTGCGGCCGGGATGGACAATCGGCCCCGAGCCATCGCTATCGATTGGGGTGCCGGAAGGCGATGAGCCCCACATGCTGGACCAGATTGCCGACGCGACCAGGCTGGGCGATGGCCGGGTTGTGGTGGCCAATGCGGGAAGTGCGGAGTTGAGGGTGTTCGACCCCAGTGGGCAGCACCTCGCCACTTGGGGACGCGCCGGAGAAGGACCCTCCGACTTCTCCCGGCTGGTGCATGTGGAGACATGGCCTGGCGACTCGATTGCGGCATGGTACACCGGGTCTGCGGGGATCGCTGTGTACGATGGCCAGGGGAGATTCGGACGCACCTTCGCGCTGCGGAATGGAGAAAGCGTTGGTGGGCCTCGGCCCGTCGGTATGGCAGCCGGGTCAATTCTGTCCGTGAGGCCAGATGATGAAGCGGATTCGGCCATCGTCGAGATCTGGGATGGGGACGGAGTTCTGTCCGTGTCACTGGGAACGCACCCTGCTGTAGAGAGAGTTGCTATCACGGACGGGCGTGGGGCGCAGTACAACGAACCCCTCGGTTACGGACGGCAACTCGTCACGGGATTCTGGGGTGACCTCGTCGTTGTGAGCCCCACAACGCACTACGAGATCCATGCGTTTCGAGGGGACGGGGGCCTGCACCGGGTTGTGAGACGAAACCATGTACTTCGCTCGCCGAGCGAGGCCCATCGCGAGGCTTATGTCGAAGAGGGAATGGCGCACATCCTGGCTACTCCCGGCTTGCCCGAGCAGATGGTGGAAATGGCACGCACACAATTCCACCGCATCCCGTTCGCGGATTACTTCCCGGCATTCTCCTCGGTCCTGGGTGACGCCACCGGGCACCTGTGGGTGCAGGAATACGAGTACCCGGGTGAGGACCGGCCCGGCACGCTCTGGACCGTCTTTGATCCCGAAGGACATGTGCTGCGGTTTGTCGAAACGCCGGAGAAGTTGCAGATCTACGAGATTGGCGAGGACTACATCCTTGGCCGGGTCGCTGACGAGCTCGGCGTGGAGTCCATTCAGCTCTGGTCGCTGGACCGCTCGGAAGGGACAGCGTCGGGTACCCAGTAGGTCTGCCTCCGGGAAATCCTGGCTTGTCTGCAGCGTCTCGCTGTGTGTCAAGCCTTGAGGGGCCGACCCATGAGTTGGTCGTGAATCTCCGCCTCAGAGGGCCCCCAGGTACCCCTCCGCTATCTTCCTTCCCGGATCGAGCATGTCGCAGTTCGCCTTGAAGGAGGTACGGAGTGGGGATTCGGACTGAGTATGGGGTCGGCAGGCCCTGGTGCAAGACAATCGCGGGCTCGGACAGGGCACGGTCCGGTGCGATGCCTTGCCTGCTGCTCGCCACTGCCTGCCTGACGGCGTGTGGCGGCCCGAATGAAGACCTGTCGTCCGCACCCGCCTTCGAGCGCGTGCAGCCCGAGCTCTTCGCTGCGCCCGGCGCCCAGCCCAACGCGTGGGCCGACTTTGACCGGGACGGGGACCTGGACCTCTTCGTGGGGATGCGGTACTCCGAAAACCGGTTGTACCGGAACGACGCCGGAACCCTTGTCGACGTAGCGCCGCAGCTTGGTCTGGCCGACCTGGAGGACACGCGCGCTGCCGCGTGGGGCGACTACGACGGCGATGGCGATCTGGACCTCTACGTCGGGCATTCCGCCGTCGCCGGGACACCCAACCGCCTGTATCGCAACGACGATCAGGTCTTCGTGGACGTGACGGGGGGGCTCGGTGTGGGCCTGCTGGGCAATACGCGTCAGCCCACCTGGATCGACTACGATGGCGATGGCGACCTGGACCTGTTCGTGGCCATGCGCGACCAGCCCAACCGGCTCTTTCGCAACGACGGTCCGGGGCGCGAGATCGCCGCCGGGGACCCCGCGTGGACCTTCACCGACGTGACCGATGAGTCGGGTCTGGGCGATCCCCGCCGCGCGGTGGGCGTGGTGTGGTTCGACTACGACCGCGATGGCGACCTGGATGTCCACGTATCGAACCAGAACGGGGACGAGGACGCCTTCTACCGCAACGAGGGCGACGGGACGTTCATGGACGTGGCGCCCGCGCTCGGGATGAATCATCCGGACCGCGGCGACGAATACGGCAGCGTGGCCCCCGCGGTCGCCGATTACGACAACGACGGCGACCTCGACCTGTTCATCGCGACCTACGGTCCCGACATCCTGTGGAGCAACAACGGCGACGGCACATTTGCGGACGTCACCGATCCGGCCACCCTGGGCGCCGATTATCACTCCACAACGGCAGCCTGGGCGGATGTGGACCACAATGGCCTGCCCGACCTGGTCGTTACGTCCTACCTGTCGGGCATCGCCGCCGTGGAGGACCACCTCTTCATGAACGAGGGCGGCGGGCGGTTCGCCAATGCGCTTCCGGCCAACCTCCTGGAACATGGCCCGAGCCACGGAGTCGCATGGGCGGACTTCGACCGCGACGGCGACGTGGATCTCGCGATCGCCAACAACGACCAGAGCGGCGGCACCCACCACCTGTACCGCAATCTGCTTCCGCCCGAGGTGGCGGCGCGCTCGCTGCAGGTCGCGGCGACTGGCGCGGACGGGCAAACCATGGTCCCCGGCGCCGAAGTGCAGCTTGTCGACCACGACACCGGACGGATTCTGGGCACGCGCCTCGTGGACACCGGCGGCGGCTACTGCTCCCAGGGCGCGACGCTGGCGCACTTCGGGATTCCGGCGGGTGTCGAGCGCGTCGATGTCCGGGTGACCTACGTCGTTGGTGGACGCAGGACGACCGTGGTGCGCGAGGGTGTCTTCCCGCCGGATTACCGGGGCGCCTGGCTGATCGTGCGGCAAGGCGACTGATGGGGTCGAATGCGGCTTGTTTGGTCATCGCGACCGCCCTTGCCGCCCTTGTGGCGGCGTGTGCTGTCGACCCGCCCGCTGAGCCGCCCCCTGTCTGGACCGACGGCGACTTCGACGACTGGAAAGGCGTTGCGGCGCTGGTGGCCGATCCAATCGGCGACGTCCCGGCCGGCTCGCCGGTGGACCTGGGTGCCGTTTCCGTACAGGACGACCCGCGCTTCCTCCACTTCCTGATCGAGCTGGGCCACACGGTGACCGTGCAGGGCATGCGGGGTTCGGTCGAGCTGGTGCTGGACGCAGACGGAGATGTGGGCACGGGCGGGCGGTACGGCGGTGTGGACGGCGCCGATCTGGTGGTCATCCTGACGCGCCAGCCCGAGCCGGAGCGCGATGGCCATGGCGCGGGTGTGGGGATTCGCCGGATAGGGCCGGATGGTGCGGGCGAGGTGGAGCGAGCGTCCGGGGTGGGCGTGCTGGTGTCGCCCACGCACTCGTCCGACCGGTTCGAGGTGCGGCTGGACCGGGCCGCGGTTGGTGGGGCGGGGGACGCGGTGGCCGGCAGGCTGCGCTATCTGCGGGCGGGCGTGATGGTGGACGAGACTGCCGTGTTCAGGCACTGGCTTGCCACCGTGCCGGGTGAAGAGCCGGCTCTGCTGGGCGCCGATGCGGTCGCCAGGGGTCCGGGAGCGCTCCGCGTCGTGGCCTGGAACGTCTCCAGCCAGAGCTTTCTCAACAACCAGGATGCGTTTCGCCGTGTGGTGGCCGCGCTGGCGCCCGACGTCCTCCTCCTCGATGAAATCCATTTCACCGTGACACCGGAGGATCTTGTGCGCTTCTCGCAGGGCCTCGCGGCGGATGGGGAGGGTTGGACGTGGTGGCTGGCCTCGGGCGGCGGACGGCAGCGGACTGCTGTCGGGGCCAGCGGCAGGGAGGTGAGGGGGGAGAGCGGAATGGGCAGTATCGGCTACCCGCCCGGCGCGCTGGAGGGCTGGCTGGCCGAGGTGGGGGATGAGCCGGAGGTCCCCGGCATGGCACGGCCGTCGGTCCTGGCGCGCGTCGAAGCGGAGGGCGGTCTCTCGGCTACCGGAGCCTGGGTGACGGTGGACGGACGCGATGTCCTCTTCGTGCCGGTGGACCTGCAGAGCGCGGGATACGACGGGTCGCCCCGTGACCGGCTGCGCGAGCTGCAGGCCCGAACGCTGAAAGACGCCATCGCCGCGGCGGTGGACGATCGACCCGGCGCGGGCCTGGTCGTGGCCGGCGACCTCAACCTGGTGGGATCCGCGCGTCCGCTGGATGCGTTGCGACGTGGCCTGGGCGTTGGCGGGCGCGATCTGGAGGTGGCGCGCCCGGAGCGGCTCCGCGACCGTTCCCTGGCCACCTGGCGCAGCACCTGGGGAGATGACCCGTTCTCGCCCGGCAGGCTGGACTACCTGCTGTACCGCCCAGCGGCGCTACGGGTCGAGCGGGCGTTCCTCTTCGACGCTGCGGACCTTTCGGCGGCAGGGCGGGAGACGCTGGGGATCCTGGAGTCGGACACGGAAAAGTCGGATCACTTGCCGTTGGTCGTGGATTTCGGGGGGAGGTGAGGGGGAGGGGACGCTTGTGGCTCAGTTCCAGCCTGGTACATCAAGTACCGCTCCACCGACTCGCCGAACGCCTCCAGTTCGCCGTCCACGCCCGCCAGGATCCCGGCCGCCGTCGCGCCTGCGTCCACGCCCTCCCGCAGCGACGGGCCGCCCCACAGGATGTCGATGGGCGGATGGGTCTCCTCGTACTCGTAGGGCGGTGCACCCCAGGCGAAGTCGTCCGGGGCGAGCGCGCGGGCCGCGACGAGGATCTCCACCGCGGTCCGCACCGGTTCGAAGGCGTCCGGATCCGTGACGTGCAGCTGCGCACCCCCGCAGAGCGCGCGCGCGTGCTTCTGGAAGGTCGGCTCGAAGTGGCAGGGGCGCAGCAGGACGCCGGGGAGGCCGACGCGGCCGAGTCGGGCGACGAGAGCGGGCGGGTCGAGCCAGGGCGCGCCGAAGAGCTCAAAGGGCCGTGTGGTGCCGCGTCCCTCGGACAGGTTGGTGCCCTCGAGCAGCACCATGCCCGGGTAGGCAGTGCAGGAATCGGGCGTGGGCAGGTTTGGGCTGGGCATCACCCAGGGCAGGCCGGTGTCGTGCCATGACATGTCGCGGCGCCACCCGTCGCATGGGATGACTGTCAGGTCGCAGCCGATGCCGCGTTCCTCGTTAAGCCAGCGCGCCATCTCGCCGCAGGTCAGGCCGTGCCGGAGGGGGACCGGGTGGAGGCCGACGAAGGACCGGTAGCCCTCTCGCAGGACCGGACCCTCGCGCCGCACGCCGCCGATCGGGTTGGGACGGTCCAGGACCACGAACCGCACGCCCGCGTCGGCGCACGCCTCCATGCCCAGGGCCATCGTCCACATGAAGGTGTAGACGCGCACGCCCACGTCCTGCAGGTCGAAGAGGCCGGCGTCGAGGCCGGCGAGCATGGCAGGTGTCGGCTTGCGGACGTCGCCGTAGAGCGAGTGGACGGGAAGGCCGGTCACGGGATCGGTGTAGTGGTCCGACTCGATCATGTTGTCCTGCTTCTCGCCGCGCGCGCCGTGCTGCGGGCCGAAGAGGGCGCGGAGGTCGAAGCCGGCCGCGCGGATGGCGTCGGCGGCGAAGACGAGGTCGGAGGTGACCGAGGCGGGGTGTGCGATCAGGCCGAGACGCGCGTCGCGGAGCCCGGCGCCGGCACTATCCAGGAAGACGTCGATGCCCGGGCGGACCGCGGGCCGTGTCGCCGCCCGCTCGCTCACCGCCCCGGCGGCGCTTCCCGCAGCCAATAGAAGGGCCCGGCCGCGACCTGGTCGGGCCAGACCTGGTCCAGGGTGTCGCCATCGTAGAGTCGGCCGTTCATCATGACCTGGTCGACGGTGTTGGTATTGCGGATGTCGTCGAGAGGGTTGCCGTCGAGGACGACCAGGTCTGCCAGCTTGCCAACCTCGATGGAACCGAGATCGCGGTCCAGGCCGAGCGAGTGCGCGCCGATGATCGTGGCCACCTGCAGCGCCTCGTGCTCGGTCATTCCGCCGGCGTGGGTAGCCCACAGTTCCCAGTGGTATCCGAGCCCCTGAAGCTGGCCGTGACTGCCGACGCCGGCCCTTCCTCCCGCCCGAATCACATCGCGCACGAACGCCGACACCTGGTCGAAGGTGTGCACCTCGGGGTGGAACCAGCCGGACGGCCCCGGTCCCGTTCCGGGCCGGCGCAGGGCCTTCTGCAGAATCTCCTCCGTGGGCGTGAAGCGGGCGAGCTTCTCGTCGCCGAGCACGTCCTCGGTCGCGTAGAACCAGTTTTCGGCCCAGGGGCCGCCGTAGGTGACGAGGATCGTGGGGGTGTAGGCCATCGTGGACCGGGCCACGAGTTCGACCATGTCGGCGTACATCGGGAAGCCCGGCATGTTGTGCTCCATGCCGGAATAGCCGTCGATGGCCATGGTCATGTTGCCCTTGGTGTCGAGGCCGCCCTCCGTGGTGGGCATCAGCTCCAGTTCGCGCGCCGCCTCGATGATCCACTGGCGCTGCTCGCGGTTCCCCGCGCCGTACATCTTGATCGTCTTGGTGTCGTGGTAGTCGCTGTAGCGGCGCAGGACGTCGCGGGCGTGATCGAGGTCCTGCACGTTCTCGGACGAGAAGACGCCGGGGCCGGTCGAGTAGATCCGCGGCGACAGCATGCGCCCCGCGCGCACCAGGTCCTCGTAGCTGATCACGTCGGTGGTGCCGGTCTGGGGATCGCGGGTGGTGGTGACGCCGTAGGCCAGGTTGGCCGCGTAGGACCAGGGCTGGGTGCGGAGGATGTTGACCTGGGCCCTCAGGTGAGCGTGGGTGTCGATGAAGCCGGGCACGATGGTCTTGCCGGCGAGATCGATCACCGCCGCGTCGGCCGGGTGCGTGACCGAACCGGTGGCTCCGATCCGGGCGATGCGGTTGTCGCGCACCACGATGTCGCCCTGCTCGATCACCTCGTCGCCGTTCATGGTCACGACCCGCGCTCCCGACAGGACGACAACGCCCGTCGGGATGTCGCGGGGGAACTCGACGCGGATGCGCGCTTCCTCCGGCGCGTAGCGGGGATCTTCGGCTTCGGTGTCGTCCCCGGCGTCGGGCGCGTCGGGATCGTCTTCGGCTTCGTCCGACTCGTCTGCCTCACGGGCCGTGGCGACCGAGTCCTCGAATGCGCGTGCGGCGTCGAGATCGTACACGACGTGCGCGTTGCCGATCGTCCAGTGGATCTTGCGGCCGTCGTGGCCCCACGCGGGAAACTCGCCGCCGATCTCGGTAAGCTGGCGGGCCGGAAAGGACGCGTTGTCCGGGTTGCCGACGTTGATCGTGGGGACGTCGCCGCCGACGAGCGGGACGGTGACGGTGTAGAGGTGGTTGACTACGCGGGCCAGCGCCTGATCGCCGCGCGGGGCCATGGTGACGAGCGACGCGGAGGGGGGCGTGCTGGACCCCGGCGGCCCGGCGCCCACCACGCGGACGTGCTGCTTGCGGTCGGTGCCGTCCCAGCGGAAGGAGACGAGGCCGTCGCCGGGGTTGTATGCGTGGATGCGATCGGGATTGGTGGTGAAATGGTGGTTGCGGTCGCGCGCGGGGGCGATGACCGTCGCCTCGCCGCCCGTGGCCGGGATCCAGACGAGGTCGTCGGCGCCGCCGGGGACGCCGCGCGTCAGGGCCTCGTCGTAGGCGCGCCCGGGACCACGAACCGCGATGATGCGGTCGCCGTCGGGTGACCACACGGGGTTGTTGTAGAGCGCCGGCGAGGTGGTGAGGCGGGTGGGGTCGCCGCCGCCCGCGTCGACCCGGTACAGGTGCCCGCCGGTGGCGTCGTCCCAGGTGGTGTAGGCGATGGCGTCACCGTCGGGCGACCAGGTGGGCATGTGCTCGTTGGCTTGCGACTCGGTGAGGCGTTCGGGTGAGCCGTCGGGCCAGTCCATGACGTAGACGCGGGCCAGTAGCGAGAAGGCGATGCGGTCGCCGCTCGGCGACGGCACCGCGTCGCGGACCTGCTTGGCAACGAAGGTCTCCGTATCCTCGATGCGGTAGTCGAAGTCGACCTCGGGGCCGATCGCCATCTCGACATCGACGCGGAAGGGGATGGGTGTGGGGTCGGAGCCGTCGATGGGGACGCGCCACAGGCCGCCCCCGTAGTAGGCGATTACGGCATCCGAATCCGGCGTGAAGGACATGCCCGGGTAGGCGTCGCGCGTGGCGCGGGACTCCTGGTCGTCGCGCTGGACGGGGAAGGCGAGCCAGCGCTCGTCGCCGGTGTCGAGGTCGCGGAGGCGGAGGCCCGTGTCCCCGATGTGGCGCGAGCCATAGACCAGCCAGCGCCCGTCGGGGCTGAGCGTGGGGCGGAAGGCGCCGCCGTAGCGGAAGGAGCGGGTGGCCGACTCGCCGGTCTCGCGGTCCTGGACGGCCAGCTGGTACTGCCGCATGCCGGAGTTGTACTCCCAGCTGCCGGTGCGGTACGCGTACCAGATGTAGCGGCCGTCAGCGCCGAAGGCCGCGCCGGTGGTGCGGCGGTTGGCGGGCTCGTCGATGAGCTGGATTCCGGTGCCGCCGTCGACGTGATAGAGCCAGAGCTTGCCCTGGCCCGGTCCCTGTTTCGTGGCGATCACGTAGTCGCCATCGGGGGTCCATTCGGGAGACTGATAGGAGCTCGACTTGCCCCTGGTGACCTGCACCGTGTCGCTCTTGTCCAGCGCGATGATGTGGATGGCCTCGCCGCCGCTACGATCCGAGGTGAAGACGACGCGGGTGCCGTCCGGGCTGAAGCGGGGTTGTCCGTCGAAGGCCATGCCCCGGGTCAGCGGCGTCGCAGTGCCGCCGGTGATCGGCACCGTGTAGAGGTCGCCGAGGAAGTCGAATACCAGGGTCTCTCCGTCAGGGCTGACGTCGACGGACATCCAGGACCCCTCGGTGAAGCTGGTGGAGATGGTACGGCCCGGGGCGAGCGGGAGGCCTTCCTGCTGGGGGTGGACGTCGTCCTCTTCGGCTTCCTGGGCGGTGATGGGAGGGGCGAGTCCGGCAGTGCAGAAGGCCGTCGCCAGGAGCAGCCCAACCCGCCGTTGCGTTGTGGTCGCCCTCATCCCTGCCCGGGAAAGAGCCGCGAAATCGTTCGCCCGAGGGCCTCGCCGGTCCGCTTGCATCGCTCTTCTTCCACTCCGTAGGCCGAAATCCACACTCCCATCTTCCATCGCTCGCCCGTCCCTTCGAGTTCGACGTGCAGGATACCGTCGTTCAGCGAACTCACCATTCCGGCGAAGGCCCAGGGCCGGTCGGAGAGAATGGTCGTTCCCTCCAGCGCCGTGCCGCCATCGAGGCGCAGGCTGAACGCCTCACCCGGCCGTGTGGGCACCATCCCGAGCCCCTCCGCCCCGAAGATCGTGTCCCAGACATCCTCTCGCGGTCCCGTCACCCAGGGCCGCTCGCTGATCATGTTGCGGCCCGTACCGGAGTGCCGCTCCAGGTAGTGTTTCAGGTTCCAGAGGAAGAAGCGCCAGCCGTTGGTCATCATGTGGAACGCGTCGTCCCAGTCCTTGCTTGCCGACAGTCCCGAATTGACGAGATGCACGCGCGTGCCGCCCTCGCGAGGCTCCAGGTGATAGTCGAGGACCATGGGCACCGCGCCCTCCGCGGCTGCCTCGGCGGGTGGCTCGTCGACGAGCTGCAAGTGCTCGACAGGGCGCCACACCGAAATGACGCTTGTCCAGTCCGCTCCCTCCGCCCAGCCCACCGTGACGGCGCCTCCCTCGCCCGGCTCGACCGAGGCAATGGGCGCGAACCAGTTCGCCAGGCGGTCGCCCTCCGAAACCGCCTGCCACACCGCCTCGGGCGACGAGGCGATGTCGACGGACAGCGCGATGGTGCGCGTGCCCGGGGCTGCGGCCGATCCGTTCTTCACGGCCGATTGTTTCCGGGGTCGCGTCCCCGATTCGCTCCGTCCCGCGACCGACTGCCCTCGTCGCGCGACAGCGCCCGATAGTACTCTTCCACCAGGGCGCGGTATTCTTCGGGCACTTCGCCGGACTGGTAAAGGAAAATCTGTTCTTCGTCGCCGGCGGCAAACTCTCGCCGCAGACTGAACTCGAGCTGTTTGATCGTCTGCACCAGCTCACTCTGAAGACGCAGTACTTCCTCCGGGTCGGCGTAGGTGCCCTGCCGATCGAGGAGGCGCATCGCGTCGATCATGGCCTGAAGTTCGCGGGGGTCCGCGCCCGCACGTTCGACCAGACCGGCCAGTGCGCGTGCCTCACCCGCGCGCTCACGGATCTCCCGGCGCATCTGCCGGATGGCGTCGGGATCGAATGCGCGAGGTCCCCCCGCGCCTACCCGGTCGGGATCGTAGTCCCGCGGTCCGGGAGCGCCGGTGCGCGTTCCGGTGTCGCCCTGCCGCGTCCCGGGGTCGCCCGCGCGTTCGCCCTGACCGCCCCCGGCGCCCTCGCCCTGACCGCCCTCGGCGCCCTCGCCCTCCTGCGGGTCGCCCTCGCCCTCCTGCGGGTCGCCCTCGCCGCCGCGCGTCTCGTTCTGAGTGCGGCGCTCCAGCGACTCCAGGCTGCGCATCAGGTCCCGCGCCGACTCGAGCGCCTCCGTCGCAACGTCTTCGGTGACCCGGTCGCGAACGGCGTCGGCAGCTTCATCCAGCCGATTCGCGAGCGACTGGATGGCCTGCGCGTTCTGGTCCTCGAACGCCTCGGCGTATTCCTCCTGGTCCCGCCGTCCCACCAGGCTCCGTGACCAGAGGATCCGCTCACGCAACTGCGTCTCGCGGATCGTCTCGGCGGCTCCCTCCAGCTCTCTGGCTCCCGCCGCGCCATCGCGCCTTGCGCTGGCTCCGAGCTGGTCCAGTTGGGCCAGAAGGTCACCCACCTCCTCAGCCATGTCTTCCTTGGTCTCGTTGATCCTCCCGACCTGGTCGGCGGAAGGACGTCCCGCCCGCCGCATGGCCGCCATGCGGTTCTGGACATCCTCCTGCTGGCGTGACAGGCCCGCCACACGCTCACGCGCGTCCGCCAGATCCCGTTCCAGGCGGTCGTCCTGCACGCCTTCCAGCTGGTCCCGCGCCTGACGCAGCCGGTCGAGCGCCGAACGAGCTTCGGTTACGCCGGTGTTCCCGCGATTCGCCGCGGATCGGCGCATGGCGTCCGCCGCGCGCTGCAACCCGCGAGCGACTTCCTCCAGCTGGCGGTCGCCCGACTCGCGCGACAGGCGTTCGAGCTGTCGCGCAGCTTCTTCCGCCTCTTCAGCCAGATCCCGGGCGGCCTGGCTTCCGCCACCACCGCCGCCACCCTGCTGAGCCGACGCCCTGAGCCGCTGGCGCTCGAGCTCCTGTTCCTGACGCCTCGCCAGCTCGCGGAGCTTTTCCAGGGCCTCGTCGACGCCCTGGTCGGCACTCTCCTGCTGGCTTCGCTGAACCGTCTCGTACTGGTTGCGGAGCGCGTCGGTCTCCAACTCGAACAGGTCGGCGAGGTCCTCGGCGCTGGGACCCTGCTGGCCACCGCCACCCCCGCCGCCCTGCTGCCTTTCCAGCGATACGAAGCGCTCGTACGTCTCTTCGGCCTTCTGGAGCTGGCGCAGGCCGCGCTGCTCGGGCGCGATGGCGCCTCCGGGGTTCAACGCGCGCAGAGAGTCGATGGATTCGGACATGGCTTCAACCGCAACAGGCAACGTCTCGGCGATCCGCTCGAACGTCTCGTCCGCACCTGCGATGCCACGGTTCACGATCCGCTGTCTCAACGTCTGCACCTGCTCCCGCAGCCGCTCCTGGTTCAGGGCGATGCTGACGACGTTCTCTTCCCACACGTCCGGCGTGTAGCTGTCCCGGTCCCTCACGAGGTTGAACGTCGCCGCTATGATCTGCCGCTGGATGGCCGACAGGTCCTGATCCATCCCGTCGCCGCCACCACCCCCACCCCCGCCACCGCCGCCGCCGCCCTCGGCTTCGCGGAAGTCTCGGCGGAACGGCCGTACCTTCAGGAAGTAGATGTCGGTCAGGGCCTCGCGCGGCGAAGGGGCGTTGTCGCGCGCGATCCCGTGATACGCCACGAGGTCGCCCGTTTCCAGCTCGAAGTCCTCCAGGAAGAGCGTGTGACTCGCCGTCAGTCCGGTGACGGGTGCTCCTCCCGAGGCGTGCAGCCTCACGGTGTCGGATGGCCCGCCGTTCACGCTGTAGACCAGCCGCACGTCATGGACGCCCAGATCGTCGTCGGCGCGCGCTTCGATGAACACCTCCTCGATGGCGCTGACATCCGTGTCGCGTCCCGGCTTGCTGAACGAGATCGAGGGTCCCTGGTCCGAGAGCACGTCGATCCGGTAGTCCGGCGCGCCGGTGACCCAAACCCCTTCGTGGGTCTGGAGGCGGATGCCGTAGAATCCTTCGTCGCGCACCGTGAATGATCCGCCGAAGGTCCCCTCCGGCCCAGCCTCCATGGTGATCGTGTCGCCCGCATCCATCACGATCAGGGCGCCGGGTGTGGCGATCGTGGGTGTGACCTCGATCTCGACCCGGGTCCCGGCGAGGGCCGCCACGTCTCCTCCGTACTCGAAACGGCGCGGCGCGAGACCCGTGTAGCGCGGGAAGTGGTACACCATGGCCAGACGATCCACCGCGGGGAGGTCGGCGACCCCGAGGGTGAAGGTCCCGGAGCGGACGCCGTTCGCCTCGACGTAGTACGTGGTCTCTTCGGCGACGTTCAGAAGCAGCCCCTCGAACGCGCCCGCGCCGTCCTCGATCATGCGCGTGTCCACGAAGCCGTTCGTGCCGGTCTCTCGGGTATACAGCACGACATCGTCCGAGGCGAAGCCTTGCAGGGAGGCCGAGACAAGGAGGTCGGAGTTGCGCGAGATGGTGGTGTCGCCGGGCGTCACCGCAACGCTGTAGGGATTCACGGATTCCGCCGAGCGCGTCGGGAAGAACAGCGCGGACATGCCGTGGCGAAGAAAGCCGGGGCCCAGGAGCAGAACGGCGACCGATGCCAGCGTGAGTCCGCCGAGCGCTCCCGCGGAGCGGCGAATGGACTGCCGCTCGACGCGGCTGCCGTAATCGATGCGCCGACATTCCGTGACGGCGCGCTTGACGACCTCCTGGAGCAGCGGAGAGCGCTCCAGTTCGTCGGCCTTGCGGGCCGACTCCACGGCGGCCAGGACACGGGCCTGCAGCGAAGGCTCGTTCTCTTCCAGGTACAGAGCGACTCTTTCGTCGCGGATGGGGCGGAGCAGGGGCCAAATGACCGAGCGAACGAGGAAGAAGCCCACGACCAGCCACAGGACGATTCGGAAGGCGGTCACGGCTTCCGGCTGAAAGCGCAGGAACTCGAGGCTGGAGGCCGAAACCAGGAACGTGACGAGGGCGCCGGCGACGGTCAGGGCGAGGCCTCGCAGCATGAGCTTGAGACGCCAGCGGCGCCGCACTCGCCGCACCACGCGCAGGATCCGGTCTCTGGAGCGCCAATTGTCCCCTATGGACATGTTTCCCCCCTTCAGTCTGTCACGGAATCGCTCACGACTCCGTTTTCACCTCTCGTGGGCGTCGGCCTCGGACGCCTCCCGCCACCTCTTTGATCCTGTCCTGCGACAGCCGGTTGGCCAACACCGTCTCGGAGACCATCAGGAGAAATGCCGCGGCAAGCAAGTACCGCCAGAACGACTGCCGCTTCTCGTGGTCCTCCGCCGGCACTTCCAAGATCGCTTCGGCGTCTTCCGTCGCCAACTCGGCAACCGTGCCGCCCCCGACCGCTGACCGGAACTCCTCCACGTCGACTTTTGCCAGATCCGACTCGTTGATATCGACATTCGCAGCTAGCGCGAGCGGGTGATCGGGACGCTGTCCCGGTGGGCGGATCTCCCAGATTCCGCGCTTGTCGAGGCGCAGTAGCGAGGTCTGGGGATCCACGGCCACGGCCCCACCCCCCGGCTCCATCGCCGCCGCGCCTGGCGGAATCTCGACCGACCCGGCCGCCTCGGCCATTGCGGCGAGGTTCACGGTCGAACCGGCCGGGTACCATGGCGGCGCCTCGCCGCGGCCGCCCAGGTACCTCGTGATCCGGTGCACGAACGGAAGATACACGGGCTGCAGCGCCAGGTCGTTCCAGAAGCGGTCCACGCCCGTTGCCCATACGAACACGCGGCCCCTTCCGCGACGGCCCTCCACGAGAGCGGCCGCGCCATCCGCGAAGCGTGCGAGCACCTGACCGTCGTTGACCGCCAGCGAGCGGGTCCGGTAGAAGGAAGCCTGGGAAAAGTCCCCGGAACGGGGTCCTCGAAACGCCTCGAAAACGGCGTGATCGTAGTCCACGAAGCCGAGGCGGCGTTCCCCCGCCGCGTCCGACACCGCGCCGACGGTGGCGGGAAGGAAGTCGGCGTGCACGGCGGGGACCGTGCTGCGCTCGCCAAGGGCCATCAGCAGCCCTCCGCCCTCCTCGACGAAGGCGCGCAGCCGGTTGCCCGCGTCCCCGCCGGGAAAGGGACCCGCGTTCAGGACCACCACGTCCGCGGCGCCGAGCTGTTCGGCGCTCGGGCTGCCGCGCACGACCGTCGTCGTGAAGCCCGCGCCCTCGGCGATGCCCAGTGCGCCGCGCAGGTACAGGTTGGATTCGCCCGGGCCCAGCGGGTCGACGACGAGCACGGCGAGGTCACCGCCGGGCGAGGCCACGAAACTCAGCGTGTTGTCCGCCGGGAGTCCGACGCCGGCGGGCTCGGAGATGCGCACCTCTCCGCGGGTGAAACCGTCGGTCAGCGTGAACGGATCGAAGCGAACCGGGGCGGCACCGCCGCCGGGCACCGCGATGGTTGCCGTGGCGACTTCGTTCTCGTCGATATACAGCGCTACCTCGGTCGTGGCGTCTTCCGCGCCGGCGTTGACCAGCCGTGCCTCGACCGTCACCCGTTCACGCCCGCCCTCCGACCGGCGTCCGAGCGCCAGGTCGGTGAGCGCCAGATTTGCGGCATCCGCGTCGCCGATCACCACCGGTTCGACGGTCACCGCGGCCGGGAACGTCGCGTCCGGGTCGGGCTGCCACCCCGTACGCTGGAAGTCGCTGATCACGACCACGCGGTGACGCGACAGGGTGGAGGCCGCGAGGGTCGTCGCCGCCAGCTTCACGGCGGGTGCGATGCGCGTGGAGAGGGAGCCCGGCCTGAGGGTGTCCAGCGTGGCCAGGAGACGCGCCGGGTCGCTCTCGGAGCGGTGCAGAAGCACGGGAGTCTCGGCGAACGCGATGAGCGACGCGCGGTCCTGCGGCCTGAGCGACCCGGCAACGGACCTCGCGTGCCGGGTCGCGTCATCCCAGTTGTCGCCCAGCTCCATCGAGTAGGAGAAGTCGAGCAGGATCACCACCTCTTCCGGACCCGGCCCACCGATGGACGCGAGGCTTCCGCCCCGCACGAAGGGACGCGCGAACCCGGCGACCAGCACGGCGAGCGCGGCCAGCCGGATCATGAGGAGCAGCCAGTGCCGAATGCGCCGCCGCGAGGTCTCCTCGAAGGGAATCCGTTCCAGGAACATCAGCGAGGGGAAGCGGACCGGCTTGCCGCGTTCCCGGCGCGTGAGGTGGATCAGGACCGGGATCGCCAGTCCGGCCAGCGCAACCAGGAAGAGGGGCGTGAGGAATCCCACGGGTGGCTAGCGGGCCTTTGCCGACTTCTGCCTGAACGTGAGGTACGCGTAGAGCGCTTCGTCCAGGGGTTTCCCGGAGTTGAGCAGGACGTAGTCAACCCCATGTCGGCCAAAGCCCCTGCCCAGTTCGTCGATGTGCGTGCTTACATGCCCGCGGTACGCCTCGACGTACTTCTCGGGCACCACCTGGAGCACTTCGCGTGTCTCGAGATCCTGAAAGTTCGAGGCCTGCGCGAAGGGAAAGTCGATCTCCGCCGGATCGAGCACGTGGAACGCCACCACGTCGTGTCCCTGGGCCCGGAAGAAGCCCAAAGCCGGCGCGATCTCGTCCGGGTCGGCGTAGAAATCCGAAACCACTACCAGAATGCCACGCCGCCGAAAGGTGTTTGCGACCCGGGCGAGCGGCTTGTCCCAGCCTCCCTCCCGCTCCGCCTTCACCCGCGCCACGGCGTAGAGGACCTTGTCCAGGTGTGCCGCCGAGGGCCGGACGTGCTCCACCACGTCGTCGTCGAAGGCGTACAGTCCCACGCGGTCCTTCTGTCCCGCCGAGAAGTACGCGAGGCTGGCGGTCAGGAAGCGTCCGTAGTCCAGCTTGCTCGTCTCGCCGGAGCCGTACCCCATCGAGGCCGAGACATCGAGCAGGAAGCCGACATCGGCGTTCGTCTCCGCCTCGAACTGCTTGATGTGGAACCGGTCGGTGCGCGCATAGAGCCGCCAGTCGATCTTCCGGATGTCGTCGCCCGGCATGTACGGCCTGTGCTCCGCGAAGTCCATGCTCACGCCCAGGTACGGCGAACGGTGGATCCCCTGCAGAAACCCGTCCACGACGGTGCGCGCGAGCAACCCCAGGTTGTCGATCCTCGCCAGGACCGTGGGGTCCAGGAAGGAGGTTCTGGACGCGGGCGACGCGGCGGTCACGGCGCTGCGGACGCCGGAGGCGCGATGGCGGCCGGGCCGATCACACGACGCTCCCTACATTCCGGACTGCGGGACCGGCACCGCTTCGAGGAGCATCGCGACCAGTTCTTCCGTGGTGCGTCCCTCCGATTCGGCGTGGAAGTTCGTCAGGATGCGGTGGCGCATCACGGGCAGCGCCAGTGCGCGGATGTCGTCGAAGCTGACCGTCAGGCGGCCCTGGGTGAGCGCGCGCGCCTTCCCGCCGAGGATCAGGTACTGCGCCGCGCGCACGCTGGCCCCATACGACACCCACTTCTTGACGAAGTCATGGCTCCCGTTCGGATTCGGCCGGCTCGCGCGTACCAGGTTCACGGCGTAGCGCATCACCGGTTCGGCCACCGGCACGCGCCGCACCAGGTCCTGGAAAGCGATCATGTCGGCCTTCGACACCACCGCGGTCAGCTCCGGCTCGACCTCGTCGGTGGTTTCCCGCACGACCTCCATCTCCTCGTCCTCCTCAAGGTGGTCCATGCGGATGTGGAACATGAACCGGTCCAGCTGCGCTTCGGGCAGCGGGTAGGTCCCCTCGAGCTCGATCGGGTTCTGCGTGGCGAAGACGTAGAACGGAGGATCGAGCTCGTACGTGTTGGCCTGCACGGTGACGCTGTGTTCCTGCATGGCCTCCAGGAGCGCGGCCTGGGTTTTCGGCGGCGTACGGTTGATCTCGTCGGCCAGGACGACGTTCGCGAATATCGGTCCCGCGGCGAACTCGAGTGCGCGGCTGCCGTCCTCGCGCTGCTGGATGATGTCGGTGCCGGTGATGTCCGACGGCATCAGGTCCGGAGTGAACTGGATGCGCGAAAAGTCCAGGTCGAGCACCCGGGCGACGGTGTGGATCAGCAGCGTTTTGGCCAGTCCCGGCACCCCCACCAGCAGGCTGTTGCCGCCCACGAAAAGGGTCAGCAGCACCTGGTCGACCGCTTCGTCCTGGCCGATGATGATCTTGCGGACCTCGGAGAGGATCTTCTCGCGTCCCTCCTGGATGCGGTGGGCGAGGGCCACGTCGGCCTGGGGTTCGGTTGCGGCTTGCGGGGTTTCGTTCACGGGCAGCGGGTGGTGTAGGTGAGGAATCGGCCGGACGTCCGGGGTCCGCGGATGGGCGTGCTCCGTTCGTGCGGTGCCGTGGGAAACAAACGTAATCGGTGGGGCGGTGACCGGATACCCGGAGCAGGGTGCGCCATCGTGCCGCTACCGGTTCATCGCATAGATCACATAGTTGACACCGAACTTGTACGCTTCGTTAGACAGGTCGATGGGAAAGTACCCCCTGTCGGAGTACTCCCAGTAGTCCCCGATGTCGTTGTTGAAGTTGGCGATGACCATGAGGCGCCCGTCCGGGTCGTCGTTCTCGTGGAGCCCCAGAAACACCGGACGGTACTGGCCGAAGGTCGGGGGCGGCAGGTCCAGCGTCTCGATCTGAAAAAATGCGTTGAAGATCGGCTCCTCCAGCTCCAGCAGCCGGAAGCGGTGCCCCGGAAGGATGGCGTTGAAGATCGCTTCCACGTTGCGCCACTCGCGATCGCTGCGGAAGTCGTCCAGAATGAGAAAACCGCCCTTCCCCAGGTACCCGGCCAGGTTGTCGACCTCGGCCTGCGTGGGCGCCCACTCCCCGGGCTCGGAGACGTACGCAATCGGATGGCGGTGCAGATCCGGGTCGTCCGCGTCGACAATATTGGTGCCCTCGGTGTTCGGGCCCAGCAGGGTCACCTCGTCCAGGATCTTGATGAAGTTCTCGTCGGCGTACGGATAGTCGTGAGCCCACCCCGGTCCGCCGCCACGCCCGAATCCGCGCCCGAAACCCCTTCCGCGAAAGCTGTTGAAGCGCACGCGCACAAATGTGTAGCTGCCGTCGTAGGAGACCCTGGGGAATTCCTGTAGGGAGGATAAGAGCGCCGGCTCCGGTGCCGCCGTGTGCTCGGCGCGGTGCGGCTCGTGAAGGGCCGCGGCGGCGAGGGAAAGGGTCGCCAGGGCCGTCGCGAGCACCATGATCGCGCCCATCGCGCGGGTCTCCCGTTTCACCGGCCCGGCCTCCCGCGGCGCAGCTCCAGCAGCAGATCGAGCGCCTCTTCGTAGTTGGGCGCGATCTCGAGCGCCGCGAGGACCGCGCTGCGCGCCCCGGCGGCGTCGCCGCTCCGATGCAGTGCCCGGGCCAGCCGGAAGTGCGCCCCCGCCAGGTCGACCGGGGCCAGCGCGACGACGGCACGGCGCTCCGCGACCGCGCCCTCGAGGTCGCCGGTGCTCTCCATCAGCGCGGCCAGGCGCTCGTGGTCCTCGATCTCGTACGGGTGAATGTGCGCCAGCTCACGAAGGACCTCGGCCGCCGCCGCGTCGTCCGCTGGGCCGCCCCCGTCCCCCACGAGCAACCCCCCGAGCGCCAGCCGCGCGTCGTAGTGGCTCTCGTTCAGCGCTAGGAGAGCCCGGTAGTGCGCGATGGCGGCGTCCGTGTCGCCCTGTTCCGCGCGGATGCGCCCCAGGAACCAGTGCGCGCCGTCCGGCCCGCCGTACTGGGGGAACAGCTCGAGCGCGGCCTCGAAGTGCTCCGCCGCATCGGCGCCGCGACCCTCCCGGAAGAGGGCCTGCCCGAGGGCCATGCGGGGCACGAAGCGGCGCGGATCGCGCGTCACCGCGGCCTCGAGCGTGGCGACGTCGGGGACCGCGAGCGGAACGGCCGACGCAACCATCTCGGGTCCCTCGCCGCCCACCGAGGCGACCGCTGCCGAGAAGCGTTCGTTCACGAAGCTCTCGAAGTCGGAGTCGAAGTCCTCCAGACGCACGCCCAGCGCCCTCTGGAACGCTTCCTCGTTACTCGCGCCGTCACGGTACGCACGGAGCATGTCGACGATGGCGGGGAAGCCGTGCCGCTCCTCCACCAGCTCGAACACCAGCGACGCCTGGTAGTAGCTGTCACTCACCTCGCCGGGGTGCCGCGGGCTCGAAAACCCCTTGTCCAGCTGGCTGACCGGGCGCATCTCGCCCGACGCCAACGAGCGCACGAAGCTCACGCCCGCCTGGTGCCCCCAGCCTCGGCCTCCGGCCTTGCGCTGCTCGTGGACCGCCAGCCCCTCCGAGAACCAGCGGGGCACCTCGCTGTCGGATACGGCGATGTGGAACGAGTGGGCGATCTCGTGCCACAGCGTCGACGCCCAGTTGAAGTCGCCCCGCGTCCGCGCGGCCGGCGAGTCGATGGCCAGCGCGGGCCCGAAGCTCACGCCGAGCGCCCCGATGCCGACCAGGCCGACCGTGCGCACCGAGAAGTCGGCGTGCCGGGGGTAGACCTCGACCCGAATGGGCTCTTCGGGCGCGTACTCGTAGCGGCGCGACATCTCGGCGTACGCGCGTTCGGCCACCGCTTCCATGAATGGCGCGAGCAGGTCGGCCTCGGATTCGTGCAAAACGAGCCGGAAGTGCGGCGTCTCGACGATGCGATACTCGGAGAACGTGTCCAGAAGGTCCAGGGTGTTCTTGAACCAGAGGTTGAAGGGGTCGCCTGCGAACGCCCTTTCCAGGTTCGTGCGCCCCTCGTCTACGCGGCCCAGGCGGACCTGGTTGAGTCCCATGAGCCCCCATCCGGTCCAGCTGGCCGGATCGGCGTCGGTGGCCTGTTGGGCGAAGTTCAGCGCGTCCTCGTACTTGCGGTGGTCGGCGGAGAGTTCGGAGAGCACGATGAGGGGCGCGGTGGGCGCGTCGGTCAACGCGTGGATCCGCCCCATCACGGCGCGCAGTCCCTCGTCGTCCCGCGCCAGGTGAAGAATGGCCGCCCGCGTCCCGAGGGCCTCCAGGTTTGCCGGGTTGGTTTGTAGCACCCCGTCGACCTGCTCCAGCGCCTGGTCCCGGCTCCCGTCCAGCAGGCCGGTGCGCGCCAGAAGGATGCGGGCCTCCGCCAGACGCGGGTTCGTTTCCAGGGCGCTCTCCAGCGCGGCCCCGGGGTTGCCGCCGCCTTCCAGCCTGGCCACGCGGGCCAGTCCGAGGAGAGCGCCCGGGTGTGCGGGGTTCTCGCCAAGGACCTCCTGGAAGGCGCCGGCGGCCTGTCTCGCGTCGTAGCGCTCCAGGAAGAGGTCGCCGACGGCCAGCTGCGCCGTGTGGTCGAGCGGACCGGCCGCGATGGCCTCGTCCAGGGCGGTCAGGGCGTCGTGGGCGTATTCGTAGTTCCAGCGCGAGAGCTGGACCAGCGCTCGTCCGACGGCCGTGAGTTCGGCCGCCGTGAGGCTGGCAGCGCTGTTGTAGTAGTCGATGAAGCCGTCGAAGAGGGCGCGCGCCCGGTCGCGGTCGCCGTAGCGGTATTCGAGGATTCCGAGTTCGACGCGGGCGAGGGCACCGGATTCGCCGGGGGCGAGGGCGCCGGATTCGAGCGCGGCACGGGCGTCGGAGATTCTGCCGAGTTCCAGCAGGGCGGCGCCGAGGAGTGCGTGGGCCCCCGCGACCTCCAGATCCACGCCTCGCTCGGCAGCCCGAACGGCGTTCTCGTAGTCGCCGGTCTCGCGGAGCGCGGCCACCCAGCCGGCCAGAGCGGACCCGTTGCCATCGACCGCCTGGGGGCGGAGTGTGCGGACTGCCTCGTCATAGCGGCCCGCTCGGAGGGCGGAAAGGTCGGCGGCTTCCTGGGCAGCGACCGAGGTCGCGCCCGCCGCCAGCCAATGCAGCGCGAGCAGCACGATGGGCGTCAACCGGGAGGGGCGCCCCCGGTCCGGAATCGGGGCATGGATCATCCCCAAAGGTGTAACGGTCGGCCGGTGGTTGCCAATGTGGAGGCGCTTCGGGGTCGTCCCGCCCGCCGCGGGAGCGCGAGTTCGAAGCGCTGGGCCTCGCAGTGAAGGCATTGGACCCGATCTGCCGCTGGTAGCCGAGCGACCGGAAAGGCGGCGGGCGCGAGGCAGGCCCTCTCGTGCTTCCGCGGGAGGCCAGGCCGTCCGCCCGCGGCACCGTCTGCCAGGCCAGGCCGTCCGCGCTCGTTGTGGTCCGGGTGGCCGGTGTCCCATTCCGACATGCCCGTGTCCCTGGATTTGCCGCGGAAACGTGGGCGGTGAGCCGGGAGTGATCGAGGCCGCTCACCCCTCCACAGCCCCCTCAACCGCCTCCCGTGCCGGACTCTCACCCGCCAGCGCCTGCCTCGATGGCCTCCCGTGCCGCGGCCTCGACTTCCCAGGGAACCGCCCCGGCCGCCAACCGCGCCGCGCCGTTGTACATCTGCCCGGGCCGAAGTGGTGGGGCGGGGGGCAGCGCGGGCGTCAGCTTCGGCTCGTTCACCGGCGGCGGCACGCTCCCGAGCATCTTGCCACCGCGCGTGAAGAACACCGCCTGGCCCTTCGCGTCGAGCGCCATCCGCACCCGCCCTTCGTGCACCAGCCGGTGGTGCCGCCGGCAGAGCAGCACCGTGTTCGCCAGACTCGTCTCCCCGCCGTCGGCCCAGTGCCTGACATGATGCGCCTCCGTGAACCGGCCGCCGCAGCCCGGATACCGGCAGCCCCGGTCCCGCTCCTCGAGCGCGCGGCGGATGTGCGGCGGGATGGTCCGCGTCTTCCGCCCCACGCTGACTACCTTCCCCTCCCGGTGCAGCATTTGCACCAGCGACGCATCGCACGCCATGCGCCGCGACGTCTCCGCGCTCACCCGCACCCCGTCGACCTCCGACCGGCCCCCCTCGCCGCGCTCCTCCAGCGTGCTCATCTCGGCATGCACCGTCACCTGGTACCGCTCGGCCCGCGTGCCGCTGTGCGCCGCTTTCAGCCCCGCCGCCAGCGCCCGCTCGGCCACCAGTCCCGCCGCATCGGCCCTGCGCTGGCGGCTCGTCGGCCGCGCCCCGGGGTCCTCGCCCCGGTACAGCGCGTCCGTTGCGGCCTCGATCGCCCGCATCAGCACGGCCCCCGCCTCGGGCTCGAGCCTTCCGCGCACCACGTACGTCCCGTCGGCATCGATCACCACCGAGAACGCGCGCCGCTGGTGCCGCACCTCTTCGGCCGTCAACTCGCCGTCGCGCGACAGGTGCCGCCATCCGCGCACCATCCGTTCGAGCTCTGCGGCCGAGCCCTTGTCGGCCAATTCGAGCAGTTCACCTTCCGTTGCCTTCGTGGCCACCCGGGTGATCGCCCGCACCTTGGTGTAGGACAGCCGCCCGGCCTCCATCTCGGCCGAGGTCTTGGGCAGGTCCTGTAGCGCGTGGGCGACGCGCACGTTCTCGCGGCAGGTGCCGATCGTGCGTCCGGTGCTCCAGGCGAGCCACTCGGCGCACGAGTTGAAGGCGTCGGCCCACCCCTCGCGACGGTCGAACTCGGCGATGAGGGTGAGCATCTCGTAGGTGGCGATGTTGATCCGTGCGGCGAGTTCGACGATGCGCTCGCCAAGTTGGGCGATGGTCAATTCAATTCTCCTCCAAGTAGCAGTCCGGCAAAGGGTTAGCATTTGTCCCCATAAGTTAACTACCGGTTTTCGGCTCTCTGTATTGGCCCAGGCCGCGAAAACTCGCCTCGGGACGGCTCGAATGGGTCGCGCACCGCCGATCGGCCCGCTCGGGGCTTCCTGCGGCCCCTGGCGGCCATTGTGGCAGAGGTCCGGGACCTCGCCGAGACCGCCTTTTCAGAACCTGTCCATAGCAGGATGGGACTGCGTTCCCGCATTTTGGGACAGGCGTTGGCTTGAGAACCGGCCGGCGGGCAGGTGGTCCGGCGGACCGCCCACCTCGCACGTTTCCTATGAAACCTATCGGTCTTGGATCAAGTGTAACCCATGATACAGGAACGGGTTGTGGTATTGGCGACCTCTGAGAGCAGATTCACGCCGCGGCTGCAGCTTCCACCGTGTATCCGAGCTTGTGGAGTTGGCGCATGTGATAGCGGCGGCGGCGCTCCTTGTCGCGCCGGAGGAAGAAATCGTCGCCCAGATCTTCGTGCGACGCACCCGTCGAGAGCATGTGCCAGAGTGCCACCAGAATGGCGTGTTGCACGACCGAGATGGCCTTTCGGGGGCCGCCTCGAGCCTTATGGCGATGGTAGAGCGCCGAGTAATAGCTGCCCCGGGTCCGTGCCGCCGACCACGCCACCTGTCCAAGCGTCGCGCGCAGCCAGGCATTGCCCTTGCCGGTGGACACGGACTTGCGCTTTCCGGCGCTCTCGTGGTTGCCCGGACAGACCCGGGCCCAGGAAGCCAGGTGCCCGGCTGTCGGGAAGCACGTCATGTCCGGCCCGATCTCGGCCAGAATCGTCTGGGCGGCACGCTGCGCGATACCCGGCATGCTCTCGATGATGTCAACAGCCCGTGAAAAAGGGCGCGTACGCTCCTCGATGCGGGCGTCGAGTTCGTCGATGTGCTGCGACAGCTCGTCGATCAGCCGGAGATGCCGGCCCAGCATGAAGCGGTAGTGTTCCGTCATCCGGCCGGCGGTAGCTTCGGCCAGCTCCTTGCGCTTCTTCTTCAGCGACCCCTGTGCCAGCCGGGCGAGCGCTTCCGGGGCTTCGACGCCTGCCGCCAGAGCATCCAGGATCCCCCGCCCCGTCTTCCCCATGATGTCCGTCACGACCGAGCCCAGCTTGATGTTGGCCATCTCGAGCGTCTTCGCCACCCGGTTGATCTGGCGGCTCCGCTCGCCGATCAGCGACTTCCGCAGACGGGTCAGGTCTCGCAGATCGCGGATCTCCGGCGGCGGAACGAAGCTCCCTCTGAGCAGGCCGCACTCCAGCAGCCGCGCGACCCACTCGCAATCACGGACATCCGTCTTCCTCCCCGGAACGTGCTTGATGTGGCGGGCGTTGACGAGCAACAGCTCGAAGTCGTCCTCAAGCACGACGTAGACCGGCCTCCAGTACACGCCCGTCGACTCCATCGCCACATGGGTCACGCCGTTGCCCCGAAGCCACTCCCGGAGCGCCTCCAGTCCCGCCAGCGTCGTCGCGAACGTGCGGACAGCCTTGTGCCGGCCGGCCACCTCCCTGCCCGGCGTACGAACGCACGCCACCACGGTCTTCTTGTGCACGTCGAGGCCCGCGCACCGTTCGATCATGACATCCATTCCCGCCTCCTTTCACGGGCTCCAGTGGATCGGGGAGGGCGTTCATGGTTGTCGAATTTCCTATACGCGATTGCGGCCGCTCGGGCCGGTCAGCACTACGGGGTCCCTCGGAACGCCCAGGTCAGGTTCCGCGTCGGGCTTTCAATGCACCAGAAACGCTTACGACCTCTGTCCCCAGACTCCAGCTTAGTTTCCAGACTATGGGGTGGCCAGAAGGGCCATGGAGGTTCCGCGGCAAATCCCGGGACACCGGCATGCTCGAATGGGCGCTCCCGATTGGGCAGCCCGACCGGTCGGCTCAACCGGGCAGCCCGCCCAACGCTCCGTCCGCTCGACGCCCGCTCGCCCGCCTGCCCGCTCGCTCGCTCCACCCGCCCCACCCGCCCGCTGCCCGCCCCCGCACTGCCAATGCCTGCGCGACCGGACCGACCTCGCCCCTACTCCGGTCACAGCCCGTTCAGCTGCCCTCCGCCGCCCTGATCTCCCGGTTCTTGAGCGCCAGCTCGACCAGCAGCGCCTCGAGCTCGTCTTCGTACCGCTCGATCGGCAGTTGCGCCTTGACCCGGCGCAGTTCCGCGATCCGCGCCTCGATCTCGGCCTTTTCCTCGTACAGGGCCCTCAGCGCCGGCGGCACAGCCGCTTCGCCGGCCCCCCCTGCCACCGAACTCAGGAATACCGTGCGCGCCAGCGCCCCGTCCCCGTCGAAGTCGTCCAGGTCGCGGCTCCCCTCGCCGTCGCCGTTGTCGTCCAGCATCGCGTGCTCGGTGAGCAGCTGGTTGTCGCCCTCGTACTGGCGCTCAACCTCGCGCAGCGCATAGCCGAACGCCTCCAGCATCGAGATGCGCGCGTCCCGGTCCACGTCGGCGCCCTCGTTGGCGAACGCGTCGACAAAGTGGAGCCCGAAGCGGGTCAGGTTGCGTTCCCGGCCGGTGCGCGTGGCCGTGATGATCGTGCGGTTCGGGCCCGAGAGGGCCTCGATGAACGGACCCGAAGCGCTTGCGGTGTTGACGAATGTCACCCGCCGGTCGCCGAGACCCGAGAGCATCGCGCTCCACTCGTCGGGGGTCAGGTCGGGGCCGGGGATGTTGAAGCGCGCGGTCCCGTCGCGGAACGTTCCGTGTCCCGCCAGCAGGACGACGAGCTCGTCCCGCGGCGCCATTGACCCGCCCAGCTCCGCCAGGACCGTCCGGATGTTGTCGCCGGTCGACCGCGCGCGGATCCGCGTGGGATCCAGTTCGGTCCTCTCGCCGAGGTACGTGATCCTCGCGGCGGGCACGCCGTGCTGCTCCGTCGCCGCATCCGCAAAGCGGCTGAGCCAGCCGTGAAACGCCTCCGTGTACTCGGGGTCGCCGCCCAGCCCCGAGATCAGGAGCACGTGCGTGTTCTGGGCATGAAGAGCAGGCGGAAGAAGGGCGGCGATGCCCAGCGCGGCGCCCGCCAGCCACGCACCACGGTTCACGCCATCCCCCGCTTCCGTCGGTAGCCCCACTCCGCGCCAAGCAGTCCCGCCAGCAGCAGGAAGAGCGCCGGCATGTCCCACAGGTCCCTTTCCTCGGTGACCGTGACGCCTCCCCCCGTGAACTGCAGATCCTCCGGCAGGCGGCTCGCGGTGTCCAGGGTGTAGTAGCGTCCGCCGGTCTCGTCCGCGATCCGTTCCATGAGACTGCGGCGCTGATGCGGGTCGCGGAACTCCTCAAGGCCCGGGGCCACGCGGACGCCGGTCTCGGATCCGCCCAGGGTCACGGTGTCCCGGCCCGCCTGCACCGACACCTCGAAGATGCCGTCCATTTCGGGTGTGAACGTCGCGCTGTAGCGGCCGTCCTCCGTGACGGACCACTCCATGGGCATCTCGCGCGCCTCTCCGGCGGGGTTGGTGATGCGCGCGGTCACGCTGGCGCCGTTCACTTCCACGAATCCCTCGTCCAGGACGGTGGCCTCGAGAGTCACCGGCTCGCCGGCCTCGACGGATTCGCGGGTCGGCGCGGCTTCCACAGGGTCGGGGGTCTCGGCGACCAGCCAGCGCAGCAACTGCTTCCAGAAGTTCTCGTGGCTCTGGTCCTCCAGCGCGACGGTGTGGTCCATCTGCCACAGCCACGTGTCCTGCACGGCCAGCACCACCGAACGTCCCTTGCCGTAGCGCTGGAAGGCCATCACGGTCCGGTCGCCCACATCGGCCGCGAATTCCGCGTCGGCACCCGCGGCCATGGGGTCCTCGACCACGGTTCCGCGCAAGAGCTCGGTAGCCCCCGCCTTCAACCCGGTCAGGATGTTGGTCGTCGACACGGGCGGCAGCGAATCCCAACGGGCCCCCGACTCCTCCACCGACCCCTCGATCCGGGTCACGGGGTGATTCGCGCCGGCGGGCGTGGGTGCGACCTTGACGAAGACGAGCCTCTCGGTGGGCGTGGTGCCGGTGGGTTCGCCGAGCACGACCGGGAGGACGTCCTCGAGCGGCGTGCCCTTGTAGCCCCCCTCGGTGAACGCCCGGCGGCCCCCCAGCATGAGCAGCGTGCCGCCCCGGGAACTCACGAAGTCGGCGATCATGTCGAGCTGGTCGTGGGTGAAGAAGCTGGCTTCGACGGACCCCAGGACGAGCGCGCGGTAGCCGTAGAGCTCCTCGCGGGTGGTCGGGAAGCCTTCCACGAGCTCCAGAGGGTCGTCCAGGTTGCGGCGGAAGAACTTGTTCTCGGCGGTGCGCTGGAGCAGCACCACCTGCAGGTTCTCGTCGGTCTGGATCGCGCGCAGCAGGAACGCGACCTCGTGGCGGGGTTCGCCCTCGAAGTAGAGGATCTTTTCGGTGCGGTCGCGTACATGGACGACCGCGTGCAGTTCGTTGTTCTGCAGGACCCGCTCACCGGGCTGCCCGGGAATCCGGAAGGTCAGTTCGCGCGCGCCGGCGGTCTCGAGGGTGATGGCGATCGGGGCGACCAGGGTCTGGCCGTCGTCGGGCAGCACGACCTCCTCGCTGGTCACGATCCGTCCCATGTCCTCGACGGTGATCGGCACCGTCCGTCCCGCGTAGCCCCTCGCCTCCACCGTCACGTTGACGACCATCGACGTTCCGGTCAGCGCCTGCCCCGGCACGTCCGCGCGGCTGGTCTGCACGTCGGCATCCATCTCGTCGTCCCCCAGCCCGACCGTGAACACCGGCACCGACGCCGCCCGCAGCGGCAGCAGCGCCTCGCCGATGGCCTCGTCGGTGTTGTCGCCGCCGTCCGAGACGACCACGATGCCGGAAAGCGGGACCCCCTGCAGCTCGTCGCGGGCCTGCACGAGCGCTTCGCCGACCCGGGTCTGGCTGCCGTCGTACGAGAGTGCGTCCACGCCGCTCACCCGCGCGGTCGCTGAGGAAAAGCGGAAGTAGCGGAGCGCGAAGTCGTCGCTCAGCGCGGTGACCAGTTCCCCCTCGGGGTCGAGGAGCCCGGCCGCCTTGTCGGCGCGGGAGGTTCCGTCGCGGTCGTCGATGGTCATGCTGCGGGAGTCGTCGACGAGGACGGCCAGGAAGTTGCGCTGGGGCACGACCGAAGTCAGGATGAGTCCGGGCTGCATCACGATGAAGAAGAGGATCAGGAAGGCGGCGCCGCGCAGCGCCCCCAGCACCCAGCGGTCGGCCGCGCTGCTCCTGGCGCGCGTGCGGGCATAGCTGAGCACCGCCGGCACGGCGAGAAGCGCGGCGAGGGCGCCGGCGATCGCCACCGGCCACGGCGACAGGAAGGTGAAGTCGCCCTCCTGGTACAGCACGGGCCGGTACTTGAAGAGGAATTCGAAAAAGCTGCTCATATGCTCAGTGACTCATCGCGTAGATGATCATGTTGACGCCCATCTGGAACGCGAACGTGGAGTACTGGAGCGGGTAATCGTGACGCTCCGCCCACTCCCAGGCGTCACCCAGGTCGGTGTTCCAGTTTATGATGACCATCAGCCGGCCATCGTCGTCCAGGATGCCCTTCACGTAGGGCACGTACCCGTCCCGTTCGCTGGTCCCGCCGCCCCACCGCCCGCGCCCGTAGGCGGGGACCTGGAGGATCTCGTCGATGTCGTAGAAGGTGCTGAAGACAGGGTGATCGAGATCGAGATCGATGATGGGGTGGTTCGGGAACACGAGGCTCATCTGGTACTCGAACTGGGCCCACTCCCGTGTTCCCCAGAAGTCGTCGATGACGAGGAACCCGCCGGCCTTGAGGTAGTTGCGGAGGCCCTCGATCTCCCCGGGCGAAAGGCTCATGTACCCCACTTCGAGGGCGTAGAGGAACGGGTAGCGGCGGATGTTCTCGTCGGTCAGCAGGACAGCGTTCTCGTAGCTGAAGGCGTCGAGGTTGGTGAGCCGCTGCAGTACGGTCAGGAACTGCCGGTCGGACTTGGGATAGTCGGTGGCCCAGGAGCGGGAGCGGCGTCCCCAGCCGGAGTAGCTGTTGTACGCGGCCCGGGTGAAGTAGAACTCGTGCCACTCGGGAGGCGGGCGTTGAGCGGGGTTGAGGCCGGCCGTGGGGAGTGGGGTTGAGGTGAGGGCGACCTCGGCGTTTGCGGCCGGGCTGGCGGGCATCGGGGCGACGAAATGGGGCCCGCGGGACGGGGAGACGACCGCCGGGACGTGCGCGGCGAGACGGGGTTCGGTGCCGCCATCGCGTCCCGGCGCGGCCAGAAGCGCGGCCAGCATCCCGCCCGGAACCAGCACGCCGACGAGCACGGCGGCGGTCCGTCGCGAACGCGCCCGCTCAGGCGATGTCGAACGTGCCAGCTTCACCCTGTCCTCCCTGAAAAACGGCCACGCGGCGTCCGCCTGTAGGCCAGCCGGACCGCGAACAGCCCCGCCAGCGTGACCGCCGCCACCAGCGGCCAGAAGGTGTCCGCCTTGACCTTCCAATAGAAGTGGAGGACACCCAGCGATGCCGCAACGTAAGATAGACGGTGCAGCCGCTGCCAGCGTTTGCCCAGGCGCCGGATCCATCCCTTCGTGGAGGTGACCGCCAGGGGGACCAGGAGGACCAGCGCCGTGAAGCCGGCCGTGATGTAGCGCCGCTCCAGGACGTCCTCGACGATGATCGAGAGTGCGAAGAGGTGGTCGATCCCCACGTACGACAGGAAGTGGACGCAGGCGTGGAAGAACGCGAACAGGCCCAGCAGCCGCCGCAGCTGCACGATCCGGTTCCAGCCGGTCAGGCGGCGGATGGGCGTCACCGCCAGCGTGGCGAGCAGAAAGACGAGGGTCCAGCGTCCCTCCACCAGGATGATCGTCTCGACCGGGTTGATCCCGAGCGTGCGCCGGAAGAGGGCGGTGGTCAGCCAGACGGGCGGAGCCAGGCCGATCAGCCAGATGGCGGCCTTGGCGAGGAGGATCCGGCGCTTCGGGTTGGCGGGCTTCGCCTCCACCGTCAGAAGTTCTTCCGGAGGTCCATCCCTTCGTACAGGTGCGCCACCTCGTCGGCGTAGCCGTTCAGGAACTGCGTGTCGATCCGGCGCGACCCGAACAGCCTGCTGCTGTCAATCCGCTTCTCCGTCTTCTGGCTCCACCTGGGGTGGTCAACGTCGGGGTTCACGTTGGAATAGAACCCGTACTCGCGCGGGGTCTGCGTGGCCCAGGTCGTGGGCGGCTGATCCTCGGTAAAGGTGATGCGGACGATCGACTTGATGCTCTTGAATCCGTACTTCCACGGCACGGCCAGCCGTAGCGGGGCCCCGTTCTGGGCGGGCAGATCCTTGCCGTAGAGGCCGGTGACGAGCAGGGAGAGGGGGTTCCTGGCCTCGTCCAGGCGAAGTCCCTCGCGGTACGGCCAGTCGATCCGCGGACGCCAGCTGCGCTCGGGCATCTGCACCGGATCCCACAGCGTCTCGAAGGCGACGTACTTCGCGGCGGCTGTGGGGTCCGCCCGGTTGATCACGTCCATCAGCGGGAAGCCCCGCCACGGCACGACCATCGACCACGCCTCCACGCAGCGCAGCCGGTAGGTGCGGTCCTCGATCGTGGAGGGCTTGATGAAGTCCTCCAGGTGGTAGTCGGCGGGGTTGTTGCAGAGTCCGTCCACCTTCACCGTCCACGGATCCGTGACAAGCCGGCTCGGGGCGTACTTCGACGGATCGTCCTTGCCGGTCCCGAATTCGTAGAAGTTGTTGTAGCTGGTGATCTCTTCCCAGGTGTTGGGCTCGTCGTCCTGGGTCGCCGCTTGCGCCTTGCCCGCGCCCAGGAATGTCGCGGCGCCGATTCCGGCCGAAGCCCCGAGAAACTTGCGGCGGTTGATGTAGACCGACTCGGAGGTGATCTCGGAGGACGGAATGTCGCTGTTCTTCGTGACCTTGATGATCATGGGGGCTCCTGCTGGACTGGCGGGCGTTCCTGCACGGCATCGGGATACACCGCAGGTGGATGTTCGGTCCCGGGTTGCGGGTGTGTCAAGCGTCGGTGGGCTGCCACAGGTCCCCGAAGCCTGCCGCCATCTTCGGCCCCGCGCCCGCGTCCTCGTGCTTGAAGAAGACGAAGACGTCGGTCCATGCGGGTTGGCGTAGCGCCTCGGCCCAATCGCGCAGTTCTGCCTCGGTGTAGCCCGGACGCCGCAGTCGTGCATAGCCGAACGAGGCGGTCGCCACGACGGGAGCTTCGCCTTCCCCGGTGTCGGCGGTGACGAGCGCGGCGCCGTGATCGGCCAGCGCCTGGTAGACCTGGTCGCTGAACCAGCTCGCGTGGCGGAACTCGAACGCGGCGCGGAAGCCCACGGGCGCTCCCACACCCTCGGAGAGGAGCGCCAGGAAGTCGCTGAGGCGCTCCACGTCGGCGCGCAGGTACGGAGGCAACTGGAAGAGGATGGGGCCGAGCCGGGGTCCCAATGCTCCCACCGCGGTCGTGACCAGGTATTCCAGAGGATCGCCGGCGTCCTTGAGGCGCTTCATGTGGGTGATCCTTCTGCTCGCCTTCAGGACGAAAGCGAAGTCGTCCGGCACCTGCGCGGCCCACTTTTCGAGCAACTCGGCTCGAGGCAGGCGGTAGAAGGTGTTGTTGATCTCGACGCTGCCGAGCCGGCGAGAGTAGTAGGCCAGCATCTTGTTGGCCGGCAGCTTTTCGGGGTAGAAGCTGCCCTTCCACTCCTTGTAGGAGAAGCCGCTGGTGCCGGTCCAGAGTCTCATTGCGCCCGTCCCTGCCTTCTGCCGCGCCACCAGCGCGGCACGGTCGTCGCGTGCACGTCGTAGCGGTGCCGCAGGTCGATAATGTCGCGGGGGGAGCCGAGGATCGTCAGACGGTCGCCGTGCTCGACCACGGTGTCGTCGTGAGGGACGACCAGCTGTCCGCGGCGCCGGATCATCGCCGCGAGCGTGCTCTTGGGCAACGCCATCTCCGCAATCGTCATCCCCGCCAAGGTGCTGCTCGCCCCCTCTGACAGCACCTCCACGATCAACATGCGTTCATCGCGCAGCATGACCTCGCGCAGTTCCAGGTTGTCTTCGGCCTCGAGCCACTCGGTGAGGAAGCTCTCGTCGTCCACGCGGCCCGCGATCTGGGCCAGGGTGCGCAGATGGCGGCCGTGGTCGGCTGCGGGGCTCGCGAGGAAGAAGGCGGCCTGGATGAGCTCGTCCTCGGCCGGTGGTACGTCGGGCTCGCCGGTGTCGATCTCGATGCCTCCGCGAACGCGAGCGAGGACCATGCGCGGCCTGCGGATGGAGTCCAGGTGCAGGTGCGGCAGGACGACGCCCTGGGACATCGGCGTGAGACCGGTGCCGACGCCTTCCAGAAGTCCCTGCGCCAGGACGTCGGCGCTCACCCCCAACTGTTGGGAAAGCGCCTGCGACGCACGATCCATCAGCCTCGAGAAGGGAACGGCGCTCCCGTAGTCCAGAACATCCGAGGACGCGATGAGCTCCTCGAAGGGGTCGGCGTCGCGCACGCCCTTCTCCTTCAGAATCTGGCGCAGCTCGCGCTCCAGCCCCTGGTTGCGCTGCTGCCCCAGCCGCTCGAAGACGTGGTAGATAGCGCCCTCGCGGCGGACATGGTCGCGGGCGTAGATGCTGTACCAGAGGATGCCGAAGGCCACGAAAACGACGCTGAGGAGGGTGGCCATCCAGCCCATCTGGACGATCAGCGGGAGCGGGATGACGATGCCCACGATCTGAACCCAGGGGTAGAAGGGGGCGCGGAAGCCCGGGTCGTAGGGCGCGAGGCCGCTTTCGCGCATGACGATCACTGCCAGGCACGCCAGCGCGAACATGATGAGCTGGAAGGCGCTCGCGAGCTTCGCGATGCCCGATGGATCGAAGAGCATCAGCCACAGTACGATCAGACCGACCGTGGCCAGGACGGCCACCCAGGGTGTCCCCCAGCGGCTGATACGGCGCAGCGCCGCCGGCAGCACGTGATCGCGGCTCATGGCCAGCGGATAGCGGCTCGCCGACAGGACCCCGGCGTTGCCCACGGAAACGAAGGCGAGGATGGCGGCCACGGTCATGACGGCCTCTCCGGCGGGGCCCGCGACGACCCTGGCCATCGATGCCGCGGGAGCCAGGTCGCCGTCTCCGGCGGAGAGCGCCTCGACACCGACCGCCCCCACCATCGCCCAGGTGCCGAGCACGTACACGAGCAGCACCGTCGCGAAGGCCAGCAGAATGCCCAGCGCGAGGTTGCGGTCCGGATTCTTCACCTCTTCCGAGACCGAGGCCACGTGGGTGAGCCCCATGTAGGACACGATCACCAGTCCCACGGTGGCGAAGAACGGTGACGTGCCCAGGTCGAATGCGCCTTCGAAGGCTCGCGGGTCCACCGCGGTTACGCCGGTGCCGATCAGCCAGCCGAGCATGGCCAGAAGCACCACGGTCAGGACGCGCTGCACGGCGCTCGTCGCCTTCGCGCCGAAGAGGTTTACGGCGGCGAAGCCCGATGCGAAGGCGAAGGCGATCGGACCGGCGGGCGCATCGGGAAAGTAGACTCGCAGGTAGGCACCGAGGCCGACCAGAGCGAACGCGGACTTGAGCGTCAGCGTGGTCCAGGTGCCGAAGCCGCCGATCGCCCCCACCCGCTGGCCCATGCTGCGGTCGAGGAAGTAATAGATCCCCCCCGCCCGCGGCATTGCGGTCGCCAGCTCCGCCATGCTGAGGATGCCCGGCAGGAGCACGAGACCCGCCAGCAGGTACGCGAAGGGGATTGCGCTTCCGGCCTGCGCCGCCGCGAGACCGGGCAGCAGGAAGAAACCGGAACTCAGCGTGGCGCCGGTCGCGATCGCGTACACGTCGAACAGCCCGAGTTCGCGCTTGAGTGTCGCCATGGCTGCCGTCGCCGGTGGTGGGGGATGGCCGGACTCTGCGTGGTGATGGTTCGCCTCCCATACGATAGCCGGGCGCTTGCTCAACGGGCGAATCTCCCCGAGTATGCCCCGCATGAGACATGCCGCCACGAGACTTCACGCCGTCACGCCCGCCGCCGTCGCCGTCGCCGTCGCCCTCGCGACCGCATGCGCCGGCTCGCTCGAACTCAGCCCCTCGGACGCGGCCACCGTCCTGTCCGGCCACCACCTCGACCAGCCCAACCCCGCGCTCCCCGGCCCCCACGACGTGCTTACCCTCTATTACGGCAGCGGCACGGACAGGAACCGCCCCGAGTACCGCGACTCGGTGACGATCGTAACCGAGACCGTCGACGCCTCAAAGCTGGTCAGCCTCGGTGCCTCGGCGGAGTCCCGGAACAGCTACTGGGGCTTCTCGCCCGACAGCTTCCCCATCAACGCGCGCGTCTGGTACCCCGACGACCCCGGCCCGCATCCGCTCGTCCTGGTCGTGCACGGCAACCACAACATGCGCGACTTCTCGGATCCCGGGTACGACTGGCTGGGCGAGCTCCTGGCCAGCCGCGGCCATATCCTCGCGTCGGTGGACATGAACTTCATCAACGGCGGCATCCGCCAGGAGAACGACGGGCGCGGCTGGCTGCTGCTCAAGCACCTGCAGGCCTGGCGGCGCTTCAACGAGGATCCGGACGGACCCTTCCACGGCCGGGTGGACATGCGCAACATCGGGCTCATCGGCCATTCCCGGGGCGGCGAGGCCGTGGCGCTCGCGGCCGCGTTCAACCGCCTGACCCGCTACCCGGACGACGCGTCCCTCGAATTCGACTTCGGGTTCGACATCAAGTCGGTCATCTCGATCGCTCCCGTGGACGGACAGTACCTGCCCGCCGACCAGCGCGCCCCGCTCAGCGACATCAACTACCTCGTGTTCCACGGCTCGCACGACGGCGACGTGACGAGCTTCCACGGACTGCGGCTCTTCAACCGGGTGCGGTTCACGCGCGGACCGGGCAGCGGCATGTTCAAATCGGCCGTGTACGTCTACCGGGCCAACCACGGGCAGTGGAACACCGTATGGGGCGCGCACGACAACGGCCCGCGCAGCCCCCGCATCCTCGAACTCCGCGGGCTGCTCCCGCCCGAGGACCAGCGCGAGTTCGGCCGCGTCTTCGTCTCGGCGTTCCTGGACATCACGCTGAAGGACGACGACCGCTACCGCCCCCTGTTCCGCGACCACCGCGTGGCGGGCGGGTGGCTGCCGAAAACGATGTACATCACGCGGTTCATGGACTCGTCGTTCCGCCCCCTGGCCGACTTCGAGGAGGACATCGACGTCACCACGGGATCGGTCGCCGGGGTGACCCTCCACGGGGCCGACTTCAGTACCTGGCGCGAGGGCCGCCTGGACCTCCGTTCCAGCAACCGCCCGACCACCTCGTCCTCGCAGGTCAACCAGGCGGTGTGGCTGGGCTGGAACAACAGCTACCGGGGTTCCGACGAGCCCGCCCCACCGTCCGTTTTCACCATTGCCCTGCCCGCCGGACTTTCGCAGGAGTGGGCCGTCGGCGCCGAGACCACCCTCGAGATGCACATGGGCGCCCTCGACGAGGAGCCGGGGCCGCGCAGGAATCCGGACTCGGGGGAGGGGGATGAGGGCGACCGTGACCGCCCGGAAGCCGAAGCCGACAGGGACCGTCGGGGAGATGGCGACGGCGACGAGGAGAAACCGCCATTGGAGCTGACCGTCGCGGCGATCGACGCGGACGGCGATACCGCGCGGGTGAGCCTCACCGACTACGGCCCGTTGCGCCGACCGCTCACGATCCGCGTCCTGCGTCGCAGCGACCTGGAGGACAACCGCTTCGCCAACCCCTGGGAGCTGGTGCTGCAGCACTTTTCCATCCCGCTGGGTGACTTTGCGGCCGACAACCCCGCTTTCGACCCGGCGGCGCTCCGTGCGGTGGCGCTGGTCTTCGAAGGAACCGGGGCGGGTACCGTGGTGGTGGATGACGTTGGCCTGGCACAACTCCACCCGGGGTTCCGGGCGGCGCGCGTGCCGCGGGGGTGAGCGGGCCGTCCAGCGTGCCGCAGCGGGATCGTGCCCGCCGACCGCACCCCTACCTGAACGCAATCCCGATGCTGTGCGACAACGCCCCGAGATCCTCGTAGCCGTAGTCGCGCTGCGCGTAGTCGATCCGGATGCGGTCGCCCTCGAACCCGAAGCCGAACGTGAGCGGCGAGCTGTGCTCATCCGCCACCCGGATCGCCCCGATCCGCACGATGAAGATCCGGCGCTGCACCGGCCACCACGCGATCTCCAGTCCCGCACCCGGCACGATTTCGCCGTCGCCCTCGCGCGCGACCTGAAACGCACCGCCGATGTCGAGCGGCCCCACCGGCGCCCGCCCGGCCGTTCCGGCGCCCACCACCACGCGGCGCGCCAGCGGCACCTCGTAGCGGCCCACCTTCAGCCCGCGTCCCAGGTTCTGCACGGTCAGAGCCGCGATCACACGCCCGATCGACTTCGCCACGCCGATATCCATCGCCACCGTGTTGCCTGCCAGTCCGCCCAGGCGCTGCCCGACCAGCTTGGCCGCCACCCCCACGTCCACGCTGAGCACCTCGTCGGCAAAGCCCAGCGCCGCCACGTACTCGGAAGCGGACTTGTGGCCGCCGCCGATCAGGGCGGCCGCCTCGCGGGGAAGCGCCAGCGGCGATTCGGCTGGGGTGCCGTACTCCAGGAAGGAGACGCCGGCCGCGACGGTGCCCCCCAGCCAGGCCCCGCTTCCACTCAGCGCGAGGTGCGTGGCCCCGCCGATCCTCGTCTGGGAGCCGCCGAAGCCCTCGCCGGCGATCAGGGCCGGGTGATGAAGGACCGCGTTCGCTCCTTCCCCGGTCCAGAACGCCCCGCCGAGTCCCGTGGCCCGGGTGCTCGTGGACAACTCGAGGACGAGCGGGCCCCCAACGGGGTCCCCGCCGGTTGTGTCCTGGGCCCGTAGCGGCCCATTCCAGGACGCGAGGACGACGAGGGTCAGGCCGGCGGCAGCGAACCCCATTCGATGGTCGTGGCACACGATTGATTATCTCTGCGTTTCGAGAATCGGAGGCGTCAACTGTGGGGACCTCCGGCCCCGGCCGTCAATCGCCGCGCCCGTCGAGTTACCCGGCCTCCAGGGCCAGGGTCCGCGTGCAGCCGGAACACCGGATCACGACCCTGTCCCTGACGTAGGAGACGTCCTCCCGCGTCCCGGTGCGGATCACCGAACAGCGCCCGCCGCAACGCGGGCACGCCGGATTCTCCTTGCCGCCGGCGACCATCCGAAGCAGCGCTCGCTTTTCGCGATTCCGGAATTGATCCATCTTCAACGGTATCCGCGGCCGGAGTGTCCTCCGGGTCTGGTAGCGCGAACCTCGTCCGCCAACTTCGTCGTTGACCTGGCGCTCCCGGACCCACCATCTCCCATCCCCGTTCGGGCGGAAGATTCACGAATCGATGATAGCACTTCTGGCGACGATGACCGTCGCAACGGCGGCAGCGGGGCAGGACGCTGCGCTCCGCCACGACAACGCTCCCGGCCGCGGCGCGGGCGACCCGGCCGAAGCCGTCGTCTACGATGGCAGCGCGGGGCAGCTGGACGTACCGAACCCCTGGGTGGCGGAAGCCGATATCTCCATCGATGGCGAGATCGACGAGGCCGCCTGGGAGAGCGCCGCGGTTCTCACTGGCTTCACCCAGTTCGACCCGGTCGAAGGCGTGCCCGCGACCCAGCGCACGGAAGCGCGCGTGCTGATCACGGACGACGCGATCTACTTCGCCGTCAAGGCGTACGACGACATGGAGGGCGGCGTCCGCGCCACGCTTGGGGACCGCGACTCGTTCGGCTTTTCCGACGACTACGTGCGGTTCATCGTGGACACGTTCAACGACCGTCGGCGGGGCTACGTCATCATGGTCAATCCGTACGGCGTTCAGCAGGACGGACTCTGGGTCGTCGGGGGCGGCGGTGGCCGGGAACGCCGGTTCGGTGCACCCATCGACTGGAATCCCGATTTCGTATGGGATTCGGACGGCAGGCTCCACGATTGGGGCTATGCGGTCGAGGTGAAGTTGCCGCTGAAGAGCATACGCTTCCGCGAGGCGCCGTTGCAGGACTGGGGACTTCAGATCGAGCGCAGGATCGCGCGCAACGGCTACACCGAGTCCTGGGCTCCGGTGACCGCCAACATCGCCAACAAGATGGAGCAGTTCGGCAGGCTCACCGGTCTGCGCGAACTCGATCCCGGACTGTTCCTCGAGATCAATCCGGTGCAGACGCTGTCAAGACAGGGGACGTACGACAGCGACACCGGCGGGCTCCAGCGCAGCGGAGTGGACGGCGACTTCGGCCTCAATCTGACCTATGGGATCACCTCCAACCTGACCCTGGACGGGACCTACAACCCGGACTTCTCGCAGGTCGAAGCCGACGCCGGCCAGATTGCGGTCAACGAGCGTTTTGCCCTCTTCCTGCGCGAGAAGCGCCCGTTCTTCCTCGAGGGCACCGAGATCTTCCGGCTCCCACAGCAGCTCGTGTACACGCGCTCGATCATCAATCCGGTGGCGGGCGCCAAGCTGCAGGGCAAGATCGGAAGCTTCAACGCCGGATACCTGGGCGCGGTCGACGAAGTCGGCGACCCCGACAACCTGGACGGCACTGCAAATCCGGTCGTCAACATCTTCCGGCTGCGGCGTGATCTCGGCACCACCTCCAACGTCGGCATGGTATACACGGACCGCACGTATCACGGGAACCGGTTCAACCGGGTCGCGGGCGTGGACGGACGGTTCCAGATCAGGGACCGGTACACGGTTACGCTGATGGCCGCGGGCAGCCGTACGGCGGACGGTGAACCGGACGCTGCTCACGGCGGGCTGTTCTCGATGCAGCTGGCCCGTTCCGGACGGAATCTCCAGTTCGACCTCGGTCTGCAGGACCTGAGCAACGATTTCGTTGCGGGCAGCGGCTTCATTCGGCGGAACGGGGCAGCGCAGGTCAGGTCGCGCGTCAGCTACAACTTCCGCGGCCGGCCGGGGGACCTGATCGAGCGCTGGGGTCCGAGCATCGAAACCGAGGGATTCTGGGATCACGACGACTTCTGGGACTTTTCCCGGCCGGAGGAGCAGCGGGTCCGGCTGGGCGGGAGCGTCTCGTTTCGCCGGAACATCACGATCTTCGGCAACTTCTCGCGAACGTACTTCTCGGTCGGGCAGGAGGACTACCGGGGGCTCTACGTCCTGGGTCCGGGCGGACACTACGAGCCCTTCTACCCCAACCAGTCGCTTTTTCAGGGCCTGAATTCTGGGACGGTGTTCCTGTGGATCAACTCGTTCGACCGGGTGCGCGGAACCATCCGGTTCACGCGTTCCGAGTCGCCGCTCTTCGAGTTCACGACGGACACGCCGGTCGACCTGGCGGATTCCTGGTCGGGCGACGCCGGCCTGAATTTCTTCCCCACGGCGAACCTCAGTGGCGAAGTGGGCGTCAGGCACACCAGCCTCTTCCGGAAGCGCGATGGATCCGTCTATTCGAGGGCCACGATCCCGCGGGCCCGGGCGCAGTACCAGTTCAACCGTGCGCTTTTCATTCGGGGCATCGTGGAATACGGAAGCCAGCGGCGGGACGTGCTCCTCAGTCCGCTGGCCGGGCGGGAGCTGTCGCTCTGTTCGGACAGCGCGTGCTTTGGGGGAGCGTCGGAGTCGAACGACTTCTCGATCGAGGCGCTGCTGAGCTACGAGCCAACCCCGGGTACGGTGTTCTTCATCGGATACACGCGCCGGATGGAGGACATGGAGGCGTTCCGCTTCCGTGACATCCGTCCCGAAGCCGAGGGCGTCTTCGTGAAACTTTCCTACCGGTTCAGGCGGTAGGGAGACGCGCAGCCCGGAGCAATACCGGGTTGACAAGGGCTGGGCGGACCGAGAACAGTGTATCGCAAGGGCCGACGCGCAGTGAGCGCGGGGCGGCCCCGGCAATAGAGGAGATCAGGAAATGCAGATGGTGAGGACTTTGGGCGCAGTCGCGGTCACGGGGGCCGTGAGCGTGGTGTTGTTGAAGCTGCTCATGGCGGCCGCGATTCCCCTGCTCGGGATGTTGTTCGGCTTCATGGCCATGGCCTTCAAGATCGGTCTGTTCGTCGCGGCCGGCTACTTCCTTTACCGGATGTTCCGCCGCCGCCGGGACGAAATGGCGGCCTGACCGGGCGCCGATTCCCCTGGGGCGGGCGGCCTCCGCCGGCAGGCCGTCTGTCCTTCGCGCGGTCGTAGTCGACGCGCAGGCTGCGTCCGCCCAGCGTGGTGCCGTTCAGCGCCGAGATCACCGCTTTCGCGTCTCCCTTGCGCACCTCGATCAGGGAATGGCTTTCGCGCACGTCGATTCTGCCGACCCGGTTGCCCGGTACGCCGGACTGATTGGTGAGTGCTCCGAGCAACTCGCGCGGCCCGACCTCGTCCCGCTGCCCCGCCGACACGAACAGCCTGACCCAGCTCTCCGGGGCCGCGCCACTGCCGGCCCCCACGGCGGACGTGTCCTTCTTCGACGTCTTGCGGTCGAGCAATAAAAGAGCTGCCGCGGCAACCTCGGCCGCCGAAAAGCGGTCCAGAAGCGACTCGACGAGCAGGTAGTACGGCGCAATCTCCGCGGCCCGCGCCGCTTCGTGAAGGTCGTCGCCCAACTTGTCCAGCGCCGTCGAGACGCGTGGTGGGCGCTCCGGCCGCAACCGTTTCAGGGCAAGGCCCGCTTCTGCGGCCACGTCCTTCAGGTGCGCGAGCTCGCGAATCTCCGACAGCACGCGGGCTGGACCGCCGGCCCCGTGACGAATCGCGGCGATTTCGGCTCCGGGGGGCACCGACGCCGACAGCGTTGCGACGGCGGCGGGATCGGTTGCGGCATCCAGGGCTTCCCTCGCGGCCGCGTCCTCGCCGGGCGAGACCCACACCGGCACGGACTCGTCGCCCGGTGGTCCGGGCAGGTAGCCGTGTGTTGCGAGGAAGTCGCCCAGGTCGGCCGCCTGATCGGCCGAAGCCGTGTACACCAGCACGTGACGCACCGGGCCCTGAAGCAGCTCGGCGGCCTGGTCGAGCACGGCTTCGGCGCGGTTGTCGGCGGTCACCACCACCTGCAGGGAGCGGATTTGGTCGCTGGCGGCTGCGTGGCGTTCCCGCTTCGGGCCGGCCGGGGGGCGGTCGGCCCGGGTGCCGGGCCGTGGACGTGGCGGGACGCTGACCGCGCGCCGCGCAAACCGCTTTGCGAGCGAGTGCAGCGCGGGTCCGAACGGCAAGCCGCACACTATGCGCTGGCAGTCGCCGGGCAAGCTTCCGAGAAAGGCTTCCAGTTGGTCCGCGGCGACACTGGCGACGACCCCGTCGCCGTCGTGGAAGACAACCGCCTTGAGGCGCTGCGGTGCGATGGTCCCGTCGTACGCGGCTCGGAAGCGGTCGGCGGGCAGCACCAGGATGTCTGCCCGTTCGGGAAGGTTCCACCGGTCGGTCAGGGCGGCGACACGGATGCCGGCCACTTCGCACAGGCGTGCGAGCGAACGCGCTAGTTCGGTGGCCTGGCGCCGGCCCGTGCACAGGACGAGGCAGACGGGGGAGCCCGCGCCCCCTTCGAGACGCTCGATCAGGGGGGCGGCGTAGGCCACCATCGTGCCGCTGCCGGGACCCGCCCGGCCGAGCAGATCGTTGCCGCGCGCAATGACGGGGATGGCTGCGGCCTGAAAGGGCGTAGGCGTCTCGATCCCCTCGGCCGCGAGCGCGGCCACGGTCTCGGGACCGAGCGGCAATTCGTCGAAGGAGACGGGGCTCGCCATGGTGCTCAACTGCGCTGCGCCGGGGCGCACGGCGTGGTTTCGGTCACTCCGGCCTGCCCGGATCGCCGGAGCCAGGGCCCCCCGCGTCGCCGTATTCATACGGCAGACAGTTCAGGAAGCGCTGGACCTCGTAGTCCATGCGCGAGGTCCGGAGCCGGTCGGTGCGAGCGGTGACGTCGGTAAACGGGCCGTGCCGGTGGGCTCTCAGGACGACCGTCCCCTCTTCGCCCGTGTAGGTGGCCCCGTGGGACGTGTGCTTCGACCGCTTCAGACCGATGTAGTCCGGCAGCCACTCCTCGGCCTTTTGCAGCACTTCCGCCGGTGCCAGTGCCGTTTTGCGCTCGTATCCCGCCATTGCTCTACTGTCGCTCCTCTTGCTCTGCAATCCGTTCGATCCCGACCCGGCGCGTCCACTCCAACAGCCGCGCGGGCGACTTCAATCCTTCGATTCGCCGCGTTCCGTGCACGACCGCCGGAACCTCCTCCACGTCCCACTTCTTCGCAAGTTCCCTGTGCCGCAACACGGTCGCGGCATGGCGATCGACGTCCAGCGCCGCCCTGGCGCCGGAACGGTCCAGCCCGGCCGCGCCCGCGATCTCGACCAGCAAATCTATCCGCCCGATGTCCGTTCGGTCGACAAAGTGGGCTTCGAACAGTGTGCGCTTGACGGCCTGGTAACAATCCTGCTCGCGGGCGAACTCGGCGAGTTCATGGGCCTTGCGGGTCCAGGGAACGAACCGTGGCGTACTCATCGGGAGGCCCCGCTTGCCCGCGCTGTCGGCGATCAGCGCATGGTAGGACCGCCAGTCCGGATCGGTCGGATCGACGAGCGCCCGGGGGGGAGGCCGCAGCTCGAGGCCGCGCCACTCCCAGCGGCCGGCGACGCCTCCCTCGTCCAGGAGATGACTGGCGAGGTACGATCCGGGATCGGTGAAGTCGAAGAAAAAGACGCGCGTTCGGGTGGCCATTTTGCGGGGCCGACGGTCAGCGTGGCCGGGGTTGCCAACGCACATGGGTGTGCCGATTGTCGGACGTGCGCGGGTGGAGCTTCATTTCGTCGTCATTCTTCCTCAGCGGGGATCATAAGACTAACCCATGACCTACTCCGAAAACATCGCGAAGCTGCGGCCCTCTGCCACCGTTGCAGTGAGCACGCTGGCGAAGAAGCTGGCGGCCGAGGGGCGGGACATCATCAACCTGAGCGCGGGGGAGCCCGACTTCCGCACCCCCGAGGCGGTCGCCGGGGCGGGGATCGATGGCATTCGCCAGGGACGTACGCGGTACACCCCCGCGGCGGGTCTCCCGGAGCTGCGCGCCGCCGCGGCCGAATACATGACCGCCGGAACGGACTACCCGGCCGATCCCGCGCGCGTGGTGATCTCGGCGGGGGCGAAGCAGTCTCTGTTCAACGCGTGTTTCTGTCTGTTCGGGCCGGGCGACGAAGTGCTCATCGGATCGCCGTACTGGACGTCCTATCCCGAGATGGTGACCCTGGCCAGAGCCGACTCGGTGCCCGTGATGGGGAGCGAGGGCCGCGACTTCCTGCTGACGCCCGACGACCTGGAGGCGGCCGCCACCGCGAACGCGAAGGGACTGATCCTGTCGTCGCCCTCGAACCCGACCGGGGCCGTCTACTCGAAGTCCGAACTGGCCGCGATCGCGGAGTGGGCGGGGGGACGTGGCATCACCCTGATATCCGACGAGATCTACCAGGAGATCCACTACGGCGACGGTGGGAAGGCGCCGGGCGCGCTGGACCTCGACCCGGATCGCGTGGGGGACCTGGTCGTGACGAACGGGATGTCGAAGGCCTTTGCCATGACGGGGTGGCGGGTCGGCTTCTCCTACACGACGCGCGAGCTGGCCGCCAGGATGTCGGCGTTGCAGAGCCACGTGTCCCTGAACGCGGCCACCCCCTCCCAGATCGCCGCACTGAAGGGCCTGACGCGCGGCGAAGAGGGGGTGCGCGACCGGGACCGCATGGTGGCCGCGTTCCGTCGCCGTCGGGACCTGGTGGCGCGCCTCTTCGACGAACTCCTCCCGGGGTGTGCGTATATCCGCCCGGGAGGCGCATTCTACCTGTACTTTCGCGTGGACGGCCTCTTCGACGACGAGGTGACGTGCGCGGGCGATGTGTGCACCCGCGTCCTGGAGGAGGCGGGCGTGGCGATCGTGCCGGGCGAGGCGTTCGGTGACGCGCGATACGCGCGCATGAGCACGGCGTGTTCGGACGAGGAGATCGAAGAGGGCGTGCGGCGCATGGCGCGGGTGCTGTCCCGGCGGTGAGCGGGCGCTACGATTCCGCCGAGCGGGCCGAACGCGTTCCTTCGGGCGCGCCGGAGCCCTCGGAACTCGACCACGACGCGCTCGATCTGTACGTGCAGCGCCACTTTGCGGGCGAAGATGCCGTGCTGCGCGAGATACGTCGCCGTGCGGACGAGGCCGGGATGCCCCGGATCCAGCTCCCGCCCGCCACCGCGCGCGCGGTTCAGGTGCTGGTCCGGGCGGCGGGCGCGCGTCGCGTCCTGGAGGTGGGCACCCTGGCAGGGTACTCGGCCGTCTGGATCGCGCGGGCGCTCCCTCCGCATGGCCGACTGACCACGATCGAGATCAACGCGGACCATGCGGCGGTCGCGCGCAGGTCGGTCGCGGCGGCGGGCGTGAGCGACCGGGTCGACATACGCGTCGGAGACGCGGTGGCGGTGATGTCCGAGCTGGAGCCCGACGGGTCGTTCGATGTGGTCTTCCTGGACGCTGACAAGGAGCGCTACACCACGTACCTCGAAGTGGCGGCGACCCTTCTCAGGCCGGGAGGGCTGCTCCTGGCCGACAACGCATTCTGGGCGGGCAGGGTGCTGCAACCCGATTCCGACGAACTGGCGGCGCAGCTCCACCGCTTCAACCGCGTCGTCTCGGCCGACGCCCGGTTCGACGCCACGATCCTGCCCGTCGGCGACGGCCTGTTGCTCGCGGTGCGTCGGTAGCAGCCAGCCAGCCCGGTCAGGCGCGTGCGTCGAGCACCGCCTGTGCCGCCCTCGCCACCGACGCCACGTACCCCCCTCCGAAGAGCCGTGCGTGAACGAGGAGCGGATAGAGCTCCAGTACGGCCTCGATCACCGCTGCCGCACAACCTCAGCGCTTCGATCCGGCCAGTTCGTCAAGCAGCCCGCCGCAGGCCCGCTCCAGTATGCGGTGGACCCGTTCGAAGCCTCCCGCACCCCCGTAATAGGGATCGGGCACGTCCGGATCGCCGCCACAGGGGTCGTAGTCGCGCATCATGACGATGCGGGCCCGATTCCGGTCGCCACGAGGTGTTGCGCCGCCGCGGCCGCGTTGCGGACGCCCGCTGTCCCGGCGCGCCCCTCCGTCTCGCAGCCGGTCCAGGGAGCGCTGATTGCTCTCGTCCATGGCCACGATCAGGTCGAAGCGTTCGAAGTCGTCCATGACAACCTGGCGAGCGGTCCCGGTAAGGCGAACGCCCCGGGACGCCGCCACGGCGACGGAGCGGGAGTCGGGAGGCTCGCCGGCATGGTACGCGCCCGTGCCCGCGGAATCGACCTCGAAGCGGCCCGCCAGCCCCCGGAGCTCCGCCTGGTGCCTGAAGATCCCCTCGGCCAGTGGCGAGCGGCAGATGTTGCCGAGGCACACGAAGAGAACCGAGGTCCGGGAGTCGGTTGTGGAGTCGGACATTCCTGAAGGTATTACATTGGTCGGGGAATGAAGCGCCTGGCGCGGATCCTCCAACCGGACGGCAACCGGCGGCAACAGGACGCGCGGGCCATCAAGAAACAGCATTTGACCGAATCAACAGGATTCTCGGGCTTCGGCCTTTCGGAAACGCGCATGGCCGCGGTGGAAGCCCAGGGCTGGACGCAGCCGACGTCCATTCAGCGGCAGGCAATCCCCCTGGTCATGGGCGGAAGAGACGTCGTCGGCATCGCGCGCACCGGCACAGGCAAGACCGGTGCGTTCATGCTGCCCGCGTTGGAGAGACTGACCGAGGGTGAGGGACTTCAGGTGCTGGTCCTGTGCCCCACCCGCGAGCTGGCGCACCAGGTCTGTGAAGACACCGAGGCGCTGTCGCTGGGCACGGGCATTCGTGGGACCGTGGTATGCGGAGGCGTTTCCTACGAGCCCCAGGTCAAGGCCTTCAAGCGCGGAGATGAAGTCATCGTCGCCACGCCCGGCCGGCTGATCGACCTGCAGAAGCGCGGAACGGCGAACCTGAAGGGCGTGCGATTCCTGATTCTGGACGAGGCCGACCGGATGCTCGACATGGGATTCCGCCCCCAGATCGAAGACGTGGTGCGCGGTCTGGGCAAGCGGCCGCAGACCCTTCTTTTCTCGGCCACGATGCCCAACGCGGTCCACGATCTGGCGCTGCGCATGACCAGGGATCCCGCCTGGGTCGAGGTGACCCCTTCGGGCACGCTGGCCCAGGGCATTTCCGAGATCGCGTACTCGGTTCGCCCCGACAGGAAGCCGGACCTGCTGATTCATCTGCTCGGTCAGCCGGGCTGGGACCAGGTGCTCGTCTTCACCCGGACCAAGATCGGCGCCGACACCCTCAAGTCGCGGCTGGACGGTGCCCGCATCTCTTCCGACGTGATCCATTCGGACCGGCACATGCGCCATCGCACCCGTGCGATCGACCGTTTCACCGCGGGCGAGGTCAGGGTGCTGGTCGCGACCGATATCGCGCAGCGCGGACTCGATATCGAGGGGATCTCACACGTGGTGAACTACGACGTTCCCCGGGACCCCGGCGACTACGTGCACCGCACCGGCCGCACGGGCAGGGCGGGCGCGACCGGCGAGGCCGTCACGTTCGTCACGGCGGCGGACCTCGGGGCCTTCCGTACGCTGGAACACCAGTTGGAACGCAGGCTCGACAAGGTGCACCACCCCGATTTCGACTTTGCCGGCGGGGCTGCAATGGCGCGGCGGGAACCCGCGCGCAAGCGCACGCGCTCGGGGCGCGGCATGGGCAGCCAGGCGGGCAAGCGTCTCGATCCCGACGAACTGGCCGCGCTCCTGAGCCATGACACACCGGGACGAAAGCAATGATTCTGCGGAGATACGGCAACGCATACCACAGCGTCGAGACGAACTTCAATCCGACGGCGATCAACGAGATCGGCTTCATGCGCGACCGTGTCCTTTCGATCCCCGCTGCCGATTTCGATGCCCGCTACGAGGTGCTGGAGACGGGCGAAATCGGAGCGGACGCCGACGCCGAAGTGCAGCGGCACGCGGAAAGGGACCTTTTGCGCAGCCTGGAGCGCGCGCTCGGGCAGTGGGTCGCGAGGCTGGAACCGGGGCAGGTCCTGGTCGTCCACAACGGGCGCGACGACTGGCCCAAGACGCGGGAGCGGCGTGAGGCGGTGGTCGTGGAGGGCGAGAACCGCTTCCATTTCCACTGGTGGGTCGACCCGCCCCTCAAGGTGGGAATCTACGCGGCGCGATAGGCGCACCACGCGCGCCACGCACACAAGGCGCCGGCCACGCACCACAACCGCGGAACGCCCCCGCCGGAACCGGATTCCCGTTCCAGCGAGGGCGCTCGGTACCTCGTGCGAGGACCGGGGGACTACTGGTCCGTCACCCGTCCTCCCCTTCTGTGCTTTTCGAACCACTCGCGCAGGTAGATGTGGGTCCGCAGGAAGTTCGAGGGAGTCGAGCTGGTGCCGTGCCACTCGTTCTTGAAGCGGATCATCGCGGTGGGGACCTTCAGGACCCTCAGCGCCTGGTAGTATTCCTCGGTCTGGGGCATCGGGGTCCGCAGATCGCCCTCACCAGTCATGAGCATGGTGGGCGTAGTCACGTTCCCCACGTACATGAGCGGCGAGCGGCGCAGGTGTTCGGAGGGATCCTCCCACGGGAATTTCTCGAAGTTCCGGTACCATGAGGCGCCGTCGGTGGTGCCGACGAAGGAAAGCCAGTTTGTCACCGGGCAGTTCGCCGAGGCCGCCGCGAAGCGGTCCGTGTGGCCGACGACCCACGAGGTCAGCACCCCGCCACCGGAGCAGCCGTACACGAACATGTTCTGCTCGTCGATGTAGCCCCGGTCGACCAACAGGTCCACGCCCGCCATCAGGTCATCGAAGTCCTTGCCGGGGTACGCGTTCTTGATCGAGTTGCCGAAAGCGCTGCCGTAGCCCGACGAGCCCCGGGGGTTCGTGTACAGCACCACGTACCCGTTGGCGGCGTGGTTCTGCCAGCCGAAGTTGAAGCCCACGTTGTACATGCCGTGGGGTCCGCCGTGGATCGCGAGGATCAGAGGGTACTGGTTCGACGGATCGAAGTCGGGCGGCTTGATGATCCACCCCTGGATGTCGTAGTCCTCGACCGACTTGTACCACACTTCCTCTACGTCGCCCAGCGTCACGCCGGCCAGGACGTCCGAGTTCACGTCGGTCAACCGGGTGATTCTGTCGGGGCTGTTGAGGGCGAAGGCCACCACGTCGCCGGGCTGGTGATAGTCGGACAGCGTCCCCACGGCCATTCCCGACGCGATCGACGCGACACTCAACATGTGGTTGCCCTCGGTGAGCTGCCTGACGCCTCCATCCACCGATGCGAAGTAGAGATTGCTGGTTCCCTCGCTCCTCACGGTCATGTACACGCCGCTGTTGTCCTGGGCCCAGATCATGCCCGACGCCTGCCGGTCGAACCCCTCGCTGATCATCCGCGAATTCGAACCGTCGCGGTTCATGACGTAGATCCTGCGCGTGATGTAGGTATCGGTGGTCAGATCGTTGCCGGTGTAGACGATGAGACTGCCGTCCGGCGAGGGCACGGGTGAGCCGTCCGGACCCGAGCGATCCGTCAGGCGGGTGATCGCCCCGCCGGCCACCGCGACCGAATAGATGTCGGACTGGCGCCATTCGTGGTCGGCGTCTTCGACGCGGAGCGAGGTGAAGAGGATTTCCGCCCCGTCGGGTGTCCACGCAACCCCGTTGTGATTCCAGTCGCCGTCGGTGAGCTGGCGAGCCGTGCCGCCGTCGGCCGGGACGACGAAGAGGTGCGAGTAGCCCTCGTCGATATAGCCGCGACGGTCGCGCCGATAGACGAGCCTGTCGACCACCTTGGGCCCCTCGGTCCAGCTGGCGCCCTCGGGCCGCCCGGGCAGACTGATGGGCCAGGGGTTGTCCGAATCCACCGACATCGTGAAGGCGATCTGCGTTCCGTCAGGAGACCACTCCACGTTGCCGGGTGCGTTTTCGACGTGCGTGACCTGGGTCGCGAGCCCTTCGTCGTCCATCCAGCGAACGAAGACCTGCGTCCCTTCGGGATCGCCCTCCGCGGTATACAGGATCCGATCGCCGGAAGGCGACCACTTCGGAGAGGATCCGTCCTCCACGAGCACGCGCCTCCTGCTCCCGTCCGCGTCCATGATGTAGATCGACGAACTGCGACGGTCGTTCTGCTTGTCCACCCAGCTGTGCGTGTAGATGATCTGGCTGCCGTCCGGGGAGATCTGGGGGTTGGCCACCCATTCCCAGTCGAGATAGGTCTCGAGCCTGAGCGTCCCGTCGGGTTCGTTCTGGGCTGAGAGGGCCGTTGGGATCGTTAGGGGGACGAGGGCGAGGAGCAGCAGTCCTCGCAGGGTGGATCTGGCCATGGGTTCCTCCTGCGGTGTGGCGTAGGGCTGTTCGTTTGGCCTTTTTTGTAGGGAGATGAAGGTATGCACCGGTGCCGGTTGTGGAAAGCCGCCCGGCGTCGGGCAACCATGGCGTTGCCGCGGGCATCCGATTGTCCGAGTGCCCGACTGTCCTCGAGCCACAGGCCTGGCTGCGATGCACGACCCTCTGCGCCTTTTGCGACAACCCCACCCGGCCCTCGCGCTGCTCTGCCTCTCCCCGCTCGCCTGTGGCGAATCGGGACCCGACACCGGGGACTCCGCCGTCGATATCCCCCTGGTAGCGGCGACAGAGGAGGTTTTCACCGCCGGCGCCCTTGCGGGTGAGGATTGGGAGACCTTCGGCATGATCGCCGGGGCCGTCTTCGATTCCGGCGGCAACCTTTACGTCGTCGACGAGGGCGCTCGCCGCGTCGTCGTGATCGGTCCCGACGGCGACCACTTGCGCACGATCGGCACGCCGGGCGACGGGCCCGGTGAATTCAGCAACCCCACGGCGGCAGCGGCTCTGGACGACGGCAGTTTCGTGGTCTACGACTTCAGTCTGCCCGGCGCCTTCGAGATCTTCGACGAGCGTGGCGAGTTCGTCCGAAGCGTGCCGGTCGACCTGTCGCGGGGCGCGCCGGGGTCGATGCTCCTTCCGCTGCCGGACGGACGCCTGGTGTCGTCCGGCGGCCCCCGGATCCGGACGGGTGCGCCCGGCGAGGCGACGGCTGGCGACGGAGAGGAAGAGGATCCTCGCCGCCCCATCGACGTTTTCTCGCTCGATGGATCCGACAAGACGGTTCTCTACCATGCCTGGAACCTTCCGCCTACCGAGGCGGAGGACGAGGTGTCGGGGAACGACGGGCAGGGTCGGCGCACCGTGGAATTGCGATTCAGCAGGATGCGTGCCTTCGATCCGGGACTGCACGTCGGCGTCCTTTCCGACGGGCGTGTGGTGGTGGCGGACTCCACCGCGTACGAGGTCAAGCTGATCGAGCGGGACGGGACGGTGACCGGAAGCGTCGGCCGCCCGATCGCGCCCGAGGCCGTGACAGACGCCATCATGGAAGCGGAGAGGGCGCGCCGCCGCGAAACGTTCAGCGAATCGTCCGGAAGCGGCCCCCGTTTGCGCATCGTGGGACGCGTGGCGCCGTTTGCCATCGACGAGGGCTTCCAGGAGCAGATGCGGGAGATGATGCTCGCTCAGGTCGAGTCGATGGTCTTTGCGCAGGAGATTCCCGTAATCGCCGAAATGGCGGTCGATCGCCGGGACCGCATCTGGATTGCGCGCACCGGCGCCGGGGGCGATGGAGAGGGGCCGACGGACGTTCTGACTCCGGATGGGCGCTACATGGGCACCCTGGCCGCCGATGGCCTCCGTATTCCGGACGGATTCGGACCCGACGGGTTGATGGCCTACATCGAATCCGACGAAATGGACGTTCAGACCGTTCGCGTGGTCCGGCTGCTGTCGCTGGAACCGTCGCAGATGTGACGCCCGGGGCGAGTCACCGGAACAGGGCCGGATGTCCCCCGGTGTGTACGAAGACGACCCGGTCGGACGTGGGCACGCGCCCTCGCCTGAACCATTCGATCATCGCGGCGGCCGCCTTGGCGGTGTAGACCGGGTCGAGAATCAGACCCGTGCGGGCACCGAAGATCCGCGCCGCCTCGTCCCCTGCGGGGGTTGCCGCACCATAGCCGGCACCGACGAAATCGTCCGTCGTCACCACGCTGTCGGCAAGTGTGCGAACGCTGTCGCCGATCTCCTTGCCGCCGAGCAGACGGGCTGCGTCCAGCGCCAGACCGACCGCCTTGTCCTTTGCCTCTGCGGCGGGTTCGTCGGCGCTCACCCCGACCAGGCGCACGGGCCAGCCCAGCAGCGCGCACCCGAGAATCAGGCCGCCGAGCGTGCCGCCCGAAGAGGTGCACACGAAGATCCAGACGCGGGCCCGCGAGTCGAGCTGCCGGTGCATCTCCACCGCCGCATGCACGTAGCCCAGCGCGCCTCTCGGGGTCGATGCGCCCAGGGGAACCACCAGCGCCCTGCCTCCGGCCGCGCCAATGCGGCGGGCCTCCTCCTCGGTTGCGGGATCGCGGTCCTGGCGCTCCGGGACGGTCACGATGCTCGCGCCCAGAAGCCGGTGAAGGCAGGCGTTCCCGCGCGTCGGGTCCTCGGGCTGCCCGTTGATGACCAGGGTGCACCGCAGCCCGAGTTGGGCGGCCGCGGCCGCCACGACACGGCAATGATTGGAGTGCGGCCCACCCGACGTGACCAGTTCCGTCACACCCCGAAGTCGCTCGGGGGCCAGTTCGTATTCCAGCTTGCGGACCTTGTTGCCACCCAACCCGAGCCCCGTGCGGTCGTCGGCCTTGACGGAGATCCGCACGCCCGCACCCAGGTGCGCGGCGAGTGACGGGGCCGCGAGCAGCGGTGTGGGAACGCTGGCGAGCTCGGTTCGGGGGATCGCGCCCAGACGAGTCAACGCCGGCTCGGACGGGAAGCTCTGACGCACGCGATTCCGTCAGGGCCGCGGCGACTCCGAGACCGTCACGCGCTGCGCGACCGTGCCCTCGATCCACACGGGGTCGGTCCCGGCGCCGATGGCCACCGCGACGCAGTCGCCGTCGGCGTCGACGTCCGCGACCGTGACCCGCGCGCCCGGCACCAGTCCGACCGACTTGCAATAACGCAGACGCTCGCGATTGCCGTCCGGAACCGACCGGACCAGGACCCGTGTGCCCGGCGGCACCTCGTCCAGAGAACGGCCGGGAGGGTGATCAATCCGGCCGCTCCTGGTGGGTATGGGCGCCCCGTGAGGATCCGTCGTCGGGTTTCCGAGCGCGTCTGCCATGCGATCGATGAGCGTGTCGGATGCGGCGTGCTCCAGGCGCTCGGCCTCCTCGTGGACATCGTCCCAGGGGTACCCGAGGCGCTGCACCAGAAACGCCTCGATGATCCTGTGCCGCCTCAGGACCTTGAGCGCCTCGCGGTGGCCCTGCCGGGTGAGGCGCACACCCCGGTACGGCTCGTGCTGGAGAAGCCCGTCTTCGGCCAGCCGCCGGATCATGCCGCTGACGGACGCGGGCTGAATCTCCAGCGCCCGTGCCAGCTCGTTCGTCCCGGCCGCCTTCCCCCGTTCGTTCAGGGAATACACCGCCTTCAGATAGTCCTCGACGGAGCGGGAAAGCACGGGAAATGTCATGGCGAGAAGATAATGGGTCGAAACGCCCGGCGGACAGCGGGACGCGGCGACGTGCACCTGTTTGGCACGCGTTGCCGGAAACGGCGATATTCCCGACGTGTCTGCTGTTGTCGTCCCGTAAGGAGGTTCGCGTGGAAGATTCGGTGGCGATCGACGCCAAGCGTATTCTGTTGCGGTATGGAACTCCGATTTCAGTGCTCGACAAGGTGAACAAGGAGGAGCGAATCCGACTGGCGCGCGCGATTGCCAGGACGGCGCTCCCGGACAGAGAGGCCAGGCTTCGCGAGTTGCTGGAGGAGGCCGGTCACCTGGAGTAGCAGCCTGTGGACAAAGTCCAGGTCACGGGATCACTCGCGCGGCCTTGGCGAAGTCCCCCGCTTTCACGAAGGTCATCTTCGCCGGATCGATCCAGCGGCGCACGGCGGCATTGATCTGCTCCGTGGTCAGCGACCGGATCGCGTCTTCCTGTTCGGCCTGCCATGCCATGGTGCGGCCAAAGTACAGGTTGTTGCTCAGCATGGCTGCCAGCCCCGGGTCCTGCGCCCGCCGCAGGCTCGCGTTCTGCAGGTAGCCCTGGATGCCCGCGGTCACCTCCTCTTCGGTGAAGCCCTCGTCCAGAATCCTGTGGACCTCTTCGAGAAACGCCGCCTCGACCTTGTCGCGATTCTCCGGAGCGTAGATGGCGAACCCCAGGAACTGACCGGCCGCGTCGATGGGGTGGAAGATCAACTGGGAGGCGACGCCGTAGCTGAGGCCTTCCTCCTGCCGGATTCGTGTGGCGAGCCGGGAATTGAGGAATCCTCCGCCCAGCAGGTAGTTGGCCATGGTCAGGGCGGCCACGTCTTCATGACTGTCGGTGATGGGAAGGGTCTGGGCCGCAAAGAAGACCGCGTTGGCCTTGTCGGGCGTCTCGATCTCGAAGTCCCCGGGGGCAATATCCACAAAATCCCGGTCGATCCGCGCGAAGGTCACGGGTGCGACCCAATCGCCGAGGCCTTCACGGACGATCCGGAGGGCGTCGTCCTCGGCGAAGTCACCGACGACCGACATGGTGGCGGCGCCCGTCCCGTAGAAGCTCTCGTGGAAGTCCCTGACTTCGTCCAGGGTCAGCGTCTCGATTTCCGCAATCGTCTCTTCCATCGTAGCCACGTACTGGGGATGACCGGGCTCGCGAGGACTCAGGTGACGCTGCAGCGCCAGCATCGCCCGGATCTGAGGCTCCGACCTCTGGCTCTCCATCAGCGCGAGCTGCTCCTCCTTCAGGGTCTCGAACTCGTCCTCGGGGAACGAGGGCTCGCGGAGGACCTCGGTGAGGAGCCGGAGGGCGTCGGGGAAGTTCTCGCGAGTGGCCTGTACGCGCCCAGCTACGCTTGCGCCGCTGCCGCCCACGGAGACCCGGGCCTGGAGCCGGTTCATCTCGTCCTGGATTTCCTGTCGCGTGCGATTCACGGTGCCGCGCATGAGCATTGCGGCGGCGAGCGACCCGGCGGATCCCCGGCCAGTAAGCGCTTCCTCGTTTCCGAACCTGAGCGACACCGAAGCCACGACCGTCTCACCCCGCGTCTCCTTGGGGAGCAGGGCGATCTCCATTCCACTCTCGAACTCGCTGGCCGTGGTCCGGCGGTCGATGTTTTCGGGCGACGGATCGAAGGCCTCGCCCTCGGCCACCGCCTCGTCCCCCTGGTAGTCGTCCACGACAGAGGCCACGTCGGGGGCCACCGGGATCTCGGCGCGATCCGGATTGTCGTCCGGAATGAAGAATCCGACGGTGCGGTTGGAGGGCTTGAGATAGCTGACCGCCACGCGCTGGACTTCCTCGGCCGCGACGTCGCGCAGACGGTCGCGGTGGACGAAGAACAGCCTCCAGTCGCCCATCGCCCCCCATTCGCTCATCTGCAGCGCGATGGCGCGCGAGTCGTTGAAGAGGCGGTCGATGGAGGCGAGGCGGGCCGCCCGCGCCCGTTCCACCTCTTCGCCGGTGATCGGGCGGGTGAGCACCTCCTGAATCGCAGCAGCCATCGCGGCAGCCACTTCCTGCTCGGAGCCGTCGTCGCGCACAACCGCCAGCGTCGTCAGCGTTCCCGGCTCCCGCCGCTGGCCGGCACCGGCGCTGATCGAGGCGGCGAGTCCGGTTTCGACGAGTGCCTGGTACAGCCGGCCCGAAGGCTGGTTGCCGAGCGCCCACGCCAGGAGATCCACGGCCGCGAAGTCTTCGTGATAACCGGCGGGAACGTGATAGAGGTGTGAGACAAGCTTCGTGTCGCCGCTGCGGCGCAGGGTGACCATCCGCTCTCCGTCCTGTACGGGTTCTGCGGTATAGGTGGGGTAGATACGCATGTTGCCGGTCCGCTCCGGGCGCGGGATGGCGCCGAACTTCTCGACCACCAGCGCCAGCGCCTCGTCCGTGTCGAACTGGCCCGCGATCACGAGCTGGGCGTTGTCGGGCTGGTAGTACTTCCGGTAGAAGGCCTGCAGGCGCTCGATCGGTACGTTTTCCAGGTCGGCCCGGGCGCCGATGGTCGAGTTTCCGTAGTTGTGCCACAGGTAGGCGATGGAGTTCATGCGCTTGGAGAGCACCGCAAACGGACTGTTTTCGCCGGACTCCCATTCGTTTCGCACCACCGTCATCTCCGACTCGAGATCCTCGGCCGCGATGAAGGAATTGACCATCCGATCCGATTCCAGGTCGAGCGCCCACTCGAGGTTGTCGGACGACGCCGGGAAGGTCTCGAAGTAGTTGGTGCGGTCCAGCCAGGTCGTGCCGTTGGGCTGTGCGCCCCGTTCGGTCAGTTCCTGGGGGATGTCCGGGTGGTTGGGCGTTCCCTTGAAGACCATGTGCTCCAGCAGGTGGGCCATCCCGGTCTCGCCGTATCCCTCGTGACGGGACCCGACGAAGTAGGTGATGTTGACGGTCGTCTGGGGCGCGCTCTGATCCGGGAACAGGAGGACCCTCAGGCCGTTGTCGAGACGGTACTCGGTGATGCCCTCGACGCTCGCGACGCGCTCCGGCTCCTGCGCGGAGGCGGTCGCCGGGAGGAGAATGGCCAGGGACAGGAGGGTCTGGACGAGGACAAGTCCGGTGGAGGGCACGCCGGGGGAGGGCGATCGCGGGGACTGCATGGGGGGGCGGGGGAATGGGCACTTCGAACGGTTCACTTTCCGGCTCCAATCAGGGTGAGGGTTCGCAGCCGACCCAGAGCGGCCGCGATGTCCTGTATGCGTGGAACGGCCAGGTCTCCGCGGCGGTCCGAATCCAGAACGTCGAGGCCGCGGCGATCCAGCGATTCGCCAAGCGACTCCAGGATGTCCTCCAGGGCCATCCCTTCGCCCATGAACTTTCGCGCATGACCGATCGCCAGCGCAATCGCCCGTGTCTGGGAGCGGGAGACGATCTGACGGACTCCGGCAAGCTCGATGCGGTCACTTCCGAAGTCCACCGTGCGACGGTCACGGACCTTGATGTACCGCGCCCTGCGTCCCCGGCGGGGGCTGATCGACCGAGGGTCCGGGAAACGGTGCCGCGAGGGCCAGACGACGCTGTGGCTGGAGGCGAGGCGGCCGGTTGGATGGGTGGCCGCGACGTCCTGCGCGGCCCGGGACACGTCGTGCGGCCGGTAGCGGATCATGGCGAGTACGCGGTCGGCCACGTCGAGGTAGTCCCCCGAACCGCCGATCACGAGCACCGTGCTGGTTCCGGTGTCCTCGTGAAGGCTCCGCACCCGGTCGATGAACGGGGTGATGGGTTCGTCGTCGCTCTTCACCAGCGCCTGCATGCGCCGGTCCCGAATCATGAAATTGGTGGCGGCGGTGTCCTCGTCGATCAGCAGAAGCCGTGAGCCGGCTTCCAGCGCCTCGACGATTGCGGCGGCCTGGCTGGTCGAGCCGGAGGCGTTCGGGGTGGAGAAGGCCGTGGTGTCCTGACCACCCGGCAGCGTGCCGATGAACGGTGAGATGTCTACGCCCGAGACCGAACGGCCGTCCTCGGCCTGGACCCTCACCGCGGTGGGGTCGGTGACGACAAGCTCGCGCCCGTCGCCGGGCCGGTGGTTGTAGACGCCCCGCGCGATTGCGTCCAGTACGGTGGATTTGCCGTGGTAGCCGCCGCCGACAAGCAGGGTCACGCCGCGCGGTATCCCCATTCCGGCGACGGGCGGACCGTTGGCGCGCTCCAGGGTGACGCGGAGGCTGGGCGGGGACTCGAAGCGCGTGGCCCGGTCGCCCGCCAGGGGGCGGTCGTCCACGCCGCTCCGTCGCGGGAGCAGGGAGCCGTCGGCGAGGAACGCCACGAGGGCGCGTGCATCGAGCTGGCCGCGCAGGAAGTCCGCGTCCTCGTTGGCCTCCACGTGGCGGGCGATGTCCGCGGGTGGGTGGGCGCGGGCCGGGAGGGAACGCTCGATCAGGGCGGGGAGGGTATCCAGCAGGAGGCGCTCGGCGGCGCGGCCGAGGACACGGCGACCCGCTGCGGGGAGGCCGACCGTGAAGCGCGCCTCGACGGCGCCGTTGTTGCCGACGACGACGGCCGTGTTGGCGAGGACCACCTGTCCCGGATCGGCCATCCCGATTTCGCCGCTCTTGCCGCTCCCCGCGCGCCTGCCGCGCGTGCCCCGGGCCGCCGCCGCAAAGGTGCGCGCGAGGAGGCAGGAAAGGCCAACGCGCCGTGATGGCGTGGAAAAGGCGGCGGCCTCGAACCCCGCCGCGGCGGGATCGAGGATGACCGCGAGGCTGCTGGGAGCCGCAAAGGGGTCGCCTTGGACCCGGCGAACCGCGAGAGTGTAGAGAGGAAGGCGCCAGTTGCCCTTCAGATCCCGGTATGCGGGGTAGCTGCGTCCATCGATGCGGCGCAGGGTCCGTCGAAGGTCGTCTTCCGTTCCAGTTGGCATGGGCTCCGGTCCAGGAGGTTTTGGATGTCGCGCTTTCAATATGGCCAAGGCACGGCCCTGGCCGTTGCACTCGTCATCCCGATAGTGGCCTGCGAGGGGGACGTGCGGGTTGGCTTCATCCCCGAAGATCTGGCGTGCGGTGATCTCAATCCGGTCTATCTCGCCGACGGAGGGGTCGGCCGCGACGGCATTCCGGCGCTCACCGACCCGCCGTTCGTGCCGGTCGAGGACGAGGTGGCGACCACGTACATGAGCGGCGATTCGCGAGTTATCGGCGTCTTGCTGGACGGCGAGTGGCTTGCCATCCCGCACAACATCATGTACCGCCACGAGATCGTGAACCTGAGCCGTGGCTCCGAGGAGGTCGCCGTCACCTACTGCCCCTTGACGGGGTCGGCGCTGGCCTTCGACCGGTCATCGGTGGACGGAGCGGAATTCGGGGTTTCCGGGCTGCTGTTCCAGGCCAACCTGATCATGTACGACCGAAACACGGAGGACTCGCTGTGGCCGCAGATGCGCGGGGCCGCCGCGTGCGGATCGCGGGCGGGTCAGGCGCTGACGCGCCATCCGGTGGTGGAGATGACGTGGGCCGGCTGGCAGGATCTGTTCACGGGCTCCACGGTCGTGGGCGTGGACCCGCTCGACGCCGACCAATACAGCGTGAACCCGTACGGAAACGCATACGAGAACCCCGACAACCCCGACTACCTCGGATTTCCGATTCCGCGCGAAGACGACCGGCGTCCACCCAAGGAACGGGTCCTGGGGTTGCCGGCGAGCGGCGGCAGCGACCCCATGGCGTTTCCGTTCCACGCGATGGAGGCTCGCGGCACGGCCTGGGTCCACGAATTCCATTATGGGGGAGAGCCGGCGGCCGTGTTGTGGGACGCGGACAGGTTCGCGGCCATTGCCGTTCGGCCGGTAGTGGGGGAACAGCGGCTTACCTTCCGCATGGAGAACGACGCGATAGTGGACAACGAGACGGGCTCGGCCTGGAATGTGGCCGGCGAGGCGGTATCCGGGCCTCTCGAGGGCGGACATCTCGCCGGGATACCCGAGGCCTATGTCGCATTCTGGCTTGCGTGGGCCGGGTTCCATCCTGGCACGGAACTGATAGTGGAGTGATCGCTGCGCGCGTGGCGCCAACGCTGCTGGCGCTGGCGCTTGTCGCGGCCGGCGCCCGGAGCGCATCGCCTCAGTGGGTCGAGCCTCCGGGCAAGGGCTGGCTGGCGTTGGCCATCTACCACCAGGACACGCGCGAGCACTTCGGGACGGGCGGCGAGCTTCGTTCGTTCTTCGGCGAAGGCCACGCGGTTGCGACCTCCTCGTTTCTCACCACGGCGGTCGGGCTCGTTCACGGCGTCGACCTCTGGACCCAGTTCTCGTTCAGCCGCCTGCGGTACGACGACATCGGCGGCCGGCGGGTTTCGACCGGGTTCGGGGACACCCGCATGTGGCTGCGGGTCGCACCGCTTGCGTGGTTGAACTCCTCACTGCCGTTTGCGATCCGTGGCGGCACGAAGATCCCGCTGGGGGAGTTCGATGTCGACGCGGAGGTCATCCCGCTTGGAGACGGGCAAAGAGACTGGGAGGTGATGGCCGAACTGGGTCACTCGTTCTGGCCACGCTCCCTGTACGTGTCCGGCTGGGCAGGATATCGTTGGCGCGAAGAGAACACCGAATCGAGGAAGGATTTCGGGAACGAGGTCTTCTACTTCGTTCAGCTCGGGGGACGGGTGGGCCGGATCGGATACAGGCTGGCGGTGGACGGATGGGACGGAGCTGCGGGCGTCACGGAGGGAATCCCTATCCCCGGCTTCCAGCGGGAACTCGTGCAGGTCCAGCCCTCCGTGCTGTATGATGTCGGTCCCGGAGCGTTCGAACTGGGAGCGCGCTTTGCGCTCCTGGGGCGCAGCCTGCCTGCGGGCACGGCCTTGATGGCACAGTACTTCAGCAGATGGGAGCCCTTCTGATGCATGACCGGAAACACTGGCGCGCTGTCGGCGCGGCCATCGTGCTGGCGGTGTGGAACTGCACGCCTGCGGACAGCGGCCCGGATGGAGAGGACGCCCTGGCGCCGCAGGTGGCGTCCTCGGCGGATGGCGTTGTGGTTGCGGCACAGCCGCTGGCGGCGGAGGCCGGGGCGAAGATGCTCCGGGCTGGAGGGAATGCCGCGGACGCGGCGGTGGCTGCGGCTTTTGCCGTATCGGTCGTCGAGCCCTCGATGAACAGCGTCGGGGGCCGAACCCAGATCCTGTTGCGGATGCCGGACGGGACTTTCGCAGGGATCGACGCGACCACCCAGGCCCCTTCGACGTACGATCCGGAGACCGCGCCGCAGGCGTCCTACGGGTACCCCACCGTGGGAGTACCGGGCGCCGTGGCCGGGCTTACGAAGCTCCTGCGCGAGCATGGCACGCTGCCGCTGGAAGAGGTGATGGCGCCCGCGATCGCCCTGGCCGAGGAGGGGTTCCGGCTCCTTCCGGGCGAAGCGGCGCGTCATGATGCGGGCGCCGGCCAGCTCGCGGAATTCGAGGGATCGCGCGCCCATTTCCTGACGCCGAGCGGTGAGGCCCGCGCCGCCGGGGACCTCTTCGTCCAGCCGGACCTCGCTGCGACCCTGCGCGTCATTGCCCAGGGCGGCGCCGATGCGTTCTACCGGGGTTCGATCGCGGAGCGAATCGTGGCGGACATGGAGCTGCACGGAGGCGCCGTGACCTCCCGGTCCCTGGCGGACTACCAGGCGGTCGACGCCAGCGTAGTGCGTGGGAGCTACCGCGGCCATGACCTGGTGGGCACGGACATCCCGGCTTCCGGCTCGGTTACGATCGGAATCCTGCAAATCCTCGAGAATTTTGACATGGGAGCCCTCGATCACGACAGCTGGGCCGGTCTCGTGGGCGCGGCCGTGGCCCAGGCGTTCTCGGAGCGCGCTGCAGCGCGCCGAAGCGGGGCCGGCGACCTGGCCTTCATGACGGCCAAGAGCTGGGCAGCGGACATGGCGGCCGAACTGGCGGTCCCGGGCGCGGTACGCCGGGCGGCTGCAGCTGCGGGATACCCGTCCGACGCCGCTGTGCGCGTGGCCGCGGCGGATTGGGACGACGCGGGCTGGGGGCCGACGCACGGGCACACGACCCACCTGTCTGCGGCCGATGGCGCCGGCATGTACGTTTCGCTGACCCAAACCATCGGTCCGAATCTCGGTTCCAAGGTGGCGACGCCTGGGCTGGGTTTCCTCTACGCGGCCACGCTGGGCGGCTATCTGGGCTACATGGAGCCCGGCGAGCGGGCGCGCTCCAGTATCTCTCCGTTGATGGTCGTGAGGGACGGCGAGCCCGTGCTGGTCCTCGGCGCGGCGGGCGGCGCGAGGATCATCTCGGCGGTGGTGCAGGCCGTGCTGCGCGTCGTCGACCAGGGCATGAGCCTCCCCGATGCGCTGGCCGCGGCCCGGGTGCATCCGATCGACGGGGGCATCGCCATGGAGACGTCACCCGGGATCGGATGGTCGCCCGAGGTGGTTGCCGAGGTCGAGTCGTGGGGCATGGAGGTCCAGGAGGTCGAGCGGGCGGGAGCCTTCGGGCGGATCCACGGCATCTGGGTAAACGGCGATACGGGCGAGAAGGTGGGGGTGGCGGATCCCGACTGGGAGGGTGCGGCGATCGTGCCGGGTGCCAGCTAGCCGATTCGAAGGTCCAGCCCGGCCCGGAGTGTGAGGGCGCGGTTCCTGGCGGTGGTCTCCATTTCGCTCTCGAAGAAGGACCGGATTCCACGTGAGTAGATGAAATCCAGTCGGAGTCCCAGCCGGGATCCGGCGGCAAGGTGGGCACCGGCGCCTCCAAGGATTGCATAGTCGACAGCCGAGGTTCGAGAGTCCGCTTCGGGATCGTCGCACTCCACCAGGAACGTGATCGGATGCAGGACGAGCCTCGCTTCCCGCTCGCAGGATGTCTCCAGTCGCAGGGCGGGACCCGCGAGGAGGTGCACGGACAGACGCTGGCCAATCACGGGCGCACTCGCCCTGCCCAGCGCCGAGAACTGGAGATACTGGATCCTGTAGTCCACGTCGCCCAGTTGAAGCAGGGTCGACGTGGAGCCGCGCCGAATGTAGCCGGCGCCGAAGTCGATGCCCAAATGCCCGGAGACAGGAACGCCCACCGACACCGACAGCGCCGTTCCCCTGCGGGGCTCCTGCGAGTCGATTGCCAGGCCGGTTACGATCAACTCCGATGAGCTGGCGCCCACTCCGATTCCGAGAGTGACCTGTGCGGCGGCGCTGGGACCCGCGAGCATGGGGAGTGCGGCCAACGGCAAGGCGATCCAGCGGCTTCTCATGAGGCTGTTCCCGCTAACATGGACGGCATCGTGACGCTTGGCACAATCTAACCGTGTCGTTCGCCCCGGTTGGCGTCTCACCCGGGAGGGCCACTAACATCCGATGGCTTTCCAACTTGCACGCGCAACACCGCGGAAGCCGCCAGTCCGCATCCAAACGGAGGAATGCCGTGAATCTGCAGGCCGGAATGACAGCCCCCGCCGCCCTTGTCATGCTCATCCTTGCGGCGTGCTCTCCCGCCCCCTACGACGTCGTCCTCCAGGGCGGCCGTGTCGTGGACGGTACCGGATCTCCCCAGGTCGTGGCGGATGTGGGCATCCGCAACGGTCTCGTCGCGCGTGTGGGCGACCTGAGCGACGCTGCCGCAGAGACCATCCTCGACGTGAGCGGCCTTTACGTAGCGCCGGGATTCATCGATGCGCACTCTCACGCGGGACCCGGCCTGGCCACCGGGGAACTCAGTCACGGCGAGCCGCTCCTCGCCCAGGGCCTGACCACGGTCGTGGTGAACCCGGATGGCGGCGGTCCCGTCGACCTCGTCGAGCAGCGCGCCGGGCTCGAGGAGCACGGTCTCGGGGTCAATGTCGTCCAGCTGGTCGGTCATGGGTCGGTGCGCGGGCGGGTCCTGTCCAGCGACGACCGCGCTCCGACGGAGGACGAACTGGACGAGATGCGCGCCCTTGTCCGGGCCGGGATGGAGGCCGGCGCGTGGGGCCTCTCATCGGGCACGTTCTACACGCCCGGCAGCTATTCCGAGAACTCCGAACTGATCGAGCTGGCCCGTGTGGCGGCGGAGTTCAACGGCATCTACACGAGCCATATCAGGGATGAATCGAACTACACGATCGGTGTGCTGGCCGCGGTCGAGGAAGTGATCGACGTGAGCCGCCAGGCCGGGATTACCGGGGTCGTGACCCACATCAAGGCGCTCGGCCCGCCCGTTTGGGGTTCTGCGGTGGCGATGGTGGAGCGCATCGAGGCCGCGCGGGCCGAGGGGTTGGCCGTGTATGCCGACCAGTACCCCTATCTGGCCTCAGCGACGGGGCTGTCGGCGGCGCTGCTCCCGCGCTGGTCCCAGGCCGGGGGCAGCGAGGCGTTTGCGGAACGCGTCGCGGATCCCGGGACGGGCGCACAAATCCGCGAGGCCATGGTCGAGAACCTCTCTCGCAGGGGCGGCGCGGACCGGATCCAGTTCCGCCGCTTCACGGAAGACCCCTCGATCGAAGGACGCCTGCTCTCCGATCTTGCGACGGAACGGGGTGCGGATCCCATCGACCTCGCACTCGAACTCATTCTCCAGGGCGGCCCGTCCATCGTCTCGTTCAACATGAGCGAGGAGGACCTGCTGACCCTGATGACCCGGGAATGGACGATGACGTCTTCGGACGGCGGACTTCCCCTGTTCGGCGTGGGCGTGCCGCATCCACGGTCCTATGGGGCATTCGCCCGCAAGATCGGGAAGTTCGTCTTCGAGGACGAGGTGGTGTCCCTGGAGACAGCCGTGCGGAGCATGACGGCGCTGCCAGCCGAAGTGATGGGGATGGCGGACCGCGGCCGGATCGAGGAGGGCATGGTCGCGGACCTCGTGGTGTTCTCCGACTACTTCAAGGACAACGCGACGTTCACCGAGCCGCACCAGTTGTCATCCGGGGTCGTCCACCTGTTCGTGGGGGGCGAGGCCGCGATCCTCAACTCGGGGTTCACCGGGGCCCTGGCCGGGCAGGTGCTCGTGAAGTGATCGCCGGCCGGCCGGGCGGCAGCCTGCAACGCGCTCAGTCCCGAACCACGCCGTACCTGCGCAGCACCTCCAACGTCTCCTCGATCGGGAGTGCCTCCCGTGTGCCGAAGCGGCTGCTGACGGTCTCCGCCTTGAACATCGAGTTGTAGATCGATTCTTCGGTGGATTCCACCGTCGCCTGAAAAAGCGCCGACATGCGGTCGTTGGCGAGGTCCTCGACCGTTCGCACTTCGTCTCCGGGCCGCCGCCGCACGCTCGGGGCGGTGGAGAAGCTCAGCACGTAGTCACCCGACCCGTTGCTCGCATAGGAACCGGTCCGGGACAGCCCCATGACGGCGCGCCTCGCCAGACGTTCGAGGTTGCGCTCCGAGAGCGGCGCATCGGTCGCCACGACCATCATGATCGAGCCCTGCGACTCCGCATCGCGTTCCTCCACCTGGTCGCGGAAGGCGTATCGACCGAGCTCCCGGCCGACCGGCGCCCCGGCGACCTGCAGGATGCCGCCGAAGTTGGACTGGACCAGCACCCCCACGGTGTATCCGCCAAGAGACGCAGGGAGCACCCGCGAACTGGTGCCGATCCCCCCCTTCCAGCCGAACGCCGACGTTCCCGTGCCCGCGCCGACCGCCCCCTCTTCGACCGCGCCGGACGTGGCGCCGTTGAGCGCCGCCCTGACGTGCCCGGGAGCGATGGGACGACTGCGGATGTCGTTGAGGCCCCCGTCGTTCGTCTCGCCGACCACGGGGTTGATGGACCGGACCCGCTCCATGCCCTCCATCGCCAGCGCCCATTCGACCATTGCGTCGGCCGCCTTCCACACGCACAGCGTGCAGGTCAGCAGAATGGGCGTCTCCAGTTCACCCAGTTCCCGCACCTGTGTCACCCCCAGCAGCTTGCCGAACCCGTTGCCTACATGGAGTGCCGCGGGGACGCGGTCGAAGTACACGTTGCCGCCGTGTGGCCGGATTGCCGTCACGCCGGTGCGGATGTCGTCGCCTTCGATCAGGGTCGCGTGCCCCACCAGGACGCCGCCAACGTCGGTGATGGCATTGTGCTGTCCGGGCTCGAAGATCCCGACGGTGATTCCCAGATCGCGGGCGCGAGGCCTGGCGGTTTGCTGAGCCATGGCGGATTCGAGGCAGGTGGTTGACAGGAGCAGGGTCGCCCATGCCGCAATCAGGCGTGGGCCGACGAAGGCTGCGGGTTGGCGCGGAGGTGCGAATGGTTGGAGCATTTCAGCCTCCGGAGCGTGGGGTCGTCAGAAGGCCCCGGCGACCATCGTGCCGAGAAGCAGAGGGTGATATAGCAGCGAACCCAGAAAAACGCGATTGCAGTTCCGCCTGGTGGGGTTGCGCAGGAACGCCACGGCAACCGCAACCATCCCGGCGCCGAGCACGATCGCGGCTCCGAGGTATCCGGTGCCGACCATCCCGAGAACGGTGGGCAGAACGCTCACCAATGCCAGGAGCGCGGCATACCCCACCATCATTCCGGCGACCAGCCCTGCCGATCCCGGCGGAATGAGCTGGAAACCGGCGCGCTCGTAGTCCGTCCGCAGATTCCAGCCGAGGGCCAGAACATGGATGAGTTGCCAGAGGAACAGGATGCCGAAGAGGGTCACGCCGCGGGCGTCGATGCTGCCGGTATGGGCGGTCCAGCCTATGAGCGCGGGCAGTGCGCCCGGAATCGCCCCAACCGGCGTCGCCAGCGGAGACCGAAGCTTGAGCGGGGTGTACACCGCGTCGTAGAGAAGAGCCGCCACCGCCGTCACGAGCGCGGGCAGCCAGCCCAGCCAGAACCAGATGTGCCCCACTCCGGCAAGCAGCAGGGCCCATCCGAAGAATCTGGCGTGCGCTTTCGGGATTCTTCCGGACGGGACCGGACGGCCGCGGGTCCGGATCATGACGGCGTCCGGCGCGCGCTCCAGGTACTGGTTCAGGGCAAGCGATCCGGCGGTGCTGAGCGCGGTCCCCAACACGAGGTGGAACAGATCGGAGTAGAGGACATCGGGCAGCGCCGCCACCAGGTAGCTGGCTGCGGCGGTCAGCGCGACGAATCCCGTGATTCCGGGCTTGGTCAGCTCCAGGTAGGCACCCGCCCGCCCGAACCCGGCCGTCTGAATGCGCTCCTCGATGCTCATTGCCGAGCAGCCCGTGGACAAGATTCCCCCCGCTCTCGGTGCTCGGGCGGCTTTGTCGACGGACTGCGAAGACGTTCGCCCACCGCGCCAGACCCCCTCGTCATAGCAGCCCCTGCACGAGCCCGCCATCGATCTGCATGGTGTGTCCGGTGATGTAGGACGCGGCTTCGGACGCAAGGAACACGACTCCGTTTGCAAACTCCTCCGGTCTCCCGATCCGCCCGGCCGGGATGTCGGCGGCGATCGCCTCGAGCACGGCCTCGCGACTCGTCCCCTGCGCCTCTGCCTGGGTGGCGAGAAGGGACTCGACCCGCGCGGTGTGGACGAAGCCCGGGGCCGCCACGTTGCAGAGAATTCCCTCGGCGGCCAGATCACGGGAAATGGTCTTGATGAACCCCACGACACCCGGGCGCGCGGTGTTGGACAGCAGAAGGTTCCTGACCGGCTGCTTCACCGCGACCGAGGTGATGGCCACGATTCGCCCCCAGCCATTCTTCCTCATCTCCGGCAGAGCGGCCAGGGTAAGCTGGACCGTGGACATGAGATTGAGGTCCACGGCCTTTCTGTAGGCCTTCGGCGTGAAGTCGTCAACGCCGCCCGGCGGCGGTCCGCCGGCGTTGGCGACCAGGATGTCGAGGCGACCGAATTCGGAGGCCGCGCGCTCCACCAGCCGTGCGCAGAATGCCTCGTCGGCCACGTCGCCGGCAACGGACACGACTCTGCGGCCCGAGTCACATGCGATCTCGCGGGCCGTGGCATCCAGGGCTCCGGAGGACCTCGAGTTGATCACTACGTCCGCGCCCTCCCCGGCGAGCCGCTCCGCGACCGCCCGTCCGAGTCCCTTCGATGCGCCGGTGACGAGGGCTGCCCTATCTTTCAGTCCGAGGTCCACGAAGCGCTTCTCCTTATGTGAAGGGACGGGACGTTGGAAGATGCGTGGTCGCCGCCGCGTGCGAAACTCCGCACCCGTCGCGGTTGTATGGAACGTATCCGGGCAGGACCGGCCGTATCCTTGCACACAGGCTGAAATGAACGTTCGCGACGTAAGGAGCCGACGCCGACAGGAGCGGGCGATGTGGAGGCGTGGCCTGGTTCTGTCGCTGCTGCTGCACCTTGCCGTGCTGCTGTTCGGAGGCGGGCCGCCCATCCCTCCCTCGCCTTTCGCGGCTGCGGGGCCCAGGGCGGGCGACGACCGGGCCGCGGCCGGAGGGATGCAGTCCCTCAACGTCGTCGCGCCACCCCCCCGGCCGATCCGGCCCCCGGCAATTCCGCTGCCCGTGGAGATCGAGTTGGATGTTGTCGATCTGGAGACCGATCCGGTCGTCGAAATCGCGTCGCTCCTGGGAGAGCGGCCCGGCCCGCCCGGGCCCCCGGGGCTGGAGACGGGAGACGGGGCGGGCGACGGCGGCACCGCGGAGGAGGGACTTCGACGCGTGATGCCCCCGACGCCGCGCGGAATGATCATCCCCCCCGCGAACAGGAGCCTCCGTGGGACAACGGTCGATGTATGGGTTTTCGTGGACGAGATCGGTCAGGTCGTTGCCGACTCGACCCGGCTGGATCCGGCTACCAGGGACCGGGGCTTCAACCGTCAGCTGATCCGGGAAGCCGCCCAGTGGATCTTCCGCCCCGGCACGCAAAACGGTGTCCCCGTGGCGGCGTGGTTCCGCTATACGATCAGCATGTAGCGATTCGGCAGCCATGGGGTGACGGTCGGCATGGCTCGCGGCATCCTGAGCCCCGGCCGTTGCAGGGCGGCGGAGCGCGAGCCGTGCTAACTTCCGGGAATGCGACCTGCGGCCAAGCGGATTCTCTGGGTGGACGACGAGATTGACCTCCTGCGTCCCCACCTGCTCTTTCTCCAGCAGAGGGGCTATCATGTCGACGCCATCACCAACGGCGACGACGCGCTGGCCCTTCTGCGCGGTCACGCCTACGACCTGATCCTGCTGGACGAACAGATGCCGGGCCGCCGAGGCCTGGAGGTCCTGAGGCTGATCCGGCGCGACGACCCCTACGCGCGCGTGGTCATGGTGACGAAGTCCGAAGAGGACCGCACGATGACCGAGGCGATCGGACGTCACGTGGAGGCCTACCTGGTGAAGCCCACGAGTCCTCGCCAGGTGCTTTCCGTGGTCACCCGCATCCTGGAGGGCTCCTCCATCCAGCAGCAGCGCGCTGCACAGGATTTTGCCGCCCGGTGGCCGACGCTGTCACGAATGCGCGAGCGGGCATCCAGCCCCTCGGCGTTCGCACGCGTGTACCAGGAGCTCGTCGACTGGCATCTGGGGCTCGAGAGGTCCGGCGAGACGGGTCTCCTCGGGACGGTGGAGTCGCTCCAGGAGGACCTGCGCCATGACTTCGGCCGCTGGGTAACGCGCGAGTATCCCCGGTGGATGAAGGGGAACGCGGGTCGCCCGGAGCTGTCGGTCGACGTGGTGGAGCGACGCCTGCTTCCCCTGCTGGGCAAGGATCCGGTCTACTTCGTGGTTCTGGACTGCATGCGCCTCGATCAATGGCGCGCCATCTCGCCGCTGATCGGCGAGTTTTTCGATGTTGACGAAGCGTATCACTACTCGATCCTTCCCACCGCCACGCCCTATGCCCGCAACGCCATCTTCTCAGGGCTGTTCCCCGACGAGATCGCTCGGGCACGGCCGGAATGGTGGGATGCCTCGGATGACGAAGGGTCGCTGAACGCCTTCGAGGACGAGCTCCTCAGGGAACAGTTGCACCGACTCACGGGACGCGCCGTTCCGGTCCACTACGAGAAAGTCTTCACCGACCGGAACGAGGCGCAGGTGCGGGGTCGGCTCAGATCCGCGACCAGGGTCAGAGGCTGTGTGATCGCCGTGGTCTTCAACTTCGTGGATCTGATGACCCACGGACGCTCCGAGTCTCCCATTCTGATGGAGGTCGCGAAGGACGAAGCCGCGCTGAGACAGCTCACGCGCTCCTGGTTCGAGCGGTCGACGGCCTTCGCCGTGCTGAAGGAAGCGGCGGCCCAGGGGCACCGCGTGGTGCTGACCACCGACCACGGGTCGATTCACTGCCGCCGTCCCGCGACCGTGTACGCGCGCAAGGGCGCGAGCACGAGCCTGCGCTACAAGATGGGGAACGACCTGCGGGCACAGGATCCGAGCGCGGCCTTCACGACAAAGCGCGCGTCGGACCTGCGGCTGCCGCGCGGGAGCCTCCGGATGACCTACATGGTCGCGTTGGACGACTGTTTCTTCGTCTACCCCACCAAGCTGCGCGAACACCAGCGGCGCTACCGCAACTCCTTCCTGCACGGAGGCATATCGCCGGAAGAGATGATCGTGCCGATTGCGGTGCTGCGGCCCCGACCCCGATAGCGGTCGCCGGCCGGGGCCGAGAATGACGACCTGGCGCAGGGTTCTCGCCCACCTGGCCCCGCATCGGGGCGCACTGCTGTTGTCGGTGGCGGCGAGCGCCGCGTATTCCGCGCTGGACGCGTTCTCGTTCGTCGTGCTGATCCCGTTCCTGGCAGCGGTGTTCGGCGCGGGCGACGCGGCCGCGACCGCGGGCGAGGCGTCGGCCCGGCTGGAGGGGGCACTCGAGTTCACCCTGGGGCGCTTCGTCGACCTCGACGGCAACCCGCAGTCGGTTGTCGGCGGGATCATCCTCTTCCTGCTGGTCCTGGTGGCGCTGAAGAACGCGGTCGACTTCGCGCGCGCCTGCCTCGCCGCGCGCGTCGAGCAGGGCGTCGCGCGCGACTTGCGCAACCGGGTGTACGGCCACCTCCTCGACCTGGACCTCGCCTTTTTCGCGAGGACGCGCACGGGCCAGGTCGTTTCGCGGCTTACCCACGACGTGGAGCAGCTGCGCACCCTGGTCACCAGCGAACTCACGCGGACGTTGGCGGCCGTCCTGCAGTTCACGGCGTGCCTGTACTGGATGATCGAGATTTCGGCCCGCCTGACCGCGGCGGCCTTTGTCGTCGTCCCGCTCACCATGGTGATCTGGGGTCCGCTCGTGCGTCGCCTCCGGCGCGGTGACCGCCGGGTCCTCGATCTGGCGGGCGTGGTCAGCTCGCATATTCAGGAGACCGTGTCGGCGATCCGCATGGTCAAGTCCGCGTCGGCCGAACCGCTCGAGCGACGTCGCTTCCGCGACCTGACCCGCGCCTACTTCGACGCCTTCCTCCAGACGGTGCGTCTGCGGGCGCTGGCGGGCCCGATCACCGAGTTCCTGGTGGTTGCGGGCACGGCGATTCTCCTCTGGTACGGGACCCGCATGGTCCTGGTGGACGGCACACTGTCGGGCGCGGCCTTCCTCGGCTTCATCCTGCTCAGCACGCGCCTGTACTCGCCGGTCAAGTACCTGAGCAAGCTGCCCGCGCTGATTCAACCCGGCCTGGCGGGTGCGGAGCGGGTGTTCGAGTTCCTCGACGCCCCTGCCGAGACCCGGGATCGGCAGGGAGTCCGTGAGTTCACCGGCGTCGTCAGGGAAGTGCGCTACAGAGGTGTGTGCATGGAGTACCGGACGGGTGACCGGGTACTGCGGGACGTGGACTTCCGGGTGCCCTCCGGCTCGGTTGTGGCATTGGTGGGACCGAGCGGCGCGGGCAAGACGACCATCGTGGACCTTCTCGCCCGCTTCTACGACCCGTTGAGCGGCGCGGTCGAGATCGATGGCGCCGATGTGCGGGAATTCCGGCTGGCGTCACTGCGGGGGGGGCTCGGCGTGGTGTCACAGGATACGGTCCTGTTCCACGACACGGTGGGCGCCAACATCGCCTACGGGATGCCGGGGGCATCGGCGAGCGAGGTCGAGGACGCGGCGCGTAGCGCCCGCGCCCACGACTTCATTCGACGTCTGCCGGATGGCTACGAAACGGTCGTGGGGGAACGGGGGACCACGCTCTCGAGCGGACAGCGCCAGCGGATCGCGATCGCGCGGGCCGTGCTCCGAAATCCGCCGATCCTGATTCTCGACGAGGCGACGAGTGCGCTCGACACGCAGTCCGAGCGCCTGGTGCAGGAGGCGCTGAAACGGCTCCTGGAGGGACGCACGGTCTTCGTCATCGCGCACCGCCTCTCGACGATTCAGCGTGCCGACCTGATCGTCGTGGTCGACGGCGGCCGCGTAGCGCAGCAGGGTACCCACGCCGCCCTCATGGAGGAGGGAGGCCTGTACCGGCGGCTGCGGGAACTGCAATTCCAGTGAGCGCGCCCAACCCGGTGCCGTTCAGGCGCAGATTGCGGCACCGCGTCGAGTTTGCCCTGTTGCGCGCGGTGGCGGCCGTGTGCGGCGCGGTTCCCGCGGTGGCGGCCGACCGCGCCGGAGCGCTGATCGGCTGGGTGGCCGCGCGGGTGGGGCGTCCGCGGTGGGGGGTGGTGACAACCCAGCTGCGCATGGCGTTCCCCGATGCGACGGGGCGATGGCGGCGCACCGTGGGGCGGCGCTGTTATTCGCACTTCGGGCGCGAGGCCGTGGCCATGTTCCGCCTTGCGGGAGCCAGCCGCGCCGAGATTCTGAAGCGCACCCGTCTGGTGGGGCGGGAGCTGCTGGAGAAAGCCGCGCGCGAGGGCCGGGGGATCGTGGTTGTGAGCGGGCACCTGGGCAACTGGGAGGTAGGGGCGGCAGGAGTGGTGGCGCGCGGCTTTCCGATGGACATCGTGGTGGCGCGGCAGCGCAATCGTCACTTCGACCGTTACCTGACCCGGGCGCGCGAAAGACTGGGCGTCAACGTGATCCCGCGGGGGGAGGCGGTGGGCGGGGCGCTGACGTCGCTCAAGGCGGGCCGGGTGGTGGGGCTCATGGGCGACCAGGACGCGAGGGGGGCGGGGGTGTTCGTGGACTTCTTCGGGCGGCCCGCGTCGACTGCGCGTGGCCCGGCCGTGCTGTCCATGCGGGCCGGGGTGGTGCTGGCCACATTCTGCGCGATTCGGCTGCCGGGCTGGAGGCCGCGCTACGAGGTGCGTATCGAGGCGATCCCCGAGGTGGAGCGGGAGAGGGATCGCGCTGCGGCCGTCAGGGCGGTGACCCGGGCCTTCACGAGCCGTCTGGAAGAACAGGTCCGAAAGCAACCGTGCCAGTACCTCTGGCATCATAGGCGTTGGAAGACACCGCCACCCTGAAGCGTTTGGTGTAGATTCATTCTCCACCATCCCATCGAACTCCGGAATCCATGATCCATATCTGTATTCCCTGCAGGGACGAGGACCGCACCATCGGCGTACTGCTCTGGAAGATCCGGCACGTCATGGGAGAACTGGGGCGCGACTTCCACGTCCTTGTGCTCGATGACGCTTCCAGGGACGGGACCAGGGCGCTGCTGGAGAAATACAGGCGAGTGATGCCGCTGACGGTGCTCACCGAGCGGCGGTCCATCGGGTACGGTCGCGCCATGGAGAAGCTGTTGCGGGCGGCCGCCGGCCGGACGCGCTACCCGAAGCGCGACGCGATCGTCACCATGCAGGGCGATTTCACGGAGCACCCGGAGCACCTCCACGCGCTCATCAAGACCTTCGAAGGAGGCGCGGACATCGTGGCGGCAGAGTCCTCGAAGGGGGTGGCGGACGTGCCCCGCCGCGTCCGTTTCGCCCATTGGCTGGGCGGCATGGCGATCGGCCGGATGGTGTCGGGCACTTCGGGCGGCGATTGGCTTGTCGGCTTCCGGGCCTACAGGGTGATCGTCGTCAGGAAGGCGATACGGGAAGTCGGCGACCGGCCTCTGGTCAGCACCGACGGCTGGGCCGCCAACGCGGAGTTGATGAAGGTGCTGACCCCGTATGCGCGCCGGATCGCGCACGTCCCGCTCACCCGACGATACGACCTGCGGCCGCGCCGCACGAGGGTGCGTGTCCTGCAGACAATGCGCGAGATCCTGCGGTTGCGAAGAGCTCCTCGGCTGGAGCCGGAACGACATGGCGCGGGCTAGTCTGCACCTGACCGCGGGAATGGGGCTGATCGCGGTCGTCGCGACCGCCTGGGTGGCGGGAGCCAGCGCCCAGACGGCGCCGGCGACAGACTCGCTCAACGGGGCGTTGCCCGAGGCTGTCAGTGTCCCGTTTGCGCCCGGCGAGCACCTGAGGTACAAGGTCAAGTACGGCATCTTCTCCGTCGGAGAGGCCCACATGACCATCGCCGGAATCGACACGATTCATGGCATGCCCACCTACGTGGCCGAGTGGCGCGTCAAGGGCAGCGTGCTGGGATTCGGCATCGACGAGACCTTCACGTCCTGGATCGACACCGAGGGGCTGTTTGCCAGGCGCTTTGTGAAGGACCAGGGGGAACGCTACCGCGAATACGAATTCTTCCCCGCGGAGCTCCGTGCGCAGAGGATCGACCACGATACGACCTGGGCGCTCCCCGATCCGGAGCCCCTCGACGACATATCGATCGTGTACTTCACACGGACCCTCGCCCTGGAAGTGGGCCAGAGCTACACCTTCAACCGGTTCTACAAGGACGAAGGCAACCCGATCGTGCTCAATGTGCTGGGCAGGGATCGACGCGAGGTGGGTGCGGGTGAATTCAACACGGTTGTGGTGCAGCCCCTCATCCAGACCGACGGCCTTTTCTCGGAGGGCGGGAATGCGGAGATCCACTTCTCGGACGACGAGCGCCGGGTGGTGGTCTACATGAAGGTTGACATGCCGTTTCTGCCCGTGAACCTCACGATGCATCTCGAAGAGATTCTGCACGACGAGCCGGAGACAAGGCCGTGAAGGGGAAGGTTCCGCGCTGATAGCCGCCGCGCGCAGTCTGCGGCTGTGGTTGGCGTGGGTCCTGGGCGTCGCGTTCTTCTGGATGGCCCGGCCCGTCGCCGAGTCCATCTGGATCGGCGGGGCCATCGTGCTCGCGGGACTGACAGTTCGCGGCTGGGCCGCCGGCGTCCTGGAGAAGGACCGGGAACTCGCGGTCTCGGGACCCTACGCCTTCACCCGCAATCCACTGTATCTGGGGAGCTTCCTGCTGGGCATCGGCGCTGCCGTGGCCGGCGCCCGGCCCGTGTTCGCGGTGATCTTTCTCGGCTATTTCGCGCTGGTCTACGGGCCGCTGATGGCGCGCGAGCAGGCGGGCCTTGAGGCCAGGTTCCGGGATGGCTACCGTCACTATCGCGATTCGGTGCCCGGATTCCTTCCGCGACTTTCGCCGTACCGTCCAACACCCGGTCCCGGAATCGAAACGAGAGGTTTTTCCCGGGCACGCTACATGCGAAACCGGGAGTACGAGGCCGCCCTGGGAGCGGCCGGCGGAGTGATTCTGCTCGTGCTCAAGGCGACGGGCGCCCTGCGGCTGCCCTTGCCGTGAGGCCAGCGGCCGCACCGGTCACGCCGTCTCGGGCGGCACCTGCACCAGGTGGAGGACCGGACCCGGCATCACCTCCCCCTTGACCCTTATGTCGAAGTCGTAGCGTCCGGGCACGGGAAAGACCACGTCCTCCAGCGGCATCACCAGCTGCGTGCGTGGCGGCGGCCGTTCCGCGGGGCGCGGCGTCACCTCGGATTCGCCCTCGACCGTAAGGGTCGGGCGTCCGTCGGGTCCGCGGATGTCGACGCGCAGGCGATGGAGGCCCTCGTCGTCACGATCCCACTCGATGCACACGACAAGAGTCATCCGGTCCTGGCGCGCCGGAAAGCCCGGGGCATAGAGGTCGTGGAAGACTCCGTGAAGGTCGAGCTTGCCATTCGGGGTGGCGGCCGCCTGATCGCAGACGGCGAAAGTAAGCAGTCTCACGTGTCCGGACCGGCGGAATCACGCGGCTTCGAGTTCTCGTTTCTTGCCATAATCCACTTCTCACCTACTTTATTGGCTTCGCCTGCGGGCCACTGTGCCGGCCCCGGGCCTTCGCGGGACCCCGCGAAGATGAACCAATTATGAGGAGGAGTAGTGGCGAAGCAAGAACCGATGGACCGAGCCCGAGACGAGTTGTTCAGTCACATTCATCGTTGCGGCGTGTTGCAGGCGCACGTGGATGATCAGGATTCCTGGATGACCGAAACGATCGAATACCTGGCGGAGCGGTATCCGGATCTGGGCGTCAGGGAACTTTCCGAGCTGAAGGCCGTGGGAATGCAGTTCTGCAAGCCTGTCATCTCCAGGCTCAGGCGAGAAGAGCCCGCCGACACTCCCGTGGATGGCGGGCCGGGCGAGGCGATCCTGGGAGAGCCCAGGGACGCCTGACCACATTCCTCAGGCGCAGTACCTCTTTACCATCAGGAGTGCGATCGATGACCAGTCGCCGTGACTTTCTCAAGACCTCTGCCGGGGTCGGCGTTGGTGCCGCAGTCGGCCTCGGATCCGCGGAACCGTTGCGCGGTGCGCCGGCCGTGCGCAGAAGCGTGGTCAGCCCTGTTGCCGTGGCGAGCGGAAACGGACTCGAGGCCGTGGCGACGGCCGTCCGTAACGTGAGCGAAGGCGGCGACACGCTGGATGCGGTGGTGCAAGGCGTGAACATCGTGGAGCGCGATCCCGGCGACTCCTCCGTCGGCTTCGGCGGTCTCCCGAACCTGGACGGTGTCGTGCAGCTCGATTCATCGGTAATGCACGGCCCCAGCAGGGGCGCCGGGGCGGTCGCGTGTCTGGAGGGCATCAAGACTCCGTCCCGGGTGGCTGTCGACGTCATGCGGTACACGGATCACGTGTTGCTTGTCGGCGAGGGCGCGCAACGCTTCGCGGTGTCCATGGGGCACCAGCTGGAGGACCTGTTGACCGAGCGTTCCAGGCGCCGATGGATCGAGTGGCGGGCCCGGATGAGCAGCAGCGACGACTACCTGACGCCGGAGGAATCGGGGCTCAGGGCGCCGCCTTTCGAAGACGGGGACGACTACGGACTGTCACTGCTCGACTCGCACGACGGGGTGCGCCCGCTGGGAACGATCAACTGCAACGTCATCAACGCCGACGGCGATCTCTCGGGCGTCACGACCACTTCGGGATTGTCCTACAAGATCCCGGGCCGCGTCGGCGACTCGCCGATCGTGGGAGCCGGCCTCTACGTGGACAACGATGTCGGCGCGTGCGGGTCGACGGGCCGTGGCGAGGCGGTGATCAAGACATGCGGCTCGCACTCGGTCGTCGAACTGATGCGCGGGGGAATGTCACCGACCGACGCGTGCCTCGAGGCGCTTCGGCGTATCGTGACCTTCACCACGGAGGACCGGCTTCGGAACGCGGAAGGGCGTCCGAGCTTCAACGTGAACTACTACGCGATCAACAAGAACGGCGAATACGGCGGCGCAGCCATCTATTCCGGCGGCCGGTATGCGGTGTGCAGCGACGGGGAGACCCGCCACGACGACCTGGCCTACCTGTTCGAGCGGAGGGGTTGATTGGACGCGGACGACAAGAAGCCCGGACCCGTGGGGTTCGGCGTCGCGGAGTTGCCGGAAGTCAAGAAGATGGAGCGTTTGCATTGCAGCGGACGCCAGGTGCCCTCCCCCATGGGCGGGTTCCTGATGGACCTCGGTGTACGCGCGGAGCCTGACGGCACCAGCACCGTCCTCTTCGAATGCAAGACATCGGCGCTGCGGTACCAGTTGCCTCTGCGAATCAGTACATGGCGAGAGCGGCGCAAGGTCAGGATCCAGGCGGACGAGGGCCTGGACCCGATGTGTCCGCGCGGAGAACTGGGCCCGCCCCTGGTGCGGCGCGGCAAGGACTTCTTCTGCCCCCGCTGCAACATCATGTTCGGGAGAGTACCGTAGCCGTCTGTCTGAACGGATCGGGCGGAGACCTGTTGTCAGGGCGCCGGCTCCGACGCACGCACGTTCGCCAGTGGCCCGTATCGCACTGATCCCCGGGGACGGAATCGGTCCCGAAGTCGTGCGCGCGGCGGACGGGGTGATGCGCGCCGCTGCCGAGAAGCACGGTCTTGACCTCACCCTTGACGACTGGGATCTCGGCGCGGACCGCTACCTGCGCGACGGCACGACGCTGACTCCCGAAGACCGCGACCGTCTCGTCGGCGACTACGATGCGGCGCTTCTCGGCGCGCTCGGCGACCCGCGCGTCCCCGACAACGTTCACGCCCACGATATCCTGCTCGGCCTGCGGTTTTTCGCGGACCTGTACATCAACTACCGACCCTGCAAGCTCCTCGTGCCGGCCCTGTCCCCGCTCCGGCGCCCTGATCCGTCCACCGACATCGTCTTTTTCAGGGAGAACACCGAGGGACTCTACGCGGGCCTGGGAGGCAGTTTCAAGACCGGTACGACGGACGAGGTCGCGATCGAGGAAAGCCTCAACACGTACAAGGGCGTCGAGCGCATTGTCAGGGCCGCCTTCGAGCATGCATGGGCAACCGGGCGCACGAGTGTCACGCTGGTGGACAAGGCCAACGTGCTCGCGTACGAAGGGGGACTGTGGCGGCGTGTCTTCGCCGAGGTCGGAGGCGAATTCCCGGCCATCGATCGCGACGCCATGTATGTCGATGCCATGGCCATGGACCTGGTCCGCCGGCCGCAGCGCTACGAGGTGGTGGTGACCTCGAACCTCTTCGGCGACATCCTGAGCGATCTGGCCGCGCAGGTGACCGGTGGCCTGGGTCTCGCGCCCTCGGGCAACATCAACCCGGGGTCCTGGGCCCTGTTTGAACCGGTCCATGGATCCGCACCGGACATCGCGGGCAAGGGTGTTGCGAATCCGGTGGCTGCGGTGGCCTGCGTGAGCCTCGTATTCGCGCACCTCGGCATGGACGAGGCCGCGGCCGACGTGGACGACTGCATTCGTGCATCGTTCGAGGCGGACGTCACGACGCCCGACCTGGGGGGTACCGCCACGACGGGGGAGGTTGGAGGATGGATGGCGGCGCGGCTTCTCCACACGGCATCCGGTTAGGTTTACCGGTGTTTCGCGCATTTCGGCGACTTGATCGACGCAGTCATGGAGTTTAGGGATGGGGACTCATGGATTTGACACGGAGGTCGTCTTCCTCTCGGGAACACGGACTCCCTTTGGAACCTTCGGCGGTGCGCTGAAGGACTTCACCGCCACGGATCTCGGCGTTCTGTCGGCGGAGGCGGCGCTCCAGGACGCCGGCATCGAGCCCGCGCAGGTGGGCCACGTCTTTTACGGCAACGCGTTGCAGACCTCCGCCGACGCGATCTATCTCGCCCGGCACGTCGGCCTGCGCGCGGGCGTTCCCCAGGAAGTCGGCGCCCTCACGGTGAACCGCCTGTGCGGATCAGGCTTCCAGGCCGTGGTATCGGGTGCCCAGGAGATTCTGCTCGGCGGCGCGGACGTGACCCTTTGCGGCGGCGCGGAATCCATGAGCCAGGCCCCTCACGTCGTGCGCGGCGCGAGGTGGGGCGGCTTGCGGCTGGGACCCGCGGCAGACGGCTTCCACGACGTGCTCTGGGAGGCCCTTACGGACTCGCACTGCGGCCTGAGCATGGCGCAGACCGCCGAAGAACTCGCGGACCGGTACGAGGTGACCCGGGAAGAGGCGGACCAGGTTGCCGTCAACAGTCAGCGGCGCGCGAAGGCCGCGTGGGACGCCGGCCGCTACGACGCCGAGGTCTCGCCGGTTACGGTAAAGTCGCGCAGGGGCGAGTCGCGGTTCGCGATCGACGAGCACATGCGGCCGGATACCACCATGGAGAGCCTGGGGCGGCTGAGGCCCTACTTCCGCAAGGACGGACTGGTCACGGCGGGAAACGCCAGCGGCATCGGCGACGGCTCCGCGTCGGTGGTGCTTGCGGAGCGGGGGTGGGCCCGGGCGAACGGGGCGTCCCCGATCGGACGGCTGGTGTCATGGGGTTTCGCCGGCGTCGACCCGAGGATCATGGGGATCGGACCCGCTCCGGCCGCCCGCGCTGCACTGTCCGCCGCCGGACTGGGCCTGGACGACATGGACCTTGTCGAGGTGAACGAGGCCTTTGCGCCCCAGTACAAGGCCGTCGAAAAGGAGTTGGGACTCGATCCCGAACGCACGAACGTCGACGGCGGTGCGATCGCAATCACCCATCCGCTTGCGGCCTCGGGAACCAGGATCACGCTGCATCTGCTTCATGAGCTGCGCCGGCGGGGCGTACGGTATGGACTCGGCGCGGCCTGCATCGGAGGCGGACAGGGTGGAGCCGTGGTGGTGGAAGCGTACTGACAGGGTCGGGGCATGCCGGATGGGCGAATGAGCGGTAAGGCAACGCTGTCGAGGCGCGACTTCGACGAAGTGATGCGGCGGGCCTCGGAGCTCGCCGCGGCCGAGCCGGGGGGGTCGGAAGAGGAGTTCACGGAGGCCGAGCTGGTCCGCATTGGACGTGAAGTCGGGTTGGCGGATCGTCATGTGCGCAGCGCACTGGCAGAGTTCCGCTCGGGCCGCGGCCGAATGCGGGCACTCCTGGCGACCGGCGAGATCCGTTCGGGCCGGACGGTGGAGCGGCCGCGCGCACGGATCCTCCGCGAACTGGACGACTTCATGGTGGGCGGCCAGCTCTTGCAGCGCGTGCGCCAAAGGGAGGATCTGCTCCAGTACCGTCCCGCCATCGATTGGGCGTCGCGGGTGGCGCGGGCGGCCAGTTCGACATCCCGGCAGCACTACGTGGCAGCGTCGCGGATGGTGGAGGTGCGCCTGGACGAAATGGGCCCGGAATCCACTCAGGTGGACATCGTCGTCGATCCCGGCCTGGCCGGAAAATACAGGACGGGGGCCGTGCTGGGCGGCGGGATGGCCGGTGCAGCCGCCGGGGTCGGAGTCGGCGTCGGCCTTGCTCTGGTGGCTACGCTGCCCGTGGCGGCCGCGGGCGGCATAGCGGCCGGGGTCGCCATCGCGGTGGTAGTGGCCAGTCTGGTGGCCCAGGGGTTCCAGCGGAGGCTCGGCGAAGTACACTTGGAGGTGGAGGGCATACTCGACGGACTCGAGAGCGACGGAGGACTGGAACCCCCTCCGCCGGCGTGGCGGCGATGGGTGCGGCGCCACTTCCACGGCGTGGCCCGCGAGATGATGGGCAAGGACGAATACTGACCCTGCAAAGTGAGGAGATCCGAATTGGAGATCAGGAGATTGGGCGTTGCCGGTTGCGGACTCATGGGCAGCGGCATTGTGGAAGTCGCGGCCCGGGCCGGGTGCGACGTGGTCGTGCGCGAGGTCGACGCGGAGGCGATCTCCGCAGGGCGCGCCCGTGTGGACAAGTCGCTCGAGCGGGCCATGTCGAAGGGGAAGCTCGATACAGCCGGGCGCGACGAGATTCTCGCGCGCATCGCCTTCACCACTTCCCTGGATGACTTCGCCGACTGCGACATGGTGATCGAGGCCATTGTCGAATCGCTTGAGGCCAAGAACGATCTGTTCGGCTACCTCGACGGCGTGTGCCCCGAACGAACGATCTTCGCGTCCAACACCAGTTCACTGACCGTGACCGACATGGCGGCCGCCACTTCGCGGCCCGATCGGTTCATCGGCATCCACTTCTTCAACCCCGTGCCGGTCATGAAACTGGTCGAGGTCGTCAGGACCATCGCGACCAGCGACGAAACCTTCGAGGCGGCGCGGGCCTTCTCCAGGCGGGTCGGGAAGGTGCCCATCGCGGCCAGGGACAACTCCGGCTTCGTCGTCAACCTGCTCCTGGTCCCGTTCATGCTTGACGCGATCCGGCAACTGGAGCGCGGGGTGGCTTCGGTCGAGGACATCGACACCGCGTTGACCCTGGGTTGCGGGCACCCGATGGGTCCGTTCGTGCTGTGCGACTTCGTGGGCCTCGATACGCTCTACCAGGTCGCGGAGATCATGTACGCCGAGTATCGGGAAGAGCGCTACGCAGCCCCTCCCCTGCTCAAGCGTCTCGTGACCATGGGGCGGTACGGGCGCAAGAGCGGTGCCGGGTTCTACGACTGGACGCCCGAGGGACCGGTGGCGCTGAAGGTCTGATTCTATCGCCGCGACCGGCGCTGGCGTCTCCGCTCACGGCGGATGGCCGCCTCGCGCCGCCGCTTCCGCTGCGCACTCGGCTTCTCGTAGAAGCGGCGCTTGCGGAGCTCCGAGTAAAGCCCGGATCTCTGCACCTTTCGCTTGAACCTGCGAAGTGCCCGCTCCAGGCTCTCGTTCTCTTTGACGAAGACTTCCAAGTGATCACCCCACGTTGAGGGATTCGCCTGCGTCGCCGGTGGGTCGGGCAGGCCCCGGGGCCGCCGCCACGCACACGTGGACACGCGAATCCCGGTGAAACTGGTGACAAGACCCTAATAATAGCCGGGAACCGCGGGTGGAAACAAGTCGCGGAACCCGCGGGCCATGCGTCTTGCCCGTCGGGTAAACATATGGTTATTATCCCGACCCCTGTCCCTCTCGCAGGCCCCGTGTTCCCCGGGGAGGTCGAGTCGATGCACCGGATGATAGCGACCGAAAGCCGCCCAGAGGCGATGGCCGATGTGCCGGGCATTTGTGAATTGCCGCTCACGAGAGCCGTCGTGCAGTACCGGCGCGCTCACGAGCTGTACCGGCCGGGCGGGCGGATCCAGGACATCGGGTTGGCGGTGGTCCTGGAAGGCCGGATTGCCTCGTCCGTCCGTGCGATCGACCTGGGGTCGGCAAGGACCAGGTACCTGAATCTCGCGTCTGAGCTTGTGGTCCTGGACTGGGTCTACGACCCCACGCTCGCGCACTTGAGGACCCTTGCCGCAGCCGACGAAGATCCCGGGGCCGCACCGCCGGAGTCGGCCGGGATGCCGGGATCCGCCCACCATCGGGACAGCCGGCTCCGTCGGTACTGCTTCGATCTGGCGCTCAGGATCCTGAACCGTCGCGGCTTTTCGCCGCTGACGCGGCCCACGCTGCTCCGGATCGGCTTCCGTGACATTTGCAAGGACCTGGACCTTCACGAGAACACTGTGGTGCGCATCGTCACCGGGCGCGGGACCGTCACGCGGATTCATCTGGACTATGAGGCGAACGCTCTCGTGTTCCGCGCGGCAACGGGCGAGGCTGCGCAGATGCTGGAGGGCGTCCTTCGCGAGGTCTTTGCGGGCTTGCCGATCAGCCGTCCGTCGGCGGGTGCCCCGAATCGGCATGAATCGCGCCACGTGCGTTTCGGAATCCCTGTGGAATTCGACGAACTGCGAAGGAGCCTCCACCGGATGCGCGGCGGCCTGAGTCATCTGATCGCGCGTTTCGAGCCCGAGCGATTCCGGGCCGTCGGCGGCATCGTGTCGACTTTTGGCGAACGGGCGACCCTGAACCGGCTTTCCTTCGGGGATTCCGACGCGGCGGGTGACCAGGCGGTGGGCGCCGGACTCTCCGTGCACTGAACATCGCCGGACCCCCCACCAGGGTCCTCACCGTCGGCCAGTTTGATCCCGTGGACGACGGCTGTCCGGGCCTCGCCGTCCGTCCGCACGGCGCTCGGGCGCGCACCGGAGGCGAAGGGGGGCGCTGCCAGCCCTTGCGGGGGTGTTCCACGATGCGGAAAACTCGGGCGGAAGGAGGGTTTCGCGGGTTTTGGACTGCTCCGCCCGATGGCAGTTTTTTGGTAAAAATATGTTTCCAATCGCCTTCCGGTCCGACTTCGGAAGAGCCATCCAACTCCTTATCAATTTGTCACTTAGCTTGTATCGAGACTGTAACCACCGACGCTCCCACACCTCCGGAAACAACTGGATTACAAAAGTGGCGTATTCTCGTAACTCGTTGACATACAATGAGTTATGGGATTTGGAGACAGAAACGGGGACGTGCTTGCGGGCCGGGTTCGAGCCTTGTATGGTTCAAGCCCGACCTTCGGAAGGAAGGGTTGCCCGCTCGCTGGCCGGCGCCACGCTCTTCCCCAGAGCTTGTCGGCTGAAATTGGCGAGAATTACATTTCCATTGTCCAAGGGGTGTGGTGCGCATGTGGAACACGCGGTCCGTGCAACTGAACGTTCGCTTGCCGAATGACCTGGCGGCGGAAGCAGAGGAGGTACAACGCTCGGATCCGGACTTCCTGAGCCGGGTCGTCCAGTACGGTCTCACGCGACGTTCGATCTATCGCCGACTTAGAGAGGCCGAGGGCCGCCACAACAGTTCCCTGAGCCAGTCCGCGGACTCGGGTACGGGCTTCGCACACCCATAGGAGCCATCCGGCTTCATCGCTTGCCTTCTCCGGCTCGCCGCCGCGTGATGCGTACGGCGGATCTCACGCGCCGTGGCTGCCAACCTTGACGCACCGGTGCTGACAAGGAAAGTTGGAGTTGGCCGACCGGGGTCCCCAGGCAACGAGCTCGGGGATCGGTGGTGTCGTGTTTTCCAAGCCGTTTGGGGACCGTGAGCCGGGCACGAGGGCGAGAATGGCCGAGCGAGACGGGGATGATGTACTGAGGGCGAAGTACAGGGACTATTGCTCTGCCCGCGTGGCCGACGCCGTTCTGTCACTCGATCCGGAAGAGATCTATACGCTGGCCGAGACCGAGGCGCGACTGGCGAAGGGCGTAGCCCCGGCCTCGTACAACGACGCCATCCGCTACGCGACCGCCAGAATCCGGGAACAACTCGACCTGCCCGAGTTCCACGACTGGGCCAGGCAGTACGTGGAACGTCCGGAGCGCTTCGATCCCTACCTGCTCGGGCTCTGGAAGAGCGAAGAAGAGGATTAGCGGACGGCAGGCCCCTCAGGGGCTCGCAGGAGGCCCCTCATTTGTATCGGTAGGTGACCCTGCCTCGCGTCAGGTCGTACGGCGACATCTCGACCTTGACCCGGTCACCGGCCAGGACCCGAATATAGAACTTCCGCATCTTCCCGGACAGGTATGCCAGGATCTCGTGCCCGTTCTCCAGCTTTACCCGAAAATTCGCATTGGGCAGGACCTCGGTGACGGTGCCCTCCATTTCGATTGCGTCGTTGGCCAAGATCCAGTCCCCCGGCAAAAATGCCGTCTGCGCCCGGTTAGAAGGGCAAGTCGTCCTCGGGTTCGGTGATGGGTTGTCTGGGAGGCGGATCGTACCCGCCGCCGCGTGCGGAAGGCTGCGCGTCCATCCGGCCGCCGCCACCCGACCCGAGCATGATCATCTCGTTGACGATGATGTCCGTCCAATAGCGCGTGCCGCCCTGGTCGTCCTGCGTCTGGGAATACTCGATTCGCCCTTCGACGTAGAGTCGGTCGCCCTTCTTGACCCATTGCTCCACCACGTCCACCAGTCGCCCGAAAAAGGTGAGGCGGTGCCATTGGGTTCGCTCCTGCTGCTGTCCCGAGCGGTCTTGAAAGGACCGGCTGGTGGCCAGCGAGAGCTTGCCGACGCGCGTGCCCGACGGCGTAGTGCGCACGTCGGGGTCACTCCCGGTGTTCCCGATCAATGTCACCTTGTTCAGAGAGCGGGACATGGTTCCTCGTGAAGAAGCGGTTCTGGGCATCCGGACAAGGAAGGTAAGTTGGGACCGCCGGTACCGCTACGCCCGCTGGCTCATTGCGTCCCATTCCGACTTGGCGATGTCCCAACGAGACATATAGGTTGCCAGCGCGCGGGCCGCGGTGTCCTCCGTGGCCCCAAAGGAAACCCACGGAGAGCACCCCGATGAGCGAAAAGTACGTACGAACCGAAGTGTCCGGGTCCACCGCGACGGTGACCATCGACCGGCAGGCGAAGCTGAATGCGCTCAACCCCCGGGTTGTGGCCGAACTCGATGCGGCCTTTGGCCGGTTGCGGGACGACGGGCGTGTACGTGCGGTGATCCTCACGGGAGCGGGCGACAAGGCCTTCGTCGCCGGCGCCGATATCGGGGTGCTCGCCGAGATGGGGACCCTGACCGGGACGGAGGTGAGCCGTTCCGGCCAGGAGGTCCTTCGGCGGATCGAGCGGTTTCCGAGGCCGGTGATCGCCGCGGTGGGCGGGTATGCGCTGGGGGGCGGTTGTGAACTCGCCCTGGCCTGCCATCTGCGCGTCGCGAGCGAGCGGGCGCGCTTCGGTTTGCCGGAGGTCGGGCTGGGAATCATCCCGGGCTACGGTGGAACGGTGCGCCTGGCGCGCCTGGTGGGTCTTGGAAGGGCGGTCGAGATGATCGTGACGGGCGACATGATCGGGGCCGACAAGGCGGCGGAAACGGGGTTGGCGAACATGGTGGTGCCCCACGCCGAGCTGATGGACAGGGCACGCGCGCTGGCGGCGCGGATCGCCAGGAACGCTCCGGTGGCCGTAGAGATGGCGTTGGCTTCGGCCTACGGCGCGGTCGAAAGCACGATGGATCACGCGCTCGAATTCGAGGCGTCGCTGTTCGGACTGCTGGCCTCCACCGACGACATGAGAGAGGGGATGGCGGCGTTTCTGGAGAAGCGGAAGGCGAACTTCGAGGGATCGTAGGCTCGGACGCGGGAGCGCGGTTTCGCGGACGGTTCGGCGGGCCCGCCAAATGGCCGTCTGAAGCGGCTCCGATCCTGTTATATTTGTAGCATGTCCGGAGTTTCCCGCCACTGGTTCCAACCGCGTTCGTGGTCCTGAGTGAATTGGAGTTGCGCCACTTCCGCAACCTCGGAATCCAGGAGTTGCGCTTCCCTCCGGAGGGCGTGGCGGTAATCGGCGAGAACGCGCAGGGGAAGACCAATCTCCTGGAGGCGATCTACTACCTGGAGAGTTTCCGGTCCTTCCGTGGAGCGGGTGACCGTGAACTCACGGAATTCGCGAAGGATGTCTTTCACTTGAGAGGGTCCGTGAAGGGAGACCGGCCGGCCACGGTTGCCGCGGGATTCGACCGCAAGCGGAAGAAGAAGCGGGTATCTGTGGACGGGAACGAATCGGTCCGGATCTCCGAAGCGCTGGGGCGCCTAGGTGCGGTCGTCTTCTCGCCGGCCGACGTGGATCTCGTGAATGGGGGCCCGCGACTGCGGCGGCGTTTCCTGGACATCCTGCTCTCGCTCAACCTCGGCGGGTACGTCGGTGCCCTGTCGGTGTACAGACAGGCGCTCGCGCAGCGGAATGCGGCCCTCAGGGCGGATGCCGGCGCCATGGCGGTGCGGGCATGGGACGCGCTTCTCGTCAAGAACGGCGCGCGCGTGACCCGGGTGCGCGGCGCATGGGTTGCCGACCAGGCCGGAACGTTCGCCCGGTACTGTTCGGCCATTTCGGGCAACGACCCGCTGACCATGTCCTATCGGCCCGACCTGGGGGGCGACGACTCGTCCGTGCCCGACGAGGAGACGATCCGCGAGCAGTTCCATGCCCGACTGGAGGAAAGCTGGAGCCGGGATGTGCGTCGCGGCGTCACCACGTGTGGGCCGCACCGCGACGATCTGCTTTTCACGATCGCCTCGAAGCGGAGGGCCCTGCCCGCTCGGACCTTCGGATCCGGGGGACAGCGCCGCACGGCGGCCCTGGCTCTGCGCCTCGCCGAAGCCGCGACGATCCGGGGACAGCGCGGGGCCGACCCGATCCTCCTCCTCGACGACGCGTTCGCGGAACTGGACGAGCGCCGGTCGGAGCGGGTCATGACCCTTTTGCAGGAGGAGTGCCCCGGCCAGGTGATTCTCACCGCGCCGAAGGAGTCGGATGTGCGGCTGAGGGGACCTTCGCTGGCGCGGTGGAGTATCCGAGAGGGGATGATCGAGGCGTGAGCGCGGCGGCGAAGAGCGGCGGACGCCCAGCCGGGTTCAAGGCGGTGGGCGAGGTTCTGGAGGGATACCTGGCCGCGTCGGGCCTCGGGGAATCGCTGGAGCGGCTCGGCGCGATGGACGAGTGGGCCGGGACGGTGGGCGCCAGGGTGAGCGCGGTCACCCGGCCGGTGGAGGTTCGGGGCGACACGCTGGTGGTGGAGGTGCTCTCGAGCGCGTGGCTCACTGAGCTTTCCATGATGAAGGGGCTGATACTTGAACGACTGAATTCGCGCCGCGCGGATGCGCCCATTGGCGACATACGCTTCCGGCTGGCGGAAAAGGTCGGGTGAATCGACAAGCGACTTGAAAGGATATTCGGGGCGAATACATGACGGCGGACAATAAGAGCGGCGGCTACACTTCTCGACGGATCCAGGTACTCAAGGGACTGGAGGCGGTGCGGAAGCGGCCGGGAATGTACATCGGTTCCACATCGACCCGCGGACTGCACCACCTCGTCTACGAGGTCGTGGACAACAGCATCGACGAGGCGATGGCCGGCCACTGCACGTCGGTAAGGGTGGTGATCCGTCCCGGCGACATCGTCAGCGTCGACGACGACGGGCGGGGCATCCCGGTGGACATTCATCCCACCGAGGGCGCACCGGGCGTCGAACTCGCCATGACGACGCTGCACGCGGGCGGCAAGTTCGACAAGAGTTCGTACAAGGTCTCGGGTGGACTGCACGGCGTGGGAGTGAGCGTCGTCAACGCACTCTCCGAGTGGCTGGAGGTGGAGGTGCGGCGCGGCGGAAAGCTCTATCACCAGCGCTATGAACGCGGGATCAAGGTGTCCGAGCTTGCCATGCTCGGTCCCGCCAGCGGCACCGGCACGCTCGTGACCTTCAAGCCCGACCCGGAGGTCTTCACCGTTCTGGCCTACAACGCGGACACGCTGTCCGCGCGGTTGCGGGAACTCGCCTTCCTGAACAAGGGCCTCGAGATCGTCCTCAGGGATGAGCGCACGGACGAGGAGACGGAGCACACCTTCCGCTATGAGGGCGGACTGGCCGAGTTCGTGGAGTACCTGCGCGGCTCTCGGCTCGCCATCCACCCGAGGGTGATCTACTTCGAGACGAGCAGGCCGGAGGCCGAGATCGAGCTGGCGATGCAGTACGACGAAGGGTTCTCGGAGAACACCCACACCTTCGTCAACAACATCAACACGCACGAAGGCGGCACCCATCTGACCGGCCTCAAGGCCGCGCTGACCCGCACGATCAACGACTACGCGCGCAAGAACAACATCTTCAAGAAGGACGAGAGCCTGTCGGGCGACGACGTGCGCGAGGGGCTGACCTGCGTATTGAGCGTCAAGGTCATGGAGCCGCAGTTCGAGGGTCAGACAAAGACCAAGCTGGGCAACTCGGAGGTGCGGGGCGCGGTTGAGGCGGCCGTGAACGAGCACCTTTCGGCCTTCCTGGAAGAAAACCCGCGCTCCGCAAAGCAGCTGATCGAGAAGTCGCTCCAGGCGGCGCGGGCCCGAGAGGCGGCGCGCAAGGCGCGGGACCTGGCGCGCAAGAAGAGCGGCCTCGAGGGCGGTGTCCTGCCGGGCAAGCTTGCCGACTGCTCCATCGCCGATCCGGCGCTCTCGGAGATCTACCTGGTCGAGGGAGACAGCGCCGGCGGTTCGGCGAAACAGGGCCGCGACCGTTCGTTCCAGGCGATTCTGCCGCTCAAGGGCAAGATCCTGAACGTCGAGAAGGCGCGCATCGACAAGATCCTGTCCAATGACGAGATCCGGGCCATGGTGACGGCCATCGGCGCGGGAATCCGGGACGACTTCGACCTGAGCAAGGCGCGGTACCACAAGATCATCATCATGACCGACGCCGACGTGGACGGGGCCCACATCCGAACCCTGCTGCTCACGTTCTTCTACCGACAGATGAAGCAGCTGATCGAAGCAGGGTACGTGTACATCGCGCAGCCGCCCCTGTACCGGGTCCAGAAGGGCAGGATCGAGCGCTACGCCTACACCGACGAGGAGCGGGACCTGGAAATCCGGAAGCTCACGAACGGCAGGGAAGGAAAGGGCGTGTCCATCCAGCGGTACAAGGGGCTGGGCGAGATGAACCCCGAACAGCTGTGGAAGACGACCATGGACCCGGACGCGCGGACGATCCTCAAGGTCACCGTCGAGAGCGCGGTCGAGGCCGACAGGATCTTCTCCCACCTGATGGGCGACGAAGTCGAACACCGGCGGGAATTCATCGAGAAGAACGCAAAGTATGTGCGGAACCTCGATGTGTGAGTAAGTTGTCTCCCCGGCTTTGAAGCCGGCGACGGAGACCGACGAACAGGATACCGACGAAGGAAGGAGACGCCTCACGAACCCGAATTCGACTGTACCCGGAGCCACGGCTCCACCAGCCATGGAGGCCCCGGCCGGCAGGCCGGCAACTCCGCCAGAACCGGAACCACCACACAAGGATGGAAACCATGCAACTCAGTCGACTTGCAAGCAGTGCGGCGCTGGGCCTGTTGGCGCTTCTGGCGCTTACGGCCACCGCCGCGACACCTGCGCTGGCCCAGACGGGCGTCGTGCAGGGGCAGGTGGTGGACGCCGCCTCAATGCGTCCGCTCTCCAACGTGCAGGTTCTCGTCGAAGGGACGGGGATCGGACAACTCACCAACTCCAGCGGGCGCTACGTACTGCTGAACGTCCCCGCCGGAGAGCACACGGTCCAGGCCACCCTGATCGGGTATGACCAGGCGACACAGACCGTGACGGTCGCGCCGGGTCAGACGGCCACCGCCGACATCCAGATGTCCTCGACCGCGATCTCGCTCAACGAGATTGTCGTGACGGGCGTGGGCGCCGAGACGACGCGGCGCGCGCTGGGCACGTCGGTCGAGGTCCTCTCCGCGGAAGATTTCGAACTGGCGCCGGTGCAATCCGTCGACCAGCTCCTTCAGGGCCGTGTCGCGGGCGCCACGGTAAGCGCCACTTCGGCGCAGCCGGGAACCGGGTCGCTGATCAACTTCCGCGGCATCTCGTCGGTGTTCGGCGCCCAGACCCCGGTCATATACGTCGATGGCGTGCGCGTCGACAATGACCAGTCAACGGCGGCGGGCACGGGCGGCGAGCAGTCGTCGGCGCTTGCGGACATTCTCGTCAGCGACATCGAGCGCATCGAGGTCACGAAGGGCGGGGCGGCATCGACGCTCTTCGGATCGGACGCAGCGACGGGCGTGATCCAGATCTTCACCAAGAAGGGAACCCCGGGGGCGCCGAGAATCACCGCGCGCATCGAGCGCGGCATCGAGTTGCCCGAGCTCAAGTACATCTTCGACATGGGCGTGATCTTCCCCGAGCGCGTGGAGTCCGGGGAGATCACCGAACGGTTCATGCGGGACCTCTACTTCAAGAACGGCCAGGCCCAGAACTACTACGTCGGCGTTTCCGGGGGGACCGCAGAGGTTACATACAGTGTCAGCGGCCGTCTGGAAGACCTCAGCGGCACCCAGCCCAGGGACGCCAGCACCAACTACAATATCCGCGGCGGCCTGCAGGCGTCCCTCAGCGAGGACTTCACCCTGCAGTTCTCGGGCAACTACGTCCGGCACAACTTCGAGCGGCTCTACAACGGAGCGGCGATCGCCGACCCGCTGACCACCTTCGAGGTCGGGGACGCGCTCTTCTTTTCGGGCGCTTCAACGCTGCTCGAGGCCCTGGACATCTTCCTCCTGCCCCAGATCGACGAGGCGGTCAACCGGTTCATCTTCTCGGCGGGCGCACGCTGGAACATCATGGACGACCTGTCCTTCAGGATGACGCTGGGCACCGACAACCGGAACAACCAGCAGCGCACGTACCAGCCCATCGGCTTCACGCCGGGAGAACCCACCGGCAACCTCCGCCGGTACGACAGGAACTTCACCTCCGTGTCCCTGGACGGGGGCATGACCTACGCCTGGGAGAGCGCCGGCGGGACGGTCGGATCGTCGACAACCGTGGGCGTGCAGGGATTCCGCGAGGAAGAGAGCGTCATTTTCGGTAACGGACGCACATTCGCGCTCCCCGGCACTTTCGACTTCGACGACGCCGCGGTCATCACTGCGGGCGAGGGCAACGTCGAGGTCTTCAACGGCGGCTTCTACGTCGACGAGCAGTTGAGCCTGTGGGACAAGCTGTACCTTGGCGGAGGCTTCCGAATCGACGCGGGTTCCAGCTTCGGCGACAACATCGACACCGAATTCTACCCCAAGGCCACCGGGTCCTACATCCTCTCCGAGGACATCGGCCTGCCACTCGTGGACGAATTGAAGATCCGAAGCGCCTACGGGCAGACCGGCAAGTTCCCCGGGGCCTTCCTGAAGGACCGCACCTTCTCGGCCACCTCCTTCCGCGGCGAATCGGCGCCCAGGTTCGCCAATCCCGGCAACGCCGATCTGCGCCCGGAGAAGACCTCCACGATCGAGGCCGGAATCGACGCGGCGCTCTGGAGCAACCGTATCGGCCTTGACTTCACCGTGTACGAGGCCCGCACCACCGACGCGCTCTTCGACGTGCCGCGCCAGCCGGTGACCGGCCAGGGCATCCAGCAGGAGAACGTCGGCGAGATCCTGAACCGCGGTGTCGAGGTTGCGCTGAACCTGCAGCTGCTCAACACCCAATCGCTGGCCTGGAGCATCGGCGGGACTTTCAACTACAACCACAACGAAGTGACCGACATGGGCGGCGTCCCGGACTTCAGCGCCGAAGGGTCACAGAAGCGCGTGACCGGCTGCTGGACGCAAAGCGATCCGAACGACGACAGCACCTGCCGCGGCGGTCCGGTCGGAGCCTGGTGGCTGACGACGCCGACCGACACCAACGGGGATGGACTGCCCGACGGTTCAGAGCGGCAATTCACGGGTTCGTTCCCGGTGCCTGACAAGAGCGGCAGCGCCAATACCACGATTTCAATCGGCAACGACCTTACCATCAGCGCTCTGGCGGACTGGGCCGGTGGTCATGAGGTGTTCGACTACGGGTCGGTATGGGCGACCTTCAACGGCATCTATCGTCGCGAGCGGATTCGGTGCGGCATGGAAGAGGGGGCCGCCGAGGGGTGTGCCTACGCTTTCCCGACGCAGTACCGCGCCGACGGCACGGTACGCGGGAAGTACAGCCAGAGCGCGGCCCGATCCGGGTTCCTCTACGACGGCGACTACTTCAAGCTCAGGGAGGTTTCGCTGCGCTACGTCCTGCCCGAGGACTGGGCCGGGACGTTGGGAGCCGGACGCGCGACGGTCTACGCCAACGGTCGCAATCTCTGGATCTGGTCCAGGAACCAGATGATCGACGGAGAGCTGAACGGACTGAGTGGCGGCGGATTGCGCCTGGGAGGCGAGAGCAGCATCACCCTTTCCCCGAACCGGACCTTCAGGTTCGGTGTCGAGGTCGTGTTCTAGACCGCTGTGACCAAGGAGACCAGACAAATGAGAAAGAAGAACATGTCGATCCTCGGAACGGGCGGTCGCTCTGTTGCCGCGGCGCTGCTCGCCGTGCTGACGGTCGCCGCCTGTGACGCTATCGATCCGACCCAGGTGAGCAATCCGACGACCACCGACGATGACCTGGCAGAGGCCACGAACCCCACGGAAGCACTCCTGCCGGGGCTCAGGGCGCAGTTTGCGCGCATGATCAACGCCTACGTCGTCGCGGAAGTCATCACCGACAACTACTCCATCCATGGCACGGGGATCATCGTGGACATGGACGAACCCCACGAAGTGACCTCGGATCTGGTGAATTCGACCGGAACCAGCGCCAGCGGCGTGTACTGGAACGTTCAGGAACTGCGCGCGCTGGCGGACTTCGTCATCGACGAGATTGCGCCCAACGACCCCGGCGCGCCGCCGGCCCTTGTCGCCGAGGCGCACTACTACCGGGGCATGGCCTTCCTGACCATGGGCGAGGTCTTTTCCAACGTGCCCCACGAAGAGGACGGCTCGCCGCAGCCATCGGAGACGGCCCTGACCAGGGCGGTCGCCGACCTGCAGGCAGCGACGGGCTTCGGGCCGCAGGCAAACGCGGCGCTGGCCAGGGCACACCGCCTTCTTGGCGACGCGGGCGCGGCCGCATCCGCGGCGAGTGCCGTTCTGGGAGCCGATCCCGATTTCCTCTTCGCGCCCTCGTACGACGAGCAGTTCCTCACCAACACGCCGGTTGCGTTCCTCGTGCTGCGCGCCCTGCAGGAGATGCAGCCTCTTCCCAGGCTGGATTTCCTGGATCCCAAGTACACGGAGCGCGATTCGCCGATCCCGATTGCCAAGGCCGAGGAGATGCACCTGATCCTTGCCGAGGCCGCGCTGGCGTCGGGCAACGTCGGCGAGGCGCGGAGCCATCTGGCGAGCGCGGTCACCGTGGCCAAGGGCCGGGGCATGGTGTCTTTCGACGACATCGACGAGCGGCGGAACGCGGACCTCAGCCTGCGCCCGCGCAGCTCGGAGATCTTGATTCGAGCCGACGCCGACAGTCCATACAGGGCCGGGCTGGTGCTGAATCGTCCGAGCGACGGGCTGGAGATTCCGTACATCTCGGGCACCTCGCTGAGCGCGGACAGCATAGCCGGCCTGGGCAGCGCGAACGAAGTGTGGCATGCGTTGTGGCTGGCTCGGCAGGAGATCCTCCTCCTGGAGGGCCGCCGCCTCGCGGATCTCGGGATCAAGCTCCCGATGATGCTCCGCGAGATCGACCAGAACGACAACATCAACGAGGGAGATCCGGGCACCGTGCCGGTCGTGCCCGCGTATATCCCGCAGAATCCGCGCTACGCGATGGACATCTACTTGCCCCTCGACCTGTACGACGGCGTGGATCCGGGTGCGCCTCTGGTCAAGAACGAGGTGACGATGCACGTGGACATGAACAGGATCCTGGTGGCGAACAACGCGTCGCCGTTCAACTAGGGATCGGTTGAAAAAAAGCACTGCGGCACTTGCGGCCCTTCTTGCGCTGACGGTCGGCGCCGCGGCGGCCGAAGCCCAGACGGGCGTCGTCCAGGGACAGATCCTGGACGGCGCCTCCGGGCGGCCCCTCCCCAACGCCCAGGTCCTGGTCGCGGGGAGCGGAATCGGACAGATCACCAACTCGTCCGGACGCTACGTCATGTTGAACGTGCCGTCCGGCGAACACGTGGTGCGTGTGACGCTGATCGGCTACGAAGGTGCCGAGCGGACGGTGAACGTGGTCGCCGGCCGGACGGTGACGGCCGACATCGAGCTGTCGTCCACGGCGATCGCGCTCAACGAGATCGTCGTCACCGGCGTGGGTGCCGAGACCACCCGGCGCGCGCTGGGAACCTCGGTCGAGGTGCTCAGTGCCGAGGACTTCGAGCTGGCCCCGGTCCAGTCCATCGACCAGCTCCTCCAGGGCCGTGTGCCCGGAGCGACGATCAGCGCGACTTCCGCGCAACCGGGGACGGGTTCGCTGATCAACTTCCGGGGTGTGTCCTCGGTCTTCAACCCGCAGACCCCGGTCATCTACGTGGACGGCGTGCGCGTGGACAACGACCACGCGACCACCTTCGGGACCGGCGGGGAGCAGTCGTCGGCGCTGGCCGACCTGCTCCTCAGCGACGTCGAGCGGATCGAGGTAACGAAGGGTGGCGCGGCCTCGACCCTGTATGGTTCGGATGCGGCCACCGGGGTGATCCAGATTTTCACGAAGAAGGGGACCCCGGGTGCACCGCGGTTCACGGCCAGGGTCGAGCAGGGCATCGAGCAGCCCGAGCTCTGGAACATCCTGGACACGCGATTGATTTTCCCGGAACGGGTGGAGTCAGGCGAGGTCACCGAGACCTTCATGCAGGACAACTACTTCAAGCGAGGCGACCTCCAGAGCTACTACCTCGGCGTATCCGGGGGGACCGCCGACGTCACCTACAGCGTCGGCGGCCGTCTTGAAGACCGCACGGGGACCCAGCCCAAGGACGGGAGCACGAACTACAACCTTCGCGGCGGCATGCAGGCCTCGCTGGGAGACGACTTCACGATCGAGTTTTCGGGGAGCTACGTCCGGCACAACTTCCAGCGCCTCTACAACGGCGCCGCCATCAACGACCCGCTGACCACCTTCGAGGTCGGTGACGCGCTCTTCTTCTCGGGAGCGTCCGACCTGCACGAGGCGCTGCGGATCTTCCTCATGCCCGATATCGACGAGGCGGTCAGCCGGGCCATCTTCGCGGGCGGACTCCGCTGGAACATCCTGGAAGACCTCTCTGCCAAACTCAATGTGGGACTGGACCATCGGACGAACGGTCTCCGTGTCGTGCAGCCGATCGGATTCACCGTAGACGACCCAACCGGAGAAATCACCCGTCGCGACCGATCCTTCATCTCCGCGTCGATGGATGCGGGTGCTACCTACGCCTGGGAAAACGGGAGCGGGTGGCTCGGCTCCACATTGACGGTTGGCGTGCAGGGATTCCGCGAGGACATGAGCCTCATCAACGCCTACGGGCGCACCTTCGCGCTCCCCGGAACCAACGATATCGACTCCGCCGCGCTCATCACGGCGTATGAGGGCAACGTCGAGGTGTTCAACGGGGGCGTGTATCTCGACGAACAGGTGAGCCTCTGGGACAAGCTGTATCTGGGCGGCGGCTTCCGCATCGATGCCGGATCGAGCTTCGGGGACAACATCGACACCGAGCTGTATCCCAAGGCGACGGGGTCGTACATCCTGTCGGACGACCTCCGGATTCCCCTGGTCAATGACTTCAAGATCCGGGTGGCCTACGGGCAGACGGGCAAGTTCCCCGGTGCCTTCCTCAAGGACAGGACGTATTCCGCGCAACCCTTCCGGGGCGAGTCGGCGCCGCGCTTCGCGAATCCGGGCAACCTCGATTTGAGACCCGAGAAGACATCCACCATCGAGGCGGGAATCGACGCCGCGCTCTGGTCCGACCGCGTTGGCCTCAACGCCACCATCTACGAGGCGCGTACAACGGACGCGCTCTTCCGGGTGCCCCGGCAGCCGGTTACCGGCCTGGGCACGCAGCAGCAGAACGTGGGGGAGATCCTGAACCGGGGTGTCGAAGTGGCCGTCAACGTCCAGTTGCTCAACACGCGCATGCTGGCATGGTCGCTCGGCGGCACCTTCGCCTACAACGACAACCGGATCGCCGACATGGGCGGAGTCCCCGACTTCTCGGTTGACGGATCCCAGAAGCGGGTCACCGGTTGCTGGATGATGACCGAGGAAGGGAACGAGGACACCTGTCGCGGCGGACCGATTGGAGCCTGGTGGGTGACGATGCCCTCGGACACCAACGGCGACGGGCTCTTCGACGCCTCGGAACGCCAGTTCACCGGCGGATTCCCGACACCCGACAAGACCGGAGGCATCAACACGACCCTCTCCGTGGCCAACGACCTGACCATCTCCGCCCTGGCCGACTGGGCCGGGGGCCACGAGGTGTTCGACTGGGGTTCCGTGTGGGCGACCTTCAACGGCGTCTACCGTCGTGAGCTGGTGCGTTGCGGGACCGGGGACGGGGCGGCGGAGGGATGCGCGTATACGTTCCCCGTGCAGTACAACACGGACGGTACGGAGCGTGGCAGGTACAGCCAGAGCAACGCCCGCAACGCGTTCGTCTACGACGGCGACTACCTGAAGCTCCGAGAAGTTTCGGTGCGCTACGCGCTGCCCGAGAGCATCGCCGGGCGTATCAACGCCAACCGCGCAACCGTGTATGCCGCCGGCCGCAACCTCTGGATCTGGTCGCGCAACGCGCTGGTCGACGGCGAGCTGAACGGACTGACCTTCGGCGGCGGTCTGGCGCTCGGCAGCGAGAGCAGCATCACGCTGTCGCCGAACCGCACGTTCCGGTTCGGCGTCGAGGTGGTGTTCTAGACCCCGGAGGCCGGCATTGGCGCGACACGGGAGGGGCCGCCTGCTCGCCAGGCCGGTCGAGCACATCGACGTCACCGCGTTCGACGGCCGGGCGGTGGTGGACACCTACCGGAGTGCCGCGTTCCAGGCCCGGAACCTTGCCGAGGGCGCCGACATCTTCGCCGAGATGCTGGAAGAGCCCCGTGGCGTGGTCATCCTGACGCTGGCCGGCTCGCTGGTGTCGGCCGGGCTCAAGGAGGCGCTGCTGACCCTGGTGGAGTGCGACATGGCCGACGTGATCGTGGCGACGGGGGCCATCGTGGTGGACCAGGACTTCTTCGAGGCGCTTGGATTCCGGCACTACATGGCGCCGGGTTCGGTCGACGCACCGATGGCGAGCGACGAAGAGCTCAGGGAGCTGGGGATCGACCGGATCTACGACACGTACATTGACGAGGCCGAGCTGCAGATCTGCGACGAGACGGTGGCCGGGATTCTGGACGGGATGGCGCCCGGCGCGTACTCCAGCCGGGAAGTCGTGCGGGAGATGGGCGCGTACCTGGAGCGCAACCACGCCGACGCCCGGTCCATCGTGCTGGCCGCGTACCGCAGGGAAGTGCCGGTCTTCGTGCCCGCGCTGAGCGATTCGTCGGCGGGGTTCGGGGCGGTGGCGCACCGGATGAGGGCGGCCGCGACAGGGTCGCCACACGTCGCCTTCGATTCCGCGAAGGACTTCCACGAACTCGCGACGATCAAGCTGGCGGCCCCCGAGACGGGCCTGCTGATGGTTGGTGGGGGCGTGCCGAAGAACTTCGCGCAGGATGCGGTGGTGGCCGCGCGGATGCTGGCGGAGGGGGAGGAGGGTGCCGATCCCGGCCCGGCCGAGATCCCCATGCACAAATACGCCGTGCAGCTCACGGTGGCGGATGTACGCGACGGCGGCCTCTCGGGCTCCACCCTGCGCGAGGCCACGACATGGGGCAAGGTCGAGGCCGCGCGGGAACGCATGGTGTACGGAGAGGCCACCATCACCCTCTCGCTGCTGGCGAGCGACGCGTACCACCGCGGCATCTGGCGCCGCCGCGAGGGGCGCCGGCTCGCCAACCTGGCCGGCCCGGCGTGAGCCAGCTCTACCTCGACTTCGAGGAGGGCCGCGGCCGACCGGTGCCGCCGCCCTCCGGCGATCACGCCGCGGCCTGCGTCCTCGTGCAGGAGCTGGAGCGCATCGCCCTGGACGGCGGGCGTGCCCGCAAGGTCCTGATTGCCCGCACCCTCGGCGAGGGCAAGGAGTTGCTGCGGCAGGTCGCGTTGCGCGGTCGGTCGTGGATTGGCTTTGAGGTCAACACGTTACGACCCCTCGCATCGAAAATCGTTGCGCAGACGCTATCGGCTGCGGACCGTACGGCAATCGACTCCTTCGACGAGCATGCGCTCGTAGAGCGCGCAATCGACGAGGCGCTCACAACGGGTCGGGGCTTCCGTTTTCCGGCGCTGCGCGAGAAGGTGGGCTTCCGCGACGCGGTCCGTCACTCGGTGGCGGCCCTGCGCCTGGGAGGCATCGATTCCCACTCGATCGGCGGGCCCGTGCCGGCGACGGATCGGCAGGCGCTGATCACTGCAGTGCTCCGCCGGTACGAGGAACTTCTCGAGGCCGGCAACCTTGCGGACACCGCGATGGTGCTGGGGACCGCCACCCGAATTCTGGAGGAAGACTCGGCCCCGCGCGTGAGCGATCCGACCTTCCTGTTGCCGGGCCTCCCGGATCGCGGCCTCGCGGGACGTTTTGCGCGCGCGTTGCAGGACCGCGGTGCAACCCTCCTCCGGACGGACCCGGTCGAGGGAATGCGCGTGCCGACGGGCATCCTGTGGGACGTTGCGCCACCCGCAGCCGCCGGGAGCTACCTGCACGCCGTCGAGCGCTGCGAAGGGCCGCGTCCGCGCATCGAACTGTTCGCCGCGGGCTCCGTCTACGACGAAGTCCGGGGAGTCCTGCGCCGCGCAATCGATCTGGGCGCGCGCTGGGACGAAGTCGAGGTGATCGCGGCGGATCCGTCCCTGTACGGCTCGGCGCTGCACGCGCTGGCGGAGTCGCTGGAGATACCGGTCACCTTCGCGGTGGGCCTGCCCGTGGAGCGCACGCGCCCGGGCCGCGTGGTCACGACGTACTTCCAGTGGATCGAGAACGACTTTCATGAATCGCGCCTGCGGGCCCTGGTCGAGGCTGGCGACATCCAGCCGCCCCCACCGGACGACCGGCTCCCGGGCCCCGGTCTGGCCCGCGAACTGAGACGCCTGCGCATCGGGTGGGGCAGGGAGCGCCATATCGCCCGGGTTGAGCGGGCCATCGAAGGTCTGGATCGCCTGAAACGGGCCCCGTTCCAGACCGAGGAGAGCTTCGAGCGGTCCCGGCAGCGGAGGCGTGACAACCTGCTGGCCCTGCAAGCGCTCATTCGGCCCCTTCTGGAAGCCACCCCTCCCCTCGACGGCACCGTGTCCCCCGCCCGGGTCGCGACCGGCGTCAAGAGCATCCTCGCGAGCGTGGCCCCGGGCACCGACACCGACGACACCGCCCGGGACCGGCTGCTCCGCCAGCTCGACCGAATCGAGGCGACGCTGACCCGGCCGACCGACTACCCGTCGGCCGCGGCCATGGTCAGGACGTTCCTTCAGATCCGCATTCCCGCGCCAAAAGCCGAAGGAATGGCGCCCTGGAGTTCGGCCGCCGGACACCTCTATCTGACCGACTTTGCCCACGGCGGAGCCACGGGTCGGCCGTACACATTTGTCGTGGGAATGGACTCGGGGCGCTTCCCCGGTTCCGCCATGGAAGACCCGTTGCTGCTGGACAGGGAACGGTGGCGTCTCGGGCGCGGAGAGCTCCCTCTCTCTCGCGACCGCACTGCCGAGGCCCGCTTCAACTTCGCCCAGCTGTTCGCGCGTCTGCGCGGGACGCTGACCCTCAGTTACTCGCGCTGGGATCCGGCCGAAGCGCGCGAACTCGCCCCGGCGCCGGAGCTGCTCCAGGCCCTGCGGCTGCGCGAGGGCGACCGGACCCTCAACTTCGAGCACCTCGAGGCTCACCTGGGCGCCAGCGAATCCCGCCTTCCGCGAGTGGAGCTTGCAACCGATATGGACGAGGGAGACGTCTGGCTGCGCACCCTCGCCACTGCCGACGGCAGGTTGCTCGACGGACTTGACGCAGTCGGGCGTGTCTATCCCCGGCTGGGCCTCGGGATGGCGGCGGCGGAGGGGCTGCGAAGGGATCAGGCCTCCGTGCACACTGGCTTTCTGGGCACGCACACGCCTCCGCTCTCGTACCAGGAACTCTCGGGTCACACCTTCTCGGCGAGCGGCCTGGGAAGCCTGGGCGCCTGCCCGCGCCGCTTCCTGTTCAGCCATGTAATGCGCGCCCGTCCGCCCGACGACCCGGAGTTCGATGCCCACCGCTGGCTCAACCCGCTGGAACGGGGCAGCCTCCTGCACTCGGTCTATCAGCACACCCTGGAGATGGCGCGGGAGCGGGGATTGGACCCCGGCGACGAGGACTTTCTCGCGCTGGCCCTGTCGCTTGTGGAGGACGAGGGGGCGCGGAGGCTGTGGCATGTTCCCACGCCCAGCCAGGCGGTCCACGAATGGGAGATGGCGGCGCTGCGGGACGACGCCCGGTCCTTTGTCGAGATGATCCGAAGCGACTCGCCGCCATGGATCGCGCTGGAAATGCCCTTCGGGATGGCCGACGATCCCACGGCGATCGACGCGGGCGGGCGGCCCGCACGGGTGCGCGGCTACATCGACAGGCTCGACGACCACGGGGCCGAGCTGCGGGTTGTCGACTACAAGACCGGGACCGACTTCAGGTACGGCCGGAAGTCGGGGATCTACGACGGCGGCCGCCGCGTGCAGCACGTGATCTACACCCTGGCGGCCGCGGCCGTCCTGGACAGGACCGTCAGCGGGATGGAGTACCACTTCCCGACCCGTCGCGGCGAGAACCGCGTGCGGGCGTTCGAGACGGAAGCGCTGTCGACCGGCGGACTCCTTGTCGCGACCCTGCTCGAAGGCGTGGCCGCGGGGCGCTTTCCGGCGACCGACGACGCGACGAACGACTGCCGCTTCTGTGACTACGGCGAGGTGTGCGGTGTGCGGAGCGGTGCCTGGGGGAAGGTGTCGTGCCGCGTCTCCGACTGGACGGCTCGCAACCTGGAGGATCTGCCGGAACTAGGGCCGCTCCGGCGGGTGCGCAACTGGGAATGAACGTGACCCTCCCTCCCGACCAGGCCGCCCGGGACAGCATTTGCAAGGACCTGGACCGCAACCTGCTCGTCGAGGCGGGGGCCGGGTCGGGGAAGACCACGTCGCTGGTGGACCGCATGGTCGCGCTGGTGCGGACCCGGGCCTGCACGGTCGAACAGATCGCCGCGGTGACCTTCACCCGCAAGGCGGCGGCCGAGCTGCGCCAGAGGTTCCAGGTGGTGCTGGAACGGGAAGCGGCGAAGCTCGCGCCCGGGCACCCGGACCTCGATGCGCTCGAGACCGCGATCCGCGACATCGATCACGCCTTTCTGGGCACGATCCACGCCTTCTGTGCAAGGCTGCTCCGCGAGCGGCCCCTGGAAGCCGGGCTCGATCCCGGCTTTCGCGAAGTGCTGGAGTCGGAGGCGGAGCGCATGCAGCGCAGCGCCTGGGTCGAGTACCTGGAGCGCCTGGCCACCGACGGGGACCCTCGCCTGGAGGAGCTCGATCGGCTCGGCATCGCACCCGACCTTCTTCAGGACACGTTCCGCGAACTGGTCGAGAACCCGGACGTCGACTACGGCTTCGAGCGCGTCGAGTCACCCGACGCCGGGGCGGTCCGCGCGGTGCGGGCCGACTTCGAGGCTCTCCTGGACCGCGCCCGGGATTTGATGCGGGGCCGCACGCCTCCGGACGGATGGGATGCCTTCGGCAAGCGGATCCGCACCCTCCTGTACTGGCGCCGAACCCTGGACTGGAGCGACCCGAGGGCCTTCTTCGACGCGCTGGCCCGGGTGCACCTGAAAAAGAGGGGACTGGTCCAGAAGCGGTGGGCGGACGACGGGGTGGGCAAGGCGCGGGCCAAACGCCTTTTCGAGGACTTCTGCGAATTCTCCGCGGCCGGTGGGGTGGCGGACAGGTTGCTGCGGGAATGGTGGGCCTACCGCTATCCGGTCGCCATCGGTGTCGCCAGGGACGCAGCCGCAACCTTTGCCAGCCAGAGGAAGGACGGCGGCCAGATCAACTTCCAGGACCTGCTGGTCCTCTCGGCGGCGTTGCTCCGGGACGATGCCGAGGCTCGCCGTGACCTGGGCAGACGCTACCCGCGGATTCTCGTCGACGAGTTCCAGGACACCGATCCGCTGCAGGCTGAGATCCTGCTCCTGCTCGCCAGCGACCCGGAGTCCGGCGACGACTGGCGCAAGGTGGTGCCCCGTCGCGGCGCGCTCTTTGTGGTTGGAGACCCGAAACAGAGCATCTACCGCTTCCGGCGCGCGGACATCGCGCTGTACCAACTCGTCAAGAAGCGCTTCGAGGACTTCGGCGACGTGCTGGTTCTCGAGGCCAACTTCCGCTCGCTGGGGGGCATCGAAGCTCTGGTGAAGGGGGTCTTCGACCGTGAGGACCGGTTTGGGAATGACGACACCGACCGCCAGGCGGCCTTTGCCCCTCTGCTGACTCAGCGCGAGGGGACGGGTGTCCTGGCGGCGTACACCGTCTCGGGCAGCAGGCAGGACGAGGTTGCCCGGGACGACGCCGATCGGATTGCCACCGAGATCGAGCGCCGCGTGGCGGCCGGCGAACGCGAAGCCGACGATTTCCTGATCCTCACCCGGAACCGCAAGTACCTCTCGGTCTATGCCCGGGCCCTGGAGGACCGAAACCTCCCCGTCGACGTGTCGGGCGCCGGGGTGGGCTTCGAGGACGAGCTTGAAGCCCTTCTCCTCCTCTTCCGCTGCCTGGAGGATCCGGCGCATCAGCCGCGGGTCCTTGGTGTGCTGACGGGCCCGCTCTTCGGGATCACGCTGGACCGGCTGGTGGCGTTCCGGGACGGCGGTGGCCGCTTCCGGATCAACCAGCCGGCCGAGGGCGACGACGAGGTGGCGGACGCGATCAACGTGCTGCACGGGTGGTGGAAGCGGGCGCTGCGCGAGCCGGCGGACGTTACCGCCGAGCGCCTGATCGCCGCGACCGGGCTTTTCCCTCTGGCCGCCGCCGGCAACCTCGGGGGCCTGCGCGCCGGAGCCCTCTCGTACCTCCTCGATGCGGTGCGTGCCCGGGCGCTTGAAGGCGACACGTCGATCGCGGGCGCCGTCGACGCCCTGGCGACCGCGCTGGACTGGGAGGACGCGGAGGCGCCGCTGGTCCCGGGGCGGGGGAATTGCGTCCGGGTGATGAACCTCCATCGGGCCAAGGGCCTGGAGGCGAATGTGGTCTTCCTCGCGGCGCCCTTCGGTGAATTCGACCGCAAACCCCGCATGCGCGTCGCCCGGGACGAGACGGGGGCCGCGCGCGGGACGATCCCGATCGTGGTCAAGCGCGGATTCGCGACCGAGGTTATCACGCAACCGGCGACCTGGCAGGAGGACCAGAACGTGGAGGCGACGTTCGAAGAGGCGGAGAAGACGCGCCTCCTGTACGTGGCCGCCACGCGGTCGAGGGACGAGCTGTGGATCGCGCGGGGCGCGGGGCTGCGGGGGCGGGATTCGTCGCCCTGGAAGGCGCTGGAAGAATGGGTGAACGGCCTGGGAATGGGTGTCCGGTTGCCGCGCGGGGCGCCCCGCCGGCCGGATCGGCTGGACCCGGAGATCGACCTGACGGTGCCGATGGCGGCGATGGCATCGGCTGCAGCGCGCACCCGTGAGCCCACCTACCGGCTGGAGACCGTGACGGGGCGGGCCAAGGCGGGGACCGTTGGGGACCCCGTCGCGGGCGATCCCGCCGCGCGTACCGGCCGCTTCACCCAGTCCCCCCTCGACCCGGCAAGCGGTGGCTTCGAGTGGGGCAGCGTGGTCCACGGCGTACTGGCGGCCGCGGGCGAGGGCACCCGTGGCGCCGCTCTCAGGCAACTGGCCCGCGATCTGCTGATCGAGTACGAGCGCCCGGTCGATGCGACGGGCGCGCCAACCGAACTGGCCGCGCTGATGGCGCTGGTCGAGGCGGTGCGCGGCTCCGGCATCTGGGCGCGGGCCATGGCGAGCAGCGAGCGCCATAGCGAGATCCCGTTCGCGGTGAACCGAAGCGGCGGCGATGCCCCGCAAGTCCTCGAGGGCGTGATCGATCTCGTCTTCAGGGAGGGGGACCACTGGGTGGTGGCCGACTACAAGACGGACAGCGGCGACGATCCTGACTTCGAGGAGCGGTCGGGACGCTACCGGGCCCAGGTGGACCTCTACGCCGAGTGCTGGGAGGAGCTGACGGGCGAAGAGGTGGGGAAGCGCGTGCTTGTCTACACGGCGCAGGGACGCACGGAATCGTGGTAACGCATGTGCCTGGCGTGCGGCGGGGGGTTAGCTTCGTCGTGGCAATCAAACGGAGGATGCAGATGATCAAAACACGATTCGCCCGCCTGACGGCGTGGCCCTCGGTGGCCACCGCCGCGGCCAGCATCGCCACACTCGCCGTCACTACACTGGCCGTCGCCGCCTTCCCCGCCGCCGCTCAGGACGACGACGCGCCCGCGCTCGAATTCCCCGCGGGCTGGGAGATTCGCTTCGACCGCGAAGGGGCCAACCGGGATGACCTGTACCTGGTCGCCATGCCGCCGGGAATCCACGTCACGACCGGTCCGGCGACGATCGCGTGGCACCCCGATTCGGTCGCCACAGGCGACTTCCGGATCGAGTCGGAGACATTCCTGTTCGATCCCGAGGGCCGCCGCGAGGCGTTCGGTTTCTTCATCGGGGGCAGCGACCTGCAGGGGCCGGATCAGCGCTACACCTACTTCCTGCTGCGTGAAGGCGGGGAGTTCCTGGTCAAGACTCGGTCCGGCTCCGAGACATCGGTCGTGCAGGACTGGACCGCCCACCCGGCGATCGTGTCGTTCGCGACCAAACCGGAGGGGGCGGGCACCGCGAAAAACGTGCTCGGGCTCGAGGCCGCGGGCGGCGAACTGCGCTTCTCGGTCAACGGCGAGCAGGTCTGGAGCGGGCCTCGCGAAAGACTGGCGACCGAGGGCGTCTTCGGACTGCGGGTCAATCACGGACTCAACCTGCACGTGACGACGATCATGGCGCACCCGGGTGGCCACCAGGAATCGAGCATTCCCTGGAAGAGGAGCCTGCTTTGAAGACGATCGGGTTGGCTACTGCCGGCGCATTGGGGTTGTTTGCGCTGATGAGGATGGCCTCTGCCGGTGACGCAGCGATGGGGGACAAGGTTGAGCTGAGCACCGCCGCGGTGGTACCCCTCGCCCTCGCACAGGACACTCCGGTCGTACAGCAGGCCCGGCAGGTCCCCCCCCAGCAACGCAGGCGGTGGCGGTACCGCAATCGGTATCCGGGGCCCATCCCCACCCCCGAGGAGTGGCGGCCGCCGGAGGGTCCGGTGCGCATCGGCCTGCAGGTGGGTCACTGGCGAGCGGACGAGGCTCCCCGGGAGCTGTCGCGACTGCGCGGCAACGGTGCCAACTGGAACGGAACGGCCGAGTGGGAGGTCAACCTGGAGATCGCCCGCCACACCGGCGCGATGCTGGAAGAACTGGGCTACTCGGTGGACATCCTCCCGGCCGTGGTGCCGCCGGGCTACCGCGCCCACCTCTTCCTCGCGATCCACGCCGACGCGAGCAACGACCCGGGTGCAAGAGGCTACCGGGTAGCGGCGCCGAGCCGCGACGCTACCGGGCGCGCATCCGGCTTCGTTGACCTTCTCAGGCGTACCTACGGTGCGGCGACCGGTCTCCGGCGTCTTCCCGACACGACGCGGCGGATGCGCAACTACTACGCCTTCAACTTCCGCCGCTACGAGCACGCCCTGCATCCGATGACCATCGCGGCCATCATCGAGACCGGATTCCTCACCAACGCCGGCGACCGCGAACTGATCATTGGCCATCCGGAGAGCGTGGCGCGCGGGATTGTCGACGCGATCACCGAGTTCCCGATCACGCCCCCGCGGGGAGGTGCTCCGCGGTAGGGGTGGGGCGGGCGATCGGCGGCTGGCCTGGTTAGCCTTATCGGCATCGCCCCGCCGGCCGGGCGTCCCTATCTTCTCCACTCGACCTGCCCACCCTTCCAGACGGCGGATTTGGCACCATGAACAGCACACTCAAGAACCTCGCCACCGGGATCGCGGCTGCCGTCTTCCTTGCAGCCTGGCCCGTCTCCCCCACCCCGGTTCACGCCCAGGCGACGCCCGAACCCGGCCAGCAGGTGGCCCTCGTCACGGGCTCCACCTCCGGCCTCGGCCGCGAACTCGCGTTGCGCCTCGGCGCGCGGGGCGATCACGTCATCGTCCACGGGAGGAACGAGGAGCGCGGCGCGGAGGTGGTGGACGCCATCAACGCGGCGGGACCCGGGAGCGCCCGCTTCTACCGGGCCGATTTCGCGTCCATGAACGAGGTTCGCCAGTTCGCCGAGACGCTGCTGGCCGACTACGGCCGGCTCGATATCCTCATCAACAACGCGGGCTTCGGCTCGGCCCCGGACGAGCGGTGGCTCACCGATGACGGTTACGAATACCGCTTTCAGGTTAACTACCTCTCCACCTTTCTGCTCACGCACATGCTCATGCCACGTCTCCTCGCCAGCGCGCCGTCGCGCATCGTGAACGTGTCGTCCGGTGCGCAGACGCCGATCGACTTCGACGACGTCATGATGGAGAACAACTTCAGCGGGCGTCGTGCCTACGCCCAGAGCAAGCTCGCCCAGATCATGTTCACTCACGACCTGGCCGAGGAGCTGGCCGGAACCGGCATCGTGGTCGGTTCTCTCCATCCGGCGACCTACATGCCGACCGAGATGGTGCGGCGGGCGGGCGCGACGCCGCGCTCCACGATCGCCGAAGGCGCCGACGCGACGATGCAGGTGGTCGACTCCAACGACTTCGAGAGCGGGCAGTACTTCAGCGGACTCCGGCCGACTCGCGCCAACGACCAGGCTTACGACCCGGAGGCGCGTGCCAAGCTCAAGCGCCTGAGCGAGGAGTTGACGGGGGTCGCTTCCGGGAGCGGATGAGATGAAGACGACCACCTGGATACTCGGAGTCCTGGCACTGACGGCGGTCTCTTCCGCGGAAGCACAGGACCGCCGCACCCTCACAGCAGAGCAGCGCGCCGAGCTCCAGCGACGCCAGGAGGCGATGAGAAGTGCGCCCCGGCCCATCGAAGGCATCAACTCGATCTGGATTGACGAACTCACCTGGATGGAGGTGCGGGACGAGATCGCTTCGGGGACGACGATCGGCATCATCGCGACCGGCGGGGTCGAGCAGAACGGTCCGTACGTGGCGGGCGGCAAGCACAACTACGTCCTCGAGGCGATGTGCGACGCGATCGCGCGCGAACTGGGCAATGCACTGTGCGCTCCGGTCATGAAGTACGTGCCGGAAGGAGACCCCGAGAACATCCGCTACCCCGGAACCCTGAGCGTTCGCCAGGAGACCTTCCGCATGGTGCTCGAGGACGTGGCCAACAGCCTCAAGAGCCAGGGATTCACCGACGTCGTCTTCATCGGCGACAGCGGGGGCAACCAGAACGGGATGTCCGAGACCGCGGCCAGGCTCAACGAACACTGGGAGGGCGCGGCGCGTGCCCACTACTCGTCGATCGTGGCGACCACCGATCCGGAGCGCATCCGCGCGCGCCAGCGGATAGAGGCGGGACTCTACTCGATCAACGAAGTAGAGCTGGGGCCTCTCGAAAGGACCCTGGAAATCGGCCGGGAGCTCATTGCGTACCGCACCGGGATTACCGTGCGTGCGATACGGGAGAGCCTGGCGCGGTAGCCGAATCCCGACCGGCGATGTCTCCGACATGAACCACCCGGTCGGCAAGGTAGGGATGTCTCTGCACCTTGTCGCGAAAGCGAGTGTCGGCCGTGACGACGGGGTAGTTTTCGTGAACGGCCAACGCGAGGTAGAAGCAGTCGTAAACCGGGTGCTGCAGGTCTCGTGCAAGGCGTGCGCTGGACGCGGCCAGTCGGCGCATTGACAGCGGTGTGGCCACCGGCGCGATGCGAAGCAGGTCCACCGCGTCCGCGAACTGCTCAGCGTCCAACTCACCGTGCCGGTGCTTGGCGTCCAGCGCGCTTGCCGCCTCGGCAAAGAGCAGATCCGGTGCCAGCAGCGTGACATCCGAATCGAGCAGCGTTGCCGACTCTTCGGAGAGCTGTTCGGCGACAAGCCACTTCACGGCCACGCTCGCATCGACCACATACCCGGTCATGGCAGCGCATCCCGGTCACGGTCGGCGCGAATCGTCTCGGTGCTGTCGATGGATGAAGCGAGACGCTGCCGCATCGCCCGCGCCCGGTCGGCGAAAGCGCCCTCCGCCGGGAGCAGGGTCTTCCGCAGGATCTGACGGTGTTCCGCTTCGGCGGATCTGCCGTTGGCCGCAGCGCGCTGCTTTAGACCGTCGACGATCTGACGGCTGAGTTTGCGAACCGTGAGTTGAGCCATAGTGTGATGTCGTTGAAGTGTAGGCAATGACATCACATACTACGCGACGACGGTAGTTGCCGTCAACCAGCGATTAGGTTCAGGAGCCGCTACCGGCAGTTCTACGGACCCGGGCCGGGCAAGGTCGTGCTGCGAATTGCGGGCGTGCCCGGCGATCTCGTGTACGCCTTCGACGGATAGGGTCGGCGGGTCGGCCACTTCGCAGACAGGCGGGGGGACTGCGTCGCTTCACAGCATATGCCTTGCATCGTATATACGCACTATCGTATATTCGATCATGCTCACAACCCTTACCGCCCTCGCCGAGCCGACGCGACTCCGAATCGTCGAGTTGCTGCAGTTCGGGCCGCGGTATGTCGGGGAGATCGAGAGACTCCTCGTGCTTACCCAGCCGCAGGTATCCAAGCACCTGCGGGTGCTGCGGGACGCTGGCCTGGTCGAGTCCACCGCTGACGCCCAGCGGCGGCTCTACGAACTCCGCCGAGAGCCGTTCGTAGAAATGGGCGAGTGGCTGGAGGGCTACCGTCGGTCCTGGGAGGGCCACCTCGACGCCCTTGCGGCACACCTCGAACAGTCTGGAGACGACCCATGAACGAGAGCCAGGGAAGCGGGACCCTTGAAGAGCGGGGCGGCAGATACACGTTGCGATTTGAACGGTTCCTTGGACATTCTCGCGAGCGCGTCTGGCGGGCGATCACGTCGGAGGATGACCTCTCCGCGTGGTTCCCGGCCCGCATGGTGGGCGAGCGCGAGGTGGGCGCGGCGCTCCGGTTCGTGTTCCCGGAGCCCGGTCGGACACCCGCCGACTCGGACGCGGAGGGGCTGGTCATGACGGGTGAGATTCTGGTCTGCGATCCGCCCGGCGTGCTCGAATACCGGTGGGACGACGATGTGCTCCGTTGGGAGCTCGAAGAGCGCCGCGGGGGCACGCTGCTCACCTTCACCCACACTTTCGACGACCAGGGGCGGGCGGCGCGGGACGCGGCGGGGTGGGACCACTGCTTCGCATCGCTGGAGGCACGTCTTGGCGGAAGCCCGGTCGAGCCCTTCACGTGGGAGCGCCACAACGACCGGTTCGTCCGCTACGCGGGCCGATTCGGGCCAGAGGGGGCGGTGCACCGAAGTCCGCCCGGGCCGGCCGATGAGTCGGCGTTCGGATCGCGGGACGCCACGGAGGACACACTGTGAAGACCATTCCTCGCGCCGCGCTCTATGTCGCGGGCGCCATGATCGCCTGCGCGGATGATGACGAAGGCCCTTCGGTGCCCGCCTCCGTCGTGCGCGACAGCGCGGGTGTGACGATCGTCGAGAACGAACGGCCCAGGCCGGATTCCCGGCTCGGTTGGCGGGTTGGCACAGCGCCCGCGATCACGATCGGAACGGCGGTGGGCGACTCGGCATACGAGCTGTTCGGAGTGACCGATGCCACATGACTCCCCGATGGGAAGATCGTCGTCGCCAACACCGGGTCCAGTGAATTGCGGGCGTTCGACGCGTCGGGCGTCCACCAGGGATCTTGGGGTGGTCAAGGCGACGGACCCGGCGAGTTCAGCACAGCCGGGCCATCGGCGGTCGAGCCCTGGCCCGGTGACTCGATTGGGACGTCGGATGCGATTGCAACGCGGGTTTCCGTCTTCGATGCCAATGGAGCACACGGCCGCACGTTTGTGCTGGAGGCACCATACTACCGCCTGCGTGGAGTGCTGCCGGACGGAAAGCTCTTTCTGGGGAACGGCACCACCTTGGCGGCGGGCGTCGTGGGCACCGGGGTGGTGCGTCGAGACATCGTGTACGGTATTGCCCGGCCTGACGGTGGCTTGCACGCGACGCTCGGCACGCATGAGGGTTCCGAGTGGTACGTGGTGTCGGAAGACGAGCGGATGACCGTGTACGCGCAACCGTTCGCCCGCTCGACGCTCACTGCCCTCTGGGCGGACTTGATCGTTGTCAGCCCCAACGACCGGTACGAGATCCGGGCCCATGGAGGCGACGGCACGCTGATGAGAATCGTGCGCCGCGATCACGATCTCCGAAGTCCAACCGCAGCCGACGTCGAAGACCACCTTTTCCGCGAGTACGCGGACGCCTCGCAAGAGGAGCGCGCGGCGGCGCTGGCCGACCTGCGAGACATGCCACGTGTCGAGACGTTCCCGGCGTTCCGCAGGATAGTGGGTGACCGCTTGGGTTTCCTGTGGGTCGAGGAGTACCTGCCGCCCGATGAGTCGGATGGGGCGGTCCCGCTGTGGACTGTCTATGATGTCGATGGCCGCGTGCGTGGCCTCGTGACCACACCGCCCGACTTGCGGATCTTCGAGATCGGCGCGGACTACATCCTTGGCTCCACCGCCGACGAGTTCGGGCTCGAGTACGTGCAACTCTGGACGCTCGACCGCGTTGGCACCTGACGGGGCCCCCCTCCCCCTTGACCCTGACGTAACGTTAGGGTCGACGGTAAACAAGTGCTGCTGACTGGGCCCGGCTGGGGCGGGGACCCCCGTTGCCGGGGTGCTCAGAATGGCCCGTGTCTCAGTCGAGCATGCCAGTGTCACGGGATTTGCCGCGGAACCTCCATGGCTCTTCTGGCCACCCCATGGTCTGGAAACCTGAACCGGTAGGGTTCATAGGAAACGTGGGGGGCGGGCGACGCTGGCGGGTTGCGGGCGAATCCGCAGCGGGCGGGCCGGCGGCGGGCGGGCCAGCAGCGGGCGGCGCGCCCATACAAGCATGCCGGTGTCCCGGGATTTGCCGCGGAAACGTGGGGGGCGGCCCAGCGCGCGGCCGATCCTCCACATGTGCCCGCCGGCCCGTTCTCCAGCCAACTTTCTGTCCCAAAACGCGGGAACGCAGTCCCATCCAGCTATGGACGGGTTCTGAAATGGCGGTTTTGGTGAGGTCCCGGACCTCTGCCACAATGGCCGCCAGGGGCCGCAGGATGCCCCAGGCGGGGCGATCGGCGGTGCGGGACCCATTCGAGCCGTCCCGAGGCGAGTTTTCGCGTCCTGGGCCATTACAGAGGGCCGAAAAACGGTAGTTAACTTACTGGTGCGCGGATCAAGGCACGACCCGCGCTGCACCTAACTATCTGCCGGACTTGAACTTCGAAGGAGTCAGCCATGACCATCGCCCAACTTGGCGAGCGCATCGTCGAACTCGCCGCACGGATCAACATCGCCACCTACGAGATGCTCACCCTCATCGCCGAGTTCGACCGCCGCGAGGGGTGGGCCGACGCCTTCAACTCGTGCGCCGAGTGGCTCGCCTGGAGCACCGGCCGCACGATCGGCACCTGCCGCGAGAACGTGCGCGTCGCCCACGCGCTACAGGACCTGCCCAAGACCTCGGCCGAGATGAAGGCCGGGCGGCTGTCCTACACCAAGGTGCGGGCGATTACACGGGTGGCCACCCGGGTGACCGAGGCCAAGTTGCTCGAATTGGCCGACAAGTGCTCCGCCGCCGAGCTCGAGCGGATGGTGCGGGGATGGCGGCACCTGTCGCGCGACGGCGAGTTGACGGCCGAGGAGGTGCGGCACCAGCGGCGCGCGTTCTCGGTCGTGATCGATGCCGACGGGACGTACGTGGTGCGCGGAAGGCTCGAGCCCGAGGCCGGGGCCGTGCTGATGCGGGCGATCGAGGCCGCAACGGACGCGCTGTACCGGGGCGAGGACCCCGCGGCGCGGCCGACGAGCCGCCAGCGCAGGGCCGATGCGGCGGGACTGGTGGCCGAGCGGGCGCTGGCGGCGGGGCTGAAAGCGGCGCACAGCGGCACGCGGGCCGAGCGGTACCAGGTGACGGTGCATGCCGAGATGGCCACGCTGGAGGAGCACGGCGAGGGGGGCCGGTCGGAGGTCGACGGGGTGCGGGTGAGCGCGGAGACGTCGCGGCGCATGGCGTGCGATGCGTCGCTGGTGCAAATGCTGCACCGGGAGGGGAAGGTAGTCAGCGTGGGGCGGAAGACGCGGACCATCCCGCCGCACATCCGCCGGGCGCTCGAGGAGCGGGACCGCGGCTGCCGGTATCCGGGCTGCGGGGGCCGGTTCACGGAGGCGCATCATGTCAGGCACTGGGCCGACGGCGGGGAGACGAGTCTGGCGAACACGGTGCTGCTCTGCCGGCGGCACCACCGGCTCGTGCACGAAGGGCGGGTGCGGATGGCGCTCGACGCGAAGGGTCAGGCGGTGTTCTTCACGCGCGGGGGCAAGATGCTCGGGAGCGTGCCGCCGCCGGTGAACGAGCCGGCGCTGACGCCCGCCCTGCCCCCCGCCCCACCGCTTCGGCCCGGGCAGATGTACAACGGCGCGGCCCGGTTGGCGGACGGCGCCATCCCGTGGGAGATCGAGGCCGCGGCACGGGAGGCCATCGAGGCAGGCGCTGGCGGGTGAGCGGCCGGGCACGGGCGGCTGAGAGCCCGGCGATGGCGGGGAGCCCGGCGGAGGCTGGCCACGCGACACCTCGCCCGCCCCACGTCCCGCGCTTCCGCGGCAAAAGCAGGGACACGGGCATGTCGCTATGGGACGGCGCGAGGGGATGGGGCAGCCGGCACCGGAGGGGGTGATCAACGGAACGCGGACGCGAGCCGCCTGATGCGGGGAGGGAGTCGGCGAGCCGCCTGACATGGGTGGGAGTCGGCGGGCGCCGCCCTGGGTAACAACGCTGGCGCAAACTCGGCGCGGACCCACGTCGGTGCGGACCCACCTCGGCGCTCGCCCACGTGCCACCCGCCCGTGTGCGTCAGCCAGCAATGACAACAGCGGTTGTCATCGTGTCGACCAGAGCTCACATACCTTCGATTTCCGTCACCAGGAACTCCTCGAAGAAGTCCAGCATGTCGTGGAGCTTCTGGATGGTGTTGTCCCGGCCGTACACGTAGTAGCCCTCGCCCGGGTACGCCTTGTAGCGCACGATCTTGTAGTGCTGGTCGAGCTTGCGCGCGAAGTCGAGCGCGGCCTGCGGCTGTCCTTCCCGCAGCCGCCAGTCGGCCGCGACCCCCTCGCCCTGAATGACGAAGGTCGGCGTGGTCACCTGGTGTGCCTTCAGGATCGCCGAGCTGTTCAGGTACACGTCCCGGTTCTCGGGGTAGGGCCCCAGTTCGTACTCGAGCAGCTTGATGTGCTGCAGCTCGTGCACCCTGGTGTGAAAGTCGGTCATGTCGCCGTAGCCGGACAGCGCGATCGCGGCCTGGAACACCCCCGGCGCGAACGCTACCGCGTCCATGGTCATGATCCCGCCGTAGCTTGTCCCGGTGACCGCGATCCGGTCGGGGTCCACGTCGGGCAGGGTCTTGAGGTAGTCCACCCCCGCGAGCACGTCTTCCAGGTCGCAGTGGCCCCAGCAACCGTTGTTGAGGTCCTCGAACTCCAGGCCGTACCCCGAGCTTCCGCGGATGTTGGGCATGAGGACGACGTAGCCACGCTGCGCGAAAAAGTGCACCTGCTGATGTCTTCGGAACTGGTCGTCGAATTGCGACGTGGGCCCGCCATGGATCCACATCACGCCCGGGAACCGCTCACCCGGCTCCGCACCCCCCGCCGCGCCCGGCGGCCGGTGCAGGTACGCTTCGATCGTGAGGCCGTCGCTGCTGGGATAGCTCACCTTCTCGGGCATGTGCAGCTTCTCGGCCGAACCCGCCGCGACCTCGCTGTGAACGAGCGTGCTCTCGCCCGACTCCAGGTCCATCACGAACAGCTCCGCGGGCCGCGTCGGAGTCTCCATCGTGTAGCTGACCCTGTCGCCGCCCGGCGCCCACTCCGCGCGCAGCGCCGCGCCCACTTCGGGGTCCACCAGCACCCTGTGTTTCGAGCCGTCCGCCGACACCAGGCGCAGCGAGTGGACACCGTCCCGATTCTCGGTGTAGCTGATCCAGCTTCCGTCGGGCGACCAGCGCGCGTCGCTCTGATCGTAGTCGGACGCGGCAATCCGGCGGGGCTCGGCGCTGCCGTCGCGCGGCGCCACCCAGAAGTTCAGCCAACCGCTGCGCTGCGACCGGAAGAGCACGGTTTCGCCATCGGGCGACACCTGCGCCGAGGCAAACGCGCGCCCGGCCCGGTAGTCGAAGAAGCCCGTGTCGCGCACGACGGTGCGAGGATTGCCGCCATCCGGGTCCACCTCGATGACATCGTGGTCAACCCAGCGGTCGTCCATGCGCACGTAGAGCAGCCGGCTGCCGTCGGGTGTCCAGCTGGGGTAGCCCTCGTAGAGCGGGTCGTCGGTCAGGCGATGAAGCTGGCCGTCCGGCACGGACACCGTCCAGATGTCCATGTTGCCGAAACGGTCGCCGGAAAACGCAATCCGGCTGCCGTCGGGCGACCACGCCAGCCCGTTGGCGCGCGCGGACAACTCGGTCAGCTGCACGTCGATGCTGACGCGGGAGGCGTCCCGCTCCAGGGCCGACCACAGCCAGATGTCCGGTGCGCCGCTCTTGTCGGACGTGTAGGCGATCCATTGCCCGTCGGGCGACCAGTTGGGCTGCGGTGCCCCCAGCGACCCTACGCCGCTCAGCGACAGGTCCCGGGTGAGGACCTCGAAGGCACCGGTTTCGGTATCGACCGCGCCCAGGTCGCCGCCGGATACGAATGTGATGCGCGACCCGTCCGGCGCCCACTTCGGCGGGTGGCTGCCGCCCACGGCCGCGGTCAGGTCGACGAGCTCGGCGGCCGAGATGGCTCCGTCGGGCGCCGACGCGTCCATGGACGCCGCCGGGCCGCCCGTACCGGCCCCGGCCGGAGCTTCGGACTGGCAGGCAAACCCCGCCGTGAGCGCAAACGCCGCCACGAGCGGCCCTGGAGGTTTCGGGAACTTGCTCATGGCTTCGTCCTTTCGCCCGTGTCCACCATTTCGTCCTTCAGAAAGCGGCCGAAGAAGTCCAGCATGTCATGCAGCATCTGGCGCCGATTGGCCTTGCCGTAGACGTAGTAGTTCTCGTTCGGGTAGGTCGTGTACTCGAACGGCTTGTAGAAGTTCTCGAGCGCGCGCGCGAAGATCTCGGACTGGTCGGAGCCCGGGTAACGCCCCTCGCCGTGCACCATGAAGATCGGGGTCGAGACCTTGTCGATCTCGTAGATCGCCGAGCTGTTGCGCCAGACGTCCTGGCTCGTCTCGAAGGGCCCGAGTTCGTGCTCCAGGAGCTTGATGTGCCGCAGCTCGTTCTCGCCGTGGTAGAAGTGGATCCAGTCGCCGTAGCCCGAGCCGGGGACGATCGCTCGGAAGGCATCCGGGGCGAACGACGCGGCGTACATGCTCATCACGCCGCCGTAACTCGTGCCTGTGAGGCCGATCCGGTCCGGGTCGACCTCGGGCTGCGTCTTCAGGAAGTCGGCGCCCGCGAGCACGTCCTCGAGGTCGCAGTGGCCCCAGCAATTGTTGTTGGCGTCGGCGAAGGTCTTCCCGTACCCGGAGCTGCCCCGGATGTTGGGCAACAGCACCGCGTATCCGCGCTGGGCGAAGAACTGCACGTGTTGCTGGAAGGTGTCGTTGAACTGCGAGGTGGGGCCGCCGTGGATCCACAGGATGCCGGGTGCGCGTTCGCCCGCCGGGCCTCCCACCGGGCGGTACAGGTACGCGGGGATCGAGTACCCGTCCGTGCTCGGATAGTGGACCTTCTCCGGCAGGATCAACCGCGCCCCGAAGTTGCCGGCGGGCATGGAGTAGGTGAGCTGGCGGCTGTGGCCGTCCTCCAAAGACACCACATACAGGTCCTGGGGATTGACCAGGTCGGCCTTCAGATAGGCGATCGAGCCGCCGTCGGGCGACCAGGAGGGACTCGACGCCACCCCGCCGTCGGGGGACACGAGCACGCGGGGCTTGCCGCCGTCCGCCGAGACCACGCGCAGGTCGTGATGACCGTTGTGGTTCTCGGTGTACGCGATCATGCTGCCGTCCGGCGACCAGGCCGCGCTGCTCTGGTCGGCCTCGGCGGCCGCGATCGGACGGGGCTCTCCTCCCCCGCTCGGAGCGAGCCAGTAGTTGATCCAGCCGCTGCGGTGCGAGCGGAAGAGGATCTGGCTGCCGTCGGGCGAGACGCGCGGATAGGCGAAAGTGGTGCCGGCGCCGTAGTCGAAGAAGTCGGTGTCCTGGAGCACGGTGCGCGCGCCCGTGCCGTCCGGGGCGACTTCGATCACGTCGTGGTCCTCCCAGGTGTCGTTGAGACGCACGTAGAGGATGCGCTGCGAGTCGGGGGTCCAGGTCGGGAAGACCTCGTAGAGCTTGTCGTTGCTGATGCGCCGGACGCGCCGGGTGGCGACTTCGACGGTCCAGATGTCGTAGTTGCCGTAGCGGTCGCCGGCGAACGCGATCGAGCGCTCGTCGGGCGACCAGGTCATCGAGTTGATGCGGCCGCCGAGGTTGGTCAACTGCATCTCGGTGCCGTCCCGGGGGGACCACACCCAGATCTCGGGCGAGCCGCCCTTGTCGGACACGTAGGAGATCCAGTTGCCGTTCGGGGACCAGCCGGGCATCTGCGAGGCCAGGAAGTGGCCCGAGCTGCCGAGGTCGATGGGCAGGCGGGTGGGGAAGCCGCCGTCGGGGGACAGCGTCATCAGTCCGCCCGAGAGTGAGGACTGGAAGAGGATTCCCGACCCGTCTGGCGACCAGGCGGGCGAGCCGGAGACGACCGATTCGATGGATAGCAGCTGGTCGATGGTGAGGATGTCGGCCTTCTGGGCGTGGGCTCCGGTGGCGGTGACGGTCGCCAGGAAGAGGGCGGCACTCCAGGCAGTGGCGGCTGCCATGGGACGCGCCGCTGCCCGTTTCCGATAACTGGTCATTGTGTGCTCCTTGTGACGGTTGTCAGTAGACCCAGATGCTGGACTGGTTCAGTGTGTTCTCGAGTCGCCACCAGACGGTCTGGCCCGGACGAAGATATATCGTGTTGCTGCGGTACGGGTCGGCGCCCACGGGATCGGCCAGGAGCCGGAATCCACCGCCTGTGAGGATCCTGTCGGGCAGCGGCACCGAGTCGGTTCTCATGCTCGTGACGGAGAACAGGTTGATGCGCTCGGATCCCCGCAGCGCGTAGATCCGCATGTCCAGCCAGTTGCGGTTGGTGACGTGCAACGTGCTCTGTGCGGCCCCGGCTCGCACTTCCGACGGCTCCCCGCCCGGCGGCTCGCCGGAGCGCTCCTGCGAGGAAGCGCATCCGGCGGCCACCGCGGCGAGGAGGACCGTCAGCCTCGCTTTGCCGGCCCGTCCTAGGGGATGTACCCCTGCTGTGTCATGCATCCGGACGGAACCTCCGGTTCCCGCGGCAGGCACTCGCTGAGCGGATACGGCATCGCGTCGTGTAGCCGCTGATCGGCGCTGGGCGGACCCAGCACGGGGATATCGAGCAGCTTCCCGTAGCGGTTCATGTCGATCCAGGTGTGCCCCCACTCGAAGACCAGCGAGAACCGCTTGTTGTACAGCAGTTCGTTGAGCAGGTCGTCGTCGGACCCGGGGTAGGGATCCGGCAGCGGTTCCAGGCCCCCGGAGTTCACGCGGATGAGGTTTATGTCGTCGATCGCCGCCGCCCGGTTGCCCATCGCCAGGTTCGCCTCGGCACGGATCAGGATCAGCTCCTCGTTCTTGACCCACACGAACGGCGCGCTCGGGTTCTCGTACAGCGTGTACTGCAGGTCCGAGCTGACTTCGAGCAGCTGGTACGCCGGCACCACCTTGAACTTGTTCTGGAAGCGCAGGTCCGGCGACCCGTCCGCACGCGGCTGGGCCTCGTTGCGGAAGCGGGTGTTGGCCCACAGGAGGTCGGGGCGGTTCGCCGGGTTGACCAGGTCGCCCGAGTTGACCGACCAGCTGTGGTAGGCGCCGTAGTCGAGGGGCATGTTCGTGCCCATGAAGGACTCGGCCACCGCCTGCATGGCGCCCGACCAGTTGCTGCGATGCACTTCGGCACGCGCCTTGATCGCACGGTTGAGGCGGATGAAGTCACCCGGCGAGGAGAAATCGGAAAGCCCCGTCGTGACGCCGAAGGGGAAGGACGAAGCGGCCTGCAGGTCGCCGCGCGCCTCGTCGAGCAGGCTGATCACGTGGCCGTAGACCTCATTCTCGCCCACGATGGGTGCCGGCGGATCGTTGGGATCGGATCCCACTGCGATCGGTGCGCCCAGATGCCGGCGGGTCACTGCGATGTGAAGCAGGTCATACGCCTGAATGGTCTTGGCGAAGCCGCGCACCGCCGCCTTGTCCGGCTCGGGCATTTCCGCGGCTGCCAGGGCGTCCAGAAGCAGGTTGGCGTTGCGCATGTTCCGATACGCCTCGCCCCATACCTGCGTGCCTACGAAGAGTGTTTGCGTCCAGGGATCCCGCACGCTGCCGGGCAGGGAGGATCCGGTGGGCGCCATGGGGTACACCTCACGGCCGAAGGCGCCGACCCACTGCACCATGTCGGCCGCCGTGAGGCGGGTGTCGAAGAGGAGACCCTGCGCAGCGGCGGCGATTGCGGCGCTGTTCGGATTGGTCTGCAGGTCCTCCACACTGGGGTTGTTGTAGTCCGGTACGGTCAGATCGCACGCCGTGAACACGGTTGCGACGAGACCTGCCGTCAGTAGACGGCCCGTTTGTCTGATCATCGGTCTCTCCTGTTCACGTTGTCAGAAGCCCACATTCACCGAGAGCCAGAAGGTCCGGCTGGGTGGGAAGGGCGCCACGTCCTGGCCACGTCCGACCGCTTCGCTCCCGAAGTTGCTCACCTCGGGATCGAGGCCGGCGTAGTCGGTGAAGGTCAGCAGGTTGCGGCCGCTCATGTTCAGCCGAATGTGCCGGGCGCCGCTCCAAATCCCCGCCACCATGTCCTCCGGCAGGTCGTAGCTCACGGTCAGTTCGCGCAGCTTCACGAAGGAAGCGTCCTGGAAGTACGTCCCGGTATTCTGGGGGAACTCCCGGTTGCGCTTCACGCAGACGCTCTCGCCGTCGACCAGGTTGTTGCAGTCCTCGGTGTTCCGCGTCAGGTCGAAGAGGAACTGGGTGAGGTTGTTGGCCGTACCGCCCTTCTGCCAGTCCAGCGTCGAATAGACGTTGAACCGCCCGATGCTGACATCGTTGGAGAAGCCCATGCGGAAATCCGCGTTGGATTCCGCCAGGGGGCCCACGCCAACCTCGCCGGTCTCGGGGTCGGGGCCGTTGCCCCAGAGCAGCGTGAGCGACCTCCCGACCTCGACCGCCGTGGTTCCGTAGAAGTACCCGAAGCCCTGGACGGTGAAGCGGGGGACCGGCAGCGCCATCACCTCGCTGCGATCCATGCTGAACGTCGCGCGCGAGGTCCACTGCAGGTTGCGGCTGAAGAACGGCACCACGGTAAGCGCGGTCTCGATTCCCCAGATCTGGATCTCGCCGCCGTTGAAGATCGCCTCGACAAAGCCCGTGGACGGTGCGAGCGACCGCTCGAGGATCACGTCCGTCACGTTTTTCTTGAAGTACGTGAATTCGAGCGTTGCGCGGTCCTCGAACAGGGTGGCGTCGACGCCGCCCTCGATCTCGGTCTGCCGCTCGGGACGCAGATCGGTCGCCGCTGTGGCGCCCTGCACCCGCAACGCCGGCAGCCCGCCGATGTTTCGCCCTTCGTACTCGGTGAACTTCTGTCCGTAGACCGGCTGGTTGCCCGACTGGCCCCATGCACCGCGGAACTTCACCTCTTCCAGCAGGTCGTTGCCGATCGGGAACCGGTAGGAGGCCGCGACCTTGGGGTAGAAGTGGAACTCGTCGGTGTTGGAGTTGTTGGAACTGCGGTCGGCGCGCATTCCCGCCGTCAGGAGGAGACGCTCATCCAGCATCAGCAGCTCTTCCTGGGCGAAGATGCCGAGGTCGACCCCCCGCTCACGGTCCTGACGGACCTCGGTGGCCGTGCCCCGGTCGATGTTCTGCAAACCGCCGATGAGGTTCTTCGCGATGGTGCTGCTGACGTCCAGGTCGCGAATCTCGTACTGGGTGCCGAACGACGTGGTCGACTGGAAGGCGTCGGAGTTGAATGTGTAGACCGCGTTCATGTTGGCGTTCATGTACTGGCTGTAGGCCGATCCGAGGACCGACGTTCCGGGAAGCCCGTCGTTGGGCTCGAACTGCGACTCGGGCGGCGAAAACAGTTCGTTCTTCTGGTTGTAGAAGTCGATGCCGCCGGTGGCGCTAAGCCGCAGGTTGTGCGTGGCCGATGTGATGGCGTCGAAGGTCAGGTTTCCCGAACCCACGAACCGCCATACCTCTTCGTCGTTTCGCACCAGCGAGGCGGTCTCGAGGATGTTCGACGACGCGAACGGGTTCCTCGGATAGGTGCCGGTGCCGCTGGGACAGTCGTCGATGTCGGCCTGGCGGCTTCCGTCGGCGCAGACGGCCCGCAGATCCACGAAGCTGGGCGTCGACGGGAGCGTCATGTAGTAGCTGATGCTGCGGTTGTCGTTGTTGGTGATGCCGCGGCCCGCCAACGTGTGGATCGCGTTGGTGTTGAGGCTGAACGAGACCCGTTCTCCCAGTGTCTGATCGATGTTCAGCTTCAGCGACTCCTTGTTGTAGAAGGTGTTGTCGATGATGCCGCCATCGTGCTTGACCAGACCGGAGGCGTAGTAGCGCGTGTCCTGGGTACCCCCGCTCACGCTTGCCGAAGTCTCGTAGGAGAGGGGCTCGTTGCCGGCCAGCAGTTCCTCGTGGTCGAAGAACCTGCCGGACTGCCAGTGGTCCGCGGCCTGGGGGCCGAAGAACTCCACTGCCTCTTCCATGGAGGTGAACTCGCGGAGACCGAGCTTGTTGGAGAGCTGGGAGAAGCCGAACCGCTGCGTGACGTTGAACTGCGGCGCCCCGACCCGGCCCCTCTTGGTGCGGATGATCACCACGCCGTTGTTGGCCTTCGACCCGTAAATGGCTGCCGCGGATGCGCCCTTGAGGACCTCGATGCTCTCGATGTCATACGGGTTCAGGTCCGCGATGCGGTTCGCGGAGTTGTCCTGCGAGCCTCCGCGCACAGGGTTCGACGAGGAGACGGTAACGGTGTGTACCCCGGATGGGATCGTCTCGTCGCTCACGATTACGCCGTCCACGACATAGAGCGGCGTGTGGTTGCCGAGAATCGTGGACACTCCGCGGAGCTGGAGCTGCATGCCCCCGCCCGGAGCGCCCGAGTTCGACTGAATGTTCGCTCCGGCGACCTTGCCGCGTAGCGCCTGCTCGACGGAAGCGGAGGGCACCCTCTCGAGGTCCCTGGCACTCACCGTCGAGACCGCGTTGGCAAGGTTCCTCCTGGAGATTCCGGTGGCCTGTCCCGTCACCACGATCTCGTCGAGGTTCAGGACGTCCACCCGGAGGTTGACGCTGATGTTGTTCGTGCCCTCGGGTACGGTGACCGACGCCGGCTGGTATCCCAGCATGCTGATCTCGATAACCACCTCGCCCGCCCCCACGGAGACGGCGAAGTTGCCGTCATCTGCCGTGAAGGTGCCGAGAGTCGTCCCCGAGACGGCGACGGCCGCGCCCGAGATGGGCTGTCCGGTGGTGACGTCCGTGACGGCGCCCGTGAGAACACGCGTCTGGGCCAGGGTTTCACCCGTGCCCAGAAGCATGAACAGGCCCGCCATGATGCCGTAGCGCAATGTCATGAGGCTCCTCCTTTGCTGATTGCGTGCAACGTGGGGGATGTGTCCCGTTTCGCGGCTTGCGTACCGATTTGCATACAGACGAGGATGAAAGAAGTGGCCGATTCCGCTGCTGCCGCGTAGTGTCCGGACATGATCAGATTCCAGCTCCGCTCCAACGCTCGGTGCACCCTCTCACCGTCTAGCCTCCTGCTGCTGGCCCTGATCATGCTGGCGGGCTGGGACGGCGGGACCGCCGCCCGGAAAATCCCGGAAGACCGGTTCGCCCGCTTCCGGCAACATATGGCCTTTCCGTCGCTTGTGAAAGGGGGAACGGTCAGCGCGCGTTGGCTGGGCGACGGCCATGCCCCTCAGAAATCCAGCCAGTAGCTCGCCTTGATCAGGAAGACGTTGCGCATGGGGTCCGAGAAGAGGCGCTGCAGGTCGCCGATTCCGTCGAAGGCCGGGTCGCGGATCCAGTTGGCCCGGTCCTGGCTCCAGACCAGGAACAGCGTCGAGCCGGAAAGGTATTCCCAGCGCAGCACCACGTTGCTCCGGAACGAACGCGTGCGAAAGTCGGGGTTGCCGAACCGGATCGGGTCGGCGGGCCCGGCACCGTCCGCGTCGGCGGTGTAGATGTCGTTGGCGCGTCCGATAAAGGCGGATCCTTCGCCGTAGCGGAGAAAGTCGTAGGTGCGGGGCGCGCTCAGCGCCATGAAGTTCTCGTAGTCGCCGGTGGCCACGAAGGGCTGGCCGTAGACTTGCAGCGTCATGCGCGGCGTGATCGCCAGGTCCATGCGGATGGTCACGTCGATCGCGGATTGCTCCAGTTCGGCGAACACGTACCGGCGGCCGTACGTGGAATGCGCGGCCGGGTCGTCCGCCTGGGTAACGTAGAACGCGGCGTTCCTGCTCCTTCTCAGGGTGGGCCGGAGGCTCCAGCTGAACAGCCCTTCGCCACGGCCGAAGAACGTGGGGCCGGCCGAGACCGAGTAGGAACCCTCCGCATCGCCCGAGAAGTTGACCGAGAGGCCTCCCGAGACGCGCTTTCGTCCGTCCGTGTTGAACCACAGGTTGCCGCCCCAGTTCGCGGGGCTGACCATTGCGGGACCGCCACGCGTGGCGCGGTGGTCCAGGGTCTCCATTTCGTAGCGGAGCGAGCCCCGGAGAGATTGGAAGCCCACCGTCTGGCCGTTGCCACGCAGCGAGATCTCGCGCTGGAACACCAGGTTGCCGAAGTTCCGCCGTTCCGACCCGCCCAGGGTCAGGCTTGCGGATCTGAAGTAGCGCCCGGGCTCCACCCAGCGCCGCGTTCCACCCAGCGTGAGCGAATAGATGTCCGCGATCGTCTGGAAGCCGGCGTCGTTCATCTCGAAGCCGGGCGAGATCATGCTCGCCTCGAAGCCGTAGAGCCACTCGCCCGCGACCTTGCGGAACGCCAGTTCACCCGCGTAGCCCCCGAGTGACGTGCGGTCGGGGTCGACGCTCACGTAGCCCTGGTCGGGCCGCTGGTAGTACCGCACGGACGAGTATTGCGCGCGCCGTATCGCCGACGGGCTGCCGCTGATGTGTGAGCCTCCCACCCAGCCCTGCAGCGCGTAGGTGCGGTTCGCAAAGCGATGGAGAAAGTCCACGCCGCCGGTAAGGGCGCGGTCGCGGAGGGCCAGGACGAAGACGTCGTGGTTCAGGTCGCGGTCCACTCCGGTCGCGATCATGCCGATGTAGCTGTCTCCGTCCCGCAAATCGCGACGGAGGCGCAGCGCCGTGATGTTCGACAGCGGGTTCACCGGATACTCGGCGACCGGTGCGCCGGCCCCCTCGGTGACGCGGGCGTTCTCTCGCTGCGTGGTGGCGTTCATGAAGGCCACGACCCACCCCGAGTCGGTCCGACCCGAAATCTTGGCGGCACCGAGAATGGTCGACTGCGTCGGCTGATCCACGAAGGATCCCCTCGGGCCACCGGCCAGGATCGCCGGACGCTGACCTACCCGACGCGAATAGAAGAAGCGCAATCCCTCGAGTCCGCCGAAGCCGAACAGCCCCGCGCCCTCGACGAAGAACGGCCGCCGCTCGTCGAAGAAGGTCTCGAAGGCGGTCAGGTTCACCACGGCCGGATCCGCCTCCACCTGTCCGAAGTCGGGGTTCACGGTGGCGTCCAGCGTGAGCCCGCCGGTGAGTCCGTACTTCAGATCGAGTCCTGCCGAACCGCCGTAGACCGAACCGTCGTCGAATGGGCTGGCCGGGTTGGCGCGCTGGTCGAAGCTCGCGCGCGTGACCGCGTACGGAAGGACCTCCAGGCGCGAGGGCCGGCGCACCCCTTCCAGTCCCAACAGGTGCCCGAAGGACGAAGCGAGGCCGCTCTCCGTGGACGGTCTCCACGCCCAGTCCACCGCCTCGCCCGCATGCAGGATGTCACGGCGGAAGTTCACCCCCCAAACCTGACGTTCCCCCTCCCGGAAGCGTAGCTGCGAGAACGGAATGCGCAGCTCCGCCACCCAGCCCAGCGAATCCACCCGGGTCTCGACATCCCACACCGGGTCCCAGCCCGCGTCCATGCCCTGAAAACCGTCGTTGGGCGCGACCAGATCGTTGCGCCCGCCCGCGGGGGTCACGCCGAAGACGAAGGTGGTGCGGTGATCGTGGTAGGAGTCGAGCTGGATCAGGAACTGGTCGTTGGACTGCATGAACGAATCGCGCCGGCCCCGGAGCAGGGAAATCCGGGACGGGTCGCGGTCGAACATGCGTGCCCCGACGTACAGCGCGTCGTCGGTGTAGGCGACCCGCACCTCGGTCCTCTCAGCCGCGGGGAGCCCGTCGCCGGGACGGTCGCGGCGGAATCCGCTGACGGGGATGGCATTCTGCCACACCGGATCGTCCAGGAGGCCGTCGAGCACCGGTACCGGATCGGCCCGCACGGCCGTTACGGTCGGCGGGACCACGCCGTCGGTGTGCGTCAGGGTGGAGTCGGCCGACATGCCGACCTGCTGCTGCACGGGTGCGGCAGCCGCGGCGACGGCGAAAAAAACAGCGGTGTTGAACGTCATGGTCAACGATACCCGTGGAAACGCCGGATCGCGTCACCAATCGCCGCGCCCGCGTCCGGCCGCTCGTACCTCCCCGATTCCTGGTCGTGCCAGCGCTGCCACAGGGCCTCGCCGAAGGCTGACTGGATCTCGCCCGCGTCCGGCCGGCTCGCGACGACTTCCTGCAGCAGGCTCTGGTAGCCGACTCGCGCCAGGCCCACCACCGCGACCAGCCCGTCGTACGCCTCGCGCATGTCGGCGGCCGTGAAAGTGTAGGTGTCGTCGGCGTAGTCCATGCCGGGCACGCCTTCCAGGAAGCGCAGATTGGCCGGCGGCACCGCGTGCAGAGACGCCTGCACCGGCAACACCGCGCGCATGGCCTTCGCCTCGGCGAGCCTCTCCACCGCCCGCCGCGCGCCCTCCCGCAGGTCCGCGCGCGCCTCGTCGACGGGCCGGGTGATCGCCGTGTCCGCCGCGGGGGCGTCCTTGACCGTCACGTACTCGATCCAGGGCATGGTCGCTAGGTCCCCGCGCAGCTTGTCGTCGCCGGACGCGAAGATGACCGGCACGCCGAACCGCCCCCAGGACAGCGCGACCAGCTCGGTCTCGGTGATGGCCTGGCCGTTGACGAGCAGGTCGATCCCCAGGGTGAAGGTGTGCGCCGCGAAGCCGCCGCTCCCCGTCTTCGAGTGCATGCCGACGACCGCCACCGCGTCCATTTCCTCCGACTCGGGGAGGTCGAAATAGGTGTCGAAGGGCTCGTCGCGGATGATCTGGGTGGCGCGCTCGTCCAGCAGGTCGGTGCGCAGGTCGGGGTCGGTGTTGCCGCTGCCGTGCCCGTCGGCGATCACCACCTCGGTCGCGCCGCCCGCAAAGAGCCCGTCCACCACCGCGTTGACGTCGGCGGCCAGCATCTCCTGTCCCGACGGGTACTGCTCGGTGCCGAAACGGTAGCTGCGCGGGTCGTCCTGGCCGGACAGGCCCTCCATGTCGTGGATGATCAGGACGCGGATGCCGTCGTCGGTGTTCGCCGTGACGTCTTCCAGCGTCCAGGGCTCGGCGGGTGGCTGGGCGGACATGGAAGCCATTCCACCGGCCCCCGCGGCGTCCGAATCCCCGCTCCTTTCGCCCGCGGGCCCGCAGCCCACGGCCACCACGCAAAGGAGCGCCGGCGGCGCGAAGACCATCGTGCTTGTGAACCTTCTCATCCGTCTACCCTCGCAATTCTTCGGTGTATACGCGTCCAAACCGATCCGTGGCTTCCACCACGAGCGTGCGCTCGTCGCCCGTCAGCGCCGCCCGGAAGATATGATCGGTCGGAACCGGCTCCACCCAGGTACGGCGCGGCGGCAGGTCGGGTCCCGTGTGCAGTTCCGCGCTCAGCGGGTCGAGGCCCCTGCGTCCGGGCATCGCGCCCCGGGGCTCGCCGTCCGCGAACCAGCGCACCGTCCACTCCGGATCCCAGTTCCAGATGTTGGCGATCAGCTCGTCCGGGGACGACGGGTCGCGCCCGCCGCGATGGAGCCGCATCTGATGGTCGTCCGGATGCCCGGTGGCCTTGTAGCGCCAGCGGACTTCCTCGCCGCGGACGGTGTAGACGCAGTAGCCGCCGGGCGTGCCGTCGTGGCAGATCGGGCCGCTCCACCACGCCCCGCAGACCGCCCCGGTCACGTGCTCGTGCGTGCCCTGCTCGAAGACGTGCTCGCATTCGTGCGTGTGGCCGGTGAGGATGTGCGCGTCGAAGGGCTCCAGGAGGCGGTAGAGCGCCTGGCGGTTCATGATCGCGAGGGCGGTCCCGGGACGTTCCTCGCCGCGGCGCAGGTGCTGGCTGCCGAGCACCGGTATGTGCGTCGCAACGATTACGGGCGACCCCGGCTCGACCCGTGCCAGATCCTGCTCCAGCCAGGTCAGTGCATCGGCCCCCAGGTAGCCGATGTAGCCGCTCCCGTGCCAGAACACGTCGTCCAGGACCACATAGTGGACTGCGCCCCGGCTGAAGGAGTAGTAGGGGGGCCCGAAGTGGCGGCTGAACGTCTCGGTCGACGCCTGGTCGGTCAGGTTGTCCATGTCGAGGTCGTGGTTGCCGACGACCTGGAAGAAGGGGATGCCGACCTCGCCGACCCCGCGCTCGTAGTCCGGGTAGAGCTCGAGGTTGTCGAACATGATGTCGCCGCAGGAGATGCCGAAGGCGTGCTCGCCGCCGAGGCCCGCAACCGTCTCCCGCAGGTCGGGCACCGACTGCGAAAGGAACCACCCCATCTCCGTCGGGTCTTCCGTCTGGATGTCGCCGAGGAGCAGGAGTGTGTGGTTGTCGTGGGGCACCGGATCGGGTTCGAGCTCGAAGACGGCCGACTGCTCGCTCCCGTCGGACAGCGGCTGGTAGAAGCGTGCGGTGCCCGGCCGGTTCCGCGGAATCCGGTAGCCGGACGGCGTCGTGAACCAGACGAAGCCCCGGTCGGGCGTCGTGACGAGCTCGAAGGAGCCGTCGTCCGCGGTATCGACGACCTGCACGCCGTCCGAGACGGGGACACGAGGCAATCCGGTTCCCCGGGAGCGCACCACGCCTCTGACTCTGATTGGTGTGGTGAGGGCGGCCGCCCCACGCCGGGAGCCGGGCTGTGAAGGGTCTGTGAGACAGTCGATCGGCGCGTAGGGATCGGCCAGGATGCGTTCCGGTGCGATCATGGCGCCGCTCAGCGCTGCGGCCCCGGCCTTGAGGAAGCGGCGACGGGTGGTGGGGTGCGGATTTGATGGCCTGTACACTGCGTGTTCCTCGGTGGATGGGGCTCGACGGCTCAGTTCAGGGTCGCGACGAGCCCGGAGTTCACGATGTGCCGGTCGTGGGTAAGCAGCGTCGCTCCCATGATTCTCGCGGTAGCGACAATAATGCGGTCCGCGGGGTCCCGGTGAAAGGAGTCCGGCAGGGCTGCGCCTTCGGCCGCGATCGCCGGGGAGATGCCATGGCGCCGCACGAGGGGCGGCGCAGCGGCCTTTTCCAGCCATTCGCGTGGCGGAAGCGCGAGCCGTATGCGGCCGATGCCGGACATTGGCGGCGATCCGCAACGCGACCTATTCTGCGAGTTCGACCCGTGTGGATTCGTCCAGGCTGCCGGCTCAGCCAAGGAGGCATCGATGGCCACCCGCAGGGATTTCCTCAAGAGCGCGGCGGTCGCGGCGACGGTGCCTTCGGTCGTCGGCGTCACGTCGTGCGCACCGGACACGCCGGCGCGGATCCGGCGCACGGGCGCGGCGCCCCCCGGGACCGACCCGGCGCTCCAGGCCGACCTCGAGGAGGCGCTCGCGCGCCACGGGGTGGTCGGCGCCAGCGCGGCGGTGTTCGCCAACGGCGCGATCCGCACGGCCGCGGCTGGCCTGGTGAACGTCAGCAGCGGCGTCACGATGACCCCCGAGACCGTGATGCACATCGGGTCGATCACCAAGATCTTCAACACGACCCTGCTCATGCAGATGGTGGACGACGGCCTGGTCGATCTCGAAGCCCCGGTCTCGACCTATCTGCCCGAGCTGCGCCTCGCCGATCCGGATCACCTGGCGCGCATCACGGTGGGCATGCTCGTCAACCACACGAGCGGCATCGACGGTGAGCTGGTCCCGGAGCAGGGCCACGACGAGGAGATCATCGAGAAGGCGATCCCGCGCTTCGCGGGCATGGGCAGGATCCACGAACCCGGCGCCGACACGTCGTACTGCAACACGGCCACGGTCATCGCGGGCTACCTGTGCCAGCGGATCCGGGAGCGCAGCTGGTACGACCTGGCGAGGGAGCGGATCTTCCGCCCGCTCGGCATGGAGCACGCCGCGGTCCTGCCCGAGGACGCGCTGCTGCACCGGGCGAGCGTGGGGCACTTCACCGACCCGGAGACCGGCGAGCCGGTGCGGACCTCCTTCGTCTTCCTGCCCATAAGCTTCGCGCCGGCGGGGGCGACGGCGATGATGTCCGCCAGCGCGCTGGTCACCTTCGCGGCCGCACACATGGCCGACGGCACCGGGCTGAACGGCGCCACCATCCTGTCGCCCGCAAGCGCCCGCGCCATGCGTACCGAGACCACGCGGGTGCGGGGCGAGGGCGCGCCGATCGCGTTCGGCCTGGGCTGGATGCTGTCGGAGGGCGGCTTCGTGTCGCACGGGGGCGGCGGGCCGGGCATTCTGGCCAACCTGACCGCGCACCCCGAGAGCAATGTGGCGGTTGCGGTGCTGACCAACTCGTCGCACGGGGGCGCACTGGCCACTGAACTGTCCGCCAGGTGGATGGAGGAGGCTGCGGGAGTGGCGCCGCCGGAGCCCGTGGTCAGGCCGATCATCGATACGGAAGTCGACATCGCGCGCTACGCGGGCCGTTACGAGAACATCGCGCAGGGCTACGAGATCGTGGAGATGGACGGCGGCATCGGGGTCTCGCTGTGGGCGAAGTTCGCCTTCTACGATGACACGCCGATGGACCCCACGCCGCCGATACCCCTCAAGCCGGTCGGCAACGACGCTTTCACCTACCCGGACCCCGAGGGGAATCCGACCGCGGCGATCATGAGCTTCCTCGACCCGCGTCCCGACGGCCGCATGACCTATATCGCGCAAGGCGCCCGCATGGTGCCGAGAGCCGACTGAGGAATCACCGAAGGACCAAAGGAGTCAGCCATGTCCACCCACCGAGCCAACGCGCTTGCCTTGCTTCTCACCGCCGCGCTCGCCCCGGCCGCCGCGGCGCAGACCGTCGCCGTCACCGGCGGCACCGTGATCGACGGCACGGGAGCCGCACCGACCGAAAACGGCGTGGTCGTGTTCACCGACGGGCGGATCACGGCCGCCGGGCCCGCCGGCTCGACCGCCGTCCCTGCGGGCGCGACCGTGATCGACGCAGGGGGCAAGTACGTCATCCCCGGGCTGATGGACGGCAACCTCCATCTCTTCCTCAACCTCGACCTCGAGACGCTGATCCTGCATGAGCACCGACTTCACGAAATCGTCCTCGAGGCGGCCCAGATCACGCTGAAGACCGGGCAGACGACCGTCTTCGACACCTGGGGACCGCGTGCGGCACTCGGGCAGGCGCGCGACATGATCAACGCGGGCGAGGCGCCGGGGAGCCGGATCTACCTGGCCGGCAACATCATCGGGTTCAGCGGTCCGCTCGGGCCCGACTTCCGTGAGTCGCACGCGCCGTATGTGAGCAAGGCGTTTGTGAACCGGATCAACGAAACCTGGGAGGAGGACACGGGGCGCGAGCTGCTGTGGATGACGCCCGATTCGGTCGCCGACGTGATCCGCCACTACACGACGCTGGGGATGGATTTCCTCAAGTACGGCGCCAGCGGGCACGTGGACATGAACCTGATCTCGTTCTCGGAGCGGGTGCAGCGCGTGATCGTCGAGGAGGGACACCGGGCGGGGATGACGGTGCAGACGCACACGACATCGGTCGAGAGCTTCGACATGGCGATCGAGGCGGGAGTGGACATCATCACCCACTGCGGGATCTCCGGCCCCGAAATCCCGATCCCGATGGAGTCGATCCGCAAGATGGTCGACCGGGGGGTCGCGTGCTCGGTGCTGCCGATCACCGCGCGGCGGTTGGCTGCGCTGGAGGAGCACAGCCCGACGGGGCTTACGCCGTACATGAAGATCGGCGCGATCAACCGGGCCAACATGATCGAGGCGGGCGCGAAGCTGCTGATGTCGACCGACGCCGGGATCGAGAACCCCGTGCTCAGGGCGGAGTCCGCAACGCTGGCCGCCGACACGGTCGACCCCCGTGTGAAGCTTGGCGAGGGGCACTTCAATGCGCTGGTTGGGCTGGAGGAGCTTGGCATGGACCCGATGGAGGTGCTCAAGTCCGCCACGAGCAACGTGGCCGGGGCGTACCGGCTCGAGGACGAGATCGGGACGCTGCAGCCTGGCAGGTGGGCCGACATCGTGATCCTCGACGCCGATCCGTTGGCGAGCGCCTACAACTACCGGGCGATTCACATGGTGATCAAGGAGGGGAAGGTGGTGGACCTGGACGCGCTGCCGGTCGCGCCGATCGTCAGTTCGATGAAGGTGCCGGAGTGAGCATCGCCCGCCTTGCCGCGGTGGCCCTCGTCACCGCCCTTCTCGCCTGCGAAACCGCCCGGACGCCCGCCGGGCCCGAGGTGTCGGCCCACTACATTGCGGCCGAGGACGGCACCCGGCTTGCCGCCGATGTCTACCTGCCAGTGGACGGGCACGACCCGCCGTATCCCGCGCTCCTCACGCTGACCCGCTATCGCCGCGGGCTGGAGGATCCCGAGACCGGCGAGCGCATCAACACCCTGTCGGGTCTGGACAGCCATTTCCTCGCCCACGGCTACGCGCTCGTCAAGGTGGATGCGCGCGGCAGCGGCGCCTCGTTCGGCACGCGCCCCGTGGAGTACGGTCGCCAGGAGGTCCTGGACGCGTACGACGTGGTGGAATGGGTGGTGTCGCGGGATTGGTCGGACGGGATGGTGGGCGCCTACGGGACCTCTTACACCGGCACCACCGCCGAGCTGCTTGCCGCCGTGAACCACCCTGCGGTCAAGGCCGTCATTCCGGGATGGTCGGACTTCGACGCCTATCCGAGTCCGATCCGTCCCTACGGCCTGCTGGCCCGGGGCTTCATCGAGACCTGGGGCGACCTCGTGGGCTACATGGACGCCAACAACGTGGAAGTGATGGGCCGCGGCGTACGGCGCGTGGACGAAGACGAAGACGGATCGATGCTGGCGGCGGCCCTGGCCGAGCATGCCGCCAACCCTGACGTCTTCCAGGCCGTATTGGCCACGGAATACCGGGACGACGTGGTCGGTGGAGGCCAGACCTGGGCCGAGATCGGCCCGATTCACTGGGAGGAGCAGATCGAGGCGTCGGCCGTTCCGATGCTGGTCCTGGTGAGCTGGCTGGACGCCGGGACTGCGGACGGGACGCTGCTGCGCTTCCGCCACTTCTCCAACGCGCAAAAGGTGTTGATTCTGGCCTCGACCCACGGCGGCGGGTACAGCGCCAGCCCCTATTCCGTGGGTTCAGCGCCTCTTCCGCCCGAACCTTCGGTGGACGAGCAGATGGAGATGCGGCGCCTTTTCTTCGACCACCACCTGAGGGGTTCCGACAACGGCGTGGACCAATGGCCGGCCATGCGCTTCTACAACCTGGGCGAGGAAGCGTACCACGACACCGAGGTCTGGCCGCCGGCGGGCACCACGACCACGACCCTGTACATGGATTCGGGAGGGCGTCTGGGTGGGGACTCGGAGGCCGTGGCCCAGGGCAGCGACGAGTACGCCGTCGACCCGGGTGTTACCACCGGACCCGACAACCGCTGGATGGCGCAGATGGGCACTCCGATCCTCCATCTTGACGACCGCGGCGAAATGGACGAGCGCATGCTCACGTACACCACCGAGCCATTGGCGTCGGATGTTCAGATCGCCGGGTATCCCGTGATCACGCTGAAGCTTGTGTCGGACCGGGAGGACGGTGCGCTCTTCGTCTACCTTGAGGACGTGGATCCGGAGGGCCGGAGCCGCTACGTCACCGAGGGCGGGCTCCGGCTGATCCACCGCAAGACCGTGTCCAACCCGTACTTCGAGGGCGACGAGCCATACCACTCCTTCGCGCGCGCCGACGCCGAGCCCATGCCGCCCGGGGAGGCCGTCACGATCAGCTTCCGCCTCTGGCCCATCGCGGCATTGGTCCGCGCCGGGCACCGGATCCGGATCGCGATCGCGGGGGCCGATGCCGGCATGTTCGACCCGGTCCCCGCCGACGGCGCGGCCACCCTGACCGTGCACCGCGGCGGCGCGGACGGGTCGCGCATCGCATTGCCGGTGGTGGACGGCGGTCTCCCGGGCTCGCCGGACGAGCAGGCGGGCGGTGCGGGCGAGCAAGCGGGCGCAGCGGGCGGCACGGGGGGCTGCTGATGGCCGGCGAGAGCGCGCCGGGGACGCGCCGGGGCGCTGCGGCTCGCGAACTCCACCGCCGCGCCATCGTTGTCGACGGACACAGCGACATCCTGATCCCCGTCACCGAGGGCAAGATGACCCTGGGCGAGCGCGTCGAGGTGCCCGATCTCGACTGGGAGCCGCCGCCGGGACTGGAAAACAACCCGCTTGTCCGCTTCGGCATGGGTGCCCACACGGTGTGGTTCGGCCCCATGGGCCAGTACGACCTGCCGCGCTGGCGCGAAGGGGGCGTGACCGCGCAGCTCTGCGCGATCTACCTCGACGACGACTGGCTGCGCGACCCCGTCCGGCGGGGCATGGAGATGGTGTGGAATCTGCATGAGCAGGTCGACCGCCACGACGAACTCGTGCTGGCCACGACGGTCGGTGACATCCGCCGCGCCAGGGAGGAGGGGAGGGTCGCGCTGGTTCTCACCTTCGAGGGATGCGAGGCCCTGGGTACCGATCCGCGCTTCCTCGACCTGTACTACCGCCTCGGCCTGCGCTCGGGCAGCCTGACCCACACCCGCCGCAACATCTTCGCCGACGGCTGCTGGGCGGCGGACCGTCGCGGCGGCCTGACGCGGCTCGGCAAGGAAGTCGTCCGGCGAATGGACGACCTCGGGATCGTCATCGACCTCGTTCACATCGGCGAGGTCGGGTTCGTCGAGATCCTCGAACTTACCCGCAATCCCGTCATCCTCTCGCACACCACGCCCACGATGTTCCCCGACACGGCTCCGGAGGCGCAGGACCTGCTGGGCGGCAAGCTGCCCCGCCCGCGTCTCGAACTGCCCCGCGACCGCTGGATGCTGGAGGCGCTGGCTGCCAACGGCGGCGTCCTGGGCCTGATCCACGTGGCGCACCGCGATCTGGAGAGCGTGGTGCGAGATGTCGAGACCGCGCTCGACGTGATGGGCCCCGACCACATCGGCCTGGGCAGCGATCACTACGGCAGGGAGATGGCGCCCGCCGGGCTCGAGGACATCTCGAAACTGCCGCGCCTGACCGAGACGCTTGCCGCGCGAGGCCATCCCGACGAGGTGATCGTCAAGTTCCTGGGCGAGAACTACCTGCGGGTGTTCGAGAAGGTGTGGGGGGGATAGGCGGCGACAAGGCCCATTCCGCCATCCCGGCTGCTCATACGCCGTACTCACGGAACACCTCGTCGTTGTGTTCGCCCAGCGCCGGGGCGGGGCGCCGAGCCGCCGGCATCCCCAGCGGAGTGCGCACCTGTAGCGCGCCGGCCGACGCGCTGTCGCCGATCTCGAAGAATAGCCCCCGTTCGCGGTGCAGGGGATGTTCGGCCACCTCGTCCAGTTCCAGCACGGGTTCGCAGCAGCAGTCCCGGTTCGCGAGGACGCGCACCCATTCGTCGCGAGTCTTCGACGCGATGACCCGGGCGAGCTGGCGGCGCAGATCGTCCTCCGCAGCTGCCGCCGCCGAGTCGGCCGATCCCGCCGGAAGCTCCAGGTCCGCGGCCTCCTCCAGCCGCGCAAGAAACTGTGGCTCCAGCGCCCCCACGCTCAGGTACTTGCCGTCGCTGGTCCGGTACACCCCGTAGCGCGCCGCACCCCCGTTGAGGAGGCCGGTGCCCCGTGTGGGGACCTCGGGTTCCGCATCCAGGATCCCGAACTCGCTCGCGAGGAGCGCCAGGGCGCCCTCGGTCATCGAGATGTCCAGGTGGGTCCCCATTCCCGTACGATCGCGTTCGATCAGCGCGGCGAGGATGCCGATCGCGCCCCACATCGCGCCTCCGGCCATGTCCGCGATCTGAACGCCCGCCATCCCGGGTGGCCCATCGGGCGTCGCGCCGCTCATCGCCAGCACGCCCGCCAGCGCGAGGTAGTTGATGTCGTGGCCCGCGCGGTCGCGGTAAGGGCCCGTCTGCCCGTAACCCGAGATGGAGCACAGGATGATGCCGCCGTTGCGTTCGCGGAGTGCCTCGTACCCGACGCCGAGCCGCTCCATCACGCCCGGGCGGAAGCTCTCGACGACGACGTCGGCCTGGGCGGCCATGCGCAGGAATCGCTCGCGTTCCAGGTCGTCCTTCAGGTCCATCGCCACCGACCGCTTGTTGCGGTTGACCGTCAGGTAGCGGCCCGACATCCCTGCGCCGCGGGGCGGGAAGTCGCGCATGTAATCGCCCACGCGAGGCTCCTCGACCTTGACCACGTCGGCTCCGAGGTCGGCGAGGACCATGGTCAGAAAGGGTCCCGGCAGGAGGCGGGAGAGGTCGAGGACGCGGACGCCGTCAAGCGAATGGGCGAGGGACATGGGATTGCTCGCAGTTGATTTGGGGGGGGACTTGATATCGTTGCGCAGTGCTGTCGTGCAACGATGCGGACTTCGCCGTGGCGCGCAACACCCAATCACGCGATGTTCAGCACCGTGATGCTGGAATCGACCCGACCGATGCTCGCTGCCGCCGTGATCCTGGGGGGCTGCACCGTGGCCGAACGCGCGCCCGATCCGCCCCCCCGCGTCCTCCCGGTCAGCGGGGCCCCGGTCGCCTTCACGGTAGTGGGCGACAGCATCGAATCCGCGGCCGACATCGAGGCTCTGATCGCGCCGTACCGGGCCCGGCTGGGCGAGCAGCTGGCCGAGGTGCTCGCGCACGCGGGGGGAGCGTTCCGCAAGGCCGACCCCGAGGGCACGCTCGAGAACCTTGTCGCCGACGCGCTGCTCGACGTCGCGCAGGACCTGGCCGGCGAGCCGGTGCACGTCGCCCTTCTCAACGACGGCGGCCTGAGGGTCCCCATCGCCGAGGGCCCGATCCTGATGCGGCACGCTTACGAACTGCTGCCCTTCGAGAACTACGTCACCTTGCTCTCTCTGTCGGGATCCCAGCTGGAGCGCCTGGCGGACGAGATTGCGGAAAGCTGCGGGGAGCCGGTCGCGGGGTGGACGATGGAGCTGAACGGCGAAGATGCCGTGAATGTGCGGGTCGGCGGACAGCCCATCGATCCGGAGCGCACCTACCGCCTCGCCACCGTCGACTACCTGGTCAACGGCGGCGGCACGTGGACCGTGTTGTGGGAGGCGGGGGCGCAGGCCCGCGAAGACCTGGACGTGCTGATCCGGGATGTCTTCGTCGCGTACCTCCGCGAACGCGACACCGTGAGCCCGGCGCTGGACGGGCGCGTCCGCCCCGCCGCCGGTGCCGAACAGAAGGGGTGCAGTCGATGAACCGTCGTGATTTCGTGCGGTCGCTCGGGCTGGGTGGGGCCGCGGCGATGGGCGTCCGGCGACCGCTTTGGGCGGCGGCTCGTGAGTCCCACCGCTACGGGCCGCTGATCGACGACGATTTCCGCCTCGTCGTCCTTCACACCAACGACACTCACTCCCGCATGGACCCGTTCCCGATGGACGGCGGCCCCTTCGCCGGACTCGGTGGAGCGGCCCGGCGCGCCACGCTGATCCGGCGCGTGCGCGAGGCGAACGAGCACGTCCTGCTGCTCGATTCGGGCGACATCTTTCAGGGAACGCCCTACTTCAACTTCTTCGCGGGCGAAATCGAGTTCCGCGCGATGACCGCCATGGGCTACGATGTCGCCACCCTGGGCAACCACGACTTCGACAACGGGGTGGACGGGCTCGTGGCGATGCTCCCCGAAGCGGGCTTCCAGTTCGTGTCGGCCAACTACGATGTGAGCGCCTCGGCGCTGGCCGGGCACGTCCGGCCACATACCGTACGCGAATTCGACGGCGTCAAGGTGGGGATCTTCGGGTTGGGCATCGATTTCGAGAGGCTCGTGCTCGCCAGCCTCCACGAGGGCGTGCGGTACACCGATCCCTTCGAAGCGGCGCGCACCGCCTGCCGCGAACTGCGGGAGCAGGGATGTTCCCTGGTGATCTGCCTGTCACACCTGGGATATGTCTACGCCGATCCCGCCCGCCCGAGCGACCGGACGCTGGCGGAAGCGGTGCCCGAGATCGACCTGATTCTGGGCGGCCACACCCACACATTCCTCGACGAAGCGGTGGTCTTCGGGCGGGGTGGTGCGGGGTCTCGGGGCCGGACGGGGTTTACCGTGGTGAACCAGGTCGGGTGGGGCGGCATGCGGCTGGGCCGTGTCGATGTGACCTTCGACCGCGGACGGCAGGCTTGCCAGTGGGCCGCGGCCGGATACGACATCGACGAGCGGCTGGACGGATAGCAACCGTATGCCATAAGCACGACCGCCCCCGGAACCGGTTGCGGACCTGGCTTCCGCTTGCACCATCCCGGGAACTCCTGGCACCCGTGGCGGTGGTCCGGTTCTGAGAGCGGCCGTTGAACCCTCGGGCCTAATTCGGCCCTCAGGCCGTGAAGGACTTAGTCGCCACCCCCCGTGGGTGCCATCGTCATGACGGCACCGCTGACTCCGTAGACGATGGCGCCGGTCAGAATGGCACCGATCAGTCCCATGACTTCGAACCCGGAGCCACCAATCGCACCGGCCAAGCCCAGGAGGACACCGAATGTCGCTCCTGCCTTGCCTGCGCCAGCGGCGTCGCTGGCACCGTTCCAGCCGAGCACCGTGGCAAGTACGGCACCTGCGAACAGGTGCCCCACGATTGAGGACGCGGTAAACTCGGCCCCCATTGAAGCCGACACCAGGTCGACCCCAATCGCCCCCAGGATCAGGTTGACCACGAACATCGCGACGCCCGCGACAACGGACCCTACTACCCAATTCTTGTCCACGGTTCTCTCCTCTTTTGGAGTGGACTGGTTGGGGAACCGGGCCAAAATGGGGATCACATCGCCGGTGCGCAAGAGTGCGCAAGCTTGTGTATACGATTCTTGAGCCCAATTCTCGGGTAGTCACGGCCGTCGCCCCCGTTTGACGCCCCGGATTCAGTCGCCGTACACGAAGCGCTCCACCTCGCCATGGATCCTGTCGACGGTTGCCTCCGATGGCGGGCGGGTGAAACGCGAGACCCCGATCGCGACCGCGAAGTTGGCCACCAGCGACCACAGCGCTGCATGGATCCCGAGAGGTTGCGGCCATACCTGCTGGGTCAGATAGACGGCGAGCAGGCCGGTGCAGATTCCCGCGATCACACCCGCGGACGTCGTGAGCCGGCGCCCCGGATAGCACACGCCGAGCACGGCCGGAAGGAGCTGCAGCGCGCCCACGCCGGACAGAGTCACCAGGGTCACGAGGAAGTCGAAGTTGTACACGGTGAGCACCCAGCCGACGCCGAGCAGTGCCACCACCAGCCAGCGTCCGAATGCGAGGTAGTGCCGGTCGCTGCGGCCCCGGGCGATGTAGCGCTGGTACACGTCGCGCGTCAGCACGGTCATGTTGGAGTGCAGAATCGAGTCCAGCGTGGACATCGCGGCCGCGGTCGCCCCGGCCAGGATCAGACCGGTGAGCCACGCGGGCGCGTATGTGGCCAGCAGTTCAGGGAAGATGCGGTCGGCCGTCTCCAGTTCGGGCAGGATGAGCGCGCCGCCGAGACCGACGAACGCGGCCGGAATGAAGAGCGTCATCAGGTAGATCGGGGTGGTGGCGCCCAGCAGCTTCAGGGTCCTGGACGACGCCGCCGTGAAGTACCGGATCATCATGTGCGGCTGAAGTATGATCCCGAAGGACAGCGCGACCGTCATGCCCACCCAGACCCCCGGCGTGAAGAATCCCTCCGGGCCGGGCAGGGAGAGCAGGTCGGGACGCTCCGCGGCCAGCCTGCGCCAGAGCGCGACGGGGCCCCCGAAGAGCTTGTAGGTCAGCAACAGGCTCCCCGCCCACACGGCGATGTACATCCAGATCCCCTGGATCACGTCGGTCCAGTAGACCGCTCTCAATCCTCCCACCATGAGGTATCCGGCGGCGACTACGAGCAGGAGAAGCGACGCGTACGCGAAGGGAATGCGGTCCCCGGTCGCGACGGACAGGATGATGCCGAGGCCCTGCGCCTGCACCTGGATGTAGATCAGCGTGAAGATCACCGACACGACCGCCACGATCACCCGCACGGTCTCGCTCTCGTAGAAGTCGGCGATCAGGTCTGCCGGCGTGATGTAGCCGAACTTCTTGCCCAGCGCCCAGATCCGCGTCCCGATCGTATAGGTGATCGCTCCCACCAGCACCGTCCACGTCCCGGCCATCCAGAACCCGATCCCGTGCGTGAAGAAGAATCCGCCGGAGCCGAGAAACGCGAACGCCGAGTGGAAGGTGGCCACCACGGTCAGGTACAGCACGATGACCCCCGCCTGGCGCCCATAGAGGAAGAAGTCCTCCATGTTCGCCGTGCCCTTCCGGTTGGCCACGAAGCCGACCACGATGGTCGCGACCAGGTAGATGAAAATCAGTCCGGTTGAGACGACCCAGGTTTCCATCTACAGCGCCCTCCGGTGTGCCCAGATCAGCACGGCGATGCCCAGCAGGTACGCGGCGAGCAGATACGCGAAGATGAACGGCATTCCGAGGATCCAGGGCTCGATCCGGTTGACCAGGCCGTGCACGATAGGCGGTTGAGCCAGCGCCATGGCCACGACGAAGGCCACGGTCGCGATCCAGCCGTTGCGGGTGCGGGGAAGATAGTGGGAGCGCGGGATCTTCATGGGCGCATGGGTTTGGAAGGTGAGCGGGGTCGCTGTCGGGTTGGGACGAAAGCGTACTGCCCTGTCGCGCGGGCGACAAATCGACGCCATCGGTGAGGGGCGGGCGCAAGGTGGAAGGGAGGGTCGGCGGGCGGGTGCCGGCTAGTCGCAACCCGTGGCGACCGCCAACGCGCGGCACACCTGCGCCATGGTGTCTTCGTCCAGGGATCCCAGGTAGTGCTTCAGGCGCCGCTGCTCGACGGTCTGCACCCAGTCGAGATTCACCACCGAGTCGCGCTTCAGACCCTCCGCGATCCCCACCGGCACCTCGCTGGGCAGGCCGCGGACCTTCGACGTCACGGGCGCCACCATGGCGGTGCGGAGAAGCGGGAGCACTGACTGGCGCGTCAGCACCACCACCGGGCGCCGCTTGTCCGGTGGCTTGAAGGTGTACTGCCAGACTTCGCCCCTCCGTGGCCGCCCGTTCATTCCCCGGGCCACACTCCCTGCGCCGCCCAGCCTTCAAGTTCGCCAGGCCGGTCGTCGAGGGCGCAGTCTCCCCCGGCAACGTCCGCGTAGCCCTCGCGGTACCTGCGGTCGATCTCCCGTGTCTCCTGGCGCTCCAGAAACTCCGCGGCGGCCTCGCGCAGGACCGCGGACCGGCCGCGCTCACGGACCATCGGATGCCGGTCGAGCCTGGCGAGGAGCGCCTCGTCGAATGTGACTTGGACTGGTTTCATGGCCATTCAACATAATATATCCATCATTTTATGTACATGAATATATGGTATCCAGTCAAATATCCTGACCCGGAACCGGACGCGGCCTCCCGTTGTCCGCTTGACATCCGCCCGCAGTGTTTTGACTATTAGGGCCCTATGAATACCAGTGCCCGCTACGCAACGCATCATCATCACGGCCACCCGCGAGAGGCGGCCGCGTGACGGTGTAGCCGTACGAAAGCACGGGATACCCAAAACGCCGGCTTCCTCGGGGGGGTCGGCGCTTTTTTTGTGCGCCGGCTGGTTCTCGGGGAGCGGGCTCGCGAGGAGATGACAGCGGGATGAACGGAACAGTTCGGCCGGCCATCCACATCGGCTTGCCCAAGGGGCACATGCAGGGCGCGGTCTTCGCGCTCCTTGCCGATGCGGGGATCGACGTCCACCTGGGGTCGCGCAACTATCGGCCGGTGCTCTCGTGGCCGGGCTTCGAGGCCAAGCTGCTCAAGCCGCAGAACGTGGTGAAGATGCTCGATGCGGGATCGCGCGACATCGGCTTCGCCGGGGCGGACTGGGTGGCCGAGCTGGACGCCGACGTGGTCGAGCTGCTCGACACCGCGCTCGACCCGGTGAAGGTCGTCGCGGCGGCGCCCGCCTCGCTGCTTCGCGACGGGGCGCTCCCGGCCGACCGGCGCCTGGTCGTCGCGACCGAGTACGTGCGCGTGGTGAAGGAGTGGGCCCGGGGGCAGCCCTTCGAGGCCGACGTGGTGCGGTCCTACGGGGCTACCGAGGTCTTCCCGCCCGAGGACGCCGACCTCATCGTCGACAACACGGCGACGGGAGCGACGCTGAGCGGGAACGGCCTCGTCGTCGCGGATACGCTGATGCTCTCCTCGACCCGTCTCTACGCCAACCCGGCAGCCCTTGACGACCCGGCAAGCCGGGCCCGGATCGACGACCTCGTTCTCCTCCTCAAGTCGGTTCTGGAGGCGCGGCGGCGGGTGATGCTGGAGCTGAACGTCTCGGAGGCGGAATTCGAGCACGTCATCTCCATCCTGCCCTGCATGCGCGAGCCCACCGTGTCGAGGCTGCACGGCGAGAGTGCCTACGCGGTGCGGGCGGCGGTGCCCAGGACGGCGCTGCCGGCGCTGCTGCTCGAGGTGAAGGCGCGGGGCGGCACCGATCTGGTCGTGTCGGAACCGCAGCAGATCGTGCCATGAGCGCGGCCACGAGGGACTTGATCGACCTCAGCATGAACGAGGGCGAACCGCCACCGCGGGAGTGCTTCGACGTGCTCGATCGGATCGGGCCCGGGATTCTGCGCAAGTACGCGGATCCGCGGCCGGTGGAGGAGGCGTACGCGGCGTACCTGGGCACCGACCCCGCCAACGTGCTGGCCACGACCGGGGGGGACGACGCGATCGACCGGATCTTTCGGGCGTTTCTGGGTCCCGACCGGGAGATGGTCTTCCCCACGCCCACCTTCGAGATGATCCCGGCGTGTGCGCGCATGGCGAGGGGGCGGCTCGTGCCCGTCGAGTACGAATGGGGAACGCTGCCCCACGACGAGATCCTGGCCGAGGTGAACGAGCGGACGGGCGTGGTGGCGGTGCTGACGCCGGACAACCCGACGGGACGGGCGTTTACCACACGGGAGCTGTTGCGGCTGGCGGACGCGCTGCCTCCCGAGGTGGTGCTGCTGGTGGATTCGGCGTACGCGGAATTCGCGGACGAGGACCACACGGCGGCGCTCCTGGAGATCCCGCGCGCCGTGATGGTGCGCACGATGTCCAAGTCGTGGGGGCTGGCGGGCCTGCGCGTGGGCTTCGCGGTCGGCGCGAAGGAGCGGGTCGACGTGCTGCGCGGCTTCGGGGGGCCGTACGCGCTGACCGGGCCATCGATCGCGATCGCGCTGGACCGGCTGAGGAACGGGGTGGACGAGATGCGCGGGTTCGTCGAGTACGTGCGTGCGCGGCGGGAGCGCCTGGCCGGGGTGATCCGGGAGGTGGGAGGGGCGCCGCAGCCGTCGCAGACCAACTTCCTGTTCTCGTCGTTTCCGGACGCGCGCTGGATCCAGCGGGGCATGGCCGCGCAGGGCGTCCTGGTGCGCTACTTCCCGCACCTGCCGGAGTACGTGCGCATCACGGTGCCGCGGGACGACGGCGAGTTCCGCCGTGTGGAGCGGGCGCTGAGGTGTCTCGCGGGGCGGGCTGGCGGGGTGAGTGCGGAGGGTGCGAAGGATGCGGTGGGCGGTTCGCGGCGCGGGCCCGACGCGGTGCTGTTGGACATGGACGGCGTGCTGGCCGACGTGCGGCGGTCGTACCGGGAGGCGATCGTGCGGACGTGCGCGTCGTTCGGGGTGGAGGCCGGACACGAGCTGATCGGCGCCGTGAAGGCGGCAGGAAGCGCCAACGACGACTGGGCGGTGACGCACGGGGTGCTTGAGAGCGCGGGGATCGAGGCCTCGCTGGAGGAGGTGACGGCGCGCTTCGAGGAGATCTACCAGGGCACCGACGAGGCGCCGGGGCTGCGCCGCCGCGAGACGCTGATCCCGTCGCGCGAGCTGCTCGATCGGCTGGCACGGTCGTTCAGGCTGGGGATCGTGACCGGGAGGCCGCGCGCCGACGCCCGGCGCTTCCTGCGGGAGCAGGGGGTGCGGGGGTGTTTCAGCGCGGTGGTCTGCCGCGAGGACGCGCCGCTCAAGCCCGATCCGGCACCCGTGCGGACCGCGCTGGAGCAGCTGGACGCGAGGACCGCGTGGATGCTGGGCGACACGCCGGACGACGTGAGGGCGGCGGTGGGGGCGGGGGTGGTGCCGGTGGGAGTCGTGCCGCCGGGGCAGGCCGAGCAGGCGGCCACGGCCTTGTGGGCCGCGCTCGAGGACGCGGGTGCCGCTCGCATCGTCAACGCTGACAGCGACTTTGGAGGACTGTTCGATGGGTGATTCAGGCAGGGGCGAGAATGGGGGAGCGGTTGCGGTGGGCGAAGGGGCGAGAGGCGCCCGCGTGCGACGCGAGACCGGCGAGACCAGGGTCGAGGTGCGCCTCGATCTGGACGGGCGCGGCGCCATCCGGGTGAACACCGGGATCGGCTTCTTCGATCACATGCTGCACGCGCTGGCCTTCCACGCGGGGTGGGGGCTGGAGCTGACCTGCGAAGGCGACCTCGAGGTCGACGACCATCACACCGTCGAAGACACCGGACTGGCGCTGGGCCAGTCGGTCGCGCGGGCGCTGGGCGACGGCCGTGGCGGCATCGCGCGCTTCGGGCACGCGTATGCGCCGTTGGACGAGGCGCTGGCGCGCGCCGTGGTCGACGTATCGGGGCGTCCGTCCTTCGCCGGCGAACTCGGTCTCCAGCGGGAACGCGTGGGTGGCCTGTCGTGCGAGATGGTGCCGCACTTCTTCCGCTCCTTCGCGCAGGCCGCCGGCCTGACGCTGCACGTCGACGTGATCCGGGGCGCCAACGACCACCACCGTATCGAGGCGTGCTTCAAGGCGACGGCGCTGGCGCTGAGGGTGGCGCTGGCGTCCACCGGCGGACGCGGAGTGCCGTCCACGAAGGGGGTCCTGTGACGCCTCGGCGCCCTGCGGTCACCGTCGTGCGCACCAGCACCGCCAACCTGGCCTCGGTCCTGACCGGATTCGAGCGCCTTGGATGCCGTGTCCGCTCTACCGCCGACGCCGGCGAGGTGGCGGCGGCCGGGCGTCTGGTGCTCCCGGGTGTGGGCGCCTTTGCCGCGGCCCGGCGCGCCATCGCGGCGCACGGTCTGGAGGATCCCCTGCGGGAACGCATCGAGCGGGGACGGCCCACGCTCGGGATCTGCCTGGGCATGCAGTTGATGGCGGGCAGCAGCGAGGAGGCGCCCGGTGTCCCCGGTCTCGGGGTGTTCGACGGCGTTGTGGGCAGCTACGAGGGCGGGGAAGAGGGCTGGCGCGTCCCCCAGATGGGGTGGAACCTGGTGTCCCCGGACGCCCAGTGCGAAATCGTGCCGCGCGGCTACGCATACTTCGCGAACTCCTACCGCCTCGCCACCGCTCCCCGCGGCTGGCTGCCCGTCTGGTGCGAGTACGCGGGCCGCTTTCTGGCGGCGGTGGAGCGTGGCCCCGTGGTCGGCTGCCAGTTCCACCCGGAGCTGTCGGGCGACTACGGCAAGGCGCTCCTGACGCGCTGGCTGGAGGCCTGAGCGATGCCCGCCGGAGCGAGAGCCGGGTTCGGGCGCGCGGACGCCTCCGGCGGCGTCGTCCCGATGCTCCCCGTACGGATCATCCCCTGTCTCGACGTCCGCGACGGCCGGGTGGTCAAGGGCGTCAGGTTCAGGGGCCTGGAGGATCAGGGCGACCCGGCGGCGCTGGCCCTCGCCTATGAGGAGCAGGGGGCGGACGAGGTTGTCGTTCTCGATGTGACGGCCACCCCCGAGGGACGCGGCACCCGTCTGGACACCGTGGCCGCCGTGCGGGCACGGTTGTCCGTGCCGCTCACCGTAGGGGGCGGGATCGGCGAAATCGAGGATGCGGCGGCGCTCCTCGAGGCGGGCGCGGACAAGGTGGCCGTGAACACTGCCGCGCTCCGGCGTCCGTCGCTGCTGACCGACCTGGCCGCGCGCTTCGGGTCGCAGTGCGTGGTGGTGTCGATCGACGCGCTGGGGGGGGAGGGCGGCTACGAGGTGGTCGTGCGGTCCGGGACCAGGCCGGTGGCGCGGGATGCGGTGGGGTGGGCGGGGGAGGCGGTGGAGCGCGGGGCCGGCGAGATCCTGCTGACCAGCATCGATCGGGACGGAACGCGCAGCGGCTACGAGCTCACCCTTCTGGGCGCCGTGCGGTCCGCGGTGCGCGTGCCGATCGTGGCGTCGGGGGGTGCGGATTCCCCCGAACACATGGCCGACGCCGTGCGCGCCGGGGCCGATGCCGTGCTGGCGGCCTCGATCTTCCACCAGGGCAACTGGACGGTGGAGGGGGTCAAGGCAGCGCTGGAACGACTCGGCGTGTCGGCGCGGCCGGCGTACTCCGGTGCGCGCGGAATGGCGCGAGCCGCGGGCGGGGTCGGGGGGCGGACACCGTGATCATTCCCTCGATCGATCTGATGGACGGCCAGGCCGTGCAGCTGGTGCAGGGCCGGCGCAAGGTGCTGGAGGCGGGCGATCCGCGTCCGCTTGCCGAGCGCTTCGGCCGCGTGGGCGAGGTCGCGGTGGTGGATCTCGACGCGGCGCTGGGGAGGGGCTCCAACGCGGCGGTGATGGCGGAGCTGTGCGCGATCGCGCCGTGCCGCGTTGGGGGCGGCATACGCGACCGGGACGGGGCGCTCGAATGGCTCGATCGCGGGGCCGCCAGGGTGGTGCTCGGGACGGCGGCCGTCCCGGAAGTGCTGGAGGGGCTGCCGCGCGACCGGGTTGTGGCCGCGCTGGACGCGTGGGAGGGCGAGGTGGTGGTCAAGGGGTGGACCGAGCGCACGGGCCGCACGATCTACGAGGGCATGCGCGAGCTGAGCGGCCTCGCGGGGGGCTTCCTGGTGACTTTCGTCGAAGGCGAGGGCAAGGAGGGAGGCTTCCCCCGGGACCAGATCGCGGCCCTGGCGGAAGCCGCCGGCACGTCACGGCTTACCGTTGCCGGGGGAATCACGACGGCGGAGGAGATCGCGTGGCTGGACCGCTCGGGAGCCGACGCCCAGGTGGGGATGGCGCTGTACCGCGGCCACCTGGGACTGGCCGAGGCGTTCACGGCCCCGCTGCGCAGCGAGCGAACCGACGGGCTCTGGCCGACGGTCGTGTGCGACGAGCGGGGTGGCGCGCTGGGCCTCGTGTGGTCCAGCCTGGACAGCGTCCGGACGGCGATCGACGATGGCATCGGCGTGTACCATTCGCGCTCGCGCGGCCTGTGGCGCAAGGGCGCGACCTCGGGTGCGACACAGGCGCTGCTTCGGATCGACGTCGACTGCGACCGCGACGCCCTGCGGTTCGCAGTCCGGCAGGCGGGGGCCGGGTTCTGCCACGAGGGCAGTTGGACCTGCTTCGGCCCGGCGCACGGAATGCGCAGGCTGGAGCAAACGGTGAAGTCGCGGCGGGCCCGGGCGGTGCCGGGGTCGCTGACGAGCCGGCTGATCGACGACGGCGAGTTCCTGGGCGGCAAGCTGGTGGAGGAAGCCGGCGAACTGGGAGAGGCGGCGCTGGCGGGGCGGCGTGGGGAGGGTGTCGCGGACCGGGTGGTCGAGGAGGCCGCGGACGTGATGTATTTCCTGACCGTGGCGCTGGAGCGCGCCGGGGTGCGCCTGGCCGATGTGGAGCGGGAACTGGACCGGAGAAGCCTCAAGGTGAAGCGGAGGGCGGCGTCGGCGCCGAAGGGGGCGGGTGGTGGGTGAGGGTCGGGGTGGGCGGCCCCATCGCGTGCGATTGAGACGCGTACCGCCCGAGGACGTGGACCGCGCGCGCCAGCCCGCCGTGCCGCGCGAGATCATCCCGGCGGTGCTGGAGGTTATCGAGTCTGTGCGCGAGGGCGGCGAGGGCGCGCTGCGCGAGTACGCGGAGCGGTGGGACGGTCTCGAAGCCGGCGGGGCGCTGGTGAGGACTCCCGGCGAGATGGAGGCCGCCCTCGATTCGCTGCCGGGGGCGGACCGCGAGGTGCTGGAGCGCACCGCCGGCCGGATCGAGCACTTCGCGCGCGCCCAGATGGAGGCGGTCGCGCCGGTTTCCGTGGCCGTCGAGGGGGGCACGGCCGGCGATCGCGTGGTGCCCGTGCGGGTGGCGGGGTGCTATGCGCCGGGAGGGCGGTTTCCGCTGCCGTCGTCCGTGCTCATGACGGCCGTGACGGCCAGGGTGGCCGGCGTGCGTGAGGTGTGGCTGGCCTCGCCGAAGCCGTCCCGGGTGGTGATGGCGGCGGGGGCGGTGGCGGGGGTGGATGGGTTGTTGGGGGTGGGGGGGGCGCAGGCCGTGGCGGCCATGGCGTACGGCGTCGCCGAGGTGCCGCGGTGCGATGTGGTCGTCGGGCCCGGAAACCGGTGGGTGACCGCGGCGAAGCTCCTCTTGTCGGGCGCGGTCGGCATTGACCTGCTGGCTGGACCATCCGAACTGGCTGTCCTCTCGGACGCGGACGGCGATCCCGCGCTCATCGCGGCCGACCTGCTGGCGCAGGCCGAGCACGACCCCGCTGCGCTTCCGGTCCTCATCACCACGTCCGCCGACCTGGTGGGACGGGTGGAGCACGAAATCGACCGCCAACTACGTGGTTTGCCTACCGCAGAAACCGCGATCGCCGCCCTGCGCAACGGTTTCGCCGTGGTGGCTCCCGAAGCCGAAGCCCTGAGCAGCTGCGAGGCCCTCGCCCCCGAGCACCTGCAGCTTCATGGGGGCCGCGCCGATGCCTGGGCGCAGACGCTGAACCGATTCGGGTCGCTGTTCGTCAACGAGTCCGTCGCGGAAGTCTTCGGCGACTACGGCGCCGGTCCCAACCACACCCTCCCCACCGGCGGCACGGCGCGGTTCACCGGCGGGCTGTCCGTGCTCTCCTTCCTGCGGAGGCCCACCTGGCTACACCTGGAGCCGGGGCCGGGACGCGACCTGGTGGCGAAGGACGCGGCCGCGCTCGCCCGCATGGAGGGGCTCGAGGCACATGCCCGCGCGGCGGAGATGCGCGACGCCGGCTAGCAGGAGCCGATCGTGGCCGGAAGAAACCGGATGCGGGCGGCGCGCTCCATGAAGTTGTGGGTATAGGCGCGAACGAGACCGCCTCGGCCGTAGACCTCGATCATGTAGAACTCCTGAGGACTGTAGGCCGCGAGCGCGTTCCAGGCATCGATCATCGGGGTCTCGTCGATACACACGACGGGACGAAGGCTCGCGCCGCGGAAGGCAATGCACTCGAACCCGCCTCCGCTGCACCGGGCTCGCTGAACCGGAATGCGTTGCTCCAGCATCTCAGCCACCGAAGTGTTGGTGCTGGCCGCCAGGTCCTGGCGGTCGTACTCGGTGACCCTCAAGCCCGTGGCGCGCCGCCGTCTCTCGAAGCGTCTGACCACCACCTCGAGGCCTTCGAGAACGACCGGGTCCGGTTGCATGCCAAGCTGTAGCGGCGGTGTTTTCCTGGCGGCCTGTACCTGGGTGACGAGAGTGCGGTAGCCGAGTTGTTCCACCGTCAGTGTGTGAATCCCCGGATCCAGGCCGGGCAGGATGAAGCGCCCTTCCCGGTTGGTCACCGACATCCACTCGGAACCCGCGACGGAAACCCGCGCCCCCGACACGGCCGCGCCGGTCGTAATGTCGACGACCTGGCCAACCAGGTGGAATGCCACGTCCTCGTCGGGGTTGTCCTGGGCGACGCCGTGCGAGGCGGAGGCGATGAGGGCAGCGGCCGCAGCCGCAGCGAGCGGCAATGCGTTGGGAAAGGCAGCCATTCGACGTCCGGGGGGCTGGGCGGTGGGTCCGTAATCCTGACTCCCCTGATACACTACCGGCGGCGGAGAAGGTCCGCGACCGGGCGGGGCGGCAGGGGTCGCACTTCAGTTACATGCATATGCGCACCCGTGCGAATGTCGCCGATGGGTTTGAGCGATTCGGAGGCATGCGCCGACGCCGGGGCGCAACGGTCACCGCCATGGGCCGGGATCCGGGCGAGCCACGAGTCGAAATCCGTCAGCAGCGGGACGCACAGTCCGTCGTTGTTCTGCCAGTAGAATTCGCGGAGCCGGCGGAGCGAGACCATCGACGCGGGGACCGCGGAGGTCAGGCGATTCCCGGCGACGATGAACTGGCGGAGAAGGTGCAGATTGCCGAGGTCCGGGGGCATGGGACCGGACAGCCGGTTGGTGCAGAGGAAGAGTTGGGTCAGCTGCCGGAGGTTGCCGAAGCCGGGGGGGATCGGTCCTTCGAGTTTGTTCGGGCAGGCGGCGAACGAAGTGAGGCGGGTCAGGTTGCCGATCTCGGCCGGGATGGGGCCATCGAGGGCGTTGGTGCCCAGTTCGAGCTTGGTCAGGGAGCGGAGGTTGCCGATTTCGGCCGGGATGGGACCGGTGAGCTGATTGCCGCCCAGGTCCAGCTGTTCAAGGCGGGCGAGGCTGCCGATCTCCGGCGGTATGGACCCGGTGATCTCGTTGCGTCCGCTGGCCCATCCCCAGCCCAGGTTGATGATGCGCACGCTTTGCAGGCTGCCGATTTCGGGCGGGATGGGGCCGGCGAGGCGGTTCCCGTAAAGGATGAGCCATTCGAGGCGCTCGAGGTTGCCGATTTCGGGGGGGATGGCGGTCAGTTCGTTGCTGTAGAGGAGGAGCGAGTCGAGTGCGGTCAGGTTGCCGATTTCGGGCGGGATGGGACCGGTCAGGCGGTTGGCGCCCAGGCTCAGCAGGCTGAGGCTTGTGAGCTTGCCGATTTCCGGGGGGATTTCGCCGCTGAGGCGGTTGCCTTCGGTCGGGTTGGCGTCTATGCCGCAGAGTGCGAGGCGCTTGAGGCTGGCAAGGTTGCCGATCTCGGGCGGAATGGGGCCGGTGAGGCGGTTGTAGCAGAGGTCCAGGGACTGCAGTTGGCCGAGACTGCCGATTTCGGGCGGGATTTCGCCGGTGAACGCGTTGCCGAACGCGCCGAGCCATTCCAGGGATTGGAGGCCCCCGATCTCGGGCGGGATGGGGCCGTCGAACGCGTTGTACGTCAGTTCGAGGGACTTGAGTCGTTTGAGGTGGGCGATTTCGGGCGGCAGGGGCCCGGTCAGGTCGTTCAGGCCGATGTGCAGTGACTCGAGGTGGCTCAGGCTGGCGATTTCGGGCGGTAGCGTACCGATGAGCCCGTTGTCGGTGAGCAACAGATGGGCGACCTGGCCGTCGTCGTTCAGGTGGACCCCGTACCACTCGATGAGCGGGGCGTCGGTGAGCCAATTGGTGTTGTCCTTCCACAAGGCGCCGCCGCCGGCCTCGTAGATTGCCTGGAGCACCGTGCGCTCGGGCAGGGGCAGCAGCGTCAAGGGCACCGACGCGCGGAGCGCTCCGAGAGTGGCCGTGATTTCGGCCGAACCGGGGGCGCGTGCACGAACCCAGCCGTCGTCGTCGACCGTGGCGACCGCGGGATCGCTGGATTCCCAGGAGAAGAGGGCGCCGACCACTTCCGATCCGACCGCATCGGTCGCGTGGGCGGTCATCCGGACCGAGTCGCCGACCATGAGCGAGTCGGTGGGCGCGGTGACCTCTACGGTCGTGGCTACCTGTTCGACCTGCACGATCGCGGTGGCGCTGGCGCTGCCGGCGGTGGCGGTGATCCCGGTGCTGCCATCCGCAACGGAGGTGACCAGCACCGAGGGAGCACGCTCCGGGGGGGCGACCCGGGCCACCGCTGCGTCCCGGGACGCCCAGACAATCGTGGCGCCCTGCATGATCTCTCCGTTTTCGTCGCGAACCGTTGCGGCAAGGCGGGCGGTGTCGGCCAGCGAAGCGAAGGAGAGGGCGCCGGGGAGGACGGTCAGGGATGCAGGTACGGGAGGGGCTGCCTCACCGGCGCAGGCGACCGCCGAGATGGCGAGAGCGGGAGCCAGTCGTCTGATCGCGCGCATCGGAGGGCGGGTCACCGGGGACAGCTGGGCGGTCAGGGGTCCACTTCGACCCAGTGGCGCCTGCGCTGGAACGGATAGGCCGGCAGGGATATCCGGCGCCGTGTTTCCCCGGCGAACAGTCCGGCAAACGAGACCTCACTGCCAGCCTCGTAGGCTTTCGCCACGGCCTCGGCGAAGGGGGGACGCGGCGTCTCCGCCGATTCGGGCCAGGCGCCGAGCGGGACCGGCCTCCCGGCCGATGGCGTGCCGATCTCCAGGACCATGTCGACGTCCAGTGCAGCCAGCTTGTCGGCGTGATGGTCGAGGGGCCGGTCGGCGCGGGCCTGTTCGCGCCAATGGTCGACGTCGGTCGCCCTTGCGGGGTTCAACGGTTGCCCCGTGACCTGACTGAGGAGCGACAGCGAGGGTGGCGAGAACTCGACCTGCCTCAGGGCCGCTTCGAGATCGGCCATCGGGTCCTCCGACGGTTCCGCGGCCTGCACTGCAGCCGCCATGCGGGTCCTTGGGCGGGCGAACACCATTCCTCGAGCCGCAGCCAACCGGAGCCCGTCTTCCAGCGTGAACAGGTCGGCGGCCCATGCCGCGGCCAGCTCACCGACGCCCTGTCCCGCGACCACGCCCGGGCGGATGCCCACGCTGGCCCACAGCGCCGTGAGCGCGCTGGCCAGTGCGTAGACCGCCGGCTGTGCCCACTCCGGGGCGCGAAGGGTGCGGACAGCGCCTGTGCGGCCGAACATCACATCGAGCAGGGACGCCCCGTCCCGTTCTTCCCTCAACACTGCGTCGCATCGGTCCAGAATGGCGCGCACAACCGGTTCGCGATCGTAGAGATCCCTGCCCATCCCCTCACGCACGCTCCCTTCGCCCGCGTAGACGAATGCAAGCCTGGGCGGGCTGCTTGACGATCGGTGCACGGAATCCGGCCCCGGCGGGTCGCTGCTCGCGGCTACAGCGCTAAGCCCGTTGTGGAGCGATTCTCGGTCGCGGAAAACAACGCCGGCTCTGTGGGCGAAGTGACTCCGGCCGATGCCGGCCGTCCAGGCCATGTCGGCGAGCACCGAGGCTGAAGCGGCGTCTGCGGCGGAGCCGGGCGCGTGGCACTCGTCGAGCCAGGTAACATAGAGCCGTGCGAGTTCTCGAAGGGCCTTGTGCGACTTGGCCGAGAGCGGGAGGATGCGGGTCCCGCGCGGACTGTATTCGCCCGGCGCCGGCAGCGCAGGGAGCGCCGCCGCACGGCCATGCAGCGCGGCCTCGACGATCTGCGGGGAGCCCGCGGGCGAAGCCGGGTAGCCGACCGGCGCGGAGCCGTCCTCGGGTGCGCCGTTCCCTTCCACCACGACATGGGAATTGGTTCCCGAAATCCCGAACGAACTGATCCCGGCCCGTGGGGGCCGATCCGGGTGGGACGGCCATTCGGTGACGTCCGCGGTCACCCGTACCGGGAGGCGTTCCCACTCCAGATGCGGGCTGGGGTTACGGAAGTGCAGCTGCCTGGGTATCTGCCCCTCGTTCATGGCCAGGACGGCCTTGATCAGGCTGGCCACGCCCGCTGCGCACTCCAGGTGTCCTATGTTCGCTTTCACGGAACCGATCAGCAGGGGGTTGCCCGGATCGCGCCCGCGTCCGTATACGGCGGCCGCCGCCTGGACCTCGATCGGATCTCCCAGGTCCGACCCCGCCCCGTGGGCCTCGAGGTAGTCGACATCGGCCGGCTGCACCCCCGCCCTCGCCAGCGCATCCTCGATCACGCGTTCCTGCGCCGGGCCGTTCGGAGCCGTCAGTCCGGCGCTGGTGCCGTTCTGGTTGACAGCGGACCCGCGGACGACGCCCCAGATGCGATTCCCGTCCTCCCTCGCCTCGCCCAGGCGCTTCAATACGACGACTCCGCACCCTTCGCCGCGCACGAATCCGTCTGCTGCCGCATCGAAGGTGCTGCAGCGGCCCTGCGTGGACAGCATGCCGGCTTCCCTCATGAAGGTCGCCACCTCCGACGACAGGATCGCGTTGACGCCTCCGACCAGTGCCGCGTCGACTTCGCCCTGCCGCAGGGCGGATGCCGCCTGGTGGATTGCCGCCAGCGACGATGCGCACGCGAGGTCGAGCGGCACGGCGGGACCGGTGAGGCCCAGCGCGAACGAGATCCTCCCGGCGGTGACGCTCATGGTTGTGCCGAGGTAACCGTGGGTTTCACCGCCCGCCACTACGACATCCCTGTAGTCGCCGTTGCCGGTCCCCACATAGACGCCGGTGCGGCTGCCCTTCAGCTCTGCAGGGTCGACGCCCGCGTCTTCCAGGGCGTGCCAGGTGGTTTCCAGCAGGAGCCGCTGCCGGGGATCCATCATACGGGCCTCGATCGGCCGAATCCCGAAAAACCCGGCGTCGAACTTGTCCATGTCCTCAAGAAAGGCTCCGCGCCGGGAAGAGGCGTCTCCTTCGCCGGGATTTCCGGCGACGCCGTTCCAGGGACCCGCGTCCCGGCGTCCGTCGGTGACCAGGTCCCTCGCGTCCTCGAGAAGGCGCCAGAAAGCCGCGAGATCCGGAGCATCGGGAAAGCGACACGCCATGCCCACGATCGCGATCGCATCGTCGTCGGGTTGCGCCACGGGTTGGGCTGCCGGCTGAGATGCCGGTTCCGGCTGAGCCGGAGGAGCGCTCGCCTCGCCGTCCTGGACGAGTTCTCCGACCAGATGGGCGGCGAGCGTGGCGATGTCCGGATAGTCGAAAACGAGGGTATTGGGTGCCGTGTAAATACCGGAAAACGCGCGGTTGAGCCTGTTGCGCAGCTCCACCGCCATCAGCGAATCCATGCCCAGGTCGAAGAACCCTACCGTGGGCGCGGGCGCCGATGGCAGACGCAGGACGGCCTGGACTTCCCCCTGCAGGAAGGACACCAGAAGGTTCTCGCGCTCGGACGCGGGTGCTTCCCTTGCACTCGACAGCAGGTCCCCAGGGGCACTGTCTCCGTCGGTGTCGACTTCACTGGCCGCCGAGAGCAAGTCTTCCACGAGGGGCGGGCGCTCGTCCACGGCGTCCTCGAAGACGGACCAGTCCATGGACATCACCACCGAATGGGTAACATCCTCGCGCACCAACCGGTCGAAGGCCTTCAACCCCTGCGCCGGTGTGAACCAGCGACCGCCGAGTGCCGACCGCTGTCGGTCGATCCGATCCCGTTGTTCCGCCGCTTCGCCAATCTCCGACCAGGCCCCCCATGCGATGGCCTGTCCCGGCAGCCCGAGCGCCCGGCGGTGACCGGCCAGCTGGTCCAGAAACGCGTTCGCGGCGGCATGGTTGGCCTGCCCCGGATTGCCCATGACGCCGACGCGGCTGGAAAAGAGCACGAACATGTCCAGGTCGCGGTCCCGGGTTGCAAGATGCAGGTGCCAGGCGCCGAGGATCTTGGGCCATAGCACCGTCTCGAACCTGCTCCAGCTCTGGTTTGTGAGCGCACCGTCCGACAGCACGCCGACACTGTGGATCACGCCTCCCAGCGGTGGCAGTTCCCGGTCGATCCGTGACAGAATCCTGTCCACCGCCCGGGTGTCGGTGACGTCCGCGAGCTCCACACGTACGTCGACGCCGCGTTCCCGGAGTTGCCGGATTGTCTTCTCGGCCTCGGCGTCGGGGGCCCGCCGCCCGTTGAGCACGATGGCCCCCGCACCCCGGTCCGCCAACCAGCCCGCGACAGCGCACCCTATTCCACCGAGACCGCCGGTCACCAGGTAGGTCCGATCCGTCCGCAGCCGCCCGTTCTCGACCGGCGGCGTGGTCACGACGATTTTCCCCAGGTGCCGGGCCGCGCGCATGAAGCTCAGCGCGGTGCCGGCCTCTGCCAATGGCCATCTGCTGTGGACGATCGGCTTCAGCTCGCCTGCTGCGACGCGTCGCAGCACGCCCCGCAGGACCCGTCCCACCCACTGCGGATCGGTCTTCTTGAGCACGTCCAGCTCGAGGATGTCATACCCGACGTCGGGGCGCACGGCGGCCATTTCGTCCGCGCTCAGAATGTCACGGCGTGCCATCTCGACGAACCGGCCACCGTGCCTCAGGCAGGACAGGCTGGCGTCGATGAACCCTTCCCCCGTCAGGCTGTTGAGCACTACGTCCACACCTGCGCCGTCGCTCGCCTCCATGGTCTCGGCGGCAAACGCCGTTGTGCGGCTGTCGAAGACGTGCTTCACGCCCAGAGACCGGAGATAGGCCTGTTTCGGCGCGCTGGCAGTGGCAAAGACCTCCGCTCCCGCCGCCTGCACGAGCTGGATGGCCGCGAGGCCCACCCCGCCCGCACCGGCGTGGATCAGCACGCGCTCGCCGGCCTTGAGTCCAGACAACTCGAAGGACAGCGCGGCGGACACGAACGCGCTCGGCACCGTCGCCAGCCCCGTCACCGAGATGCCGGCGGGTGCGTTCGCCACCAGTTCCTCGTGTGTGATCATCTGGGGCCCGAAGGCACCGAACCCCAGCCCGACCACCTGGTCGCCAACGGAGACGTTGGTGACCTCGGACCCGATGTCGAGGATGCGGCCGCACATCTCCCTTCCCAGGAGCCCTTCCTCGAGGAAGCCGAGCGACCTGAAGACGTCCCAGAAGTTGAGCCCGGCGGCCGCAACGGCTACCCGAACTTCCCGGGGCTCCAGAGCACGCGCCGGCAGCGGCTGGACATACGGGCGGTCGAAGACCCCGGACGGATCCGGGGCCAGAACCCACTCCCGGTCATCGGGCAACGTCAACCGCTCCGCCTCGTCGCTGGCACGCAACAGGCGGGCGACCTGACGGCGTCCCGAGCGGAAAGCGATATGGTTCTCACTGTCAGGATACATCAGCTCGTTCGCGAGGTCGGGTGGGGGTGCACTCGCGGCGGGATCCAGATCGATCATTTTGGGCTGCAGATGCGCAGCTTCACGGGCGACTGCCTTGCCAAAGCCCCACAGCGCAGCCCCGCAGAGTTGCCCGCCACTTTCACGCTCCAGCACCTGCGCCCCGTGTGTTACGAACCAGACGCCCTTCTCGGGTGTCGCGTCTGCGTCGCCCACGCCCTGCACCATTGCCAGCGCGCTCGCGCCCACCCGCACCACGTCTTCGCCGATCTCTTCAGTCGTGGCCGCTGCACCATGTCCGTCCAGCGACAGGAAGTGCGCGAGGCCGCTGAACGCCGCGTCGCGCGGAAGTCCTTCGACCGCAGACCGCCACGCCTCGCGCCGCGCCATGTCCACGCGCATGCGGAACACGCCAGGACGGGCCGCGTCCGGCATCGCGTCGTCCTGTCCTTCTTCGCTTACCAGCAGGACGGTCTGATTTCTTGCCGCCAGCTCCGCCGCCAGTTCGGCCGCAAGACCACGCCGGTCCGCGGCAAGAATCCATATGCCCGCTGGCTCCCTCACCGTCGTCGGACCCTGGGCGACGATCACGCCCTTGTCGGGGATCCGCGTCGAGTCCGACTCGTCCACACCCAGGACGTCCGCCGCCTCGAAACCCGCATCGGCGAGCGCCTGCCGCCACACGGCGGGGGACGCCAGGGCGTGATGCGGGCGGTAGTCGTCGGCGAACCGCCACCAACCGTCCAGCTGGCCGAAAGTCAGGTCCATCCAACCCAGGCCACTGAGGTTCTCGAGCGCGATCATCTGCCCTGACGGCGCCAGGAGTGTCCGGCAGTGGCCGAGCGTCTCGTCCAGATACCGGGTTGCGTGCAACACGTTGGACGCGATGATCACGTCGTAGCCGTGAGCGTCGAACCCCTGGGCGACCGGATCTCTCTCGATATCCAGCGCGCGGTATTCGATGCACCCGCCGCCGTCACCGAATCGCGCCTCGGCCTCGGCGAAGAAGCCTGCGGAGATGTCGGTGTAGACGTAATCGAATCGCCCTTCCGGGAGTTCGGGCAGAACGGATGCAGTCGCTGACCCGGTCCCCGCCCCGACCTCGACCAGCCTCAAGCGACGGCCCTCCGGCAGAGTGGCCACGAGCGCTCGCACGGCTTCGGCCAGCATCTGGTTCGCCGCGCGCGCCACCGGTGCCTTGAGGTAGAGATCGGCGGCGGTGGGCTCCCCGCTGCTGAACAACAGGGACAGCGGATCCTCGCGACCGCGCAGCACCTCGGCCAGGGCGCCCCCGGATCGACGAAACAACCCGACCTCGATCAGACCGTTGGGGTAGCGGTCCGTCATGACCGCATGGTGTCTGCCGGGGTCGCGAGGCAAGACCTCCGGCCACGGATCCTCCGATCCCACAAGCACGGCGAAGCGACCGTCGTCCTCCTCGCGCAGCACTCCCGACTTGACAAGCATCTCCAGCATCCTGCGGAAGAGCCGCTGGTGATCCGCGTCTACGTCGAGCCGCTCGCGCAGCTCCTCCGAGTCCACGAGAGTACCCGGCCGACGGCGCCACCCCAGCCGGTCCAGCGTCGCGAGCGCGTATGACCACGACCACGCTTCCAGATCCGCCAGCAGCGCGTCCCGGTCGTCCGGATCGACTCCCGCGTCCGTGAGATAGCCCGTGAACAGCTGTGCGCCGGCCTTGATGCTTCCGGGGTTGGGGAAGAAGTCGGCAGATGGCATTCCCTGCGGGAGGGCACGCTCGCGCCAGCGGACCTCATACAGGAGATCCTTGACGCCGTCCACTGCCGACAGCAACACTGCCCGGGTCGCTCGCTTGATCGCATAGCCGCTCAAGCCGCCGAGCTGGATGCCGCTGCGGTTGTAGATGCGCAGCTCCGCGGTCAGGACCTCGGGTGCGTCGCCTTGATCCGCGTCGGCGTTCCGGGAGTCCTCGCTCAGGCGCACATGGCACATCACGCGGTCAGGCAGGCGCCCGCTCGTCAGCCAGAATCTGTCCCACCCAAAGGGCAGGTATGTCACCGAGCCGTGCGGGCCGGAAAGATCGCGCGCTACGCCTACGGTCTGGAAGCAACCGTCCAGTACCAGCGGATGAATGTCCAGACCGTCGCCGCCCAGACCCTCCGGCAGGGACACCTCAGCGAGCGCCTCGCCCGGTCGGGACCACGCTCTCGCCAGCGTGCGGAAGGAGGGACCGAGATCCACGCCCGTAGCAGCTCTGGCGCGGTAGTAACCGTCCACATCCACGGGTGCAAGACCGGGTTTGAGCCGGTCGACATCCAATCGGTCATCGGCCTCCGGCACCGGGCCGCCCGACGACACGCGCCCTTCCACGTGTTGGATCCAACCGCCTTCGCTTCCCTTGCTGTAAATCTGGATACGACGGGAACGCTCGTCGGATTCATCGAACACCAACTGAAGCTGGCGACCCGCTCCTCCGTTGCCGTTGGCCGAGTCCTCGTCGGGAAAGACCATTGCGTTATGGAGCTGGAAGTCCTCCACGACCACCATTCCCCTGCCCTCGACAAGGGCTGCGGACGCCGCCATCGCGCCGTAGAGCGCACCCGGAGCGATGACCCTGTCGAAAACGCGATGGTCGTCCAGCCACCGGGGGTCCGACGGGAACAACTCGGTCTCGAAGGTAATCTCGCCACGCGCGGATTCGTGCCGGTCTCCCAGTAGAGGATGTCCGGCGTCCCCGCGCCGCCGCTTCGGGGCGTCCAGCCAGTGGCGGGTGCGCTGGAAGGGATAGCTCGGAAGCGAAATCCGCCTTCGGGATTCCCCTGCGAACAATCCCTCGAAGCGAACCGGGAGGCCCGCCTCATAGGCCTCCGCGACGGCCTGAACGAAAGCGCTCGAACCCGGCGTCGCCGACTCATCGACAGACGACGGTTGCAGGCTAGACAGCACACGAGGTGCGGGTGTGTCGGGGGATTCGGGCCAGGCGGACAGCGCCATGGGCGCCAGCACCGGGCGTGGACCGATCTCGACTATCAGGTCCACTCCCAGTTCCGCCAACGTTCTGACTCCGCCGGCGAAGGCCACCGCCCGCCGGGCGTGCCGCCTCCAATATTCTCCGTCGAGCGTTTGGTCCGGATCCACTGCACGGCCTGTCAGGTTGCTCACCACGGTGAGCGAAGGCCGGGAGAGCTCCATGCCGTCGAGAGACGCTTCAAGCGCGTCCAGGATCGTCTCGACCAGGGCACTGTGAAACGCCTTGGTCGTATTCAGGCGCGTAACCCGCAACCCCTCCGACTCCAGTTGTCTCGAGACCGCCTCGACCGCCGCCGCCGGGCCGCTGACCACCTGGTGCGCGCCGTTGTCGGCGGAAATGTCCAAGCCGACCGCTTCCGAACCCGCGTTCCAGGCTTCGACGGCCGACTGAACCCGTTCCAGCGGCGCGAAGACCGCGGCCATGGCACCCGGCTCCATGCCGGACATCAGCGCTCCCCGCGCGCACGCGAATCGCATTCCGTCTTCCAGGCTGAACACGCCGGCCGCCTGAGCCGCGGCGATCTCCCCGACGCTATGCCCCACCACCACCGCAGGCCGCACGCCGACACTTGCCCAGAGCGCCGTGAGTGCGCTTTCCAGAGCGTAAAGAGCCGGCTGCTCCCAGGCGGTGTCGCCCAGATCGCCATTGTCCTTTCCGGCCCGGCCGAACATCACGTCCAGCAGAGAAGCGCCCCGTTCGTCCCGGAAGACGGCCTCGCAGCGGTCCATGACCGATCTTGCGACGGGTTCGTTCTCGTAGAGCGCGTGTCCCATGCCCGACCACTGGCTGCCCTGCCCGGTGTATGCGAACGCCACCCTGGTCGCGGGGGTCTGGGCACCTGGCTCACCGGCCGGTTCCGCCACCGATTTCAAACGCTCTCTCAGCGACCTCACGTCGTGGAAGACAACCCCCGCACGATGGTTGAAATGGCTTCGCCCCACGCCCGCGGTCCACGCCATGTCCGACAGCAGCGGATGGGAAGCCCCGCTACCCGAATCGAGTTCGCCCGACCGTTCGTCCAGCCAGGACAGGTAGCGCCCCGCCAGTTCCTGCAAAGCGGCGCCCACCTTGCCCGACAGAGGCAGGAGGCGGCTCGGCCGTCGCGTGACAGCTCCTGCCGAACCGGCTGCGGGTCGCATATGCGCCGGTCGCTCCGCGGGCCGGTACTCCTCCACAAGGAGGTGTGCGTTCGTCCCGGAGATCCCGAAGCAGTTGACCCCCGCCAGCCGTGGCCGTCCGGAGCGGTCCGGCCAGTCCATCATGGACGAGGTCACCCGCAACGGCGCCCGTTTCCAATCGAACTCCGGGTTGGGATCATGGAAGTGCAGGTGCTTCGGTATCACCCCGCGCTTCACCACGAGCGCCGCCTTTATCAATCCGGCAACCCCCGCGGCCGATTCCAGGTGTCCGACGTTGGTCTTTACCGAGCCGATCAGGATCGGGCGGTCGGCCGGGCGTTCCCTGCCGTAGACGTCGGCCACGGCGTTCAGCTCGATCGGGTCTCCGACCGCCGTTCCCGTCCCGTGTGCTTCGAGGTAGTCGACCTCCGTCGGTGCCACCCCCGCCTGTACAAGCGCTTCCGTCATCACTTGCTCAAGCGCAGGGGTATTGGGGACCGTCAGCCCCACACCGGTTCCGCCGTGGTTCATTACCGTACTGCGGATGACTGCCCAGATCGGGTCGCCGTCGGCCTCCGCATCACTCAGGCGCTTGAGGACCACCACGCCGCAACCCTCGCCCCTCACGTAACCGTTCGCAGATGCGTCGAACGTCTTGCACCGTCCGTCGGGCGACAGCATCATCGCGTCCGCGCGCAGTTCGTAGATGCGGCCGTTGAGGATGGCCTGCACGCCCCCCGCAATGGCCAGATCGGCCTTGCCCTGTTGCAGGTCCGCCACGGCGTCGTGGATTGCCACCATTGCCGACGCACAGGCCGCGTCCACGGCCTTCGCCGGCCCCGTCAGCCCGAGCACGAACGAGACCCGTCCGGCCGTGCCGTTCAGGTTGGTGCCGCTGAGCGCGTAGAGGCACGCCGCAGCCTCGGAAGGCTTGGCCGATTCCACGACCAGCATGCGATACTCGTCGTTGCTGATCCCGGTGTAGACACCGGTGCGACTGCCTTTCAGCCGGTCGGGATTGATGCCCGCGTCCTCGAGGGCCTCCCAGCTCACTTCCAGCATCATGCGCTGCTGCGGGTCCAGGAGTTGGGCCTCGACCGGTGAAATCCGGAAGAACGAGTCGTCGAACTGATCGATGTCGTCCACGAAGGCCCCGAAACGGCACGCTTCACTCTGAACGGCTCGGTCCCCGAACAGCTGTCCCCACCGCCCGATTCCCGAACCGGGCACCCCTTCAGTGACCGCATTGCCGCCGGATTCGAGCAGCCGCCAATAGGCCTGAACATCGTCGGCGCCGGGAAAGCGGCACGCCATGCCTACAATGGCGATAGGTTCGGAGGTCGGATTCGACATTCAGTCAGCTTTCTGGTCGAACCGCGGATTCTCGGTTTGTGGGAGAGGGCCGGGCAGATTAGCGTGGCAGCATGCCCCTCAAAATAGCGTTCCGCTGTACGCGGAGATAGCGTATCGACCCTCTGAAGTCATGATCTTCCTGATTGCCGCGCTCGCGGCCTTCGCAGCCGGACCTCTGCTTGGCGCGGGCACATCCCGTCGCAGCGATCTGGCCCCGGTGCTCGACGGCCTCGTCATGGTCGCCATCCCGGGACTGATCTTCCTGGAGTTCGTGCCGTCGGCGATCGGGGAGGGGGATTGGAGTGTCCTCCTCGCTCTCGCGGCCGGGTTTGCGCTTCCAATTGCGGCCGAGAGAACCTCCCGGCGGGCGGGCGGGAGGACCCACCGCTGGGCACTGCTGGCCGGTCTCGCGGGGGTCGCTCTCCACGCGGCGCTGGACGGGGCGGCGCTCGCAACACTCTCTCCCGCCGCGCCCGTCTCGCTCCCTCTGGCGGCCATCCTGCACCGGCTGCCGGTGGGCGTGGCGGTGTGGTGGCTGGTCACGAAGGAGGAGAACCGGCGGGCCGCGACCGGTGCGCTGGCCCTGCTGATGGCTGCGACCGCGGTCGGGTATGCGCTCGGCGGGCCGGCGGCACTGAGCGTGGCCGGCTCGGGAGGGGTGACGCTGTTTCAGGCGGCCGTCGGGGGGTCTCTCGTCCATGTGGTGATGCATCAGCGCGAGGTGGTGGGCGGGCCGCCGGATCGGCGGCGCGAAGGCTGGGGGGCGGTCGTCGCCGTGGTGTTGCTCCTGGCCGTTTACACAGTGCGCATGGGAGCTTCGGCAGACGGGGCCACGGCTTTCCTTTCCCGGCTATACGTCCTGTCTGCCGAGAGCGCACCCGCGCTTCTCGTGGCGTATCTGTGCGCGGGATTGCTCAGCGCGTTCCTTCCCCAGCGGTCCGTGCGCTGGATGGAGCGCGGCGGGGCGATGTCGCAGGCGGGACGGGGCATGCTGATCGGGCTGCCGTTCCCCATCTGTTCGTGCGGAGTCGTGCCCCTGTACAGGAGCCTGATTCAGAGAGGCGCTCCACCCGCAGCGGCCATGGCGTTCCTCGTTGCCACGCCGGAACTGGGGCTCGACGCGATCCTGTTGTCCATTCCGTTGCTGGGACCCCAGGTGACCCTGCTTCGCCTGGGCACGGCCGCCCTTGTTGCACTGCTCGTTGGGTGGTGGGTCGGGGGCCGACTGAAGGCGCCCGAACGCGCCCCCGAGGCGGCAGCCGCACCGGGTGAGCGGCCGGGCACGTCCCGGCGCATTGCCGCCGCGGTGCGGACCGGTACCGGCGAAGTGGTCGATCATACGGCGCCCTGGATCCTCCTCGGACTCGGTGTGGCGGCCCTCGTGACCCCGTTCCTCGAGAGCGGGTGGCTGGGTCGTCTGCCGCCCGTCGCCGACGTCTTCCTCTTCGCCCTGCTGGGTTTCCCGACCTATGTGTGCGCCGCTTCCGCCACGCCGCTGGTCGCGGCGTTTCTTGCCACCGGCCTGTCTCCCGGTGCCGGCATCGCCTTTCTCATCACGGGACCGGCCACCAACATCTCCACGCTGGGTCTGCTGAGCAGCCTGCACGGGAGACGCGCCGCGATCTCCTTCGCCGCGGTCATGGTGACGCTTGCGGTCACTTCCGGCGTCGCCGTCAACGCAGCCTTCGGCGCCCTCTCCGTTCCGTCGCTCGCGGCCCTCACGGAGGAGCTGCCCAGTCTGCTCCAGCAGGTCAGCCTGCTGCTGCTTGCCGGCCTCTTCCTCCGCTCGGTCGTCCGCCGCGGACTCCGCAGCTTTGTGGGCGAACTCAGGGAGGGGCTCGGCTGGGCGAACCAGTCCCGGAACTAGTCCCAGATCACCATGGGCGCCAGCCGAACCGTAGCGGCCCGCTTCATGAAGTGGTGCGTGTAGGCCCGGATGTGGGTTCCCCTGCGGTAGATCTCGACCATGTACAGCATGCTGGTCGGTATGGTCTCCAGTTGCGACCACCCCCCGATCAGGCGGAACTCGTCCAGATACACCGTCGGGTCGACGTGCTGTCCCCGGTAGTAGACGCACCGGCTTATGCCGCACGGAGTCGTTATGACCCCGGCTTGCCTGTCCACGAAGTCGGCGGCCGACCAGTAACCGCTACTCGCGATCGCCTCCTGATCGAAGGCCCGAACCGATGTCGCCACGGCCCGTCGCCGGCGTTCGAATCGGTCCGCTACGATCTCCAGGCCTTCCAGGAGCACCGGATCGGGGCGCAGCGGAAGAGCGACCGGTTCGCCTGACGAGTTGGCCTCGATCCGGGACTCCAGAGTCACGTATCCCAGCCTCTCGACGGTAACCAGGTGGGCTCCCGCTCCGATCCCGCACAGCAGAAAACGGCCGTCGTCGGTAGTCAACGATCCCCAGTCCGAGGCCTCGACCGACGCGTACGCACCCGCCAGCGGCGTCTCGGTGTCGGCGTCGATGATCACCCCGACGATCCGGACTTCGTCGTCCATGCAGACGGGTTTCTGCCCCTGTGCGTCGGCCGGAGAGGCAAACCCGGCGGCCGCACCCAGAACAGCCAACGATGGGACGAGCGTGTGTATCGGGCGCGGTTTCGTCATGGGGCGGGCTCGCATCGGAAGTGGTTGTCGGCTCTCCGCGGCCGGCTCCAGTCAATGTAGGGACGACCCGGCCTACACGCACTACATCAAACGGTACCCCGGGGTTCCCTTGTTCCCTGCGCATGGCGCCGCTCGCTGGCGCAGTCGCCCGGGCGGGCCCAGCTTGTTGTCGTCGCATCACCGAACGCCAACTGAACGAGTCCGTGCCATGATTCTCCGCCGCTCGATCGCCGTTCCCGGCGCCCTCGCCGCCACTTTCGTCCTCGCCGCCACCCTCGCACTCCTTCCCGTGCCCGCCGCTGCCCAGTTCGTCGAACCGGGCCCGGACCGCGCCGAGGGCGAAGGCCCCTTCGGCCGCCTCGTCATCCGCGGCGCGATTGTCATCGACGGCACGGGTGCGCCCCCGCGCGGCCCCGTCGACATCGTCATCGAAGGCAACCGCATCGCGCAGATCGCGGGCGTCGGCTACCCGGGCCTTCCCATCGACGAGTCACGCCGTCCCGCCCCCGGCGACTACGAGATCGACGCGCACGGCATGTACGTGCTTCCCGGCTTCGTCGACCTGCACCTGCACACGGGCGGCCTGCCCAAGACCCCGCGGGCCGAATACGTCTACAAGCTCTGGATGGCGCACGGGGTGACCGCGGGGCGCGGCATCGAGTACGGTCCGGTCGACTTCTCGCTCTCGGAGCGCGATCGGGCCAACAACAACGAGATCACCGCGCCGCGCATGTTCGTCTACCAGCGCCCGGGGCAGGGGTGGGACCAGGGTCCCGTGCGCAGTCCGGAGCAGGCCCGCGAATGGGTCCGCTGGGCGCACGGCCAGGGCGTCGACGGGATCAAGTTCGTTGCATACCCGCCCGAGATCATGGAAGCGCTCCTTGACGAGGCCGATCAGCTGGGGATGGGCAGCGTGGCCCACCTCGCCCAACTCGGCGTCGCGCAGATGAACGCCGTCGACGCCGCGCGGCTCGGCCTCGGCACCGTCACGCACTTCTACGGGCTCTTCGAGGCGCTCTACGACGACCACGACGTGCAGCCCTGGCCGTCCGACATGAACTACGCCAACGAGCAGCACCGCTTCGGCCAGGTCGCGGCCCAGTGGGACCTGATCCACCCGCAGGGCAGCGACGAGTGGAACGCCATGCTCGAGGAACTGCTGTCCTACGACGTCATTCTCGATCCCACCATGACCGCCTACCTCGCAAGCCGCGACGTGATGCGCGCCCGCACCGCCGAGTGGCATGAGCGCTACACGCTGCCCAGCCTGTGGGACTTCTACGAGCCCAGCCGCGAAAACCACGGTTCCTACTACTACGACTGGACCAGCCACGACGAGATCAGGTGGAAGAACTTCTACCGCGTCTGGATGGACCTCCTCGACGACTACAAGGACATGGGCGGGCGGGTGACCGTGAGCTCCGACGCCGGCTTCATCTACAATTTGTTCGGTTTCTCCACGATTGAGGAAATGGAACTATTGCAGGAGGCCGGCTTTCACCCGCTGGAAGTCATCCGCGGCGCGACCATGCACGGCGCCGAGGCCATCTTCGACCCCAAGGGCATGATGCCCGAATTCGGTATGGTGCGCGAAGGCCTGCTTGCCGACCTGGTGATCTCGCCCGAGAACCCGATCGACAACCTCAAGGTGCTGTACGGCACCGGCCACGAGCGCCTCAACCCCGAAACGGGCGTCAAGGAGCGCATTGGCGGGATCAGGTACACGATCAAGGACGGGATCATCTACGACGCCAGGCAGCTCCTCGAAGACGTGGCGCGCATGGTGGAGGAGCAGAAGAGGGCACGGGCGGCGGCGTCGGGGGGGTGAGCGCGAAGGAGCCGCTCTGGATCCCACCCGCGGAGCGCATCCGCGCAAGCAACCTTGCCGCGTTCACGGCCTGGCTGGCGGAGCATGGCCGGGGCCCCGGCCATGCCCGGGACCTCCCCACCGCCTACCAGGCGCTGTGGCGCTGGTCGATCGAGGATCAGGAGGCCTTCTGGAGCGCGGCCTGGGACTGGTTCGGCATCGTGGGCGAGCGCGGTGCCCGCGTACTCATCGACGGCGACCGCATGCCCGGCGCCCGCTACTTCCCGGACGCGCGGCTCAACTTCGCCGAGAACCTCCTCCGGCGCCGCACCGACGACCCCGCCATCATCGCCTGGTCCGAGGATGGCCGGCGCCGGGTGGTGAGCTGGCGAGAGCTGCACGACCTCACCTCGCGCCTCGCCCAGGCCATGCGCGACTCGGGTGTCGGCCCCGGGGACCGGATCGCCGCCCTGCTCCCCAACGTGCCCGAGGCCGTCGTGGTCCTGCTCGCGGCGACCTCCATCGGTGCCGTCCTGTCCACCGCGTCACCCGACTTCGGCGCCCGCGGCGTGATCGACCGCTTCGGCCAGGTCGGCCCCCGCATCCTCTTCGTCACGGACGGGTACAGCTACCGCGGCAGGCGCTTCGAGTCGCTGGAGCGCGTCCCCGCGATCCTCGAGGGGCTGCCCACCGTCGAACGCACGGTGGTGGTGCCGAACCTGGCCGCGCCTCCCGCGAGCCACGCGCCCGAACGCCGCGGCGCGGTCCGGTTCGACACCTTCATCCGTCCCTTCGAGGCCCGCGAGATCGACTTCGTGAGGCTCCCCTTCGATCACCCCCTCTACATCCTCTTCTCCTCCGGCACCACGGGAGTGCCCAAGTGCATCGTGCACCGCGCGGGCGGCGTGCTCCTGCAGCACGTCAAGGAGCACCGGCTGCACTGCGACATCAAGGTCGGCGACCGCGTCTTCTACTTCACCACGCTCGGCTGGATGATGTGGAACTGGCTGGTCTCGGCGATGGCGTCCGAGGCGACGATCCTGCTCTGGGACGGCTCGCCCGTGCACCCGGGCAACGAGGCGCTCTTCGACTTCGCCGACGGCACGGGCACGACGCTGATGGGGGTCTCCCCCGGCTACCTGGAGGCGCTCCGCAAAGCCGGCGTCAGTCCGCGCGGGACCCACGACCTGTCGAAGCTGCGCACCTTCCTGTCCACCGGTTCACCCCTCGCCGCGGCGGGGTTCGAGTACGTGTACGAGCACGTCAAGCGCGACGTGCACCTCGTGTCGATCTCGGGCGGCACCGACCTGTGCGCGTGCTTCCTGGGCGCGATCCCCGGCTGGCCGGTCCGAGCGGGCGAAATCCAGGGACCGGCGCTGGGCATGGCCGTCGACGTGTTCTCGCCCGGAGGGTCTTCGATGGATGAGGGAAAGGGCGAACTCGTCTGCACCCGCCCCTTCCCGTCGCTGCCCCTGGGCTTCCTGAACGACGACGACGGGAGCCGCTACCTGGACACCTACTTCGGGCGGTTCCCCGGGGTCTGGCACCACGGCGACTACATGGAGAGGACCCCCGCGGGCGGATACGTCATCCACGGCCGCTCGGACGCGACCCTGAACGTGCATGGGGTGCGGATCGGCACGGCCGAGATCTACCGCCCGGTCGAAGGGCTGGACGAGGTCGCGGAAGCGCTCGCGGTGGCCCAGCGCCGGGGCGAAGGTACGCGCATGGTGCTTTTCGTGCGGCTGGCGCCGGGGCTGCGGCTCGACGACGCGCTGCGGGAGCGGATCCGCACGGTGCTGAGAACCCAGGCGAGCCCGCGGCACGTCCCCGCCAGAATCGTTCAGGTCGAGGACATCCCGCGCACCCGGAGCGGCAAGATCGTGGAACTGGCCGTCACGGCCGTCGTGCACGGTGAACCGGTGGCGAACGTGGAGGCGCTGGCCAACCCCGAGGCGCTGGAGCAGTTCAGGGGGCGGGCGGAGCTGGAGGGATAGCCTTGAAACGGACCACCTGCTCGCGTCAGTTCGGGTCGCCGACCCCTTCAGCCCGCGCCAGCAGCAGCGCCGAGCCTTCGGCCATCTCCCGGTAGTACCGCACGAACCGGCGCGTCTCAAAAGCGTCGTAGTCGGCCAGGTTTTCCGCCCATCGGTAACCGATCGGCTGGAACCAGAGTTCGGCCTCGACGGTGAACGGGCCGTCTTCCGGGTTCACCGTGACCGTGTAGTGGACCCGGTCGGAGCCTGCGGTGAAGTCGGGGTCGCCGGCGGCAAGGCCGATGACGCGCACGCGTGGATCGGCGCGCTCGGGGTCGAACCCGTCGGGTAGGATGCGGTTGTCCTTCACCCAGCGGTGCGCCGACATGAGGCCGGTGGTGACTCCGCCGCTTCCGTCGACCATCACGCCCTGGTAGACCTGCACTTCGTCCGGCGAGGTAATCACGGTGTGGTGGGGCTCGTAGAGCGAGCCGTTGGCGTCGTGGTCGTCCCCGATGACGCGGCCGTCGGGAGAGAATGCGCCCGATTCGAACACGCGCTCGCCCCACACGTTGGTAACCGCGAACCGCACCCACGCGCGCCGGGAAGGATACGCGGTCGGGAACTTGTGGCCGGCCTGGTTGCGCACGGTCACGGTGGCCTCCAGCCGTCCCCCGCCGACGCCCACGCCGCCGAGTTCGATCGTGGCGGTTGCGGTGCGGAGGTGGTCGGCCGTTCGCTGCGCCGCGATTTCCAGCTCCTGCGGCAGCGCGGTGACGCCCAGTTCGGCCCGGTAGCGGTTGAGCATGTGCAGCATGAAGAAGTTGCCGCCGCGGAAGACGTGACGGGAAACCTCGGGGCGGGCGCGCCCCAGGACGCGCGTGACGGGCACGTCCCCGCCGACCTCGGGCATGTGGCAGTCCTGGCAGCTGTGCTCGCGCTCGCGGCCCTCGGCGTAGATGCTCGCCTGCCATTCGAGATACGGAGATTGCTCGGGGAACGCGGGTCCCGCGGCACCACCGGGACCGGGGCCGCCGGGCTGCACCGGGTGAGTGATTACCGTGTGGCACGACGCGCACAGCCCCGACGAGGCGACGTGCTCGCCGAGTGTGGGGCGGAACCCGGTCGCGGAGTGCATGATGCCGACTCCGCCCTCGTCGGGCTCGAACGGGCCGAAAACGGGGCGGCCCTCCGGAGGCGTTTCAGTTGAAACGTGGAAGCGGGCCGTGAAGGTCTCCTCCATGCCGAGCCCGTCGGGCTGGATCTGGTGGCAGAGAGCGCAGGAGACGCCGTCGGCGGCGAGGTCGGCGTAGGGGCCCTCGCCGCCGCCGATGGGCAGGTTGGCGAAGACCTCGCCGGAGCGCCCCTCCTGCAGCGCCGCGATGGTGGCCATCGGCATGTGGCAGCGCGCGCACTCCCCTTCGATTTCGGCGGTGGCCTCGGGGTAGTCCAACACTTCGCGCCGCACGGCCGCCTGGAAGTAGGGGTCGCGGGCGGCGTTGCCCATCATGGAGGCGCGCCAGTCGAAGCCGATGGAGACGTCGGTTCCGTCCGCGGCCGTGACCCCCACGTGGCATGCGATGCAGCGATCGGCGGTTCGGAAGTTGTCGGCGGGATCGCCCATGGTGACGGTGTCCCGAACCGGGTGCGCGGTGCCCGAGAACTTTTCCGCCAACCCTGACGTTACGTTAGGGTCGAGGATGGGTGGGTTTCCCCCGGGGATGTCGGGGCCGCCCCTGCCGACCATGGCGACGCTGCCCACTGTCAGGCAGGCAATGCAGGAAACCGGAAAACCCGCCCGTGCCAGCCAGCGCCCTCGCGTTTTCATCTTCACCATCCCTCGAAGAACCCGCCGTCGAACCAGTCGAGCAGGATATAGGTGACGAAGCGGACGGGTCGCGCGTCCGCGGCATCGCTTCCGACCGGTACCAGCACCCCGATGTTGGCCAGGACGTGCTGCCTGGTATTAAGCGAGATCTGCGCCTGGGGCAGGAGATCGAGGCGCGGCTCAGCGCCCGACTCGAAGTCGTGCTTGACCTGAACCTCGAGCATGGGCGTCCACGCACGCCCCCACTGCCCCTGCGTGAAGCTCCGCCCCAGCACGACGCGGCCGAATCCCTCGTTTGCGCCGTCCGCGTACAGCGGCGCCTTGTAGCCGGCCTGCGCCTGTACGAACGCGTCGCCGGGCAGGATCTGGCCCAGCGAGGCAAAGGCCTCCAGCGCGTTGCCGGGGGCGCCCAGCCCGACGCTCTCGTCGCCGGTCGAGAGTATGACCTCGCCGCCGATCGAGAAGATCGTGCCCACGTCGAGGTCGTGATACAGGGCGTGCTTGAGGCCGACCACGACATCGCCGAGTCCGTGGCTCAGGTCGCCGTCGGCCCGCCGCCATCCGTAGGGGATCACGATCTCCACCTGACTGCGCGGCCCGAACCGCTGCTCGTACACGTACGCCGCCGACGCGCTGCGGTCGTCTCCGTGATCGAGACCGAACTCCACCACCCATTCATCCTCCGGATACGCCTTCTCGGTCAGGAGGGGACGCGGCAGGTTGAGTTCGCCGCGCGGCCAGTTGTCGTCGGTGCAGAGGGTGCGGATGTAGCCCATCACGCGGGCCAGCTGCTCCTCGGTCAGCGCGCCGCGGAAGGCCGGCATCATCTCGCTGAAGCCGCGGACGGGGCCGCCCTCGTGAGCCACCGCAATCCAGTCCGCGTCCGGCTCGCGCGCGGCGAAATCGCAGTCGGTGAAGTCGGGAACCTCTTCCTCGAAGGCGAGCAGGGACGGTGGGACGCCCGTTCCGTCGAGGCCGTGGCAGTTGGCGCACGAGGCGGCGTAGATGGCTTCGCCGGGCGCGTCGGCGAGGTCTTCGCCGTTGGCGGCCTGCGGGAACTGGGCGCCGGTGGCGGGCAGGGCGATGGCGAAGTGGAACGCCGCGACGGCGACAGCGGCGACCAGGGACGGCCGCCCCGCGCTCCCGGTCAGATCTTCTTCAGAAGCCACCTCAGGATGGCGCGCGCGACGGTCTTGAGGATCTGGACCATGACCTTTGTCCCTTCGGTTCGGTGTCTTCCGGCTGGCTATCGGCAATTCACGCATGCGGAACAGGCAACTCTACGTTTGGCGTGGCGTCAAGGGTTCACCGCTCTCCTCTTGTCCTCCATTGCGTGGAAGAACATACAGTGGTCGCGCAGGATGCGCTCGGTCTGGGCCTGGTCCGGCTCCGGGGTCTCCACCCCGCGCTCGAACGTGCCTCCAAGCAGAATACCGTCGTCCCGCGGGAACATGTACTGGCTGCCCTCCGTCGAAAACCGGCCGCCTCCGACGGTCAGGTAGTCGACGCCCGGCTGCGGCCTCAACACGACGAGTTGTCCCTTGACCGCGACCATCGACCGGTCGCCGAAGAGCGCCCTCGCGCCGAGACCCGTGCAGTTCACCACGACGGGCTCGGGAAGCGCCGCCAGCTGGCGCGGGTCCGCGATCTCGCCCACGACCACGCGTCCGCCGGCGATGCGAAAGTCGCGCAGGAGTGCGCGCAGATACCGCGGCGGCTCGATGAACATCGTGGCGACCCGGCGCGCGTACCGGGTCGGAAAGGGATGCTGGTCGGCCTCCAGGTCCTCCCATTCCGGGTATAGATCCCGGATGCGGGATTGGTAGTCCGGGACGCGCATCGGGCTGTCGGACAGGAAGTAGTTGTCGATCCAGCGGACGCCGTAGTCGGGCCCGACGAGGTTCTGGAAGTGACGATGCGCCAGTCGCGACGCCCGTTCGAACCGGATCCCGAACGGCCCGTCGAGGCTGTCCGACACCGAGGTCGGCGACCACTGCGCCCCCGCGATGTCCGAGGTCGTGTTCGGCGGCAGGTCCCGCGCGTAGATGGTCACCGCGCGGCCGCGCCGCTGCAGCAGGCGTGCCGTCGCAAGCCCGACCGCCCCCGCGCCGATAACGGCTGCCTCGCCGTCCCCTCCATCGCCCGCAAGGTCCGCCGCCATCTCGGCGGTTCCCCAGGACAGGCTCACGCCACCGCCGCCGTGGCCGTAGTTGTGCACCAGGAGCTTGTCCGCGAACGACTCGGCGCGCACCACGAAGCCCTCGGGGCGATAGGGCCGCAGCCCCGCGACGACCCGGATGACCCGGTCCGGCGAAACCAGCGCCGCCGTGACGCGAGCACGGGCCGGAGCGCTCCACGCCCACCGCGCGGCCCCCGCGGTCGAGCAACCGGCCGCCCAGCCGCCGGCCAGCGCACCGCCCGCGAGCCGGAGCCACCGCCTCCTGTCCAGCCCGGCCCGGGCTGCGCCGGCTATACGATCGCCAGCTCCGTCGTGATCTCGATGCATCGATACAGCGTCCGGTAGACGGGACAGCGCATGGGGTGCAGCTCGAAAGCCCGCTGAATGGCCTTTCCGTCCGCTTCGGCCGCCTTCAACAGGTACTTGCAGTGGATTTGCCGGATGACCAGAACCCCGTCCTCCTTGCCGACCTTCCCGTTGACTTCCGCCGAGAGCCTGCCTCCCGACGCATTGATCCCGCGTGCCTCCAGCACGCCTCCGAAGGTGCCGACGAGTCAGCCGCCCGTCGCGGCGATCACGTAGTCGAGGGTTGTGGACGTCTCGGTTCGCGGGCGGACGCCGTAGTGCTCGGCGATGGCGCCGTGCACGCCGAACTCGACGGGGCCCTCGTGGGCGGGGATGTACGCGAGACGCTCAGGACCGCGTACACGCTCGATCCTGACGCTGGCTTCGTAGACGATGTCGCTCATATGCGGCAGACTCCCGTGGTTGTCAGGCGGGCCACAGCCATCCGAAGATACCGGCCGTGAGAAGGGCGTAGCCCACGCCGTCGATGCTGTGTTTGAAGGCGGCGGAGGCCGGAAGTCCGAACCAGATGGCCTCCTGGTAGCCGATGAATCCGTAGGCCATGAAGGCCGCGGTGCCGGTGACCTGGAAGACCGACAGGTACGAGGCGCCGGAATCCAGCGTAACCGACGCCAGGTAGGCGACGAAGACGCCAACCACCAGGTACAGGAGGATCGACTTGGCCATGGCCGGCTTCCTGTCGAGGACGCTCTGCGGATCCCGAACCCGAAGGATCCCGACCGGTCCCGCCTTCAGCCTCTCGCGGTAGGCCTCGTTGCTCATCTCGCTGTCCGGCGCGTGCGGGAACATGTACATGCCGGGGCCGCCCGCGCCGTCGCGCACGGCGTCCATCAGGCGATCCTCGTCGTCGGCCCGCGCGAAGTCGTTCTTGTGGTGCGGCATGACCATCCAGACCATGGCGCTCACCACGAAGACGACCAGCGCGGATAGAAGGATCGGGGCCCAGAGGGCCGTAATCGTAACCATGATCGCGCTCCTTTCGAGAGAATGTCATCGATGGGCGGGAAGCTGCCGGGCATCGTCGCCGGGTTGGCTCCCGACAGCGCGGCACAATAGTGTTTCGGGTGCACAGGGGCCAGTTTACAGAGAGTAGTCGCGACGGGTTTGAGGAGGCAGATATGAAGAAGGCAGCGATCCCGTTCATCCTGATGGCCATCGTGTTTGCCGCCGCGCCGGTGGCGGCCCAGACCGATCCGGAGATCCTGGAGATCCTGGACGACGTCGACCGGATGTGGCAGGGCGAGTCGAGCGCGGGCAGCATGCGCATGGAGATCGACACCGAGCACTGGTCGCGTTCGCTGGAGATGCAGATCTGGTCGCTGGGGACCGATTACTCGCTGATCCGGGTGGAGAGCCCGGCGCGCGAAGCCGGCACCGCCACCCTGAAGGTCGACAACGAGGTCTGGAACTACCTGCCGCGCGCGGACCGCACGATCAAGATCCCCCCCTCCATGATGCTGGGCTCGTGGATGGGTTCGCACGTGACGAACGACGACCTGGTCAAGGAGAGCCGGCTCATCGACGACTACGACATCGTCATCTCCTACGAGGGGGACCGGGACGGCGAGGCTGTCTGGGAGTTCACGATGACCCCCAGGCCGGAGGCGCCGGTGATCTGGGGCCGGATCGAGCAGCGGATCCGCAAGCGCGACCGCATGCCCCTTTGGGCGCACTACTACGACGAGGACGGAACCCTGGCGCGTACCATGACCTTTTCCGATATCCGGGCCATGGGCGGGAGAACCGTTCCAACGCGCATGGTGATCGAGCCCGCGGACGGCGAAGAGCGCACGGTCATTACCTATATCGAGCTCGATTTCGATGTCGGTCTCGAAGAGGAGTTCTTCAGCCTCCGCAACCTGCGCGCGCGGCAATGACCGGCGGGGTGGCGGTGGCCGGCCCCGGGCCGCCATGAGCCGCAGCACCCGGGACATCTGGTGGCGGATGGCGTGGCGGAATCTGTGGCGCAACCGGCGCCGCACGGTCCTGACCGCCTCCGCGCTCTCCTTCGGCTTCGTCGCCGCGGTCCTCGTGATGGGATTCATGAACGGCATGATGCAGGAGATGGTCTCCAACGGCACCGAGGTGGTGACGGGGCAGATCCAGATCCATGCCGAGGGGTATCGTCCCGAACGCAGCATTCATGGCACGATGGGTGGCCGCGAAGGCCTGGACATAAGCGCGCTGGTGGCCGCTGCGGCAGCGCAGGAGGGCGTGGCGGGAGTCGCGCCGCGCCTCTACGGGGGAGGGCTGGTCAGCTCCGGCGACGAGACGGTGGGAGCCGTGTTCATGGGCGTGGACCCGGCGCGCGAGCCGGGTGTGAGCCGTTTCGCGAGCGTCTTCGTGGAGGGGGGGATGCCGGGGCCGGGAGAGGTTGCGGTTGGAGCCGCGCTGGCTGAAAAGATCGGCATCGCGGTGGGTGACGAGGCGGTGCTCGTGGCCCCCGCGGCGGACGGGTCGACGGGCAACGACCTCTTCGTCGTGGCGGGAATCTACCGAATGGACCTCGGCGGCTTCGACGACAGCTACGCGCTTCTCGAACTGGGCACGCTGCAGGATTTCCTGGCGATGGATCGCACCCGGATCCATGAGGTGGCGATTTCGGTGGACCGCGTGCGCGACGCCGACGACGTGGCGGAGAGGGTGGCCGTGGCCGTGGCGGGGCTGTCGCCGGATCTGGTTACCGAGCCGTGGTCGGTGTTTCTCGGACAGCTCTACTTCGTGGTGAGCCTGGCCAGCGCAATGAACTCGATCGTCGCGTTCATCATCTTCGGGATGGCGGTCTTCGGCGTCGCCAACACGATGCTCCTGGCCACCTTCGAGCGCCGCCGCGAATTCGCGGTCGCGCGGGCGCTGGGGACCTCGGGCGGCGCGCTGGGACGGATCGTCGTCTACGAGGGCCTGCTGCTCGGCGTGGTCGCCCTGGCGGCGGGCGCGGTCCTGGCGTTTCTCCTGCTGGCCCACATCCACGCGAATCCGATCGACCTGAGCTCCTTCGTCGGGACCTATTCGTTCATGGGCTCGGCGATCAGGCCCCTGCTGACCGTCGAATACTCCTTCCAGGAACCCCTGGTGAGCGCCGTGGCGCTTCTGGGCACAGGCATCGTCTCGGCGCTTCTCCCGGCCTGGAGAGCGGCACGCCTGCCTCCGGCGGACGTACTCGCCGACCGATGATCCGCTTCCCCACGCTGGCCTGGCTGGCTCTGCGCAACCTGGGGCGCGAAATGCGGCGAAGCGCGTTGACCGCCGCCGCGATGACCTTGGGGCTCGCGCTGCTCATCCTCTCCCGAACACTTGCGGACGGAGCGCACGAGGACTGGATCGACTCGGGCGTGAGGCTCGCGTCGGGTCACGTCTCGTTCAACGCGCCCGGCTACCGTGACAGCGAGAGCCTGGACGACCGCCTGACCGCGGGGCAGGTCGAGGTTACGCTGGCGGCCGCCGCGGCCACCGTCCCGACGTCTTCGACCGGGCCCACGATCACGACCGTGCGGGTCGCGACGCGCGGGCTCGCATCGTCGGCCGACGGTGCGTTGCCGGCGCTGATCGTGGGTGTCGATCCAGCGTCGGAACTCGCGTTCTCCGAGCTGGGCGCGGAACCCGCCGATGGGCGCTACCTGCAGGAGGGCGACCGCCTGCAGGCGTTCATCGGGGCCGGAATGGCCGCCAGGCTCGGGCTGCGCACCGGATCGAGAATGGTGCTGACCGCACAGGTGGCCTCGGGCGAAATCGCGGGGCAGCTCGTCCGCGTCGCGGGCACCTACCGCACCGGACTCGACGAACTGGACGAAGCCCTGGTCCACATACCGCTGCCGGTGGCGCGGAGCTGGCTCGGTGTGGAGGGCGCAACGAGCGTCTCCATGGTCCTGCCCCATTCCACACTCACCGATCCGGTGCTGGCAGGGGCGCGGGCCACCCTGGAGGGTTCCGGGATCGAGGTGGTCGGGTGGCCCGAGACCGCCCGGGAACTCTACTCCGCGGTCAGGATCGACGATGCCGGGGACTGGGTCTTCCACCTCATACTCTTCGCCATCGTGACGCTGGCCATCCTCAACGCCGTCTTCATCTCCGTGCTCCACCGCAAGCGTGAACTGGGTCTTCTGCGCGCCCTCGGCCTGAGCGGGGCGGAGACGGGGCTGGTGGTCTTTGTGGAGGGCGTCCTGCTGACGGTCGCGAGCGGATTCGTGGGCGTGGCGCTCGGATTCGCCCTGGTTTGGGTCTTCTTCCGCAATGGACTGGATCTGACTGACATGATGCCGGCAGACATCACTTTCGGGGGCATCGTCTTCAATCCGGTCATGCACCCCGCAATCGAACTCAGGCACCTGGTCCAGAGCGTGGCGCTGACCACGGTGATCGGGCTGTCCGCGTCGCTGTATCCGGCGTGGCACGCGGCCCGTCTGGACCCTGCCGAATCCGTGAAGGTGGAATAGATGAACACGACCTCCGACTCCGCGGCGCCTGCCGCCTCCGAGCACGCTGTCCGCACCGATGATCTCTGGAAGATCTATCCGCAGGATCCCCGTCCGGTCGAGGCCGTGCGGGGCGTCGATCTCGCGGTCGCGCCGGGTGAATTCGTAGTGATGGCGGGACCATCGGGGTCCGGGAAGACCACCGTGCTCAACCTGCTGGGAGGACTGACCCGCCCTTCACGGGGGAAAGTGTGGGTGGAAGGCCGCGAGATATCGGCGCTTCCGGACAGGGTGCTGGCCCAGGTACGGCTCTCGCGGATCGGATTCGTCTTTCAGTCCTACAACCTCCTTCCCGTGCTCACGGCGCTCGAAAACGCGGAGTTCACGCTGCTGCTGCAGGGCGTGCCCGCGGCAAAACGGCGGCGGCGGGTGCGGCGCCTGTTCGACAGGATCGGCCTCGAGGGAATCGAGGACCGGCGTCCGCGCAAGCTGTCGGGGGGCCAGCAGCAGCGCGTGGCGGTGGCGCGGGCGGTGCTGGGCGAACCCGCGCTCGTGCTGGCGGATGAGCCGACGGCGAACCTCGACTCGGCGACGGCGGACGCGCTGCTCGACGTCATGGAACAGCTCAATCGCGACAACGGGACCACGTTCGTATTCTCGACGCACGATCCCAGGGTCATGGAGCGCGCGAGCCGGCTGATCCGGCTGGTCGACGGCCGAGTTGCTGAAGAGATCGTGTCCGGTGGCGCCGGGTAGCTTCCCGCGGCTGCGTCGGGCGGTGCTCGCGGCTCCGCTGCTGGCGGCGCTGGTTCCGCGTGGTGCGGAGGGCCAGCAGCCGGGGCTCTCGGGGTACTACCTGAACGTGTTCACGGGCGTGGCGGAGAGCGTGCTTGCGCCCGCCGGGGTCACCGAATTCCAGCGGCTCCGGCTCATGTGGAACGGATCGGCCGGGGCCGTGCGCCTGGACGCGGCCTATGAACACTCGCTGACACTGAGGCAGGAAGGCGCGCTGGGCGCTCAGCTCTTCACCGCGGCGGGAACCGCATCGGGTGGAGACTGGCTGTCCCTTGGCGGCGAGATCCGGTCGGGTGCGCAGGCGGTATGGAGGCACCGGGTGGACCGGCTGAGCGCGCGCATCGACCTGGGCGGCAGCGCGGACCTGGTGATCGGACGGCAGCCGGTGTCGTGGGCGACGACGCTGATCCTCACGCCCGCCGACCCCTTTTCGCCCTTCGATCCGGCGGACCCTTTTCGCGAATACCGCCCCGGAGTGGATGCGGCGCGGCTCCGCTACTACCGCGGATCGTTCACGCAGTTCGAGGTCGTGGCCCGCCCCGCGCTCCACGGCGATCGGGAGACGCTGACGTTGCTCGGACGCGTCAGCTCGAACCGGGGCGGCTGGGATCTGGGGGCATGGGGCGGCGTGGTGCATGACACGTTCGGGGCTGCGGCGTTTCTGAGCGGTTCCGCGGGTCTGTGGGCGCTCCGGGCCGAAGCCGAGGTGCGCGACCTGGAAGACAGGGTCGTGGTGCGCGGCACGGTGGGGCTGGACCGGACGTTTCCGGTGGCCGGACGTGACCTCTACCTGGTGGTGGAGTACCAGCGCGACGGCCTTGGGGCCACCACGCCGGACGGACTGCTGGATGCCGCCACGAGCCGGGCGTTCGGGCAGGGCGAGATGCAGGTGCTCGGCCGCGACGTGGGGGCGCTGCAGATGTCGTACCCGCTGCATCCGCTGCTCTCCACCAGCGCGCTGATGCTCGGGAGCCTCCGCGACGGCTCGTTCATTTTCGCTCCCGGCATGGCGTACTCGGCAACCGAAAGCCTGGGCTTGAGCGCCGGGGCGTTCTTCGGGTTCGGGGAGGGGCCGTCGCTGGACGGCGCGGACCTGTCGCTGGGGTCTGAGTTCGGGGCGCTGCCCCGGGTGGGCTACCTGTCGGCGAGCGTGTTCTTCTGGTAGTGAAAGTTCATCTATAGTTAACCTTCTGCAAGCAGCCGAAGCACGCGGTCGGCTGTCGATCGCGCCACGCCCCGATGTCGCGCCATCGCCCTTCGCGCGCCTTCGGCGACCGCGGCGGCGGCCTCGGGGTCGGCGAGCCAGCCGCGGATGACCGCCATTGGATCGGGGGATACCGCGATCCCCCCCTCCTGCCGCAGAGCGCTCACCACGCCGGTGAAGTTCTCGTAGTGGGGACCGGTTACGACGGGCTTCCCCAGTGCCGCCGCCTCGAGGGGATTGGAGCCGCCGAGAGCGGTGAGGCTGCGGCCGACGAAGACCGCGTCGGCGAGGAGGTAGGCCGCCCCCAGGTCGCCGATGGAGTCGAGAAGAAAGGCCCGGTGTGCCTTGCGCGACCGGTGCGCCGTCGCCCGCGATCGGCGCGGCATGCCCGGAACCAGCTGCGCGACGGTGTCCCAGCGGTCGGGGTGCCGCGGGGCCAGGAGCAGCTGCCACCCATCGGGAAGGCCCCGCAGCAGTGCCTCCTCCTCACCCGGCCCCGTCGACCCGGCGACGATCAGGGGCCTGGACCGGTCGATCCCCAGCGCGGCCGCGAGGGCGGCAGCCTCGGCGGGATCGGGATCCGCCGGCGCGGCGTCCCACTTCAGGCTGCCGCCCACCACCGCGCGGTCGGCCGGCACGCCCATGGTCACGAACCTGTCCCGGTACGTGGCCGTCTGGGCCGCCACGAGGGCCAGTTGGCGGAACATGGAGCGGGCCAGCGCGCGCAGCCGCCGGTAGCCGCGGAAGCTGTGTTCCGAGAGCCGGCCGTTCACGACGCAGACCGGAATGCGGCGGCGCGCGCATGCGGCGAGGAAGGACGGCCACAGCTCCAGCTCGGCCAGTACGACGAGGTCGGGGCGGACCGTGTCCAGGAAGCGGGCCGTCATCCAGGTGAAGTCCAGCGGGAACCGCACGACCTCGCGGTCCGGGGCGTGGATCCCGCGTGCCCGCTCGAACCCGGTCGACGTGCTGGCGCTGACCACGACGTCCGGCGCGGCGGGGGAGGCCGACAGCGCCTCGACCAGCGGCTCCAGGGCGTGGACCTCGCCGACGCTGACGCCGTGTACCAGGATTCGTGGTCCGTTTGCCCGGCGCAGGGGTCGGGCCAGCCGGCCGCTGCGGCTGCGGAGGTCCGCGGGCCAGCTCCCCTTTCCGATGCGCTTGCGCACGGCGTAGGCGACAAGACCCAGACCCAGTGCGAGGTCGCGAAACAGTCCGATCATGCCTGGTTGGGGAGTTGTGACGGCAACAGCCAATCATAACCTTCATTCGATGATACCTCGAAACGCCCGGAAGATCCTGGTCGTGCGCCTGTCCGCGCGCGGCGATCTCGTATTCGCTTCACCTCTCGCGGGCGCGTTGCGCCGCCGCCACCCCGATGCCCACATCGCCTGGGCGGCCGAGGAACGCGCGGCGGACGTGATCCGGCACAATCCGCACCTGGACGAGGTGGTCGTGTGGGAGCGCGCGGCGTGGAAGCGCATGCTGCGAACGGGCCGGTGGGGGGCGCTGGCACGCGCCGCGGCGGACCTGCTCGACCGCCTGCGGGGCGCCCGTTTCGATGTCGCCATCGACGCGCAGGGCCTGTTGCGCAGCGGCGTGCTGGCCTTCCTCACGGGCGCTCCGGTGCGCATCGGACTGGGATCGCGGGAGGGGTCGCGCGCCCTGATGACCGAGGTGATTGAGCGCGCCGGCGATGCGCGCCGGATCGCTTCGGAGTACGTCCATCTGGCCGAAGCGCTGGGGCTGGACACCCGGTCGTTCCCGCTCGAGATCCCGCGCTCGGCCGAAGAGGTGAGGATGGCCGCGCGCGTCGTTGAGCGGGAAGGGCTCGAGGCGGGGTTCGTGGCCGTGTGTCCGTTCACGACGCGCTTCCACAAGCACTGGCGGGAGGAGCGGTGGTCCGAGGTGATTCGCAGGCTCGGCGCCGGCATGCGCGTGGGGGTGGTGGTGCTCGGGGGCCCCGGGGACCGCGGGGCGGCGGATCGGATCCTGGAGGGGGTACGGGTCCCCGTCGTGGACCTGGTGGGCCGGACCGCGCTGGGGCAGGCGGCCGCGGTGGTGTCGCGCTGCAGCGTGCTGGTGGGCGTGGACACGGGACTCGGTCACATGGCTCACGCGTACGGCCGCCCGGCGGTGCTCCTGTTCGGGTCGAACACGCCGTACCTGGATCCGCCGGGTCCGGGCGTCAGGATCCTGCATTCGGGGAGGAGCTGCTCGCCCTGCCGCGGCAAGCTGACCTGTGACGGGCGGGTGGATTGCATGAGGGACATCACGGTCGACGAGGTGGTGGGGGCTGTGGGGGCGGTGTTGCGTGAGCCCGGGGCGGGGGCGCCGCCTCGCGACTTCCGCGCGGGTCGCGCGGGCCGGGAGGGCCGGGCTCCGAACCTGCCGGTCGTCAGGGTCTCGTGAGCGTCGTCCATGTCGAGACCGGACGGCACCTCTACGGTGGCGCCCTGCAGGTGCTCTACCTCGCCCAGGGGTTGCAGGAGCGCGGCATCAGGTCGGTGCTCATGGTCCCGCGCGGCTCGGAAGTGGCGGCGGCGGCGCGGGATCGGTGGCTGCGCGTGGAGGAGTTCCCGTTCCGCGGCGAGGGAGATGTCCTGTCAATGGCGAGAATGGTCGCGCGCTTTCGCCGCGCCGATGTGGAACTGGTGCACCTCCATTCGCGCCGCGGCGCCGACACGCTGGGGGCCGTGGCCGCCACGGTCGCCCGCGTGCCGGTCGTGGTCACGCGCCGCGTGGACAACCGCGAGGTGGGATGGATCGTGGGAGCGAAGTACGGGCTGTACCGGCGCGTGGTGGCGATATCGGCAGCCGTGCGGGAGGTCCTGGTCGATCAGGGCGTGTCGCGTGACAAGATCTCGCTGGTGCACTCGGCGGTGGAGGCGGGCGACTGGGTGGAGCCGGTCGCGTGCGAGGAGCGCGATGCCGAGTTCGGAATCGCGCCGGGCGGGCCGGTCGGGGCCATGGTCGCCCAGTTCATTCCGCGCAAGGGTCATTGGGTGCTCGTCGACGCGCTGGCCATCCTGAAGCGCCGGGGCATGACCCCGCCCGTGGTTCTGTTCGGCCGCGGCCCCATGGGCGAAAAGGTTGCGTCGCTGGCGGAAGTCGCGGGGGTCGCGGACCAGATCCGCTTTGCCGGCTTCCGGACCGATCTGCACAGATGGCTGGGATCCTTCGACTTCTGCGTGCACCCGCCGTTGCGGGAGGGTCTGGGTGTGGCAGCGCTGCAGGCCGGAGCGGCCGGCGTGCCGGTGGTGGGCTCCCGTGCCGGCGGGATTCCGGAGATTATCGAGGACGGGCGCACGGGCCTGCTCTGTCCTCCCGGCGATGCCGGGGCGCTTGCCACGGCACTCGCGTCGGTTCTTTCCGATCTCGAGGCCGCCCGGGCGATGGGCAGGCGCGCCCGCGAACGGATCGAGAGCCGATTCTCGGTGGACGCCATGGTGGACGGCAACATCGAGGTCTACCGCCAGGCGGTCAGGAGCCGGGACAACGCATGAACGCTTCCCCACGAACCCTCCCGCAATCCTATCGCGACGAGTTTCCGGTTTCGCGCACCCACATCTTTCTCAACCATGCGGGCGTCTCGCCCACTTCGACGCGGGTCGTCCGGGCGGTTCACGGGTTCATGGACGCCATGGCGCGGATGGGCCGGCCGTCGTTCGACGACTGGGAGTCGCTTGCCCAGGCGTGCCGCGAACGCTTCGCCCGTTTGATCGGTTGCGAAGCAGACGAAGTCGCGTTCGTGCGAAACACCTCGCACGGCCTCTCGCTTCTCGCGGCGGGCCTCGATTGGCGCCCCGGCGACCGCGTCGCGGCTGCGGTCTCGGTCGAGTACCCGTCCAACGCATACCCGTGGATCGATCTGGACCGGCGTGGAATCGCGTCCCTCGACGTCCTGCCCGCCGACGAAGCGGGTACGGTGACCGTGGAGGCGGCCGCCCGTGCCCTGAAACCGGCGACGCGCGTGCTCGCCGTCAGTTCGGCACAGTACGCCACCGGCGCCGTCACCGACCTGGCCGGACTCGGCGAACTCTGTCGTGAACGGGACGTGCTGCTGTGCGTGGACGGTATCCAGACGGTAGGCGCGCTTCCGACCGACGTGAAGAAGGACGGCATTCACGTTCTGTCCGCGGACAGCCACAAGTGGATGCTCGGCATGATGGGCATCGGCGCCGTTTTCGTGGACCGCTCGCTCGTGGGCAGCGTCCATCCGCCCCTGGTTGGCTGGAGGAGCACCACCGACGCGTTCAACTTCGACCGCGTGCACTACGAACTGCTCCCGGACGCCGGCCGCTTCGAGGAGGGCAGTCTCGCGTATCCGCTGATCGCGGGCTTTCTGGCCGCGCTTGAGCTGCTCGAGGAGGCCGGGGTCGACGCGATCTCGGAGCATGTCGGGGGGCTGACCGACGATCTTGCCGGGCGGCTCGAGGCTCTGGGGTGCGTGACCGCTCCCGACCCGGGCGAGCGCCGGCACATACTCACCTTCCGTCACCCGGACGTTGACGGAGAGCAACTGGAAGAGGGGCTTGCCGAAGCGGGTGTCGTGGTGTCGCTGCGGAGGGGCCGCATCCGCGTCTCGCCGCACCTGTACAACACGGCGGAGGAGATGATGCTGGTGGCCGAGGCCGTGCGCGCCCAGCTTGGCAGGGGCGCCGGCAACGACAACGGTTAGCCCTGGAGGGCAGGCCCGGAGGACCAATCGATGGTTCGTCCGGCTCGGAAACAGCAGTTCAACCTTGGAGGAACAGCACCATGACGAGCATTCGCGTGGGCCGCGGCGCGGCCGTGACACTTTTTCTGGCATTGGTCCAGGCCCCGGTTTCGGCACAGGCGGGGGCGCAGTCCGGAGGCGAGTTGCCGACGATCGAGGACAGAACCGCTTCGATGCGGCCGATGGACGGCTTCATGCCGCTCTACTGGGAGGAGTCGACCGGCAGGATCTGGCTGGAGATCGGCGAGTGGGACACGGATGTGCTTCACGCTTCCGGGATCGGAGCGGGGCTCGGCTCCAACGACATCGGCATCGACCGGGGCCAGCTCGCGGGGTCGCGGGTGGTGCGCTTCCACCGGGTGGGGCCCAAGGTGCTGATGATTCAGCCCAACTACCGGTTTCGCGCGTCGAGCGACAACGCCGCCGAGCGCAAGGCCGTGGAAGACGCCTTTGCGCCATCGACGCTGTGGGGGTTCACGGTGGGGGCGGCGACGGGCGACCGCGCGCTGGTGGACTTCACGCCGTTCCTGCTCCAGGACATCGCGGGTTTCGCCGGAAGGATGCGGCCCGGCACCTACCGGCTCGACGCGAGCCGCAGCGCGGTGTACCTGCCCATGGTCATGAACTTCCCCGAGAACACCGAAATGGAGGCTTCGCTCACCTTCGTGCGACAGGACGGCGGGGGTGGAGGCTTCGGGGGCTTCGGAGGCGGTGGCGGCGGGTTCGAGGGGGTCGGCAACGTTGCGGCTTCCTCGGCGGCGGCCACGATCCGGATGCATCACTCCTTCATCAGGCTCCCGGAGCTGGGGGAATACACGCCTCGCGCCCACGATTCGCGCGCCGGGTACGGAGGACTCTCCTTCCAGGACTACTCGACGCCTCTTGGCGAGCCGATGACGAAGCGCTTCATCCGCCGGCACAGGCTGGAAAAGCGGGACCCTTCCGCCGCGATGAGCGAGCCCGTCGAGCCCATCGTCTACTACCTCGACCCCGGGACCCCGGAACCTGTGCGGTCGGCGCTGCTGGACGGGGCGCGCTGGTGGAACCAGGCCTTCGAGGCCGCGGGCTTTGTCGACGCCTTCCGCGTCGAACTGAGGCCCGAGGACGTGAGCAGCCACGACGTCCGCTACAACGTGATCAACTGGGTGCACCGTTCAACCCGGGGGTGGAGCACGGGCGGTTCGGTCACCGACCCGCGCACGGGCGAGATCCTCAAGGGCAACGTGACGCTCGGCTCGTTGCGCGTGCGCCAGGACTACCTGATCGCCGAGGGCCTGCTGGCCCCGTACGAGAACGGCGACGAGACGGCGGACGATGTTGCGGAGTGGGCGCTGGCCCGGATTCGCCAGCTTTCGGCACATGAGGTGGGGCACACGCTGGGGCTCTCGCACAACTACTACGACAGCGAGGCGGGCAGGATTTCGGTGCTGGACTACCCGCACCCGCTCATCACCCTGGAAGGTGACGGCTTCGACTACTCCGAGGTCTACGACACGGACATCGGGGAGTGGGACAAGGTCGCGATCCGGTACGGCTACGAGGTCTTCCCGGCCGGCGCCGACGAATCGGCCGAACTGCAGCGAATCCTCGACGAGGCCTGGGAAGAGGACGTCCGCTTCTTCACGAACCAGGATGTCTCGGCACACGCTCGGGCCGATCAATGGTCGAACGGGACGGACGCGGGTGCCGAACTGGACCGCATGCTGGATGTTCGCCGCGCCGCCCTCGACCGTTTCGGCGAGCGGGCGATTCGCGCCGGGCGTCCCATGGCGCAGATGGAGGAGGCACTTGTCCCACTGTACCTGCACCATCGCTATCAGGTCACTGCGGCTGCCTCGGTGCTCGGAGGCATGCACTACACGTACGCGGTCCGCGGCGACGGGCTCGACCCGGTGCGGCCGGCTTCGGCCGCGGAGCAGAACAGGGCCCTGGACGCGCTCGTGCGCGCGCTTCAGCCCGCCGAACTGACCATTCCCGAGGGTGTGTTGGCAGAGCTGCCGCCCCGACCGGCCGGGTACGGACGTACGCGCGAGCTCTTCCCGCGCTACACCGGGCCGATGTTCGACGCGATCTCCCCGGCCGTCGTCGCCGCGGCGCACGTGGTGGACCAGGTGTTGAATCCGAGCCGGGCTGCGCGGTTGCTGGAGCAGCGTGTTCTCGACGCATCGCTCCCGGGTCTGGGCGACGTGGTGGCTGCCCTGGTGGAAGTCGGCGAGCCGAACGCTGGCGATGGGCCGTACGAGGCGGAGGTTCGCAGGGCGGTGGGGCGGGTGGTCGCGGACGGACTGATGCGGCTTGCCGACGGGGCACCGATGTCGCAGGTGCGCGCGGTCGCGGCCCGGCACCTCGGTCAGCTGGGATCGATGGCCGCCGGCCTGGCTTCGAGCGACGACGCGCAGGGGGCCCATTTCGCGCTGCTGGCCCGGGACATCCAGCGCTTCGAGGACCGTCCGTACGCGCCGTGGTCGCCCGTTGCGACGCCGAATGCGCCTCCCGGAGCGCCGATCGGGTCGCCGGGGATGGACTGGATCGGCGACTGGGTTCGGGACTGGACCGGTTGGAGCCCGGCTATGCGAAGCGGTCGATGACGACGACGCCCACCACGTTGTAGTCGTCCATTCCGGTCAGGACATCCACGCCTTCCTCCAGCGAGACGGTCCGCGTCACGAGCTTCGATGGGTCGACCGAGCCGGACGCTGCCATGCGCAGGATGCGGTCGTACTCGTGCGCCTGCAGTCCGTGGCTGCCCACCATCTCCAACTCCCAGGCGATCACGAGATTCCACGGTACGGCCGCATTGCGGTGATTTGCGGTCATGAGGCCCACCTGCACGTGGCGTCCCCGCTTGCGCAGGCAGGCCACCGAGTTGAAGCAGGTGTCGCGGTGACCGAGGGCATCCATCGACACGTGGGCGCCACCGCCGGTGATCTCGCGGATCTCCTGCACCGTATCCGCGGACCCGGAGGCGTTGACGGTTTCGGCCGCGCCCACGCTGCGCGCCATCGCCAGGGCTTCGTCCCGGATGTCCACCGCGACCACCCGGGCACCCAGGGCTGCCGCGATCATCACCGCGGCCAGCCCCACCCCGCCGCACCCGTGCACGGCGACCCAGTCACCCCCCGTCACACGTCCCTGGGCCTGCACCGCCCGGAACGAAGTCGCGAACCGGCAGCCCAGACTCGCGGCGTCGACAAAGCCCACACCGTCGGGGAGCGCGGCCAGGGTGAGGTCTGCGTGCCGGAGCGCTACCCTCTCTGCGAACCCGCCCCAGCCGTGGAATCCCGGCTGGAACTGCCGATCACAGACCTGCTGGTTGCCTGCCCGGCACGGACGGCACCGGCCACACCCGGCGATGAAGGGCACCGACACGCGGTCACCCGTCTTCCAGCGCCTGACGTCCTTCCCGACTTCCTCCACCACCCCGGCGATCTCGTGCCCCGGCACGTGCGGCAGGACGATGTCCGGGTCATGTCCCACCCACCCGTGCCAATCACTCCTGCAGATGCCATTCGATGCGACGCGCAGAACCACCCCATCCGGCCGTGGCACGGGGTCGGGCAGGGTCTCCACGGTGATCGGACCTCGGTATTCGCGGTAGATCGCGCCTTTCATTCTGATCTCGCTGGTTGGGCCGGTGCCCGGCGGTATTGCCTGTCCCCTTCCATTCCGAGGCGTTTTCCATCACAGTGATACGCGGGAACTCTTCAGGGGATCGGCGGATTGGGGAGTTTTTGACACAAGGCAGGATGATAGTGCACCGAAGCGCGGCGCGCTCGTCGGTGCGTCGCATCAGGACCGAATCCCGCGACGAGCGCGGGAGAAGGCAAACCACCCCGAAGGAGCAAGAGCAGATGAACAAGTCCGAGATGGCCAGGAAGGTCGCCGCAAAGTCTGGATTGACCCAGGCGAGGGCCGCGGAGGTCCTGGACTTCGTGTTCGACCCCGTCCACGGCGTCGTTGCCGACGAACTCGACGCGGGCGGAAAGGTCTCGATCGGAGGTTTCGGGACTTTTGAGGCGCGTCATCGGGGGGCCCGCAGCGGCCGCAACCCGCGCACGGGCGAGAGTATTACTATCGCTGCGAAGAGGTATCCCGCGTTCAAGGCCGCCAAGGGCCTCAAGGACAGGATTTCGTAGGATAACTATGAAGCGCGCCGGAGGACCCTGGCGACGCTTCCGGTGAAGATTGGCGAGACTCGCCCATTCGTGAGTGTTCGCCGCAGGAGACGGGGAGGCGGCTTCGGAAACCGGAGTCGCCTCGTCTTCGTTGTATATTGAGTTGACGCTCCTCCTATCCACGGACTGCCAGGTGACAGAAGTCGTTGCTCCTGCCTTGATGGGCGAGCTCGTGGTGTTTCTGCTGTTGCTCGCGCTGACCTGGATGATCTTCAGGGAGTTTGCGCGAATCGCCCTGCGGGTCCTCGTTCCGGCGGCCATCCTTCTGGCCGTGGCCGTATGGCTGGGTCTGCTCGACAAGACGATGGTGGGCGATGTGCTGGTGGCGCTGGGCGAGGGCGTAATCACCGGGATCCGGACGGTAGCCGACTGGATTGCCGCGACCGCTTTCTCCGGCTGACCTGGCGAGACTTCCCGCACGCGCGATGAGACGTCGCCCTGGCACGGTCGCAGCCGCGGCCGCGTTTCTATGGGGTTGCGCTCACGGCCCGGTTGTCGGCGACGCGATGCTCAATCCGCTGGGTGAGTACGAAGTAACGTTGTCTTCCGAGAGTCTGGTTTCGGAAGGGACCATGTCGATCCGGGGTGTGCCGGGCGCGTATCGCGGTACTTTGGCGGCCGGAGGCATGAACGCGCGTATCGTCGGAGTCGAGGTGGATGTGAACCAGATGCACGTCACCGCGACCGTCGAGTCCGGCAGCCTTGTCCTGAGGTTGGCGGGCGACGAGTCGTCCCTTGCGGGGAACTGGGTCATGGGCACGCGCCGCGGCACGGTGACCGCCACCAGGCTCCGTTAGCCCCGTCTGGCGATCAGGGCCGGTCGGCCGGACCGGTGTCGACGGGGACATCGTCGCGACCGCCCCACTCCGACCAGGACCCGTCGTAGATTGCCACGTCCCCATGGCCGTACCGGGCCATGATCCAGGCGAAGGCGCACGCGCTTGTCCCCGAACCGCAGGTTCCGATCAGTTCGCGGGCGGGATCGATCCCGGCTTCGCGCAGCGCGTGCGCCAGTTCGTCTCCGCCGATCGCCAGGCCCGTCCCGGAATCCACGAGACTGGTGTAGGGCAGGTTGCGGCTCGACGGAATGTGGCCGCCCCGAAGACCGGCCCTCGGCTCCGGCGCGGTGCCGGCGAAGCGTCCCGCCGGACGGACGTCGACAACCTGGGTGCGCGCAGCACCGATGGCGTCGACGATATCCTCCAGCGAGCGAATGAGGTGCGGCCGTGCCGTGGCCGTGAAGCGCGCGGCGGCCTCGAGCGTTCGTGCCGCCGGGCCCGACTCGACGGGGTGTCCGGAAGCCCGCCAGTGGCGAAGGCCTCCGTCCAGCACCGCCACTCGGTCGAACCCGAAATACCGGAACATCCACCAGACACGGGCCGCGCTGAGGTTTGCGCCGGAGGCGTCGTACACCACCACGCTGGACGCATCCGAGACGCCCACCTCCTCGGCGCACCTGCGGAAGTGCTGCGGGGCGGGAACCGTGTGCGGCAACCCCGCCATGGGGTCGCTGCAGCGGTCGATGTCGAAGTGGCGCGCTCCCGGAATGCGCGCGTCCTCGAACTCGCGCACGGGATCACGACCCGAACCGGGCAGGTACCATGATCCGTCCAGCACCACCAGGCCGGACGAGCCCAGGTGCGTGGCCAGCCAGTTGGCGGAGACTGCAGGTCCGGGGATGCCCGGGCCGGGAAAGGCGGCGGAATCGTGCATATGTCGATTCTAACCCGACGTGGTCCGGATCGTTAGAGTATGTGACATGAGCTACTGGACGCGGCTTGCACTGTGCGCTCTCGTGGCCGCCTGTGCCTCGGCACCTCCGGATCCGTCCCCGGGTTGCGAGGCCGGCGACGGCGGGATCGGCTACCCCGAGGCGTTGTTGCGCCTGGGCTGCAACGGGGAGCTGCAAGCCGGCCGAGCCACCTGGGTGGTCGCGGATGGTGTGGTTACGCTGGATTTCGAATCGGCCTCGCCGGGAGTCAAGGGCAGGGATCTCGTGGCTCGGTGGCCACCGCTGAACCAGCCGCCCTGGATCGGTCATCGGGTGGAGGACATAGTGGTCACCGGCAACCGTGTGAGCGTGGCATTCCGGGATCCCGCGCCGGACATAGCACGAGTCTTCGCGGACCCGAGACTGGCGGGCCCGATCGCGACTGCGGGAGATCATGACGTGCGGGACGCGATCGACCGCAGTGAGCAGGGGATCGTCACCCGGCACGGTGCCTCGATCGAGTACGCGAGATCCATCGGGATCCCGGTCCGCCTGATGGCCTTCGACCGCGCCTATCTCGTTGTGTTGCCGGGGACTTCGGAGCCGGCCGACTCGGAAGCGCTGGCCGCGGCGGTGGGCGCGGACTGGGTGCGATGGGGTCCGGTGGGCACGCGGCGCCTTTCTGCGCTTTCCTGGGAAATGATCTCGGCCGACTGCTCGCCGGCGGGACAGGGCCCGGCGGCGGACCCCGGCCTTCCCGATACCGGCCCACGGGGTCGCGACGCGGGCGGAGACGACCAGTCGGTGAGCTATCCCGAAGGCGACCTCCCCGCGCGGCAGCTTGCGGAGCGCCTGGCTTCGACGGCCTTGCGAGCCGACGCGATGGCCGCGGTGCTGGCCGACCTCACCGGCGCCCGCGGCCGACTGACGGTCCGGGCGGCGAATGCCGGGAGCGCGGGGCGGGCGCCCGGAGATGTGGCCGCGGTGGCGCGGGTGCCAGCCGGACCGGTGCACCCCTGTTCCCTGTACGCGGAGGCTCTGGAAGGGCTGGCCGGGTGGGGCGGCGGGGGCGCCAAAAGCGCGGTGACAGTGCTTGTCGTCGGCGAGACGGGGGCCTTCGCGATCGGGGCCGCTTCGAGGGACCTTCCGTGAGTTTTCGGACCCGCCTGGTCGTCGGGGCGCTCATCGCCGCGTGGGTACCGGTCGTGTGCATGGGGCTGCTTATGCGCTCGGTGGGCGCCAGCCGGCTGACCGAGGCCAATGAACGGAGGATGGAGGAGCGCGTGGACCGGATCGCGCGGAGCTGGGAGCACGACACCGGCCGGTTGGGCGGGCGCCTCGACGTGTTGGAAGCCCTGCTGTCTCGGGACAACGTGGCGAGGATCGCGCTCCGGTCGGGAGAGGCGGGCGCGCTGCAGGGCGCGGTAGGGCGTTTTGCGGCGTCGAGCGGAAGCACGATCACGTATGTGACCGACCGGGACGGGACGATCCTCGCGGCGAGTCACTTCCCGGGCGACGCGGGCCGGCACGATCCTGACCTCGCCGGCCTCGCGGACGACGCGGCTGGCCCCATGATCGCCCGCGTGCCGCTTCCGACCGGTGACGTCGCGGCGGTGGTCCTGGCGCGCCGTTTCGATGTGGGCGGGGTCGGCGCGGTTGCGATCGTGGGGGCCGAGCTGGGAGACCTCGCAGCCGTGCAGGGTGACAGCGAGGTGTCTCTGCTCGCCGTCCCGGCCCGGGGCGCGGACGAGGACCAGGCGCCGCGGAGGATTGGGATGGGCGGGTCGGTCACGCCGGAGGCTGCCGGGTTTCAGGGCCGCCGTCGTATCGCGAGCGTTGCGTGGAAGGGCTGGGATGGAGGCAACGAAATAGTGCCCGTAGACCTGGTAGTCGCGTGGCGGGACCCCTTGCTGGCGACCATGGTGCGCTCCTGGGACAGGGTCCTCCTTTTTGCGCTTGCGGGGTCCGCCGTGCTCGCGTTGCTCCTCGGGATGGCGATGGCGCGGCGTCTTTCGAGTCCCGTGGAGGCACTGGCGGCCACTGCGCGACGTGTTCACCTGGGGCGGCTCGATGTCGCCTTCACGCGCGGTGGCGCCCGCGAACTGGATCGCCTGGGGTTCTTTCTGAACGGGATGCTGGGACGGATTCGGGAAGGGTTGGCGCGGGTTCGCGATGCCGAGAAGCGGGCCACGCTGGGAGAGCTGGCGCGGCAGGTGAACCACGACGTGCGCAACGGCCTCATACCGATCCGCAACGTGATGCGGCACCTGGACGAGGCGCATCGGACCGGCTCCGGTGCGCTGGCGGAGACGTACGAGGCGAGAGCCGACACCGTGACCGAGAGTCTCGACTATCTGGGTGCACTGGCGGACCAGTACCGGGCAGTGGCGGTACACGGGGCCAGGGAGCGGTCCGATCTTCGCGCCGTCGCCCATTCGGTGGTCGAGGCGGGGACGGGGAGGGGGTACGGGGTCAGGTTGGCGCCGGAGCTCGGAGCCGATCCTGCGTGGGTGGAGATGGACACCGTCTCGCTGCGCAGGGTGGTCGAGAACCTGGTGGCTAACGCTGTGGCGGCGGCCCGCAAGACGAACGGGGAAGTCCGGATCGGGGTCGAAGCCGTGGCCGACTCCGCGTCGCCGGAGTACCGCCTCCTTGTCGAGGACAATGGGCCCGGAATTCCAGCCGAGTTGCGCGACCGGGTGTTCGAACCCTTCTTCACGACCCGTTCCGAGGGAACCGGCCTCGGCCTGGCAATCGCGCGCAGACTGGTCGCGGACGTCGGTGGCAGGATCATCCTGGAGAGCGACGTCGGGAAGGGAACACGAATCGAAATGGTCCTCAAGGCGGCCGGAGAGGAAGTGCGGTGAATCCGCTCGTGTTGATCGTCGACGACGTGAAGCCCCTGGCCACGCAGTACGCGTACGACCTGCAGCGCCTCGGGGACTTCAGAACGCGCGTTGCGGCGGGAGGTTCGGAGGGGCTGGACATTCTCATGCGGGAGGCCGTGGACTGTGTGATCCTCGACCTCGAGATGCCGGGACTCGACGGCTTCGACGTTTTGAGGTCGATGGAGCACCGGGGAATCGATGTTCCGGTGATCGTGTACACCGGCACCGGCAGCTTCGACCGCTGCGTGGAAGCCGTGCGCCTCGGCGCGTTCAGTTTCGTGGACAAGTCCGAGCCGATGGAGCGCGTGGTGCATGAGGTTCGGCTGGCGCTCCGCCAGACCGATCTTCGTGAACGGCTCGAGGAGCTGGAGGGCGAAGCGCGGCGGCCGACGCTGATCGGTGAGAGCGGGCCCATGGCCGATCTCCGTTCCGCGATCGGGAAGCTGGCGGATATTCCCAGTCCGGTGCTGATCCTTGGCGAAAGCGGGACGGGCAAGGAACTGGTGGCGCGTGAGCTGCACCGGCAGAGTCGACGGCGCGCAGAGGCGTTCGTGGCGGTCAACTGCGGCGGCATGGCGGAAGGACTGGTGGACAGCGACCTCTTCGGCCACGACCGCGGCGCCTTCACCGGCGCGGTCAAGGCACGGCGGGGTGCTTTCGAGCGCGCGTCGGCGGGGACCCTCTTCCTGGACGAGATCGGTGAATTGCCGGGCGCGCTGCAGGCCCGGCTCCTGCGCGTGCTGGAAGGTGGCGAGGTCAACCGGCTGGGTGGAGAGGATCCGATCGTTGTCGGAACGCGCGTGGTGGCCGCGACCCATCGGGATCTCGACGCGGGAGTGGAGGCCGGAACGTTCCGGAGGGACCTGTTCTACCGCCTCAACGTGCACGTCATCCGCGTGCCGCCGCTCCGGGAACGCGGCGGGGACGTCGGGCTTCTCGCCGACCATTTCGCGGCGACGCTCGCTCCGCCCCTGGGCCGCTCGGCGCGTCCTGTATCGGATGATGCCCGTGATGCTCTCCAGGCACGGGATTGGAGGCGCAACAACGTCCGGGAGCTTCGCAACACGATCGAGCGAATGATCATCGCCTCGGACGGACCGCTCCTCGATGCCTGTCACCTGCCCCCGGATCTCGGTCGCGGTGGTGTGTCCGGCGGGGGTGCGGAGCCCGCGACGGCCAGCGTGCCCATCGGCGAAAGGGGCACCTTTCGGGAGCAGAAGCGCGCGGCGGAGCAGACCATCGTCCGCCGTGCCCTGGAGACCCACGACTGGAAGGTCGGCCGGACGGCGGAAGCGCTGGGACTGGCCGATCACTCGAGTCTCCTGAAGATCATGAACAGGCTCGGAGTCCGCCGACCGGGCAACTGACCGGGCTCGTCGGCGTGGCGCGATGGCCACGGTCGAGCCGGCCGCCGGTGTCCATCCGGACACGACCCGGATCGGAGCCCGGCAGGCCGACGACTCGCACTCCTGCGGCCAACTCCCGCCCCCGCAACGCTTTGAGGTCTGGGGTGCCTCCCGGGTGCTGTTTGGCCCGCTCGTTGCGCTCTCCCGGGTCGAACACAAACACCTCGCGCCGGCAAACCGGGATCGATTCGGACGGCGGTACGGGGCCAGGCTTCGGGAGGCCGGAAAATGATGTACACGACGACGGAACGGGATCGGTCGGAGGCGTTGCTGCGCTGGAGTGCCGTGGGACTGGCGCTTGCGTTCTTCGCGGGAGTGGTGGCATGCGCGGGCGAGGACGGGGAATCGCCTGTGGCAGACCTGGCGATCGCGGAGATGGAGGCGCCCGTGGCGCCCGCGGCGATCGAGGCGCCCGCGGCGAAACAGGGGTCCGTGACCATCCAGGCGGAGCGGGTGCAGAGCCCGGCGGACACGACGACGGACGCTCCGGCACCGATTCGGGATGCCTCTCCGGGGGACGACGAAGCGGTCGCACCGTCGGACAGCTATTCGCTGGGGATCGCGGCGTGGCGCGGCGGCGATCCGGAGGGCGCCGAGGAGCACCTGCGGGTCTGGGTGGCGCAATGGCCCGATCACGCGAAGGGCCGCGTGAACCTGGCGCGCGCGCTCATCGAGATCGGCCGTCCCCATGAGGCGCGGGAACACGCCGGCATCGCGACCGATCTCGACCCCGGGTCGGCCGCTGCGTGGCGCACCATGGCCCGCGCGCAGGCCGAGAGCGGTGACTGCTCGAGCGCGCTCGCCAGCTACGAAGAGGCACTTGGGGTCGACCCGGAGGACGTGTGGGCGCTCAACAACATGGGGTACCTGTTGATCGAACACGGCCGCTTCGAGGACGCGATCGGGCCCCTGGCGCTTGCCGTCACCCTCGACGGTGGGAACCCGCTGTTCCGGAAGAACCTGCTGGCGGCCGTGGAGGGGTCCGGCAGGGACATGCGCGAGCTGGACGCGTTTGTGACGGGTCAGCTGGCCGAGAGATATACACGTGAACGGCGCGGCCCTCCGGACGGCGATCCGTGGCCGCACGGCCTGGGCGCCTGACAAGCCGGCCGTACGGGACGGGCACGGCCGCTGCTCACACGTTGAGCTGGCGCGCCGTGCCCCGCCACGTGACCCCACCCGGCTTGGCGGTCTCCCGGCGTCTACGCTACCCTTCGTTCCGGTGCCGGCGAACCTGGAGGGCAAGGGGCGTGACGGAGAAGAAGAAGCTGAAACGGGCGAGGGTGTGGAGAGAGGCCAGGGCGATCATCTGGCGGTATCGCCGGCGGGTCGCCTTCGGTTTGTTGGTGATGGTCATCGGCCGCCTGGCGGGACTCGTGGCGCCCGCTTCGTCGAAGTTCCTGATCGACGATGTGGTCGGTCAGGGGCGGACCGATCTCCTGTTGCCCCTCGCGCTCGTGGTGGGAGTGGCGGCGCTCGTGCAGGGCGGAAGCTCGTTCGCGCTGTCCCAGATACTCGGCGTGACCGCTCAGCGCGCCATTACGGAAATGCGCAAGACGGTGCAGGCCCACGTCGCGCGCCTGCCCGTCAACTACTTCGATTCCACCAAGTCAGGCGTCCTGATTTCGCGGATCATGACCGACGCCGAGGGGATCAGGAACCTCGTGGGAACGGGGTTGGTGCAGTTGACCGGCGGCCTCATCATGTCGGCGACCTGCTTCGCCATCCTGATGTACGTCAACTGGGTCCTCACCCTCTTCACCATGTCGATCCTGCTTGTCTTCGGCGGCGCCATGGCCATCGCCTTCAGGCGCCTCAGGCCGCTGTTCCGGGAGCGGGGCCGGATCAACGCGGAGGTGACCGGCCGGCTCGGCGAGAGTCTGGCGGGCGTGCGCATCGTGAAGGCGTACACCTCGGAACGGACGGAGGACAGGGTCTTCGCAAAGGGGGCGCACCGCCTCCTGCGCAACGTGGCCCGGTCGGTGACCGGCGTCTCCGCCGTAACGTCGTTCTCGTCGGTGATCATCGGGCTCATCAGCGTCGTGATGATCCTTGTCGGAGGCCGGGCGATCGTCACCGAAGCCATGACCCTCGGCGACTTCGTCATGTACCTGATCCTCACGGGGATGATGGCGGGTCCGCTGGTCCAGATCGCGAGCATCGGCACGCAGATCACCGAGGCGTTCGCGGGCCTCGACCGCATCCGGGAATTGCGGACGATGAGCACCGAGGCCGACCGGGACCTGGGCAAGAAGCCCCTGGGACAGATCCTGGGAGGCATCTCGTTCGAGAACGTGTCCTTTGCGTACGAAAACGATGTGCCCGTCCTCCGGGATGTCTCGCTGGAGGCGCCACCCGGCACGACGACCGCCCTGGTTGGGTCGTCGGGGTCCGGCAAGAGCACCCTGGCCGGACTGGTGCTGTCCTTCAACGCCCCGGATTCGGGCCGCGTGCTCGTGGACGGCCGCGACCTGGCGGAGATCCGGCTGGACGAGTACCGGCGGCAGGTGGGCGTCGTGTTGCAGGACAATTTCCTCTTCGACGACACGGTCGAGTACAACATCCGCTACGGCCGTCCGCGCGCGTCCAGGGAGGATGTTGTGCACGCCGCGAAGCTGGCGCACTGTCACGAGTTCATCATGGGCTTCCCGGATGGCTACGACACCGTGATCGGTGAGCGCGGCGTAAAGGTCTCCGGTGGCCAGAGGCAGCGCCTCGCGATTGCCCGGGCGATCCTGGCCGACCCCCGCATCCTGGTGCTGGACGAGGCCACGTCGAGCCTCGACTCGGAGAGTGAAGCGCAGATCCAGGAGGGGTTGCAGGCGCTGCGGTCGGGCCGGACGACGTTCGTCATCGCGCATCGTCTGTCCACCATACGCAGCGCGGATCAGATCCTCGTGATCGAGGAGGGCCGGGTCCTTGAGCGCGGCACCCACGAGCAGCTCATGGCCGCGGGCGGCCGCTACCGGGACCTGCACGACCGCCAGTACAGGATCGAGCTGAATCGGTTCGTGAATCCGGGCGAGGAGTTGCAGCCCCTCATGGGCGAGGAGCGTACCGACACGTAGATTGGCCCAATGGGCAAGGGAGCCGAGGGAACACGCAACGCGGCCGCGAGTGCAGCCTCCGACCGCGAGGCCGGATTCGAGGTAGACGACGACTTTCGCCGTTTCTCACAGCGGGACGACATCTTCTGCCGCTCGTTCTGGGACCCCGAGGTGCGCACGCACCGTTCGGACATGTTCTATGAGACGTACAGGACTCCACGGATGAAGTGGCGGTCCGTGGACGGCTTCACCCGGCGGGACTACGCGCTGCGCAACGCCTCGTGGCACGTCACCGACATCTTCGCCGAGCTCAAGGAGGACGCGGACCGGCGCGAGGGCTTCCTGGATCCTTACACGGTCGTGCGCGACGGGCCGGGCAGCGCGCTTCCCGTCGAGTCGCCCGAGGAGATGGCGAGAGAGGTCAAGCACGCGGCCCGCATGCTCGGCGCCGACCTGGTCGGGATCACCGGGTACGACGAACGCTGGATGTATACGCACGCGTACAGCCGCGAAGGCGAGGTCGAGAAGCCGCAGGAGATCCCGGCCGACCTCGACAACGTCATCGTCATCGCCCAGTCCATGGACCTGGACGTCCTGCGTACCGCGCCGTCGGCGCTGAGCGGCGCCGCGACCGGCGCCACCTATTCGCGCGACACCATCGTGCTGCTGGCCATCGCCCAGTACGTCACCAACCTGGGGTATCGCGCGGTGGCCAGCATGAACGATTCCGCGCTGGTGATCCCGCTCGCGATCAAGGCGGGGCTGGGCGAATACGGGCGCCACGGTCTCCTGATCACCCGCGAGTTCGGACCGCGCGTCCGCATCGGCAAGGTCTTCACGGACATGCCCCTCGCGCACGATTCGCCCGTGCGCTTCGGCGTCAGGGAGGTATGCGACATTTGCCGCGCCTGCACCGAAGGATGTCCGGCAAGGGCCATCGACGGGGGCGAACCGTCCAGGGTCGTGCACAACCGGTCCAACATCCAGGGCATCCGCAAGTGGACCACCGACGCCGAGAAGTGCTTCCGCTTCTGGGCCAACCAGAACACGGACTGCTCGATCTGCGTGCGGGTGTGCCCGTATAACCGCGACTTCCGCGATTGGCGGAACCGGTTTTGGCGATGGCTGGCCGGCACCGGACTGAGACGCCTGGCCCTCTGGCTTGACCGGGCCAGCGGCCGAGGGAAGCGCCTGAAGCCGTCCCGGTGGTGGCACGCGGCGACCTAGCACCGTCTATTGACTGTTCAGGACGGCGATGCCGGATGCGGCCGCGAACCCCTGCCCGGGCGGGGGGGCGATAGCGGTTGCCGGTTGCACATCACAAGGAGTGGCAAGATGAAAGGCGGCACGATGAACAGCAGGTATCTGACGGAGAAGTATGCAGCCATGTTTGCGGCCGTTTGCGCGCTTGTGGTGGTCGGGTGCGCCCCGGCCGGCACGGGCGACGCGGAGGCTGCCGACGAGATGGCCACCGGTGATGAACCGGCGGTCGCCCAGTCCACCGTGCAGTCCGAACTGCTGGGGGATCTGGGGAGCCTGAGCGAGAAGTACGTGGGCCTGGCCGAAGCCATGCCGGAGTCCGCCTATGGATGGCGGCCCGGCGAAGGTGTGCGGTCCGTCTCGGAGGTGTACATGCACGTGGCCTCCGCGAACATCGGGCTCGTGGCCCGGGTCATGGGCACCGATCCGCCCGCGGGGGTGGAAGGGTGGTACGGTCAGGACGCGGAGTCGATCACCGACAAGGCGACCGTTGTGGGGGCGCTGGCCGCTTCCTTCGACTACGTGGCCGAGGCGATCGGGGCGACCGGCGACGACGGCTGGGACGAAGGCGTGGACCTGTTCGGCGCCACGAGCGTGCGCGGCGCGATGACCTTCACGCTGGCCCATTGCCATGAGCATCTGGGCCAGTCGATCGCATACGCACGCGTCAACGGCGTTGTGCCCCCGTGGTCGAGCGGAGGTTGAGCGCCCGATGAAGGGAATCGACCTGGATCGCTTCGCAGCCATGAGGATGGGCACGGCCATCGCCATCGTTGGCCTGGCCTTCCCGGCCTGTACGACGGACGACACTCCGGAGGCGGCTCCGGTGGGGGGAGCCTACGAGGAGCTGGCGACGCTGTTCTCCGAGTGGCGGGAGTTCGAAGCCCCCGACCTTGTCGACGGGGTGCCCGACTACACAGCCGACGCAATGGCGGCGCAGTACGCCGAGTTGCCGGCCTGGCGGGCGCGGCTCGACGCGCTGGACCATGGATCATGGCCCGTCACCCAGCAGATTGACTGGCATCTGCTGCGCGCCGAGATGAACGGGCTCGACTTCGATCACCGCGTACGGCGTCCGTGGGAACGGAATCCCGCCTTCTATGTCACGATCTTCGACGCGGAGAGCGACGTGCCGGCGCATGAAGGCCCCGTCAACCACGCTTGGGTCGATCTGTGGACCTACGAGTACCCGCTCTCGGCGGAGGACGCAGCGGAGCTTGCCGCCCGCATCGGGACGGTCCCCGCGCTGCTCGAACAAGCGCGCACCAACCTGACCGGGGACGCGCACGACCTCTGGGTCGCCGGGCTGCGATCCTTCCGCGGGCAGGCGTCCGACCTGGACGACTTCGCCGAACGGGTTTCGGGCACGAGCGAAGCCCTGGACGCGGCCATCACCTCGGCCCGGGCGGCAACCGACGAGTTCCACGACTGGATCGCCGGGCTCGCCGACTCCAGGACCGGTCCGTCCGGCGTCGGCCGTGACAACTACACGTGGTACATGCGCAACGTCCACCTCGTGCCCTTTTCGTGGGAGGAGCAGGTGACCCTGATGCGCCGCGAGCTGGCGAGGGCCCACTCTTCGCTCCGGCTGGAGGAGCACCGCAACCGTCACCTCCCCGAACTCGAGCGGATCGACACGAGGGAGGCGTACGACGCCCGCCTGAACGAGGCCGTGACCGAGTACATGCGTTTCCTGGAGGACGACGAAATCCAGACCGTCGAGGCGTGGATGGACCCGGCGCTCCGTGCCAAGAACGGGTCATTCACCCCGGCGGCCCCGGGCGAGATCCGCAACTTCTTCAGCGAGGTGAACTACCGGGACCCGGTGGTGATGAGGACGCACCTGCATCACTGGATCGAACTGGCGGCCATGCGCGAGGTCCCGCACCCGAGCCCCATCCGCAGCGTGCCGCTCCTCTACAACATCTGGGACGCGCGCTCCGAGGGACTCGCGACCGGGATGGAGGAAATGATGATGCACGCGGGGCTCTTCGACGGGAAACCCAGGTCCCGCGAACTGGTCTGGATCATGCTGGCCCAGCGGGCGGCGCGCGCCCTCGGGGGTCTCTACCTTCACGGCGGCGTGTTCGACATGGAGGAGGCCGTCGACTTCGCGGGCCGGTGGACGCCGCGGGGATGGCTGCCCGATGCCGCCCTCGTGCGCGGCGAGCAGCACCTCTACCTGCAGCAGCCCGGATACGGGACCAGCTATCTCACGGGCAAGATCCAGATCGAGGACCTCATGTCGGAGTGGGCGCTGCAGGAGGGCGACGCCTTCACGCAAAAGCGCTTCTTCGACGAGTTCTTCGCGGTGGGGGTCATTCCCGTGGTGCTTACGCGGTGGGAGATGACGGGTATCCGTGACCCGTTGCTGGACGTGAATTGACGTTAATTGTCGTGTCTCGCTGGCGCGGTCCAGCTTCTCCAACGATATTGCATTGGTACCGACTGACGGAACCGCGCATGAGGCGCCACTACGACAATTTCGGACAGGATACGACAGAATCGGCTGTTTTGCGACTTTTTCGGCCAAAATGTAGGGTTGTTTGCCCCTTTTTCCGGGAGGCTGTACATGCGTAGACGCGATTTCTTCATCAGGGCCGGGGCGGTCTCGGGCTTCGTAGCCGGCGCGAACGCGTTCGGGGGACTCGGGAGTCCAATCGAGGGACTTGTAGGTGCTGCGGGGCGGAGGATGAGCGACGGGGCGGTGCGCCTCAACTCCAACGAGAACCCGCTGGGGATATCGCCCGCGGCCAGGGATGCGCTCGTGGAGGCCATCGTGCTCGCCAACCGTTATCCCTCGGACCAGCAGGGCAAGCTCGTCTCCAGGCTGGCCGCGGCCCACGAGGTTGCTGAAAACCAGATCGTGATCGGGACGGGGTCGGCAGAAGTCCTGCAGATGGTGGTGCAGGCGTATGCTGCGCCTCGCGCACGGCTGGTCATGGCCGACCCAACCTACGAGGCGGTGACGAACTACCAGCGTACCGAGGCCTACGAACTCGTCAAGGTGCCGCTCACCGCGGACCACGCCCACGACATCGGGCGGATGCGCGAGGCGGCCGAGAGCTCGGGACGTCCGGCCCTGGTCTATCTGTGCAACCCGAACAACCCGACGGCGACGATTACGCCCAGCGCGGAGATCGATGCCTGGATCGCCGAGGCCCCCGAGCACGTCTTCTTTCTCTCGGATGAGGCGTACATCGAATACGTCGATGACGACCGCATGTGGAGTTCGCTCCCGTGGATCGCAAGGAAGCGCAATATCGTCGTCGTGAAGACCTTCTCGAAGATCTACGGGCTGGCCGGGCTTCGGATCGGGTACGGGATCGCTCATCCCGACACGTCCGCGCGCCTCATGGACTTCGCTTCGAGAAACAACGCAAACCAGCTGGCCATAGCCGCGGCCGGGGCTTCGTTCCGGGACGAGGCGCTCATTGCCAGGAGCCGCGAGGTGAATCGCGAATCGCGGCAGATGGTGGAATCCACGCTGGATGAGCTGGGACTGGAGTGCATGCCCACCCAGGCCAACTTTCTGATGCACCGGATCAGCGGTGACCTGGCGACCTATCGGAACCGGATGGCGGAAGAGGGATTCCTGGTGGGAAGGGATTTCCCTCCGATGCTTGACTGGAACCGGCTCTCCTTCGGCCTGCCCGAGGACATGGGCCGGTTTTGCGAAACGCTACGAACCTTCCGCGCAAGGGGATGGGTTTGACCATGAAGAAAAAACTGCTCCTCCTCGGGGCGCTTGGTGCCCTGCTTGCTCCCACGGCGGCCATCGCGCAGGGAACTCTTGAAGGCACCGTTACCATGCAGGGCACCGGCGCGGCTGTGGCTGGCGCTCAGGTGTCGCTTCCGGATCTCAACCTGGGCGCGAACAGTCGCGCAGACGGCGGCTACACGGTGTCGGGCATTCCGGCCGGCACGCACGATGTCGCGATCGTCCTGATCGGCTATCAGACCTTCCGGACCCAGGTCACGATCACCGACGGCCAGGCCACCCGGCTTGACGCGTCGCTGAGCACGGCCGTGCTGGAACTCGAAGGTCTGGTGGCGGTTGGCAGCCGGGCGCGACCGCGCACGGTGACCGAATCGCCCGTACCCGTTGACGTGATACCGACCCGGGACATCGTCCAGCAGGGCGATACCGACTTCGCCAACCTGCTGCGCAACGTCGTTCCATCGTTCAACGTGAACATCCAGCCGATTTCCGACGCGGCGACCTTCGCGCGGCCCGCCAACCTGCGGGGCCTGGCGCCGGATCACACGCTGGTGCTCATCAACGGGAAGCGGCGCCACCGCACGGCCGTCATCACCTGGTACGGCAACGGTCTGGCCGACGGCTCGCAGGGCCCCGACATCGCGCTCATCCCGGGGCTGGCGCTCGAACAGGCGGAGGTGCTGCGCGACGGCGCGTCCGCCCAGTACGGCTCTGACGCCATCGCGGGCGTCATGAACTTCGTGCTGAAGAACGACCGCTCCGGCGGCACGATCGAGATCAAGACCGGCGGGTATCCCCTCGGGGAGACCAGCGCGCCGTTCGAGGCGGGTTCGTTCCCCGGGGACGGCGAGATGTACACGCTGTCCGGTAACATCGGCCTGCCGCTCGGCGAGACCGGATTCCTCAACCTGACCGGCGAGTACGGCAACGCCAACCCGACGGACCGGAGCACGCAGCGCCTCGACGCCCTGGCGCTGATCGGCGCCGGCAACAACTCCGTTCGCAACCCCGCGCAGATCTGGGGCTCGCCCCAGATCTCCAACGAGGTCAAGCTTTGGGCGAACATGGGCTACCTGTTCAACGACAACGCGCAGTTCTACGGGCACGGCAACTACGTGAGCAAGCAGGTCGAGGGCGGCTTCTACTTCCGTAACCCGGGCACGCGCAGCGGCGTTTTCGGGACCAGCATGGACAGCATCGCGAATGGCAACACTGTTCTCGACGATGATGGTGATCCTGTCCAGATCCCGATCCTTCTGGTCGGCGACATGCTTGACGCGCAGGACGGTGAGCTCGACGGATCGGCGATGTGTCCCGACGTCCGGGTCACCGGCGATGGTGTGGTGATCAATGATCCGGACAACATGGCTGCGTTCAACCATGTCATGGGTGACCCCAACTGCTTCACCTTCCGGAAGCTCTTCCCCGGTGGATTCACCCCGCAGTTTGGCGCGTTCGTCCTTGACGCTTCCGCGGTGGCGGGTGTGAGGGGCACCAGCGGCGACCTCAACTGGGACGCGAGCGCGTCCTGGGGCAAGTCCAACATGGACTTCTACATGTACAACACGGTCAACGCTTCGCTCGGGCCGAACCAGCCGTGCGCGGGCGCGGACAGGGAGATCTCTTTCGTGGTGCCGAACCAGCAGTGCACCCCATGGTTCAACCCGGGAATCTACGATCAGCAGGAGGTCAACCTGAACGTGGATCTGTCCTACGCGGTGAATGAGCGGGTCAATCTGGCCGGGGGCGCGGAGTGGCGCAACGAGCGCTTCGAGATCATCCAGGGCAGCACGGAGTCGTGGACCGAGGGCTCGCTCGCGACCCAGGGATTCACACCCGGCTCCAACGGCTTCACCGGGTTCGGTCCGCTTACCGTGGGCAACTGGAACCGCAACAACTTCGCCGCCTACGGCGACATGGAGATCCGGGAGCCGGAGGGCCTGTGGACCTTCGGGTTCGCCGGACGGGTCGAGCGGTTCTCGGACTTCGGCACCACGATCAACGGCAAGGTGGCCGGACGCGTGAGCGCGTCGGAGAACCTCGGCCTGCGAGCGAGCGCCAGCACGGGGTTCCGCGCTCCCACGCCGGGACAGCAGAACGCCTTCAACATCTCCACGATCTACGATCCCGCGATCATGGATCTGACCAACAACGGGACGATCCCGTCCACATCACCGCTGGCGATGAATTTCGGCGGCCAGCCGCTCACGCCCGAAAAGTCGATCAATATGGCGCTGGGCGCGGTGTACGACGACGGTCCCTTCAGTTTCTCGATGGACTTCTTCCAGATCCGGGTTTCGGACCGCCTGACCACCAGCGCGGACCGGAGTCTCAGTCCGGCCGAGATCGAGCAGCTCATCGGCGAGGGCATCATCCGGCCCGGCGGGGTGCTCGCGCGGTTCCGCTTCTTCATCAACGACTTCGCGACCCGGACGGACGGGATCGACCTGGTGGGCGCGTATGAGGTGGCTGGAGCGAGCGGTTCCACCACGACCTTCAGCAGCGCCTGGAACTGGACGCAGACCACGGTGACGGATTTCAATCCGACCACCCTGACCGACCACCGCATCCGGATCCTCGAGGAAGGCCTTCCCAACGTGCGTGGCAACCTCGCCATGAATCACGTCTTCCCCGGCGGCACGCGCTTCCTGGTGCGGGGGAGCTACTGGGGCGGCTACTTCGACGGCGAGCAGCCCTACTACGAGTCGAACCCGGACAACACCATCGACTACCCGGCCCGCATCCTCTTCGACATGGAGGGGGCGCACACGTTCGCCGATCAGTGGACGCTCACGGTCGGTGCCCAGAACGTTTTCAACACCTACCCGGAGGAGTATCCCGGGGCGGCGGCCGGCGTCGGCAACCGCTTCGGCCAGTTCACGCCGTTCGGATTCAACGGCGGCTTCTACTACACGCGGGTGAACTACAGCTGGTAGTCAGACTCCCGACGGTTTTCCGGCGGGCGGCGGCCCCGGGATCGGTTTCGTGCCGGCCCCGGGGCCGTTGGCTTATCTTCAGGACCGGATATGAACGACCCATTGACCTCTGCGCGCGTCGGCCTCGTTATCGGCGCCCGCGATCCTGCTGCCGCCCAATGAACGATGACGAGCGCCGCCCCTTCATCGGAGTCGAACCGTTCGACGCGTCGTACGGCGCCGCCTTTCGTGCGGACGACGAGGATGAACACACCGTCGAATGCCGGGTCGTGGAGGATGGGGGTCGCTTCCGCATTCATCACCCCCGCGACGCAGGCCGGCCGGAACGCCTCTGCTTCGTGGACGGAGTGCGCCGAACCGAGGCCCATCTCACGCATACGAGCCCGGCGGGAGGCACGACTGCGGGGCTCGCGGGGGCGTGGGGAGCGGGAGCAGTACTGATCGGTCCGGATGGCCCCGCGGCCATCGGCCACGTGAAGATCGGTCGCGCGGTCATCTTTTCCGGCGGGGAGCAGGTGCGTCTGCGCGCGCATCCAGGGGGGTGGCGCTGGCAGTCACTGTCCGTCGAGAGCGAGGAGCTCCACGCGGCGTCGCAACACCTCCAGCGTCTGATGCGGGACACGGAAGCGGACATCGCCGACCGCCTGTTCGCGGAAGGCTGGATGGTCGTCTTCGACGGGCCGCTTCACGGCATCCGCCGCAGCCGCACGACGCCCGTGGTCGGTTACGTCAAGACCCACCACCGGCGCACGCTTGCGGTCGAGCACTGGCAGGCCGTGCCGGGTCTCGCCGTGCGACAGCGGACGAGCATCTTCGCCATGCAGAACGACAGGTACGCGTGTTACATCCGGGTGGGCGACGCCGGTCCGTGGGCGGGTCCGTGGGCGGGGATCGCGCGCCTGGAGGTGCCCGCCAGTTCGGGCAGCGACCAGGCCATGGCGACCATGGACCGCGCAGCGCACTGGCTTCCCGCTTTCGCGTCGGCGCCGCACCGCGACGCCCGTGCGCCCGTCAACCTTGCGCCGGTCGCACGGCTGGAACAGCATCTTCATCACCTCCTCGGCGACTCGCGGCTGGCCCTGCGCGCCGTGCGAGAGGCCGTCATGCAGCGCAACCGGGAAGAGGAGGCCGCGTGAGCGACCTGGATGGAAGCTCCATTCCGGACCGGATAGGGCTGGTGGACGGCTCGCACGGCAGCAATTCGCGCGAGTTTCAGGTGGTGCTCGACCCGGATGCGAGCGTCCAGCTGGACCAGCTGATCGCGGTCCGCAACAGGCTTCCCGACGGGACGCAAGTCACCCACTACGGGATCGTCACCGAGTTGCGCAGCGGTTTCGAGGGCGCCGACCTGCCGTCCGACACCGCCCGGGTCGTCGATCGCATCCTGCCCGCCGAGCATGTGCGGCTGGCAGAGGTGCGGGTGCTGCGCGTCGTTCCCGAGGTCTTCGTGGCGCCGAATGCGGGTTCCGTGGCCCTGCGCGCCGTGGGCAGGGACCGCACGATCGCCCTGTTCGAGGACGAGATGAAGCGCGGCAAGCTCCCGGTAGGACTGGACATGGGGGGCGAGTCCGTCTATGCCGACATGCGCTTCGTCGACGGGCGGTCCGGGGGCCACTTCTCGATCTCGGGGATCTCGGGGGTGGCGACCAAGACCTCGTACGCGCTGTACATCCTCTATCAGCTCCTCGAGACCGAGGGCGGGATGGCGCTGCTCGGAGGCCGCGCCGAACGCGAGGGTGTGCGCGCGCTCGTCTTCAACACCAAGGGCGAGGACCTGCTCCACCTCGACCGTCCGAATTCGGAGTTTCCGGGCAGGCCGGACGCCCGCACGCAGTGGCGCGCCCTGGGCGTGAGCGATCCCGGCCCCTTCCGCTCGGTGCGGCTGTACGCACCCCGGCGGCCCGGCGTCTCGGGGACGGTGCCCGGCGTCAAGTCCCGTGACACCGGCGACGTGCACGCCTACGGATGGACCCCGGAACAGTTCATTCGGGACCAGCTGCTGCAGTTCTGCTTCACTTCCGAGGACGACCGCTCGACCCAGGTCGGCTTCATCGAGCAGCAGTTCCGCATTCAGCTACTGCGTCACCTTCGCCGCCTCGAGGGCGGAGAGACGGGCGCGGTGGTGATCCTCCCGACGGTGCCCGAGGACACGAGCTTCGACCCGGACCGGCTGGCAGCGAAGGAACCCGAGTCGGTGCGCGCGGGCGCGGGCCACGTGATCGAGGACTTCGGGGGCTTCGTCGACTTCACCGAGAAGATGGCCAACCGGGACGACGACGAAGCTCTCAGGGCCTGGTTCGGGCGCACTCAGTCGGGCACCCGCCAGGCCTACCTGCGCCGGCTGCTCCGGCTGCGCAAGCACATCGGGCCGCTGATCGGTTGCGGCCTCAGGCCCGTGTCGTCGGAAAACGCCCGCCTGCACGTGGTCGACATCTCCACCCTGCACGACGACGCGCAGCGCTTCGTGGTCGGTGCTCTGCTGGATGGGGTCTGGCGCGAGAAGCAGGGCACCGGGCGCCTGCCGCTCCGTTTCGTCGTTCTGGACGAACTCAACAAGTACGCGCCCGCGAAGGGGTATTCGCCGCTGCGCGAGCTGCTGGTCGACATCGCCGAGCGCGGGCGGTCGCTGGGCGTGCTTCTCGTGGGAGCGCAGCAGGCCGCGTCGGCTGTGGCCCCGGCGCTTCCCCGCAATGCGTCGATCAAGGTGGCCGGGCGGCTCGACGCGAACGAGGCCGACGCCTACCGCTTCCTGTCTTCCACGCTGCGTCAGCGTGCGTCCCGGTTCATGCCCGGGACCATGGTGCTGTCCCAGCCGATCGTTCCCGAGCCGATCCCGCTGCGCTTTCCCTTCCCGCCCTACGCCACCAACCCGGACGAGGCGGAGGTCGACGCGGCGCGTGACCGGCAGCGGACGGACACCATCATGTCCAACCTCACCGCCATGTCGGGCCCGAAGGTGGATTTGTAGGGGACGAGCCTTGAAACTGCTTCACACCGCCGACTGGCATCTTGGGGCGAAGCTGGGACGCCACGACCGGATGGAGGACCACCGCACCGCGCTGCGTGTACTGCTGGACGTGGCCGCGACCGAGCGCCCCGACCTGATCGTTCACGCAGGCGACCTCTTCGACGCCTATCGCCCTCCCTACCCGGCCCTGCAACACGGGGTCACCGCCCTGCAGCGGCTGGCGCAGATTGCGCCGACCGTGGTGATCAGCGGCAACCACGACTCGGGCGCCCTGTTCGATGTGCTCGACAGGATGGCGGACATGGCCTCGCCCCGGCGCCTCCGGTTCGTCACCTCGCCCCGCGTCCTGGAGTTCGACGATCTCGCGGAGGCGCCGGTCGCCCTCGCGTGTGTCCCGTTCATTCCCCCCGGCGCGATCACCGACTACGCGACCGGTGACGCCGCGCGCTTCGAAGGAGACTACGCCGACGGCATCCGCACCCTCAACGACCAGGTGATCGGCCGCGCCCGCGAGGTGGCGGGGCCGCAGGGCATCGTTCTTTACACGGCGCACCTGCATGTCGACGGCGCGCGTCCCGGCAACTCCGAACGGCGGTTTACCGTCGGCGAGGACCATGCCACACACACGAAGGGTCTGCACCGCGCGCTGTACTGCGCCTTCGGACACATCCACGACCCGCAGCAGCTTCCCGGGAGCGCGAGCGGCCGGTACGCCGGGTCGCTCATTCCGCTGGACTACGGCGAGAGCCGCCAGACCAAGCAAGCGGTCGTGGTGACGATCGGGGATGATGTCCGGATCGGCGAACGGGAACTGCCCCCGGGGCGGCCGCTGGAGAGCTTCACCGGCACACTCGGCGAGCTGGAGGCCCGGGCTCGCGACGGCGGACTGGACGGGTGTTTCCTCAAGGCCGTGGTCGCCTCCGACGACCCGATTCCCGATCTGGCGGACCGGGTGGCCGAGTGGTCGCCGAAGTGCGTGATCTTCAACCTGGTGAACGAAGTGGCCAACCGGCGTGTCAGGCCGATCTCGCAGGCGGAGGCGGACGACGGCCGCGAACCCGCCATCGACGATCTATTCGCCGAGTGGCGGACGACGGCGGCGACCGGCCGGGCCACGAAGGCTCCGCTTGCGACAGTCCAGGAACTCTTCCGCGAGGCGGTGGCCGGATCGGGCGACAGGGAGGGGCCGGATTTCGGCGTGACGGCGCTCGCGATACGCGCCGAAACGGTTCTCGGCGCGTTGAGGAACGGGGTGGGCTCCGACGGCCCCGGGGAGCCCGACGCCCCGGGGGCACCCGGCTGACCGGATGCGCCCACTACGAATCTCCATCGAGGGACTGCGGTCCTTTCGGGCCGAGGTCAAGATCGACTTCGGCGACCGCACGCAGATCGCCGTCATCGGCGATACCGGCGCCGGGAAGTCCTCGATCCTCGAGGCCATGACGTACGCGCTGTACGGCCAGACCTCGGTCGGCGGCCGGTCCAAGCAGGAACTCATGAACGACACCTCGGACACCATGCGCGTGGTGCTGCGCTTCCGTGTGGCCGGGCAGGAGTGGGAGGCCACGCGCGTGGACCGGAGGACGGGGGTGGGGGGACTCCGGCCGGCCCGGGCGCAGCTGGTTTGCTTCGGTCCCGGCGGCGAGACGCTGGAGAAGGTCGAGCAGGTGCGGCAGGTCAACGACCGCATCGAGGCGCTGATCGAGTTGGACAGCGACGCGTTTCTCCGCACGGTGGTGCTTCCGCAGGGGCGGTTCGCGCGTCTGCTGGTCGAGGACAAGCCCAGAGACCGCACCGAGATTCTGCGTCAGGTGTGGCGCACGCACGATCTGGAGGTGGCGGGCGAGGCGGTGGGGCGGAAGCTGCAGGAGGTCAGGACGCTTGGGGCGCGCCTACAGGACGCCGTGGCACGCTGGCCGGACGATCCGAAGCAGCATCTTGGCCGCCTGACGGAGCGTTCCGATGAAGCGGCGCGGCGCGCCAGAGCCCTCGCCGAACTCCGGGATCGGGCCGAACGCGCGCGCGACACCCTGCGGCAGTCCGAGGCCGCCATCGCGGCGGCTCATCAGGTCGACGCAACGGTTGCGCCGGAGGCGATGGACAAACTCGCGGCCCGGCTCGCCCCCGTGGAAGCAGCCCGGCGGCGTATCGACGCCGAGCAGGCGGAGCTGGAGAGCCGGAACGCCAGGCTGAAGCGCGACCTGAACAGCATCCCCACGGACGATGGCCCCGACAGTCGCGCGGTGGCGCAGGCGGTGGCCGCGCTGGGTGCGCTCCCGGAACAGGCTGAAAGGGCCGTTGAGAGCGCCGACAGGTTGCGCGCGCTGATCGCCGACGAGGCCAGGGCCGGCGCGGACGCGGACAGCTCCCTGCGAACGCTCGAAGCCGCGAACGCCAGGCTGGCGCGGCACTCGGTGCAGGAGTCGCCCCTCGGAGATGCCGTTGAAGCCGCGCGCGATGGCTTGACGGACACTGAGGTTTTGTATGACAAGTGTGACGAATTGCTGCGCCTCCTCCTCTCGACGCGTGGCGAGCGGGCCAAACGGCGCGAAGAGATTGCCGAGTTTGCAGCGCGGCTCGCCGCCGCAGCGACCGATGAAAGTCGCGCGAAGGCGGAAGCCGCGCAGGCGGAAGCGGCGATGGCCGCAGCGCAGCGCAGGAACGCCGCTTCCACGGCTGCCCACGGATTGCTCACGGGCGACGAGTGCCCCGTTTGCCGGCGCGACCTGCCCGAGGGGTGGGCCGCGCCGCCCGATCACGGTCTTGACGCGGCCCACCAGGCGCTTGCGGCGGCGCGGTCACAGGTGCGAGACGCGGGCGGGACCGCGGCCGGGCTCAAGGCGAAGGTGGAAACCGCGCGGCAGACGATGGTGGACTTCGAAAAGGGGCTGGAAGAGCGCGGGTCCGAGATGGCCGCCGCGTTGGAGCGCCTGCGTCGCGCCGCCGGGCTGAAAGAATCCCCGCTGCCAACGGAAAACGAGCGGCTCCCCGATCGGGAACAGATTCTTGCACCGCGTCGGAAGCGGCTCCGCAAAGCCGAAGCGAAGCTGAGCGAGCATCGCACGGAGGCCGGGAGCCTCGGCGATGCGCAGAAGCGGGCTCTGATCGACGAAAGCTCCGCCCGGCAGTCTTTGAAGCACATCAGGGAGCAGATCCACAGGACCCGCGACGCCGTTCGGTCGGCTCTGGACGGTCTGGACCGAAACATCGAGTCCATTCCTTCGCCCTTCCGTCCTCGTCTGGTCCTCCCTCCCGATCCCGTGGAGCTGGAAACGGTGGACACCACACCGGTCGACCGAGCGCTGTACGCGGTGCGGGAGCGCGAAGAGATCCTGCGGTCGCGCGAAAAGAAGCGGGATCGGCTGCGCGCGAGTATCGAAGAAGCGCGGTCGGCGCTGAACAACGTCGGCGAGACCCGCAAGAAGGAGGTCGAAGCGCCGCTACAGACAATTGCGCGATCGGTTGCCGACCAGAGGGCCGCGCTGGCGGAGGCCGTCCGCGCTTTGAGTTTCGGGTCGGGCGCCGATCGGCCCGCGTCCCCGTTCTCCGACATTGCGATTCCCGCCGCGCTCCACTATCCGGTCGAGACCCGCGTTCTCAAGGACGGGATCGACCAACTCCGCGAAGCGATGGTCGAGGCGTTGAGAGTGGCGGGTGACCTCCGTCGCGGCGGCATGGTTGCCGCGGACAGGGCGCGCAGTGAAGGACGCAAAGTCGCCGCCCAGCTGGACCCGCCCGCCGGCGCCACCGACCTCGACGTCCTCGTGCAACGCACCGACAGGGTTGCCGACGACGCCCGCTACAACGCCCGGGACGCACGGCGCGCCCGCGACGCATTCGCCGCGATCCTCGACGATGTCCTGACGCTCCGGAACGCGGCCGACGAGGTTGCCGCGCTGGAACTCGCGCTGGGTGACCTCGATGCCGCGCTCAAGCCGGGGGCATTCCTCAAGTGGCTCACGCTCAGGCGCTCGCGGGATCTTCTGGTGTACGCGTCCCGAATGCTGGAGGCGATGACCGCCGGCCGCTACGCGTTCGCCGACCCGGGCGACCACGAGGACCAGGAGTGGCTTGTGGTTGACAGCGACTCCGGCGAGGCGCGTTCTCCCGCGAGCCTGTCCGGTGGTGAGCAGTTCATCGGGTCGCTGGCGCTTGCGCTGGGCATGGTGGAGATGATGGCCCGAAGCGGCGGCCGGCTCGAATCGCTCTTCCTGGACGAGGGCTTCGGGTCGCTGGATCGCGGCAACCTCGACTCCGCCATCGAGGCGCTCTCGACGGTGTCGGGAAAGGGCAGGATGGTGGGAGTGATCTCCCACGTGGCCGCTGTCGCTGAGCAGATCGACGACGTGCTCGCCGTGACGCGGACCGCGTCGGGCAGCCAGGTGACGTGGCTTTCCCGCTCGCAGCGCCACGAACTTGCACGCGGCGACACCGGTCTGGAGGGAGCTTCGGCACTGGCGGGGCTGCTGGAATAGCGGGGGTCGTCCTCAGTTCGCCAGCCGCTCCAGCCACTCCTGAGCCTCCGCGTTTCCCGCCGCCGCCGCCCGCGCGTACCAGTCGCGCGCGATATCGAGGTCGCGGGTCACCCCCCGGCCTGCCTCATATGACTCGCCGAGCCGGAGCTGCGTGATCGCATCGCCCCTTTCCGCTGCCAGCGTCCACCACTCCACAGCCAGCGCGGGATCAACGGCCACGCCCCGGCCCTCGCTGTACTGGTTGCCGATGTTGTGCGCGCCCAGGACGTGTCCGCGTTCCGCCGCCCGGCGGTGCCATTGCGCCGCCCGCTCGTGATCGACCGGCTTGCCCAGACCCTCGTCGAAGGCAGTGCCCATCAGGAACACCGCCTCCAACACACCCGATTCGGCCGCGCGCTGCACCTCGCGGATTACTCCGTCGGCAATCTCGCGAGCCCGCTCCTCGTCCCGCGGGAACCCCATGCGTCCGGTGGAATGAACGCGCGCAAGCCACATCGTGGCGAGCGGGCCTCCGCCGGCGATCGCCTCTTCCAGCAATTGGCGGGCGCGTTCGTTGTCCACAGAGCCAGCGACTCCGGTATACCAGTCGACGGCTTCGAGGAGAACCGGGTCAGGCTCCTGCGGGGCGCTGACGCAGGCGGCGACGCAGGCGGTGGCGAGGAGGAGGGGGGCGGTGGAGCAGGTCCGGGAGCTGGATGAGGTCATAGCTTTGATAAGTGCTTGTTGTGAGTTTACGCTGAAAACAGAATAATTGAGTCAGGTTATTCCAGAAAACACAATAGCTGTTGCACGCGACGCCCCCGACGACCGACCGGAGAATATGAGACCACCGTGACCGGTGGTGAGCGAGTGAGGGCTTTCGTTCCCATGCCGTTGCCTCCGAGCCCAGCGCTGGTACTTGGCGGGCCGCTCCGGTCAGTGTTGGAGACGGCTGCGATCAGCCTTGGCCGGCTGGACGGCATGTCCACTCTGCTGCCCGACCGCACGCTCCTGATGTACATGGGGGACCTGGAGCGTTTTCTTCACGCACGGGACGACGGCCTGCCGACGCTGATCCGGATCGGACTGGCACATGCGCAGTTCGAGACCATCCACCCCTTCCTCGACGGTAACGGGAGGGTGGGAAGACTCCTGATCACGCTCCTGCTGCTCCACGCCGGCGTATTGCAGGAGCCGCTCCTGTATCTGAGCCTGTACCTCAAGCAGCACAAGAGCATCTACTATGAACTCCTGGATCGGGTGCGCGAGACCGGCGACTGGGAGGCGTGGCTTGAGTTCTTTCTTGAAGGGGTGCAGGTCACCGCGGAGGGGGTGAACACGACCAGAAGGCTACTGGAGCTTTTCGCGAGCGACAGAAACGCAATCGAGCAGCTCGGACGCCGTGCGGGTTCCGCCCTTCGCGTCTATTCCGCGCTCAAGGAGCGACCCATTCAGTCGATCACCGAGGCTTCGGAGCGAGCGAGCCTCTCTTTTTCCGCTGCGTCTTCAGCGATGGAGTTGCTGGTCGACCAGGGCATCGTCAGGGAGGTTACGGGCAAACGTCGCGGTCGGCTGTTTGCGTATCACCGGTATGTGGCGATTCTAAACGAGGGTACGGAAACGAAAGAGGATTGAGGTAGCGACCAGGTCTGTTTCAACGGCAGAAAGCGCTGCCAGTGCCCCTCAGACCAGATCCTCCCCAGCCAGCCCCAGTTGCTCCAGCACCTCCGGCGGCGGGCCGTCGAAGCTGGGGAGCGGCACGTTCCCCGTGTAGCCGAGGTCGCGCATGCCTTCCTCGGTGGTCCAGAATCCGGTCGACACCATGTCGCGGAACTGGTCGAAGAAACGTGCCTGCGGCTTGAGGTTGGCGGGTGCGTCGGGCTCGAAGCAGATCTCGTCGCAGATCTCGTGCTTCCGGGCCAGGGTGAGGGCGGGGAAATCCTCGGCGCCGAAGCGTTCCCGTGCGGCGCGGTTCAGCCACGCGAGGCCGCCCCGGAGCGCGATCAGGTTCTCCTCGTGGCCTGGCGCCGAGACGAACTCGTTTGCGTAGTCGGGCATGCCCACGGCGCTGGCCGCCGGGGAGCGGTCGTCGGCCGGGATGATCACGTCGGCCAGCGCGGCGACGAGCCGCATCTCCTCGTCGGTCAGCACCATCTCCCAGGGGACGACGGGCGCCAGCATGTCCGGATCGGTCAGGGTGCCCGCGGCGCGAGGGTTGGCCGGAGGCAGCGGATCGAAGCCGGACAGCGTCTCGTGGGCGGACTCGGTCGACCGGGCAGCGTCTTCGGGAGCGCACGAGCCAGCCGCGCCGAGTGCGGCTCCCGCGGCGATCACCTTGAGTGCGCCACGCCGGGAGATCGTGCCTGGATCGCCCGGGCCCGTTGTTGCCGGCGACCGCTCGGCAGCCGAGGCCGACTCGCCGGCAGGCACGGCGCCCGGCTCCGGCGGGCCGCTCTTCGGATCCTCGCTCACCCGATGCTCCTCTGCCTGAGCTGCTCGACGATGTAGTCGCTGGCACGCCACGCGATCGCCATGATCGAGAGCGTCGGGTTCTTGTCCGCGTTCGACACGAAGGGCGCTCCGTCCGTCACGAACAGGTTGGGCACGTCCCACGATTGGCAGAACTCGTTCAGCACCGAAGTGCGCCGGTCTTCACCCATCATCGCCCCGCCGACCTCGTGGATGATCTGCCCACCCTTCGAGATGGCCTGCTCGCCATCGGTATGAATGGGCGACAGCACCTGCCCGCCCATCTCGTCCACGATCTCCGCGAAGGTCTGCTGCATGTGCACGGCCTGGCGCAGCTCGTGGTCGGCCCACTTCCAGTGGAACCTGAGGACGGGTATGCCGTACCGGTCGACCCTGTCCGGGTCGATCTCGCAGTAGCAGTCCTCGTTCGGGATCATCTCGCCGCGTCCGTCGAAGCCGATGAAGCTGCCGTAGTAGCGGCGGCAGTCGTCCTTGAAGCGCTGGCCGTAGCTGCCGTTCGTGAGGGGCTCCACCCCGCTGAACGCACCGAAACCGGGCATGCGGCGGCCGCCGCCGAACTCGATGTGATAGCCGCGGGGGAAGTCGAGGCGGCCGGCCAGCTGCTCGCCGTAGAGCCACCACGGCATGTACATGTGCATCGCCGAAGCGCCGTCCTCGTTGTGAGGAGGGAGCGACTGGAGCGCCGGGATGTGCGCCTGGACGCCCGCGCCGACCGTGTCCATGACGTATTTGCCCACCAGGCCCGAGGAATTGGCTAGGCCATCGGGGAAGAGGCTGCTCGTGGAGTTCAGCAGGATGCGCGCGGACTCGCAGGCACTCGCCGCAACCACCACGACGCGCGCCGAGGCGAATTCGTCGACCAGCGTGGCCTTGTCAACGTAGTGGACCCCGGTGGCGCGCCCCTGTGAATCGACGGTGACCTCGCGGACCATCGCCCCCGTGCGCACCTCGAGGTTCCCGGTGGCAAGGGCAGGGGGCAACAGGACGGTGGTCGACTGGAAGTTGGCGCGGATCGAGCAGCCGCGTCCGCACGGCGTCGCCCAGTAGCACGCGGCGCGTCCCCGCATGGAGTCGGCGGTCACGCGCCGGGCCAGATCGTTGCCCGGGAAGATCTCGTCCGGCAGCCGGTCGGGGTCCTGGGTCTGCGTCAGAATCGCCAGGTGGGCCGGGATCACCGGGATGCCCATGCGGCGGCACGCCTCGCGGGTCAGCAGTTCGTACGCCCGCGGCCTGGGAGGTGGCTGCAACACACCCGGAGACGAGTTGGGCGTGTTCTCGAGTCCCTCGTTCGATCCGTAGACGCCGATCAGCGCCTCAGTTCTGTCGTAGTACGGCGCCAGGTCCTCGTAGGTCATCGGCCAGTCAAAGCCCAGGCCATCGCGCGAACGCGGCCTGAAGTCGTACTCGCCCATGCGGAGCGAGATCCGTCCCCAGTGGTTGGTGCGCCCGCCCAGCATGCGCGAGCGCCACCACAGGAATTCGGAACCCTCGGCCACCGAGTACGGCTCGCCCGGCACCTGCCAGCCCCCGTCCACCGTCGCGTCGTAGAATCCGAAGGGCTTCTCGGGCGTGCCCGCGGCCCGCAGCGGAGCGTCCTTCGGCAGCTGGAACATCGGCGTTTCGCGGATCGGATCGTAGTCCCGCCCCGCCTCCAGCAGTAGCACGCGGAGTCCGGAGGTCGCCAGGATGAACGCGGCCATGCCGCCGCCGGCTCCCGACCCGACGACGACTGCGTCGTAGGCGGGGCTTTGGCTCATGGCTTGTTCCCTTGTTGGCGCCGGGCGCAGGTCAGCTGTCGTCCGGCGGCGCGGGGGCGATCCGGTCGGCCCGGAAGGTGGGTATCTCGACGATGTGGGGGGTCGCCGGCGTGGAAACCCGGAAGTTCCCTTCCTCCTCCACGAGCGCGACAGAGGCAACCTCGTTCCCCGCCGCATCCATGGCCTGCACGAGACGATCGGGCTCGGCCGGCATCTCGGCATCCTGCGGGGCGAAGCCACTCGCGCGCAAGCCGGCCAGCTCCTGGAGGATGTTGCGGACGGTGGTCGCGTCGGCCTCTTCGCCGCCCGTCGTCCAGGCCGAATCCTGCCGCTCGTAAAGGGTCGCCCGGCCATCCCTGGTCACGCGAATGCTTGCCACCGCGGCCGTATCCGCCTGCAGAACCACCTTGTTGCGCCAATCAAAGAGCGACCTTGCCGCCGCGGAACGCAGGTCCCCCTCGATCAGGCTCACGATGTCGGCGTCCGGCAGCCGCGCGTACGAGGTTCGGAAGCGATTGCCGGTCTTGCCCAGGAGCAAGGTGCGGCCGCCATCCGCCTTCAGCGTCCACGCGCTGTCGGCGGTGATCCCGAGGCGAGCGTGATTCGCCGGATTGGTGGCGGCCACCCCGGCCACTTCCACCTCGTCGATCGCCCTCACGAGACGGGCAACCGCACCCGAGTCGGCCTCGAAGCCGTTCACGGTCCATGCGTTTCCGTCCCTTTCCAACCGGATGGCGTCCTCGGGACCGCCGATCTCGACGACCGAAAGGCTCTCCGTGTCGATCGACGCGAGAGCTTCCGAGAGGTCGGAATCCGTCGTCGCTGCGCCTCCATTCCCGCCGCCCGCCAGCCGGGCCACCAGGTACAGCGCCACGACCGCCCCCAGGAAGTACAGCGAGGCGCGCAGAGACTTCTCACTCATCGTCGGGCCTCCCCTCCGCGGTCTCGTTCCATCGGCGTTCGGCCCGCGCCGTTCGCCCGTTGACGCGCAGAAAGCCGAACAGCATGAACAGAACCGGCACGCCGACCAGGGACCCCCATTTCAGCGCGTTCTTCCCGGCCTCGGACTCGAACGCCAGCGTGGGGGGCGTGCGGTCCTTGGAGCGGATCCCGATCAGCGCCTCGTCCTGGGCGAGCCAGTCCACGGCGTTTGCCGCAAACACCAGGTTCTGCGAGTTGGACTGCACGAAGCGGTCTTCCAGGAAGTCCCCGTCGCCGACCGCGATGATCCTTCCGCCCGGTATGGGACCGGGGGACTCGGTACCGTCCATTTCGTCGCCGCTCACCGCCATGTCCGTCATACCGGCGGCCTCCATGTCCCCCTCACCGCCGCCGCCCTCGTCCTCGTCGGCGGCGCCGTCCGCGTCCATCGCCGACGGGTCCACCGCGACCGCGAAGGTGTGAATCCCCAGATCCTCCTCGGTCACGCCGAGGTCCATTCCAGGCGCGATGAGCCCGCCGGGCGGCCTGCGCGCGCCACCCTCGGTGGTGTTCCAGAGCGCGGTCACCGCCGGATCCCCCTCCTCCCAGGTGAAGGGCGCGGCCCAGCCGAAGCTAACGTTCTCCAGGTCGCGGCTGGTGGCGTGGTCGTCGCCCCGGAAGGCAACGGGCCACAGCGGATACGGCCGGATCACGTTGAAGATCCCCTGCCGCATCGAAACGCGCTCGGCCGATGCCAGGTCCACGACCAGATCGCCGGAAGCCTCCACCCCGCGTGCCTCAAGCAGTCCCTCCAGCCCCGTGGTCACCGGCATCGATGTCGGCGCCTGCGGATTCATCGCGTGGCGCTCCATCAGAAGCAGCGCCGCGCCCCCGGCCCTCAGGTAGCCGTCGATCGCGTCCGCGACATCGGGGAAAACCGGTTGCGCCGGCGCGGCCACCACGAGCACATCGATCGAATCGGGCGTGAGCGCACCCGTCGTATCGTTCTGGATGTCGATGGTGGTGACGCCATAGCGGTCGCCGATGCTCTCGCGGAAGCTCCGGTAGTAGAACGGATCCTTGGCCTCGAATCCGCTCATGAAGGCCAGCGTAGGACGTTCGTCCGTGGTCATGTTGGCGATCGCCGAGACAAGCCGGAACTCGAGGTCGTCGGCCCGGTCGATGACGGGGATCACCTCCTGCTCGTCGGCATAGGTGACGGCCAGCCCGAAGTAGCCGCGCTTCACCTGCAGTTCGTCGTCCCTGAGGACATTGAACTCGATGGGCGCGATCCCGAGCGAGGTCGCCTGGTCGGCCGCGTCCTCCGCGTCATCGGGGTTGACTACGGAAACCGCGAGCATGTCGTTCGACGCGTTCTCCAGGTCCGCGATCAGGTCGCGGACGTCGCGCTCGGTGAGCTGGATCTCCTGCGGCAGGTCGTTGCTGACGAAGAAGCTGAGATTCACGACGTCGTCCAGGTTGCCCAGGATCTCGCGGCTGCCCTCCGAAAGGGTGAAGAGGTCGCCCCGGGTCAGGTCCAGGCGCCCCCGGACGTGTCCGCCAAGGAGGTTGAGTACAAGAACCCCCAGAACGATGACGCCGGTCCCCAGCCTCAGGCGGCGGAAGGCTTCGCTTTGGCGGCTCAGGCGCTCGTGGCCGAGTGCCGCGACCGCCAGCAGGAGGAAGAGACCGCACATGGACACGAAGTAGAGAAGATCGCGCAGGTCGATCACGCCCCGCGCCACGTTTTCGAAGTGGCTGAGGACCGACAGCTGGACGGCCCAGCCGCCGATCAGGCGCGGCAGGCCGATCTGGACGATCGGCGTCCCGATCAGCAGCAGCATGAAGCAGGTGAACGCCCCGGCGATGAAAGCCGTGATCTGGTTGCGCGTCATGGACGATGCCCAGATCCCCACCGACAGCATCTGCGCCGCGAGCAGGGACGCCCCGACATACTGCGCGATCATGATGCCCGGGTCGGCCTCCGAAGCCGCCAGCACACCGAACGCCATCGGCAGCGTGCCGGCGAACGTGATCAGTATGAAGAGCCAGCTTCCCAGGAACTTGCCCAGGACGATCTCCGTCTCGGTCAGCGGCTGCGCCAGGAGCCATTCGAGCGTTCTGCCCCTGCGCTCCTCGGCCAGGCTCTTCATCGCCACGGCCGGAACGAACACGACGAGCAGCCATGGCAGAAGGTCGAAGAAGGGACGCAGGGTGGCCGCCGACACGGCATACAGCGAGCGAAACGCCATGTACAGCCCGAGACCGAGGAAAGCCACCGCCAGGACATAGGCGATGGGCTGGTCGAAGAAGCTCCGGAGCTCCTTGCGGGCCACGAGCAGGATCTGCTTCATCATTCGTCGCCACCCTCCTCTTCGCTGTCCTGTTGCTGCTCACCACCGTCGTCCATCGTGAGCTCCCGGAACACCTGCTCCAGGGTGGCCCGTTCGCGGCGCAGCTCCCAGAGCACCCAGCCGTGTTCGGTCGCCAGCTTGAAGATCTCGGGCCGAAGCTCTTGGTCGCCCGTCGTCTCGAGACGGACGCGGGTCCGTCCGTTGACGGGCTCGGTCGTACGGTCGGCCACCCCGGGCAGCTGCCCCAGCGCCTCGGCAACCCCGTCGCCCTCTGCCTCGACGGTGTAGCGGGAGATGCCCCGCCCGGCGTCCATCAGTTCGGCCACGGTGCCGTCGGCCGTGATGGCGCCCTTCGAGATGATCAGCAGCCGGTCGCACGTGGCCTCGACCTCCTGCATGACGTGCGTGCTCAGGATGACCGTCCGGTCACCCCCGAGCGAGTTGACCAGTTTCCGGATCTCGACCCGCTGGTTGGGATCGAGCCCCTCCGTGGGCTCGTCCAGGACGAGGATTTCGGGCTCGTGCAGGATCGCGCCCGCCATGCCCGTGCGTTGCCGGAACCCCTTCGAAATCTCGCCGATGGGTCGAAAGAACACGTCCTCCAGGCCCGTCTCCTCTACCGCTCGCTCGATCCCGGTCCGGCCCGCGGCGGCGTCCATCCCGCGCAGCCGCGCGACGTACTCCAGGAACTCGCAGACGAGCATGTCGTCGTAGAGAGGATTCGCCTCGGGCAGGTATCCGACACGCGCCTTGGCGCTCGTCAGGTGGTCCGAGATCGGTCGGCCGTCGAACCGTATCGTGCCCTCGTCGGGCTGCAGCGTCCCCGTCAGCATGCGCATCGTGGTGGTCTTTCCGGCCCCGTTGGGTCCCAGGAACCCCACCACTTCCCCTCGCTCCACCTCGAAACTGGCCTGGTCGACCGCCACGATGGAGCCGTAGCGTTTGGTGATTCCTTGCACGGATATCATGCGTCCTCCTTGGTTGCCGGAACGGATTCTATTCGCTTCCGCGATCCGTGTCCAGATCCCTTCCGAACCGTTCTGGAGAGCGACTCCGAGACGGGAGGCCGGGGTTGCCCGAGGTCCGTCAATGGACCCGCCGCGGGCTTGTCACGCGAACCGGCAGACCGCACTTTGTAGAACAACCGGAGTTACGATTTCGTTACAGTCTCTTGACCCCTTCCATCCAGGTGCCCGGTATCATACTCGGGTGCGGGGCAGGGGACACGAGACTGCCGAAGCCGACGGGACGCAGCGCGAGTGGTGTTGCGGCCGTCAACTTGAACCTGGGAGAGAAGGGAGACCCGGATGAAGCTACTTCGTACAACACCATTTCTGCTGCTGTTGGCGCTGCCGCTGAGCGCCCAGCAGTCCGGCACAGTGACCGGAATGGTCACCGCCGACGGCTCTGGCCTGGGCAGCGCCCAGGTGGTGCTGGTCCAGGACCAGACCGGCGCCCAGTACGGCGGCCTGACCAACGACAGCGGACGATTCAACGTGGTCGGCGTACCCGCCGGCACGTACAGCATTTCCGTGGAGTTGATCGGGTACACGGCCGCGAGCCAAACGCTCACCGTGGAAGGCGGCGGAACCGCGGTCGCCGACTTCACGATGACCTCGTCGGCACTGGCTCTGGGCGGCATCGAGGTGCTCGCCGAACGGGCCGTGGAGCGGCGGACGCCGGTGGCGTTCTCCGATGTCTCGAAATCCGAGATTCAGGCGCAGCTCGGTTCCAGGGATATCCCCCTGGTGCTGAACATCACGCCGTCGGTCTACTCCACCGCACAGGGCGGGGGAGCGGGCGACGCGCGCGTGAACGTGCGCGGGTTCAACCAGCGGAACACCGCCGTGATGCTCAATGGCGTGCCCGTAAACGACATGGAGAACGGTTGGGTCTACTGGTCCAACTGGGCCGGCGTGGGCGACGCCGCCACCAGCATTCAGCTCCAGCGCGGCCTGAGCGCCGTCAACCTGGCTACGCCCTCCATCGGTGGTACGCTGAACGTGATCACCGATCCCGCTCCGCCGAACCCGGGGTACACGTTCAAGCAGGAATTCGGCAGCGGCACCTTTCTGAAGACGACGCTGACCGCTTCCACGGGGCCGGTCGGCAAGTTCTCGATGTCCGGTTCGGGAATCCGAACGACCGGCGACGGGATCATTGACGGCGTCTGGCAGGACGCATGGGCCTTCTACATCGCGTCCCAATACCGTTTCAGCGATCGGAACAGGGTTGAGCTCTATGCGATGGGTGCGCCCCAGCGCCATGGCCAGAGGCTCTACAAGCTCAACATCGGCACGATCGACAGGGAATTCGCCCTTTCGCTGGACGACTACGATCCCGCGGCGCTGGATCAGTTCTCCACCGAGGCCGGCCGGTTCTGGAACCCGAACGTGGGCGGCGTGGATCCCAGCTATAACGGGCGCCAGTACAACAGCACGGGGCCCGGGGCCGGCGTGTCCAGCCGCTTCGACCGCAACTTCCTCAACGAACGCGAGAACTACTTCTACAAGCCCCAGGTCAACCTGAACTGGTATTCGTACCTGGGCGACGGACTCACCGCCAATACCGTGGCCTACTATTCCGGAGGCAACGGCGGCGGCACCGGCACCTATGGGTCGTTGCGGTGGGATTATACGTACGGCCAGCGCTATGCCGACTGGAATGCGACGATCGCGCGCAACCGGGGCAGCGACGACGGCGGCTCCTTCGGCATCCTGCGCAACTCGGTGAACAACCAGACTACCTGGGGCGCCATCACCAGGCTCCAGAAGGACTTCGACAACGGGCTGGTCACCAACATCGGTGTCGATTGGCGGACTGCCACGATCGAGCACTATCGGGAGGTGCGCGACCTGCTGGGCGGCGCGTTCTACAACGACTGCTTCTTCGGGTGCAGCTCCGACTTCTGGACCGAAGCGCAGGGCAACCGTGGCCTGGGCGACAAGATCAACTATCACAACGAAAACGACGTCAATTGGATCGGAGTCCACCTCCAGGCCGAGAAATCGTCCCTGGCCGGGTCGTACTACGGCATGGTGGGCGTATCGCGGATTTCCTACGACTTCGAGGACTTCTTCACAAGGGGCCCGGGCGGCGGCAATCTGACGCTGAACAGCGGTGGACTGACGGGCTTTCAGGTGAAGGGCGGCGCACAGCGCAACCTGGACGCGGAATGGTCCGTCTACGGGAACGCCGGGTTTGTGTCCAAGGTCCCGATCTTCGACGGCGTCATCGACGACGCCCGCGGGATTTTCAACCCCAACCCCACCAACGAGACGTTCACTTCGTTCGAGGCCGGGACGCGCTTCCGCTCGCTCGACAGGCAGTTCTCCTTCGACGCCAACGTCTACTTCACGCAGTGGAACAACCGGACCCGCAACCTGTTCATCCGGAACCTGCTGGGCGACAACCAGGACGGGCTGGTCAATCTGCTGGGCGTGGACGCGCGCCACATGGGGATCGAACTGGAAGGCGCCTACCAGCCGGCCGATTACATGCGGTTCGACGGCGCTCTGTCATACGGCGACTGGAAGCACACCAACGATCCCTCGGGTACCTACAAGCCCGACGACAGGCAGGCGGAGACACTCGAGTACAAGTTCTACCTGGACGGGTTGCTGGTGGGCGACGCGCCCCAGTTCCAGGTTGCGTACGCTGTGTCGATTTTCCCGGGCGGAGGATTGTACGGTCGCGTTCTCGGGAGGACCTACGGGAAGCACTACGCCAACTTCGACCCCTTCGGCCGGACCAGCGATGTCGATGCGGGCATCCAGTCGTGGCGCCCGCCGGGGTATACCGTGTTCGATGTCAACATGTCCTACCGGCTGCCCTCGGAGCTCGCGGCCGCTTTCGGCGGAAACGTGCGGCTCTTCCTGCACGTGTTCAACGCGTTCGACAGGGTGTACGTCCAGGACGCGCTGGACAATTCGCGCTTCAACGGCTACCGCGACGCCGCCGAGCGCGAACGCGGCCAACTGAGCCACAAGGCGGACGACGCCGAGGTGTTCCTGGGTTACCCGCGCTCCATCAACTTCGGGTTCCAGATCAATCACTAGAGGGGGTGGTTGACTGAAGGACGACGATGACCCGGCGGCTGCCGGGTCGTCGCGGGACTTCTGGGGCCCCCGCGCCGATGCCGGCGCGGGGGCCTTCGCCGTTGTGAGGGGATGACCGCCTTGCCGGCCCGGCGGCGTGTGACCGCCAGTGGTTGCCGAACGGTCGCGGAGGTGATCGCCCGAGCCCGGGAGTTCTAGGACCCGAGCCCGGCGACCAGCAAATCGTGCAGGGCATCCGGATTCTCCGTGTTCACCCAGTGCCCGCCTTCGACCTCGTGCAGGAGCACGGACCCGGCAGCCCCACGGATCCGGGCCACCGCGGCCTCGTCCAGCACCCTTGACCCCAGCGCCCTGACGAAGTGGATCGCCGTTCCGGCGGGCGGGTTCAACGCGACGTCCCACGCATCGGTGCGAAAGTAGTCCCGCAGGTAGGCCTCCATCTCGTCGGCATCGAGGCGCCACTCCAGCCCGTTGTCCGCCGATACGGCGTTGGTGGCCATCCACCTGGCCACCAGGGTCGAGAACCCCTCGGATTCCACGGCGTCCACCGCCTCGGCGCGGCTGCCGAACGGGCCCGGATGCCGCCGCAGCACGCCCAGCATCCGCCAGGCGCTGCCACCCGCCCGCCCGCCGCCGGGTGAGGAATCGACGACCCAGAGTTGGCGGAGGGCCGGGGCGCCGCCGCCGGCCGCCCGCCACCGCATTCGCGCGTACACCAGCGCGACCTTCCCCCCGAACGAGTGCCCCAGCACGGCATCGGACCGGCGGCCCAGGTGCTCCTCCAGCCGCACCAGGTCGCGCGCGCAGGCCTCGACCGTGTGCGGCGACAGCCGTGGCGAACGGCCGTGCGAGCGAAGATCGGCGAGCGTGACACCCCAGTCGGTACGGGCCCTGACGAGCCGCCGCGCGACGCTCCCCCAGTTCCGGCCGGCCCCGTAGATCCCGTGCAGCACGAGCAGCTGCCGGACCGGCGCCGCGCCCGGCGCCGCAACGGTTTCATGGTGGATGTGGGTCATGAGGTATGTTACCACAAGTGCGGGAGAGCCTCCCCGCGCCAACCCCGACCCATGCGAGGGCCAGCCACCAGGCGACAATGACTCGAACCTCCCTCCTGACGGGTGCAGGGCTGGTAGTCTCCATCGCGACGACGGGCGGCCTTCACGGCCAGCTCCGCCCTGTACCATCCTCCCCCGACTCGCCGATCGTCATTCCCCGGCTTTCGGGCGAGATCGAGCTCGACGGCGTCGTCGACGAAGCGGCCTGGGACGAAATCGCGCCCGTCGAGATGACCATGTACACGCCCAACTTCGGCGGTCCGCCCACTGAGGCGACCGAGGTGCGGATCGCGCACGACGACCGCTACCTGTACGTGTCGGGGCGCATGTGGGACTCCGAGCCCGACGGGATCCGGACGGGCACGCTCTACCGCGACCAGTACAGCGGCGACGACATCCTGTCGCTGGTCATCGACAGCTACAACGACTACCAGACGGCGGTCTGGTTCACCGTGAACCCGTCCGGCGTGCGGCAGGACCGCACCATGTCGAACGACGCGGAGTTCACGAACGGGATGCCCATGAACTGGGACTGGAACTCGTACTGGGATGTCGTCACCACGCAGACCGACGAGGGATGGTTCGCCGAGTTCAGGATTCCGTTCTCGACGCTCGGCTTCCAGGCGACGGGGGGCGAGGTCACGATGGGCGTGATCATCTACCGCGTGGTTGCCCGCAAGAACGAGCGGCAGACGTTCCCTCCGATCGAGCCCAGCTGGGGACGCCTGGGATTCGCCAAGCCGTCCAGGGCGCAGCGCGTGATCCTGCGGGACGTGCAGCAGTCCGCGCCGGTGTACATGACCCCGTTTTCCGTGGCCGGCTTCAAGCAGACCCCCGTGCTGGCCGAACCGCCCGACGTGCCGCGGGCCGAGTGGCGGAGCGAGCGCGATCCCACCGCCGAGGCGGGGATCGACATCAAGTACTCGCCCACCTCGAACCTGGCGCTGGATCTCACGCTCAACACCGACTTCGCTCAGGTCGAGGCCGACGACCAGCAGATCAATCTGACCCGCTTCGCGCTGTTCTTTCCCGAGAAGCGGCAGTTCTTCCAGGAGCGCGCCTCGACCTTCGACTTCAACACCGGGGGCATGTTCAACCGGCTCTTTCACAGCCGTCGGATCGGGCTGGACGCGGGTGAAATCGTGCGCATCTACGGGGGGGCGAGGGCCGTGGGACGCTGGGCCGGGACCGACTTCGGCTTCCTCAGCATGCAGATCGCCCCGCACCACGACCTGTCCTCCGAGAACGTAGGCGTGGTGCGCCTGCGCCAGCAGGTGGTCGACGACTTTTCGAGCGTCGGGGCCATGCTGACCACGCGCCTGGGATCGGCCGGCCGGAACAACACGGCCTACGGTCTGGACGCGGTCTTGCGGTGGCTGGACAACGAGTACGTCGTGCTCCAGTGGGCCCATACCTTCGACGAGGCCGCCGTTCAGGGGGGCGGTGTGGAGTCGGGACTGGCAAGGGCGCGGTTCGAGCGCCGGCGCGACGACGGTTTCTCGTACTATGCGGAGGGAATCCGGGTGGGCGCCGACTACCTGCCGGGGCTGGGGTTCCAACTCCGGAAGGACTTCACCTACGGGGGCGCGCAGCTTCGCTACCGGCAGCTGCGGGACGAGGCGTCGCCGCTGGTCTCGCGCGCGGTGCAGGTCGGCACGGCGCAGTACTTTCGCAATGCGGACCGGACCACCGAATCCCGCGAAGTGAAACCCGAGATCGAGTTCGAGTTCAGGGACGGGTCGAACCTGACCGTGGGGACGCTGTCGAGCTTCGAGAGCGTGCGCGATCCATTCCCGATCGCGGATGCCGTCATTCCGGTGGGCGAGTACTGGTTCCACGAAGCAACGGCAATGCTCAGGCTGCCGCGCAGCGACCTCTTCAGGGGCGAGTTCGACGCGTCGGTGGGGAGCTTCTACGACGGCAGCCGCATCAGCCTCTCGCTGGCACCCGTCTGGGTCGTGTCGAAGCACCTGGAGCTGGAGGCGGGCTACGAGGTGAACCGCCTGGACTTTGCGGATCGGGGCGTCGGCACCACCGCCCAGCTGGGACGCCTGCGCGTCAAGACGGCGCTGAATCCGAGGGTGTCGATGAGCGGCTTCGGCCAGTACAACAGCGCGACGGACCAGACGAGCCTGAACGTGCGCTTCCGCTACCACTTCCGGGAGGGCACCGACCTGTGGATCGTATACAACGAGGGGTTCCACAACGAGCGCGACGACGGACTGGGGCCGCGGCGCCCGCTGTCGTCCGGGCGGGCGCTTCTGGTGAAGTACTCGCACGCAGTGGCGAGGTGAGGCTGCCCGGCGTGCGAGGGGAGGGGGTCGCGGCGCCATCCGTCGGCCCTGCGGCCGGCAGGCCCGAAGTGAACTGGTCCTACGAATGATCCGGTCGTTGCGCGGACCGCTTCTCGTCGGCCTCCTCGTTGTCGTCTCCGCGCTGGCCTCTGCTCCCGCCCTGCGCGATGCCGCCACCCTTCAGCCCTTCCCCCCCGCCGCCCTCCACCACCCGCCCGGCTACCTCCTCGGCGCACCCCTCTTCGGCCTCTGGGACACGCTGTCGCTGCTCACGGTCAGCCAGCACTACGCGGTTCTGGCGACCCTGATCCTGCCGTACCTGGCCTACCGCGTCCTCGCGGCCCGCGCCCCGCGCCGCCTCGCCCGGGAAGCGGTTTTCGCCGTGGCCGCGCTCGCCGCGCTGCTCGCCTTCTACGCGGCAGCCGCCGTCATCCCGCGCCCCATGGCCGCGATCCGGATGGCCTCGCCCGACCTCGTCGCGGTGGACTTCCACTCGCACACCAACCACTCCCACGACGGCTGGTCGCTCTTCACGGCGGCCCGCAACCGCGCCTGGCACGAGTCGGGCGGCTTTCACGCGGCCTACGTCACCGATCACTACACCTGGGCGGGCGTGGACGAGGCGCTGCCCGCGAACCCGGCGCGCGCGGGCGAGCGCACTGTCCTGCTCAGCGGCATGGAGGTGCGGCTGCGCGACCGCCACACGAACATCCTCGGGCTACGTGGCCGCTACCTCTTCGCGCTGGACAGCACCCGGCACCACCTGGACCCCGACTCGATCGCCGCCGCCCGCCACCGCGGCGCCCGGCCCGCGACCATGCTGTACACGATCCCCGGCCCGCTCGACCGGATCGTCCCGCTCTCACCCGGCTCCCCGGCCGGGGTGGTCGGCGTGGAGCTCAGCGACGGGACGCCGCGCGGCCTCGAGCAGGGCCGTGCCGAGCGCGAAGCGATCCTCGCCCTTGCCGACAGCATGGACCTGGCGGTGGTGGCGGGCGCCAACCACCACGGATGGGGACGCACCGTCGCGGCCTGGAGCGTGATGCGGCTTCCCGGCTGGCGCGCCATGTCGCCGGACCAGCTCGGCAGCGCAATCGAGCGCGCCCTGCACAGGGACCGGCGCCGTGCGGTCACGGTGGTTGAACGGACGATGCCGTATCACGAGGGGTCGGCGGTCAAGCTGGTGGCCACCGTCCCGCTGCTGCTGTGGTCGCACCTTCGCACCCTCACACTCCGAGAACGCGCGTCCTGGCTCGCGTGGATTGCGGCCTGGGCAGCCGCGCTGGCTCGCCGCACCCGCTCCGGCTGACCCATGACCACCTTCACCGTCTACCTCCGCCTCGGCTTCGAGCACCTCCTCGACCTGCAGGGCTACGACCACATCCTCTTCCTCGCGGCCCTCTGCGCGGCCTGTTCGCTGCCTCGGTGGCGCGAGTTGCTCGTCCTTGTGACCGCGTTCACGATCGGGCATTCGGTTTCGCTGGCGCTGGCCACGCTGCGGCTGGTGCGGGTCGACACCGGGCTCGTGGAGTTCCTCATTCCGGTCACGATCGTGGCCGCGGCGGTCACGAACCTGGTGGCCGTGCGGCGAGAGGACCCCTCGGAGCACCGGGTTGCCGCGCGCCCCGCCCGCTACGCGCTTGCGCTGGTCTTCGGCGTCATCCACGGCCTCGGCTTTTCCAGCTTCCTTCGCCTGGTGCTGGGAGAGGAGCGCAACCTGCTCGTACCTCTGCTGGCCTTCAACATCGGGCTCGAGCTCGCGCAGATCGTGGTCGCGGGTGCGGTGCTGGCGCTGGCATTGGCGGCCACCCGCAGCCTGCCGCTGTCGGAGAAGGCGTGGAATGTCGTATTGTCGGCCGTGACCGGGGTCATGGCGGCCTGGATGGCGGTGCAGCGGCTGCCCTGGTGATCGATATCCGGTTAGCGACGGCATCGACGCGACCGGGCTGCGGGAACTGGCGGAGATCGTAGGGAAGTAGCTCTCCTTGTTCGGCGCGCTCACTCTCCCATAGTTTTGACCGGGCCACCCGATTGCAACGCAAGATTCAGATTACCTGGAGGTCAGGTCATGTCCCTTCGCCGCCCGTCCGCACTCACCGCCACGCTCCTCGTCGCCGGCCTCTCCATCCTCGCCGCCGCCTCTGCGCCCGCCCACGCCCAGTGGACGGCTTCCAAGCCCGGCAGCGACAACATGGATATCCTGGGGCACATCCCCCTGGGCCCGCGCCTCTCGGTGGCCGACATGGACATCGAGCAGGAGTTGGACCGGCCGTACGCGTACGTCGCGCGGATGGTCTACGGCGACGTCGGGCCCAAGGGCCTGGACATCGTCTCGATCGCCGACCCCGAGCACCCGGAGGTCCTCTACGAGTGGCGGATCGAGAACCAGGACCTCCACATGCGCACCGGCGGCATGGACGTGAAGCACTTCAAGATCGGCGAACGCTACTACGTGGTGCAGTCGCTGCAGTTCGGACAGGGCGGACCCAATACCGACATGGGCGCGGTCGTGCTGGACGTCACGGGCCTGCCCGATCCGGCCACCGTCCGCGAGGTGGCCCGGATCCGCGAGCCCGACCTGCCGGGCGGGTTCCACAACATCTTCGTCTACAAGCACTCCGACGCGCGGGTTCTGCTTTTCTCGACCGTGAGCGGGCCCTTCGCCCACGTCTACGACCTCGGCCGGGTGGTCGAGGGCGACCTCGAGAACGCGCTGGTCGGCCGGGTGCCGGTTCCGGAGACCGAATTCAACCGCGGCGGCCGCGGATACCACGACTTCTACGTCGCATACCATCCCGACACCGGCGAGGACCGGTTCTACGGCGGCGGCTCGGGCGGCTACTACATCTATGACGTCACCGACGTCGAGAACCCCGAACTCAGGATCACGCTGGTGGGCGTCAGCGGCGTGCGCGGCGGCCACACCTTCACCCCGAGCCCCGACGGCCGCTACGTGGTCGCCGAGACCGAGTACCAGTACGCCCCGATCCGCATCTTCGACCTCCAGCCCGCCCTCGACGGCGAAGTGACGAACATCCGCTCGCCCATCTCGGCGTGGACCGCCGACTGGCAGAACCTGGTCCACAACCACGAGGTGCGCTGGCCCTACGTCTTCGCCTCGGGCTACCTCGACGGCCTCCAGATCTTCTCGCTCATGGACCCCGAGAACCCCGTCACCGTGGGCTTCTACGACACCTACGTCGGCCCGCCCAACAGGGACCGCACCCCCGTCTTCAACGGCGCCTTCGGGGTCGATGTCCGCAACGCCGACGGCCTGATCGTCGTCAGCGACATGTCCACCGGCCTCTGGACCTTCCGCATGGACGGGTTCAGCGGATGGAACGGCGAGGACTGGGGCGTGCCCAACATCTCGTCGGTGCAGGACTGGGACCGCGGACCGATCCGGCGGCCGGTGAGCTAGAGGATGATGACCGGATCCGGGCGACCGGGCGGTTTCCTGGCGCTGACGGCGTTGCTCGTCGTCGCGGCACCGGTCCGGAACGCCGAAGGAGGCTGGCGGGTGGCCGACTCGCCGGCCGAGGTGGCCGGGGACGTGGCGGTGTGCGGCGTCCACGTGGACGCGCGCTCCGGCCCCGAGTACTACCGGTTCCCGATGGTCTCCACCAGGCGCGTCCCGGGCACGGGCAACGCCGCCGGCTTCGGCGAGGTCGCGTTCGCGCAGTCCCCGTACGGCGTCGCGCTCGGAACGGACGGCAGCTACCGGTACGACTTCACCGTCCGCTTCGAACGCCTGGGCCCGGCACGCGACGGCGCCTACGTGGTGTGGACCACCACCCCCGAACTGGATCAGGTCGCCCTCGCCGGAGAGCTGACCAACCCGGCGGCCTTCGACGGCCGGGTCGCATGGAACAAGTTCCTCGTCGTGGTCACCCTCGAGCCCGCCTTCGACCCGGACGCGACCATGTGGACGGGTCCCATCGTCATCCGCGGCATGTCCCGCAGCGGCATGATGCACACCATGGCCGGCCACGGCCCCTTCGAAGAGAAGAACTGCGCCGCCTACGGGTATGAGTAGGGGCCCACGGGCTCCCACGGGCCTCGCGCTCGCGGCCCTCCTCCTCGCGCCGGGTGCCGGCCGCCTGGCCGTGCCGCCGCCGGCCGCCGCTCAGGAGATGGATCACGCCGCCCACATGATGCACGACGTGGCCGGCGGCTGGCGCATGCCCCCCATGGACCCGAACATGCCCATGATCCCGGGTCTGGAGATGGCGCTGCCACCGGTCGAGCCGTTCCTCGCGGCGGCGGGGATCGACGTCATGACGTTGCCCGAGGCGCGGCCCGGCGAGGTTGTGCACCTGGAGGCGGGCGACACCTTCAACGTCGACGTCACCATCGTGCGGCGCACGCTGAACGGGCACACGGCGGCGATGTACGGCTACAACGGGCAGTACCCGGGTCCCCTCATCCAGGCACCGCAGGGCTCGACGGTCGTGGTGCGCGTGACCAACCGGATCGAGAGCCCCACCACCGTGCACTGGCACGGCCTCCGCCTCGAGAACCGCTTCGACGGCGTCGAGACCCTCACCCAGGATCCGATTCAGGTCGGCGAGTCGTTCACCTACGAGCTGCGCGTCCCCGACGCGGGGATGTTCTGGTACCACCCCCACATGCGCGAGGACGTGCAGCAGGACCTGGGCCTCTACGGCAACCTGCTCGTCAACTCACCCGACCCGGACTACTACGGGCCCGCCCACCGCGAAGAGATGCTGGTCCTGGACGACATCCTGATGGACGACCAGGGCTTCATCCCGTGGGGGAAGGAAGCGCCGACCCACGCCCTGATGGGGCGCTTTGGCAACGTGATGCTCGTCAACGGGGTGACCGGGCACGGATTGCAGGTCCGGCCGGGCGAGGTTGTGCGCTTCTTCATGACCAACGTCGCCAACACCCGCACCTTCAACGTCACCTTCGGGTCGGCGCGCGTGAAGCTGGTCGCGTCGGATGTGGGCCGCTTCGAGCGGGAGACGTGGGTGTCGAGTGTTGTGATCGCGCCGGCCGAACGGTACGTGGTGGACGTGGTCTTCCCGGAGCAGGGGGAGGTGGCGATCGCGAACACGATCCAGGCCATCAACCACTTCCGGGGCGAGTTCTACCCGCACGTGGACACCCTGGCGCTGGTAACGGTCGCCGGGCAGCGCGTCGCCGACGACGTCACCGAGGCTCATGCGACGCTGCGCGGTATCGAAGAGGTGGCGGCCGAGGCCGAGGCCATGCGCGCGCACCTGGGCCGTGCGCCGGACTACACCCTCGAAGCCACCGTGCGGGTCCAGGGGCTTCCGCTCCCGATCATCCGCTCGATGGAGATGGACACCCTTTACATCCCCCCCATGGAGTGGAACGACGCGATGCCCATGATGAACTGGCTCTCGTCGGGCACTCAGGTCACCTGGGTCCTGAAGGATCTGGCCACCGGCCGCGAAAACGGCGACATCCACTGGACCTTCCAGCAGGGCGACCTGGTGAAGATCCGCGTCTTCAACTCGCCCGAGTCCTTCCACCCCATGAACCATCCCATCCACGTGCACGGCCAGCGGTTCGTGGTGCTCGCGCGCGACGACGTCCCCAACGACAACATGGTGTGGAAGGACACCGCGATCGTGCCCGTGGGGTCGACCATGGACATCCTCGTCGAGATGTCGAACCCCGGCGACTGGATGCTGCACTGTCACATCGCCGAGCACCTCAGCGCGGGAATGATGTTCCACTTCACGGTGGAAGACTAGGGGACTTTTCAGGTCTCCCCAGAGGGTTTCCCGCCCATTTTCTTCTTGAGGGAAACCGCCGCCGCAACCATCAGCAGCACGAACGAGGCCTTGACCCAGAGGGGCGAGAGCACCCAAACCCACGACCAGTCGATGTGACCGGTCAGCTTCAGTCCGATGAACAGCAGGGCGAGGAGCGAGAGAAAGCCCGGGCCCCTGCGGCCTGACATGGACTTGAGGTACCAGCGGACAGGGTCGCGGGCGTTCTTCGTGCTTTGCTGGGAGTCGCTGGAGTCGGTCATGTGGGTCCTCCTGGGCTGCCTGTTCGGGAGCGGGAGCCGGCCGGCCCATTTTCGAATTGGGTATACTCTTGGAGTACGCACCGGGGCGGAGAACATTCACCTCGCACCGGCCAATCCCTGCAACTCCCCCACGAATGGGGGCATCCCTACCACCGAAACCAGAAGCGCCGCCACAGTTGGTCCTGGCGCTCCTGGAAGACATCCTTGCGGTCTCCGGTCAGGTCGACGGGCCGGATCCAGAAGCGGCAGCCCATCGGGCCGAAAGCCTGGGTTCGGGACACGCCCAGGGAGTAGAAGGGCTGGGTGAGGCGCAGGAAGTCCGCGGGGGCGTACTCCCGGCCATCCTCGATCGCGGCAGAGTACCTCGCCGCCTCGGGGTCGCCGGTGATCCTGTGGCCGGGGGCGGTCCGAAACAGCCGCATTCCCCCGTCGGTCAACTCGATCCGGAAGATGTATTCAGGGTTCCCCTCCGCGTCCAGCCAGCAGGGCGGGGGATCGATGCCGCTGCCCTGGCGAAGCTGCTGTAGCTGGTCTTCCCGGTACTCGGCCCTTCCGATGGCGTCGTCCCGCTCGCGCTCGGCGTCCCAGACCCGGCTTCGCAACGTGTCCTCGCGGAAGCGGCTGTCGCTGAGTCCGGCGCGTAGCGAGTCGATCAGGGAATCGGGGTCGGCTTGCATCGCCTCCCTGGCGGCCCTGAGTTCCTGGTCCAGGGTCCCGATCGTCCGTCGGGCGGCGTCCAGCGAGTCGCGCAAACGTGCCGCCCGCGCTGCCCGCCCGATGATGGCCTCCGCCTCCTCCGGGGTTAGCCCGTCGGCGCCGGCAAGACCGTCGCGAAGCTCGTCGGCGACCCTTTCCGTGTCGGCAAGCCGCTGCGCGAGGGAGTCTCTCAGTGCCGTCGCCTCCCGCAGGCGCCGGTCGCTTTCGGCCGCGGCGGCCCTCAGGGAATCGCGTTCTCCGGCGAGCCGCGCGGCGCGGTCGAGCATCTCCTCCGGCACCGGGGTCCCCGCCAGCAGGGAATCCGCCTGCTCCGCACGCGTTCTTGCCCGGTCCCGCGCGCTCTCGGCGTCCAGCACCCGGGCCTGCAGCGCCTCCACCGTATCGCGAAGCTGCCGGGCGTACTCGTACCAGGCGTCCGCGTTGCCCCAGGAACCGGTCGGGGTGTTCAGCAGGTCCTGAGTGAGCTGGAGGTCGACTCTCGCGGTATCGAGCTGTGCCTCGGCCATGCCACGCTCGTACTGCTCGAAGCGGAGCAGGACCGCGCACGCGAGGAGCAGGATGAAGACGACGATGCTGAACGTCTCGGCCAGGGTCAGTCCCAGCGTCAATCCCTTGCGATAGTGCTTCTGCTCGGCGGGGAGCATGCGTCGGGCCCCGGTCAGTGCTGCCGCCGGAAGGCGATCAGCCGCTGCCACGCCCGCCGCGTCCCGATCATGGCCCGCCGCGTTCCCGCCATCGCCCGCCGGATCCGGCTGGCCGGTTGCTCCGACAGCTCGGCCCGCGAGTCCGCCCACGCGATCTGTCCCACGTTTTCGGACAGATCCCGGGTCTGCCGCCTGGTATGGTCAAGCGCCGCATCGAGCTGCGCGTTGATCGATTGGGCCGCGTCGGAGACGGAGGCGAGCCCGTTTCGGGCGGCCTTAAGGGATTCCCCGAGCTCTTCGAACTCGACGTTCATCGCGGCGGCGCGCTGCGCAATGCCACGGATGCCCCGCGTCCCTTCGTGCAGCTGGTCCACGGACTCTTTCCAGAGGGGCAGAGCCTCGTGACTGTCCACCGCATCGGCGATGCCCGCAAGCGCCCTCTTTGCCCGCTCCGCGCTTCCCCGCATGCCGGAAAGGGTTCGGGCGAGCGCGGACGCGGCCGCAGCGGTTCCCTCCACCCCCCGCAACGTGTCGGCGACTCGCTCGGCGGCGGGGCCCGCAACCCTGTTGATCCCGTCCAGGGTGGCTTCGGCCTTCTCGAACTGGGCCTGCGCCCTGTCGAAATGGTTCCCGAGCCGGATCGGCACGTCTTCGAAATGACCCCCGACCTCCTTCGCGGTTTCCTGCAGCGAGACCAGGGCGGCGGAGCACGAGCCACACACGCCTTTCAACTGGTCCATTTCACGGGTGAGCGACTCGGTGGTGTCGGCCACGCGACCTGCGTACGCGTCCAGCGCCTCGTACGTCTCGGCCGTCTTCCGGGTGCCCTCCGCGATGGTTGCCGCCGTCTCGCCAAGCCCGGCGGACGAGTCCCGGAACTTGTGGGCCATGATGTCCAGGTCGTCGCGCGCCCGGTCCAGGCTCTCCTTCATCAGCGACACCGCCACTTCGAGCTCGGACCGGGTGGTGTCGACGATGTCGCCGGGCGACTCCTGCGACATGGTCAACCAGACGCGTCCCGCGAGCCCGACGATGGTGGTCAGCAGCGCGATCCCGAAGTTGCGGATCGACCCGGTCGTGCCGCTGGTGTCGTCGCCGGGTGCTCCCCAGTCGAAGGTGATCAGTGCCGCGACCAGGGCCGCAAAGGTGAAGAGGAGGCCCAGGTAGTAGATCGAGTCGCCCTTGGTGTCGCCGGGGATGTCGGCGTTGCCCACGGTGCGCTCCATGACGACGCCATACCCGATCATGCAGGCGGCGACCGCCGAAGCGAGCCACCAGGGCCCGATCCCGAGCAGATTCCCGAAGAGAATGATCGCGCCGCCGATGGCCAGCGTGATCAGCCATGCGTCGCGGTGCTGTCTGCGCGCTTCGTCGGTCTGTGAGACGGAGGACTGCCGCGAGGTGGACGTCATCCTTCCACCATGATCCATCGCGGGCGGGCGAGTGGCGACGCTCCCTGATCCAGAAAGTAGTCCTCCCAGAAGCGGCGTAGCGTCCCGGCCTGGATGCGGCCGGCCCGGCCCCGGCGCGCCAGCAGGAAAACCGACACCTCGACGCCGGCAAGGTCCACCCGGAGCGTCCCGTAGTCCGGGCTGCGGGAGAGGGGGCCGAAGTCCACGGGATCGCGGTAGAAGGAGAGGTTGCCCGAGTTCTGAATCATGTCGGAGACGACGAGAAGCTGGCGGGGCATGTCGGCGGCGCGGGGCTGGAACGTGCTCACCGCGGCGACCTGTATGGCTTCAGCGATCGGGGAGATCGAGTCGCCCTCGACGTTGAGCAGTGTGGCCAGTGCCTGCTCGAGGGGTCCGAGGAACTCATCGCGGTAACGGCGCTCCGCCAACTGGGGATTGCCGGACAGCGACGATACGTTGTCGGGATGGGTGGGCTTGCAAACCCTGAACACCGCGCGCGTGTTGCCCCGGCCGGCATGGCCGACCGTGTAGATCCGGATCTCGGCCGTCTCGGGCGCACCGTTTTCAATCGCTTCCAGTACGCGGGGCGCACCCGACCCCTCCTGCACGCTGGTGAGCGTGTCGGACGGGTCCACCAGGATCGCGATTTGCGCCGCGTAGTCCCCGTCTTCGGGACAGTTGGCCGAATCGAACGCGCGCCGCTGTCGTTGGCCGCGGACGAAGAACGTGATCAGAATCAGCACCGCCGCAGCTCCAATGATGACACCGGCCAGGTTCTTGCGGCTTGTGGCCTGCCTGAGACTTGCCGCGTGCCCGCGTCGCGAACCGGATCTCCGGCTCGCCGCTCGCCCGCGCCTTGTTCCCCGTCGCCGGTTCGACCGTCGCATTCGGACCTTGCCCCGGCCTACGCCGGCACGGCCTTGTCGTGGGGATCCAGCCTTGTGATTTCATTCACAAGGTCGCGGCACTCGTCGTGGCGATCCCTCAGCTTCTGCTCGCGCTGCTCCAGCACGGCGTGCATGTATCGACTGCGCTCCTCCGCGTCCGCCGCGCTTGTCAGGACCGACTGGTCGGGAGGCTCCGGCAGGTCCCAGTCGGCTGCCCACGGGGTCTGCCAGATCCCCGGCGGGTCCGAGGAGCGCGCCTCGCGGTTGGCGTTGCGGTACCTGTCGAGAGCGTCGCGGCAGCTCTTTTCCAGGTCGCGCGCGAATCCGCACAGGTCGGTGTGCCGTGCCTGGAGCTTGCTCAGGTCGTTCAGAGCGAGCTGGCGCGCCTCGACCGGATCGCGAAAGTCGTTGCGCAGCTTGCGGGCGGCGTCGTCGTGGAGCTCGTTGAGCCGGCCGAGCAGTTCGGCGCGATCGTCGAGCAGTCGTTCCCCGGTCTCGTGGCGCCGTCGCTCCCGTTTCCCGTAGCCCGGGTAGGGGTCGTCGGTCTTGAACCAGTCCATCGCGGCGCCCACGCACATCGCCAGTCCGATCAGCAGAAGCATCCAGGACTGGAAGCCGGTCAGTCCGAACGGGCTCGCGCTGAAAAGACAGAGGGCCTCCTGGTCGGCGTGGGTTTCATCCGGTCCCCGCCAGCAGCTTTCGGGTACGGAGTCGGCGGGCGGGACTTGGGTGACCGGGGACTGGCCAACGGGAGACTGCGCGTCGGGGGTCTGCGTGGCCGGTTCCGGAGCAACCAGGGACTGCGCCACCATGGTCGAGTCGGGGGGCAAGGGATAGTCCGGCGGCAACGCCTCACGGTAGTGCGCAACGAAGAGGTTCCAGAAGAACGCGACTGCCGCGACCCCGGCGGCCACCGCCAGCCCGCCGACCTTCCGGCGCGGATCGCGATGGTGGACCTGGCGCACCATCGCGGCAAGCACCCAGCCGAGGACGCCCACGTTCACGAGGCTGATCAACACTGCGTAGCTCATTCCGGCGAGGAGTCCGCCCTCCACGTTGTTGCCGAAGAAGAAACCGTTGACAAAGGTCTCAACGACCACCAGGGCAAGCAGGATCCCCCAGTGCAGGATCTTGCTCGCCGGGTACTCTGCGTCGGCCGTCCGCCCCTCTTCGAGCTTGAAGCGGTTGACCTCGCCAATCGCCTGCTGTGCGTCGCGCGCCAGCCCCGCGAGATCCGGACGCTCCTCGGCAACGGCGTCGCTCATCTCCTTGCAGGTGTTTTCCACCAGGGGGTCGGCCCCACGGTCCGCGGGCAGCGGACGCAGGCGTTCCTCGAGCGCGGAGCGGTGGCGATGGTATTCGTTGCGCCGTTTTGCGTACAGCTCGTCGCAGTAGCCCACCACCTGCATTTCCACATTGTCGAGCGTTGGCTGGCTGGTGTGCGGCTGGCCCTCATGACCGCGTTCCCGGCCCCGTTCCTCGAGTCTGAATCGCTCTGCCAGAGATGAGGCGGTTGGTGTTGGCGCCATGGCTGTCCCCTGGTGCAAGAGTTACCAAGTGTCGGACTCTGCAGTATCCTAGTGTAGCATTGTCCGACTTCGGCGCGAATTCCGCGCCGCCCGACTCGCCGCGCTTTCTCCGGCCGAAAAACGCAGCGCGATGGCATCAGATACGGAGAGTCACCGGCGGAAGTTGCCGTGGTCGGGCGCAGGTCGCTGGCCGTTTTCGTTTTTCGCTGTCCGGGGCGTTAGCCAAAATGGAAACTCTGATTTCCATTATGTAAACCACACTTTACAGTCCGGAAGCCTTGTTTCGCCGGTCCCACGGGCACGCCTGCGACTGTTTTGCGCCTTCCCAAAAATCCCGGTAGCTTTCGCTGTATCCCAGTTCAATCGGGCCCGCCGGAAACGCCAAACCGGCACCCCGAACGCACCCTCCAGACGACAGAGGAACGACACCCGATGGCCCACTCCGCAAAGCCCTTCGATTCCGTCAACGCCGTCCGCACCTGGGCTCCCGCGTCCAATGAGCCGTACCGCCTCGCCGAAGTCTTCGGGGAAGACTCATTCGGGCTCTCCCAGATGCAGAAACGCCTTGCCGAAGGCAGCTACAAGCAACTTCTGGCGACTATCGAGCACGGTGAAAAGCCGACGGCCGAACTGGCCGATGCCGTGGCCGCGGCAATGAAGGATTGGGCGCTGTCCCGTGGCGCGACCCACTTTACGCACGTATTCCAGCCGCTGACCGGCCGCACGGCCGAGAAGCACGACTCCTTTCTGAAGGTCCACAGGGACGGCCGCGCGCTGACCGAGTTCGGGGGCGATCAGCTGATCCAGGGCGAGCCCGACGCGTCTTCCTTCCCCTCGGGCGGACTTCGCTTCACGCACCAGGCCCGCGGCTACACGGCCTGGGATCCGACGTCGCCGGCGTTCATCCTGTCCGGAGAGAGCGCGACCTACCTCTGCATTCCCACCGCGTTCGTGAGCTGGACCGGCGACAGCCTGGACTACAAGGTCCCGCTGCTCCGGTCGATCGATGCTCTGGACCGGGTCACGCAGCGCGCGCTGGCGCTGTTCGGAGACGACACGGGCCGGGTCTCGGCCAACCTGGGGCCCGAGCAGGAGTACTTCCTGATCGACCAGGAGTTCTACTACCGGCGCCCGGATCTCATCAACTCGGGCCGCACCCTCTTCGGCGCCAGGCCCCCCAAGGGCCAGGAGCTGGACGACCACTACTTCGGTGCGATCAACGACCGCATGATGGCCTACATCCAGTCCGTCGAAGCGGACCTCTTCCGGCTGGGCGTGCCCATGCAGACGCGTCACAACGAGGTGGCGCCGCAGCAGTTCGAATTCGCTCCGGTCTACGAGAACGCCAACGTGGCGGCGGACCACCAGCAGCTCATGATGCGGGTCATGGAGCGAAACGCGGCCCGGTACGGGCTCGTCTGCCTGCTGCACGAGAAGCCCTACGCGCGCATCAACGGCAGCGGCAAGCACCTGAACTGGTCGTTCGGCACGCCTTCGCAGAACCTGATGGAGCCCGGCAGATCGGTCCACGAGAACGAGCAGTTCCTCTTCTTCTGCACGGCGGTCATGCGGGCGGTGGAGCGGCACCAGGACCTGCTGCTGGCGTGCGTCGCCAGCGCCGGCAACGACCACCGCCTGGGCGCCAACGAGGCCCCGCCGTCGATCATCTCGATCTTCCTGGGTGACGAAATTCAGGGAATCTTCGAGGAGATCGCGGACTCGGGGACGGCTTCGGACGGCGGAGGCGGTGGCCTTATGGACCTCGGCGTGAGCATCCTCCCGGATCTGCCGAAGGACTCCGGAGACCGCAACCGCACGTCTCCCTTCGCGTTCACCGGCAACAAGTTCGAGTTCCGCGCACTGGGGTCGGCGGTAAGCATCTCGTTCCCGGCGACCGTGCTCAACACCATCGTGGCCGAGTCGGTCGACGAACTCGCGGGCGCGGTGGAAGCCGCCATGGCCGGCGGCGCGAGCCTGAGCGCGGCCCTGGGCAGCGTGCTGTCGAGAGAGGTCGCCGGATTCCGCCGGATTCTCTTCAACGGAGACAACTACACGCAGGAGTGGGTCGAGGAGGCGGCGCGGCGCGGGTTGGTGAACAGTCCGAGCGGCGCGGAGGCGCTGCCCGACATCGTCTCCGAGAAGAACACGGCGCTTTTCGTCAAGTACGGCGTGCTCTCGGAGGAAGAGGTGCACTCGCGTTTCGAGGTCCTGGCCGAGCAGTACGTCACCAGGATCACCACCGAGGGCGAGACGGCGCTGGGGATGGGCCGGACGATGATTCTTCCCGCGGCGGTGCGCTACCTTGGCGACCTGGCGGCGGCCGGCGCCGGCGGTGCCGGACAGGCCGGTCTGGGTTCGACCGCGGCGACCGTAGGAGGTCTGGTGGACGAACTCGTCGCCGCGCTCGATGCGCTCGACACCCAGCTGGCGCACGAGGACGACGGCGATGACATCAACGCGCACCTGCAGCATGTCCGCCACGGCGTGATGCCCGCGATGGACGCGGTGCGGGACGCGGCGGACCAGCTCGAGGGCGTCGTCCCCGACGACCTGTGGCCGCTCCCGTCCTACCGCGACATGATCTTCGTACGGTAGGTCGCATAGCGAGGGAAGGCGGAGCTGGCCCGTTGAACCGCGCACACAATCAAGGAGTGAGTCGTTGGGATGAAGACGATGCTGTCGTTCTGGGGAGGAGTTGGAGTGCCACTGGCCGGTGCCGTTCTGATCGTTCAGGGCAGCGGCCATCCAGACGGGGCCCAGCAAGGCGCACAGGCGCCCGTGACGCTGGGCGAGGCGGAAGCGGTGTACGAGGAGTCGTTCTCCGTCGTCTCCACGGTGCGTGAAATGCCCGACGGCCGGGTGCTGGTCGCCGATGCGCTGGGCCAGGTGCTGGTGCGGCTGGACCTGGACGCGGGCACGGCCGATACGCTGGGACGGGTGGGCGAGGGGCCCGAGGAATACCGGCAGCCGGATGCGGTATGGCCGCTGCCCGGCGGAAGGACCCTGCTGGTCGATCTCGGCAACGGGCGGCTGACCGAGTTGAGCCCGGAACTCGAGTTCGGGGACACGCGGCCGTACGCGGTCGGCGACCTGGGTCCGGGCCGGGAACTCGTTCTGGCGATCCCGCAGGCCGTGGACGACCGGGGGCGGCTCTACTTCCGCAGCTTCGGCCGGATGGGCGGCGGCGAATTGGCGTCCGATTCGGCGTACATCCTCCGTCTGGACCTGGAGTCCGAGGTGGTGGACTCGGTGGGCCGGTTCAAGCTGCCCGGGACCACCACACGGACGAGCGGCGGGCCCAACAACCAGAACACGTCGGTCAGCCCGATCCCGCTTTCGGCGGCCGATGCGTGGGGGGTCGCTCCCGATGGGCGCGTGGTGATCGTCCGTTCCGGGGACTATCACGTCGACTGGATCGGCTCCGACGGGAATGTCGTGAGTGGACCCGCCATGCCGTACGAGGCCGTGCGGATCGGGCGGGGAGAGAGGGAGGAGTGGGCGCATGGGCGCTCGGAGACCGGCGGGGGTCTGGGCATCGCGCTCTCGGTCTCGAACAACGCGATGGTCATGACCGCCAGCCGCGGCGGGGCCTCGAACGACGACGATCTGGACGAGTACGAGTGGCCGGACTTCAAACCCGCCTTCTACGGGCGTCCGGTCCCGGTGGACCCGTCGGGGCGCGCCTGGGTAAGGCGGCATCTCGAGTCCGGTGAGGCGCCCGTGTACGATGTGTTCGACAGGGCGGGCGAGCGGGAGATGATCGTGGAACTGCCGCCGGAACGCCGGGTCGTGAGCTTCGGGGACGGAACGCTGTACGTCGTCCACATGGACGAGTACGGGCTGCAGTACCTGGAGCGTTACGCGCTGCCCTGACGGGGAGAGGCGCCTCCCTCCACCTCCACCACACCGTCCTTGATCGTGGCCCTGCGCCCATCCGCCCGCGCGAGCCGCTCGATTCCGGATTCATCCACTTGCACGACCGGCACCGTCGGGTACTCCAGCTCACCGGCTACCAGAATGCCGAGCATCAGAATGGCGTCCGGGCGGCCGAGGACGATGCCGGCGGGGGAGACCCCGTTGCGCAGCAGTTCCAGCATGATGGCGCTGGACGAACTGGACCCGATCGTGCGTTCCATCACCAGGATGCGGCCGGACAATGGTTCTCCGTGCTGGGGGTGGCGCGGATCGGCGACGGTCCCCTTCGTCGGATCCACGCCGCCCCAGAAGCTGACGGGTTTGCGCAGGACGAACACGCGTCCGGTGGCGGACCCTCCGTGCAGCGCGGTGCCGGTCAGCTCCACAGGCTCTCGTCCCTGACGACGCGGCCGCGCACCGCCGAGCGCACACAGTCCTCCAGGCTGCCGTAGACGACGGCGTACCCGGTATTCGACGGGGTATAGTGCGCGAACTTGCCCGAGTTGGTCATCAGGACGCCGTCCCTCGGGGGCAGGATGGGGGTGACGACGACGCATGTGTCGACCACGATCTCCGCGCCCGCGTCCTCGAAGCGTCCCAGGCGGCCCGCTGATTCGAGGCGGCGGTACTCGGAGCGGCCGGTGCAGACGTAGAAGGGCACGGCGAATGGCGCGCCGGGCAGGAGCGCTTCGAGGCGGTCGAACTCGGTGAGCGAGAAGTGGGGGCTGCCCACCGCCACCGCATCGATGCGGCCCGTGCCGGTCGTGCTAAGCGTGTCGCGCACGGTCCGGAGCTCGTCCGGGCGCGGTGTGATGACGGCCCGCGGCGGCACACCGCCCAGGGCGGCGTCGAGGTCCGGCGCCTCCGGGGTGACGCCCGCGATGTGAAAGAGCCCCACGGCGCCCGACGATGCCGCGGCGGCCCCCATGGCCTTGAGCTGATCCTCCGTCACCGCCCCGGGGAGCCCGTCGATCACCGCCACCCGGTCATCCACGGTGGCTCCCAGCCAGGTGCCCAGCACGGGGTAGAAGACATCGCGGGTCTTCAGCTCGGGAGCGATGGCGCTCGTGTCGACCACGACCGTCGCCTGACGGTTTTCGTCCAGATGGAGTCCGGTGCGCGGTGCGCGCCCCGCGAGCGCACAGCAGATGTCCATGAAATCGCCGTAGCGGTTTGTGCGCGCGCCCAGCACCGAGTTGGCGAAGCACACCGCGTTGCTCTCGCCCCAGGCGACGTGTTCGCCCGGCGCGGGGCGGTGTCCGGCCTGGTACGGGGCGCAGGTCCAGGTGGGGGCGCAGCCGAGCGCCTGGTAGGCGCGCATCTGGCGGAGCGCCATTTCGCGCCTGTGCCCCCGCGACCGCACGCGAGATGGGTGGAGCAGGTCCAGCGCGCCGACGTTGAGCGTCGCGGGCACTGATACGCGACCCCCCAATTCCACCAGCCGCTCGGCGAATTCGACGCCGCCGTCGCCGTGGTAGAGGCACCCGTCGATGTGCGAGGAAGTGATCCGTACAAGCTCGCGCGCCCCGAGGATCTCTCCCATGCGCACGACGATGCCCATGGCCAGCTGCACGGCGGGGCCGCCATGGGCGAGGAGCTCGGCCTCGCGCGGCGAAAGTTCCAGGGGAGTGTCGGACATTTCGTGGTTAACGTAGAACAAGCGCGTGTGTCCAGGGTAGGAGGCAGACATGCGACTGAATGGTTGGACAACTCAACCCGGGGAGCCGCTCTCGCCCCGGGAGGCGGAAGCGCTCCTCCTGGGAATGGTCGGATTGGTAGGCGACACGACCGGCAGCCTCATTTCAGGGACGCTGCTGGATGGGGTGCTGGCATGTCCTTTGGGAGGACAGGCGTCGAGAGTGGTCAGCGTGACGCCGGAAACGTCAGGGGACACGATCCGTTCGACCATCAGCTTCACGCTCGACCCGGACCGATGCGTGCTGTCGAGCGGGGGCTGGGAGTTCACCCTGGACGGCAATCCGGAGTTTCGGCTTGAGATGACTACTTCGAGCACGGGAACGGACATGGAGCTCGAATTCGACATCCTGGTCAGCGGTGCGGTGGACTGGGAACTGGACGACCGTCGGGGGACCTGCGTGTTCGACCTGGAGTCGGGTGGCGGTGTCGTCCAGAATTTTGCCGATCCGCGGTTCTTCGGAGAAGGCAGCACGGGAACGGTGTGCGGTGTGGATGCCGAACGCCTGGGCGTGGCCGGCGGCGGCTAGCGTTGGCGGAATCCGTCGACCGCATCATCGGCTGTGGGGACTCCCGGTCAGCGGGTGACGAGATCGGGCGTTCCCGCGAGGGTCGGCCGATCCTCGCGTACACGATCGGGAGCGGGCCAAACCGCGTCAGCCTGATCGGCGGCTGCCACGCCGACGAACCCGTGGGGCCGCGGTTTCTGGATCATCTCGTGCGTTATCTGGGCGGCCCCGCCGGGGCGGAACTGCGCGGGGCGGCCACCTGGTCCGTGATCCCGCACGTCAATCCCGACGGCGCGGCGGCCAACGCGGCGTGGCAGACACCGGGCGCCGACCGGTACGACTTCGTCGCGTATCTGCGCCACCGGGTGCGGGAGCTTCCCGGCGACGACATCGAGTTCGGCTTCCCGCGTGGCGAGGACGACGATGGCGCCCGTCCCGAAAACCGGGCCGCGTGGGACTTCTGGCGGGCGGGCGCGCCGTATCATCTGCACGTGAGCATGCACGGCATGGGCGTCGCGGCGGGCCCGTACTTCCTCGTCGAGCGGTCGTGGTGGCCCAGGTGCGGCGAGATGGCCGCGGCGCTCACCCGCGAAGTCGAGAACGGCGGCTACGCGCTGCACGACGTGGAACGCCATGGCGAGAAGGGGTTCCACCGACTGGGGCGCGGCTTCTGCAGCCGCCCGGACAGCCGCGCGATGAGGCGGCACTTTCTCGACCTCGGGGACAGCGCGACGGCGGCGCGATTCCGTCCCAGTTCGATGGAGGCGGTGCGCGCGCTCAGCGGCGACGCACTCACGCTGGTCACCGAAATGCCGCTGTTCATCACCCCAGGCGTCGGAGCCGAGCCGGGGCCTCCCGATCCCGTGCTGATGCGGTGGCGCGAGCGGATCGCGGGCTGGGAGGCCCGGCTGCGGCGGGCTGGCGAGCCCAACGAGGGTGGGGCCGCCCGCGGGGAAGAGAATGCGATGCGTGACGAGATGGCCGCCGCCGGCCTCACCGCCATGCCCGTGCGCGACCAGATGCGATTTCAGTGGGCGCTTATCCGGGCGGGACTGCGGGCTGTCGAGGCTGCGAATGCCTGACTAGGCGCGCACGGATTCCGGTGGCGATCCTCCCCGACATGGCCCGCCGGTCCCGCTGCCACTATCTTCCCCGAAGTCGCCGGGGGCATCCCGCGAGGCGGGATTGAGAGCGAACCCCTATAACCTGATCCGGCTGATACCGGCGTAGGGAGCGCGGCTTCGGCGGGGATCCTGCCGCCGGCCGGACGCTTCCGCTCGGCGACGACGCGGATGGCCGGGGAAATTGATTCGCGATGATCAAGACAACCGGAGCGCTCGCGTCAGCAGCGTCCCCGACACCGGACGCCGACACCGCTCCAGCCGCACCCCCCGCGCCCGGCACACCCCCCGTCGCCTACGACGACGCCTTCCCCAATTCCACGAAGGTGCACACCGACGGCCCCGGGGGCATCCGCGTCCCCATGCGGGAGATCTCCCTCTCCGGCGAAGAGCCGCCGCTCTGCGTCTACGACACCAGCGGCCCTCGCGGCTTCGATGTCCGCGAAGGCCTGCCCCCACTCCGCGAGTCCTGGATCGCCGCCCGGGATGTCCGCGTCACCGGCCGCTCCGCCCCCCTCTCGCCCGGCAAGCGCGACGACCCCCTCGACCTCCCCCCCGGCCTCCACCGCACCACCCGGCGCGGCAACGGCCCCGTCACCCAGATGCACTACGCGCGGCGAGGCGAGGTCACCCCCGAGATGGAGTTCATCGCGCTCCGGGAGGGCCTCGACCCGCGCTTCGTCCGGGACGAGGTGGCGCGCGGCCGCGCGATCATCCCCGCCAACATCAATCACCCCGAACTCGAGCCCATGATCATCGGGCGGGGCTTCAAGGTGAAGATCAACGCCAACATCGGGAACTCGGTGGTGACGTCGTCGATCGACGAGGAGGTGGAGAAGCTGCGCTGGGCGACGCTGTGGGGCGCGGACACGGTCATGGACCTTTCGACGGGGAAGAACATCCACGCCACGCGCGAGTGGATCATCCGCAACTCGCCCGTGCCGATCGGCACCGTGCCCATCTACCAGGCGCTGGAAACGGTCGGCGGGGTGCCCGAGGAGCTGACGTGGGAGGTCTACCGCGACACGATCGTCGAGCAGTGCGAGCAGGGTGTGGACTATTTCACCGTGCACGCGGGCGTACTTCTGCGCTACGTGCCCCTGACGGTCGACCGGATCACGGGCATCGTCTCGCGCGGCGGTTCGATCCTGGCCAAGTGGTGCATGGCGCATCACCGGGAGAACTTTCTCTACACTCACTTCCGGGAACTCTGTGAGATCATGCGCGAGTACGACGTCTCGTTCTCGCTGGGTGACGGCCTGCGCCCGGGTTCGATCGCGGACGCGAACGACGAGGCCCAGTTCGCGGAGCTGCGGACGCAGGGCGAGCTGACCCGGATCGCGTGGGAGTACGACGTTCAGGTGATGAACGAGGGGCCGGGGCACATCCCCATGCACCTGATCAAGGAGAACATGGACAAACAGCTGGAGTGGTGCGACGAGGCGCCCTTCTACACGCTCGGGCCGCTCACGACCGACATCGCGCCGGGCTACGACCACATCACCAGCGCGATCGGGGCCGCGATGATCGGCTGGTACGGGACGGCGATGCTCTGCTACGTGACGCCGAAGGAGCACCTGGGCCTTCCCAACCGCGACGACGTGAAGGACGGCGTGATCGCGTACAAGATCGCAGCCCACGCTGCCGACCTGGCCCGCGGACACCCCACCGCCCAGCAGTGGGACGACGCGATCTCCAGGGCACGCTTCGAGTTCCGCTGGCGGGACCAGTTCAACCTGTCGCTGGACCCCGTGACCGCGCGGGAGTTCCACGACGAGACGCTGCCCGCCGAGGGCGCCAAGGTGGCCCACTTCTGCTCGATGTGCGGTCCGAAGTTCTGCTCGATGAAGATCAGCGACGACGTGCGCCGGTTCGCGCGCGAACGGGGGCTGGACACGCCGGCGGCCGTGGAGGAGGGGATGAGCGAAAAAGCGCGGGAGTTCAGGCGCGGCGGGAGCAGGCTGTATGTGACGGCCGGGGAGTCGTCCGGTGCGCCTGCGGGAGGTGCGCCATGACCGCCCGGCGGGGGTGGCGGCGCGCGGCCGCCCCGGACGGCACGGCACGCTGCGGCCCATTCCTCGCGACGCTGCCCCTCGCCCTTGCGGCCCCGCTGGTCGCCCTGCCGAGCTGCGCCCCCGCGCCCACCGCCGAACCCGCCGCCGACCTTGTCGTCTACGGCGCCCGCGTGTGGGACGGCACCGGCTCCGGGCTCGGCGAGCCGGCGGTGCTGCGGGTTGCGGCCGGCCGGATCCTGTCGCTGGAGCCGGTGGCCGAGGGCGCGGATGTCGCGGCTGCCGCCGAAGCGTCCGGAATCCTCGCTGTCGACGCAACCGGACAGTTCATCATTCCGGGGCTGATCAACGTGCACGGACACGTGGGAGGGACCTGGAATCCGGAGAGCGGAGTGGAATACGCCGAATACGTCGTCTCCGAACTGGCCCGCTACGCGCGTTTCGGGGTCACGACGGTCAACAGTCTCGGCGGCGACCGCGAGCCGGCCTTTGCGATCAGGGATGCGAGCTGGAGGGCGGGCGCCAGTGCGTCGGGCTCGCTCCACGCGCGCCTTCTCGTCGCGGGTCCCGTCGTGACCGGCGCCACGCCCGCGGAAGTGACCGCCGCCGTCGACGCGGCCGCCGCGATGGGTCCTGACTGGATCAAGATCCGCGTCGACGACAACCTGGGCGCGGCCACGAAGATGTCGCCGGAGTCGTACGGCGCCGTGATCGCCCGGGCCGATGAGCACGGACTCCGCGTCGCCTCACACCTCTTCTACCACGAGGACGCGAAGGGCCTGCTGCGCGCCGGGACGGGCATGGTGGCGCACAGCATCCGGGACGAACCCGTCGACGATGAGACGATCGCGCTGTTCCATGAGACCGGCGTGTGCTACGTGCCGACGCTCACGCGCGAGGTGTCGACCTATGCGTACGGCGAGCGTCCGGTCTTCTTCGACGACCCGTTCCTCATGTCGGATGTCGATTCGGCTCAGGTCGCGGTCGTCAGCGATCCCGAACGTCAGGCACGGGTGCGGGCGTCGGGGGCGGCGGAAGCGTACGGGCGCGCCCTGGAAGTGGCGCTGGCCAATCTGGCGCGACTGTCCGAGGCGGGGGTTCCGATCGCGTTCGGCACCGACTCGGGACCGCTCGGACGCTTCCAGGGCTACTTCGAGCACATGGAGACGACGCTCATGGCCGAGGCGGGGCTGTCACCGGAGCGGATCCTGCGTTCGGCGACCGGCGTGGCCGCCGACTGTCTCGATCGGGACGACATCGGGACGCTGGGGGCGGGACGCCGGGCGGACTTCGTGCTGCTGCGGGCCAATCCGATGGAAGATGCGGCCAACGTGCGGTCGATCGAGGGCGTCTGGGTCGGCGGCGAGCGCGTCGAGGGTTCGGCGAAATAGCCGCACTCATGCCCGTCCTCGAGCTCCGCGACCTCACCCTGCGCTTCGGCGGCGTGACCGCGCTCGCGGAGTTCACCATGGAGGTGCGGACGGGGGAACTCCTGGCGCTGATCGGTCCGAACGGCGCGGGGAAGACGAGCGTCCTGAACTGCATCTCGGGTCTGTACCGGGCGCAGGAGGGGACGATCACGCTGACGGGGCGCGACGGCCGCCGTCATTCGCTCCACCGGCTGCCGCCGCACCGGATCGCCGCGCTGGGGGTGGCCCGCACCTTTCAGAACATCGAACTCTTCAAGCACATGACGGTGCTGGAAAACCTGATGCTGGGGCGCCACGTCCACATGCGGGGCGGCGTGCTGAGCGGCGGGCTCTATGTGGGGCGCCAGCGCCGCCGCGAGATCGAGCACCGGCGGTGCGTGGAAGAGGTCATCGACTTCATGAACCTCGAACCTCTGCGCAGCGCCGAGGTCGGGAACCTGGCGTACGGGAATCAGCGACTGGTCGAGATGGCGCGCGCCCTTGCACTCGATCCCGCGATCCTTCTCCTCGACGAGCCGACGGCCGGTATGAACGCCGAGGAGAAGGAGTCGATGGCGCGCTTCATCCTCGATGTGCACGAGGAACGGGGTGTCACGGTCGTAGTGATCGACCACGACATCGACGTGATCATGGACATCTCGGACCGGGTGATCGTGCTCGACTTCGGGCGCGAGATTGCAGAGGGGAGGCCGGAAGAGGTGAGGAGTGACGCGGCGGTGATCGACGCGTACCTGGGGCGGGCGCGGGGGGACGTCGCATGAACGCCACCCTCCCCGGACTGCTTGCCGGCCGGGCCGCCGACCACCCTGACGGCGTCGCCCTGCGCGAGAAGGAATTCGGCATCTGGCAGGAGACCACCTGGGAGGAGTATCTCGGCCGGGTTCGATCGTTCGCCATGGGGCTGGTCGAACTGGGCGTTGCCAAGGCGGACCGGATCGCGATCATCGGCGACAATCGGCCCGAGTGGGTGATCGCGGAGCTCGCGGCCCAGTCGATCGGCGCCCTGCCGCTGGGCCTCTACCAGGACTCGATCTCGACCGAGTTGGCGAGGATGCTCGAAGCGGCCGAGGTCCGGGTCATCGTTGCCGAGGACCAGGAGCAGGTCGACAAGGTGCTCGAGGTGCGCGGCGAGCTGCCCGGGCTGGAAGTCATCGTCTACTACGATCCGCGGGGAATGTACGCGTACGAAGCGCCCGGGTTGATGTCCTTCGAGGATGTCGAGGCGCTCGGTGACGGAATCTGTGACAGATTTCCCGGCGAATTCGACCGCCGGCTGGCCGAAATCGGTCCGAAGGATATCGCGCTGCTCTGCACCACGTCCGGGACGACGAGCATTCCGAAGCTGGCCATGCTCTCGCACGCCAATCTCCTCGCCATGGCGACGCAGCTTCGCGCGGTGGACCGGATGGAGCCCGCCGACGAATTCGTCTCCTTCCTGCCGATGGCATGGATCGGCGAGCAGATGGTCGGCGTGGCGAGCGCCATGCTGGTCGGCTTCAAGGTGAACTTTCCCGAAGAGACGGCCACGGTCCGCCAGGACATGCGCGAAATCGGTCCCGCCTTCCTCATGTCGCCGCCGCGGATCTGGGAGAACATGGTCTCGGACGTGCAGGTCATGGCCGAGGACACGACCCGGCTCAAGCGCTGGCTCTACAGCTGGGCGATGAGGGAGGGAGCGGGCCGCGCCCAGGCGGTCTCGAGTGGGGAACGGGCCAGCCTGCCCGCGCGGATCCGTCACCGCCTTGCCGACTGGACGGTCTTTCGCCCCATCCGCGACCAACTCGGTCTCGACGGGGTCCGGCGCGCCTACACGGGAGGCGCGGCGCTCGGTCCCGACGTGTTCAGGTTTTTCCACGCGATCGGCGTCAACCTCAAGCAGCTCTACGGCCAGACCGAGGTCTCCGGCATCTCGGTGGTCCACCGGGACGGGGACATCCGTTTCCACACGGTGGGCACGCCGTTCCCCGACACCGAGATCAGGATATCGGACGAGGGCGAGATCCTGTGCCGCAGCCCCGCCGTGTTCGAGGGCTACTTCCGCAATCCCCATGCAACCGCCGAGACGCTTGAGAACGGCTGGCTGCACTCCGGCGACGCCGGCTACTTCGAGGAGGACGGTCACCTGGTGGTCATCGACCGTGTGGCCGACGTGATGAAGCTGTCCGACGGGACGAACTTCTCACCCCAGTACGTCGAGAACAAGCTGAAGTTCAGCCCCTACATCCGCGAAGCGGTGGTCTTCGGGGGAGCCGGTGCTCCGTTCGTCACCACGATGATCGCGATTGACATGGAGAACGCGGGACAGTGGGCGGAACGCCGCCGCATTGCGTATACCACCTTCACCGACCTGGCGCGCCGCGCGGAGATCTACCGCCTCATCCGCCGCCATGTCACGAACGTCAACGAGGATCTGCCGGGGGCCGCCCGTATCCGGCGCTTCCTCCTCCTGCACAAGGAACTCCACGCCGACGATGCCGAGCTGACCCGCACGCGCAAGGTCCGGCGCCGCCACATCGCGGCCCGCTTCGGCGACATTATCGGGGCGCTGCAGGGAGACGGCGATTCGGTCACCGTGGCAACCGAGATCACCTACCAGGACGGCCGCACCGCGGAGGTAGCCCACGAACTCCGCATCGAGACCCTGGACTGAAGCCATGGACGTGTTCCTTCAGCTCACCGTCTCGGGGCTCAGCACCGGAATGATCTATGCCCTGGCCGCGGCCGGGTTCGTGGTGATCTACAAGGCCAGCGACGTAATCAACTTTGCCCAGGGCGACCTTCTGCTCTTCGGCACGTACCTGGTCTTTTTTGCCGTGGCCCAGACCGGGCTACCGTGGAGCCTGGGGATCGTCGTCACGGTGCTGCTGGCCGTTGCCGTGGCACTTGTCATCGAACGGCTGGTGTTGCGCCCGCTGATCGGCGAGCCGGTCATCTCGATGATCATGGTCACGATCGGGCTGTCGTCGGTCCTGCGCGCCGCCGTCAACGCGATATGGGGTCCGGCGCCGCGCTCGTTCGAGTCGTTCCTGCCCGCGGGCGACGTGGCCCTGGGTCCGGTCATGCTTTCCACGGGGCGCCTTCTGTCGATTCCGATCGCGCTGGCGGTTCTTGCCGCCCTGTGGCTCTTCTTCCGGCACACGCGCGACGGGATCGCCATGCGCGCCATCGCAGACGATCAGCAGGCGGCGCTGAGCATGGGGATCAGCATACCGCGGGTCTTCGGCATCGCCTGGGGACTCGCGGCGGCGTCGGCGGCCATCGGCGGGATCATGCTCGCGGGCATCGTGGGGGTGAGTCCGAACGTGGCCTCGATCGGGCTCAGGGTCTTCCCGGTTGTGATCCTGGGGGGACTCGATTCGATCCGGGGAGCGGTGATCGGCGGTGCGATCATCGGCCTGCTGGAGGTCTACACCGGTGGGTACGTGGGCCGCGGGCTCAGTCTGGTGGTACCGTACGTTGTCCTGGTTCTGGTGTTGATGGTCCGTCCCTACGGGCTCTTCGGGAAGGAGATCATCGAACGGGTATGAGCGCGTCATGAGCTTCGAGTGCGGCGTCTTTCACACCCGCTACGAGTCCGACATGGGGCTGCGGCCGCGGCCCCTGCAGCGGATCAGGCTGGCGGTCTTCGCGGCCTTCGTGCTCGTGTTTCCGTTCCTGGCCGGTCCCTACTGGCTGGACCTGGCCAACCAGGTGGCGATCGCGACGGTCGGAGCGATCGGGCTGAACATCCTGGTGGGCTACACGGGTCAGATCTCGCTGGGGCAGGGCGCGTTCATGGCCATCGGGGCGTACACCGCCGGGCTCCTGACGCTCAATCTCGGACTGCCGTGGGGCGTGAGCATCGCTGTGGCGTGCGTCGTCACCTCACTGGCGGGCACATTCTTCGGGCTGCCGTCGTTGCGGCTGAAGGGACTGTACCTCGCGATCGCGACGCTGGCCGCCCAGGAGATCGTGGAGTGGGGCATGACCCATTGGACGGCGGTGACCGGCGGCACCGAGGCGATCGTGCTGCCCGCGCCGAGCCTTTTCGGCGTGCGCCTGAACACCTCCTTCAGCTTTTACTGGTTCGGGGTGCTCATGGCCGCGGGCACGGCGCTCTTCGCCGCAAACCTCTTCCGCACGCGCATGGGGCGCGCCTTCGTGGCGGTACGGGACCAGGACATCGCGGCCAGCGTAATCGGCGTGAACCTCTTTCGCACCAAACTGCTGGCCTTTGCGACCTCGTCGTTCTTCGTCGGGCTCGCCGGCGCGATGATCGCGTACTATCGCACCATCATCACCTGGGAGCGTTTCACGCTGGAGACGAGCATCGTCTACCTGGCCATGATCATCGTGGGGGGTCTGGGCTCGATCCGGGGGTCGTTCTTCGGCGCCGTGCTGATTACGCTGCTGCCCGCGATGATCACCAACACGGGACGCGCGCTGCAGGACACCGCCCCGGTGGTCGCCAACCTGCTGCCCTACGCGCAGCAGGCGGTCTTCGGCGTCGTGATCATCCTCTTCCTGATCTTCGAACCCAAGGGACTGTCCAAGCTGTGGGGCAACGTGAAGGACTACTTTCACGTCTGGCCGTTTGCGTACCGGCGGGGGTGAGGGCGCTCCAGCTTTCCGATTCGGGTTGCCCGCCCCTATTTTCAACAGGTCTTCGTTTACCCTTTTCCCGATCCAGGTGCGTCAATGGCCAACCGAACGATCACAGCGACACTGTTCGCCATTCTCATCACCCCCGCGCTCTCGGCCGCGCAGAGCCTCTCCGACGACCAACTGGAGCCTCTCGTGGACCGTGTGGAACAGGGCGTTCTCGAGCGTGCCAAGCTGGCCCAGGTGATGGTCGACAAGATCTTCTCCTTTTCCGAACTCGGGCAGCAGGAGATCGAGACCTCGGGGTACATCACGGGCATCCTGGAGGAGAACGGCTTCACCATCGAGCGCGAACCCGCGGGTATCCCTACGGCCTGGTTCGCCCGCTGGGGGAGCGGCAGGCCGGTCATCTCCTTCGGGTCGGACATTGACGGAATCCCGAAGGCCAACCAGAAGCCGGGCGTGGCGTACCACGATCCGCTGATTCCGGGCGCGCCCGGGCACGGTGAGGGCCACAACTCCGGACAGGCGGTGAACGTGGTGGCGGCGCTCGCGCTGAAGGAGGTCATGGAGGCCGAGGGCATCCAGGGCACGCTGGTGCTCTGGCCCGGCGTTGCCGAAGAACAGCTGGCTTCCAAGGCCTGGTACGTGCGCGACGGGTATCTGGAGGACATCGACATCACCCTCTTCACTCACGTCAGCAGCAATCTGTCGGTGAGCTGGGGACAGGGCAGCGGGACCGGGCTGGTCTCGGTCGAATTCACCTTCGAAGGCGAGGCGGCGCACGGGGCAGGTGCTCCCTGGCGGGGCCGCAGTGCGCTCGACGCGGTCGAGCTGATGAACGTCGCCTGGAACTTCCGGCGCGAGCATCTTCGGCCCGACCAGCGCTCCCACTACGTGATCACCGATGGCGGCGACCAGCCCAATGTCGTCCCGTCGCGCGCTTCGGTGTGGTATTTCTTCCGCGAAATGGACTACGAGGATATCAAGCGCAACTTCGATACCGCCGTTCGCGTCGCCGAAGGCGCGGCCATGATGACGGATACGGAGATGTCCTACCGGATCATCGGCACCGCGTGGCCTCGGCACTTCAACAAGGTCGTGGCCGAGACCATGTACGAGCACATCCAGGATGTCGGGCTCCCTGAGTGGACCGAGGACGACCACGACTTTGCGAGCGCGGTACAGGAGTCGGTCGGGAGCGTGCCGTCGGGGATGCCGACCGCCCTCTCGCAACTCGGTACGCCGGGCCCCCGCCGGAGCGGCGGCTCCGACGACATCGGCGACATCTCCTGGAACGTGCCCACGGTTACGCTGCGCTTCCCGTCGAATGTGCCGGGCCTCCCCGGCCACCACTGGTCGAGCGCCATGGCGATGGCCACCCCGATCGCGCACAAGGGGGCGGTGGCGGGTGCGCGCGTGGTCGCTCGCACCGCGCTCCAGCTCTTCGCCCAGCCGGAGCTGGTGGAGCAGGCGTGGACCTACTTCCGGGAAGATCAGAGTGCGGGAGTCGAGTACATTCCCTTCCTCGGGCCCAACGATCCGCCACCGATCCATCTCAACCGGGACATCATGGACACGTACCGTCCCCTGCTCGAGCAGTACTACTACGACGAGACCCGCTTCGAGACGTACCTGGAACAGCTGGGGATCAAGTATCCCACGCTCACGCGGCCGGTTTCGGAGGATGACCAGGGGTCGCACTGAGGATCCCGACAATCGGAGGTTTTGATGAAGACAGCCAGCCACAGACGCTTCTCGGCGGCGGCCAGCGTATTGCTGGCAGCGACCCTTTCAGGGGCGGGTGGCCACCCCGAGGCCGCCCGGGGGTCAGCGGTCGACGTTGGGCCGTTTGCGCTCGCCGACGATCCCACCGAGGTGGGCTGGCGGCTCCTGGCCAAGCTCAACTACCGGACCGGCGAGAAGACCGAGGAGCTGGCCGCCCTGGACGGCAAGCTCGTCAAGATCCCCGGCTTCACCGTGCCGCTGGAGGACTTTGCGTCTTCGGCGACGGAATTCCTCCTCGTGCCCTATGTCGGCGCCTGCATCCACACGCCGCCGCCTCCGCCCAACCAGCTCGTTTACATCGAGATGGACAAGGGGAAGCGCGCGAAGATGGACGGCTGGAATCCCGTATGGGTCGAGGGTGTGCTCAGTATCGAGATGACGGAGAGCGTCTACGGCCATGTGGGTTTCACCATCACCGGCCAGCGCGTCTATCCGTACGAGTCCTGAACCGCGGTTCGGCCATCCGGATGGGCCACAGGTGAGCCTCGCGATCGACGTTCGCCGCCTCCGGTTCCGATACGGCGGTGGTCCCTGGGTGCTCGACATTCGCGAACTGACCCTTGAACGTGGGACGCGCGCGTTTCTGTTCGGTTCCAGCGGGAGCGGCAAGACTACGCTGCTCGGCGTGCTGGCGGGTGTGCTGAAGCCCGATGAGGGCGAGGTCGGGGTTCTCGGCCGCGACCTCGCCTCCCTGTCGGGCGCGCAGCGGGACGCCTTCCGCGCGGCGCACATCGGCTACGTCTTCCAGATGTTCAACCTCATCCCCTACCTGTCGGTGCTCGACAATATCGCGCTCCCGGTGCGCATGAACGCCCAACGGAAGGCCCGGCTGGACGGCGCGGGCGTGAAGGAGACCGCCGCCATGCTCGCCGACCACCTTCAGATCGGCGATCTGCTGAAGAGGCGGGTGACGGAGCTCTCGGTGGGTCAGCAACAGCGGGTGGCGGCCTGCCGGGCGTTGATCGGGGCTCCGGAACTCATCGTCGCCGACGAGCCCACCTCCTCCCTCGACTTCGACCGCCGCGAGGCCTTCCTCGAACTCCTGTTCCGGGAGTGCGAGCGTGCCGGTGCGACGCTCGTGTTCGTCAGTCACGACCGCGCGCTCGAGGGGATGTTCTCCCGCACGATCTCACTCCCCGACATCAACGGGGCAGCGCTCTGATGCTCAGCCTCGACCTCGCGCTCAAGTCGCTGCGCAACCGCGCCTTCAGCACGTCGCTCACGGTCGGTTCCATCGCGCTCAGCGTCGCGCTGCTGATCGGCGTCGAGAACGTGCGTGTGGGAATGCGCGAGAGCTTTTCCAACACCATCAGCCAGACGGACCTGATCGTGGGCGCCAAGGGGGGCACCATCCAGCTGCTGCTGTACTCGGTCTTCGGGATGGGGTCGCCGACGAACAACCTGTCCTGGGACACCTACCGCGAGTGGGCGGAACACCCCGCGGTCGAGTGGACCATCCCCTACGGGCTCGGGGACAGCCACAGGGGATTCCGGGTCATCGGCACCAACGAGGACTTCTATCGCCACTACCGGTATCGAGGGGGACAGGCGATCGCGCTGGCCGAAGGCCGAGCCGGCTCCGAGGTCTTCGACGTCACGCTCGGCGCGGATGTGGCCACCGAGCTGGGCTATGGGATCGGGGACGAGGTCGAGGTCACGCACGGGATCGGCGAGGTGGGCTTTCTGAACCACGAACACCTGCCGTTCACGGTCGTGGGCATCCTCGACAAGACCTTCACGCCGGTCGACCGCGCGGTCTACGTCACCCTCGAAGGCATCGAGGCCATCCACTTCGGATGGGAGGACGGCGCGCCGCCCATGCCCGGCGAGGAGCCCACGCCCGACGACGTGCTCGCGATGGAGGAGATCGAGATCACCCAGGTCACGTCGTTCTTCGTGGGCGCGACCAACCGGCGGGACGTGCTCCGGCTCCAGCGCGAGATCAACGACTACGAGAGCGAGCCGATGATGGCGGTCATCCCCGGGCTGGCGCTGAGCGAGATGTGGCAGGGGATCGGCTACGCCGAGACCGGGCTCCGGGTGGTGACCATCTTCGTCGTCCTGGTGGGCCTGCTCGGCATGCTGGTGTCGCTCTACACCTCGCTCAACGAGCGCCGGCGAGAGATGGCGATCCTGCGCGCGGTCGGAGCCGGCCCGAGAAGGATCGTCGCGCTCCTGGTGCTGGAGTCAATGTGCCTGGCAGCGGCGGGTGCGATCTGCGGACTTGGGCTTGTGTACGTGCTGCTGTCGGCCGGACAGCCTATAGTCGAAGCACAGGTGGGCCTGTTCATCCCGATCCGGCCACCCGGCGCCGTCGAGTGGCTTTTCCTGGGCGCGGTGGTCACGGCCGGATTCGTGATGGGCTTTGTGCCCGCCCTCAAGGCCTACCGCACGGCTCTCCACGACGGGCTGGCGGTGCGCGTGTAGGGGGCCTCAAGTCGAAATCGGGAGTGACGCCATGAGGAGATACCAACGGGCTCGATCGATCCACTTCCTTGCCGCGGCCTCTCTCGTCTTCATTGCGGCCTGCGGCGGCGATGACGGGGGAGACGGAGCGGCCGGCAATGCGATCAAGGTTGGCGCCATCTTCGACCTGACGGGACCCACCGCCGACGTGGGCACCGACTACGCGGACGGCATGCGGGGGTATACGGACTGGCTGAACATGCAGGGCGGGATCGAAGGACGGCCGATCGACCTGATCTACCAGGACTACGCGTACCAGGTCGATCGGGCCGAGCAGCTTTACAGCCAGTTCGTGAGCGAAGGTGTGGTGGCCTTCATGGGCTGGGGCACCGGCGACACCGAAGCACTGCGGCTCCGCATCACCGAGGACGAAATCCCGTTCAGTTCGGCTTCCCTTTCCCACGTTCTGGGCGATCCGGCTGACGCCCCGTACAACTTCCTGGTGGCGCCGAGCTACACCGATCAGCTACGGATCGCTCTCGACTGGATTGCGCGGAATCACGGAGAGGGGACGCCGGTCGTCGCCCTCATGCACAACGCGAGTCCCTTCGGGCTGTCTCCGTCGCGCTACGGTGGCGTGGAATTCGCCGAAGCCCTGGGGATCGACCTGACGCTGTACGAAATGCCGCGGGCCGCGGTCGACTACACGGGGGAGTTCTCGCGGGTCCGTCAGCGCGGCGCGCAGTACGTGGTCTTCCAGAACACGTCCGGACCGGCCAGCGTCGCGCTGCAGAACGCGACCAGCCTGGGTATGGAGCTGACCTTCATTTGCCTGAACTGGTGCGCCAACAGGCAGTTGGTGGACCTCGCGGGGGAGGCGGCGGAAGGGGTGATGGGGACGATCCCCTACGCCCCGCTGAGCGTCGACGTGCCCGGAACGCGTGTCATCCGCGAATACCTCGAGGCGAAGGGCGAGTCGATCGATGGAAAGACCAACGCCTACACCCAGGCGTGGTGGACGTTCACCGTCTTCGCCGAGGCGATGAAACAGGTGCTGGTGTCCGGACGGGAGCTGACGGGCGCGAACATCAAGGCCGCGCTCGAGACCTTCACCGACCTGGACATGGGTGGTGTGACGGTGCCGATCAGCTTCACGCCGAACGACCACCTCGGAGCGAAGGGGCTCAGGCTCTTCCGGGTGGAGGGCGGCGAGTGGGTGCCCTTCACCGATTTCATCCAGGCGCCGGCCGCGCCGTGACGCGGTGAGCGGGACGCCCGCCGACCCCCTGCTGCGCCTCAACAACATCGAGGTCCTGTACGACGACGTGATCCTGGTGCTGCGGGGGCTCTCGCTGGAGGTCGGCGAGGGCAGGATCGCGGCGCTGCTGGGGTCGAACGGAGCAGGGAAGACCACGACCCTGAAGGCGATCTCCGGGCTCCTGTACGTGGAGGACGGGGAGGTCACCGACGGCACGATCGTCTTCGACGGCGAGGAGATACAGGGTGTCGACGCGCACCGGATCGTGGAGAAGGGCATCTTCCAGGTTCTCGAGGGGCGCCGCGTTTTCGAGCATCTCACAGTGCAGGAAAACCTTGCCGCGGGCGCGTACACCCGCCATGACCGGCGCGGCACCGAAGCCGATGCGGAAAAGGTCTTCCACTACTTCCCTGCACTCGCCGAACGGCGTCGCCAGACCGCCGGCCACCTCTCGGGCGGCGAACAGCAGATGCTGGCGCTGGGCCGCGCCCTCATGGCCCGCCCGCGCATGATGCTCCTCGACGAGCCGTCGCTCGGTCTCGCGCCGATCCTGGTAGAGAGCATCTTCGAGATCATCCAGCGGATCAACCGCGACGAGGGCACGACGATCCTGCTGGTCGAGCAGAATGCGCGGCTCGCGCTCTCCGTCGCCGACCATGGATACGTGATGGAGGGTGGACGGGTGGTCATGGAAGGCACGGCCGACGAGTTGCGCACGAACGAGGACGTGAAGGAGTTCTATCTGGGGCTGGGCGACGCAGGACGGCGGTCCTACCGGGACGTGAAGCACTATCGGCGCAGGAAGAGGTGGCTGTCGTGAGGTCGCGGCGCGGGGTGGCGTGGCCGCTGCCCGAATGGCGCGACGCGCAGGACCGGGTCGCGGTGCACGCCGTTCGCCACGGGGCGGCGCACAGTGCGGAAATCGCACGGCGACTGGCGCGTGCGGGGGTCTCGGTGGAAGACGTGCGAGGCGTCGCGCACCTCGCCGGGATTCCCGTGCTGGCCAAGGACGATCTCCCGGCCCTGCAAGCCGCCGACCCGCCCTTCGGCGGGATGCTTGGCGTGCCCTTGGTCTCGCTGCGGAGGGTCTTTCGCTCACCCGGCCCGATCAACGACCCCCAGGGCGACCGCGAGGACTTCTGGGGCATGGCCCCCGCGGTGCGCGCGGCCGGACTCGGCGCGGACGACGTGGTCCTCAACACCTTCTCGTATCACCTGACCCCCGGCGGCCTCATGCTCGACGGCGGCCTCCGCGCGGCGGGCTGCACCGTGATACCCGGCGGCGTGGGCAACACGGCGGCCCAGATCGAGACCGCGTGCGCGGCCGGGGCGACGGGCTACACGGGTACGCCCCAGTTCCTGCTGACGCTGCTGGAGCGCGCGCGGGACCAGGGACGCGAGTTGCGCTTCGCGCGCGCCGTGGTCACGGGGGCGCCCCTTCCGCCGCCGTTGCGCACCCGGCTCCAGAACGAATTCGGTGTCGATGTCTACCAGGCGTACGGTACGGCCGACGCCGGAATGCTCGGCTACGAATGCGAAGCGAAGGACGGGTGGCACGTCCCGAGGCACACGGTGATCGAGTTGCTCGCGCCGGGGAATGACCGCCCTGCCACCGCAGGCGAGGCCGGCCAGGTGGTGGTGACGAGCCCGAACGAGGTCTATCCGCTCGTGCGGTTCGGCACGGGAGATCTGTCCGCCTGGAACCTGGAGCAATGCCGGTGCGGCCGTAGCAGTCCGCGGCTCACCGGGTTCCTGGGCCGCGTGGGCGAGGGCGTGAAGGTCAAGGGCATGTTCGTGCATCCCCGCGAACTGGCCGCGGCCCTGGGGCCGGAGCCGTCGGTCGGGTGCTACCAGGCCGTGGTGACGGAGGGCGACGGGGGGCAGGATGTGCTGACCGTGCGGGTCGAGGCCGCGCCGGGATGCACGCTCGACGCCGCCTCGGTGGACAGGCTGGGCGCGCGGATCCGGGAGGCCGTGAAGGTGCGGGCGGGGGTGGAGGTGGTGGTGGCGGGGACGATCCCGGACGATGGGCCGGCGCTGGTGGATGCGCGGGGTTGACCTGGACGCAACGACGGGGTCAATCGGCTGTGGGTGTATACAGCGATATGTTTGAACTGTACGTTTAGGACTGACGCCGGCAAGCGCGACCGAAGCCACGTGCGCTGGGTTGAGGCGAACATCCGGTCAAACAGGCAGCTGCGACAGAGGCAATGCCATGGAAGCTGCAAGTCGTGATAGGTTCGTGAGGCGGGGGCGACTTGGTCTTCGTGCCGGGCGGGCGGGTTCCAGGAACTGGTGAAGAACGGGGAACTCGCAGGCGCAGAAGGTCGTATCCGGCATGGGCGAACTGGCGTCTCCCCCCCGTCAGCCTATGTCGATGGTTACGCCGAGGCGCGTGCGCTCGACCGGGAGACCGCGGACAACTACATCGCACACACCCGTATCGGCGATCCGGTCATGGACGCGATCGTGGAGGACCTGGCGGGGCTGCCTCAGCGTCGGGTCCACGAGCTGATTCGCGCGGGGATGGACGAGGATCGCGATGGTCTCAGGAACGCGCCGCAATCGCTGCGCGATTTCTTTTTCGACGCACCGCAGCCCGATCCGGACTGGCTGGATCGCGATGCCTTTCAACCGGGCATCCGGTCCTTTCAGAGAAACTCCGTCCTCGTCCTCTCGGCCTTCGTAGCGGGCGTGCTGATCGACGGCTTCTCGACGCTGATAGCCAAGTCGTTCGTGCAGACCGGGCGGATATTCGACAATGGCGTCTGGCGGCTCAAGCAGAACAACCGCCATCAGGTGGAGATCTTCCTGCCCGGCGGGCTGGAACGGTTCGGCGAGGGGTGGAAGCTGTCGGTCCGCATCCGGTTCGTCCACGCGCAGGTTCGAAGACTGCTGGGACAGACGGAGGAATGGGAGCACGACGCGTGGGGCGTGCCGCTCAGCGCCGCGCACATGGGCTACGCGGTCGCCTGCTTCGCGGCCCGCACCGTCAAGCACTCGGAGTCGCTGGGCGCGCGGTACAGCCCGGAGGAGCGGGCCGGTTTCCATGACGTGTGGCGTTACGCCGGCCACCTCATGGGCATCCCGGATTCCATCCTCTTCACCGACGAGCAGCACGCGCTGCACCTGTACCGGATCGGCTCCGTTTGCGAGCCACCTCCGACCGATGACGCGATCATCATGACCAATGCGCTGATCAACTCCGCCCCTCTGGTCGCGAACATCGATGATCCGGCGGAGCGGCGCAAGCTGGTGAACAAGGTCATCTACCCGGTTTCCCGGGCGTTGGTGGGCAACGGTCTTTCCGACCAACTGAGGTTCCCCAGGAGGGGCATGCCGTTCCCCCTGCTCGCATACCGGATCGACCAGCGCATGCAGCGGATCAAGGCATGGTCAAGGAAGGGAGGATTCCAGGTTTTTGCGAGCCTTCTTGAGGCGTCAGCCTATGAGGCGGCCGGTCTCAGCTACCGGCTGCCCGACCACGCCCACGACGAACTGTCCACCAAGTGGTGAACGGCCCGTAGAGCGTCAACGCCGCTCCGGGGGGATCACCCTGACCACATTGCCGTCCTGGTCCACGACCACAAGCGGCATCCGCAGAATGTCCCCGCCGAGGTCGATCCTGCCTTCGCGAGCGCCCGCACGCACGTCCTTCGCCGCGGGGTACAGCGGAGGCGGCAGCACAAACTCGTCCGCCATGCTGTAGTCGACCCCCTCGTACCCCACGTCCACGAACGACGCGAGGCTGACCACGCTCAGCGGATTGTGGCCGCGGTCGGGGAAGGGGGTCATCAGCTCGGAGCGGAAGACGAACTCGCGCCAGTGGCCGTTCCACACGCCGTCGCCGCCCAGGTTCTGTACCGGCACGAGATCGCTGTCGTCGTAGTTGTCGCCGCGGATCCGATCGAAGGCCGCGACAGCCGAGTCGCCCACAAAGTGCGTATTCGCGCTGCGCCCGAGCCCGGCCGGATCCTGCAGGAGGCCAAGATGGTCCCACAGCGTCCCGAACCCGATCACGTGCGCCATCTCATGGAGGATGGTGCCCTCCAGGTGGCCGTTGGACTCGAGGCCGTCCATATCCCCGAGATCGAAGAACATCACCCCGACCACGGGCAGCGAGTTGCCCACGCGGATCTGACACGGACCGGCACCGCCGAACACGCCCGCCGGTCCGTCGATCTCCTTGATCTGGACGTAGATCAGCAGGTCGTCGACCACGCGGTCGCCGGGGATGTCCTCCGTGATGTCGTTCCTTGCGAGGCAGCGCTCAAGTGCCGGCTTGCGCACCGTGCTCCAGGCGAGATTCCCCGTGATCGCACGCTCCCAGTACCGTTCCGCCTTCTCGAAGGCCTGGCGCTGCGACTCGGTAAGCAGCGAAGCGCTCACGTGCACGATCTCGATGTCGTAGACAGATGGCGTCGCCGTCGCGGTAAAGACCAGCGGGTCCGCGTTGCCGTCCACGCCGTCCACGCTTGCGGTGAGCCTGTAGGTCGCTCCGGCCGTTGTTCCGAGGACCCATTTGTCGACCGCGGCATGCCCGGTGGAGTCGGTCATCGTCTCCGTCGGGATGACCTCGCTGTCGCCGCTTGCGGAGAAGCTGACGGCAACGTCGGCGGCGGAATTGCCGTGCGCATCCTCGACCCTGATCACGGGCGCGACCCGCACTGGCAGCGTGGTCTCCGATTCCTGCCCGTCGCCCGCGACGGCAACCAGCCGCGCGGCGGGCCCGGCGCGCGCCACGGCCTCGAAACGGAGCGGGTTGCCCTTGATGCCGTCGCCATCCACGCTTGCGAAGAGCCGGTAGACGCCCGTCGAGGTGCCGAGCGTCCAGGCTCCGGGGCCGGCGCGGCCCTGGGCGTTGGTGTGCGCCTCGGGGTTCGTGATCGTCGCGTCCGTTTCGGTCGAGAAAGCCACACGAATCCCTGCCAGCGGCACACCGGCGGCGTCGGTCACGAGCACTTCGGGCGCCACGGGGACCGCAGTGGCCACCGGAGCTGCCTGGTCGGCCCCGGCCACCGCGGCAATCTCGGCCGGGATCCCCAGCGCGGTGGCGTGGAAGACGGCCGGGTCCAGCCCGGGAACGCTCGCGCGCAACTCCTGCGGACCGGGCGCTCCCATGGTCCATCGGCCCGGCGAGGCGATCCCGTTGGCGTCCGTCACGGCGCTGGACGACGGCACCGAGCCCCCGCCGACCGTGACCTGGAAGGTGACCGCAACACCGCTCAGCCCGCTGCCGGACTGCGCCGTCACCCTCACCCGCACCGGCTCCCCGGCCTCGGTTCCCGTGCTGGCCGTCTGCCCGTCCCCGGAGTGGATCACGACCGCTGCGGGGGCATCGGGGGTGACCTGGTCGCCGCCCCCGCAGGATGCCAGCGCGAGCGAGGCGATGGCAGCGAGGACGCCGAGGCGTAAGGGAGCGGCTCGCATGCCCGGCCAGGAGCTCATGATGCCCGCCATGTGAATGGATTCACGATCTCAACGCCCGCCCGCTCACAGGACGTTCGACCGGTAAGATAGGAAACTTGCCGGTCCCCGCAAACTTCCGGGCGGATGCGCCGCGCCCGGCGTCGCGCTAGGAGGCTGCGCCGCAGAACACCGCAGCGGCTATCATTAGAGGTATCGAGGGCATAGCGAAAGGTTTGCGGCCAGCCGAGGGAGGTCAATGGGAACGACGTTCCGACCGTACCAGCCGGACCAGATTCTGATGCTGCCACCGGATCTTCGGGAGTGGGTGCCGGAGGGGCATCTGGCGCACCACGTGAGCGATCTGGTGGACGCGGTGGATCTGAGTGCGTTCTACGCGCCGTACGAAGGGGACGGGCGTCGCAACGCGCCGTACGATCCGCGGATGATGGTCAAGGTGCTGATCTACGCGTATGCGACGGGGACGTTTTCGTCGCGGAAGATGGCGAAGAGGCTGGAGGAGGATGTGGCGTTTCGGATGCTGGCTGCGGGGAACTTTCCGAAGCACCGGACGCTGTGCGAGTTCCGCAAGCGGCATCTTGAAGACTTCCGGGCGGTGTTCGTCCAGGTGGTGGTGCTCGCGCGGGCCTCGGGCCTGGTGGGGCTGGGCAGGGTATCGGTGGACGGGACGAAGGTTCGGGCGAACGCGAGCAAGCGCAAGGCGATGAGCTACGGCCGGATGGTGAAGGAGGAGTTGCGGCTGAAGGCGGAGATCGAGGCGCTGGTGGGGCGAGCCGAGGCGGTGGACGAAGCGGAGGACGAGCGGTTCGGCGAGGAGGCTCGCGGAGACGAGTTGCCGGACGAACTCAAGCGGCGCGAGGACCGGCTGGCGGCGATCCGGGAGGCGAAGGCGCGCCTGGAGGCTGAGCAGAGAGCGGCGGACGATGCGCGGGGCCGCAAGCCGGGGCAGAAGCGCAACCCGAAGGGTGGCAGTCCCTACAAGCGGGAGTACGGGGAGCCGGACGAGCGGGCGCAGAGCAACTTCACGGATCCGGAGAGCCGGATCATGAAGACTTCTTCGGAGGGGTTCCAGCAGAGCTACAACGCGCAGACGGCGGTGGAGGGGGAGAACCAGTTGGTGGTGGGCGCAGGGGTGACGAACAACGCGAGCGACCAGGGCCAGCTGATTCCGATGATCGATGGGGCGGAGGTGGTGTGCGGCGGGACGCCCGGCCAAGTGCTGGCGGACGCGGGATACGGCAACGAGCAGGACCTCCGGGAACTGGAGAAGCGGGGCGTTGACGGGTACGTGGCGCTGGGCCGGGAGGGCAAGGCGCCCGCCAGGATCGATCCGGAGAAGCATCCCGCAAGGGCGCGCATGGCCGACAAGCTGGCGACGGATGAGGGCCGAAGACGCTACGGGCGTCGCAAGTGGCAGGCGGAGGCGCCCATCGGATGGATCAAGGAGGCGATGGGCTTTCGGCGATTCAGCTTCCGGGGCCTCGAGAAGGTCCAGGCCGAGTGGACTCTCGTGTGTCTGGCGCTCAATGTGAAGCGGCTGCACACCCTTCAGGCAGCATGAGACCGTGATCGTTCACCACCGACGCCGGCCCCGGCGCTCTCGAAGACCCTCGCCACCCCAATTCACGGCCTGCGGCCTCCCTCAGCCCCTCAGCGGCGCGGATCCCCACCCCCTCGCTCCTCGAAGCAGTCTGCCCGCCGCCGATCCTCACGCCTCTCTGTCACATCCACTGCGCTTCTGCGGCGCACGCTCCTAGGCGCCACGCCCGCGAGGCCCGGTTGCCCGGCACCCTCACCGGGAGCATCTTGCCCGCTCCGCTCACCGACAGGAGGCCCCATTGCATCACGGTCGCACCGCACGACACGCGCCACCCTTCGTCCCAACGCTCCTGGCGATCCTGCTCGCGACGCTACCCATCGGCACGGCTCCGCTCGCGGCGCAGGACGGCCCCAGCCGGCCCGGCATCGACATCGAGGCGTACCGGTTCGAACTCACGCTGCGCGACGACACGGACGCCATCGCCGGCAGGGCCACCATCACCCTGCGCTTCACTGCCGATGGCGTCACCGAGGTGCCCCTCGACCTGATCGGGCTCGGCGAAGATGGGCGCGGCATGGAGGTCGTCGCGGTGACCCGCGGCGGTGGGAACGGGCCCGGCAGCGGCGGTGCGCTCGCCCACAGCCATGAAGACGACCTCCTCACCGTCCATCTCCCGGAACCCGGCACGACCGGCGCCCGCACCTCGTTCACGGTCAGCTACCGGGGCATTCCCGCATCCGGCCTCCGCATCGGGCCCAACAAGTACGGCGAGCGCACCTTTTTCAGCGACAACTGGCCCAATCGGGCGCGCAACTGGCTGCCCACCGTGGATCATATCGGCGACAAGGCGACGTGCGAGTTCGTGATCACCGCGCCCGCCCGGTACCAGGTCGTGTCGAACGGGCGCCTCGTCGAGGAAACCGACATCGACGGCGGCATGCGCCTGACGCACTGGCGGCAGTCGGTGGCGATCTCCCCGTGGCTCTACGTCGTGGGCGTGGCCCGCTTCGCCGTACAGCACCTGGGCGAGTTCAAGGGCCTGCCCGTGCAGACCTGGGTATACGCGCGCGACCGGGACGCGGGCTTCCATGACTTCGCCGTGCCCACCATGGAGGTCCTCCACTTCTACGACGCGTACATAGGCCCGTTTGCGTACGAGAAACTGGCGAACATCACCTCGCCGGCGACGGGCGGTGGCATGGAGGCGGCCACCGCGCTGATGTACGGCGAGAACTCGGTCACGGGCGAGCGGTCGGTGCGCTGGCGCAACGTGATCATCCACGAGATCGCGCACCAGTGGTTCGGCAACTCGGTCACCGAGTCCGAGTGGGACGACGTGTGGCTCAGCGAGGGCTTCGCGACGTACTTCACCCTGCTTTTCCGCGAGCACGCCTACGGCCGCGACGACTTCGTGGCCGGGCTCCGTGAAGCGGCGGATCGCGTCTGGCGCTGGTACGACGAGAACCCGGACTACCGGATCGTCCACGACAACCTCACCGACATGTCGCGCGTGACCAGCGTCGCGACCTACCAGAAGGGCGCCTGGGTCCTCCACATGCTGCGCGGGCGGCTCGGCGACGAAGCGTTCTGGCGGGGCATCCGTCTCTACTACGACCGCCATTTCAACGGGACCGCGACCACCGACGACTTCATGCACGCCATGGAGGAAGCTTCGGACGACGATCTCCAGGCGTTCTTCGACCAGTGGCTGCGGCAGGGCGGGAACCCGCGGCTGGCGGGGTCGTGGACCTACGACGCGGAGGCGCGCGCGGTCGAAATCGAACTGGAGCAGGTACAGCCGGTGGGCCGGTTCGACCTCCCTCTCGAAGTCGGCGTCTACCTGAACGGCGATGCGCTGCCCGCGCAGCTGACCACCATCGACCTGCGCCCCGGGGCGAACCGCTTCGTCATCCCGGTTTCGGCCGAACCGTCGGATGTCCGGCTCGATCCGAACACCCGGGCGCTCTTCCGGGCGGAGTTCGGCCGGGGGCCGTAACGGTCTGCCCACCGCTGGCCCGCGCCCGCCCGGCTCCCTACTCTTTGGGCCCCGGTCCGCGCCACCAGCGCGGCCATCCATCCACCGCAGCGTACCAAAACCCACCGACCGGAAGGACCACCATGCGCAACGCGACCGCCTCGACCCTCTTCTTCCTGATCCTCGGCTCCGCCCTTCTCGTCACTCCCGGCGCGCTGACCGCCTCCCCGCTCCCACCGCAGGAGCAGGAGGCCGCCGGCGAGGAGGAAGAGCAGGACACGACGACGACCTACTCCGACGTCATAACCGAGGACGCGATCACCAGCGAGGGCCTCTTCGACACCCACATGATCGACGGCGACCTCTTCTACGAGATCCCGCTCGACATGATCGGCCGCGAGATGCTCCTGCTGACCCGCATCGCGCGCACCCCCGACGGCGCCGGCTACGGGGGCTCCAAGGCCAACACCTCGACCGTCCGCTGGGAGCACGACGGCGACCGCGTCCGGCTGCGGCTGGTCAGCTATGACAACGTGGCCGACGACACCACGGCCATCGCGGGGGCGGTCCGCAACTCGAACTTCGAGCCGATCATCATGGCGTTCGATGTGGAGGTGATGAACGACGATTCGACCGCCCTGGTCGTGGAAGTCACCGACCTCTTCACCGAGGACATCACGCTGCTCGGCCTGCCGAGCTTCCGCCGCCAGGCGTACGGTGTGAGGCGAATCGACGGCGACCGCACGTACGTGGTGCGCGCCAACGCCTACCCCACGAACGTCGAGGTGCGGCGCGTCCTGACCTACGACGCCACCGAGGCCCCCTCCAACGCCGCCAGCAACACGCTGTCGATGGAGATGCATCACTCGATGCTGCTCCTTCCCGACGACCCCATGGAGCCCCGCCTCTGCGACGAGCGCGTCGGCTTCTTCAGCACCAGTCAGATCGACTACGGCCTCGACGAACAGCGCGCGGTCACCCGCTGCCTCGTCACGCGGTGGCGCCTGGAGCCCAGCGACCCCGAGGCCCACGCGCGCGGCGAACTCGTCGATCCGGTCAAGCCGATCGTCTACTACATCGACCCGGCCACGCCGCCGAAGTGGGTGCCCTACCTCAAGCAGGGCGTCGTGGACTGGCAGCCCGCCTTCGAGCAGGCCGGCTTCAGCAACGCGATCATCGCGGCGGACGCGCCCACCGACGACCCCGACTGGAGCCCCGAGGACGCGCGCTACTCGGTGATCCGCTACCTGGCCTCACCCGTCCAGAACGCGTCGGGTCCCCACGTGCACGATCCGCGCACCGGCGAGATCCTCGAGAGCGACATCCAGTGGTACCACAACGTCATGAACCTTGTGCGCAACTGGTACTTCGTGCAGACAGCCCCGGCCAACGAGGAGGCGCGCGGGATCAGGTTCGACGACGAGGTAATGGGCGAGCTCATCCGCTTCGTCTCGGCCCACGAGGTGGGGCACACGATCGGGCTCCAGCACAACATGCAGGCGTCGGCCGCCTACCCGGTCGAGGATCTGCGCACCCGCTTCGTCTGCGAGATGGGCGTTGCGCCCTCGATCATGGACTACGCGCGCTTCAACTACGTGGCCCAGCCCGGCGACGACACCTGCTACCTGCCGCTCGTCGGGCCCTACGACAAGTTCGCCATCGAGTGGGGGTACACGTACTTCCCCGGCAGGGACCGCCTGACCGAACGCGAGGACCTGCGCGCGATGGTGACGGAGATGCAGGAGGACCCGATCTATCAGTTCTCCAGCCCGACCGGCTCCGATCCCTCGGCGCTCACCGAAGCCATCGGCGACGACGCCATGCGCGCGTCAGACTACGGGGTCGAGAACCTCAAGCGCATCGTCGACAACCTCACCGACTGGACGTACGAAGAGGGCGAGGACTACGCGCAGCTCCAGGAACTCTACAACAACGTGGTGGGCCAGTGGGGCCGCTACACGGGGCACGTGGTCGCCAACGTGGGCGGCGTCGTGCGCACCCGGAAGCGCCAGGGCCAGGACGGCGTCCCCTACGCAATGGTCGACCGCGACCGTCAGCAGCGGGCGTTGGAATACCTCAACCGGCAGGTCTTCGCCACCCCCGAGTGGCTCCTCGAAGCCGACATCCTGGACCGCTTCCAGGGAACCGGCGCCGTCGAACTCGTGCGGAACCGGCAGACGCAGGCGCTCAACCAGGTCCTGAACGTCGGCCGCATGAAGCGGCTCGTGGAGCAGGAGGTTTTCCACGGCAACGACGCGTACTCGCTGGGCGAGATGCTCGACGATCTGCGCACCGGCGTCTGGTCCGAGGTCGGCTCGGGCCGCGCCACCGATGCCTACCGGCGCAATCTGCAGCGTGCCTGGCTCGAGCGCATGAAGGAGCTGATGGAGGACGAAGAGGCGATGCAGTCGGACGTGGTTCCGTTCGCGCGCGGTCAGCTTGGCACCCTGCGCGGTGAGCTTGCGGCCGCCTCCGGCGGCACCTCCCACCGCGCCACGCGGCTCCACTTCGAGGACGCCATCGCCCGCATCGACGCGGTGCTGGACCCGGGGGACTGACGGGTGAGGAGGCCGGGCGTCGCGGCCGCCATGGTCGCGCGCCCGGCCGGTCAGGCGATCCCCCTTGTCAGGCGCCGGGCAGCACCCTGATGTCGGGACACTCGAGCAGTGACCTGTCCGCCGTTACCAGTGTGAGTCCGTGAACCATGGCCGTCGCCGCAATGAAGCGGTCGGCCGGGTCGTCATGGGGAAGGCGGACGCTGCGGCTGCGGAGCGCAACCTCGTGGGTCACGGAGAACTCCCGCATCGCCCTGGTCGCGAGGGCCATGCGGATCCAGCTCCACGGATCGGGAGCAAGGTCGACCCGGCCCTTTTCCGCGAGCAGAAGCGTCTCCCAGATGCTCACGGGGGAAAGAGCGAGCATGTTCGCCGGGTCGGTCACGGCATCGCCCGCCGGGGCGGACAGCCGTTCCGGCTCCAACTGGCTCCAGAGCCAGATGTGGGTGTCGAGCAGCAGGTTCACGGCGCCTCGCCACCCTCTTCGCCGGACGTCGCGTCCGAACGGTACACGTCCCAATCGGACAGCTCGGATGCAGGAGAGATGATGTCGCCCGTGATCTCTCCCATGTCCCGCATGGCACCCAGCCATTCCACGCGTGCGGCCTCGGCATCCGGCCCTGGGTCGGTGGTCTCGGACGGGACGTCGGTCGTGTCGTGATGGGCCACCGGAGCCGGGCCGTAGGCGGCGCGGGCTCGCTCGCGCACCAGTCCGAGGCCGGAATCCGGGACTGCGAAGCGGCTCAGCAGGTAGCGCAGTTCGCCCTCCAGCGAGCGGTGATTCTTCCTGGCTCGCGCCTTGAGCGCGGCGATGACCTTGTCGTCCACGTTCCTGATGGTGAGTACGCCCATCTGTGCCATGCCTCCGTGTTCGAATAGCGAAAGCATAGTGTAGCTAATATGCAGTCATTATGCCAGCGTATGATCCGAGCACTCCGTCAGCGCAGGTGAGGTCTGCTGCCTTTGCATGGATTCCCTGTTGATCGCCTCGATCCGATCCTGCACGGACGGGTGCGTCAAGCTCTTGTGATTCAACGGCGTCTTCTTTAGCAGGGCCAACTTCTCAAGGGCAGTGGCGAGCGGTCCGTCCTGTCCGTCCAGCAAGCCGACCGCCACGCGATCCGTCGCGTACTCCATGCGGCGCATAGCAAACCCAAGGGCCACGAAGTACAGTGTATTGGCGGTAGCAGTTGCCATGACCCCGAATACGTCGCGATCAGCTTCGTAGAGCGGGGCAATCACGAGCATGGTGCACACGGTCATCGCTGCTGCCCACACCATTCCCGAGAGCAACAGCCGCACGTGGTCGCGGCGAAGGAGGTGGGCGATCTCGTGCGCGAGGACGGCCCGCACCTCACTGCGCGACATCTTCCGAAGCAGACCTTCCCCGACCAGCAGCCACGGCCCGCGGATCCCCCACAGCACGAACGCGTTCACCAGGCTGCCTTCGTACACCCGTACTACAATCGGCCGCTTCCCGTGACGGATCATGACCTTGTCCACCCACGGCTGCAGATCTCCGGAATCCGGCGATTCACCCAGGCGCGGCAGACGGAGGAACGTCAACCATGGCACCACAAACGACTGAGCCATGAAGAAGGCGGCGTAGAACAGGCCCATGGCGATCCACAGCCATGCCGAACTGCGGTCTTCCAGTGCTTCGAACACCGGCATCGCCAAGCCGAACACCAGGGCGACGGCACCAACCAACAGCACCGCCCATCGCACGCCCACCCGCCTCGAGGGCAGTTCGAGTGGACGGCGCAGCACCCACAGAGCCAGCGCCGTTGCCAGCCAAAGGCCGCCGGCCACCAGGACGGCAATCAGGCCCCCCATCGTCGCACCAGCGACGAACGGCGACAGACCCGAGAGGTCGGGGTCGATTTCGTAGACCATCACGAACCCGAGGCCCACCGGCCCGTACACGGCGGCGTAGGCCGCCAGAAGAACACCGAACTCGGTCAATCCGCTCGCCTGGCGGTCGGGACGCAGGGTGCGTACGAGCGCCAGGGTCACGATCCCGATCATCGCGAGGACGGTGAACGCGAGTGTCCAGGGCATCAGCTTCGCTCCGCTTCAGGTCCTTCCGCGGGGAAGAGTGGGAGTACCTCAGCATCCCACCCGGGCAGTCCGAAGCTTACAACCGGAACCCGGTGCTGGAAAAGTCGTCGATGTATGCGGAGAACCTGGCGAAACGGAGGGGAGACTGATCCCGCGAGGAGCACGGTTGCGTCACGCCCCCACATCGGATCTATTCTGCTCTCTGCCCTCAACAGTCGGCAATCCCCCAACCGCATGGGTACCCATGAAGCAATACCGAGTTCTGTTCGCGCTGCTGACCCTTGCCGCAATCTTCCAACCCACGCCCATCGCCGCGCAGGAGCACCACGGCATGTACGACGGCCCCACCGTGCTGCGCGCCGCGCGCATGCTCGACGTCGAGACCGGCACCATGCACGCGGACGCGGTGATCGTCGTCGAGGACGGCGTGATCACGGCGGTCAACCCCGAGACCGTGCCCGACGCGATGCACGACATGGACCTCGGCGACGTGACGCTGCTTCCCGGCTTCATCGACGCGCATACGCACCTCGCCGGCCAGATCAGCGCGACCTCGTTCACCGATGCGGTCACGCGCACCGAGGCGTGGGGCGCATACAACGCGGTCGTCTTCGGCGGGCGCACCGTGCGGGCGGGATTCACCACCGTGCGCGACTACGGGGGCGACGTCACGGTCGAGCTGGGGCACGCGGTCGAAAGCGGGCACATCACCGCGCCGCGGGTGGTCCCTTCGCGCCATCCGCTCGGTATCACGGGCGGCCACTGCGACGTGACGGGATTTGCGCCCGGCGTGCGTGAGGGCGGGGTTGAGGAGGGCGTCGCGGACGGGCCCTGGGAGGTCGTCGAGGCGGTCCGCTACCAGATCAAGCACGGCGCGCAGGTGATCAAGACGTGCGCGACGGCGGGCGTGCTGTCCATGGAGGGCCCGGTCGGCGCGCAGCAGTACACGCTGGAAGAGCTCACGGCGATGGTCGACGAGGCCGCGCGGCACGGAATCAAGGTCGCCGCCCACGCGCACGGCTCCGAGGGGATCCTGGCGGCGGTGCAGGCCGGGGTGGCCTCGATCGAGCACGGCTCGATCCTCACCGACGAGATCATGAACCTCATGATCGAGAAGGGTACGTACCTCGTCCCGACCACGTATCTCGCCGACCGAATCGACCTTGACGCGCTCCCGGCGCTGGTGCGCAGCAAGGCCGAGGAGATCCTTCCGGTCATGCGCGTGAGCCTGGAGCGGGCGATCGAGCGCGGCGTGCCCATCGCGTTCGGCACGGACGCGGGCGTGTTTCCGCACGGCGAGAACGCGGGCGAGTTCGGGATCTACGTGCAGCTGGGAATGAGCGAGCTGGACGCGCTCCGCACCGCGACGATCCACGCCGCCGACCTCCTCGACACGCCCGACCGCGGCCGCCTTGCGGAGGGGCTGCTCGCGGACATCATCGCCGTGCCCGGCAACCCGCTCGACGACATCGAGGTCACGAGGGACGTGCGCTTCGTCATGCTGGGCGGCCAGGTGATCAAGCACGTCATGGGTGGGCGCGACATGCACTCGACGGGACATTGAGCGACCCCTTTCGCGACCAGCTCCGGACGGCCGTACGGGCCCTCTGCGCCGACTTTGGCAACGACTACTGGCAGGCCGCCGACGACGAGCGCGCGTACCCGCACGAATTCGTCGACGCGCTGACCGAGGCCGGCTACCTGGCGTGCCTGATCCCGGAGGAGTACGGCGGGATGGGCCTCGGGGTGCGGGAGGCGTGCGTGATCCTTGAGGAGATCAACCGGTCGGGCGCGAACTCGGGGGCCTGCCACGCGCAGATGTACACGATGGGGACGCTGCTGCGGCACGGCTCCGACGAGCAGAAGCAGCGATTCCTGCCCGGGATCGCGGCGGGCGAACTCCGGTTGCAGGCATTTGCGGTCACCGAGCCCGACGCCGGCTCGGACACCACGCGCATCCGCACCTTCGCCGAGCGCCGCGGCGACACGTACGTGGTTCGGGGGCAGAAGGTGTTCATCTCGCGCGTGCGCCAGTCCGACCTGATGGTTCTGCTGGCCCGAACCACGCCGCTGCCGGAGGTCGAGAAGCGCACCGGCGGCCTTTCCGTGTTCATCGTCGACCTGCGGGACGCCGGGGACCGGGTGCGCGTCGGCGCCATCGACACGATGATCAACCACGAGAGCTGCGAGGTCTTCTTCGACGGCCTGGAGGTGCCGGCCGCGAATCGCATCGGCGAGGAGGGCAGAGGCTTCCGCCATATCATGTCCGGGATGAACGCCGAGCGCATCCTGCTGGCGTCCGAGTCCATCGGCGACGGCCTGTACTTCGTCGACCGCGCGTCCGACTACGCGAGCGCCCGCAAGGTTTTCGACCGCCCGATCGGCGAGAACCAGGGGGTCCAGTTCCCGATCGCGGACGCGTACATGGACGTGCGCGCGGCGGCTGCGGTCAGGGACGAGGCGGCCCGCGAGTACGACGCCGGCGAGACGCGCGGGCACGGTCCCAACATGGCCAAGTACCTTGCGTCCAGGGCGGCCTGGAAGGCGGCCAACGCGGCGATGGACACCTTCGGGGGCTGGGGAATGGCGTCGGAGTACGGGATCGAGCGCAAGTTCCGCGAGGCGCGGCTCTACATGGTCGCCCCCGTGGCCAACAACCTGGTGCTCAGCCATGTGGCAACGCATGTGCTGGGCATGCCGCGGTCGTTCTGATGTCCGGGCCGCGAGTGCGATTCCCGCCCTGCCGCTCGGTCCTCTTTGTGCCTGGCGACCGCCCGGACCGATGCGACAAGGCCATGGCCGCGGGGGCCGACGCGGTCTGCGTCGACCTGGAGGACGCGGTCGCGCCGGCGGCGAAGGCGGGCGCGCGTGATTCGGTGGCCGCATTCCTTGCGAGGTGCGATACGGCCAGCCACGGGCGCCGGCCCCCGGTGATCGTGCGCGTCAACGAACCGGGCTCGAACGAGGGCCGGATGGATGCGGCCGCCCTGGGCGGCTGTCCGCAGCCCGACGCCTTCATGATCCCCAAGGTCGCGGCCGCGGACGGGATCCGAAGGGCGCAACAGCTCCTGGGCGAGGACATTCCCCTCCTCCCGATCATCGAGACCGCCCGCGCGCTCGAGAATGCGGCGGGCATCGGGATGGCCAGCCCCGCCGTCGCGGCGCTCATGTTCGGCGGTTTCGACCTCTCGGCGGAACTGGGCGCCGAGCCCGAATGGGAGCCGCTCCTCTACGCGCGCTCCAGGGTTGTGCACGCCGCGGCCCTGGGCGGACTGGACGTGATCGACATGCCGTCGCGCGACTTCCGGGACGTGTCGAGGCTGCGCACCGAGGCCGAAAGGGCCCGCCGGCTGGGCTTCACGGGGAAGGTGGCCATCCACCCCGCGCAGGTCCCGTTCATTCACGATGTCTTCACTCCCTCGCCGGAAGAGGTGGAGCAGGCCCGGAGGATCATCGAGGCGGATCGGGGCGCGGGCGGAGGCGCCGTGTCCCTCGATGGCAGGATGGTGGACCGGCCGGTTGTGGAGGCGGCGCGGCGGGTGCTTGAACGCAGACGAGCGGGCACATGAACACGCGGGTGCGCGCCGAGGTTCTGTCGCCCTGGCCGGCTCAGGCCATGCAGGCTCTTCTGGACCGGGATCCGGCCGGCATTGGTGAGGACGATCCGCTCCCGCTCGGGTGGCACTGGCTCTACTTCAGAAAACCCGTTCGCACGTCCAGCCTCGGTCCCGACGGACACGAGCGGCGGGGCAGCTTCATGCCCGAAACCGGCCTGCCTCGGCGGATGTGGGCGGGTGGCGCGCTGCGTTCGCTTCGCCCGGCGCGGATCGGAGCGCGCGCCCAACTCCGATCCCGCGTCCGTGGAGTGGAGGAGAAGAGGGGGAAGAGCGGCCGCCTCGTTTTCGTCACGGTCGGCCACACGCTGCTGCAGGACGGCGACGCGTGTGTGGAGGAAGAGCAGGTGATCGTCTACCGGGATGCAGAACGGCGCGCGGCCTCGGGGCCCGAGTCAGCCGCCCCGCGCGGGAATCCTGACGCCGCCCCGGCCGTCCCCAACGCCTGGACCGAGACGTTCCTGCCGACGACCGTCACGCTCTTCCAGTTCTCGGCGCTGACGTACAATGGCCACCGCATCCACTACGACCACCCATACGTCACCGAACGGGAGGGCTACCGCGGCCTCCTCGTGCACGGCCCCCTCACGGCGCTGCTGCTCCTCGATGCGGCCCGGCGGCACGCCCGGGCGCCGCTGTCGCGCTTCTGCTATCGGGCGCGGGCGCCGCTGTTCGCGGATGAACCGATCACGCTGGTGGGGCGGCCCGAATCCGGCGTCGTGGAAGCGTTGGACCCCACAGGGGCGGTGGCGATGCGCGGCCGGGTTGTCTGACGGGCGGATTCAGGCCGTGTCGGCCACGCCCACCTGCACGATTCGCGGACGTCATCGCGGCGGCCACCATCGCCCTCTCCTGACGGTTGCGGCCCCAGTTCAAAGCGGTCATGCGAATCTCCGGCTCCCAGGTGTCCAGCAGAGGTGACCGCAATATGCTTCTGCTGGCGTGCGCGGTCGTCCCCGTTTGCCCCACGGAAGCCGCCGGCGGGTGACCCGTTATCGCCTCCCGTCCCAGTAGTCCACCGGCCGGTCGTCCATCAGCCACGCGGCCGGGTCCACCCACCAGTGCTCGCCGTAGGGCACCTGGTTGGGCCACAGCTCGTCGAGCGTCAGGCCGTCGCGCACGATGCCGCCCTGCACCACGTACATGATGTCGGTCGTGTTGCGGATGTCGTCGAGGGGATTCGAGTTCAGCACGAGTACGTCCGCCAGCTTGCCCACCTCGATCGAACCGATGTCCCGTTGGGCGCCGAGAAAGGTGGCCCCGTGCAGGCTCGCGACCTCGAGTGCGGCCATGGGCCCCGCGGCGGCTTCGACCATCCAGATCTCCCAGTGTGAGGCGATCCCGTGAGCCTGCCCGTGTGAGCCGATTGCACCCCAGCCGCCGGCTTCGATCACGTCCATCATTCCCAGTGCGATGAGCGGATACGTGTAGTCGGTGTCGGGGCGCTCCCAGCGGCGGCGCATGTGCGGGATAACCTGGCGCCAGGGCAGCCATTCGCGCTGCTTCGGATCGAGCCAGACCTCGTCTTCGGCGAAGAAGTATTCTTCGTTCCAGGGACCGATGCCGCCGACGACGAAGGTCGGCGAGTACGTTGCTTCGGCCTGGCCCAGGAAGGTGCTCAGGTCGCGGTACATCGGCAGGTACGTCATGGGGTGCTCGAACGCGGTCTGCCCGTCCATCATCATCCCGATCGTGTACGGAATATCGTTGTTCTCGGACGTGACCATGAGGTTCTTCCGGCGGGCGATGTCCGAGACCCACTGGCGCTGGTCGCGGCGCGGCTGCAGGTACTGCTTGAGCGCGGTTGCGCCCCACGATGCGAGGCGGTTGATGTTCTGTTCGGCGACCTCGTAGCTGGAGAGGTCGTTCTGGCGGGTGGCGTCGCCGCGGTAGAGGGGGTCGCCGGTGGAGTAGGTTCTCGGGCCCACGACCGCACCCGCGCGGATCATTTCGGCGCTGGCGAACACGTTCTGCGACCACATCGAATTGTCGAGGTTGGCGGTCACCCCGTAGGCGAGGTAGATGGCCGACTCGAAGTCGCGCTTCGGGATGAGGCCCTTGTGCTCGCGGTAGTGGTGGGCGTGCATGTCGATGAAGCCGGGTACGATGGTCTTGCCGGTCATGTCCATCGTGCGGTCGGCGCCCGACGTGTCGCAGTCGCCCACGCACGCGATCCGGCTGCCCTCGATGACGAGGGTGGCGTTGTCGTGGACCGCGCGGTTGTCGAGGGTGATGATGCGTGCATTGGTGAGGGCGAGTGAGCCTTCCGGAATCACGCGATCGACGCTGAGCCGGATGGTCATGGTGTCGGTTTCGCCCGTCGCGGCGTCGTGGATGAAGAAGCTCTGGCCGCTCCCGTATTCGAGCCGGTCGTTGTCGAGCCAGCGGGGGTAGAGGCCACCCTCGGTGGTGAGCTGCGTGACCGGCACCGGCGCGCCCCTCTTCCTGAGCGCAACGGGATCGCCGCCCGTCCCGCCCGGGGGCAGTGGCGCCCAGAAAACGTTGTCGCCCTCCTGGAAGGCCACACGGTTCCCTTCCGGTGAGACCACGAACTCGTCTCCAAACGGTATGGTCGCGTGCACCTGCAGGTCGGATCCGTCTCCGCGCACCGACATCAGGGCGGTGGCGCCCGGGCCGTCGCCCGAGGTGTGCCCCGCCGGGAAGTGGATCCGCCCCTGCGGGCCGAACGACACCCGCGTGATCTGCTGCCGGTTGCCGAGCAACCCGCCCGGGCCGCCGGCCGGGATGGTCATGATGCGCTCTTCGCCGGCGCCGTCGGCCGCGACCCGCCACAGCTCCCAGTACGGGTTCTGCGTAGCCGACCTGGCGCGGGACGCCGCGCCGCTGCCGCGCGTCACCACGATCTCCGAGCCGTCGGGGGCCCACACGGGGTGGGCGTACTCGGACGGCGAAGTGGTGAGTTGCTGGGGCGTGCCGCCCCCGGCCGGGATCTTCCAGACGTGGCCGCCCTCGCCGCCGTCCCAGGTGGTGTACGCGATCCACTGTCCATCAGGTGACCAGGAAGGCGAGAATTCGTGGGGGCCGTCGCCGCTGGTGAGGCGGGTTGGGTTGCCGCCGTCAGCCGGAGCGATCCAGACCCGGCCCACGGACTGGAAGGCGATTTGCGAGCCGTCCCGCGAGGCGCCGTACCAGCGCAGCATCCTCGCCTCGAAGGGGCCGTCGTCGATGCGGAAGTCGGCCCGGGCAAGCTCGGAGATGGTACGCTGTATGCGGGCGGTGAACGGCACGGTGGTCACGTCGCCGCTGGCGACATCGAGCATCCGGATCTTGCCGCCCTGCGTGATGACAATGCGGGACCCGTCCGCGCTCCAGCTGTAGCCGGGCAGGATGCGCATCGTCTTGATCCCCTCGGCGTTGTCGACGGTGATGGGGTCCATCGCGACGCGTTCGCGCCCGGTTTCGAGGTCGCGGATCCAGAGCGCGGCGCGCGGGCCGAACGTGTGGCCGCGGTACGAGATCGTGCCGCCGGCGATCCGACGGGCGAAGGCCAGGTGGCGGCCGTCGGGCGAGATCTCGGCCGCGTAGGCGCTGCCGCTTGAGGCGCGCACCTGCTGCGCGGCGGTGCCGGCCGTAATGTTGACGATCTCGCCGGTGCGCAGATCCTTGCGCCGCACCTGCCAGTGCCCCGCGAGCGCGTCGCGGCCCTGCAGTCCGGGCGGGCCCGTGTAGACGTGAAAGTACAGATACCGGCCGTCTTCCGACGGGGAGGGCCACGCGGCCTGCGGCTGGTCGCCGACGACCTGGATCCCGTCGCCGCCGTCCTTGTGGTACATCCAGATGCCGCTGCGCCCGGTGGCGCCGCGACCCGCGGCCACGTCCTGCAGCTTGACGAAGATGTACTCGCCGTCGGCGGACCAGGCCGGCTCGACGGCGCGTGTCGCGAGGTCGGTGAAGACCTGGCGCGGGTTGGAGCCATCGGGGTCCATCAGCCACAGGTTGTTCTGTCCCTCCCGGTCGCTGATGAACGCGACCGTCGACCCGTCGGGCGAGTAGCGCGGGTGGTAGTTCGTGGCGACACCGGTACCGCCCGTGAGAAGTTCGGCCTCGCCCCCTCCGTCCGCCGGAACCCGGTAGACGTGAGCGAGCAGGTCAAACAGGATCCAGCTCCCGTCGGGCGAGATGTCCATCGACATCCACGTTCCCTCTGCGGTGGTGAAATCGATCTCGCGGGTCTCGCCCCGGGCGAGGGTCACGTCCCAGTCGTCGCCGTTCTCGGTGTCCTGCGCGGAGAGGGGGGCCGCGAACATTGGGGCGGCGAACATTGGGGCGGCGAGGAGCGCGGCGGCGGCGAGTGTGGGCAAACGGGCCGACACGGGAAGACGGTTGGAGGCCACCGAGAAGGCGGCCTGCCGGGCCGAATGGGTGACCGAGGGGCTGGAACAGCGCATGGAATCCTCCACGGATACGTCGCGGGGCGACCCTGACGTAACGTCAGGGTGTCGCTCGGATGGGGCTCTGACCTTGAGATTGGAGCCGGGCCGATGCCGGAGCAAGGGCGCGGGACACGTGGCCGTGCGGCGAGTCCATGTGTCGCCGAGCGAGCACGAGCCACAGCGGTTCCCCGTCGGCCACAGCGGCCCCCGTCGGCCACAGCGGAGCCTTCGCTGTCCGCCCTGTCCCATCGAGACATGCCCGTGTCCCTGGATTTGCCGCGGAAGCGCGGCTGCGGGCGCGCCGTCACCCGCCGGCGCCTGCCTCGACGGCCTCCCTCGCCGCGGCCTCGATCTCCCACGGGACCGCCCCGGCCGCGAGCCGGGCCGCGCCGTTGTACATCTGCCCGGGCCGAAGCGGTGGGGCGGGGGGCAGGGCCGGCGTCAGCTTCGGCTCGTTCACCGGCGGCGGCACGCTCCCCAGCATCTTGCCGCCGCGCGTGAAGAACACCGCCTGACCCTTCGCGTCGAGCGCCATCCGCACCCGCCCTTCGTGCACGAGCCGGTGGTGCCGCCGGCAGAGCAGCACCGTGTTCGCCAGACTCGTCTCCCCGCCGTCGGCCCAGTGCCTGACATGATGCGCCTCCGTGAACCGGCCCCCGCAGCCCGGATACCGGCAGCCCCGGTCCCGCTCCTCGAGCGCGCGCCTGAGGTGCGGCGGGATCGTCCGCGTCTTCCGCCCCACGCTGACTACCTTCCCCTCCCGGTGCAGCATTTGCACCAGCGACGCATCGCACGCCATGCGCCGCGACGTCTCCGCGCTCACCCGCACCCCGTCGACCTCCGACCGGCCACCCTCGCCGTGCTCCTCCAGCGTGGCCATCTCGGCATGCACCGTCACCTGGTACCGCTCGGCCCGCGTCCCGCTGTGCGCCGCCTTCAGCCCCGCCGCCAGCGCCCGCTCGGCCACCAGTCCCGCCGCATCGGCCCTGCGCTGGCGGCTCGTCGGCCGCGCCGCGGGGTCCTCGCCCCGGTACAGCGCGTCCGTTGCGGCCTCGATCGCCCGCATCAGCACGGCCCCCGCCTCGGGCTCGAGCCTTCCGCGCACCACGTACGTCCCGTCGGCGTCGATCACCACCGAGAACGCGCGCCGCTGGTGCCGCACCTCCTCGGCCGTCAACTCGCCGTCGCGCGACAGGTGCCGCCATCCCCGCACCCTCCGCTCGAGCTCGGCGGCGGAGACCTTGTCGGCCAGTTCGAGCAGTTCACCTTCCGTTGCCTTCGTGGCCACCCGGGTGATCGCCCGCACCTTGGTGTAGGAGAGCCGCCCGGCCTCCATCTCGGCCGAGGTCTTGGGCAGGTCCTGTAGCGCGTGGGCGACCCGCACGTTCTCGCGGCAGGTGCCGAGCGTGCGTCCGGTGCTCCAGGCGAGCCACTCGGCGCAGGAGTTGAAGGCGTCGGCCCACCCCTCGCGACGGTCGAACTCGGCGATGAGGGTGAGCATCTCGTAGGTGGCGATGTTGATCCGTGCGGCGAGTTCGACGATACGCTCGCCAAGTTGGGCGATGGTCATGTTCTGATCCTCCAAGTAGGGTTCCGGCAAAGGGTTAGCATTTGTCCCCATAAGTTAACTACCGTTTTTCGGCCCTCTGTAATGGCCCAGGACACGAAAACTCGCCTCGGGACGGCTTCGAATGGGTCCCGCACCGCCGATCGCCCCGCCCGGGGCATCCTGTGGCCCCTGGCGGCCATTGTGGCAGAGGTCCGGGACCTCACCGAAACCGCCATTTCAGAACCCGTCCATAGCTGGATGGGACTGCGTTCCCGCGTTTTGGGACAGGCGTTGGCTTGAGAACCGGCCGGCGGGTTGGTGGTCCGGCGGACCGCCCTCCCCCCAGCGGATCGCCAGAGGCCAGAATCACGTATGTGGACGCCCCCGGGTGGGCAAGCGTGTCTTCGGAACCGAGTTGGTGGCAGTCTGGTCAGGTACTGTCGTATGTCCGGCCTCTTGATGCAGCCATCTGTGGCCGCGGGCCCGTATGGTGTTCGTGAGATCGGATCCAAATCGGCAGGCCGGGCTCATAGGCCCTCCGTGATTCACTGGTTTTTCCGACCCCGTCTTGTCGACCGTTTGCCCTTACCCCGTTCCTTCCGTCCTACTGCCCACTTCTCCCGTCAGCTTCTCTGCTTTTCGCTTCTCTCCTTTCGCCGACCGCTCAGGCGGCGGTGCGAACTTGATAGGTCTCCTTCCTTGTGGCCAGCGCCCAGACCCTCCGCGCCGTCCTGTTGGCGAGCGCCACCGCGACCACCATCTTCGGCTTGCGCGCCAACATCCCGGCCAGCCAACGATCCGTGATCTCGCCGCGCCGGCTCGCGTGCCGAACAACAGTCATGGCTCCCATGACCAGGAGGCGTCTCAGGTCTCGCTGGCCCATCTTCGATATCCTGCCCAGCCTCGGCTTGCCGCCGGTCGTGTGCTGCCGCGGCACGAGGCCGAGCCAGGCCGAGAAGTCGCGTCCGCACCGGAAGCTCTCCATGGGCGGTGCGAAGGCCTGCAGTGCCATCGCGGTGACCGGCCCGACTCCCGGGATCGTCATCAGGCGCGCCGTCTCTTCGTTCTCCCGCGCGCTCGTCCGGATCTTCCGGTCGAGTCCATCGATCTTGTCGTTGAGCTCGTCGATCCGCCCGAGCAGCAGCCGGCCCAGCTCGGCGACCGCCCCCGGCAGGCCGGAGTCCACATCTTCCAGCACTCCGGCCAAGTCCCCGATCCGGGCTCTGCCCTGCGGAGCGACCACGCCGTACTCGGCCAGGTGACCCCGAAGCGCGTTGATCGTCTGCGTGCGCTGGCGCACCAGCAGGTCACGCGTGTGAAAGAGCATCCCCTGCGCCTGCTGGGCTTCTGACTTGACCGCCACGAAGTGCATGGTCGGACGCCGCGCCGCTTCCGTGATCGCCTCCGCGTCCGCAGCGTCATTTTTCTGCCGCTTGACAAAGGGCTTTACGTAGATTGGGGGAACCAGCCTCACCTCGTGGCCGAGCGATGTGATCTCCCGGCCCCAGTAGTGGGCGCTGGCGCACGCCTCCATCGCTACCGTACACCCCGGTTGCGAGGCGAGAAAGCCCAGCAGCTTCCCCCGGCTCAGCTTTCTGCGGTACGCCACCGACCCGTCCGCCCTCGCCCCGTGTACCTGAAAGCTGCGCTTTGCCAGATCGATCCCGATGATGCTAACCTCTTCCATGTGGATCTCTCCTCCCTCAGATGGTCGACTAATCGCTTCAGTACCATCTTGGCACATTGCGATGCCGCCGGGAGGGGGCGTCCACTCCATCGGCAGAAGATCGTCTAACTACTTACAGGGCCGCACGATCTGCGCTTTCTGTCGTGCTACTGGATCTTGCTGGACCGTGCCGCGAAAGCGGGAAAACCGGATTAGAATGGCGGGACTCCTCCACGCCATCTGTGCCCAAGTGGCCCAGCGATCCAGCCGTCCGATCCAAGTCGCTGAAATCGGCGCACTACGCAAGCATTCCGCAGCGGCGTCCTCCGCGTAGGCCCGACCGAACACTGACTCGGGAGACAGATGCCGCACCGCTGTCGTTCCCGCTGCCCAGTAGATTGCCTCACGACGCGGAGTTCTCGACCTTTTACTCCCATCTGCCGCGACCAGCAGTCCTTCAGTCTAACCGGATCGTACGACGCGCATGACCAACGACCCGTGGGATCCGCTCCCCAAGCCCGACTACGCCTTCTATCGCTCCCCTGCAAGCGGCCTCTTCCTGCCCTTGCGCAATTCTCTGGGTCACGGCCAACAGACTTCCGATCTTACACCAAGCGTTATGGACAACTCCCAAGTTCCGTATCTTGGTCCGACCTGCACGGGTCAGCTCCAACCTATGATGATGTCGTGGCAAGGTTTCGGCCTTACGGGCTCGAAATGGTTCTCGCGACCCTCGGCGCGATCAGTTGGAGGATCTCGATGCCTGGGGATCACGACGCTATCAAGCCCCAGCGCGAGCTCATCTCCCGTGTGTTTGACGACCCCGGCCAACTCGAAAACGATATCGAGGCTTGGCGCGCAAGGGTCGCAGATTCAGAGTTCGGTGCTCCACCGATTGTCAAGGTGTTCCACGAACTTCAGGTTGTGACCGCGGCCAAGATCGCACTTCTCGAAGTACCTCCAGCCTCCGCAAGCGGCCCGGCTACTCTCCAAGCGTTCGGCGAGGCCCTGCTAATGGTCAACGATTTGCTCGCCACGCACACGAGAAGCCACGAGTTGCCCCAAGGCATCCGTGAACGAGCCGACCTTCTGCGATGGGTCAGGTATGTCGTGCCGAATCGGCTGTTCCACGACGGCGGCAATTTCAAACATGCCATCGCTCGCGCGCATGACCTGTACCTAACTGACCGTCAGCACCTACGCAGCAAGGCCGGCTACGTCGACCTGCTGGCGCTGTTTGAGCGAATCACCCATGTCGCACCCGCCCTAGCCAGCGTGGCGATGTTCGGTGCTCTTGCGAATACAGAGACCGACCACCCGAAGGTGCTTCTGACGGTCGACACCTTTCTTGAGGCACTCAATCTGCGTTCCGATGAGGAAAGGGCAGTCTTCGCCCTTTTCTCCGAGCGGGCTGACGTACTCCGCCAGAAACTGATGAGTCGTGGTTGTGGGGTGGACGATCTACGCGTCTTCGATCCCCTACCGTTGGGAGACACACCTGTCGTCGTTCATGACGGTAAAGCGTATTGCCCGTCGGTCGCTTCCCTCCACCGGAAGATGACCCGAGGCTTGTTTCACATTTTCCTGACGGGGCTCCAAGACCGCAGAGAGAGCGGGAGGTTCCTCGGCTACATGGGACCTGTTTTCGAGGACTACATCGACAGATTGCTTCGTCGTGTCTTTCCGAGGGGATCAGGCCGATACCTTGGGCCGGAATTCCTGGACAACCCTGCGCTCCCGGGCTCGAAGAAATGCGACGCAGTGATCGTCTACGAGGGCTCGGTGGTGCTGATCGAGGCCAAGGCAACGCTGTTGCATCTTCCCGTTTGGAGAGACGGCGACATCGGAGCGCTGTCCGGCAAGATCGACGACATCATCGGTGATTCCGCTGAACAGTTTGCCGGTACGATTCGGCTCATCGAGGAAGGACATCTCGCGGAGAAGGGTGTCGATCCGTCACGTATCGAGAGCTACCTGCCGTTGGTCGTTACGTTGGAGACCATGCCCAACGACTTCATGGTGTACGGGCTCGTCGAGCAACGGACGCGGCGGCGAGTGATGCTTCAGAGTCCGAAGGCTAAGCCCGTCCAATGGGCAGATGTGGGAGACGTGGAGACGCTGGAGACACTCCTCGCGGCTGGGATCCGCCTGCATGACATCTTGATGGCCCGGCTGGAAGACCGCTCGTACCGCGAGGAGTCCCTTGGCAATTGGCTCATTGATCGGTACGAGCCCGCCGCCCTTGGGCCGAATCCCTATCTGAAGCATAGGTTCGAGGAGATCCGCGCTCGGGCCCTGGAGGAGTTTCGTTCCCGTCGCAATGCCGACTAGGTACACCGGTTCAGAAGTTCGGTGACGTATTCTCATGCGGCTTCGCGGAGTGAGGGATGGGCGGGGGTGGGCGAGCGGGCCAGGAGGCGGTTGAGATCGCAGCGGGTGAACTTCCATTCGAAGGGCGAGGCGATTTGTTGGTAGTGCTGCTGGAAGTCGAGGATGCGCTCGGCGACTGCGTCCTGGGAAGAGAAGTGGGCGGGGGTGAGTGCCTTGCGCTGGAGGATCGAGAAGTAGATCTCGATCTGGTTCATCCAGCTGGCGTGCGTGGGCAGATGCACCAGGGTGAGGTTGTCGAACCGTGCCTGGAGACGGTCGGCGGCGCGCTGGCCGCGATGGATCGTGCCGCCATCGACGATCCAGAAGACGCGCTCGGCGGACCGGTAGGGTTCACGGGCCATCACCTGGGCGACGAGGGCATCGAAGGCAACGATGGAGATCTTGGCGACGACGTCGCCGAAGAGCCGGGCTCGGTGGCCCAGCATGAAGCGGTAGTGTTCCGTCATCCGGCCGGCGGTAGCTTCGGCCAGCTCCTTGCGCTTCTTCTTCAGCGACCCCTGTGCCAGCCGGGCGAGCGCTTCCGGGGCTTCGACGCCTGCCGCCAGAGCATCCAGGATCCCCCGCCCCGTCTTCCCCATGATGTCCGTCACGACCGAGCCCAGCTTGATGTTGGCCATCTCGAGCGTCTTCGCCACCCGGTTGATCTGGCGGCTCCGCTCGCCGATCAGCGACTTCCGCAGACGGGTCAGGTCTCGCAGATCGCGGATCTCCGGCGGCGGAACGAAGCTCCCTCTGAGCAGGCCGCACTCCAGCAGCCGCGCGACCCACTCGCAATCACGGACATCCGTCTTCCTCCCCGGAACGTGCTTGATGTGGCGGGCGTTGACGAGCAACAGCTCGAAGTCGTCCTCAAGCACGACGTAGACCGGCCTCCAGTACACGCCCGTCGACTCCATCGCCACATGGGTCACGCCGTTGCCCCGAAGCCACTCCCGGAGCGCCTCCAGTCCCGCCAGCGTCGTCGCGAACGTGCGGACAGCCTTGTGCCGGCCGGCCACCTCCCTGCCCGGCGTACGAACGCACGCCACCACGGTCTTCTTGTGCACGTCGAGGCCCGCGCACCGTTCGATCATGACATCCATTCCCGCCTCCTTTCACGGGCTCCAGTGGATCGGGGAGGGCGTTCATGGTTGTCGAATTTCCTATACGCGATTGCGGCCGCTCGGGCCGGTCAGCACTACGGGGTCCCTCGGAACGCCCAGGTCAGGTTCCGCGTCGGGCTTTCAATGCACCAGAAACGCTTACGACCTCTGTCCCCAGACTCCAGCTTAGTTTCCAGACTATGGGGTGGCCAGAAGGGCCATGGAGGTTCCGCGGCAAATCCCGGGACACCGGCATGCTTGTATGGGCGCCCGCCCCGCTGCCAGTCCAAAACCCGCTGCCATGCCCGCGTGCCGTCAGCCCCACCCGCAACCAGCCCCACCCAGCTGTTGGCCCGCTCGCCGCTGGGCGCGCCGCCCGCTGCTGGCCCGCCCGCTGCGGATTCGCCCGCAACCCGCCAGCCTCGCCCAACCCCCACGTTTCCGCGGCAAATCCCGGGACACCCGCATGCTCGAATGGGCGCCCCTATTGGCCAGCCGCCTGACGGGCTCAACCGGCCACCCGCTCTCTGCCCGCCCGCTGTCAGACCCGCCCGCCGCCAACCCGCTCCGTCGCCCGCCGCCAACCCGCTCCATCGCCCGCTGCCGACCCCTCCAACACCCGCCCGCCCGCCAACTTGACCGCCGCCCGCCCGCCCGGCGCTCCATCGACGCGCTCCAGCCCCCCTCCAGCCCTCTGCCCGGGCCGCGCCCGCGTTTCAAACGGGAGGCCCCCTCCCTCGCCCAGTCCCGATCCGCTCGCCGTCTACCGTCCCCTTCTCGGCATCTCCACCGCTTCGGCCACCTCCGGTCGGAGCCCCTCCGCGTAGACCTTCGCGTTGAGCGCGGGCATGCGCTCGGTGACCAACTCGTTCAGTTGCTCGACGAGGGCGGGAAGCTCTTCCCACGAGCGGTCGATCTGCCAGAGTTGATCGGCCGTGGGGGGACTGGTCGCGCGTTCGATCGTCTGCCAGACGAAGGCGCCCGCCGCGGGTCCGCTGAAGCCGCCGAAGCCACCGCCGCCACCGACCTCCTCCTGAAGTGCCTCCAGGTCCTCGCGGAAGGCCTCGATCTCGTCGGTCAACGCTTCGGGTGCCTCCGCCGCCGCCGCGACGCGATCGTCGATCTGGCCGAGTTGGCGTTGCATGCCCTGCATACGCTCCCGTGCGTCGCTCACCATCCCCGACAGCCGATACGAATCCATCATGGCCGCGTGCCGCGCCATCAGGTCGCTCCGCGAGATCTCCGCGCGCGGATCCAGTCGAACCTCTACGGACGCCTCCAGCGTCGCGTCGCCGGCGGCCAGCGCCACGGTGTACCGGCCCGGCAGCACTCGCGGACCCGGATCCACCGCCTCGCCGTCACCGCCCTCGGCCGCCAGCCGCAGGTCCCAGATGACTTCGTTGAGTCCGGCCTCGCCGCCCCCCTTCAGCTCCCGTACCGTCTCCCCGCCGTCGCGGATCGTCACCGTAACGCTGTCGCCATCGGCGTCGCGATGATACCGGATCCGAGCCCCGGCGGGCGGATTGGGGGCCGCGTAGATGCCGGGCGTCCAGCCCTGCGGCGTGTACAGATTGTAGGAGGTCGCGCGGCGGACCGGATACAGGTGCGCGGCCGAGGCCATGACCTCGCTGGTCAGGTGTTCGAGCGGCGCGATGTCGTCCATGATCCAGATCCCGAGCCCGTGAGTACCGACCACAAGGTCGTTGTCGCGGGGATGCACGACGATGTCGTCGACCGGCACGGTGGGAAGGCCGTTCATGAGGTCGTGCCAGGTCGCGCCCCGGTCGATCGAGAAGTGCACGCCGACCTCGCTGCCCGCGAAGAGGAGGTTGTGGGCGCGGGGGTGCTGGGCGAGCGCGTTCATGGAGGTGGCGGGGAGCCCGTCGGTGATGCGCTCCCAGGTCTCGCCGAAGTCCGAGCTGGCGTAGACGTACGGCGCGAAATCGTCGCTTCGGTGCCCGTCGAATGCGGCGAAGACCTCTCCCTGGGCTCCGCGCGACGCCACGAGGCGAGTCACGTAGGTGAACGGCGGCAGCTCGGGCACGTTGCCCGTGATGTCCGTCCAGCTCGCGCCGGCGTCCCGCGTCACATGCAGCCGCCCGTCGTCGCTCCCCGTGTACAGCACCGAGAAGTCCAGCGGAGATTCCGCGATCGCGGTCAGGTTGCCGTAGCTGGACTGTCCGTCGTTGCGCGACATCTGCGGCTCCGAGCCCGCGACGCCCATGAGCGTGAGCGTATCGCGGTCGATCGCGTACGTCAGGTCGCCGCTGATCTCCTCCCAGCTCTGGCCAAGGTCCGTGGAACGGAAGAGGATGTTCGAGCCCGCATACACGACCTGGTCGTCATGCGCCGACAGCAGCATCGGCGTGTCCCAGTTCCAGCGCAGGCTGCGCTCGTCTTCCTCCGCGGTGGGACGGGGCAGGGGGCGGATGCGTGCGCGCTCCCCGGTGCCGAGATCCACGCGCATGAGATTCCCCCCCTGAGACTCCGCTAGCATCAGGTCGGGGTTCGTGGGGTGCATGACCGTGAAGAAGCCGTCGCCCGAGCCCACGTTGTACCAGTCGCGTGTGCGAATCCCCTGGTTGGACCAGGTGTCCGACGGCGCGCACCACGATCCGTTGTCCTGCAGACCGCCGCAGACATGATACGGGTCGCGCATGTCGACGCCGATCTCGTAGAACTGACCGATCGGCAGGTTGCGCAGCTGGTACCAGTTGTCGGAGCGGTCCCAGCTGACCGAAACGCCGCCATCGCCGGCCAGGATCAGGTGGTCGGAGTCTGCCGGATCGATCCAGAGGGCGTGGTGGTCCAGGTGGACTCCGGCGGCCGCGTCGGGGGTGAAGTTCCGCCCGCCGTCGGACGAGCGAAACAGGCTGGAGCCGCCGAGGTAGAGCCGCTCGGGGTCGTTGGGATCGATCCGGATCTGGCTGTAGTACATGGGGCGGTTGTTGGTCGTGGACAGATGCTCCCACGTCCCGCCGCGGTCGGTCGAACGATAGACGCCGTTCTTCGCGTCGCTGCCGCCTCCGCCGCCAAAGCCCTGGCCAGGGACGCGGGCGTCCGCCTCGACGAGCGCGTAGATCAGGTTGCCGTCCCGGCGGTAGATGTCGAGCCCGATCCGTCCCTTGTCGCCTTCCGGCAGGCCCTCGGTCAGCTCGGTCCACGTGTCGCCGCCGTCCGTCGTGCGATGGATTCCGCTGCCCGGACCCCCGCCATTGAATCCCCAGGCCCGCCGCCGGCGCTGGTACGTGGCCGCGAAGAGGGTGCGCGGGTCGCCCGGATCCATCACCAGTTCGGTCGCGCCGGTGTCGTCGTTGATGAAGAGCACGCGCTCCCATGTCTCGCCGCCGTCGGTGGTGCGGTACACGCCCCGCTCGGGGTTCGGACCCCAGAGACGTCCGACCGCCGCCACGTACGCCACGTCGGGATCGCGCGGATGCACCTGGATCCGCGCGATGTGGTGCGTGTCTTCCAGCCCCAGATGCGTCCACGTGCGCCCGGCGTCCGTGGACCGGTACACCCCGTTGCCCCATGGCGAACTCTGCCGGTTGTTCGGCTCGCCGGTCCCCACCCACACCACGTTCGGGTTCGACGGCGCCACCGTCACGTCGCCCACCGACGCGGTCGCTTCGTCCCTGAAGACGTGCGTGAACGTGATTCCGGCGTTCTCGGTCTTCCACACGCCACCGGTTGCGACCGCCACATAGAAGGTCCGCGGGTCGTCCTCGACGACCGCGAGGTCCGCGACGCGCCCCCCCATGATCGTGGGGCCGATCGTGCGAAACTTCAGCGCGGCAGTGGCCTGCCGAGTGGGGTCGGCCGGGGCGTCCTGGGCGTCTGCGGGGTCCGGCGATAGCGACCCGAGCAGCAGGGCGGCCAAAGCGCCGGCGGCGGAAAGGGCGCGGGTCGGGAATGGGCGGCGGTGTTTCACGGTGGTCTCCGGAATGGGTTTGCGGCCAGGGAGGTTTCATTTCATCAATAACGACCCGCCGGTTTGGCCGACAGAAGGTGCGGAGATGCGGTCGGCGGAGGTAATGTGGGTTGGAGAGCGACCGAGGTCGCAAATGCAACGCGAACCTACCAGGAGCAGCCAGGAATGACGACACGGCGGGAGTTCATTGGGCAAGCGGGCGTCGCGGCAGGCGCCGCGGCACTCGGCCTCGGTTCCACGCGGGGACCGGCGGCAAGGCGCCAGCAGGGCATGACCATTCTCATCCTGGGCGGGACGGGCTTCATCGGCCCCCACGTGGTGCGCCACGCGCTCGCCCGGGGCCACCGGATCACGCTGTTCAACCGGGGCCGCACCAACACCCACCTCTTCCCCGAGGTGGAGAAGCTCGTGGGCGACCGCAACACCGACCTCACAGCGCTGGAAGGGCGCCGCTGGGACGCCGTGATCGACAACTCCGGCTACACGCCGCACCAGGTCGGCCTCTCGGTGGACCTCCTCAATGGCGCCACCGACCAGTATCTGTTCACCTCAACGCGCGCGGTGTACACGGATTTCACTGCCGAAGTCATGAACGAGGACGCGCCGATCGGTCCAGGGGACCTTCCCGAGAGCGAGTGGACCGCGTACGGGCCCGCAAAGGTCCTCGCCGAGCGGGCGGTCGAGGATGGATTCGGCGAGCGGACGCTCGTCGTCCGGCCCCCGGTCATCGTGGGACCCGGCGACCGCAGCGACCGCTTCACCTACTGGCCCGACCGGATCGACGCCGGCGGCGAAATCCTCGTGCAGGGCGCCCCGACCGACCCCGTCCAGTTCATCGACGTGCGCGATCTGTCGGAGTTCTACATTCACCTGCTGGAACAACAGACGGCGGGCATCTTCAACAGCGTGGGTCCGGGGGCACCCCTCTCGTCCGCCGAGCTGGCGTACGGGATCCGGGCCATCAGCTCTGCGCCCGTCTCGTTCACCTGGGTGGACTGGGACTTCCTCGCCGAGCGCGACCAGATGCCCCAGCGGCAGCTTCCCTTCTGGCAGCCGCCGAGCGGTCGCTACCTCAACTATGGCCGCATGGACAGCAGTCGCGGGATCGCGGCCGGGCTCACCTTCCGCCCCCTGGCCGTGATCGCGGAGGACACGCTGGACTGGCACCGCAGCCGGGAAGTGGGCGGTGAGTACCGGTTGCGCACGGGGCTCGACTCCGCGACCGAGGCGAAGTTGCTGGCGGAGTGGCACGAGGCAGGCGGGTAGGGCCTGAAAGGCGGTCGTGCAACCTCGTGGGGTCCCGGGCGTGTCTCGATACCGAGCACCGCACGAATGAACCCACGGGAGGAACTCATGGCGCCCACCAGGTCCGCCGCCTTCGCACTCTGCGTCGCAACGCTGGCTGCCGCGGGCTGCCAGGGCGATCCCGCGGCGGGTGGGGATGACCTCACGATCACCATCGACACCGTCGGCGGCGTCGTCCGGGTCACGAACACCGGTACCGCACCGGAGTGGAGCCTGACTCGCCTGATCACCATCGGGCCCCGCGAATTCGGGGTGGGCGAGGGCGGTCCGGAGGAATTCGGGATGGCTTCGAGCGCTTCTCTCGGGCCGGAAGCCGCCCTGTACGTTTCGGATGGCTACAACGCCGAAGTCAGGGTCTTCGGACTCGATGGAGCGCACCGTCGTACGTTCGGCCGGCATGGGGAGGGCCCTGGGGAATTCGCCTCGATCGAATCGGTGGCCTGGGTCGGAGACCGGCTGCTGGCCCTCGACCTGATCGGGGGCAGGATCAACGAGTTCTCCCCGGAGGGACAACCCCTGGGCCAACGGCCGGCGACAGCGTATTGGGGTGGCTCCGGCCGTGGAGTGGACCTGCCCCGCTTTCACGGACGGTTGGTTTTTGGGGGTTGATGGTGTGTGAAGTAGTTTCTTCGCCCCCTCCTGCAGCGGTGGAGAGGGGCGACGAGCGAGCCCGGAGAAGCGAGCGGGCCAGAGAAGCCCAGAGAGCTTCGGGTCGCTCCGGCGCTGCTGGTTCGCTTCAGGCCGCATGGTTGAGTTTCTCGAAGTTCGCCGGCGACGTGTAGCCGAGCGCCGAGTGGAGCCGTCGGGTGTTGTAGAAGCCTTCGATGAAGCAGAAGACTTCCCGCCGCGCCTCGGCCATCGTGCGAAAGCGCCGCCGGTCGAGGAGTTCGCACTCGAGCGTCGCGAAGAAGCTCTCGCACATCGCATTGTCGTACGCGTCGCCGACCGAGCCCATCGACTGCACGACGCCCGCCGCGCGGCACCGCCTCCCGAAGGCCAGCGACGTGTACTGCGAGCCCTGGTCGGAATGATGGATCACCGGACCCTCCGGCTGACGGCAGGCGATCGCCATCGACAGCGCGTCGCCAACCAGATCGGCCGGCATCCGGGGCGCCATCGCCCAGCCGACGATCCGGCGGCTCCACGCGTCGAGCACGACCGCGAGGTAGAGCCAGCCCGCCCAAGTGGGCACGTAGGTGATGTCGGCCACCCACAACTGGTCGGGCCCTTCGGCCGAGAAGTCCCGGTTCACAAGGTCCGGCGCGGGCTTGGCCTTGGCGTCCCTGAGCGTCGTGCCCCTCCTGAAGCGCCTGCGCGTCACACCCTCGATACCCAGTTCCCTCATCAGCCGCGCCACCCGCTTGCGGCCCACCCGCTCGCGCTCGGCCAAGAGCGCCGCGTGGATCCGCGGGGAGCCGTAGACCCCGCCGCTCTCAACCCAGATCGTCAGGATCCTGCCCTTGAGCTCCGCGTCACGCCCAGCCCGCGCCGACGGCGGACGGCGCAGCCAGTCATTGTACCCGCTGGTGGAGAGACCCAGCACCCGGCACATGGCTGCCAACGGGAACGCGGCCAGGTTCGCCTTCATGAACGCATACCCCCGCTGGGGATCGATCCGCTCTCCTTCGCGAACCAGGCCGCGGCTCGCTTTAGGATGTCCCGCTCCATCCGCAGCCGCTTGTTCTCCCGCTTCAGGCGCCGCATCTCCTTGCGCGCCTCGGTCGTCAGTCCGTCGCTCCGGCGGCCCTCGTCCAGGTCCGCCTGCTTCACCCAGTTGCGGATCGTCTGCTCAGACGGCTCAAACTCCCGGGCCAGCGATCCCGCACTACGCCCGGCCCTCGCCAGCTCGACGATCCGCTCCTTGTACTCGGGCGAATACCGCCCTCGTCTCCTTCCCGCCATGGCTCACCTCCTCGGTTGGCCCAAAGGAAAAGGTGTCCGTCAGAGCGGGGCAACTCCAGAGGGCTCTATCCGGTGGGGAACGACGAGGTCTATGCCGAGGCGCTGGTAGGTACAGATGGCGGTTCGGAATTCGTATACGTAGGCCAGAACATGGCGGGCGAGACCGGCGACACCCTTTACCCGCCCTCGGCGCCCTGGGATCACGGGGTTCGCTGCGAATGGGACGACGGATGGTCCAGGGGCTTCGACATCATCTACAGTCCCAGGCTCGTTTCCCATCCGGGCCCGGACGCCTCGATGTACTCCGCGACGACCGATGTCTACAGTATTGCGGTGACCCGTGGCGCCGATACGCTTCGCGTGATCGAACGCCCGCTGCCCGCGGAGCCGATCACGGACGAGGAATGGGATCTGGCCACGGCGGATTTCGAAGCCTTCCGGGACGAATTGCCGCGGGCCACCTGCACGCCCCGCCGGCCCATTCGGTCCGCGGCCAAGCCTTTCATCGAGGAACTGTTCGTCGCGCCCGACGGCAGAATCTGGGTCGAAGTCATGCGCACGGCCGGAAACAGGTGGGAAGTGTTCGATTCCGAGGGTCGACTCCTGGCCACCCTGCCCGCGCGCGAGTGGAAGGACCGGTCCGTGCCCGCTTTCGGCCCCGATCATATGGTCACGATTCGCCAGGACAGCCTGGAGATCGACTACGTGGACGTCTGGCGCATCAACTGACCCCGAATTCGCCCGTCCGCAGGAACTCGATCACGGCCTGGGCGGTGTACCGGCTGCTCGTGATGAACGCGTGCGACCGAGGCAGTACGATCACCGGGACACCCTCGACCCGCGTCTGCTCGACGCTCACGATCCCGTCGTCGGGTCCGGGTATCGCCAGGTGGCCGATGGGCTGGATACTGCGGTTTCCGGCGATGATGCCCATCTCGTAGTCCGGCGGGGGCAGGGTAGCGGGAATGTGCGTGCTGTCGGTCCCGAGCGCACTCCCCACGGGCCCCAGCACTTCCGTCGCGGCGGGGATATCACCCAGCCAATCGACGAAAAGGCTGCCCTGGTTCGGCGGCGCCACCAGGACGACCCGGCCAAGCCGTTCCGGCGGGGTCTCGGCGAGGTAGCCGCGGATCACCAGCCCACCGAGCGAGTGCCCGACAAAGTGAATCCGCGGCGACTCGGCACAGCACCGCTCGACCGCCGCCCGGACGGTCTCCACGATTTCGGGGAACGGAGTGCTGAGTGATCTGTACCCCACGGTGACGACTCCGTACCCGGCCCACTCAAGCCGCTGGGCCAGGACCATCATGGACGCCTTCGAGCGCCCCAGCCCGTGAACCAGCACCACGGCCTCTTCCCCTGGATCGGGACCGCTGCACCCCCCTAGCGGGAGCGCAAGAGCCAGCAGGAACAGGAATGCCTTCTTCATGACACTTACCTCTTGAACACACCATAATGATACTCGGGGTGCGCTCAAAAGGTTGCCACCGAGCAACCGCAGGGCGGTCACGGTGTGTCTGGCAAGTGTCGACACCAGCCGCTGAACGCCTCGCGGCGCCATGAAACGAGGATCCGATGAGAGAGTCGCGAATTCGCCTGGCGGGACTGCTGGTCGTGCTTTTCACCGCCTGCGACACCGGGAGCTATTCCGGACCCGCACTCCGGTCCGAGGTCCGCGACAGCGCAGGCGTCACGATCGTCGAGAACGCGCGGCCCGCCACGGGGTCACGGCTGGATTGGCGGGTCGGCGCAGCCCCGGCCGTGTCCATTGGCCGTCGGGAGGGCGACGAGGCGTACCAGCTGTACGGAGTCGACGACGCCACCCGGCTGTCTGACGGCAGGATTGTGGTCGCCAACGCCGGGACCTCGGAGTTGCGGGTGTTCTCGGGGGACGGTGGGCACCTGGACAGTTGGGGAGGGGTCGGCGAGGGGCCGGGTGAATTCGCCCAGTTCGATCCCGAGGCCGTCAGCGCATGGCCGGGGGACTCGATTGCCGGCGCCTCATGGTGGCGCGGACAGGTCGTGATCTTCGATGCGGACGGCAACCATGGACGCAACGCAACGCTGGGAGGAGCACGCTTCTCGCTGCTTGGACTCATGCCGGGCGGCGAGATCCTGGCGAAGCCCGGCCTGCCGGTCGGGATGCAATTCGGGGCCGGCGGCTCGACGCTTAAGCGACAGGATGCCGAGTTCGCCATCGTGATGCCCACGGGAGAGATTCACGCCTCTCTGGGAACCCGGGCCGGAGACGAGTGGTTCTTCTCGGCCACCAGTCCGAGTGCGCGACCTCACCCGTTCGGCCGGTCGGTCCTCGCGACGGTGTGGGGCCCGCTGGCCGTCGTTACCGCGAACGACCGCTACGAGATCCGGGCCTGGGACAGGGACGGCAACCTGGCGAAGATCGTCCGGCGTGAACATGAATTGCGCGCACCGACGCAGGGCGAGCTGGACGCCTGGCTCGCAGACAGCTGGGCCGACAGATCGGAGGAAGATCAAGAAAGGCTTCGTGGGCTCGCCGCGGGAATGACGCTCGTGGAGTTCTATCCCGCGTTTGCGGCGCTGCTGTCCGATCCCCGCGGCTACCTCTGGGTTCGGGAATACAGGTTCCCGGAGCAGGTTGAGAACATCTGGACGGTCTTCGACGCGGACGGGCGCGTTCAGGGATTTGTCGAGACGCCGCGCGACGCCGAGGTGTTCGAAATCGGCGAGGACTACATTCTGGGCGGCATGACCGACGCACTCGGCGTCGAACGGGTGCACCTCTGGCCACTGGACCGCGCCGCGGGCTAAACGCGTTCAGGTAAACGATCCCGCCCCTGCCATCGTCCTACCTCCCGAACCCTCACAAGCGGACAAAGGACCGAGAGCGCCATGCTCTCCGACCGAGAGACCTTGGAGTTGGCCGAAAGGGCCAGGAAGGGAGAACGGGAGGCGCTTGGAAGGCTGGCGGGTGCCCTCCGCCCCCTGATCTGCCGTTGGGCGCTGGTCATTACCGGTGATCCCGACGACGCGGAGGACGTTGCGCAGTTCGTGTTGATGAAAATGGCGGAATCGATGGAGGACTTCGATGGTCGGTCGAAGGTTACCAGCTGGGTCTACCGCATCACCCGAAACGCCAGCCTGGATCATCTGCGCAGACGGGGGCAGGACCGGAGGCTGGCCGACAAGCTGGGGCGGCTGGCCCGGGCAGCGGCGCCCCGGCTCGAGGATCCGCTGGACGACATGGAGATGAAGAGAACATTGCGGCTGATTCGGACGCTGCTTGGGGAGCTGTCCCTGAGGCAGCGGGAGGTCTTCGACCTTGTGGACCTGCAGGGACTGAAGCCCAGGGAAGCGGCACAGATGCTGGAGATGAACGCGAACACGGTGCGGGTGCACCTGCTGCGCGCTCGGCGCACGATGCGCAGGGAGATGCTGGCCCGGGGCCAGGGATATGGAGGGGTGGGGGGATGAGGGATCATCGTGACGAACGGAATATGGATGCGGTGCTGGCGGCGATGGCGGGGCAGATCGGCGAAGGGCTCCCGGCTGCGACGCATGGCGAGGGCCTGCCTGCCCGTCGATGGCGCGCCCGCAGGTGGTGGACCCTGGGGCCGCTCGCTGCCGCCGCGGTCGTCGCGGCATTGATCCTGGCGCGTGGCGGAGGAATCGACGAGAGCCACGGACCCGTCACTTCCGCAGGCGCACCGCGCGCACCGAGCATGATGGCGGAGATGGACGTGGAGGCCGACAGGCCCTTCGTGGTCTTTCCCACAAACAATCCCGACATAGCCGTGGTATGGCTGCTCAACGCAAAGGAGAGCGACTGATGACCGAGATGGTGAAGAGAAGTAATCGATGTGCGCTGATTGCTGCATTGGCGCTGGGAGCTCTCGCGGGAGTCGCAAGCGCGCAGGAGAGCGAGGCTTACGGGCAGGATATCCGTAACGTGCTGCTCACCTTTCACCTGGTCCAGGCGGATGGCTTCACGGATCAGGATCCGGAAATCAGCGACGTCGTGAGCGAGCTCAGGAAACTGTTCAACTTCAGGGGGTACCGGCTGCTTTCGACTTCGGTATTCAACGTCGGTCTGATAAGCAATTCCTCGGGGAGGTTCGCGGTCGGCGACGGTTCGCAGAGAATCGTGTCGAACGACCTGGAAGAACCGATGACGATCCGGGCCAGGGTGTACAGCTCGGGGCGTTCCGTGGAAACCGTTCGCGCCGAGGTGACCCTCTCTGACGAAACCACACGGCCAACGGGAGAGATCCTGTTTGCCAACGAACGGCCCCCCCTTCTCGAAGCCTCGGTCACCATGCGCGATGGCCAGAGAGTGGTGCTGGGATCGGCCCGCCGGACCGCCGACGAACCCGTGCTCATCCTTGTCGTGACGCCCAGGATCGATCCGTAGCATGAGTGCCGCAACCGTGCGCCGAAGCACGCCCGCCCGCCTGACGCTACTCCTCACCGCAACCTCACTCGGCGCCGTCGCCTGTGGCTCCGGCGCCTCGCCCGGCGGGCCGAGTGTCGAGATCGAGACGATCGGCGACACCACCATCGTGCGCACGCTGTCGGGAAGTGTTTGGGGTTCCGAGGCGACACTTGTGCCGGAAGTGTCGATCGGTGAGCTGGAAGGACCCGACGAGTATCTGTTCGGACGGATCTGGTCCCTTGCGGTCGACAATGACCGCAACGTCTACGTCTTCGACGAGCAGGCGCAGCACGTCCGTGTCTTCGACGCCGTCGGGACGTACGTGCGGACTCTGGGTGGAAGAGGCGAGGGCCCCGGCGAGTTCGACCGTGCAGAGGCCATCGCCGTCTTCCCGGACGGGCGGTTGGCCGTGCGGGATCCAGGCAACATGCGGGTGCAGCTATTCGACCCGGTTACAGGCCAGACGGAAGAGTGGGAGTACAATTCCGGCAACCACTACCGGGCTGGTGCCCCCCTGTACACCGATGTGCGCGGACGAACGTTCCTGTTGACGAGCGACCAGTCGAGAGAAGACGTCGTCATCGTACTCGGATCCGACGGCACACATCTGGACACGCTTCCCGAACCCTCCATGGACTACGAGCAATTCACGGTCAGGGCCGAGCAGACCACCGGGGAGTCCAGTTCTTCGGTGACCGCTCGCGTGCCGTTCACACACGGATTCTTCTGGGCGGTGCACCCCGGCGGTCATTTCCTGACCGGTCTCTCGTCGGACTACAGGGTCGACCTCGGGCGTGACGAAGGGGTGCTCCGAATCGAACGCAACTACGACCCGGTGCCCGTGTCGGACGGAGAGCGCGACCATGAGCGCGAATCCCTCGTCAGGATGATACGGTTCAGTGTGCCGGGCTGGACTTGGGACGGGTCGCGGATCCCGGACCACAAACCGGTCTTCCAGGATCTGCTCGTCGGCCGGGATGGCCGAATCCTGGTGAGGTTGTCAACCGAAGGGCAGCGCGTGGAAAACGAGGACTACGACCCGGAGAATCCCTTTTCGGATCCCGTCACCTGGCGTACATCGATACGCTACGACGTGTTCGAATCCGACGGGACCTATCTGGGCGTGGTGGTACCACCGGATGAGTTTTCCGCGTCCCCGAAACCTGTCTTCGACGGCGACTACGTCTGGGCGGTGGCCAGGGATGAGTTGGGGGTCGAGCGGGTGGTCCGTTACCGGATCGAGGTGGACGATGCCGCGCGTGCGGGGGACTGACTGGTGCGAGGAATCTGCTTGCTCACGGCCTCCCTGACCGCCGGCTGCGCGCAGAACGGGACCGACGCCGAGACCAGCACCCTCACAACCACCCTCGACACCATCGCCGGCGTCATCCACGTCACCAACGCCGGAACCGCACCCGAGTGGCGTCTTGTGCCGGTTACCTCCTTCGGGCCGGCGACGCTCACGGACCAGGACGCTCCCGACGAATTCGGCCGGGTCAGCGCGGTGGCCTTCGGCCCCGGTGAGACCGTGTTCATCGCGGACGAACACAACAGCGAGGTGCGGGTGTTCGGTCTCGACGGGGCGCATCGGCGGACTTTTGGCCGGGAGGGTGAAGGACCGGGCGAGTTCAGGAGTCTCTATTCGCTCGCCTGGGTGGGGGACAGGCTTCTCACTCTGGACCCGCGCCTGGGCCGCATCGGCGAATTCTCGGCCGAGGGGGAGTGGCTCGGCCAGAGAAGGACGGTGATGGCGGGGTTCTCCGGCTCGCCGGCATTCATCCGCTTCTACCCGGTTGGCATGAACGAGGTCTTCCGCTTCGCGTACGGTCGCGAGCGTGAAGTGGTGTGGGTGGGCCATCACGGAGGCGGAGACACGGGCGACACCGTGCCCGGGCCGCGCAATCCGGTGGCTCCCTCTCCCGGCGCGATCCGGCCCATTCTCTGCGAGGGCGAAGGGGCGTTCGGCTTCTTTGGGGCGCCATTCGCTCCGAAGTCCGTGCAGCACCCGGGTTCGGGCGGCGTCGTCTACTCCGCGTGGGGATACTTCTACCGGATCGCCGTCACCGCAGCCGGCGACACCCTGCGGATCATCGAGCGCACACTGCCGGCCGAGCCGGTTTCCGACAAGGAATGGGCTGACGGAAGCAGCGAGGAGTACGACCTGTTCCGGGAACGGTTTCCCAACGCCTCCTGCAACCCCCGGACCTTCACCCGGCCGGACCGCAAGCCCTTCGTTGAAGAGATCTTCGTCGCCCCCGACGGCAAGCTGTGGGTCGAGGTGATCCGCAGCGCCGGCAATCTCTGGGAGTTCTTCGACGCCGAAGGCAGACTGCTCGGCAGCGTTCCCGCGGTTCCCTACAAGGAGCGCACGGTCCCCGTTTTCCGCGGGGAATACCTCGCCACGATCCGCCAGGACAACCTCGATCTCGACCACGTCGACGTGTGGAGACTCGAACGGGCCAATTGACGATAGCAATATGATAGCATAGTGCTATTGCCCAGCGTGCCGGGGGGTCGCGCTTGCCGACCGGCGCCTCGCAGGGAACAATGGAGGATGCTTCCACCGCTTCCCGGAAGTGAGATTGGCACCGTCGCGGCGGATTCCGCGCCCACCACCCGAGGACCACACGATGTCGATGCAGCGTCAGTCGCCAGCCCCGGCCAGCCCGGCCACATCCGCAGCCCGCCCTGGAATCGTCTTCGGCACGCTCTGCGCGGTGGTCACCCTCGCGGCCGTGCCCCTCGCCGCCCAGCAGTCCGTCGACGAGGAGTACACGGCGCAAATCCGCGAATTCACCACCGAGCCCTTCTTCTCGACGCCGCTCGTCGACCACCTGCCGCACAGCGAGACGGTTCCCACGCCGCTCGACCACCTCGGCCACATCTCCGGCGCGCCCGACATCCTCAGCTACCCGGAAGAGGTGCACTCGTACATGCGGGCGCTGGCCGCCGCCTCGCCCCGCGTCGAGGTCTTCACCATGGGCACCTCCGAGGAAGGCCGCGAGATGATCCTGGTCGTGGTCGGCTCGGAGGAGTCGATCGCCGGGCTGGAAGCCAACAAGGCCGCGCTCCGCGCGCTGGCCGATCCCCGCGTTACGACGCCCGAGCAGGCCGAGGAGATCGTCGCGGCCGCAAAGCCGATCTACTGGTCGGCGGGCGCGATCCACTCGCCCGAGACGGGGTCGCCCGAGATGTTCATGGAGCTGGCGTACCGGCTGGCCGTCGGCGAGAGCGATTTCATCCGCGAGATCCGCGACGGCGTGATCTACATGATGACCCCGGTCATCGAGCCGGACGGGCGGGCGAAGGTCGTCGACCTGCACATGGGCAAGCGCAGGGATCCCGACGCCAACCTGCCCACGCGGCCGCTATACTGGGGCAAGTACGTCGCGCACGACAACAACCGCGACAACATCGGGCAGGCCCTCGCGCTCTCTCGCGCGGTCACCAGCACGTACCTGGAGTACCGTCCCACCGTCTTCCACGACCACCACGAGTCGGCGTCGCACCTCTACACCTCCACCGGGCGCGGCCCCTACAACGCGTGGCTCGATCCCATCGTCATCAACGAGTGGAACCGCCTCGCCTACAAGGAAGTGAAGGACATGACGGCGTTCGGCGTCCCGGGCGTCTACACGCACGACTTCTACGACGGCTGGGGCGCCAACTACATGATGTGGGTCGCGCACATGCGCAACTCGATCGGGCGCTTCTACGAGACGCAGGGCGCGGGGGATGCGTCGACCCGGATCATCCGATCGAACGTGCAGCGCCAGTGGCACCGCCCGAGCACGCCACTGAGGGAAGTGGTCTGGGGGATCCGCAACAACGTGAATCTGCAGCAGAGCGCGGTTCTCATCGCGATGCACGAGGTCGCCACCAACCGCGACGAGTTCCTGCGCAACTTCTACACGAAGTCACAGCGGTCGATCGCGAAGGCAAGCAACGAGGGCCCCGCCGCCTACGTGCTGCCGGCCGACGACCCGCGCCCCGGCCAGCAGGCGCGGCTGCTCGGGCTCATGGCCGACCACGCCTTCGAGGTGCACCGTGCCGACGAGGACATCGAAATCGGCGAGACCGTCTTCCCCGAGGGCAGCTACGTCGTTCGCATGGACCAGCCCTTCTCGCGGGGTGCGGACATGCTCCTTGACAAGCAGTACTACAACCCCGACGACCCGCGCCCCTATGACGATGTCGGGTGGACCGTCGGTCCGCTCTTCAACGCGCAGACCGTGCGCATCGAGGACACCGCGATTCTCGACGCCGAGATGACGCTCGTGGAGTCGGTGACGGTCGCCGGTGGGGTCGAAGGCGGCCGCGGCGGCACGTACCTGGTCGACTACAACGCCGACAACACGCTGGCGGCCTTCCGCTTCGCGCACGACGATCTGGTCATCCACGCGGCCGAGGCCGCCTTCACCGACGACGACCGCGAGTTCAGCGCGGGGACCTTCGTGATCCGCGAGGAGGACAACCCCGCGGTCGACCTCGCGACGGTCCTCGACCAGGCCGGCGCCGAGTACGGTTTCACCGCCCACCGCACCCGCTCGGACCTCGAAGTCGCCATCCACCCGACCCGCACGCCGCGCGTCGCCGTCCTGCACACCTGGACGAACACGCAGGACGAGGGGTGGCTTCGCGTCGGCCTGGACGAATACGGAATCCCCCACGACTACATCTCGGTGCACGACGTGCGCGACGACCCGCGGCTGCACGACGCGTACGACGTCATCGTGATGGGACAGCAGCGCGGCGACGCCATGGCGCTCGTGCGCGGACTGCAAGGCGACGACCCGATCCCCTGGAAGGCCACCGGGATCACGCCCAACATCGGGCGCCAGGCCTCGACCGACGACATGCGGGGCGGCCTGGGTCTCGAAGGCGTACTCCATCTGCAGCGCTTCGTCGAAGCGGGCGGCGTGTTCGTCACGATGGCGCGCGCCTCGCAGCTTCCCGTCCACTTCGGCCTGGCCGACGGCGTTAGCATCCGTGAGACACCCGGCCTCTGGGCGCGGGGAGGCGTCTTCGCCACGCGGGTCACCGACGACGACAGCCCGATCGCGTACGGCTACGACGACCTCGGGGTGGCATTCAACTCGGCACCCGTGTTCCGGGTCGGCGGTGGCGGCGGCGGATTTGCCGCCTTCTTCGGCGGGGGCGGCGCGAACCAGCAGAACCGCGGCCCGGGCGACACCACGGCCCGGCGCACCGGCCGCGGCGGCACCGACGAGCAGGATGTAGTGCAGGGCAGGGCCCGCGATCTGGGCGAGGCGGGCGTCGAAGCCTTCCGCGAGGCACAGGAGGATGATGACGAGACCCCCGGCGCAAGGTTCTCGGCCGGCCCGCAGACCGACCACATCCGGGTCGTCATGCGGTTCGCGGCCAACCCCGGTGACTTGCTGATCAGCGGGGGTCTCAGGAACGGCCGGCTCATGGCCAACGCACCGGCGGTGGTGGACGTCCCGCTCGGCGACGGCCACGTGGTCATGTTCTCGTTCAATCCGTTCTGGCGGTCCCACACCCACGGCTCGTACGCGCTGCTCTTCAACACGCTGATGCACCACGACGCGCTGTCCGTGGCCCCGGAGGAGATGGTGGCGGAGGAGGAAGAGGCTGAAAACAGGCCGGAAAGGCGGTAGGCGCATGGAGTGGGCCCGCTTGCGCACCACCCCTCCAACCCGCACTCTAACCACGACCCAAAAACAGTGAGAGAGCGCACGAAAACGGCGTAAGCACCGGCGCACAACACGAGCGGACAACCCTGGAGGCCACTCCCATGCCGCGACGTACAGGCCTGAGCCGCAGGACATTCCTCAGAAGCGCGGGAACCACGGCCCTCGTCGGTGCGGCGGGCGCCGCGAGCGCCACCAACGCCGCGGCTCACACGATCGCCGGGCAGCGCTCGCCCGCCCGACCCTTCCCCCCCGCCCTCGACGACTACGACTTCGACGAGGTGTACGACCGGATGGGCACGGACAGCGTGCGCTGGGACCGCGCAGTCGAGCAGTTCGGCGACGAGGTCGTGGCGGGGATGGGCGTTGCGGACATGGACTTCCGCGCCGCCCCGTGCGTCACCCGCGCGCTGGCCGAGCGATGTACGCACGAGAATTGGGGCTACATGCACCGTCCCGATTCCTATGCAGAGGCGGTGGCCGAGTGGGAACGCCGCCGCTACGGCCTCGAGGTCGACCCCTCAACCATCGTCTTCACCACCGGCGTCCACCCCGGCCTGATCGCCGCGCTTCACACCTTCTCGCCTCCCGGCACCCGCGTCCTGCTGCAGACCCCGACCTACGCCGGCTTCTACACCGACACCCGCTTCACCCGCACCGTCGCCGACGACAGCCCAATGCTGGTCGACGCCGAGGGCCGCTACTCGATCGACTTCGACGACTTCGAGCGCCGCGCGCGCCGCTGCAACACCTTCATTTTGTGCAACCCGCAGAACCCGACCGGCAACTGCTGGTCCGCCGAGGACCTCACGCGCATGGGCGAGATCTGCCTCAGGCACCGGGTGATCGTGCTTGCCGACGAGATCCACCGCGACTTCGTGACCAGCGGCAACGCCTACACGCCCTTTGCCAGCCTGGACAGGGAACTCGTCGACAACAGCATGACCTTCACTTCGTCGAGCAAGTCGTTCAGCCTGGCCGCGATGAAAGTCGCCTGGTACCACACCACCAACCCCGACCTGCTGGAGCGCGTGAAGCTCAACACCCGCGCCGACCTCAGCACGCTGGGCATGGTGGCCAGCCGCGCCGCGCTGAAGGAGGGCGAACCCTGGCTCGATGACCTGCTCGCCTACCTCGACGCGAATCACGACTTCGTCGAGTCGTACGTGGGTGACAAGCTGCCGGGGATCACCCACCGCAAGGGGCAGGGGACCTACCTGGCGTGGCTGAACGTCGCCGAGTTCGCCGACCGGATCGGAGCCGCCGGGACCGCCGCCCGCGAGAGCGCCGAGGGCTCGGCGGATGTCACCGCCGAGAAGATCGTGCAGCGCTGGTTCGCGAAGCGCGCCGGGGTGTTCCTGAACCCCGGCTCCAACTACGGGACCGGCGGTGAGGGATACATGCGCATGAATCTGGCTTCTCCGCGAGTTATTGTGGAGAGGGCATTGAACAACATGGCCGCGGCAGTGGCCGAAGCACGAGGATGATCGACATGAAGAGATTGAGCGCGAACGTTTGGAGCACGGCTGCCTTCGCCACCCTTATCCTGGCTTCCGTGGCCGTCCCGCCCGCAGCGCAGGCGCAGTTCGAGGATGTCGGGGTCATTACCTTCCCGACCTCGGCGACCGGCGAGGCGCAGGCCCACTTCCTGCGCGGCGTCGCGATCCTGCACAGCTTCGGCTGGAAGCAGGCGCGCGAGCAGTTCCACGCGGCCCAGGCGATCGATCCCGACTTCGCGCTGGCCTACTGGGGCGAGTCGCTCGCCTACAACCACCCGCTGGTCACGAACATGGACCCGACCGAGCCCAGGAAGGCGCTGGAGCGTCTTGCGCCGACCGCCGAGGAGCGCATCGCCAAGGCGCCGACCGAGCGCGAGAAGGGGCTCATGCGCGCCGTCGAGACCCTCTGGGGCGACGGCGACCACGGCAAGCGCCGCTTCGAGTACATGGAGGCGATGGGCGACCTCCACGAGACGTACCCGGACGATCCCGAGATCGCGGCCTTCTACGCGCTGTCGCTGCTGGGCGTCAACCGCCTGAACGGCAACGTGACGGAACGGTACAACATCCGCGCCGGCACGATCGCGCTCAGGCTGCTGAACGACAACCCGGTCCACCCGGGCGCGGCCCACTACACCATCCACTCCTTCGACCATCCGATCAACGCCCCGCTGGCGCTGGAAGCGGCCTACGCGTTCGCCGGCATCGCGCCCGCGGTGTCGCACGCCCGCCACATGCCCACGCACATCTTCATCCAGCACGGCATGTGGGACCTGGTCTCGGGCCACAACCAGTCCGCCTTCGACGTCGCGGTCGAGCTCTGGGAGCCCGGCGACGCCCTGGGTGACGCGGTGCATTCGCTTGACTGGGGCCAGTACGGCGATCTGCAGCGCGGCGACTACGAGAAGGCGCGGCTGTGGATCGAGCGCATCGAGTCCATGGTCGAGCACGAGGGCTTCGAGGTCGGCGGCGCGCGGGGGTCGGCCGGGACGGCCCGGGCGCGGGGCGCCGTGCCGCTCCTGAAATCCCGCTACACGGTCGAGACCGAGGAGTGGGATGTGCGGCCCGTGACCGACGACATGCGCACCGTCGAATTGCTCGCCACCGGGCTCAGTGCGGCGCGGACCGGTGACCAGGAGACCCTCGCGGCTGCCGAGAAGGCGCTGGCCGAGGAGTCCGACGGCAGCGGGTACGATCACGTCATGCACATGCAGGTGAGCGCGCTGCTGCACCAGGGCATGGGCCACGCCGACGTGGCGACCGGCTTCATGGACAGGGCCGTCGAGGCGGTCGAGGCCATGGCGCCGCCCCGCGGCTCCGCCAACCCGGTCAAGCCCGTGCACGAGCTGTACGGCGAGCTCCTGCTCGAACTCGACCGCCCCGAGGACGCGGCCGAGATGTTCGAGACCTCGCTGATGCGCATGGCCGGCCGCCCGCGCTCGCTCCTGGGGCTGGCGCGCGCCAATGCGGCGATGGGCAACACCATGGTCGCGCTCGAGAACTACTCGAAAGTGGCCGCGCTGTGGGAGGGACGTGACGGCATCGCGGGGCTCGACGAGGCCCGTGGGTTCGTGGACGAGCAGGCCGCCGCCGGGGGGAGCGGGAGCTCGCGCCGGTAGGCTACTGCAGCCCGATTCCCAGCGCCACCGCGATCGCCAGCAGGCCGAGCGCGACGAGGCCCACATAGAGCGGAAACACGTGCCGGATCCAGTCCTCGTACCGGATGCCGGCCGACGCGAGAATCGCCATCAGCGCGCCGTTCGTGGGCGTCAGCAGTTCGCATAGCCCCGCGCCGTACTGGTACGCCAGTACGGTGACCTGGCGCGACATGCCGAGCAGGTCCGACAGCGGCACCAGCAGGGGCATGGTCAGCACGGCCTGCCCGCTCACGCTGGGAACGGGCACGTGAATGGCCGTCTGCGCCGCCGCCATGCCGAAGCTGGAGGCGAGTACGGGCAGGCCTTCGAGCGGCGTGAACATCGCGTGCACGATCGTGTCCACGACGCGTCCGTCCTGCAGCACGACGTAGATGGCGCGCGCGAAGCCGATCAGGAGTCCCGCGTAGGCCATGCTGCGAAAGCCGCGCACGTACGCCTCGGCCGTGCCGCCGATCTTCATCCCCGACAGCAGGCCGACGATCACGCCCATGATGAAGAACGCGGCCGACAGCTCGTTGAACCCCCAGTGCCAGCGCATCATCCCCAGGACCACTACCACGAACGTGGCCCCCACGAGTGCGAAGATGCCCAGGTCGGAGGTCCGGACGCCCTCGGCTGAGCCAGCGGTGCTCCCAGTGCCGTCAGTCCCTTCGTCCCCGCGTTCTCCCGTCCCCCGTGTCCGCCGCGCGTAGCGCATCGTCATGCCGATCCAGAAGGTCAGCGCGATCAGCAGGAAGACGATCCGGAATCGTGCCCCCGACGCCAGCGGCAACTCCGCCAGCCGTTGGGCGATCGACACCTGGAACGGGTTTATGGGACTGAAGGCCGACCCGACGAACGCGGCCCCCGCGCTCATCGCAACGGCCACCATCGGGGTGAAGCCGAGCCTGCGGGTGAGGATCAGGAGCACCGGAATCAGCGGAATGATCTCTTCCTGCATGTTCTCGACCACACCCCCCGTCGCGAAAAACAGCGACACGACCGGGATCACCAGCAGATCCCGCCCCCTGAGCGACCGGATCAGCGACGTGACGCCGCGCTTGAGTGCCCCGGTCTCGTCCACGACGGTGAAGGCCCCGCCGATCAGGAAGACCAGGAAGATGACTTCGGCGGCGTCCGCCATGCCGCGGGGAAGGGCCACGATGGCCTCGAAGAACCCGACGGGGCTCGGGTCGACTTCGCGGTAGGTGCCCGCCACGACGACGCTCCTGCCCGTCCCTTCGTCGTCGCGTCGCTCGTACTCGCCCGCCGGGAGCACATGGCTGGCCAACGCCGCCAGGATGACGCAGGCAGTGAGAAGGACCAGCGGGTGCGGCACCGGGAACCGGAATCGGCGCGTCATGACGCTAGCGCCGGCCACGCCCCGCCCTGGCCACGCTCGGGTCCGTCGTCTCGGCAATGTAGGCGAGGGCGTCGCCGTCCGGGTCGCTGAAGTGGTCGCTCAGGTCCAGTGGTGCCGTTTCCCGCTTGTAGAGCGTCTGCGCGGGGATTTCGTCCGCCACGACCGGTCTCCGGTTGGGCACGGTGACAAGGAAGCTCTGCGCGGCGCTCAGGCCCTCGTCGTCGGTGGCGGTCACCGTGACCTCCGCCTCGCCCTGCCCGATGGCTGTGACTGCGAGTGTGCTCGCCGCGGCCAACGCCTCCAGCCCCGGAGGCATGCCCAAAGCTAGCGCCAAACGCCGACCCAGGATGCCTCACGGGTCAGCCCGACGCGAAAAGCCGCCCGCTCAGCTCCCGGGATCGTGCGTGAACTCGTTCTCCGTTTTGCGACGGGTGCGGACCGGGTCCTTCCCCTCTTCGGTGATCGTAACCTCGCCAACGACCCGGTAGGTGCCCGCGGCCGCGCTGCCGTCAGCAAGGGGCGTGTAGCCACAGATCACGTCCTCGGTCGCATCTGCCGGCTCTTGGCGCGTACCCGGCACCCGGACCCAGCCCGTGCCTCTCCGGATCTGCCACTCGCTCCAGTTGATCTGGAGTGTCGAGTCAAAAAGGGCCACCAGCGTTCCTTGCACGCACGCGCTAAGGATGATTGCACTGAACTGAAGCTTGCCCTTGTCCTCGCCCTCGTCGATGATGCTCAGCCCCTCCCATACCTCATAGTCCACCGCGGCCACGAACACATCCACCTCCTGCGTGACCGAAAGGCCTTCGGGATCGCTTGCCGTCACCATCAGGGTCGCCATCTGTACGCCCTCCTCGCCGGCCGACACCCCGCTGGTGGTCACCACGGCGCCATCGACGGAGACCGTGGCGATCGCCGCATCGGAGGTTTCCGCGGAGTAGGTCAGTTCATCCCCATCCGGATCGCTGAAATACGCGGACACATCGAGCACGACCGCGCTGTCCGAGACCACGTCATGGGCGGGAATCGAGTCGGCCGCCTCGGGGGCGCGGTTCTGGGGCGGCTGCACCGTGACCGGGATATCCTGCTTGACGGTCAGGCCCTCGGGGTCGCTGGCCGTCACGGCCACGGTTGCCGCGCCCGCCATCATGGCCGCGATCTGCACGGTGTCACCTATCGCCAGCGCCGCGGCGACGCCGGTATCCGAACTCACGGCCTCGTAGCTGAGATCGTCGCCGTCGGGATCCGTGAAGTACATGGACACGACCAGCATGACGGTGTCGGTGACGTTCAGTGTCTGCGCCGGGATCGTGTCGGCGACTTCCGGTGCCCGGTTGGGCTGGCTGACGGTCACCGTGAAATTGAACTCGGCGGAAAGGTCGCCGGGGTCCGTGGCGGACACCGTTACCATGGCGCTGCCGGTTGCGACGGCTTCGACCGTCAACGTGGATTCCGAGATCGAAGCGGTCGCCACGCCCGCGTCGGAGCTGGTCGCGGCGAAGGTGAGCGCGTCTCCATCCGGGTCGGTGAAGAACTCGGCGACATCGGCGGTGAGCGTGTCGCCCGTATTGAGGGTCTGATCGTCCAGCATTCCGGCCACCATCGGCGCGCTGTTCACCGCCTCCACGGTGACGGCCATGGTCTGCGTGGCGGTCAGGCCGCCGGGATCGCGGGCCGTGATCGTGACGGTCGCGGAGCCGGCTGCGACGCCGGTGGTGGTCACCGCGCTGCCCGACACGGTCGCGGTAGCGACACCGCCGTCGGAGGTGGCCGCCGAATAGGTGAGCGCGTCACCATCCGGATCGTTGAAATTCGACGCGACATCCGTCGTTTCGGTGGCTCCGACGTCAACGGTGACGGCCGCAATCGAGCCTACCGCGACCGGGGCCTGGTTCTGCGGTGGAGGATCAACCGGTGGAACCGTCGTCCCGCCGTCTCCGCCGCATGAGGCGGAAGCGGTGACTGCGGCGAGAACGAGGAACAGGCTCGTGGCGGTGCGGGGCTGCGTCATACGACAATACCGGCTGGAGTTGCGACAATTTCGGCGGATTGTAAAGCGATGCGGCTTCCAAGTCTATGGCGCTGGCCCAATCCGGGGCAACCGGACCGCGGTCACCGCTCGTGCGACGCGGAAGGGGGACGGGCGCGGCCGGGTCATCGGTCAGATGAAGATGCAGACTCACTCGCTGATTCCCACCCTCCCACGGACGTCCTCCAGCATGGCCGGCGAGTCGTACCCGACTCCATCCTTGAAGACAATCGTCACATTGCGGATCACGGAGGGATCGGCGCTCAGGTCGCCGCTCATCACCACGAGGTCGGCGACCTTGCCCGCCTCGACCGTCCCCAGGTCCCCGAACACGTCGAGGACGCGCGCGCCGTTGGCGCTGAGCACCTGGACGGCTTCATGGGGGGCGAACCCCGCCTCCGCGAGCAGCTCGTAGTTGCGCTGGTCCCCGTAGCCGGGAAGCGCACCGCCGTTGCCCGTGGGATCGACGCCCGCCGCGAGTACGCCGCCGGCATCGTAGAACGCCTTCTCGTAGGCCATGGCGGTCGTGAACTCGTCCGGGGAGCGCCCGATCTCGTCGATCTGGGCCTTCGCCGCCAGGTAGTCCTCGCGCACCGCGGGCGACATCGCGTCCAGCGAACGCTGATCCCGCGTGGGCCTGCCCTGGATAAAGAGTTCGTAGACCGCCAGCGTCGAGGTCATCGCCACGTCCGCGTCGATCATGGCCTGGAAGGTCGCCTGCGCCTCGGGCCCCTCGACGTCGACCGAGGTGGCGTCGTCCCAGAGGCTGGACGGACACTCGTCCTTGCCGCGGCCCGGCGAATAGTCGCTGTTCGTGGCCAGGCCGTGCTCGATGTTGTCGATTCCGAGCGCGACGGCCTCGGTGAAGCTGATCGAGCAGAGGTGGCCCGTCACCTTGATCCCCTGGCTGTGCGCTTCGTCGATCGCCGCGCTCAGCTCCTCGGTGCGGATGTTGGTGTACGCCTTCAGCCAGGTCGCGCCCTCGGCGGCCCAGTAGCGCACGAAACGGCGTGCCTGCTCGGGCGACTCCAGCATGGTCATCCCGGAGATGCCCCCGCCCGCCGTGATGTACGGAGCCGTGATGTGGATGCGCGGTCCCGGCGTCCTCCCGGCCTCGATCTCGGCGCGGAGGTTGAGTTCCGCATACGGCTGCCGGCTCCCCGTCGTGCGCACGGAGGTGACTCCGCTGCCCAGGTACAGCCTCGGCGCGCTGTAGGTGAGCTGCGCCGAGCGCCCTCCCGCCGCCGTGTAGAAGAGGTGGTTGTGCAGCCCGATCATCCCGGGGATGACGGTGTGGCCCGACATGTCCATGACCTCGGCGCCGTCCGGGATGTCCACCTGCCCGTTGGGCCCGACCGCCCCGATGCGGCTGCCCTGAATCACGACCGTCTGCCCGGTGCGCGCGGGCGTGCCGGTCCCGTCGATCAGGGTCACGCCGGTCAGCGCGACGGCCTCGGCGTCCACGACTGCATAGCCCGCTGCGGCAGATCCCGCCTCGGGGCGCTGGGCAGCCAGGTCGGCGGCGGCGGCAAGCGCCGCGATGGTGCAGCCATACGCCGCGGCTGCGGCGATCTTCGTCATCGTCATTCTTCAGTCTCCCTAGTTGATACCCACCCGTCCGGTCACATCCCCAAGCATCGCGGGCGAATCATAGCCGATGCCGTCCTTGAAAACGATGGTCACTTCGCGGATCACCGCCGGGTCGGCGGTCAGGTCGCCCCGCAGGACCACGAGGTCGGCGATCTTGCCGGCTTCGACCGTACCCAGGTCGTCGATCACGTCCAACACCCGTGCGCCGTTGGCGCTCAGCACCTGCACCGCCTCCTCGGGGGAGAACCCCGCCTCGATGAAGAGCTCGTAGTTGCGCTGGTCGCCGTAGCCCGCCAGCGCGCCGCCGTTCCCCGTCGGGTCCACGCCCGCGGCCAGGATGCCGCCGCGGTCATGGAACGCCTTCTCGTAGGCCATCGCGTTGAGGAATCCCGCCTCCGGGCGCCCGATCTCGTCGATCTGGGCCTTGGCCGCGAGGTAGTCTTCCCTCACCGACGGCGCCATCGCGGCGAGCGTGCGCGCGTCGCGGGTCGGGCGCCCCTGCACGAACAGCTCGTACACGGCCAGCGTCGAGGTCATCGCGACATCGTTCTCGATCATCGCGTCGAACGTGGACGCGACCTCGGGCCCCTCCACGTCCACCGCCTCCGCATGGTCCCAAAGGTCGGCCGGACACTCGTCCTTCGCCTTGCCCGGCACGTAGTCGCTGTTGGTCCCCAGGCCGTGCTCGATGTTGTCGATGCCCAGTTCGACCGCCTCGGTGAAGCTGATCGAACACAGGTGTCCCGTGACCTTGAGTCCCACCCTGTGCGCCTCGTCGATCGCCGCGGCCAGGTCCTCGCCGCTGATCGTTGTGTAGGCCTTTAGCCACGTCGCGCCCTCGGCCGCCCAGTAGCGCACGAACCGCCGCGCCTGCTCCGGACTCCTGAAGCGCGTCATGATGTTGAGGCTCTCGTCGCCGGTCATATAGGGCGCCGTGATATGGATCCGCGGCCCCGGCTGCAGCCCGCGCTCTATCTCGTCCTTCAGGTTGAGCTCGGCGTACGTCGCGAGGCTTCCCGTCGTCCGGATGCTTGTGACCCCCGAACCGAGATAGAGCCGCTGGCCCGTGTAGCTCATCGGATGCATGCGGCCGCCCGCGGCCATGTAGAAAAGGTGGTTGTGGAGGCCGACCATCCCGGGCATGACGGTGTGGCCGGACAGATCCATCACCTCGGCGCCGTCGGGAATCGCCACGTCGCCTGCGGCGCCGACGGCGGTGATCCGGTTGCCCTCGATGACGACGGTCCGGTCGCGCGCGGCGGGAGCGCCGGTGCCGTCGAGCAGGGTGACGCCCTGCAGCACCACGGTGCCCGCATCGACGGCGATGTACGCGGCGGCCTCGGAACCGGGGGCGGGGCGCTGGGCCTCGGCGGGTAGTGCGGTTGCAAACAGCATGCACAAGCTGGCAAGACCGCACGCGGCAGCCTTGAACGGGAACCTGATCATCGAGTCTCCTCCTCGGTAGAACTGACGCTGGCGTCGCCGGGCGCCGCGTTTGCCGCTCGCGCCCGCGAAACGCTATTCTGCTTCAAGGCCGGGGCGCGCGCCAGTGAGGGGATACGTTGCAATGACCAATGCGAAGGGATCCAGGCCGGGCGCCCGACGAGCCCTTGGAGCCATCGGCCTCGCCGTTCTGGCGGCCATGGTCCTCTCGGCCTGCGGCGAGCCCGCCTCCGACCAGCTTGCGACGGGTCCCTTCCGAATCGGCGCCGTCCTCGAAGTGGGCGCCGCCCCACACGGCATCCGTTTCAGCGCGGACGGCGACACCGCATACGTAGCGCTCAGCGGCGACGGTCGCATCGCGGTCGTCGACCTCACGGGCCCGGCGGTGATCGTCCGGTGGGACGCCGGCACGACGCCCCTCGACCTCATCCGCGCCGGGGACGGCTGGCTCGTCACCCAGTTCACGGACTCCACGCTGATCGCACTCGGCGCGGACGGCCGGATCATCCCCGGCGCGGTCTGGAACATGGGCGCGGGGCCGTCGCTGTTCACGCCCGGCACCGTGCGCGGCCAGGCCTGGGTCACGAGCGAGTTCGCCGATCGTCTCTGGGTCGTGGACACCCGCACCGGGGTCCCGGTCCGGTCCCACGAAACCGGCGGCCGACCCTATCCCGCCGACGTGATGTGGGATGGTTCGCACGCGTTCGTGCCCAACATGGACGCGGGAACCGTCTCCGTGATCGACCTCCTCAACGCCGAAACCGATGCCACGGTCGATGTCTGCCCGGGTCCGCCGGGAGGGGCGCTGACGCCCGATCAGGTCACGTACATCGTGGCTTGCGGCGGCTCCGACGAGCTGGCCTTCGTCAATACGGCGTCGTTCGAGGTCACGGGGCGCGTTTCCGACGGGCTGGGGCCGCGGCCCTTTTCGGTGGCGGTCCCGGAAGACGGCCGGCATGCGATCGTCAACAACGCCGGCGGCAATACGGTGTCGGTGGTGGACCTCGAGGCGCGCGCGGTGGTCCAGCGGATCGAGGTGGGAGAGCAGCCGATCGTGGTGCGGGTGCATCCGGACGGGGAGCGCGTGTTCGTGGCCAACGAGGTCGCCGGCACGCTGGTCGAACTGGTTCCGGTGACCGAAACCGCCCCGGTCGCCTCCGGTGGCGCCGCGCCCAGCGAGGTCGTCGTTGTCGGTGTGATCCACGGCGGCCACAACACGAGTGACCTGTTCAGCCTCCAGATCGTCCGCGATCTGGTCCGGGAGATCGACCCGGACTACTGGCTGACCGAGATCCCGCCCAACCGGTGGGAACGTGCCTGGTCGGAATACCGGGAAACCGGCACCGTCGAAGAGCCCCGTGTGCGGCGGTTTCCCGAGTACATGGAGGGCCTTTTCCCGTTGTCGGACGAGCTGAACTTCGTGGTGATTCCGACCGCGGGCTGGACCGAGCCGATGTCGGATTTCCGGGCCGTGTACCTGGACGCGTATGCGAATGATCCCGCGAGGGCGGAGCAGTGGGCGCAGTATCGGGCTGCCGCCGCCGAGTCGGCCGAGGCGCTGGCCGCGGGCGGTGCAGGGGACGATCCCCGCTGGATCCACACCGACGCCTACGATGCGGCCTACGACATCCGCATGCAGGTGTACGCCCGCCTTTTCGACGAGGACCTGGGGCCCGGCGGCTGGGACCCGATCAACGCCTCGCACTGGGCGAACATCGAACGCGCGCTGGACGAGCACCGGGGCGAAGGCGCGCGCTTTCTGCTGACCTACGGCGCGGGTCACAAGGGACCGTTCCTGCGTGAACTGCGGAAGCGTGACGACATCGTGCTGCTCGAGGTGGGGCCGTTCCTGGACCGGCTGGGGTTGCCGTGAGCCGCGGATGCGTGGTCCGGTGGCCGGGAGCCGGTCGCCTCGCCGCGCTGGCCATCGCGACCCTTCTTGCAGGCGCACCGGCGCCGGCAACCGGGCAGGACGCGCCGATTCTGATCCGCGCCCGGACAATCCACACTGTCACCAACGGCACCCTCACGCCGGGCGAGATCCTGCTGCGGGACGGGGTCATTGCCGCAGTGGGGACGTCGGTCGCCGCGCCCCCCGACGCGCGCGTCTACGAGGCGGAAGTGGTGATCCCGGGAATGATCGACGCGCACGCGCATTTCGCGCTGGACCCAATGAGCTGGTCGCGGCCCGATGAGCCCGTCACCGCCGAGTGGAAGGCGGTCGAGCACCTCGACCTGAACGACCCCACGATCCAGGTCGCGCTTTCCGGCGGGGTGACTTCGGTGATCACGCGCTCGGGCAGCGGCGTCATTTCGAGCGGGCAGTCGGTGGCGCTCAAGATGAAGCGCGAGCCCGGGCCCGACATGATCCTCAAGCCCTACGTCGACCTCAAGATGGCGGTGCGCCCGCTCGTCAAGCTGCGTCCGGGCGAGACGCCGCAGACGGTCATGGGGTGGTACGCCACCGCGGACGACCATTTCCGGCGGGCGAGGCAATACCTGGATCGGCAGGAGGCCCACGCGTCCGGCCTGGGCCCGGCGCCCGAGCCCGACGAGCGGCTGGAAGCCTTCGCGGCGGTGATCCGGGGCGACGTCATGGTGCACGCGCACTCGCACTACCCCAGCGAGGTCATGATGGTGCTGCGGCTGGCCCGCAAGTACGGCTTCGTCGACCGGCTGGCTCTCGCCCACGCGGAAGAGGTGTTTCCGCTCGCGGAACTCCTTGCCGGGACCAAGGTGATTCCGGTCATCGGCCCGATGATGATCGTGCAGTACTTCAACGATCCCGAGCCCATCAACCTGCTCGAGGTGCTGCTCGATGCGGGTGTCAACGCCAGTATCCAGACCGACATGTCACGGCAGCACTTCAAGGACTTCCGCGAATACGGGGCCTTCCTGGCGCGTCACGGCCTGACCGACCGGCAGGCGCTGGAGGTCATGACCATCAACGGCGCCCGCGCGATGGGACTGCAGCACCGCGTGGGCAGCATAGAGGCAGGCAAGGACGCCGACCTGGTGCTCCTCGACGGCCACTTCCTGGACCTGACGGCCGACCGGATCGAGCGGGTGATTGTGGACGGCCGAATCGAGTATGAACGCGCCCGTTTGCTTCAGCCGGACGAACCTCGCGCGGTGGGGCCGTTCGGGCCGGTGACGGGAGCGATCGGGCCGGACGACGAGAGCTTCGCGATCACCGGTGCCCACGTCTTCACCATCAGCGACGGTGCGCTCGAGAACGCGACCCTGGTGGTCGAAGACGGCCGGTTCACCGTGGTACGGGCCGGGGCCGACCCGCCTGCCGGCATGCCCGCGATGGACGTCGGCGGCCGCGTCGTCATGCCCGGGACGATCATCGCGCGCGCCTTTCCCAACGACTGGATCGGCGACCTGAAGTGGCAGGTGCAGAACGACGAACTGACCGGACCCGTCGTGCCCGAGATGAACGCGCTCTATGCGGTCGACCCCTGGTTCCCCTCGTACCGGGTCAACACGAACATCGGCGTGACCGCGATCCATGTGACGCCGGGCACCGCCAACATGGTCGGCGGCAGCGGGGTCGTGATCAAGACGCCCGGCATGGATTTCGAAAAGATGGTGCGGCGGGAGCCGGCGAGCATGGTGTTCGCGATGACGTTCGAGGCGGGCGAGCGCTGGGACCTGTCGGAACCCACGGTGGTCATGCTGACCCTTGACTCGGCGCGCGCCTACGCCGACGCCCGAAGCCCCGGCATCGGCCCCACCGACCCTGACTACAACCCGCGCATGGAAGCGCTCCTGCCTGTGCTGCTGGGTGAAGTTCCCGCGGTCGTCCACGCCGACCGGGTCCCGGAGATCAGGTCGGCGATCTCGCTGGCGCGCCTCTTCGACCTGCGGCTCGTCCTGACCGGTGGGGTCGAGGCCCACCGCTTTGCGGACGAACTCGCCGCCCTCGGCGCCGGCGTCATTCTGGGCAACTCCGGGAGCTACGCATCGGACATCCGCGGGGGCGGCGAGGGCTGGAGCGTCGAGGGCCCCGCGATCCTCACCCGCGCGGGCGTGAAGGTGGCGTTCTACGGCCCGGGCGCATCGCGCCGGGCCTCGCCGATCGGGCGGCTGGGCGGGGAACCGATCCTCAACTCGGCGTGGGCGTTCCGCAACGGCGTGCCCGAGGTCGAAGCCCTGAAGATGGCGACGCTGAACGCCGCGGAGATGCTCGACATGGCCGACCGCATCGGCAGCATCGAGGTGGGCAAGGACGCCGACTTCGTAGTCCTCGAGGGGCATCCGTTCGACTACCGGGTCTTGCCGAGCTGGGTGTTCGTGGACGGGAGGCTGGAGCTGGCGCGCTAGCCCGGGGTTGACGGCCCGACGTGGTTGTACCACTATAATGCACCATGCACCATTTGTTTGCACAGGAATGGCCATGTCGCGCATTCATTTTGTCGTGAAGGAGACCGCAAAGGCCCGGTACTAGGCGCAGGCGGAGCGCGAGGGGAAATCGCTGGGACGGTGGATGCGCGAGGCGGCGGAGGAGAAGCTGGCGTCGGCGCGTCCCCGGCTGTTCACCATCGAGGAACTGCGCGACTTCGCCGCGCGTTGCGATGCACGGCATCCGCCCGGGTCCCGGGAGCCGGATTGGTCGGAGGTCAAGCGGATACTCGTGGAGACGCGATATCCGGACCTGGAGGTCGATTGGTTTTCGTCGACACGAACGTCTTCATGTACTTCGTGGGGTCGGAACATCCTCTCCGGGACGAGGCGCGCGGGTTCTTTCATGGTGCGCGCCGGCAGAGCCTTCGGCTGGTGACGTCGACGGAAGTTCTTCAGGAAATCCTGCACCGGTATATCAAGCTGGGTAGGCGGGGCACGGCCTCAGCGGCGGAGCAACAAGGGTCGGAATCACGGCAAGAAATCACGTAAGTTCAATCAGGACTGCACGATCTGCGTTTCTTGCTCCCAAACTGGAGTTGCTCCCGCCGTGCTGAAATAGCGGGGAAATCTCGCCAGATTGCGGGAATTTCTATGCGCTTTCTTGTAAGGGCTCAAGACTTCGGGAGCGGGTATAGTGCCCCCGATCTCTCTGGACAGTAGTTTAGCAACCCTGGATTTGGCGAATAGCCGCGGCCGGCCGGAGGGCCTGCCGAAGCGGCGGAGCACGCAACGGAAGGCCGAGGTGGTCTTGCGGCTGTGCGGGGCGAGGACATCGACGAGGTGAGCCGGGAGATTCGGGTTGCGCCGCCGGCGCACTACCAATTGTTCAAAGCATCACCCGCGCATCCACCCGCTCCGGCCACATGCCCATGAAGATCCCGCGCTCCCACTACCTGCCCCGCACCCGCAACGGCTGGATCGCGTCGATCGCGTTCCTCGTGGCCATGGCGCTGGCCCAGCCACCCATCGTGCACGGCCTGGTCAACCGCGTCGAGCCCTGGATCCTGGGGATGCCCTTCCTCTTCACCTACCTGCTCACCGCGTACGTGATCGGCATCGCCGTTCTCATCTGGGCATATCGGAGGGGTGTGTAGGCAGTACGCGGAAAAGAACCCCGGCGTACTTCGGCCGCCGATGCTTCCGCGCCGGCTCAGACCGGTGTCCGCGCCGTTGCCAGCAGGTGGTCCACATGGTGGGCCTCATGGCAGCGAACCGCGCTCGTCTCCAGTTGCACCGTGATGTGCTGGACCTCGAATTCGTCGTAGGCGATATCGCGAATCCGGTCAAGCAGGGACTCGTGCCCTCCTTCGGTCTCATAGCCGCTTTCCACCAGCAGGTGCGCGGTGAATGCGACGTATCCGGGGGCCAGGGTCCAGCAGTGGACATCGTGAATCACGGTCACGCCATCGAGCTCCTCGATCTTGTGACAGAGGGAGTACAGATCGATGTGTTCGGGCGTACCCTCCAGCAGCACATCCACCACACGGGAGAGCAGCCGCCAGGTGCTCATCAGGATCAGGATGCCGATCAGGACGGCGACGACCGGGTCCGAAACATGCCAGTCAAAGGCCCACACCAGCACGCCTGCGACGACCACGGCCACTGAACCCATGAGGTCGGTGATCATGTGCTGGAAGGTGCTCTCGACGTCTGGATTCCGCTGGGCCGCGCCGTGCAGTATCCACACCGACGTGATGTTCACGACCAGGCCGATCGCGCCGACGATCAGGAGAAGAGTGCCGTCGACCAGGGGCGTCTCCAAAATGCGCCGGTAGGCTTCGAGCAGCACCCACACCGAGATTCCCCACAGGGTCAGCGCATTGATCAGCGCGGCCAGGACCTCCGTCCGGTGGAAACCGTAGGTGTGCTCCGCGGTGGACCGGCCGGAAAACCGCATGGTGACGAGCGCAAGTATGATGAAGACTGCGTCGGTGAGCATATGTCCGGCGTGGGCGAGCAAGGCAAGACTGCCTGCGTAGAACCCGCCGATGACCTCGGCGATCATGTATCCGGCGGTGAGTACCAGGGCCGCCGTAAGGCTGCGTCTGCCTGCAGCCCGCGACTCCTGGAAACGATCCTGGACCGCATCGGGCCCGTGTGAATGGCCGAAGTCAGCGTGTTCGGGAGTCAAGGTGCCTGATTCTGGTCAAAGTAATCGGCTCGCGCGGGAACCGGCGACGCTCGTTTGAAACAGATATGAGAAAAGTGTTGCGCTCGCCTTCCCGGATGTCAAGCGCAACGGTTGTCCATTGCATCGCGGCAAGCCAGATTGTCGTGTTGACTGCGAATGTCGCAGTGTTGACCGAGATTGCGTAGTGTTGATGCCAGACGCAAAGACGCCCGGGAGGAGCTCATGCCAACTGCGGGAGCACGAACTTTCCTCGGTCTGGTCCTTGGCTGTCTCTTCCTGCTCCCGCCGGCCGTCAATGGGCAGGATGCGGTGCGCCGGGTGTCGCTGGCCCAGGCCCTCGTGGAGTTCGGCCAGAACAGCCTTGCGTTGAAGATCGCGCGGTCCGAGACCGCCCGGATTGCCGGGGCGGCACGGCAGTCCCGCGCCTACGCCAATCCGGCATTTTCGTTCGGTCGCGACGACCTCGGCCACGAAGATGAGAAGTTCTGGGAAGAGACCTTCCTCTTGGCGCAACCCGTGGAATGGCCTGGGCGTACGGCCGCGAGGGCGCAAGCTGCCACTCACGCAATCGGCGCTGGCGCCGCTCGCTTTCGCGCCGACTCGATCGAATTGGCTTTCGAGGTCCGGGAGGCCTACGTGCAGGCGTGGTTCGCCGAAGAGGCGGAACGCATCGTGCGCCAGACCGCCTCGGTCATCCAGGGCGTGGCCGAGGATGCCGAGTTTCGCTTCGAGGCGGGTGACATCTCGGCATTCGAGACCCTGCGGTTGCGACTGGAGCGCGTACAGGCCGAGCAGGAGGTGGCCGAGGCGGCCTTGCGGTCTCGCGACGCCCGCAGAAAGCTGGCCACCTTGATTGCCGCCGGGACCGGGACCGAGGAGGTCGGGCCTTCCGAGGAGGTAGTCGGCGTGCCCCCGATGTTGACTCGCGAGGCCGCCCTGCAGACCCTGCCCGGGCGACCCGATCTCGAGGCCGCGGCACGGGAACTGGACGCCGCACGGGCGGGGGAGGAAGTCGCCGCGACCTACGCCATACCAGAACCGACGTTGGGTCTTGGATACCGGCATCACCTGGACGGATTCGGGGGCGCGAGCATCGCATTGGATCTTCCGCTTCCGCTTTTCGACCGCGGATCGGGAACCCGGGCGGAAGCCGCAGCTTACAGCTCCGCAGCCGCGTACCGCCTCGATCTGCGCCGGCAGCTGGCACGGTTCGACCTGGCCACGGCTTCGGACCGGTACGCTGCCAGACGGGCCCGGCTGGAAGCCGTGGCGGCAGGTCAGCTGGCCGACGGAGAGACGCTTCTGTCCGCCGCGACGGCGGCCTACGCCGAACTCGAAATGTCGTTGCTGGAACTGCTCGACGCAGCCAGTGCGTTTCAAAATGCGCAACTGAGCGCCCTTTCTCTCCGGTCCGAAGCGTGGATTGCCTACTACGACCTGCTTCGCGCCATGGGAGGTGGCTTGGAGGACTGACAATGAGATTGAAGATTTTGAAGCCGTTTGTTCGGGGTGCGGTGATCGCTATGGCGGTATCGGGATGCGGAGGCGCCGCGGGCGAGAATGAAGCTGCGCAGGGCCATGACCCTCACGGTGGCGGCGGATCGTTCACGGAGCACTCCGAAGGGATCGAACTCTTCGTGGAATACCCGCATCAGATTCAGGGCGTGGAGAGCGAAGAACCCTGGGAGATTCATCTCACCTGGGTCGATGACTGGAGGCCGGTCGAGGGCGCGAGCGTCACCATCGAGATGCACGGGCCGCGTGGCGCCCGCCACGAAATCGTCGCCGAGCCCGAAATCGCGGGCCTATATGTCACGTCGCCCACGTTGCCGTCGGAGGGATACTGGCACGCGGAATACGCCCTGTCGGTCGGAGGGCGTGACTACCTGATCGAGGGCGGCGAGGTCGAGGTTTTCGCAACCGAAGAGGAGGTCCACGAACACGCGGGACACACCCACGCAGGCGACGGGGCCGACGCCCATGCGGGCCATGGGCACGACGAAGTGGACGATCCGCATGCGGGGCACGACCATCCGCCGGACGCGGAAGTGGACGATGCCCACGCGGGACACGACCACGCCGAGGAGGAGGCCCACGATCCGCACGCGGGACACGACCACCCGGCGGACGCCGAGGTGGACGATGCGCACGCTGGCCACGATCACGCCCAGGAAGACGAGATCGACGATCCGCACGCGGGACACGATCACCCGGCGGACGCCGAGGTGGACGATGCGCACGCTGGCCACGATCACGCCCAGGACGGCGGCCCGGGCGCGGAGGTGATCACACTGGCCAAGGAAGAGCAGTGGTCGATTCCTTTTGCCGTGGCGGCAGCCGAAGAACGGGAGATACCGGCCTCGATTCCGTCCGCCGGCGAACTGGTGGCCCCACCAGGAGGCCTCGTGCACGTTTCGGCCCCGGTGGCGGGGCTCGTCCAGGTCGATGGCCCGCATGTCGGACCGGGCGATTTCGTCCGCGCCGGTCAGCTTCTGGCGCTGATCGCACCGATCAGTCTCGACAATTCGTTCGTGCGCACGCGAGCCGACGTGACTGCCGCCCAGCTCGAGGCCGACCGCGCCGAGCGCCTGTTTGGGGAAGGCGCTATCCCGGCTCGCCGGCTGGAGGACGCGCGGCGCAATCTCCAGGTCGCCACGGCCGCATTCGAAGCCATCGGCGGTACGGCGGACGGCGTCAACGACGATCTCGACCCGAACCTGTACCGTCTCCGAAGCCCGATCGACGGTGTGGTCGCGGTGCGCGCCGCGGCCCTCGGCCAACAGGTGGAGATCGGCGGGCACGCGTTCACGATCGTAAACGCGACGACACTGTGGCTGGTCGCCCGGGTGCCTGCGCGCTACGCGGCCGAGGCGAACCGGATCCGGGGCGCGTGGTTCACCGTCGAAGGCGGTACGAGCAGCTACACGACCAGCCAGGTCCTCTCGGTGGGCAACATGATCGATCCGGCCAGCCGCACCCTCCCGGTCCGCTTCGCGGTCGGAAACTCCGGCGGGGACCTGAAGGTGGGAATGCTGGCTGAAGGGCACATCCTCCTCGGTCAACCCGTGCCGGGGGTCGCGGTTCCAAGCGCGGCAATCCAGGACGAGAACAATCTTCCGGTCGTCTACGTCAAGCTCACCGGAGACACCTTCGAGCGCCGCGTGGTCGAAACGGGCCCTTCGGATGGATCCTGGACGATCGTGGCGTCGGGAATCGACCCCGGCGAGCACGTCGTCACCCTGGGTGCCTACCAGGTCAACCTCGCCGCCCTTGGAGTCGTCGAGCCGTCCGACGGTCATGCCCACTAGCTGTTCGTGGACAACGGAGCCCACATGAACGAAACGGAGCGGCGGGGGATTCTCGACCACTTTGTCAGCGCTTCCCTGAACAATCCATTCCTGGCCCTCATTCTGGCCATGGGCCTTTTCGTGGGCGGAAGCTGGGTGGCCGCTACCTTCCCGGTCGATGTCTTTCCCGACCTGACCGCTCCGACTGTCACGGTGGTGACCGACGCCCATGGGCTGGCGCCGGAAGACGTCGAGACTTCGATCACCTTCCCCATCGAGACCGCCCTGAACGGCGCACTCGGCGTCCGCCGGGTCCGCTCCAAGTCCGCCCTGGGGATCAGCGTCGTATGGGCCGATTTCGAATGGGGCACGGACATCTACCTCGCGAGGCAGATCGTGGGTGCGAGGCTTCAGGCCCAGTCGCTCGATCTGCCGGAAGGGGTGGATCCCCCTGTCCTGGCACCCATCAGTTCAATCATGGGCGAGATCATGCTGGTGGGCATGGTGGCTCCCGAATCCCAGCTGATGGAGGCGCGCACCACTGCTGACTGGATCGTGCGGCGCCGATTGCTGGCTGTGCCCGGCGTCTCCCAGGTGATCTCGCAGGGCGGCGACGTGCGCGAATACCAGGTCCTGGTCGATCCGCAGCGGCTCCTGGCCTACCAGGTGGGGCTGGAGGACGTGCTCGGCGCCATCGAGGGATCCAGCGAAAACGTGGCAGGCGGGCTCTACTGGTCGAGTGGCCGCGAGATCCTGATCCGCGGCATGGTGCGCCCCTCGAGCGTCGAGGACATCGGGGTGACGGTAGTGGCGACCCGCGACAGAGTGCCCGTGCTGATTGAAGACGTGGCCGAGGTGCGCATCGGCCCCAAGATCACCTACGGGACAGGGTCCGTGAACGGGGAGCCGGGGGTCATTCTTTCGGTCCAGAAGCAGGCGGGCGCGAACACGCTGGAACTCACGCGAAGGGTCGACGCCGAACTGGATCAGATCGAGAGCGACCTTCCCGCAGGGATCACCTTTGAGCGGGACATCTTCCGACAGGCCGACTTCATCTCGCTCGCCGTCGACAACGTGATCATCGCCCTTCGCGATGGCGCCTTCTTCGTGATCGCCATCCTCCTGCTGTTCCTGTGGAACGTCCGGACCACGCTGATCTCCGTGCTCGCCATCCCACTGTCGCTGGCCGTTGCGATCATCGTGATGCGTGCCCTCGGGGGTACCGTCAACACCATGACGCTCGGCGGCATGGCCATAGCGATCGGAGCTCTCGTCGATGACGCGATCATCTTCGTCGAGAACGTCCATCGCCGGCTGCGCGAAAACCTGCGCCGCCCGGCCGCCGAACGCATCGCCACCCTGCCGCTCATTCGCAGCGCCGCGAGAGAGATTCGCGATCCGATCCTGAACGCGACGCTCATCATCACCATCGTCTTCGTTCCACTCTTCTTCCTGACCGGCGTCGAGGGACGAATGCTCATGCCGCTCGGTCAGGCATACATTATCAGCATCCTCTCGTCACTGTTCATTGCAGTCACGATCACCCCGGCGCTCTCCTATCTGCTTTTGCCGGCCGACCGCTCGATCAGACGAAGACGGGAGCCATGGCTGGTACGCGGACTGGAGTTCCTGTACAGCCGGGTCCTGCGCTGGTCCCTGCGGCACTCGGGACGGGTTCTCGTCGGCGCGGCGGCTCTGCTGCTCGCCACGCTGGCGGTGGTTCCCACACTCGGCAGAGAATTCCTTCCCGAGTTTCAGGAGGGGTCGCTGACAATCGCGATCATCACCGTTCCCGGCACCTCCCTGGAGGAATCCAACCAGATCGGCAATCGCGTCGAGGCGCGGCTGCTCGGGATACCGGCCGTGGTCTCCACCGCCCGACGCACGGGCCGGGCGGAATTGGACGAAGAGGCACAGGGCGTCAACGTCTCGCACGTCGAAGCGCAGCTTGATCTGACCGATCGGGAGCTTGCCGAAGTGATGGCCGAGGTGCGCGAGTCCCTGGCGGGGATGTCGGGTACCAGTATCACGGTGGGACAGCCGATTGGCCACCGCATCGACCACATGCTCTCGGGCACGCGCGCCGCGATAGCGATCAGCCTGTTCGGGCCCGATCTCCGGGAACTGCGCCAGATCGCGGGGCAGATCGAGACCATTGCGCACGAGGTCGAGGGCCTTGTCGACGTTTCCATGGAGCAGCAGGCGGAGGTGCCCCAGCTTCAGGTCCGGTCCAACCGACGCGCCATGGCTCGCTACGGGGTGAGTCCGGGAACGCTGGCGAACGCGGTGCATATCGCCCTGCAGGGCGAGGTCGTGTCGATCGTGCGCGAAGGAGAGCGGACCTTCGATCTCATGGTGCGCTATGCGGACGACTACCGCGCCGACCCGGAGGCCATCGGGGGCGCACTGGTCGCCACTCCCGCGGGACCGACCGTGCCGCTGTCGCAGCTCGGCGCCATCGTGCAGGCCCATGGGCCGAACATGATCACCCGGGAGAACGTGTCGCGAAAAATCGTCGTGAGCGCCAACGTGGCCGGCCGCGACGTGATCGGCGCCGTGACCGAGCTACAGCAACACATCGCCGATGACTTGGACCTTCCGCCCGAGTACAACATCCAGTACGGAGGTCAGTTCGAGAGCGGTCAGTCCGCTACGCGCCGCATAACCATACTCTCGCTGTTCTCGATCGGCGCGATCTTCATGATCATGTTCCGGGCGTTCGGAAACTTCAGCACGGCCATGTTCCTCATGGTCAACCTGCCGCTGGCCTTGACGGGGGGCGTGATCGCCGTGCTGCTGATCGGCGGATCGGTGAATGTCGCCACGCTGGTCGGCTTCATCACCCTCTTCGGCATCGCGGTGCGGAACGGGATGCTCCTCGTGAGCCGGTATCAGGATCTTTGCTCCGGCGGGATGTCTCTCCCCGACGCCATCCGCCGCGGCTCGGTCGAACGCCTGAGTCCGATATTGATGACTGCGCTCACGGCCGGGCTTGCCCTGATCCCCCTCGCTTTGGGGATCGGTGAACCCGGCAAGGAGATTCAGGCGCCGCTCGCGGTGGTCGTTCTCGGCGGCCTTCTGACGTCGACGCTGCTCAACATGGTCGTCGTTCCGGCCCTCTTCATGCGTTGGGGGAACATACCGGTGAGGGAGACGACGAAAACGGGCTAAGCTAGTCCTGGCGGCTAATTCGTATACAAAATTCGTACGCGCTTGCGAACCGACGACCCGCGCTCCATTTTGCCTGCTTGGCTCACCGTACCCCGTCCATTCCACAAAGGGAGCACCGCCGTGGACATCAAGCAACTCGTGAAACCCACCATCGTAGCAGCCGTTGCTTTGCTGGTGGCCGACTACATCCTCGACATGGTGCCTTTTGTCGGCGGGCATCACCCGCACGGGCACCATGAGCACGCCGACTTGTCTACCTTTGGCCTGCTCGGGGGCCTCTTCCACGGCCTCGTGCTCGCCGTGGTACTTGGATGGAGAGGCGTGACCGATGCGATGGACGGTGCGAAAGCCGGAGCGACCTACGGGGCGTTGCTGAGCTTGGCACACAGCGTGGAAGCCGGAACCATCGACGCGGAGCTCGTCGGTGCGGCCATCGGCAGCGCCGTGGTTGTCGGCGTCGCCGGGGCGGCAGTGGCCGCGTTGGGTGGAGGATCCGACGGCTAACCCGAAGTTCGGCCGTTGGGGGATGGGTCAAGTCGTTGTAGGGCGGAGACATAGCTCGGATCGGCGGGTGTACGCTACTGGGTACGGGTCAAGGGCGGATGCCGAGGAGACGGAAGGCCTTGGCCTGGAGCGGTGTGGGGCGGGCGAGCATGTCGGCGGTCATGGCACCGGGGACGGCGGGCCGTACGCGGTTGCGGGTCAGGGTGGCGAGATCGCCGAGCAGGCTCCGGAAGCTGTGGACGGGCAGGCCGTCGGGCGTGCGTTTCCTGCCCGCCTTGGCACGTGCGGCTTTCGAGCGCTGGGCGGGCGCGACGGGTGAGGAACGGGCGGCTTCGGCGGCGGCCGGGTCGTCGTCGTCGAAGAGCATCGGCACCAGCGCGCGGCGCATGTGCCACTCGACGTAGTAGGCGAGCATGCAGAGGAAGACGTGGGCGCGGACGCGCCCCTCGAGGCGGTGGTGGACGGGCCGCACCTTGAGATCCACCCCCTTGAAGCTCCGGAAGGCACGCTCGACCCGGCTGAGGCTCTTATAGGCCCGGACCGCGTCTTCGGGCCCGAGCTCCTTGGCAGCCACGTTGGTGCGGATGACGTAGATGCCGTCCAACGCCGCCTCTGCGGCGATCTTCTCCTCGTCACGCTCCCACGAGAAGCCGTCGTCGCTCGCGGTGGTGGTGAAGTGCTTGCCGACCTTGTGCGCGCGCAGGGCCCGGTCGGCGCGCACGGCGATGTTCTTCTCGCCCCGCAGCGGCCGGTTCTCGCGCTTCGTGGCCCGGACGACCAGGTCGAGCTTGGCCTCCGTGGCCGCCAGCAGCGCCTCGCGCTTGCGGGCCCGCTCGGCGGCCAGCAGCGGGTTGCGGCAGACGATGAGCCGCTCGCCCGGATAGAGTTCCGGCGCGGAGATCTCGGCGAGGTCCTGGGTGTCGAAGATCGACAGCTGCAAGTCGCCGCCGGAAACCAGCTTGCGGATCTTCGGAGCCCGCAGCGCGGTGATCCAACGCAGCCCCGCCGGCTCGACATCCTCGCGGATGCGGGCGTCGGTCAGCAGCCCCCTGTCTCCGACCAGCACGATGCGAGACAGCGAGAAGCGCGCGGCGAGCTTCTCGGCCTGGGAGGCCACGGCGCCGGGATCGGCCGTGTTGCCACGGAAGACCTCGGCGGCCACCGGACAGCCGTCCCGGTCGCAGAGCAGGGCGAAGACGATCTGCAGCTTGCCGCGCCTGCCGTCGCGGGAGTAGCCGCGCTTGGCCAGCGGGCACTTCGCGCCCTCGAAGTACACCGAGGTCAGGTCGCAGAGCACGAGCGAGCCGTCCTCGATGTGCTTCGCCGCCAGGGTCCGCTCGATGCGCTTCTGCCGCCGGAGCAGCCAGTCCATCGCCTCGTAGAGTTCCTCCGCCGTCGCGTCCGCCGTGCCGGTCTCCTCGCCCAGCGTGTCGGCCAGGGTCTCGGAGCTGAGGCCGCGGGCGGTGGCGAGCTTCGAGCGCGGGTCGAGGACGCGCGCCGCGATCATCGCCAGCGCCAGCGACCGCATCCGCGACGGACGGCGGTCCAGCAGTCTCTCGAGGCCCAGCTTGCGGGCCGTGCCCAGCACGGCGGCGGCGTGTCCGTGGGGGCGGGAGCGCAGGATCTCGAAAGCGTCCCCGAAGGACTTCAGGGCGACGCCGCCCTTGAGCAGGATACGCAGCCCGTCCACGATGTCGTCGGGCAACTTCGACAGGTTGGCCAGGGTGCGCTTCCTGACCTTGCCGCCCTCGCGGAAGGACTCGCGCAGGAGGACGGCGGGCGGGGAGTTCCGATTGGGCACGCGTTCGATATACATGACTATGATCGTAACGACTATCATGTGTTATATCAACGATATCACCTTGTTATTACATGGGTACATATATCCCATACGAGAACTGGCGTACAAGTCCCGTGCCCACAACAGATTACGGCCAGGAATCAGCCCGATTCGGGCCCGAACTTCGGGCTAGCAGCCGGAGGACAACGCCCTCCCGGCATTCGGGCGGCGCGCAGCGCAAGCCCCGTACTCGTAGCGCACGTCTGGTGGGGGTCTCGCTGCCGGTCGTTTCAGGCAGCGGGACCCCGCGCCGTTGACGATCGCCTCGCGGTTTGCCCGCACCTGCAGCTGCGGCACCTCCGCCTGCTGCTGCATGACGGAAGGTGTTTGGGCCGTGCGCGGCAAGCTCCGGACTTCCGGCTTGTTCGAATCGGACAGGTTGCCCAGTGATTGGGCACCCAACTATCCGGCCAGTTCCTTGAAGCACATCTCTTCTCGTTCACGGGATACCCGCCGGTTCGGCGTCCTGGCCTTCGCGCTGCTTCAGCTCGCTGTTTTCGCCGCCCTGCCTGCGGCAGATGCGGTGCTGGAAGCCCAGGGGCTAAGCACTGTCGTGCACATCGAGGGGAAGGGCAGCGAGCACTGCGACACAGGACACAGCCACCTGCTGTGTCAGTTGACTCGCACGCTCTCTTCCGGGATCGCGCCCCCGGTTCCGATCGACCTCAGGCTGGTATCCGAAGCCAGCCTCGCCACCCCGACCGCTACTGCCTGGGCCAACCGCCCAGTTCCACCGGGCGGGAGCGGTCCGAGGGCCCCTCCGCGAGTCTGACCGCTTCCGGGGGGCTGGCCCACCCCGGAAGTCTCCACCCGACTCGTTACGCGGGGATGATGCATCCCGCGACTCACCATACCCGCTCAAGCATTATCAGCGATTCCGCCGCTGCCTGTCTCACGAGTGAGCAGGCACGTCGGTCGGGCTCAAGAAGGCTACGCCATGTCGATGAGGAGTCTGGCCGGTTCGATTCCGGCAGTTCTGACAATGGCTTTCGGCGCCGTCGGCTCGTACGCGCAGGTCGAGCACGAAGGCGAGATCGAGGGCGTCGTACGCGACGCGGACTCGAGCGAGCCTCTCGCCGGCGCCCTGGTATCCGTCGAGGGGACGGCTCGCATGGCAGTCACCCATGGTGACGGCACATTTCACGTCCCGGTGCCGGGGCTCGGCATCTACACGGGAGAGGAACTGCAGCGTCGGCTTGCCGGAAGCCTGGCGGAAACCCTGGCCTCCGAGCCGGGACTGGCGGTGACCAGCATGGGACCAGGCTCTGCGCAGCCGGTGATCCGGGGCCTCGGCGGAGACCGCATCCTGATGCTCGAGGACGGGGAAAGGGTCGGCGACCAGTTTGCGAGCGGGCCCGACCACGCCACCGCGCTCGATCCGTCGTCGGCACGCCGAATCGAGGTCATCCGCGGACCGGGCGCGATTCTGTACGGAAGCAATGCTCTCGGAGGCGTCATCAACGTCGTACGCGATGACGTGCCCTCGTCCGTGCCGCACCACCTGACGGGCGCGTTCACCCTGCAGGGCCAGAGCGTCAGCAATGCGGCGGGCGGGAGCCTGAACGTCACCTATGGACTGACCGAACACATTCCGGTACGGCTGGAATTCACGCGTCGCACGAGTGGCGACCTGAAGACTCCGGCCGGAACCTTGAACAACACGAACACGGACCTGCTGGAGGTTTCCGGCGGAACATCCTGGGTGGATGACAGGGGCCATGTCGGCGCCACCTTCCGCTACTACGACAATGACTATGGCATTCCCGGAGGGTTCATCGGGGGTCACGAAGCCGGGGTTCGCGTCGAGATGGAGCGGACCGCAACCCGGCTCCGCGGGCTTTTTCGGCCCGAGGGCGGGTTCGAGACCATCGAGATCGGCGCGGGACACACCTGGTATGAACACAAGGAGATCGAGCCCCCCAACATTCTGGGGACGCTCTTCGATCGCCAGACCGTGAGCGGCGAGATCCTGGCCCGCCACGCGAGCTGGGGTCCGTTTTCCTCGGGAGGGGTGGGGTCGCGGGCATCCTGGGAGAGCTTCGGTTTCGGGGGCGGACTCTACACCCCCAATTCCACGCATACCTCCTTCGCCATATTCGCGCTGGAGGAGGTCGATCTGGAGCCTGTGCGCCTGGAAGCCGGCCTTCGCTACGACTGGGCACGCGCGCGGCCTCACCGGGAGGATCCCACTTCAGATATCGGCCACATCCGCACCAGATCCTTCGCTGCGGCATCGGGATCGGTGGGCGCTCTCGCACGGGTGACGAGACACGTCACGGTGGGCGCCTCTCTCGCCCGGGCCTTCCGCACCCCCAGCATCAACGAACTCTACTCCGAAGGTCCGCATCTGGCTGCCTATGCCTTCGAAGTCGGCAACCCGTCGCTCGATACCGAGCGCGGCTCGGGCATCGATCTCTTCACTCGCGTCACCGGAAACCGGCTCAACGCGGAGATGACGTTGTTCCGCAACGCCATCTCGGGATACGTCTTCCCTCTCGAGACCGGAGAGCTGAGCCGGGTGCGGCTGCCCATCTTCCAGTTCCACGGGGAAGACGCCGTGCTCGCCGGCTTCGAGAGCGCGATCGAATGGGCGGTGGTCGGCGATCTGACCGTGGAGGCAGTGGCATCCTACGTGCGGGGCAGGATAGCAGCTGCGGACGAGCATCAGCATGATGTTCGCGAGCGGCGTACCCTCGGGGCGCTTCCTCTGATTCCGCCACTTCAGGGACGGTTCGCCGTCGGCTATGCGCCGCGCGACTGGTTCGTTGAGGCCGAGACCCGGGTTGCGGCCCGCCAGGACCGGACCGGCCCCTTTGAGAGCGCAACCGATGGATACGCTGTTTTCGATCTCTCCGCCGGGATCCGGATCACGGTCAGAGGGCGGCTGAACGTGATCACCGTGCGGGGGGGAGAACCTCGGCAATACCGAGTACAGAAACCACCTGTGACGCGTGAAGGAGATCATGCCCAAAGCGGGAAGATCCATCAGCTTGGCATATCGCGTCGTCTTCTAGAGACGGCCCATCTCATGAAGGGCCGTCGCGACACGAACGACACAAACTCAAGAAAAATGAGGAATAGTACGATGGCAAATGCAAGACAGAAGCTGTCGCTCGTCCTGCTGGCTGTGGGAATTCCGGCTCTTTGGCTTGCGAAAGCGCCACCGAACCGGAGGAAGACCATGCGGACGAAGTGGAGGGAGTTGTGCTGATGCTCGGCGGACGGGTCATCGCGAGCTATGACGGAGAAGAAGGATCCTGGAGCGGGTCGCTGGAGGTGTCCGCGGGGCAGGAGACGGGCCGGATCACCGTGCAGTTCGTCACCCACGAGGGAGAGCCCGTCCATGTGGAGGAGGAAGAAGATCACTACATGGAAGTGGACGTGAGCGACGAGTCCATCGCCACCTTCACGCATGCCGCTCCCCGTGACTACGGGGGCCAACTGCGGGGCGTGGCCGCGGGTTCGACGGGCATCGTCTTCAAGCTGATGCACGGCGAGGCGGGGGCAGGGCATCCCGATTTCGTCACCGAGCCGATCAGCGCAACGGTGAATCCCTGATTTCTTGGAGCGGGAAGTGTGGTGACTCTCCCCGGGAGCGATGCCCCGGGGAGGGTTCGCCTTTCCTGTAACGCAGGATTCACCGGCGGGCGCCGGGCTTCGACGTTCTCCGCCGGCCGCATTCGGGCGGCTGCAACCCACGGATGTCGGGCGGGAATCGCGTCCGCGCGCTACAATGACCTGGCACCCACCCCGCCGATCATCCCAACCCGGAACATCCGAAGCGCGCATCCAGACTCGACCGCTCACCCGGGCGCCCGGAACCCAGCCTCCCGTGTAACCGAGCCCACCCGTTTGCCGCGTTCGTCGCAGGTGTCATGCTCCTCGGTGCGGCCGCATGCGAGCCGGGCACATCCACGGGAGCTGTCTGCCCCGACCGCATCCTGCACAACGGCCAGGTCGTCACCGTCGACGGCGACTTCTCCATCGCGCAGGCCATCGCCTGGCGTCAGGGCTCGAACGGCTCGGAGATCATGCGGGTCGACAGCGACGAGGAAGTTCTCGCCCTTGCCGGGCCGGACACGCGCTCGACCGACCTGGAGGGCCGCGTCGTCCTCCCCGGCCTGATCGACTCGCATCTCCAGTCGGCTGGCGATTCCGCGTCGCGCTCGTGCTTGCGCACGAGACCGGCCACCGTATCGGGGCCATCCGCAAGCTCCGCTGGCCCGATATCGACTTCGAGGACAGGACCATCCGCTGGCGCGCCGAGAACGAGAAGACCGGCTACGAACACCACACACCGGTCACCGCCGAGGCGGTCGCCGCGCTCGAAGAGGCGAGAGAGCGCAACCCCCGGCCAAAGGGCGTTCTCGTGCCGCTTGACGAAGGGCTTCACGTAGATCGGGGGAAGCAGCCTCACCTGGTGACCGAGCGCCTCGATCTCCCGGCCCCAGTAGTGGGCGCTGCCGCACGCCTCCATTGCCACCGTGCAGCGCGGTTGTGAGGCGAGAAAGCTCAGCAGCTTCCCGCGGCCAAGCTTCCTGCGATAAGCAACCGACCCGTCCGACTTCGCCCCGTGCACCTGAAAGCTGCGCTTTGCCAGATCGATCCCGATGACGCTAACCTCTTCCATGTGGATGCCTCCTCCCTCAGATGGTCGACTAATCGCTTCAGTACCATCTTGGCACATCGCGATGCCGTCGGGAGGGGGCGTCCACTCCATCGCTCAAGGTGCTCTGCGAGCTTGGCGGCTGGAAGGATGCCCAGACCGTCCTCAAGTGCTACCAAAGGCCCGACGCGGGACAACTCAGGACCGCGCTGGAAGGGCGCCGGAGTACTCGCACCTGATCCCGCATTCGGCGGGAACGATTCGCCGGAAATCCGAGCCCGGATTCCCGTAAGTTCAAGCACACCAGGCAGATGTGAATCCGCTTAACAATGCCTCGGCGGCCTTCGAACTCGTTGACGCCACCGTGTCGGAGGTCTGGCCGGTCGAACGGACCGATATCGAACTGGCCCGCGGTCTTGCCGATCGCTACCCGGGGCTCGAGGCCCGCGACCTCGTCCACCTGGCCTGTTGCATCCGCCACGAGCCCCGCGATCTCGTCACGTTCGACCGCGGCCTGGCGTCGGCGTGGGAGGTGCGGCGGCGGGGAACCCGCAGAGTCAGGGCCTGACGCCTGGCACTTGGCCGCTTCCCCCCGGCGCCGCCGGATCCGTCACCTCGAACAGCATCCGCATCCCGGCCTCCAGGTGCTCGGAGATGTGGCAGTGCGCCATCCAGCGGCCCGGGTTGGTGATCTCCAGCAGGATGTCGGTCGTGGTGCCCGTCGGCAGCAGCACGGTGTCCTTCCAGGCGAGGTTTTCGTTCGGGACCCCGTTGCGGCTGAGCACCAGGAAGCGCTGGCCGTGGATGTGGAAGGGGTGCTGCATGGCGTGGAAGGAGCGCCGCTCGTTGTGTAGCCGGATCCTGACCACGTCCCCGACCTGGAACCGCCACGCGATGTCCATGTTCTCACGGCCGGTCGCGGGCTCCCGAATGATCCACTGCACCTCTTCGGACGACGAGTTCCAGTTCATCATCGGCATCGTTCCGCTCCACTCCACCGGGTGGAAGTAGGCGGAATCGAAGCGCATCAGCCGGTCCACGACGAAGGGGACGCCCGAGGCCTCCAGGGTGAAGGTGAGCTCGCGGTCGACGGGGTCGTCGAAGTGCTCCCGCAGGAGGGCGAGCTCGCGAGCGGCGGGGAGGTTGGTGCGCAGCGTGTCGAAGGCGGGCGACGCGGGTGAGAGCCCGGGGTCCGGCCGGGTGGCCACCCGCACCGTTCCCAGCCTGTCTTCCTCCTGGAAGAACGCTCCGGCCAGGTGATCGATCCCCTGCACGCGGTTGAGGAGCGCGTAGTCGCCCGGCTGGTCGAAGCGCACGTGCACGATGTAGCGCTCGGCGGGGCTCAGCACGATGCTCTCGACCCACTCCTCGCGCTCGAAGGCGCCGACGTCGGTGCCGACCACCTTGATGCGTGCGGCGGCTGACTGGCCGACATCCCCCTCCCGCGCAAACGACAGGTTGAACGTCCTCGTGTTCGACACGTTGGTCAGGTACATCCGGATCACCTCGCCGGCTGTGACCTCCAGCTCGTAGTCGGGCTCCCCGTTGGTCAGCATCAGGTTGCCGAAGCGCCCCATGAACGCGTGCGTGGAGCGTTCCAGGCCAAAGGGGAGCGGGTCGTCGCCGGTCATGAGGAAGTCGTCCACCATCAGGAACTCTTCCCGGTCCACCGGCCCGAAATAGTCGGGTGCGGCCGGCTCGACGAGCATGTTGCCGTAGAGGCCCAGGTCCTTCAGGACGTCCTCGCGGTGGTGGGGATGGTACCAGTAGAGCCCCGGGTCCTTGAAGTGGATCTCGTAGCGGAAGGTTTCCCCCGGCTCGACCGGCTCCTGGGTGACGCCGGGGACGCCGTCGGACGCGTTGTCGAGACGCAGGCCGTGCCAGTGGATCGTCGTCGGCCAGGCGATCGAGTTGGTGAAGTCGACGGAGATCGTGGCCGCTTCGGGCACGTGCAGCAGCGGCCCCGGGTACTGGCCGTTGAAGCCGTACATGACGTAGTCGCGGCTGCGGATCCGGCGCCGCACCAGCCCCGCCTCCAGGTCGATCTCGTCGCCGTCGCCGAGGCGGATGACCTCGCGGGGCCGGGCGAGGGGCAGGGTGGCGGGGTCGATGCCCGCCCCGGGCAGGTAGGGGGCGGCGGCAGGCGGATCCAGCGCCATGAGTGCGGGGAACATCGTGAGGCCGGGCATCATGGAGGGGCGGGGCCAGGGGCCGTCGGCCGCGTCGGTGCCCATTCCGGCATGGTCGTGACCCGCCATGCCCGCACCGCCTCCGCCCGCCCCGGCCCCGATGATGTACTCCTGCAGGTCGGGCGGGGACATGCGGGCGCTGGGCGAGGTCGCGCGCAGAAGCAGCCGCCCCTCCCACTCGGGTGCATCGGGGCGCGGCTCCGCCGTGACAAGGATCATGAACTTGTTGAGGCTGACCTCGCCGACGCTGCGGGTGCCGTTCGAGACGGGGCCGAGGTTGACGACCGTGTCGAAGAGGGGAGTGGCCAGCCACGCGACGATGTGCTCGTAGTTGCCGAGGGTGGCCGGGTCGGGGAGCCCGTCGAGCGTGAGGATCCCCTCGTACAGGTGGTTTCCGGCGGCGTTGACCGCCACCCCGAAAGGCGAATGCGGCGTGCGCAGTTCGAGGCGTCCCGACATGCCCTCGAGGCCGGGGCGCGCGGTGAGGAAGACGCAGTAGAGGTCGCGGCTCGGCGTGAGCGTGGCGCCGGCGGGCGAGGGGGTGTCGTCGCAGGACGAGCTGGCCTGGACGCCCATCGCCCGGGACGGAGCCGCAAGGGCCGCCACAAGCGCGGCCGCGGCACACGCCCGCTCAGGTGCGCGCATCGTCCCACGGATTGATCACGGCCACTCCGGTGTTACGGAAGTCCCGGGTGTTGCGGGTGACAAGCGCGAGCCCGCGGCTGGCCGCCGTTGCTGCGAGCATCGCGTCCGGCAGATGGCCGTCCAGCGGCTCTCCGAGCCGTCGCTTGTCCTCCATTATGCGCGCGCATGCCTCCGCGTCCGCCTCGGTCCAGGCGAGCACCTCGTCTGTCAGAACGAGCGTCAGCGCGTCTCGGAATCGTCTGGCAAGATCCGTTCTGCGGGGTGCTTGCTCGAGCCCGCCGATTCCGTTGAGAATCTCCCAGACGGTGATTGTGCTGACGTGGAGTCCGTTCCCCGCGATCCTGTCCAGAAACCGTGCGACACGTGGCTCGGGGTGAGGTCGCATCATCTCGGACACGACGTTCGTGTCCAGCAGACAGGACACGATGGCTACTCCGCGTCCCGGAACCGGACCGGCCTGTAGCCGTAGCCCTGGCACGAAGGAAGCTCGACTCCGTGCTCCGGACCGAAGTGGAGTCTGAAGGCCTCCGAAGGCTTCGGCCGGGTCCGGGTCTGCTCTCGCCGCTCCCGGATCAACCGGCGCACGAACTCTTCCATGGAAACGCCGGCAAGGTGCGCCGCGCTCTTCAGCCAGGCCTTGTCGCCCGGGTCCAGGCGGCGAACCGTGATCGCCGAACTCATGTCATGCACGTCCTTGCAGGTTGGAGTGTGTGAGAATCTAATGCTAGCACTCCATGCTAGCAATCACGCCTGGCTACAGCCCCGCCTGCTCCTTTACGTATTGCGCGGCCTCCAGGTGAGTCGCGAACCACACGCCTTCGTGACCCTGGATGTACTCGATCAGCTCCTCCAGCACGACGATCCGCGACCGGTGCCCGATCACGTGCGGGTGCATGGTCAGGAGGAACATCGTGCCCTCCTCGTAGGCGCCGTCGAAGTCGTCCTTCCACACTTCGAGCACATCGCGCGGGTGCGAGTAGCTGGCGCCACGCGGGTTGAAGACCGGCGCGTCGTCGAGGATCCACTCGACCGGGAGCTCCACCATCCCGGTGGGTTCGCCGTGGGCGTTGATCTCGTAGGGGCGGTCGTCCGCCATGAGCGACGAGTCGTACAGGAAGCCCATCTCGCGGATGATGTCCAGCGTGTTCGGGCTGAAGTTCCACGACGGAGCCCGGTAGCCGAGCGGGCGGGTGCCGGTGACCTCGGTGATGTAGTCGACCGCGCGCTGCAGAAGGGCGCGCTCCTCTTCGGCCTCGAGGCTCGAGTTGAGTTCATGGATCCAGCCATGGATGGCGAATTCGTGGTGTCCCGCCGCCTGGATCACGCCGATCTGGTGGGGGTTGAGCACGAGGCTGACCGCGGGGATGAAGAACGACGCGGGCACGCCCTCGCGGTCGAGGAGGTCGACCACGCGCGGCAGGGCGACGCGGGCGCCGTACTGTCCCTGCGACAGGGAGCCGACGGTGGCGTCGCCGTAGCGAAGGCCAAGGACCGTCTCGTTGTCGACGTCGAAGGAGAGAAGAACGGCCACGCGGGCACCGCCGGGCCATGACTCGGGCTGGAGGCTGCGGCCCGCCCGCACCGCGTTGACGGTCTCCATGACCCGCTCATCGGACCAGCGCCAGCCGGGCTGGTTCTCCTCGCTCTCCGGGGGAGCCGGCTGGCAGGCCCACGCGACAAGGGTCGCCGCGAGCAGAACGCCGCGCTTGTTCATCCTTCCATCTTCCATAGAGCGATTCCTCCGGCCTGCTTGCCGATCTGGGCGGACGCGACGCGGGTGCCCGACGCGATTTCGATGACTTCCACGGTGCCCGGGTCGCCGCCGATGCCCTCGACGGTCACGACGGCGTAGCGGCCGTCGGGGGTGGCGACGACTCCGTGCGTCACGCGCATCTCCGAGTCGATGAGGTGTAGCAAGACGCCTGTGTCGACATCCCAGATTCCCAGTTTCGCGCTCCCCTTGAGGGTGGCGAGGAGTCTGGACCCGTCGGGCGTGAGATCGAGGTTGTAGGGCGCGCCCGGGGCCTCCAGGCGGCGCGTGATGCGCCACTGTGCGAGGTCGATCTCGAGGATCACGTCACCCTTGTTGCAGGGGACGAAGACGCGGCTGCCGTCGGGGTGCGGAGTGGTCCACGTGGGCGAGCAATCCGCGCCGGGCGGCGCCATGGCCATATGCCCGTCCATCGGGGCGTGCGCGGGCTCGTTGGCGATGAGGTCGAGGCGCCGGGTTACGTCGAGGGTGGCGCCGTCGATCTCGACGAGCTGGTTGTCCATCATGCACGCCGAGTAGTGCCTGGAGCCGTCGGCGCTGAAGCGGGAGCCGTGCGGCATCGTGCAGGTGACGACATCGGCGATCGGGAACATCGTCTCGAGGTCGACGATCGTGACCGTCGAGGGGACGTGGTCTCCGTGGAAATTCGCGTTGACCGCGAGGGCCAGGGCGCCGTGCGGCGGGATGGCGATCGTGGCGGGGAAGAGGCCGAGGTCGGCGACGCCCACGACGGTGTCGGACGCCGTCTCGTACTTGACGAGGCGGCCGTTGGGGAAGCCGTGTCCCAGCGTCAGGTACCAGTACTCGCCCGCGGGGTCCATGGCGAGGCCGTGCGGCGCCTCGATCTCGGCCGCGAGCCACCCGGTGGGAATCGTCTTCTCGACGACGAGGTCGCCGCCCGCGTCGTAGCGGAGCAGGGAGACCTCGTCCTCGGACTCGGCGGCGACGTAGACCCAGTAGGACTGGGCGGCGGCCTGAGTGGGCGGCGTAACGGCCGTCAACGCGGCGGCGGCCAGTGCGGTCGCGACCGCAAGTCCAGCCTCCCGCTTCACGGAATCAGCGTCCGCCGCGGCTGCAGCTTGATCGCCCACATGCCCGAGAAGTACTCCGCGAAGAACAGGTTGCCCTTGTGGATCTGCGGTCCCCAGGTGAAGGGGGCGTTCGCCACCACGCCGTCGGGATCGTACGACTTGTACACGGCGATCTCGCGGCCCTGGTGGTACAGGTTGCCCTTCAGCTCGCCCGAGATGTCGAGCACGCGCAGGCCGCCCTGGTAGAACGCCGCATACAGGCGGTCGCCGTCGATCCACATGTTGTGCGACCCGGCCTCGGGGATTTCGTAGCGCGCCACCTCCTCCGGATTCTCCGGATCGGTGAAGTCGACCACGTGGATGTAGCCGGACATGAACTCCGGCGTGCGGCCGGCCTCCTGCCCGTCGAATCCGGGCGCGCCGATCTCGTCGCCCATGAAGATGTAGAACCTGCCCGTGGGGCTCCTGTACGGGAACGCCGCGTGGGTGGCGCCGCCGATGTCGCGGAAGCGCGCGATCTCGACCGGATTCTCCGGGCTGCCGCCCCTGTTGCCGCCGCCGACATCGATAACCGCCACGCCGTCGTTCCAGTTCGACGTGTACGCGATGCCGTCCACGATCCAGATGTCGTGAATGGCGTGCCCGGGCGTGTCGAGCTCGAAGCGGCCCACGCGGTGCGGGTTGGCCGGGTCCTCGATGTTGATCACGTCGAAGCGGATCCCGTTGTTCACCGCGTACACGTGGTCCTGGTAGATGAAGAGGTTGTGCACGCCCCCGGTGAGTTCGTCGTCGTAGGTCGAGATGATCTCGATATTCCGGGGGTCGGTGCAGTCCACGATCACGATCCCGTTGCGGCGGTTGGACGCCCCCTCGCGCGAAATCACGCAGAGCTCGCCGTCTTCCGAGACCTTGACGTCGTTGGTCGTGCGGGCGTCGACGATGAGCGAATCGGTCAACACCGGGCTCGCGGGGTCGGTTACATCCCACCAGTACGTGCTGCCATGGCCGCTGTGCGTGCCGGTAATGGCGTAGTCGCGGCCATCGACGCCCTCCCAAACCCAGAGATCCGACGTGGATACATTGCGCACCGGCGCGTGGCCGACCAGCTGCACCTCTTCCGCAACGTGCCGGGGCAGGATCTCGACGGTGGCGTGCGCCGTCTGGCCCGGGACGTTCGCGGTGACGGTGTAGACGCCGGGCTTGTAGGCCACGAAGCGGCCCATCTCGTCCACCTCGGCCGGCGCGAAGTCGGCTGTGGCGACGGCGTCGGGGTCCGAGATCAGCCCGAAGGTGACGGGGATGTCGTCGACGGTGCTCCCGCCCGCGTCCCTGGCCGTGGCCGTGAAGTGGATGACGTCGCCGGTGCGGCCGCGGCCCTGGCTGGCCTCGACGGCCATCGCCGTGACCGGATTGTCCGCGACCTGATAGGTAATCCGGCCGATCACGCCCTCGGCGGTGGCCGAAAGGGTCACCTCGCCGGGCGCGTGCGCGGAGAAGACGCCGAAGCGGTCGACCGTGGCGACGGACTCGTCCGAGGTGCTCCAGTTCACGGGCAGGTCGCGCGCGTCGTCGGCCTCGTCGACGACCGTGGCCTTGTGGCGCATCGTGACGCCCACGTAGTAGCGCCCGCCCTCTGCCGAGATCTCGACGCGGTCCAGCGGCGGGAAGGCGACGTTGACCGTCATGGTGCCGCTGATCCGTGTCGGGCCCAGCGCACGCGCCATGACTTCGAATTCACCGCCCTTGAACGCCTCGACCTCGCCGGTGGTCCGGTTGACGGCCAGACTGCCGCGTCCGCCCCGCGAGAAGTAGAGGAAGGGCACTTCGACCACGTTGCCGCTGGCGTCGTAGGCGGTGGCGGAGACCGTGGCCGTCTCGCCGACTTCGAGGGAGAGCGTGGCGGGCGTGACTTCGACCCGCGCGACGTCCTGGGCGGCGGCCTGCGTGGTTGCGAGGGCCGCCAGGGCCAGGATCAGGGTGGCGGGCCGAATCGTGCTGCGTGTCTTCATCGCGTGTGCTTCCTTGACTTCGGTGTGTCGTTCACTGCGGCGTTACGTGCCGTGGCCGGGTGGACACGGTGGAAGGAAAGAATGCCGGTGGCGGCGCAGGGGCGCAACGGAAGCCGCCGGTCAACTCCCTACAGCGGCCTGTTCGGAAACGCGATCGTCCGCCACATGTGTGCGACCGGGCTGTTGTCGTAGCCCAGCCCTTCCTTCGGCTGCTTGAACTGGCGCCCGATGATGTCGGTGAACTCTTCGATATCGACGTCCATGTCGTCCTGGAACGCATAGGTGTCGTTCACCGTGATCAGCCGCGCCTCGCCGTACCAGCGATGGTTGCGCGCGTACTCGTATGCTTCCTTGATGTAGGGCTCCGGGACGTAGTCGTGCCCGAAGATGCGGTTGTACATCTCCGGATACTCGTACCCGTACTCCTCGTCCGGGTAGAAGCGCAGCGCGGCGTGGTAGCGGATGCCCCAGGCGACGCGCTCGTCCACGTAGGGCTCGACCAGCTGGGCGCCCCACCAGCCGTGGTCCACCTTGATCAGGTTGAGGACCACGTCGTGCATCAGGCACGCGAACACCGTGCGCTCGGGCTGCCCCGTCCTGAGCGCGTGGGTGGCACTCTGCAGAACGTGGTTGGCGGGGGCGAAGCGCAGCCGGAAGAAGTCGAGTACCGTCGGCTTGTCGGGCAGCGGCGGGAACTCGTCCTCGCGCGGCATGAAGAGACGGCCGGTACCGCGAGGAGACCGCTCCTCCTGCTCCAGTTCCTCGAGAGTGATGATGGAGCCGGCCTCGCCGTCCGCACCCGCGCGCCGGGCGGCGATCCTGTTGTCCAGCTCCTCTTCCATGTAGTGCTCGAGTTCCTCCGCCTTGTCCTCGTGCGACATGGCGGCAAGAGCACCCGCGGGGAGACTTGCGAGGAAGGTCTTGCGATCAACTTCCACCATCGTGACCTCCAGCCAGGGGTCGGCGGCCGCTCCGCCACCGATCCTCGGCGGCGCGCGAAGCCTTGGATCCAGGGAGACACAGTAGGGTGGCGGAGGTGTGCCGGGCAAGCCGAGTGGCGGGATCGCCTGCGCAGGAGATACGATGGTCTCGCGGCGGCGAAGGGTCGCCCGGGGACCACTGCAGAAGGGAAGGCTGAAGATGTGGAAGCAGACTCGACGTGACTTTGTGAGGAATTCAGTGCGAACGGGCGGGGCGCTGGGCGTGCTCGGTGCGTTCGGGCCGCTGGCCTGCGCGCCGGCGGACGAAGGCGGGAGCGACTCGCGCGGGCCGCAGCGGATCCTCATCCTCGGTGGCACGCGTTTCATCGGTCCCTACCAGGTCAGGTACGCGCTCGACCGGGGCCACGAGGTCTCGATCTTCACGCGCGGCCGCACGCAGCCGCCCTTCTTTCACGATTACTTCGAGCGCGTGGAGCACCTGATCGGCGATCGCGACAGCGATCTGAGCGCGCTCGAAGGCCGCGAATGGGACGCGGTGATCGACAACTCGGCCTCGATCCCGCGGTGGGTGGCGATGACCACGGACCTGCTCCGCGACCGGGTGGACCGCTACCTGTTCGTGTCCTCGATCTCGGCCTACGCCGACTTCGCCGCCGTGGGCATCGACGAGAGCTACGCGGTGGGGCAGCTGTCCGCGCCCGACGTCGAGGACATGCGCGAATACGGTCCCATGAAGGCCCGTTGCGAGGCGATCAACACGGAGACCTTCGGCGCCGGCGCCATCAACGTGCGGCCGGGACTGATCGTCGGCGCCGGCGACAACACCGACCGCTGGACCTACTGGCCGGTGCGGGTCGCCCGCGGCGGCGAGGTCATGGCGCCCAACTCCCCCTCGGATCCGGTGCAGAACATCGACGCGCGCGACCTCTCGGAGTGGATCGTGCGCCTGGTCGAGACACCCGGCAACGCCGGCACGTACAACGCCACGGGCGAGGTGCAGCAGTTCGGCGCCATGCTCGAGGAGATCCGCGCCGCACTCGGCTCGGACGCGACCTTCACGTGGGTGCCGACCGAGTTCATGGCCGAACACGAGGTGCGCCCCTGGGGCCACATGACCAACTGGGTGCCGCCCGAGGGCGAGACCATCGGCATGAACCAGGTCTCGGTCGCGGCCGCGGTGGAGGCGGGGCTCACATTCCGGCCGATCGGCGATACGGCCCGTGAAACGGTCGAGTGGTGGAACACGCTGCCGGAGGAGCGCCGTGCCGAACCCCGCGCCGGGCTGCCCGCCGAGAAGGAGGCGGAAGTTCTGGCGGCCTGGGCGGCGATGGGCTGAAAGCCCGGCGGGCTTACTGCCAGCGTCTCTGCCAGCTCTCGCCTTCGTCCGCCTTCCGGTCCAGCAGCCTCAGATCCCGCGCGGCCTCTACCAGCCGGATCAGCTCGCCCCGGTAGCCGCGGGGGTCGTCGCCCTTGCCCTTCTCGGCCAGCGCCACCACGTCGTCCAGTGTGAGGTCGCCCGCGTGCTCCGAATCGCGGAGCAGCATGCCGAAACCCGCCACCGCCGCCGCGAACCGGAAATCCGTCGAGGGCGACCGCAGCCGATCGGCCACCGGGCGCTCCAGCAACTTGCTGCGGGTGCCGCCGGGATCCTTGTACCGCACCTTCACGTACATGAGTTCGCCGTCGAAATCGCTTAACGGCGGATCGTCGGGTTGCGGCTGGTATCGGAACGCGTCGACATCGCCACGCGGCACCTCGACCCTGGCGGGCACGACCTCGTAGAGCGCGGTGACCGTGTGCCCGGCCCCGAGTTCGCCGGCGTCCTTCGTGTCGTCGTTGAAGTCTTCGTCGGCAAGCAACCTGTTCTCGTAGCCGATCAGCCGGTATCCGGCGGCCCGGGCCGGGTTGAACTCGACCTGGAGCTTCACGTCGCTGGCCAGCGTGAGCAGCGTTCCTCCCATCTCCTCCACCAGCACCTTGCGCGCCTCGAGCAGCCCGTCCACGTAGTGGAAGTTGCCGTTCCCGTGGTCGGCGATCTGCTCCATCTTCGAGTCCTTCAGATTCCCGGTGCCGAACCCGAGAACGGTCAGGAAAGTACCGCTCTCACGCTCCTTCTCGATCAGGCGCACCATCTCGGCATCGCTCGACGCGCCGACGTTGAAGTCGCCGTCCGTGGCCAGGATCACCCGGTTGTTGCCGCCATCGATGTAGTGCTTGCGGGCCACGTCGTACGCAAGCCTGAGCCCGGCGCCGCCAGCGGTGCTGCCCCCGGCCTGGAGATCATCGAGCGCTGCCAGGATCTCGCCCTTCCGGTCGCCCGGGGTCGACGGCAGTACGAGTCCCGCCGCGCCCGCATACACCACGACCGCGACTCGATCCTCCGGCCTCAGCTGGTCCACCAGCAGCCCGAACGCCTTCTTGAGCAGCGGCAGCTTGTTCGGCGGCATCATCGAGCCGGAAACGTCGAGCAGGAAGACGAGGTTGCCGGGCGGCAGGTCCCCGGTGTCGATCGACTCCGCGTGCAGCCCGATGCGGACCAGGCGGTGTTCGCGCTTCCAGGGGGCCTCCCACACCTCGGTAGTGACCGAGAACGGATGATCGCCTCGCACGTTCCCCCAGTCGTATGGGAAGTAGTTGATCATTTCCTCGATACGCACCGCGTCGATCGGCGGACGGTCGCCGGACTGGATGAACCGTCGCACGTTCGCGTAGGACGCGCGGTCCACGTCGATCGAGAAGGTGGACAGCGGGGACGCGCTGACCAGGTGGAAGTCGTTCTCCTGGATGTGCGCGTAGGATTCGGTGTTGAAGTCGGGAGGCGCGGCGAACTGGACGGCCGCCGCCAGGTCCGTGATGCGCGCGCGTTGCAGCTCCTCGGGCGTGGCGAACTGGACGGCCACCGACAGGTCGGAGCGCGCGCGTTGCAGCTCCGCGGCCTGGGCCTGTCCGCTGATCACGAGCGAGTCCAACGGGATGGATTCCGGCCGCAGCACAAGGTTCAGGACGGTCGTCTGGCCCGGTGAGACCGCCACCTGCACTCGCTGCGCCGCATAGCCCACCAGCTCGACCGCGACGGTTCGCTCGCCGGCCGGTACACGCTCCAGGAGGTAGCGTCCGGCATCGTTGGTCAGGGCAAGGTGTGAGGTGCCCTCAACCGTTACCAGCGCGCCCGAGAGCGGCTGCGCGGAGTTCGCTTCGGTGACCTGCCCCGCTATGGCGCCCGTCTGCGCGTGGGCGTTGAGGGGTGCGAGCCCCAGCGCGAGGGCGCTGACGACTCCGGCCACGGGTTTCCGGGCGGCGGCTGGGAAGGATCGCATCGGTCGGTCCTCTGTACTTGGGGAGATTGCTTAATAGGACACCGCGAACCGCGAAAGGTTGCTCGAAGAATCCGTAGTGCTCGAGCATGAACCCCCGGATGACCCGTGCGGCCCTGGCCGCGTACGCGTGCCGGTTGTCGGGTGTGTCGCGCACACCGCCGTAGTGATGCTCGATCTGAATGCCGCTGATCACTTCGGCGTCCCGGAACGATCCGTACTCGCGCGTGTTGTATCCGCCGCGAAAGTACGGGGCGTCACCGGGCCCGGGCGCGGCGGGGCTGGGCACGGACGGGACGCCCTCCTCCGCGAAGAGTCCCCCGAGCGACGTCGATCCACGCAGCAGGTGCGAGAACGGGATCGGCGAGGTGCGGCCCAGGTCCCGGATGCTGGTCTCGGCGACCACCGCGAGAGAGTTCAGAGCGTTGTCGGGCCGGTTCAGCTCTTCCGGGGTCAGGAGGTACCCCAGTTCGAGGCGATCGATGTCGTGGCCGTGACCATGGATGTCGACGTACATGCCCTTGCCGTAGTCGGCGGCGACCGTGGCCCGCGCGACCTTGATCCAGTCGTGAAACTCCTCCCAGGCCTGCTCGGCATACGGGTTGTCCTGAGCCGCCTCGACGATTTCGCGGTTGGCGTCCAGCTTGCTGCGGTGCAGGTGGGAGTTGATCACGTGCGGAGCCCGGCCCGTCAGGTCGATCAGCGCCTGGCGCATGGCCATCGTCAGTTCGAGCGAGTTCGTATCGTTGCGGACGACGCCGTATGTCCGGTCCGGGATCTCTCTCGGGGTCATCGCGCCGCCGTGGGACGACGACAGGATGACCGGCAGTTCGCCCGGTATGTACTCCACGTAGTCCCTGCGCCCGTAGTAGCTCTGACCGGGCCTGTAGTCGTTGATCCTCGCGGGCACGAAGACCTCGAGCTGCGCCGTGGCGCTCACCCCGCCGATCGTGGCGGTGACCGTCGCGGTGCCGGCGGCGGTGGCCGAAACGAACCCGGCCTCCGAGATGGTCGCCACCGCGGCGTTGTCGATCGACCATCGGGCTGTGCCGGCGACGAAGAAGCCGTCGGCGTCGCGCGCGGTCGCGGTGAAGCTCGCGCCATCGTCCACGCCGACCAGCAACATCTCACCGGGTTCGATGTCGACGGTGGCGATTTCGGCCGTGGAAACCGCGGTCTCGCCTCCGCAACCGGGCATGGCGGACAGCGCCCCCGCCGTGAGCAGCGTCCCCGCCGCGAATCCCGCTCCCCGGCGGGGCCTCGACCCGGCCATCTCGCGCTACTCCGGCAGACCAAATGCAATCAGCGTTCCGCCCTCCGGTCCGCCGGTCGCAATCACCACGAGCTGGCGGCCCTCCCGCGTGCGGAAGGTCATCGGGTTCGCATAGCCGCGTGCCGGCAGCCGGCCCTCCCACAGCACTTCGCCACCGGCCGCAGCGAACGCATACAGCACGTCCGAGCCTCCGGTGAGGAACACCAGTCCGCTGGCCGTCGCAAAGGGGCCCGGCGGACCGACCACGCCGAGCCGCGCCGGCAGTGCCACGCCCGCCAGCGCCGGGTCGCTGCGTACTTCAGGCCGCTCGCCGACGGGCTCCTGCCAGAGGATCTCGCCGGCGTTCATGTCGATCGCGGTCAGCGTGCCCCACGGCGGGTTGGTGATGGGCACGTTGCCGATGCGCAGGGTGCGCGGTGCCCCCCGGTCAATGGCGTAGTCGGCGACCGTGGTCTCGGGGTCGGCCGGCCCGATTGTGAGCAGGCTCGGGTCTTCCGACGACTTGACGAAGAGAAGGCCCGAGCCGGGATCGAAGGCCGCGCCGCCCCAGTTTCCGCCCCCGAGGATGCCCGGCATCGTGATCGTGCCCTCCAGCGACGGGGGTTCGAAGAGCGGCCCGAACCGGTACCCCGCCGTCAGCGCCTCGGCCTGCCTGCGCAACTCGGGGGTGAGGTCGATCAGGTCGTCGGGCGTGAATCCCTGCCGGGCAAACGGAGGTGGCCGGGTGGGGAAGGGCTGCGTGCCGGCGGCGACCTCGCCGGGCACGTCGCTCGCCGGCACGGGCCGCTCCTCGATGGGCCAGACGGGTTCGCCGGTATCGCGGTCGAAGGCGTACACGAAGCCGGTCTTGCCGGCCACCGCCACCGCGTCGACCGTCGCGCCATCGGGCTCGATCGTCAGGAGCACCGGCGCGCCCGGAAGGTCGAAGTCCCACAGTCCGTGGTGTACCGTCTGAAAGTGCCACGCCAGCGAGCCGGTGCGGGCGTCGAGCGCGACAAGCGCCTCGGCGTAGAGGTTGTCACCCTTCCGGTGGCCGCCGTAGTAGTCGTTCGACGGCGTGCCGATGCCGGCGAAGAGAAGCCCGCGCTCCTCGTCCACCACCATCGGCGCCCACGCATTGGTGTGACCCGTGTAGTCCCAGCTGCCGTCCTCCCAGGTGTCGTTCCCCGGCTCGCCGGGCTGCGGGATCAGGTTGAAGGACCACACCAGATCGCCGGTGTGCACGTCGAACGCCTGGATGTTGCCGGGGGGGTCGCGGGGGTAGACGAAGCCATCCCAGACGCCGTTGCCGATGATCAGCAGGTCCTCGAAGACGACCGGCGGCGAAGTCTGCGTGTAGTGAAGCCGGTTGGTGCGCCAGAGCAGGTGCTCGGTGAGGTCGATCTCGCCCCGGTGCCCGAACGACTCGACGGGCTCGCCGGTGGCGCCGTCCAGGGCGATCAGCCGCCAGCGCGTGTTCAGGAAGACGCGCCGGCCCGCGCGCCCGCTCCACACCGCAACGCCCCGGTGCACGAACCCCGTCCCGTTCGGGGGCTGGCCCCACTCGACCGTGCGGGGATCAAAGTCCCAGATCGTTTCGCCGGTGCTGCCGTCCAGGGCGATCACGCGGTTGTACGGGGTGGTGAAGTAGAGCGTGTCGTTGAAGGCGACCGGGGTCGTCTCGAAGTTGCCGGGGCGAACCCGCTGGCCCCGAATGGGAGCGATCGGTCCGGGGATGGGCACCTCGCCCGTCTCCCACTGCCACGCGACCTCGAGACCGCCGACGTTCCCCGGGGTGATCTGGTCCAGTGGCGAGAACCCGGTGCCGCCCGCGTCCCGTCCGTACGCGGGCCAGTCGCCGGGGCCGTGGGAGGGGGCGTCGGGCGACGTACAGGCGCCGGTCCACAACGCCAGGACGAGGACCGGGAGCCCGGACCGCCGCGTCACCATCCGTGTCTGATCGACCCGCCGACCAGCAACGCTTCGTCCACCGCTTCGATCAGGCGGTTCCGCTCTCGAACCAGCACCGGCAGCGCAAAGCCGCGCCGGTCGCTTCCAGCCTCTTCTTCGGCGAGGATTCGCGCCGGGGCCAGGCCGGGCAGCGGGCCCAGGCTGACGCCCGGGTCGGGGTGGTAGTCGTTCAGCGGCACGTACATGACGCGGTGCAGCGGCCGGAGAAAGGCCACAAGCTCGAGGGCCTCGACCTCGCCGGCATCGGCGGCCCGGTCCATCGCCGCCGCGGCCTCCTGGAGGCGCTCCATGCGGTCGCCGAGGTGCCGTACCAGTTGCAGGGCCCCGCCCGCGGCCTCGTCCCGCGCCTCGATCGCCGCCGCCAGCGCCTCGACCTGAGCCTCCACGCTCACCGGGTAGCGCGCGCCGGCCAGCATCCCGGTCAGCGCGTGCGCGTAGATGTCCGTGTCCGTCTTCAGGACCCCGGGGTCGATCTTGTCGAACGTGTCTTCCGTCGTGTGCCACCACCAGTAGCCGCCGTCCTCGGCGAGCCGCGTGTGGCTGAACTGGAGCAGGGGAAGCCCGACGCCGTTGAAGACCTGGTCCGAATTGCGGCCCGGTCTCGTCGGAGAGATTCCCTCGCCCTGCGTCTCCGACACCACGCGGACGGCAAAGGGCTGGAACGCCTCGGACGCGGAGGCGCCGAAGCGCCTGGCGCCCGTCTGCCCGATCCCGTCGATGTTCATGTAGGCGAGCCCACGCGTGCGGAGATCGGTGAAGAACTCGTCCGCGTACCAGGTCGAACCCGCGTAGCGCGCGTTGCTGTGCCCGGGCCACCACGCCACCACGAGGCCGCGGCGAAGCCGGTCCCGCACATCGTGGAACGCCAGCGCGAGGCTGAGCATCGCCGCGTTCGAGGCGGCCTCGTCGGTCGCGGCGTGGTGCCACCCATCGATGTGGCCGCCGAGGACCACGTACGGTGCGTCTTCCACGCCCGCCGGCTCGATGGCGGCCACGGCCAGCCGCATGGGCTTCCACCCGGTCGCGAGTTCGGTCTCGACGCGCAGCCGGACCGGTGCCGCGGCCATGCGGGCGCGCAACTGCTCTCCGGCGCCGCGCGCAATCTGGGCCACGGGGATGGTCGGCAGGCGGTGGTGGTTCATCAGCGACGGACTGCCCCAGGTGGACGTCACGATCAGTTCGTTGAGGCGCTCCTCCGGGTTGACGAAGACGACGGCCGCCGCGCCCATGCGCTCCATTGCAATGGTCGGCACGTTGCGCGGCTGGCCGTCGACGATGACCACCTTGCCGGTGAGATCGGGCAGATCGGCGCCGAACTCCTCGTTCTCGATCACGAGGCGCTCGCCGGTGCCGACCTCGAGCCGCGGCAGATCCGCGAGCGTCCCCATGTCGACGGCCTCGCCGACGGTGCCGGTGCTCGAGGCCGAGTAGGCCATCGTGATGGCCGCGGGCGCGAAGTCGGTGCCGGGGATGGTCACGGAGGCCGAAACGGGGTCGCTGGCGTAGGCATCGAGCTCATGCACGACGACTGGAACGCCGTGCGCTTCCAGCGTGGCCACGATGGTGTCGATCGCGGCGTTCTCGCCGGGACTGCCCGACGGGCGGACGTGCTCCGTGATCGCCGCGGAGAAGGTCATGAGCGCGTCGGTGGCAATCGCGTCCTTGACCGCCCGGGCGAGGGCGTCGAGCTCTGCGGTGGAGGGCGCTTCCGAGGGAGCCGCGCACGCCGACAGGACCAGCGCCGCCACCGCCGCCGACAGGCCGGAATTGGTGCCCGGGAGCTTTTTTCTCACGCCGCAGGCTCGCGTCCCGGCGGATACCAGCAGTCCTCGCCGCGGTGGCTCGTGTCGACCAGCTGGGTGATCTGCCACCCGCTGTCTCCCTTGTAGAGCTGGAATCCCTCCCAGCCGCAATGGGAGAACTCGTCGTCAAGGTAGAACGCGTATCGGGTCCACATCTGCGCCAGCCGGCCGTCGATCTGGACGGTCCAGTCCCAGACGGGCTCGTCGTAGACCTCGTCCCTGGGACGGCCGATCATCTCGATGAAGCCTTCGGCGGGCCGGAAGCTGATCCCGTCCTCGCCCGCGCGGCCCAGCCGGGCATCGGGGTGGAATACGGCTCTCGCCATCTCGCTGTCGCCCGTGCGCATCGCCTCGAACAGCTGTTCAACCGCCGCCACGACCGCCGCCTCCTCGGGGTCGGGCTCGGCCTCGGGCGCTTCGGCTTGTGGCGCGCAGGCTGCCGCGAGAAGAACGAGGGCCATCACGGCCATGGTGGGAAATGTCATGGAGCTTCCTTTCGTTGGGGCTCTACGCCACCGGTTTGTCCCTGAACTTGTCGAACCAGGCCTTGAGATAGAGCTGGGTCATGATCCTGTGCGATATGGAGCGAGATCCGTGATACTCGTCCGGAATCTTGACGTGCAGGGTCTCCTGGCCGAGGACCTTGAGCGCACGGTAGAACTCCTCCGCCTGGGGCATCGGCGTGCGCAGGTCCTCGACACCCGAGAGCAGCATTGTCGGCGTGGTCACATTGCCGACGTAGTGGAGCGGCGACCGCTCCGCGTACTCCACCGGGTCCTCCCAGGGGAAGGAGCGGAAGCGGCGGTACCAGCCCGACCCGTCGGTGGTGCCGACGAAGGAGTGCCAGTTGATCACCGGGCGCTGGGACACGGCGGCACGGAAACGATCCGAGTGGCCGACGATCCAGGCGGTGAGGACTCCGCCCCCGCTGCTCCCGGTGACGAACATGTTCTCCTCGTCGATGAAGCCGCGTTCGACGGCGGCGTCCACGCTGGCCATGAGGTCGTGAAAGTCGTTGCCGGGATACAGGTAGTTGATCCCGTTGACGAAATCCTGGCCGTATCCGGTGCTGCCGCGCGGATTCATCCACAGTACCGCGTAGCCGTCCGCCGCGAAGTTCTGCCAGTTCCAGTTCCAGCGCACGGTATACATCGCCACCGGCCCGCCGTGGATCCACAGCAGCAGCGGATACTTCCGGCCGGGCTCGAAGTTGGCCGGCTTCATGAGCCAGCCCTGCACCGGCAAGCCGTCGAAGGACTCGGTCCAGATCTCCTCCACCTCGCCGAGCTTGACGCCGCTCAGGACGTCCTCGTTGTAGTCCACCAGGGTCTCCAGCTCGCTCGGGTCATCCAGGTCGAAGGTGATCAGGTGATTGGGCCGGTAAAACGTCGAGTTCGTGGCCGCGACTCTTCCGGTCTTCGCAATCGAGACGCCCGTGATGTAGTGGACGCCCTGGGTGACCTGCTCGCCACGCCCATCGGTGGACACGAAGTGGAGGTTCGACGAGCCCTCCTTGCCCAGCGTGTAGTACACCCCCGAACCGTCCGGCGCCCAGGTCACGCCGCTCGGCGAATTCGCGAGGTTCCCGGCGAGCATGCGGCTGTTTCGGCCGTCGGCGTCCATCAGGTACAGGTTCGACAGATTGCTGTAGTTCTCGTTCTGGTCGTAGCCGGTGTAGGCGATCATGCTGCCGTCCGGCGACGGGTTCGGGCCGTTGTCGGGGCCGAGCCGGTCGGTCAGCGTGGTGATCTCCAGGGTTGCGAGATCGATGGCGTGCACTTCCGAGTTGCCACGCTCGTAGCCCTCGTCGGGGATCAGGTCGGCGCTGAAGTAGAGCTTCGTGCCATCGGGTGACCAGCGCGGGTTGTTGTGGGAGTTTTCGCCGGAAGTGATCTGACGGGGCGTTCCGCCCAATTCCGCGTCTACGATGAAGATCTGGGTGTTCCCCTTCGGCGTGTATCCGCGTCCATCGCGCTGCCAGCCCATGCGGTCCTCCACCACCGCGGGCGCAGCCAGCTTCGCGCCCTTCGGGAAGGCCGGCATCTTGATCGGCAGCGGCGATCCCGTCTCGGGGAGGAACATCGTGAACGAGATCCGTGTGCCGTCTGGCGACCACCGGATCCCGCCCGGAGCGCGGTCGACGTTGGTCAGCTGCACGGTTTCGCGAGTGTCGAGCCACATCATGTGGATCTGGTTGGTCCCGCCCTTGTCGGACAGGAACGCGATTCTGGTGCCGTCGGGCGACCAGATGGGCGACGACACCTCGAAACTCCCGGTCTCCAGTTCGCGGATCCTACGGGTGGCCAGGTCCATGAGCATGAGGTCGCTCTGGTTCCGATCGTTCATCTTGTCCACGCTGCCACGCGTGAACAGAATGTGATTCCCATCCGGCGAGATGCGCGGGCTGCCGACCGATTCCATCTCCATGTAGGTGTCCATGTCGAGCAGTCCGGTGGGCTGCTGGGCGGATGCTCCGGTCGGCAGGGAGAGGGCGAGGAGTGCGGCGGTGAGGAGGGAGCGCGGTGTTTGCATCGAGGACCTCCTTGGGTATTGCATTGTCCCGACTGGCTTGCTGGCAGGGTGGGGTGCCAATGTTGATGGCCCCGCCGCAGAAATCAAACGGGCCATGGGGCGCGGATGCGCCAGGGAGAAGCACGATGAAGAGGATTGCAGGGGTCGGACCGGTGCTGTTCCTGTTGGCCGCCGGTTGCGGGACGAACGGCGACTCGGCGGGTGGCAACGCCGGCGTCTTTGAATGGACCGGGCCGGAAACCGCCCTGAACCCGGTGTATTTCGCTCTGACCAGCCCGGCCAAGCGGCTCTGCTCCGCGACCTGGGTGTCCGAACGCGACCTGGAGGAGGCGCTCCACAACAGCATCCTGCACACGGAGGACCAGGTCCGGGACTACGAGGCTGGCGAGTTGACGTTCGACATCGACGGGGAGAGCGGGATCGTGACCGCGTCGCAGAGCGGCGCGGTGGCCCGGGCGCGGTATTTTGGCGACCAGGGTTGCGTCATCGTGCCCCCGTACGCCGAGGGCGCGTTCTTCACGCCCCGAAGCGTGCAGAGCGCGCTGCCGGATGCGGCCACCACACCATGGCCGATGGGCGACCTGCTGTCCCGGGAGCCGCTGCCCGATGACGTGAACGGCGAACTCCTCGCGGAAGCCGGGCGGGTGATCTTCGAGAACCCGGAGGACATCCGGGCCGCGTTCGTGGTCGTGCACCGGGGCCGCATCGTCGCCGAGGAGTACGGATCCGGTGCGCATCGGGATATGCAGCTCGAGAGCTGGTCGATGGGGAAGAGCATGACGGCCACCCTCATCGGCCGTCTGATGCAGATGGGACACCTCGAACTGTGGCAGCCCGCGCCCGTGCCCGAGTGGCAACACACGGCGGGTGATCCCCGTGCGCAGATCCGGGTGGCCGATCTGCTCCGCATGTCCAGCGGCCTTCGCTTCACCAACGGGGGCTCGACCGAGGAGCAGATGGCGTTGTCGGTTGTTCCGGGCCAGTTCGACCATATGCTGGGCTACGTAGCTCCGGTCGACATCTTTGCCCTCTCGGTAAGTCGGGAGTCCGAATTTCCGCCCAACACCGTGGGTCGGTACCGCAACTCGGATCCCTGGACGCTCGGCTCGATCATCCGGCGCGTGGTCGAAAACGAAATCGGCGAGGAATACCTCACCTGGCCGCAGCGCGCCCTCTTCGACAAGATCGGGATCCGCCGCTTCGTCATGGAGACCGACCTCTACGGCAACTTCATCCTCACCGGCTACAACTACGGCACGCCCCGCAACTGGGCACGGCTAGGGCTACTCTACCTGCAGCGCGGCGTGTGGAACGGCGAGCGGCTGCTGCCCGAGGAGTTCGTCGACTTTGTGAGTTCGCCGGCGCCCGCGTGGGATCCGGCTGTCTACGGGGGCCAGTTCTGGGTCAACACCCCGGATGAAAGCGGGCGTGGCCGCCGCGTGCCGACATTGCCTACCGATGCGTATTTCGCGCTCGGGGCGGGGAACCAGAGTACCTATGTCATCCCGTCGCGCGACCTGGTCATCGTCGTGCAAAGTCACCGCTCGGTGGCCAGGCATGCGCCGGACCGGCAGGAGCGCGAGTTCGAAGCGCTGGGCCTCGCGGTGAAGGCGGTGGACCCGGCCTGGAGCTGGTAGCCGAGCGACCGGACCAGGCGGTGCGCGCGAGGCAGGCCGTGGTCTTGTGCGCCGGAGGCCAGCCTGGCGGTACGCCCGCGGCACCATCTGCCAGGCCTGCTGCCTGCACTCGTCGTTGTCTGGTTGGCGGGAGTCCCATCGAGACATGCTTGGGTCCCTGCTTTTGCCGCGGAAACGCGGCTGCGGGCGCGTCGTCACCCGCCGGCACCCGCCTCGATCGCCTCCCGTGCCGCGGCCTCGATCTCCCAGGGGACCGCGCCGGCCGCGAGCCGGGCCGGGCCGTTGTACATCTGCCCGGGCCGAAGCGGTGGGGCGGGGGGCAGCGCGGGCGTCAGCTTCGGCTCGTTCACCGGCGGCGGGACGCTCCCGAGCATCTTGCCGCCGCGCGTGAAGAACACCGCCTGGCCCTTCGCGTCGAGCGCCATCCGCACCCGCACTTCGTGCACCATCCGTTCGAGCTCGGCGGCGGAGCCCTTGTCGGCCAATTCGAGCAGTTCACCTTCCGTTGCCTTCGTGGCCACCCGGGTGATCGCCCGCACCTTGGTGTAGGAGAGCCGCCCGGCCTCCATCTCGGCCGAGGTCTTGGGCAGGTGCTGTAGCGCGTGGGCGACGTGCACGTTCTCGCGGCAGGTGCCGATCGTGCGTCCGGTGCTCCAGGCAGCCACTCGGCGCAGGAGTTGAAGGCGTCGGCCCACCCCTCGCGGCGATCGAACTCGGCGATGAGGGTGAGCATCTCGTAGGTGGCGATGTTGATCCGTGCGGCGAGTTCGACAATGCGCTCGCCAAGCTGGGTGATGGTCATGGCTGACTCCTTCGAAGTTCAAGTCCGGCAAAGAGTTAGCGTTTGTCCCCATAAGCTAACGGCAGGATTCCGGCCCTCTGTATTGGCCCAGGACGCGGGCTGGCGGGCACATGTGGGGGATCGGCCGCGCGCTGGAGCGCTCACCACGTTTCCGCGGCAAAACGCGGGACACCGGCATGCTTCTATGGGCGCGCCGCCCGCTGATAGCCCGCCCGCTGATGGCCCGCCCGCCGCCGGCCGGCCCGCTGCAGATTCGCCCGCAACCCGCCAGCCTCGCCCGCCCGCTCTACCCGCCAGCGCACCGGCCCATTTCGAAGGCCGTGCAGCAGCGTTTTACCAGCCGCCGAACCGGGACATCTTCCATGCAGATTGACAGTCTTGGAGGCGAATGCGGTCCCGTTGGCCCGCCCGAAATCCCTGCAACCGACTGCCTGGACACTTCCGCCGATCACCGGCAAAACGGAAGAGGGCACACGTCTGGGCATGAGGGTTATAGTTAAGGGGCGCAACCTGCGAACCCCGTGACGTCTCATCACCAGGGGGATAAGGGAATGCGTAGAGTAGAGCCGTGGACGGGCGCACTCGCCGCCATCGTCCTGATCTTCAACGGCGCCTGCGGCGGCGGCGACGGTTCGGCACCGCCGACGGATCCGGTCGAGCCTCCGGTCGCCACGACCATCAACATCACCCCCGCGACCGCCCAGCTGGCGTCGATCGGGGCCACGGTCCAGTTGAATGCCACCGTGCTGGATCAGCGGGGGCAGCCCATGGCTGGCGTGTCGGTCACGTGGGGAAGCAACGACGCCTCGGTTGCCAGCGTTGGTTCCAACGGGACCGTGACCGCGGTCGCAAACGGGAGCGCGTCGATCACGGCGACGTCCGGCAGTGCATCCGGCACCGCCAACGTGACCGTAGCGCAGCAGCCGGTGCGGGTCGAAGTGGCGCCTGGCACCGCGTCCCTCAGTTCGATCGGCGAGACCGTGCAATTCACGGCGGAGGCGTTCGATGCCAACGGCCACGCGGTCGCCGGCGCCGCCTTCACCTGGACTTCGTCGAACGCGTCCGTCGCGACGGTGGACGCCGCGGGGCTGGCCACCTCCACGGGCATCGGAAGCGCTGAAATCGCGGCCGGGGCCGGAGGTGTTCGCGCTGCGGCGGAGCTTACCGTGACCGTCGAGGCTGTCGGGCTGGAGGTGACTCCGTCCGCCCGTACGCTCTTCTCGATTGGCGAAACGCTGCGCCTGTCGGCCGAAGCCGTTGACACCAACGGGAATGCGGTCCCCGGCATCAGCGTCACCTGGACTTCGGAGAATAGCGGCATCGCGACCGTCGACATGTCCGGGCTGGTCACATCGGTGCGGACCGGAAGCACGAACATCTACGCGAAAGCTGGAGCGCTCGCGGACTCGGCCTCGATCAGCGTGGCGCAACTGGCGGTGCGAGTCGAAATGACGCCGGAGACGGACACGCTGGATGTCGTCGGAGATACGCTCCAGCTGACAGCGGTGGCGCGTGACGCGAACGGATACGAGGTCGAGGACACGGACTACATATGGACCGCCCGCCACCCGCACATCGTGACGGTGGACAACAACGGACTCGTGACCGCGACCGGGAAGGGATCGGGGACCATCCAGGTCCGGGCCACGCGGGCGGGAGGCAACTACGTCGGCACGGCATCGATCACGGTACTCCAGGACAGTGGCGGGGACACCGCGGGCGATGCGGCGGATCAGGTCGTGCGACGGTTCTTCAGGTTCCGAGGTCCGGTTCGGCTGATTGTGGACGGCGAACTCGTGAGAGCCGGCGGCCTACCCTAGAAACACGGGGTGGCCGCCACTGCCGCCGTGGCGGTGGCGGCCACCCCGGTTTTCTATCCAACCCCCATCCACACGTCCTCCAGCACCGTCACCACCCGCGACGTCTCCTGCCCGTCCACGGTAAGCGTCACCCGGTACAGCCCCGGCTGGGCCATCGGCCCCTGACCTCCGCCGAACTGGAAGCCGCCGCCGCCACCGGGCTGCTCGCGGCGATTCCCGCGCAGATTCCACTGCACGCGGTTGATTCCCGAATTCCCGATCGGGGTCAGATCGCGGAAGAGTTCGCCCGTCGCGACGTCGGTCACGGTGAGCTGCACGTCCCCGGACGCCTCGCGCAGCCAGTACTGGATCGCCACGCCCGGCGCCGCGTTTTCGCCACGCAGTACCTTGTCGCCCGTGACCGAGCGTGACAGCGTGCGGTCCTGCTTCCAGCGGACGGCCTCCCTGGGCTCGAACAGGAACACGTCCTGCGCCATCACCTCGTCGGTGAGCTGCTGGAGCGCCGTGATGTCGTCCATGATCATCACGCTGCGCCCGTGCGTGGCGAGCACGAGGTCCCCGTCGCGCGGATGTACGACCACGTCGTCAACGCGCACGACCGGCAGACCGTTCATGAACGGTCTCCACGTGCCGCCCTCGTCGAGCGACACGAAGAACCCGAACTCGGTGCCCGCGTAGAGCAGCGAAGCGTTCACCGGATCCTGCCGGACCGTGTTGACGTTGCCGTACTCGGGCAGGTTCGACGTGATGTCGGTCCAGTTCTGACCATGGTCGCGAGTCACGTACACGTACGGTCTCAGGTCGTCGCTCTTGTGACCGTCGATCGAGACGTAGGCCGTCGCCGCGTCGAAGTGCGACGCCTCCACGCGCGAGACGTAATAGCCCATCGTCCCGCCCGGGATGTTGCGGCCCACCTCGCTCCACGTCGCGCCGCCGTCCTGGCTGACCTGGATGTTTCCGTCGTCCGTCCCGACCCACAGCAGCCCGGGCACCAGGGGCGACTCCGCCAGCGACACGATCGTGCTGAAGCGGCTCACGCCGTCGTTCCGCGACAGAATGCACTGCCGGCCCCGGTCCAGCCGGTTGCAACGGCTGAGGGCGTTCATGTAGCCCATGATCTCGACCCGGTCGCGGTCCAGGTTCCGGGTCAGATCCGGGCTCATCGTCCACGTCTCGCCGCGGTCCATCGACCTGAACAGCCGGTTTCCGCCCGCGTACACCACGTCCGGGTTGTGCGGAGACAGGATGAACGGCGTGTTCCAGTTCCAGCGGATCTCGGTGTTCAGCTCCGGCGCCGGCACGATGTTGGTGCGCGAGTTGTTGTCGGTCGGCGCTCGCGGCCGGATGCTGCCCTGCTCGCCGGTCGTAAGGTCGAGCCGCCGGAGGTTTCCGTTCTGCGACTCCGAGTACACGACGGTGTGATCGGTCGGGTCCACGGCCGTGTAGAAGCCGTCGCCCCCGCCGACGCGGTACCAGTCCTCGCTGAGGATGTCGCCGGTCCGCACCGCGCTCGGCCCGCACCAGCTGCCGTTGTCCTGCAGTCCCGTGCAGACGTAGTACGGCCGCCGCATGTCCACCGACGCGTGATAGGGCTGCCCGACCGCCCAGCGCCGGAACGCCTCCCAGGTCTCGCCCTGGTCGTAGCTGACGTCGATCGCTCCGTCGTTGCCGATCATGACGTGGTCGCTGTTCGCCGGGTTGATCCAGAGCGCGTGCTGGTCCACGTGCCCGTAGCCGTTCAGCACCTCGAACGTCTTCGCGCCGTCCCTCGACTTGTGCACGCGCTGATCGACCACGTACACGAGGTCCGGATCGTTCGGGTCGACGCGGATCTGGCTGAAGTACATCGGCCGTCCGTTTTCGTTGCTGCGGAATTCCCAGCTGGCGCCGCCGTCGGCGGCGCGCCAGATGCCGTTGTACTCGGGATCGAGCGGAAGCGGTTCGTCCTGCTCGGCGAGGCTCTCGAGCTGGCGCCGCTCGTCCGCTGTCAGAGGCTCCTCCCTGTCCGCCGCCACCTCGATCTGGGCATACACGACATCCGGGTCGGCGGGCGTCATCGCCAGCGCCACGCGCCCCATCGTCCCGCGCGGGAGCCCGTTGCCCGTGAGCCGGGTCCAGGTGTCGCCGCCGTCGTCCGAGCGCCAGATGCCGCTGCCGGGCCCCCCGCCGACGAAGCAGCATGCTGTCCGGCGCCGCTGGTAGGTGGCCGCGAATAGCGTGTTGGGGTTGGAGGGATTGAGGACGAGGTCCGTCGCGCCGGTGTCGTCGTCCACACTCAGCGTCAGATTCCAGGTGCGGCCGCCGTCGATGGTCTTGTAGACGCCGCGTTCGGGGTTGGCGCCGAAGAGGTGCCCGTTCGCCGCGACCCAGACCACGTCGGCATTCTCGGGGTGCACGATCACGCGCGATATGGTTTGCGTCTCGCGCAGCCCCATGTGCGTGAAGGTCTCGCCGCCGTCGGTGGACTTGTAGATCCCGTCGCCGAACGACGAACTCTGCCGGTTGTTCGGCTCGCCCGTGCCAACCCAGACGATGTCGGGGTCCGAGGGGGCGATCGCGAGGTCTCCGACCGAGTGCGTGCCGTGGCCGTCGAAGATGGACTCGAACGTGGTGCCGTTGTTCGTGGTCTTCCAGAGCCCGCCCGTCGCGAAGCCGACGTAGTACGTGTGGGGGTCGTCGGGGTGCACGGCGAGATCGTCTACCCTCCCTCCCTGGCCGAAGGGACCCACCGAACGCCAAGAAAACGCCCGCAGGATGGGGTCGTCGCTCTGGTTCACCAAAGGCTCATCGGCCTCCTGGCCGACCACGGCGCGGGGCGCGAGCGCGGCAGCAGCAAGGATCGTGAGTGCGAGGACGGCGGGGGCGAACAGGCGCGCGAGGGCGGCGCGGATGCCGGACATGGAAGACCTCTCGACTGGGGTGACAAGCAGCGAATCCGGAGGGGTAGTCTAGGGGCGGCTTGGGCTCGCCGCCATCACGCTTCGTGGAAGAGTCCGTCGTAGAGGATGGCGTGACGGATCGCGTCGCAGTCCCGCTCGCTCACACCGTTGGAGTTTGAACGCCCTTGCCGCCTACGCTGATCCCGGCTGCCTGCCTCCGACCGCCTCGCGCAGGCTTGCCCGGCTCCTGGATCTGGAGGAACCGGAACAGCTGGATGAATTGGCGTTTGCAAGAATGGTCGCCGAGGGGTTGCCGGTCAGTACCGTGAATGCACTAGGCGAACTCGTCGGGCGCGCTCGAATCGAGGGGAAGGTTGCTTCCGAGGCCACGCTCCATCGGCACAGGAGGAGCGGCCGACCCCTGTCCCGGACCCATAGCGAGAGGCTTTACGACGCGGTGCGGGTGCTCGACGCGATCGGAACGGCGTTTCACGGCGACGTGCCGCGGATTCATGACTTCCTGTTTCGGCCCCACCCGCTGCTGGGTGGTGAGTCGCCCCTCGAACTGGCGCTTGCGTCTTCGCCCGGTGCAGACGCCGTGCTGAATCTGGTGTGGCGGGCAGAGGCCGGCGTCGCCGTTTGACCGCTCCACGTCGGCTCGCAGAGACCCTCTACGCCTATCGAATCGGTGACTCGCAGGGCCGATGGCCCGTCTTCAGCTCCGAGGGTGCCCGACGGGTCTCCGGGCGCTGGCACGAAGTCGGGGACCAGGTCATCTACGCTTCGGAGCGCTATGCTACCGCGATGCTGGAGACGCTGGTTCGATGGAACGGTCCTCCGCCGGGAAACCAGCGTTTCCTCAGGATCGAGATACCGGCGGGTACGAGCTGTGAGACGGCCGATGCCGACACGATTCCGGGCTGGCAACTTCCGGACAGTCCGTCGGCCCGCCGGTTCGGCCATCAATGGTACGCCGAGGGGCGGAGCGCTATCCTGATCGTGCCCTCCGTCGTTGTGCGGATGGAGCGGCACGTCATCATCAACGCGAGTCACCCGGAGTTCCCGCGAATGACGCCAGGTGCGGAAGCGCCGGTGTGGTGGGACCAACGGCTGTTTACCTGAGACGGTACCCAGACGCTTCCACGCTCACTTCATGCGGAAAAGGACCATGTCGAAGTTTCGCCTTGTCGCCGTGTTCGCCCTCGTGCTCGCCCCAGCACCCCTCGCTGCCCAGCAGCTCGGGCCCGATCAGCTCCAGGGCCTGCGCTTCCGCCACATCGGCCCGGTGGGCAACCGGGTGGCGTCGGTGACGGGAGTGCCGGGCGACCGCTCCACGTACTTCGCGGGCGCGGCGAGCGGCGGAGTCTGGCGCACCACTGACGCGGGCCTGAACTGGGAGCCGGTCTTCGACGACCAGCCGGTGCACTCGATCGGCGCGCTGGCGGTCTCGCCCACGGATCCGGCCATCGTCTGGGCCGGGACCGGGGAGAGCTCCATCCGCTCGAACGTTTCGATCGGCAACGGCGTGTGGAAGTCGACGGACGGTGGGGATTCGTGGGTGCACATGGGGTTGGAGGGGACGGGGCGCGTGGGCCGGATCATCGTGCATCCGCGCGATCCGGATGTCGTGTATGTGGCCGCGATCGGGCACGCCTATGCTCCCGCGCAGCGGCGCGGCGTGTTCCGCACGATGGACGGGGGCGAGAGCTGGGAGCGCGTGCTCTTCGTCGACGAGAACACCGGCGCCTACGAGATGGCCATGGATCCGCACAACGCGCGGAAGATCATCGCCACTACCTGGGACCTGGACCTCAAGACGTGGAAGCGGGACAGCGGCGGCCCCGGCAGCGGCCTCCATGTAACGATGGACGGCGGCGACACGTGGCGTCGGCTGGAGGGAAACGGCCTCCCCACGAGGAGGATCGGCAAGATCGCGGTGTGCATGTCGGCTGGCGACTCCGACCGCATCTACGCGCTCATCGAGACCGGTGACGGCGTCCCGATCGACGGCGAGGAGACCGACAGCGGCGAGCTGTGGCGCAGCAGCGACGGCGGCGACACCTGGCGGGTTACGTCATACAGCCACGACCTCGCCACGCGGCAGGCCTACTACACGCGCTGCGGTGTGTCACCCGACGACCGCGACGAGATCTACTTCCTGTCGTCGAGCTTCAGCTGGAGCACGAACGGCGGCGAGTCCCATACGACGGTGCGGTACCTGCTGGGCGGCAATGAGGGACCCGGCTGGGACCACCACGACATCTGGATCGATCCGATGGACGGGGACCGGATCGCGGTCGCCCACGACGGCGGCTTCTCGATCAGCGAGAATCGGGGGCGCTCGTGGTATCGGGTGCAGCTGCCAATCGCGCAGATGTACCACGTCACGGCCGACAACGCGATCCCGTACAACGTGCTGGGCAACCGGCAGGACGGGCCGTCGTTCCGCGGGCCGTCGAACTCGCGGCTGTCGGGGCTGTTCGCGAGCGGGCGCATCCCGCGCGGGGACTGGCGGGGGGTGGGTGGCGGCGAGAGCGGTTTCGCGACCGCCGACCCGACCGACCCCAACATCGTGTGGTCGAGCGCGTCGGGGGCCGGGGCGGCGGGCGGGATCGTGGTGCGGCACGACGTGGCGCGGGGGCAGTTCCGCCAGGTCGAGGTCTGGCCGATGTCCACGCTGGGCTGGCCCGCCGAGGACATGCGGTTCCGCTTCCAGTGGACCTTCCCGCTGCTGATCTCGCCGCACGACAACAACACGATCTACGTGACCAGCCAGCACGTGCACCGCACCCGCAACGGCGGGCAGAGCTGGGAGGTGATCAGCCCGGACCTGTCCACCAACGACAAGTCGCGGCAGACCATTTCGGGCGGCCTCACCCCCGACAATATCGGCGTCGAGTTCTGCTGCGTGATCTACGCCTTCGACGAGTCGCCCGTGCAGCAGGGGGTGTTCTGGGCGGGGACCAACGACGGACTCATGCACGTCAGCCGCGACGACGGCGCCACCTGGACGGACGTGACGGCCAACATCCCGGACCTGCCGCCCGACGGCGTGGTGCGCAGCATCGACGCGTCGCGCTGGGACGTGGCGAAGGCCTACATCACGATTGAGCACCACCAGGTGGGCGACTTCGAGGCGCGCGCGTACCGCACCGACGACTTCGGCGAGTCGTGGACCCGGATCACCGACGGCGTGGACAACGACCCGGTCGACTACACGCGCTACCTGCTGGAAGACGCCGTGCGCCCCGGCCTCCTGTACCTGGGAACCGAGAGTTACCTGTACATCAGCCATGATGACGGCGACAGCTGGCGCCGGTTCATGCCGGGACTACCGCCGGCGCCCTACTACGGCCTCTTCATCCAGGAACACTTCAACGACCTCGTCGCGGGCACGTACGGCCGCGGCTACTGGATCCTGGACGACCTCGGCCCGGTGCAGCAACTGACCGAGGAGATCGCGGCGTCGGACGCGCACCTGTTCCGGTTGCGCGAAACGTACAGGCTGCTCCCGATCACGGAACCGTCGACCATGCTGGGCGACTGGTCGGATGGCGAAAACCCGCCGGCGGGCGCGGCGATCAGCTACTGGCTGGGTGGGGTGACTTCAGACGGCGGCCCCGCTGACGGCGCGCGGGTGCAGATCCGCGTGGACAACGCGGCCGGCGAGACGGTGAAGACCCTGGACGGGACGACTCACGAGGGCTTCAATCGGCTGTGGTGGGATCTGACCGGCGAGCCCCCCACCGAGATCCGGCTGCGCACCAAGCCCCTCCATTCGGACTGGTTCCGCATGCCCGACGAGGGGTACCGCGTGGCCGGCGGGGGCTTCTTCGGCGTACGGGGACCGCTGCAGCCTCCGGGCACCTACACGGTGACGCTGCTGGTGGACGGGGCGGAGGTGGGCAGCGAGGGACTGACGGTCGTGAAGGACCCCAATTCGGAAGGCTCCCTGGCGGACATCGACGCGCAGTTCGCGCTTGTTCAGGAGCTGATGGCCGACCGCAACGGCGCGGCCGACCTGGTGAACCGGATCGAGCTCCTGCGCCGCCAGATTCACGACCTGCGCCCCGTGCTCGAGGAGCGTGGCGACGCGGCCGATGTGATCGAGGCGGGCGCGGCACTCGACGCGCGGTTGATCGCGGTCGAAAGCGAGCTCATCCGGCTCAGGGACACCGGTAGCGACGGCGTGCGGTGGCCGTCCATGATCGTGGGGCGCCTTCGCTACCTGCAGGACGTCGTTTCGGTCGCCGACTTCCCGCCGCCGGACCAGCACATGCAGGTCGCCGAGATCCTGCGCGAGCAGCTGGAGGAGGTCGCAAGGGCGCTGGAGGCGGTGCTCGCGGACGATCTGGCACGCTACAATCAGCTGCTGCGGGAGCGGACGGGCCGGACGATTACGTAGCGCGTGGGTCGGCGCCTCGGGCTCCCCGCCTGGCGCAGGCTGGGCAGTAGTGTTGGCACCGTGCGGAAACGATAGTATCATGCTATCAATGCCATATGATACTATACATCAGCACCACGCTGCCGGCCGAGCGAGGAAACGTCCTTCCGGGCGCTTTGTGCTTCGTATCGATCCCGACCTGCACGCGTCTCTGCGCGCTGCGGCACGCGCGGCCGAGACATCGCTGAACGACTTTTGTGCCCGCAAGCTGGCGTCGCCGGGGGGCCTTATGGATCCGGCCATGGCGGCGGTTGCTGGGCGGGCGAATTCGGTCCTTGGCGACTCGCTCGTGGGCGTTGTCGCGTTCGGCTCATGGGCACGCGGGGAAGAAGCCTCGACCTCCGATCTCGACGTACTCCTGATTGCCGGCGAAGGGGTGCCGGTTGTGCGCGCGCTGTATCGCCGCTGGGACGCGGGGCCCGGCCTCAGTTGGGACGGCCACGAAGTGACACCGCATTTCGTTCGGTTGCCGTCGAGCCGCGCGGCCGTGTCGGGGCTGTGGGCGGAGGTGGCCCGCGACGGACTGGTCCTCTTCGAACGCGGACTCGCGGTGTCGCGGCATCTGGCGAACGTGCGGCGCCGCATTGCACGCGGTGACCTCTCTCTCCGGAAAGCTGGTGGGCAGCGCTACTGGGTGCACGAGCCATGAGGAACTCGGAACTCGCGAGGGACTATCTGCGCCGAGCGAGAGTCCGCCTGGACGCGCTTGATGTGCTCTTCGACGCCGGAAGCTGGGCGGACGTGGTTCGGGAGTCCCAGGAGATCCTCGAGCTGGCCCTGAAAGGATTGTTGCGGTCCCACGGCATCGAGCCGCCCCGGATTCACGACGTTTCGGCGATCCTGCTGGCCGAAAGGAATCGCCTGCCGACCCAGTTGGGCTGCGATGTCGAGTGGCTGGCCGACACCTCCCGGCAACTTCGCCGGGACCGGGAACTCGCGTTCTACGGCGCGGAGGATCTTACACCGACGGACTTCTACTCGCAGACGGACGCCGCGTCGGCCAGGGACAGCGCCCGCCGGGTAGTCGAGATGGTGTATCCGTTTGTGGTGGATGTCGGGCCGTGACGCAGACCGGGCTCCTACTGGCAGCATCCGGCGCGATGGTTGTGACCGTTGCGAGCACGGCATGCGGGCCGCCGCCGGCTACCGCATCATCCCCGCCACGCTGCGCATCCGCTCCGCCAGGTCGCGAATCGCGTTGATGTACACGCGCTCCCAGCCCGGCAGATCGGCCCGGTCGTCGGTCTCGATCTCGTAGCGCAAACCCGGCAGCATCCAGGACGCGTACCCGCTGAACGGGTCCGGCGAGACGTAGATCGAGCGGCTCCACGGGCGTCCCTGCAGCCCCCGGTCGTTCAGCCACGCTTTCTCGAGGCCGATCAGCGCCCGGTTCACGGCCTCGGCGGTGGCGGGATCGACGTCGCCGGACCGGATCCACTCGTCGCGGGCCGCTACCAGATCGGCGGATGCCTCGTCCAGTTCGCGGCTCGCCTCCACCAGCGCCGAGAGATCCACCTCGAGCCGTCGCGCCTCGGCTACGCGGTACAGCGTTTCCACGTGGGTGCGGGTGTCGGTGGCGTAGCGTGCGGCGTCGTAGGGCAGCACGTCGGCGTTCGCGAAGCGCAGCGCGAGGATGCCGTCGGTGCGGGCGATCATCGGCCCGTATGCGAATGTGCTGTCGCCGAATCGTTCGTACCAGGCGAAGTTGTCGTAGTTCGAGTGGTAGACGCCGCTGGGATTCCCCGAGGAAAGGCCGGCCGAGGGCACGCCGGCATGGGTGTAGAAGGCGACGTGGTCCGACCCGCCGCCGAGGTTGCCCAGCGCCGGCTCGTCGGCGTCGGCCGGTGCCCGCTCAAACCACCAGTCGTAGAGCGGCTCGCCGGTGCCCGGATAGGTGACCGCTTTCGTCGCCTCCAGGATCTGCCCCTTCAGCGATGGCGACGAGGAGCCGCCGAAGTTGGATCCCGACACCGCTGCATCCGCGTTGATGTACGCGACCGCGTTCGCCTCCAGCTCCTCGCGGAACTCCTCCACCCACTCGGTGGACCCGATGATCCCGTACTCCTCGGCGTCCCAGTGCGCGATCATGATCGCGCGGCGGGGAGCGCACTGACCGTCGTTGGCCAGTTCGCCGAGCGCTTCGGCGAGGGTGAGGAGCATCGCGGTGCCCCCGTTGGGGTCGATCGCGCCGAAGCCCCACGGGTCGTAGTGCGCGCCCAGGATGAACCACTCGTCCGGAAACTCGGTGCCGCGCAGGGTCCCGACCACGTTGGTCGCGCGCGTCAGCTTCTTGGGCTGGTTGACGCGCACGCGCACCGTGAGATCGGGGCCGCCGGTCAGGCGGTAGTCCAGCTCCATGGAAGCGTCCCAGCCGGGCGGAACTTCGCTGCCGGTCATGCGCGTCAGGATCTCGCTCGCCGCCTCGTAGCCGATGGGCAGCACGGGGATGGTGTGCAGCGGCACCTCGGAGGGGTCGAGGCGCTCGACCTGCGTGTCCCCGTCGAGGGGCAGCGCGGGCACGAAGGGAGTGAGCGGGTCGCCGGTCCAGGGCAGCGTCAGGACGGAGCCGCGCTGAATCGTCTGCCCGTTCATCATCGGGCCTTCCGGGTAGACGTCGAGTCCCGAGAAGCCGGGATCGTTGAACATGACGACGCCCGCCGCGCCGCGCTCCTCGGCGAACTTGACCTTGTAGCCGCGGAAGTTCCCCCCGTAGCGGGCGATCACGACCTTGCCCTCGACCGACACCCCCATCGAGTCCAGCGCCAGGTAGTCCTCGCGGCGCCCGTAGTTGGCGTACACGACTTCGCCGGTCACGTCGCCGGAGCCGGAAAACGCGTTCCAGCCGTTGAGGAGGTCGGGGTGGCCGGAGAAGCGGTCCTCGGGGAGCGCGGGTTCGCGGTTGGAGAGCTGCATGGCGACGGGCGTGACGATGTGGACCTCGACATCGTCCGTGAGCTCGGGGAGGTATACGTCGTAGGGATGACGGGTGACCTCCAGCCCCGCGCGCTCCATGGCGCCCGCGATGTACTCTCCGACGCGGGCCTGGGCGGCCGAGCCTGCCGGGTGGGGTTCCGCGGTGATCGTGCGGAGATGTTCGCGGAAGGACTCGCTCCGCGGCAGTTCCAGGAAACGCGCTTCGCACGCCAGCTGCCATGCGGCGCGTTCGTCGGTGAAGCCGGTCAGGGTGGGCTGGCGCGTGGTGGCGTAGATGCCGAGGGCCGTGACGAGGATGGCGGCAGTGGCGAGCAGGAGCGCCTGCCTGCGGCGGGACGGGGTGGATGGCGTGGGCATGACCGTGCTCTGGGCTCGAGTGTTCGTATGAATCGCACTGTCATATGGTATGAAGGGCGGGGTGGGGCAAGCCGACCTGGTCGCTGACGGCGGGCCGGGAGCCGACTGTCGTCCCTTCCGGCATGCAATCGAGGAGCAATCCGGCTAGCTTTGCCGCCTTCGCCAGGCAACACCCGCTTCCGCCGGAGTCGACCGGATGGCCACCCCAATCACGATTCCCCTCAGAGCAGCCGTGGCCATCGCCGGCGGCGCGTACGCGTTGCTCGCCGTGGCCGCGCTTGGCGCCTGCGGCGATTCCGGGAGCGAGCCGGTGCGGGATCCGCCCCGTGCGGCCGCGATCGCGATCTCGCCCGAGTCGGCGACGCTGTCCTCGCTGGGAGAGACCGCCTCGTTCACGGCGACGGTGACCGACCAGTACGGCGACCCGTTCGCCGCGCCCATCACCTGGTCGAGCAACGACGGCGAGGTCTTCACGGTGTCCTTCGTCGGCGAGGTCACGGCCGTCGCGAACGGGTCGGGAACCCTCACGGCGGCCATCGAGGCGCTCAGCGCGACGGCGCAGGTCACGGTGGCGCAGCTTCCGGCCGCGGTCGCGGTCGCGTCGGGCGGTGCCCAGGAGGGCCTCGCGGGGCGTGCGCTGCCCGAACCCGTCGTCGTGCGCGTCGACGACGCGGGCGGCTCGCCGGTCGCGGACGTCACGGTATCGTTCACGGCGGCCGAGGGGCACGGCGCCGCGGATCCGCCGTCGGCCGTCACCGATCCGGCCGGAATGGCGAGCACCCACTGGACGCTCGGCGAGGTTTCGGGGATCCAATCCCTCATGGCGTCCGCTGCCGACGGCGTCTCCGCCGAGGTCAGGGCCGTCGCGGGGGAAGTCCCCCCGCCCTCGGACACCGCGGTCTACCGGGTGGTCTTCAACGCCACCTGGAGCGCGACCACGCATCCCACCGACTTCCCGCCGGGCCCGCACTTCTCCCCACTCATCGGAGCGGTCCACAACGACAGCGTCAGCTTCTGGGCCTCCGGCGAGATCGCGAGCGCGGGAATCGAACAGATGGCCGAGACCGGCGGGACGAGCATCCTGGCTCGCGAGATCCGCGCGCATATCCCCGGAAACGCGCTCTCGGTCATCAACGGCCGCGGGATCGGCAGCCCGGCGAACACTACCATTGAGAGCGTTCATGTCAGCCTCGACCACCCCCTCATCACCCTGGTCACGATGATCGCGCCCAGTCCGGACTGGTTCGTGGGCGTTGCGGGCCAGTCGCTCCAGGACGAATTCGGGCAGTGGGTGGACGAGTTGCAGGTCGTGCTCTACCCCTACGACTCCGGCACGGACGACGGCGCTTCCTACCGCTCCGCCAACGCGGACTCGTCACCCAGGCAGCCGATCAGGAACCTCAAGGGGATCAGTCCCTTTTCGGACGAACCGATCGGCACGTACACATTCACGCGCCGGTGAGCGGATGAGCCTGCGCAACATCGCGATCATCGCGCACGTGGATCACGGGAAGACGACGCTCGTGGACCAGATGTTCCGACACGCCGGGATCTTCCGGGTGGGTCAGGAGGTGGTCGAGAGGGTCATGGATTCGAACCCGTTGGAACGCGAGCGCGGGATCACGATCCTGGCCAAGAACACCGCGGTGAAGTGGGGGCGCACCAAGATCAATATCGTCGACACGCCTGGCCACGCGGACTTCGGCGGTGAGGTCGAGCGCATCCTGCGCATGGTCGATGGCGTGCTCCTGCTGGTGGATGCCGCCGAGGGACCGATGCCGCAGACGCGCTTCGTCACGCGCAAGGCGCTGGCGCTCGGGCTGACCCCGCTGATCGTGATCAGCAAGGTGGACCGGGCGGACGCGCGCCCGGAGGAAGTCCACGACGAGGTGCTCGAGCTGCTGATGGACCTGGAGGCCAGCGACGATCAACTCGACGCGCCCTTCCTGTACGCGGCGGGGCGCGACGGCTGGGTCGCGGTCGAGCCCGGGGTGCGCGGGGACGACCTGACGCCGCTCTTCGACGCGGTGGTGGAGCACATCCCGCCGCCTCCGGTCGACGCCAACGGGCCGTTCCAGATGCTGGTCTCGACGCTGGACCACTCGTCGTACCTGGGGCGGATGGCGATCGGGCGGGTGGAGCGGGGTGCGGTGAGGGTGGGACAGCGGGCGCTGCGGCTGGCCGCCACCGCCACCACCACGCCGGATCCCCGCGACGCAGCGCGCGTCACCGGCCTTTACACCTTCACCGGGCTGGACCGCGTCGACATCGACGAGGCCCGGGCGGGCGACATCGTGGGTCTTGCGGGCACCGACGGCGTCGAGATCGGCGATACGCTGACGGACCCGCGCTTTCCTGAGCGGCTGAGCGGCATCACGGTCGAAGAGCCCACGATCTCGGTGGACTTCGTGGTGAACGATTCCCCCTTTTCGGGGCGGGCGGGGAAGTACGTGACGACCCGGCAGCTGCGGGACCGGTTGCGGCGCGAGCTGGAGCGCAACGTGGCCCTGCGCGTCGAGGACACGGACCGTCCGGATACCTTCGCGGTGAGCGGCCGCGGCGAACTGCACCTGACGATCCTGATGGAGACCATGCGGCGCGAGGGCTATGAGTTCCAGGTCTCGCGGCCGCGGGTGATCCTGCGCAGGAACGGCGACGGGGCGCGCCTGGAGCCCTTCGAGGAGGTCGTGGCGGAGGTTCCGTCGGGGCTCTCCGGGACGGTGATCGAGAAGCTCGCGCGGCGGCGCGGGGAACTGGTCTCGATGAAGCCGATGGGCGACTCGGGCACGACCCGCCTCGAGTTCAGCGTTCCCGCGCGGGGACTCTTCGGCTACCGCACCGAGTTCCTCACCGACACGAAGGGCGACGGCATCCTGCACCATCGCTTTGAGCGGTGGGACCTGTGGGCGGGCGAGATCCGCGGGCGCGGACGCGGGGCGATGGTCGCGGACCGCGCGGGCAAGGCGGTGGCGTTCGCCATCTTCGGGTTGCAGGAGCGCGGCACGATGTTCGTGGAGCCGGGACTCGATTGCTACGGCGGCATGATCGTCGGCAAGTGCGCCCGCCCCGGCGACATGGACGTGAACATCTCCCGCACCAAGAAGCTCACCAACATGCGAACCACCGCCGCAGATGACGCAGTCCGCATCGAGCCGCCCCTCCGCATGACCCTGGAACAGGCACTCGACTTCATCGACGACGATGAACTGATCGAGATCACACCGGACGCGATCCGGCTGCGAAAGCGCGAACTGGATAGGAGCAGGCGGAGGAAGGCGGCCCGGACGAAGCGCTTGTGAAGCGGTTCACAAGTACTCAACCGCCAGCCCGTCGATGCGCGCGAAGCTGCGGCGGTCGCGCGTGGCCACCCGGTAGTCCAGATGCACGGCCGTCGCCGCGATCATCAGGTCGTGGCTTCCGACCGGTCTCCCGCAGCGCCTGTGCTGGGCCGCCAGGGTCGCGTGGACCCTTGCCACTTCAACGTCGAAGGGAACGACCGGAAGCTCCGCGAGCCATGCTGTGACCATCCGCTCGGTCCGGACCCGCCGCGCTCCTGCCAGCCTGTGAACGCCGTGGAGCAACTCGGAAGCGGTGATTGCCGCGATCGCGACGGGCTCTTCCGGGCGGGCTGCCCCTGCAACGGTATCCGCCCGGAGCTGGCCCCGCTCCACCGCGATCAGCACGCTCGAGTCTATCAGGAGTCCCAAGGACTCTCCGGAATCGCTACCCGGTTGAGGAAGGCGATCCCCTCCTCCACTGCCCGCAGGTACTCCTCGTCGGCGGGCCGGCGAGTCTCTGCGGGGAAAAGCGCGACGAACTCGCGCATGGTGACGACGCGGTCCTTCACGGGACGGATCTCGGCGACCGGCTTTCCGCTGCGCTCTACGATGTAGGCCGCGCGCTCCTCCCGAACCCGGTTGACGAGGGTTGCGAAGTTCCTGGCCGCGTACGTGGCGCTGACGGCGCGGCCCTCGGGAGGACCGGATGGCTTGGACATGTCAAGAAAATACATAATATGCATAATTTACGCAATTTATCGACTGCTGTCTCCCGCTTGCATCACCAGCGTCCGGATCCCGTCGGGGAGCTTCCGCTCCTGCCAGCGACGCTCCTCCTCAGCGTCCATTCCCGCCTGCGCGACCGCCTTGAGTGCATAACCCGCCGCCCGGAGGCTGTGGTCGGCCATGTGGGCGGTCGCTGCAGCATGGCTGGCCGCGCGTGCCGCGGCGACAGCCGGACCACTCGCTTCTCTGGCTGCGCCGTGGGCCGCCACCGCCGCCCGCATGGCTCTACCGGCAGGGACCTCACCCGTTGCCCAGGACCTGGCTTGCCGGACCGCGTCAAACGGTCGCCGGTCCTCCTTATCGGGCCAGGTCACGGAGAGCACGTGTTCGGCGCACTCGGCGGCCCACGTGGCGAGCGCGCGATGGTCCTGCCGGGTCAGCGCCCCGCCGCGGTGTTCGGCCACGAACCTGCGGTCACGGCCTTTCTCACGATCGGTCACCGGTTCATGAACAGGGCCGCAAACGCGTCCGTCAGCGCGGGGGGCACGGTCGTGATGTGGGTCGCGTCCGGGTAGACCTTCCATGTGACGGTCAGGTTGTCCGCGGGATTGGCCTCGAAGATCTCGATGAGCCGGCGCGTCCCGACGGCGAGATCGTTGTAGATGTCGACCGCCCCCGTCTCCTCCAGTTCGCCGAGCGTGATGAACACCCGCGTGTCGCCTTCGAAGCCCTGCGCTATCGCAGCGGGGAGCCCTTCGAGAAGCTCGGTGGCCGGAAGGAGTCCGGGGCTGCCCATCCAGTAGCGGTCGAAGATCGGTGACCGTTGCTGGAAGGCGTATGCGGTGAACAGCCCGCCGAAGGAGTCGCCCAGGAATCCCACTCCCTCCGTCTCGACACGGTAGTCGGCGACGATGCGCGGGTGCAGCTCGTCCTCGATGAAGCGCAGGAACTCGGCAGCGCCTCCCAGGCCGTCGAAGACCGGGGCGGAGCGAAGGAGCTGGTCGAATTCGTCCGACAGCGAGCCCTCCGGGGTCAGATCGCGCGCGCGCAACGTCCCGGCGCGGTAGGGGTCCGGGTATCCGATGCCGACGAGAATCATCTCGGGGATGCCGGGCCGGATCAGATCGAAGGCTCGGGGCCTCCGGGCTGGTCCCCTTCGGCGGGCGGGGCTTCGGCACAACCGAGCCCCAGGATCACGATCGCCATTGCACCCGCTGTTGCCGGACTCCGCCTGTTCATGCCTGCCTCCGTGCTGTTGTTGTCCCTCAATACCCGACCGCCCGGCCGCCCAGCTCGAGCCCCCGGATCGACGCGCCGTGCAGTTCGCCGGTCTCCGGGTCGATCGTGATCGCGATCCAGTAGCCGCGTGTCGCGTCGTTCTCCTCGATCGGCTGGCCCATCGCCTCGACCTCGGCGATGAATTCGGGCGGGTAGTCGCCGACTCCCACTTCCTGTGCCGCGGGGCCGGACGCGCCTTGGGCGAGCGCGCTGAACGAGAACGAGCCCAGCGCGGGCTTGTCGACCGCCTCGCGCGGGGTCAGGCCGAAGTCCAGGACGCTAATGAGGCCGCCGATGGTGCGCTGATGGAGCCCCGAGCCGATCGAGCTGAATCCCATGAACGGCTTGCCGTCCCTCAGGACCAGGCCCGGGTTGGTGGGGTCGGGCAGGCGGCTGCCGGGCTCGATCTGGGCCATCATGCCCTGCTGGAAGATTCCCGAATCGGGGATCGAGATGCCGTCGACGAAGATGCCGGTGGTGCCCCAGCTCACCGTGTTGATGGAGTGCACGACCGCGGCGATGTTGCCCCACTGGTCGATGGCGACGACGGCGTCCGAGTGAGGGGCGGCGGCGGCCGGGACGACCACACCGGGGAAGGATCCGTCCCGGATTGCGCCCCAGAGCTTCGCCGAGGTCTCCTGCCGGACACGCGTCTCGTGCGTGAGGTCGGCGCCGATCATCGCCGCGATGCCGTCCGCGGCCTGCTTGCCACCGATCGCGAAGGTGAGGCCGGGCCGCGCGATCTGGGTCAGCCAGAACAGCGCCTCGGCCGAGTCGCCGTAGTGGCCGTAATCGGAGACGCCGGCCAGCTCCGCCAGGTTCATGGCCTCGATCAGGCCGACGCCGCCTTCCGCCGGGCTGCCGTGGGCGTAGAGGTCGAAGCCGCGGTAGCTGCCGCGGGCGGGCTCGCTCCAGACGACCTCGTAGGCGGCGAGGTCCTCGACGGTCATCCGGCCGCCGATGTCGCCGACCAACGCGACGAGCTTCTCGGCCCACGGACCCGTGTACATGTAGTCCGCGCCCTGTTCGGCGACCATGCGCAGCGTTTCGGCCAGCGCGGGCTGGGTGAACATGTCGCCCGCTTCGTAGGGCGATCCGTCCGCCTTCGTGAAGACGGCCTTCGTTTCGGGCAGTCGGCTCAGGACTGGTTCCCTGTAGGCGTACTGACCCGCGTTGCCAGCCTGGTATTCGAACCCGTCTTCGGCGCACGCGATGGCCGGCGCGAACAGATCCTGGAAGGGGAGCTTGCCGAAGCGCTCGTTGGCGGCCTCGACGCCCTTCATGAAGCCGGGAACGAGGACGGTGCGGCCGTTGGGCTCGGCCTCGAAGGCCCCCAGTCCGGCGCTGAGGTCGATTCCGGGGATGGTCAGGGGGTCGGTTTCGGCGGCGACGGTGTTGTAGGCCGCGTTCAGGTTGTGGACCTCGCCGCTCTCGGCGTCGTAGTAGACCATCGTCATGAGGCCTGCGTAGCTGACCCACGAGCCCACGGCCATGCAGATCTGGGTGAGCGCGGTGGACATGGCGGCGTCGGCGGCGCTGCCTCCGGCCCTGAGGATCTCGACGCCGCCTTCGATGGCCTGTGCACCGGTGGTTCCGGTGACCATGCCGCGGGGGGTGGGGGCGTCGGGCCCGGGGTTGCACGACAGGAAAATCAGCCAGGCGGCTGCGGCAGCGAGCGGGACGGGCCGATTGATTGGGGCGCGGAAAGGCATGGGATCCTCTGGTGTCGCGAGTGGTGCGGGTACCGATAGTCCGGCCCGGGAAGGGGCGCAACCGCGTCTCGCCCGATTCGGCGGCACCGGGTTAGTTTGGGAGCCATGGAACCGACCTCCCACCCCACCCGCCGCCCCACCGTCCCCGCCGCCGAGGAGATCCTCGGTGGCTATTTCCCCGTCCTCGACCACGGCTTCGTCGCGCTGGTCGACTACATGGGGACCGACGATTCCGTGGAGCGCGCGGCGCGTGTCAGCTACGGCTACGGAACACGGAAGGTGTCGGCGACGCGGGGGCTGATCCGCTACCTGCGCCGCCATCTGCACACCACGCCGTCGGAGATGGTCGAGTTCAAGTTCCACTGCGCGATGCCGATGTTCGTGGCGCGCCAGTGGATACGGCATCGGACGGCCTCCGTCAACGAATACAGCGGCAGGTACAGCCTCATGCCGCTCCTCTTCTACAGCCCCGAACACGACCAGTTCTCTCTCCAGAGCGCAACGAGCAACCAGGGGCGGGCGCCGGGGTCGGTCGGTCCCGAGTTCTACCGCGAGGCCATCCGCCGCTGGGAGGACGTGCGGGCAAGGGCGGCGGACGACTACGGCTGGCTGGTCGGCGAGAACGTGGCCCGCGAGCTTGCCCGGATCGACCTGCCGCTTTCGACCTACACGCAGTGGTACTGGAAGATCGACCTGCACAACCTGCTCCACTTCCTGACGCTTCGGGTCGACGACCACGCCCAGTGGGAGATCCAGGAGTACGGCCGCGTCATGGCCGGGATGGTCAAGCGCGTCGCGCCGCTGAGCTACGAGGCCTGGATCGACTACCAGGTGATGGGCGACAAGCTCACCGGTGCCGAGATCGCCGCGTTGTCGCAGCTCGTGTCGGCCGACGCGGATGGGTTGGCCGCCCGCACCGGCGCCGCGCTGACGAACGCCGAACTCGCCGGGCTGGGCCTGTCGGGCCGGGAGATCCGCGAACTCAAGGAGAAGCTCGTGCCGCGAGAGGTGCCGGACTACGAGCTGGACCTGACGCAGATGCGCGATCCGCAGGACGTGGCGGCCGAGATGGACAGGGCAGTGCCGGAGGTGGACCGGGGTTGACAGCGCCCGCGCCGCGCCGAAAAATGTAAACCGTAATTTACATTATGTATAGTAAAGTTGACATGGATCGCCTGGGCCCGGCGCTGTTCGTCGCCGCGTGGCTTCTCTTCCTGCCCGGCTGCGCCGACACGGCCGCCACTCCGGACGCCGAATCATTCCTCGTCCGGGCCGCCACCATCGTGGACGGAACGGGGAGCCCCGGCTTCCTCGGTTCCCTGCGGGTGGAGGGCGGGGTCATTGTCGAGGTGGCCGCCGCCGACGCGGACGACGCCCTCACCCCCAAGAACGGCGAACCGGTCCATGACGGCGGCGGGCTTGTGCTTGCGCCCGGCTTCATCGACACCCACAGCCACCACGACGGCGGCCTTCTCGACGAACCGACGGCGCTCGCGGCGGTCAGCCAGGGGATCACGACGATTGTCGCGGGGCAGGACGGCGGTTCGCGCTTCCCGATCGGCGACTTCTTCGGCGCGCTGGAGGCCACGCCGGCGGCGGTCAACGTGGCGTCGTATGCGGGGCACGGCACGCTCAGGCGGGAGGTCATGGGCGACGACTTCCGCCGCGAGGCCACGGACGAGGAGATCGTGGCAATGCAGTTGCTGCTGGGGATCGAGCTGGCCAGCGGCGCCCTGGGGCTCTCGACCGGCCTGGAGTACGACCCGGGGATCTATTCGTCGACGGACGAAGTGGTCGCGCTCGCCGAGACCGCCGCCGCGGTGGGGGGCCGCTACATCTCGCACATGCGCAGCGAGGACCGGGCCCTGCACGAGGCGGTCGAGGAGACGATCGAGATCGCGGAGCGCGCCCGGCTGCCGGTGCAGATTTCGCACTTCAAGCTGGCCGCGCGGGGGCTGTGGGGGCAGGCGGCGCAGATTCTGGCGCGGCTTGACGAGGCGCGCGCGGCCGGCCTGGACATCACCGCCGACGTCTACCCCTACGAGTACTGGCAGTCGACGATGACGGTGCTCTTCCCGGAACGCGACTTCACGGACCGGGAGGCCGCGCGCTACGCCCTGGAGGAGCTGGCCGCGCCCGAGGGGATGCTGATCGGGCGCTTCGAGGCGGACACGACGCTGGAAGGGAAGACGCTGGCCGAGATCGCCGAGGAACGCGGGACCGACGCGATCACGACCTACCTGGACCTGATCGCGCAGTCGCAGGCCGGGCGGGAGAGCGGGCGCGGCGGCGAGAGCATCGTCGCGACGAGCATGACCTTCGACGACATCGCGACGCTGATGGCGTGGCCGCACACCAACGTGTCGAGCGATGGGGGCCTTCGGGGAGCGCACCCGCGCGGATTCGGAGCGTACCCGAGGGTGCTGGGGCGCTACGTGCGCGAGGAGGGGCGGCTCGGGCTGGAGGAGGCGGTCCACAAGATGACGGGGCTGGCGGCGGCGCACATGGGCCTGACGGGCCGGGGGGTTCTGCGCGCCGGGGCGCCTGCCGACATGGTGCTCTTCGACCCGGCGACGGTGATCGACCGGGCGACCACGTCGGAGCCGCACCGGACGGCGGAGGGGGTCGAGCGGGTTTGGGTCGCGGGCATGGTCGTGTACGAGGACGGCGCGGTGACGGGGGCGATGCCGGGAGTGGTGCTGAGGCGGGAGTGATCGGGGCTTGGCGTGTGGAAGACCCCTGGCTATGCCTCCACCCGCACCGTCTTCACGTTCACGAACTCGCGGATGCCGAAGTCCGCCAGCTCACGCCCGAACCCGCTGGATTTCACCCCTCCGAAGGGCAGTCGCGGGTCGGACTTCACGAAGTCGTTCACGAAGCACGACCCGGCCTCGATCCCGGTGCGGGCGATCCGTTCGCCGCGCTCGAGGTCCCGCGTGAAGACCGCGGCTCCGAGCCCGTACGCGGTGTCGTTGGCAATGCGGACCGCCTCCTCTTCGGACCCCGCGCGGATAATGCACGCCACCGGCCCGAACATCTCCTCTTCGTAGGCGGGCATCCCCGGCTTCACCCCCGTCAGGACCGTGGCCGGGTAGTACCACCCCGGCACGTCGGGGACCTTGCCGCCCAGCGGGCACTCCGCGCCGGCCTCGATGCTGCGCGCCACCTGTCCGGCCAGATGATCGCGCAGGTCCTCTCGCGCAAGCGGCCCGACATCGGTCATCTCGGCCATCGGGTCGCCGACCCGCACGGCGGCCATCCGTGCGATCACCATTTCGGTGAATTCGTCCGCCACCGCCTCGTGGACGATCAAGCGCTTGGCCGCGATGCAGCTCTGTCCGGCGTTGATGAGGCGGCCGGTCACGCACGCTTCGACGGTGCGGGGCAGGTCGGCGTCCTCGAGCACGATGTAGGGGTCGCTGCCGCCCAGCTCCAGCACGCACGTCTTGATCTCCGATCCGGCGATGCGTGCGACCTCGCGGCCGGCGCGGGTGCTGCCGGTCAGCGTGACCGCCTGGACGCGTTCGTCGCGGATCAGGTCCGCCGTGGCCGGCAGGTCGATGAAGAGGTTGGTGAACAGCCCTTCCGGCAGCCCGGCTGCAAGGAACAGGTCCGTGAGCTCCAGTGCGCAGCACGGGACACTGGGGGCGTGCTTGAGGAGCACTCCGTTGCCGGCGATCAGTGCCGGAACCGCGGCGCGGATCACCTGCCAGAGGGGGAAGTTCCACGGCATGATCGCAAGAACGAGTCCGAGGGGCTGGAAGGTCACGTAGCTCCGGTGCGATTCGGTCTCGATCACCTGGTCGCGCAGGTAGGCGGCACCCATCTCGCCGTAGTGCTCGCACCCGGACGCGCACTTGTCCACCTCCATCATCGCCTCGCCCAGGGGCTTGCCCATCTCCATGGTGACGATTTCCGCGAGCCTCCCGCCATGGGAGCGAAGGTGTGGCGCGAGACCGGCTACGGTACGCGCCCGCTCCTCCACGGGCACGCCGGCCCACGCGCGCTGGGCTTCCCGGGCGTTGGTGAGCGCGGTGTCCAGCGATTCGCCGGACATGAACGGATACCTGCGCAGCATTTCGCCGCTGGTGGGGTCGATCGTGGTGAATCCCATGGAAGGCCCGGGTGCTTTCTGGACGCGGCTGTCGATCGCTCGCGGCGGAACCGCCGGGGAACGATCTTACGCAACGGGGTTGCGGGGAAGTACCCTACGCGCTCCGATTGAACACGGCCAGTGGTCGTGTGCCCGCGATGCGCTCGAATGACCGCGGCTACGAACCCCCAGGAGTTCCCGGATCATGATTGCCCCCCTGACACCCAGCGTCCCGCTCACGTCGCTGGACCAGCTCTGGATCCAGGTGAGCGGCACGGTCTGCAACCTGCGCTGCAGCCATTGCTTCATCTCGTGTTCGCCCGACAACCACTCCTTCTGGTTCATGACCAGGGAACAGGTGCGCGGCGCCCTGGAGGAATCCTCGGGCATGAATGTGAAGGAGTACTACTTCACGGGTGGCGAGCCCTTCATGAACAAGGAGATCGAGGGGATCCTCGAGGACACGCTCGCATACGGGCCGGCCACGGTGCTGACCAACGCGACACTGTTTCCTCGGCGGCGGGTCGAAGAACTCCGGCGCATACAGGCGGAGAGCCCGCATCCGCTCGAGTTGCGCGTGAGCGTGGACGGCCCGTCGGCCGAGATCAACGACCCGATCCGGGGAGACGGCACCTTCGAGCGCGCGATGGAGGGCGTGGGGCACCTGGTGGCCTCCGGCTTCCGGCCCATTATCACGACCATGCAGAGCTGGCCCTGCGAGGAGATGCCGTGCATGCTGCAGGCGTTCCGGGACGCGCTCGGAACCGTCGGGTACGATGAACCGCGCCTCAAGGTGTTGCCGCCGCTCCTGATCGGCGAAGAGGCGAAGCGAAGCCGGCCATATCGCTCGTCCGAGCGGGTCACCCACGAGATGCTGCACGGCTACGATCTCGACCAGCTGCTGTGCGCGCGCGCGCGCCTTGTCACCGCTGCCGGCGTCTACGCGTGTCCGATCCTGCTCGACTACCCCAGCGCGCGCCTTGCCGACACGCTCGCCGAAGCGGTCCAAATGCGTGCGCCGCTGGCGGAGTCGGCCTGCTACACCTGCTACGAGAACGGCGCGATCTGCTCGAATGCGACGACGGGCCCGGGTGATTCGGGCAGTGCGAGTCCGTGCGGCGATGTGGCCCCGAGGGCGAGCACCTGCGGCGAGGGCGCCGTCAGCACCTGCGGCTGAACTTCACGCTTCACGGACCGGCGGGATCGTAGCCGAGCCGCTCCACAGCAATAGCCGGGCGGTCAATCGCGACCGCCGCTTCCGCACCCATCGAGCAAGGGACGTTGCCGACGTGCCAATCGGCCGGGTCTTCCCCGTGGGCGTCGGCGCGCACCAGGGCGCTGCGCGGATTGCGGGACGGATCGACCGAGAAGGAGCGAAGCGGTGCGGTGAGCCCGACTCCGAGCGCCTTGAGGAATGCCTCCTTGCACGTCCACAACCGGAAGAATGCGCGCTGCCGGTCCGGGGCGGGTGTTCTTCGGAACAGTTCGGATTCGTCCGGTGCGAGGTTCTTCCGGGCGATCTCGGACATCAGGCGCACGGTCCTTCTCTTCTCGATATCGATTCCCAGGCGGCCGTCGGCGACGACGCCGATCATGACCCTCTCCGATGAGTGGGACTGGTTGAAAGCGGGGCCGCCGGACAGAAACGGCTTGCCGTGCTCGCCATGGCCGAAGCCGATGTCTGCCGGATCGGTTCCCGTCAGGTTTCCAAGCACGCGGCGGAGGTGGGCCTGCGCCACGGTGTATCGCCGACGGTGGCGGTCGTAGACGAACCGGTCGGCCCGCGCCCGCTCGCGGGAAGACAGCAGCCTCCGCGCCTCTGCCGTCCAGGCGGGGCTGACATCGAGCCGTCCCTCCCAGATGTAGACGATTCCGTCACGCAAGGACTTCAACTCGCACTCCCTGGCAGTTGTCCCGCTTTCGCGATGTCACACCGGTGGCGCCCGTACTGTCGCGTCTGGTGCGGGTTCCGTACTGTGCAGCCAGTGTCCCTCGACCGCAGCGTCCTCGTGGGAGTCTACTCCGCATGACCGACAGGTCCAAGATCGCGTACGTGGACGGTCCCCGCCTGAAGCGTGCCGTGCTCGCAGCGTGCAGCTCCGGACAGCAGGTCAGGGCCGAGCTCAACCGGATCAACGTCTTTCCCGTAGCCGACGGCGATACGGGTACCAATCTCGCGATAACGCTCGACGCCGTCGCCAGTGGTCTGGCGGGGTCCCTGGAAAGGCGCGTGGACCACGTAGCGGCTGCCGTCGCGCGCTCCGCATTGTTGGGTGCCCGCGGCAATTGCGGCACGATGCTCTCCCAGTTCCTGCTGGGGTTTTCCAGAGAGCTGGACGGGCGGGCGCGGGCATCCTTCGCCGACGTTGCCCGGGCGCTCATGGCTGGCGCGCGTTCGCTGGACGGCGCGATCGAGAATCCGGTCGAGGGGACGATCCTCACCGTGGTCCGGGACTCGGCCACACAGGCGGTCGAGGAAGGAGACGAGAACGGCGAGGGGGAATTCACCGAGGCGATGGGCCGCGTGCTCGAAACGGCGAGGGAGTCGCTCGCCCGCACCCCCGAACTGCTTCCCGTCCTTGCCGAGGCGGGTGTGGTGGACGCCGGTGCGATGGGGTTCGTGCAGATGTTGGAGGGCGTCGTGCGCCTGATCGAGGAGGGTGATGACGAGGTCGCCGTCCAGGAGGCGGTCACCGGGGATGTTGTCGCCGACCTGTCGCGTCCGGACTGGTCCCCGATCGGCGGCGTTTCGCATCCGTTCACACACGGCACCAGGCGTTACTGCACGGAGATCCTCGTCGAGGGGGCGAACCTCCCCTCCGAGCAGACCGTGCGCGCGGCGTTGTCCAAAGGTACGGAAGAGCTCCTGGTCATACGGAGCGAGGACATCCTCAAGGTCCACGTGCACACCGACGAACCGCAGTCGGCGATCGACTACTGCGCGACGCTGGGGACGGTAACCGCCCACAAGGCCGAAGACATGCTCGCCCAGTTCGAAGCGGCCCGGCGCGCGGGCGAGGAGGCCGTGCGGCGTCCGGTGGGCGTATTGGTGGATTCGGGCTCGGATCTTCCCGAGGCGGTGGTGCGGGCGCACGGGATCCACGTCGTGCCCCTGCTTCTCATAGAGGACGGCGAGACCCTGAGGGACGGCATCGACGTAACCGCGGAGGAGTTCCACGCTCGCCTGGCGAGCGGCCGGACGCTGCCGTCGACATCGCAGCCTCCGCCCGGTGACTTCATGGCCGCCTTTGAGCGGGCTTCGAGCGACGCGGAGGTGGTGATCGGGGTGCTGGTGGCTGCGGCGCTGAGCGGGATCTACCGGTCGGCCGAGAGCGCCGCACGCATGGTGCCCGAGCTGGACATCCGGCTCGTTGATTCCGAGGCGGCGTCCCTGCTCGTCGGACTGCTGGCGCTGAAGGCCGCGGAGCTGGCCGAAGCAGGCTTGTCGGCGGACGAGATCGTTGCCGAGGTGCGGCGGGTCCGGGGCCAGTCGGGCATTCTGTTCACGGTGGAAAGCCTGGACCGGCTGATCGCGTCAGGGCGAGTGAGCCAGTTCGCTGGCTGGTTCGGCGGCCTTCTCGACCTGAAGCCGGTGCTGGGGGTGGGTCCGGACGGGAGGATCAAGGCCTACGGCAAGGCCCGGGGCTCCTCGCGCGCCCGCAAGCTGATGATGGAGCTGGTCGCGGCGGAGATCCCGCATGATGTCAGGCAGGTCCGCTTCGGGGTCGTACACGTCGCCGCGCCGGAGATCGCGCGCCAGGTGTGCGAGGAATTGCGGCAGCGCTATGGCGACGCGGAGATGCTGGTTTCACCGATCACGCCCACCATCTCGACGCACCTTGGGCCGGGAGCGTGGGGCATCGCCTACATGGTGGAGGACTAGCCGAGGGCTCGTCGGCCCGCGACCAGCCACCTGTGCGTGGCCATTTGCGCGGGCGATGGCTTCGGTGGCAGCCCCACGAGCAGGATCGGCGCCTGTCGAGCGTCCGGCAGGTGCAGGACCATGTCGTCGAGGGCGCCGGAGGATTCCACGGGACGCGATCGTCCGCTGGGATCGATCGCCACCGCGCGCCCTGGAGAGGTCACCTGGGCGATCAGGAGACCGTAGGCCTGCCACGCCTGCACGGGATCGGCGTCCCGCTCGACAATGGACGGGACCAGTTCGTCCTGATAATATCCGACGGCTCGATCGTACCCCTCGGGATTGGATCGCTTCAACTCCCTGAGTTGGGTGCGATAGTATTCCCTGGGGTCGCGGGCGCCGCTGGCAGCCAGGGCCGCGGCAAGGCGGGCGTCGGCCTTCTCCTGGAGATCGGTCGTCATGGCGGAAAGTCTAAAGCGGGGAGAGGAGAACACAATGCTGGGCAGTTCCTTCGACCAGCGCGACGTGATGCCGTCCGAAGACTACATGGAACTCTCGTGGGAGATGTTCGGCGAACTTTGCCGCGCGCTGGCGCTCAAGGTAGCGGCCGACTACGACCCCGAGATCGTCATCGGCGTGGCGCGCGCAGGGGTAATCCCGGGTGCGGTCATCGCCTCCATCATGCGCCGGGACTTCTTCTCCCTCAAGATCACGCGGCGCGAAGGCGGGCGTGTCGTGCGGCACCGCCCCTCGATACTGTCCGCGGCTCCACGACAGGCGCGCGGGAAGCGGGTGCTGATCGTAGACGAGATCACCACCTCGGGCGAAACGCTGCGCCTGGCCCTCGCCGCGGTTCGGGATGTGGGCCCGGCGGAGGTGCGCACGGCCACGTGCTTCGTGCGCACTCGGGGCTACTCGCCGGACTACCAGGCGCTCGCTACCGATGCCACGCTCGTCTATCCGTGGGACCGCAAGGTCTTCGAGGGCGACAACCTGGTGGTCAATCCCCGCTACAAGGATCTGGACGGCTGACAACCGCCGCCGCGCCGCCTGCGGTGCGACGCGGGATTCTCTTCGCGGACCGCTATTCTCCCGCAACCATCGCCCTGAGGAAATCCGCGTTGGTCCTGTGGCGACTCATTCGGTCCATCAGAAACCGGATCGCCTCGGGGGCGGGCATGTCGGCGAGGAAGCTGCGCAGCAGGTAGACGCGGTTCAATTCGGTCTCGGAGAGCAGCAGTTCTTCTCGCCGGGTGCCTGAGCGGTTCAGGTCGATCGCCGGGTATACGCGGTTGTCCGCGATCTCGCGATTCAGCACCAACTCCATGTTGCCGGTACCCTTGAACTCCTCGAAGATCACCTCGTCCATACGGCTGCCGGTCTCGACCAGTGCCGTCGCGATGATGGTAAGCGATCCGCCCTCGTGAATGTTGCGGGCCGATCCGAAGAATCGCTTCGGTTTGGAGAGCGCGTAGGCGTCGACGCCGCCCGAGAGGATTCTCCCGGAGTGTGGCGCGAGGATGTTGTAGGCCCTGGCGAGGCGCGTGATCGAGTCCAGCAGGATCACCACGTCGCGCCCCTGTTCGACCAGTCGTTTCGCTCTCTCCAGAACCATTTCGGCAACCTGCCGGTGGCGGCTCGCGGGCTCGTCGAAGGTTGATGCGAAAACCCTGGGGCCGGCGGTCTCCTCCATCTCCGTGACCTCTTCCGGGCGTTCATCGATCAGCAGGACCACAAGTTTCACGTCCGGGTGATTGGTCGCGATCGCGTTGGCCATGTTGCGCAGGATCGTGGTCTTGCCGGCCTTGGGCGGGGACACGATCAGGCCACGCTGTCCCAGTCCAACCGGAGCGATCAGGTCCATGATGCGCATGTCCATCTCGCCACCGGCCACCTCCAGCGACAGGCGCTGCTGGGGATAGAACGGACGCAGGTCGTCGTATTCGGGACGCTCGCGGGCGGTGGCCGGACCCTGCCCGTTGACGCTGTCCACGCGCACCAGCGCAACGTATCGCTCGCGGCGCCGCGGTGCGCGAACCGCTCCGGCCACCGTGTCTCCGCGCCGGAGACCGAGCGAGGCGATCTGAGCCGGACTGACGTAGACGTCGTCGGGACCGTTCAGGTAGTTCCAGCTGGCGGAGCGGAGGAAGCCGTATCCATCCGGAAGGATGTCGAGCACGCCTTCGGCCTGCGGGGTCTGATCCTTTTCCGCTAGGCCGCGGTAGATCATGAAGATCAGATCCTGCTTGCGGAGTCCGCCGGGGTTGGGGATGTTCAGCGCTTCCGCGTACCCCTGCAGTTCCGCTACCGTTCTGTTCTTGAGGTCGGCGATTTCCATTGGGAAGTCCGGAATGGAACCGGAATCGACGGTCCGGGAAGGAGCACCCCGCGCCGGGGTTCGAGAAGACAACACCGTATCCATGGAGGCCAAAGTTCCCCATCCCGATCCGCCGTGGGCGAGTATCCTGACGCACCACGGGGCTGGCAGAGCTGGCGCGTACCAGGTCGTGCGCGGACAGGTGCGGGACGATGTCTCCGAAGAGGATATGCTAAAGTTGGTGGCGTGGGCCGACCAAGTCCACACCCACCGGAATGGAGCCGTCACGCAGCTGGTGGCGTTGCGCCGGGAGGCACCGGCTCCGCGCCCGCGTCTGGCGCTGCACCTGGGCCTCTTTCTGGCGGCCTGCGCGAGCACGATGGTGGCGGGCGGGTTTCTCGCCGGCACCGATGTGCTCGACACGGTTTCGCGGCAGATCGGCGGACAATGGTTCCCGGTGCCCACGGGCGTGCGGGGGTCGGCCCTTGCGGCCGGGTTGCCATTCGCGGTTGCCTTTATCGGCGTCCTCCTCGTTCACGAGCTCGGGCACTACTTTGCGGCGCGCCGGCATCGAATCCCCGTTTCACTTCCGTACTTCCTGCCGTGCCCGCCCTACATCTCGCTTGTCGGAACCCTCGGAGCCTTCATCCGGCTCCACGGTCCCATGGTCCGGCGGTCGGTGCTCTTCGACGTCGGCGTGGCGGGGCCGGTGGCGAGCTTTCTGCTGTCGCTTCCACTGCTTCTGATCGGACTGGGCCTGTCGGAGACGATCGCCACCACTGACGCGGGGCTCCGCCCGTTTCTCGTCCGTTTCCTGGATGTGCCGATCGAGATCGGGAATAACGTCGTGCTCCACGCCGCGACACTCGTCGCCGTGCCGGGATTCGAGAGCGGCAACACCGTGCTGCTTCATCCGCTGGCGTTCGCCGGCTGGCTGGGAATTTTCGTTACGGCGCTGAACCTCGTGCCCCTGGGCCAGCTGGATGGCGGGCACATCCTCTACGCCCTCGCCGGGCCACGGCAGCGCGCCTTCGCGCTGGCATTCGTGCTTCTGATGATCCCGTTGGGCTTCGTCTGGTGGGGATGGTGGCTCTGGGGAGTGGTCGCGCTGGTGGTGGGCCGCGGCAGGCTTGCCCACCCGCCGGTGCTGATGGAGGAAGTCCCGCTGGAAAGGGGTCGCCGGATCCTGGGATGGGCGACCATCGCGATCTTCTTCCTCAGTTTTTCACCCACACCGTTGCAGTTGTGAGATGGCAAGACACAACCGCGAGGCCTCGGGCGTCGATCAGCGCGGCTTTCACTACCGCATCAGCTATCAACCGGATTGGGTGGACCGGATCCGCGTGACGCGCCGGCTGAGTACCGGGCGGCAGTCGACCAGGACGCTCTTCCGCAACCCGGCGAGGGCGCGAGACAGACGGGAGGGAGGGCTGGTCCGGACCACGATCGAGAGCCGGGAGCAGGACCTGAAGGTGGAGATTGTCTGTCGGGCGGCGGTGGGCCAGGTCGGCGAGATCGAGGTGCACTGGCGTGGGTCGGGGGGCGTCGATCCCCTGATGGACCGGATCTCGTTCACGGTGACGGCGTTTCGCTAGGACGCACTCCCGTCCCGCCGGGATGAGACCCCCACATCCATTATTATTCTCCATGCTTGACTTCGTCGTGAGACCCTTCGCCTCGGCCGGACGGGGCACGGTCAGAATCCTCGGTTCCGTAGGACGTGCGTGGATTCTCTTCGCCGGCACGGCGGGCGCGCTCCGCCACCCGGGCATCTGGGGGCCGCAGCTGGTTCCGCAGCTGGCCCGCATCGGCGTGGCCTCGGTTCCCATCGCGCTCTTTATCGCGACCTTCACCGGCATCGTCATGTCACTGCAGGCGTCGTATACGCTGACGGGCACGATTCCGCTCTACTTCGTGGGCGCGCTGGTCGGCAAGACGATGATGCTGGAGCTGGGTCCCGTACTGACGGGACTCACCCTGGCGGGGCGGGTGGGGGCCAACATCTCCGCCGAATTGGGGACGATGCGCGTCACGGAACAGGTGGACGCGCTCGAGACGCTCGCCTACGATCCGCTCGCGTACCTCGTGGTGCCCAGAGTCATCGCGGGGATCGTGATGTTCCCGATCGTGGTTCTTCTCGCGATGACCGTCGGCATCGTCTCCGGGTGGCTCACCGCGCTCCAGTTGCTGGACATGTCCTCTCCCGAGTTTGTGAAGGGACTTCGCCTCCTCTTCGAGCCCTGGGACGTCTGGTTTGCCGTCATCAAGTCCGTTTCCTTCGGGGCGATCGTGACCGGCGTGGGCTGTTTCTACGGACTGCAGACGGAGCGCGGGGCCGAGGGTGTCGGGCGAAGCGCGACCCAGACCGTGGTGATCGCGAGCATGATCATCCTCTGCCTGGACGCCTTCTGGGCGGCGACGTTGCTGTGAGCATCCGCATCGTCGAACTCCACAAGGCGTTTGGCCCGAAGGAGGTCCTGCGGGGCTTCTCGCTGGAGGTTCGCGTGGGCGCGACGGTGGCTATCGTCGGGCCGTCGGGAAGCGGCAAGTCGGTGCTCCTGAAGCACCTGGTCGGGCTGATGCGGCCGGACATGGGGTCCGTTCTGGTGGACGGCGAATCGGTCCCCGATCTGGGCAGGCAGGACCTCGCCCGGTTTCGCAGGCGCGTCGGCTACGTCTTCCAGTTCGCGGCGCTGTTCGATTCGATGACGATCGCGGAGAACGTGGGGATGGGGCTGAAACGCCTGCCGGGCTGGAGTGCCGACCGCATCGATCACCGCGTGCAGGAGTGCCTGTCGCTCGTCGATCTGGAGGGCATGGGCGAGCGCTATCCGTCGCAGCTGAGCGGGGGCCAGAAGAAGCGGGCCGGACTGGCGCGGGCGATCGCCGCCTCGCCCAAGTACCTGCTGTACGACGAACCGACGACCGGACTGGACCCGGTGACCACTTCGGTGATCGACGAACTCATACTCCGGATGCGTGACGAACTGGGGGTAACCGGACTCGTGGTGACGCACGACATGACCAGTGCCTTCCGCGTTGCCGACAGGATTACGCTTCTCCATGAAGGAAAGGCCCGGTTCACGGGTACGCCTGCGGAGGTGCGTGCCGCGCGCGACGACGTGCTGCGCGGGTTCGTGGAGGGTGACCCGGGGCTGTACTATGGACTTCAAGGACGGGGGGATCATGGACCGTAGACGAGAGATCATGGTGGGGTTGGTGGTGGTGCTCGGGATCGCGGTCGGCGTGGTGGGCACGATCTGGCTGCAGGACGGATGGGGCCGGGACCGGGTAACGATACGGGCGGCTTCGACCGGCGTCGGGCAGCTTGTGGAGGGGGCCTCGGTGAAGTTTCGCGGGGTCGCCGTCGGGCGGGTGGAGTCGGTGGCGGTCGTGCCGAGCGGCGAGGCCGTGCTGATCGACATGTCTGTTCGGCCGGACCTGATCATTCCCACCGACGCGGCGGTCCTTATCGCACCCGAGTCGATGTTCGGGGACTGGCAGGCGGAGATCATCCGGCGGGACGACTACGACACCCACCCCTACCTGGACTATCCGGGCGAGGGGGTGCTTCCCGGGGTGGCGCTCCCCGATTTCTCGCGCCTCACGGCCACCGCGGACGAGATCGCGCAGAATCTCACCACGATTTCGGAGAGGTTCGAGGTCGCGTTCACCGAGGAGACGGCGCAGAACCTCGGCAGGGCGATCGACAACCTGGGCGAAGTCAGCGACCGCTTCTCGGAGATCATCAACCAGCAGGCCGAACGCTTCGACGCTCTCGCCGAGGGCGTCGACGCATCCACGCGTGAGCTGGGCGCCGCCGCGCGGGCGGCCCGCGTGTCGTTCGAGCGCGTCGATGCCATTGTCGCGGATGGCCAGGTCCAGAAGCTGTTCGCCGACGCCGGCGCCGGAGTGGAGAATCTGAGGAACCTGACGGAGACCATGGAGGCCTCGCTCGGAGACCTCCAGACCGCCGCCCGTCAGGCCGACGCGACCTTTGCGCGCCTGGACGCGCTGCTTGTCGCGGTGCAGGACGAGGACGGATCACTGGGCCGCCTGCTGGCGGACCCGACGCTCGCGGAGGGCGCGCTGGACGCGGTCGCACAAATGCGCGACCTGCTGCGGGACATCCAGCAGAACCCCCGTCGCTACCTGAGCTTCTCGATCTTCTAGGGGACGATGCCCGACGAGACGGCAACGGTCGAACGCAGTGCGGGCGGGGTCGTCGTGCGCGCTGTGGCCGGCGAATGGCACGCGCTCCTGATCCGGGACCCCTACGGCCGCTGGTCGTTGCCGAAGGGTCATATTGAGGGCGGCGAGAGCCTGCGTGAGGCGGCCCTGCGCGAGGTGGAGGAAGAAACCGGGATCAGACCCGAGGTCGTCGGCCCGCGCATCGACACCGTCGACTGGACATTCCGGCAGGGGGACAGGACCATTCACAAGTACTGCACGTTCTTTCTCATGCGAAGCCGCGCGGGCCAGCCCGTCCCGCAAAGGGACGAAGGGATCAGCGCCTGTGCCTGGCTCCCGATCGCCGACGCGGCGTCACGGGTGCCGTACAAGGAGACCCGGGACGTCGTGCTGAGTTCGGACGCGAAGATCGCGGAGGCGGGATGGTGAGCCCGGGTTCCGGCCGCGGCACAAACGGGCCCTGGCACATCGCGCAGGCGGCCGTGCTCATCCTTGTCGCCGGCTACTTCCTGTACAGCCTGGGCGCCCTGCTCAACCCGTTCCTCATCTACTGCGTGCTCATTGCGTTGCTTACTCCGTTTCGCGGTGTTCGCGGGCACGCCCTCACGGTCACGGTGGCCACGGTCCTCATTGCGCTGTGGGTGCTGGACACGGCGGGCTCGCTCCTCGCGCCGTTCTTCCTGGCGTTCGTCCTCGCGTACATCCTGGATCCGCTGGCGGACCGGGTTTCCGCGCACCCGCGCATCGGACGCACCCTGGCCATCTTCCTGATTCTGGTTCCCTTCCTCGCGGCGGGTGCCCTGGCGGTCGTCTTCGGCTTGCCGGAGATCGTGCAGCAGGTTCGCGCGCTGATCGGTGAGACGCCCCGGGCCTTCGAGACCTTCACGACATGGCTGCAAGGCCTGACCCCCGCGTCGCTGGGGTTCGACATTCCGCTTGTGGACGAGGCGTCCCTGCTGGCCCGCGTGCAGGCGATCGACGGACAGATGGTCGCCGATTTCCTGGAGTCGAGGCGCGCCGACCTCACCGAGCGGGCCTGGGCGACCGTCCTCGGGCTGGGGCGCGGCTTCGGCGCCCTGCTCGTGATCCTGGGCTACGTCGTGCTGACGCCCGTGCTCATGTTCTACCTGCTGCGCGACTACGATCGCATCGTCGCGGGCATCGGCGACCTCCTTCCCCGCAGAATCCGGCCGGGCGCGACCGGCTTCCTGCGCGACTACGACGAGCTTCTCTCACGCTATCTGCGCGGCCAGGTATCGGCGTCCCTCCTGACGGGGGCCATCACCTGGCTCGGCCTCCTGATCGTCGGCTTCCCGTATTCCTTCCTGCTCGGGGCGACCGTTGCCGTACTTGGAATCGTGCCCTATCTGGGCGTTGGGGTCTCGCTCGTACCGGCGATCGTCATCGCCCTGGTCAGCGAGAACATCGGCGTCTCGCTCGTCAAGGTGGCGGCCGTATACGGCGCCGCACAGGCGCTCGAAAGCACGGTGATCAGCCCCCGCATCGTGGGAGAATCGGTCGGCCTGCACCCCGTCTGGATCGTCCTGTCGCTGTCTCTCGGCGGCTTCTTCTTCGGATTCGCCGGCCTGCTGATCGGTGTGCCGGTCGCGGTGGGCGCGAAGCTGCTTCTCGTGCGGGGCCTGGAACACTACCGCAACTCCACGCTGTACACGGAGGAAGAAGTCCCCTGATGTCCGACACCAATATCGAAAGCCTCGTGATCATCGGCTCCGGGCCCGCCGGCTGGACCGCCGCCATCTACGGGGCGCGCGCGAACCTTGCCCCGCTCGTCTTCGAGGGCGCCGGAAGCCGCACCATGATCCCGGGCGGCCAGCTCATGTTCACAACGGACGTGGAGAACTACCCCGGCTTCCCGGAGGGCATCGGGGGCATCGACATGATGATGCACTTCAAGAATCAGGCGCTCCGCTTCGACACCCGGGTCCTCACCGAGGACATCGTCGAGGTCGACTTCTCGGTCCGGCCATTCCGGCTGCAGTCCTCGGGCGGGCAGCAGGTGCGGGCCCGCACGGTCGTGCTTGCGACCGGCGCCAACGCGCGCTGGCTGGACGTCCCCGGTGAGGAGCGGCTCGCGCAGAGCGGCGGCGGCGTGTCGGCTTGCGCGGTGTGCGACGGGGCCCTGCCGCATTTCCGCGGGCAGGTGGTCGCGGTAGTGGGAGGCGGCGACAGCGCGATGGAGGAAGCGCTCTACATGACCAAGTTTGCCAGTCAGGTTCTGGTCATCCATCGCCGTGAGGAGTTGCGCGCCTCCCGGATCATGCAGGATCGCGCGTTCGCCAGCGACAGGATGCGTTTCTTGTGGAACAAGCTCGTCGTGGAAGTGCTCGGCGACGATGTCATCACCGGCATCAGGGTGCGGGACACGGTGAGCGGGCAGGAGTCCGAGATCGCCGTCGGCGGGATGTTCGTGGCGATTGGCCACGACCCCAACACGGCCTTCCTGCGCGGCCACATCGATCTCAAGGACAACGGCTATGTGCGGCTGCCCACCCCGTGGCGCACCGAGACGAACGTACCCGGAGTCTTCGCGGCCGGGGACGTCATGGACGACTACTACCGCCAGGCGGTCTCGGCGGCGGGCACCGGGTGCATGGCGGCGCTGGAAGCGGAGCGGTTCCTGGCGCACGGGGGGTAGGCGGGCCGGCCGGTTTGCGGGTTCGATCACCGCGCCCCACGTTGACCGCGTCAGCGAATGCGTTTCTCACCCAGGCAATGGAGACCCCATGAACCAGAAGTGCATACTTGCGACCGTCGCGGGTGGCGTCACCCTGTTCGTGCTCGGATTCGTCATCTACGGGGTGCTGTTGGCCGACTTCTTCGCCAACGACGCCATGTCGGAGACGCCGGCCTACTGGGCGATCGGCGCCGGCCAGCTGGCCAGCGGGGCGCTGCTCGCCGTGGTGCTGAGCTGGAGGGCTGCCACGGGCCCGATGGAAGCGTTCAAGTCGGGGGCGGCGGTCGGGCTGCTGTTCAGCCTCTCCATGGGACTGACCATGTTCGGGACCACGGAGGGCATGTACACGGTGACCACGGTGGTCGCCGACGCCGTCGTTTCGATCGTGATGTACGGTATCGCGGGCATGGTGGTCGCGAAGATTCTCCACGACGGATAGGGCAGCGGTAGTCGAAGGGCCGGCTACCCGAGCCCCAGGCCGCCGTCGACGACGATCACCTCGCCGGTGACGTAGTCGGCGGTGGCGAGAAACCGCACCGCGCTCGCCACGTCGTCGGGCGTTCCGACCCGGCCGAGCGGGACGCGGCGCCGGGTGCGCTCGATCTCGTCCGCGCCGTAGTCGTCCGGAGGCAGAACGAACCCCGGCGCCACGGCGTTGACGCGCACGTCGGGCGCCAGGCGCCTGGCCGCGACCCTGGTGAGGTGGAGCAGCCCGGCCTTCGACACCGAGTGGTGCGGATGGCTCGTCCAGGGCCGCAGCGCCGACAGGTCGACGACGTTCACGACCGCTCCGCGGGCGGCGCGCAGCATGTCGGCGGTTTCGCGGATCAGGAGGAAGGGCGCGCGCAGGTTCACCGCCATGATCGCGTCCCATTCGTCGGCGGTGACGTCGAGCAGGTCGTTGGCGACGAAGCTGGCCGCCGAATTGACCAGCAGATCGAGGCGGCCGAACCGCTCCCGGGCGACGCGGGCAAGGCGAACCACGTCGTCCTCGCGTGACAGGTCGGCGCTCGCCGCGTGGGCCCGTCTCCCGGCCCGCCTGGCCGCCGCCTCGACCTCGGCGGCGCCCGCAGGCGACGTGTTGTAGCTGACCAGCAGGTCGTATCCGTCTCCTGCCAGCGCCCGGGCGATCGCCCCTCCCACCCTCACGCCACCGCCGGTCACGAGTGCGACTCGAGTCATCGTTGCTATCTTTCCTCGGTTCATCGGGCCCGGACACGGGCCGTTCGCCGGAAACCGCACGAGCTGCTACAAGAGTACGATCATGTCCGAATCCCATCGAATCGAGAAGGACTCACTGGGCGAGGTGCGCGTTCCCGCCGACGCCCTCTACGGAGCCCAGACCCAGCGGGCCGTCGAGAACTTTCCCATCAGCGGCCGCGGGTTCGGCCGGCGGTTCATCGAGGCGCTGGGACGGTTGAAGGAGGCCGCGGCCGGGACGAACGTCGAGCTGGGGCTGTTGTCGTCCCTGCGGGGCGAGGCGATCGCCGCAGCCGCGCGCGAGGTTGCCGACGGCAAGTGGGACGATCACTTCCCGCTGGACATCTACCAGACGGGATCGGGCACGTCGACCAACATGAACGCGAACGAGGTGATCGCGGCGCTGGTCAACCGCTCCGCGAAGGCGGAATCCTGGGTGCACCCGAACGACCACGTCAACTACGGGCAGTCGTCCAACGACATCATTCCGACGGCGATCCACATCGCGTGCCGGGCGGCGATCCGCGAGGAACTCGTCCCCGCGCTGGCCCGGCTGCATGAGGCGCTGGCGGACAGGGCACGCGACTTCGACGGCATCGTCAAGTCGGGGCGCACGCACCTCATGGACGCGACGCCGGTGCGCCTGGGCCAGGAGTTCGGGGGCTACGCGCGGCAGGTGGAGAAGGGGATCGAGCGCGTCGAGCGGGCGGGCGAGGAGCTGGCCGAGGTGGCGCTCGGTGGGACCGCGACGGGGACCGGGATCAACACGCATCCCGAGTTCGCGAGCCGCACGATGGCGAAGGTGGCCGCCACGTACGGGATCGAATTCCGCGAGGCGGAGGACCACTTCGAGGCGCAGGGGGCCAAGGACGCGTGCGTGTCGCTTGCCGGTGCACTGAACACGGTGGCGGCGAGCCTCATGAAGGTTGCGGACGACATCCGCTGGCTGGCGAGCGGGCCGACGTCCGGGATCTCGGAGATCCGGTTGCCGGCGGTTCAGCCGGGGAGTTCGATCATGCCGGGCAAGGTGAACCCGGTGATCTGCGAGGCGCTGATGATGGTGTGCGCGCGCGTGGCGGGAAACGCCACGACCGTCACGATCGGCGGCCAGCGCGGCAACTTCGAACTCAACGTGATGATGCCCGTGATCGCCGACGCGCTGCTGGAGTCGATCGCGCTGCTTGCCAACGCGGCCGTCGTCTTCACCGACCGTTGCGTTGCCGGGATCACGGCTCTCCCGGAGCGCGCCCGCGAGCTGCTCGAGCGGAACCCGTCCATCGCCACCGCGCTGAACGCGTACATCGGCTACGACAGGGCCGCGGTGGTGGCAAAGAAGGCCGCGAGCGAGGGGCGGTCGGTGCGTGAGGTGGTCGAGGAGATGGGCCTGATCGACCCGGAAGAACTGGACAAGGCGCTGGACGTGCGGCAGATGACGGAGCCGGGGGTGCCGGGAAGCTGACCGGCGCGCGGGGTCGGTTGCGCGGGCGATGCCCGGTCGGTGCATTGTGGGTGCCCGGTCGGTGCGCGGGCGTTTGCATGTCCGAATGGGACCGATTCCGGTGGCGCTATTGCGGCGGCGGCCGTTGGTCCACATATTCGGGTCGTGCTGGAGGGCTTCGTATTTGAGCCAACACTAGAAGAGCCGGGACTGCCTCCCGCGGTGGACGTCACGCCTCGTTCACGGGGACTGCGAAAGCAGTGGGGGAGTCACCATGAATTAAGCCCGGGCTTCAGCTTTACACCCTCCGGCACATGGGCGGCCACTGGCCGCCAGGGGTCGGCGCTCCATTGTGGGCGCCGACCCCTGTTTTGTGGGGTACCACCAAGGAGCATGCATGCCTGACGTGCGGATCACCCGTCGACTCCACTTCAGCGCGGCGCATCGGCTGGCCCGTCCGGATTGGGACGAGGAGAAGAACCGGCGCGTCTTCGGTGACTGCGCGAATCCCAACTGGCACGGCCACAACTACGAGCTCGAAGTGACGGTGGCCGGCCCGGTGGATCCCGAGACGGGATACGTCATGGACCTGAAGGACCTCAAGGACCTGGTCAACACCCGCATCGTGGACGACCTGGACCACCGCAACCTGAACGTGGACGTGCCGTGGCTGGAGGGGGTCATCCCGTCCACCGAGAATCTCGTGGTGCGCATCTGGGCACGGCTCGCGCCCGTGATCCCGCCGCCCGCGAAGCTCGCAAGGCTGGTGCTGCGCGAGACTCCGCGTCACTGGGTGGAGTATTCGGGTGAGTGATGGCGGTGGCCGCGCCGCGCTGGTCACCGGAGCGACGGGCGGGATCGGCGAGGCCATCGTTCGGCGCCTGGCGGCGGATGGTTTCCACGTGTTCGCCGGAGGCCGCCGCAGGCAGCGGCTGGAGCGGCTGGCGGCCGACGTCGGTGCGGTGGCGTTGCCGTTCGACGTGACGTCGGAGACGGAAGCGGCAGGTGCGCGTACGGTTGTGGAGGGCGAGGCGGGGGGACTGGCGTTGCTCGTAAACGCGGCCGGTGTGTTCGACCTCGCACCGGTGACGGACACCGGCGATGCCGTGCTGAATCGCAACCTGGACGCGAACCTCAAGGGTGCGTTCAACGTGACGAGGGCGTTCCTGCCCGCCATGCTGGCCGCCGGGTCCGGGCTGGTGATCCAGGTGGGGTCGGTGGCCGGGTGGCGGGCTTTTCCCGGGAACGGGGCCTACTCGGCGTCCAAGTACGGCCTGCGCGGGTTTCACGAGGTGCTGCTGGAGGAGATTCGCGGAACCGGCGTGCGCGCGTGCCTCCTCGAGCCCGGGGCCGTGGACACGCCCATCTGGGACCCTCTCTCCCCGGATTCCTCGCCGCATCTGCCCGGCCGCGGCGAGATGCTCCGGCCCGACGATGTGGCCCATGCGGTCGGCTTCGTGGCCGGCCTGCCCGCTGCCGTCACCGTTCCGTTGCTCAGAATCGAGCGGGCGTGAACGTCGCCCTTACCGACCACCTCGTCTGCCCGCGCTGCGGCCCGCCCTTCGGATTGTTGCTGCTGGCGCGGGACGTGCGCGACCGCCGCGTGCGCCAGGGCGAGTTCGGGTGTCCGAACTGCCGGGACCATTTCCCGGTGGAAGACGGTTTCGGGGACCTGAGGCCGCCGCCGCGGGGGCCGGGTGGCGAGGTGGTGGGGGGTGAGGGCGGTGCGGCCGTCGCGGCCGAGGCGGTCGACGCGGGCGGCGAGCCTGTTGGCGGCGGGACGCCTGCGGGCGCTCCGGATCCGGTCGCGGCGGACGGAGCGCTGCGCCTGGCAGCGGCACTGGGCGTCACCCGCGGCCCCGGGCTGGTCGTCGTGCCGGATTCGTGCAGTGGCGAAGCGGCGGCGCTCGCGGGCATGGTGAGCGGGATCGAGGTGGTGGTGGTGGGGTGGGGGGGGCGGGGACTGGTGGCCGACGGCGTGAGCGCCTTCGTGACCGGGCCACGGCTGCCGCTGCGCGATGGGGTGGTGCGTGGGGTGGTGGCCGCGGGAGGGGCGGGGGAGGGGTGGTGGGGGGAATGCCTGCGCGTCCTGATGCCGGGAGCCAGGATCGTGATCATCGGGGCGAGCGCGGCCGCCCGCGATTGGATGACGCGGAGCGGGGCGGTCACCCTGCTTGACGAAGACGACACGCTGGTTGGCGCCGTCGCTGCGCCAGGCGCGGGACCCCGGCCCGGGCGGTGGATGGGTTCGGCCCGCGCACGGGATTGAGGCGGCCGGGCGGTCGGCCGAGACGGTCGGGCCTTGAAGCTGCGGCCCCGCGCTTCTAGGTTTTCGGGCCTTTGGGGCCTGTAGCTCAGGTGGTTAGAGCGCACGCCTGATAAGCGTGAGGTCGGTAGTTCAAGTCTACCCAGGCCCATTGGACTTACGGGATTTCGAGGGTCCATGCTCGACAATTGTGCTCTCCAATTGGCTTGCTACGACTGGTCCCTACTGGATCAACCTACTCCATCCCACCTGCGATGTGCGGTGCTGTTTCTACTGGCCAGAGACCGGCTGCCGGTGTTTCAAGTTGCCGCCGATCATCCTCGAGGTCCCGTAGGATTAGGTTGCGGGACGGGGTAGTGCGGTGGTGGCCCTACGCGTCGGTCGCTGTCGCCGGGGCGCTCACCTTCTTGGGTGGGTGCTCCGACAACGACCCGGGAGCCAGAAAGCCCATCCATGCCGTCGGCCCTGCGGTCGTTCCTTTGGGAGACATTCTCCTGGAGGGAACAGACCAATACTTGGGTGATCCGTACTCCCTGGTTGTTGACACAGCGGATGGGTCCTTCCTGATCTCGGACGCTTTCGAGGGACAGACCATCCGCTTTGGTCGGGACGGCAGGGTCATGCAACGCTATGGGCGACCGGGGGAAGGGCCTGCCGAGTTCCAACGGATGGGGCCCACGTTCATCCTGGACGATTCAGTTGTTGTCGGCGTTGACACACGAACTCGTCTCTTCAAGCTGTTCTCTCGCGAAGATGGAGGATACCTCGGATCCTTCCGGTATCGAGGTGTTATCGGTGACCGGGTATCCGTGGTGGCAGGGGTAGTCGTGGCCCCGTCAATGGAATACACGGACTTCAGTTCGGTGTTGATTTGGGCCCCAGGTGAAGCCTCTTTTACCTACCTCGTTGACCTCCCGGAACCGTACATGCAATCCCTGAGACGAAATGGGCCCTTCGCGGGAACGCTGCCAGCTAGCAGCGTCCTGGCTTGGCCCGACACGATGCTCGTTGGGATGGCGGGCGTGAACGAACTGTACCTTGCCACTTGGAAGGGCGACGTGCTGGACACGATCCGTCCTCCCAGTGTCCGGCGGCGCGGCGTGCCAGAGAACGCCCACGTAGAATTCGACACTGACGAGTCGCTGAGCTTCAGGGACCGGGTTGAGATGCTGTCGCTCCTCCACAGCATTTATCGGATGCTGGATGGGGAAACGGTGCTGGTCCACTACGACCAGACGGTCAGGGGCGAGCCCCCATCGTTCGAGTTCCTGGCGGACATATATGTGACGGTCCTCTCCAGCGACCGCCAAGTCGCTTGCGTGGACGGATCCGTTCCTTACGCGAATGAGACCCGGGCCAGAATCACGGTGTCGCGCGACACGCTGTTCCTGCTGGACCGGACGCTAAACGAGACCGAGGACGGACTGAACACGTGGATCCGCCTCTACCGGATCGATACCTCTCGGTGTGTATGGCTTCCCATGTGGTAGCCCGCCGGGCGGCTTGGACCAGCGCCGGACCCCAAGGAAGGTCCCGCCGCCGCCACAGCGATCCCTGAACGGGCTTTGCGCTCCGGGCTCGGTTCCGCAGGGAGAACCTGCCAAGACAGTAGGCGAATTCGACGACTTCTCCGCAGGACTTGGTCGAGCGGGGCTTTCCGATCAGTCTTCGATTCGTGAGACTCTGGATTCCCGTTGACTATGATACGTGAGGAGATGGATGGCTGCCTCAGACGGTTCGTTCGGCCGCATGGCCGTACTGGTGAAGATCTATGACAACAAGGACTACGCCGACGACTTTCGGGACGGGCTCCTGTACGCGAACTCCGTCGAGTACTACCGGAACATCGAAGAGCGCCATCGGGGGGACGCCAACGAGGGAGTGATTCTGGTTGAGAGCGGCACTCTTCGGATGCGAAGGGAGGGGGAGGACGAGTGGTTTACGGTGGAAACAGCCGGTCCGGCAAGACTGACGCTTGATCACATCAGCGGCCTCAACCTATTCTGCACCACCCTCTTCCTATCGGATTACTCTGACAGGCTTGAGCCTCGAATGATCGAGCAGGTCCAACAGCAAATCGCAGAATCCCTGTCCACCTGCCTGGATATGGGACACCACGCGGTGTTGATTCGAGTATAGTGCCCCCGAACTGATGAAGAGGATTGCTGCGGCAACCCGCGACCGGGAAATCCAGTTCTGGAGCGCTCCAGTGAACTACTACGATTCGTATCCTTTCCGGTCAGATTCGTGGTCGCGGACCTCGATTCAGCCTGTTCTCTGGAAGCACGAGCGCTATCAACTCCAAAGGGAGTTCAGGGTGGTCCTCAACGACGAAGCCAAGCAAACCGACCATCTAGAACTGCACATCGGCGACATCAGCGACATCAGCAGTTACATGAAAACAGAGGAACTCGCGAACGCTGGCGGCCTGTGATGATCAGATTTTGCCACTTCGTGCTGGCCGCCATACTTGGATTGGCCTTTCTGTCCGTCGAGGCCGCTGTCCCGGGCCTGCGGCCTGCGGCTCAGTGCCAAGCCCCAGAATGCGACGAGGAGCAGGTGTGTACCAGCTCCCTGCACTGTAGTATCAATTGCTGGGGCGATTGCTCCGGCACGCGTGGGGATCCGGGTACCTGTCAGACGTGGCCCTAAGGTTCGCCCTCCGTTTCCCGATGTTCGTCCGCCGGTGTCGGCTCGGAAGGGCGGTGCCCGCAGTTCTAGCAGTGCTGGGCGGCGGCTGCGCGGAAGAGCCCGAGGTCCACGAGCTACCACGCCCGGTGGTCATTCGCGGCGATCCCTCTTGCGAGGAATGCGAAATCGTCTTGGAGGAGGTGGCTGTTCTCGGCCATCCGACCGATTCGGCCAGCTTCCGGTATGACAGCCCGAACCTCCAGTGTGTCGTAGGTCGGCTGTCCAACGGCGAGTTCGTGTCCAGTGGGCTGGTTGGCGGAGAAATGCTGTTCGTCTATGACGCCTCGGGCCGGGCAGTGCGGTCGATCGGGCGGGGAGGTCAGGGACCCGGCGAGCTTGGGGTGGATCTGTCCGTGATCGTTGGGGCTGGCGATACCCTTTATGTGGTTGACCACCGCCGCCGCCAGATCTCGACCTTCGACCCTTTGGGAATATGGCAGAGGTCTTTTTCGGTTCCTTGGCGGTTCGATGCGGTGGCGCGCCTTGGCGACGGGTCCTTCATTCTTCAGAGGCGCGTGGACTACCGTCGCGACGACGGGGATGTTGGGATGGTAAGGATACTGGACCGGATGGGTGACGAGATTGCAGCGCATGATCCTCCTTCGGATCGACTTCTTGAGCTAATGATGCCGGATCTTGACGGACGGAATGTGGCTCCGGGGGTGTCCGGCAGCTATTGGACCACCCGTATCTGGTCGTACGAGCTTCATCGGTGGTCCCGTCCGGGCGTGCGGGACTTGGTTGTAGTACGCGACGCAGAGTGGTTTCGACCGAATCCGCCTGCGTCCATTGACGAAGTCGACGCTTGGCATGTGGACGTACCCTCGCCCCGCAGGCTCCTGCACGTCTGGGAGGAATCCGATGGCTTGCTTTGGACGTATTCGGTCATTCCCGACGAGCGCTGGCGCCCAGGCGTGCGGCCCGACGCTTGGGACATAGGCTGGGCCACGGCAACCCGTGACACCAAGATCGAAGTTCTGGACCTCAACGGAGGGGGTCGCGTCCTCGCGGAAAAGCGGGTTGACGAACCGCTCATGCCGGTTTGCGGTTCGGGTATGATGACGATGGTGCGCGAAACGCCAGCCGGTGATACGAGAACTGTCGTGCTGCGACCGAGGCTCGCGGGGGCCTCCGAGTACCGAGGCGCACCATCCGGGTAAGTTGCGAAGACCGGCGCGGCGCATCCGCGATTCCCGCCATTCAAGCCCGGCTTTCGCGCTTTCGCGGCACAATCCAGCAGCGTCCAGTCCAACGGCAGGAACGCTCGAACCAGTGGAGCTTCGACCTCCCCTCGCGCCTCGTGCCAATGAGCCCGGCGGCTTCCAGGACGTCCAGGTGTTGCGAGATCGCCTGCCGCGAGGAGCTGATGCCGTGTTTCATGATAAGGCGCGCACAGAGTTCAAAGAGCGATTGACCCGACCGATCGACGAGTTCATCCAGGATGGCCCGCCTGGTCAACCGGCAGCTCGTCTGATTGCGACCTGCTCCTATTCGTATCTCAGGGACTCCACTGGGTCGAGACGCGCCGCCTTGCGCGCAGGCAGTATTCCTGCCACGAGCCCGATCGCCATGAGCATGCCGACGCAGATCGACGCGACCGGGAGGGAGAGCTCCGGATTCATGATGTACGCCATGGCCGGGTTGTCGCTGGGAACGCTGTCGATGGCCGCCACCAGGAGCGAAGCGATCGCGAGTCCGAACAGACCCCCGCCGACCGTGATGAGGACCGCCTCGAACAGGAACTGGTTGACGATGTGCCGTCGTCGCGCGCCCACGGCGAGCTTGATGCCGATCTCGCGTGTCCGCTCGCGCACGACGACATACATGATGTTTGCCACGCCGACCCCGGCGACCAGCAGCGTGAAAGCGCCTACCAGTCCCAGGAAGACCTGGATGCCGAAACCGATCTGACCCACGATCTTCTCGTCTTCTATAAAGTCCCAGATTCCGAGCGCTCGTTCGTCCGCCGGGTCGAACCTGTGCCGGCCACCGAGGACCCGGTACAGCTCCCGCTTGGCGACCGGCGCGTCGGCGACATTGCGCGGCCGCACGAGGAGGTGGTTCACGAACTCGTTGCCGTAGATGTTCCGGAACGTGGAGGCCGGGATCACGGCGCGGTTCTCGTCCGGGCCGTTGTTGCTCGAATCCTGGAACTTGGATTCCATCACGCCGATCACCCGGAAGGAGAGCCCATCGAGCAGGATGGTCTGTCCCACCGGCGGCGTGTCGCCGAACAACCGCGCCGCGATCTCGTCACCCAGGAAGAGCACGCGCCGCTTCTGATCGATGTCGCGCTGATTGATGAACCGTCCGCCGGGGGCGGGGAACATGCGCCGCAGCTCGGAGAAGATCGGGTCCACGCCCTCCATATAGGTCGTGGTCTGGTTCTCGCCCGCCTCGAGATGCGTCCGGCCACGCCCGTAGGAAGGACTGCCGAACTCGAATTCCGGGATCGCACGCAGGACCAGGTCGAGATCATCTTCCCGCAGCCGTATCCGGCGTCCCCTCGAGAGACCCCCGTGCTCGAGGCTCGTCTGGCCGCCGTAGACCATGAAGATCCGTTCTCCGGCATTGAGCAGGCCCACCGAGACCTGGTTTCGGAGGCCCTGGCCAAAGGCAAGCAGCAGGACGATCGAGATCGTTCCCCACACCATGGCGAAGATCGTGAGGAATGTGCGTGTGCGCTGAGTCCGCAGGTCACCGAGGACCTCCGCGAAGAGTATCTTCCACATCGGTCAGACCACCGCGCGGGTGCGGTGCGCCGATGCCCGCAGTCCGCAGACGTGTCCACGCGCTGCTAGTGACGGAGACATTCGACCGGATCCAGCGCCGCGGCGCGACGAGCGGGCAACAGGCCGGCGAGCATCGCGACGAACGCGAGCAGCGCCATCGTCACGGCGGCCACCTGGAGCGAGATCACAGGCGTGCCCACGATCTCATTCATGGGGAACAGGGACACCGCCTTCACGAGTCCTGCCGATACGAGCACGCCGAGCGCGGCCCCAATGGCCACGATGAGGACGCTCTCTGTGAGGAACTGCCAGAGGATGGACCGTTGGGTTGCGCCGACCGAGCGCTTGATCCCGATCTCGCTCGTGCGCTCGTGCACCACGATGTACATGATGTTCGCGACGCCGATCCCCCCTACGCTGAGCGTGAAGCAGCCCACGATCGCAAAGAACAGCTTGAACCCGAGGAACATGAAGCCGAACATGCGCTCCCATTCGGCCGTGTCCCAGACCTGGAGTGCGTCCTCGTCCTGCGGATTGAAGCGGTACTTCCTGCCTAGCACCTCGTAGACTCGCGCCTCTACCGCCGCGGTGCGCGAGGCGTCCGCCGTCCGGTAAACCAGGTTCGAGACGAAGCGCGAGCCGAAAATGGCTGCGTGTGTGCTCGCCGGAATGAACACCCGGTCTTCGTCGCGCGAGTTGTAGGAGCTGTTCTGGATCTTGGGCTGCAGCACGCCGATCACGGTGAAGGGGGAATCCCCGATCCGCACCTGCTCGCCGACCGGATCCATGTCCCCGAAGAGGACACTGGCGACCTCGTTGCCGAGGAAGACGACGCGGCGCCGCTCTTCCTGATCCCGCTCGTTGATGAACCTGCCGCCCGGAAGCGGGAAGATGTTCCGCATCTCGCCATACACCGGAAGGATGCCCGTGATATTGGGACTGACTCCGTTCGGGCCGCGGCGGATGGGGGCCTCGCGTGTCGAGTACTCGGGGCTGATCATCGTGATGTCGGGGATCTGGCGGGCGAGGATCTTGGCATCCGTTTCGCGCAACCGGATTGTTCGCCCCTCCCTGAACCCCGCGTGGGCCAGCACGGTGCGTCCGCCGAAGAGCACGACGATCCGGTCCCCCAGCCCGTGAAACCGCTTGAGCGTCTGCCGCTCGAGCCCGACCGAAAAGGCGAGCAGAACGACGACCGCCACCGTGCCCCAGGTGATCCCGAGTATGGTCACGGCCGTGCGCAGACGCTGGGCTGAAAGGTCCGACCACAGCTGCCGAACCGAGTCGACCAGCCTCACGGCGTTTGCACGGGCTGCCTAGGTGATCTCGCGCCGCGGGGGCTCCATGACGCGCTCGCCCTCCGCCAGGCCGTCGAGTACCTCGATACTGATCCCGTCGCTGAGACCCGTCCTGATCTCGCGTTCCTCGGTCTCTTCGGGCCCGAGGCGAACCGTCACGAACGTCCCCCCTTCCTCGAACCTGACCACGCGCTCCGGGATGATCAGGATGTCCGAGCGGCGCTCGATGATGACCTGGGCGTTGGCCGAATAGCCCGCCCTCAGCAACGTTCCTTCTGCGGCCACGACCGCGATTTCGACAGGAAAGATGGTGGCGTTCTCCTCGTTGCGCCCCGTGAGCGAGATCTTCGTCAGTTGCCCATCGACGCGCGCGTCGGGAAGAGCCCCGATCGTGACCTCGACCGGCATTCCCTCGGTCAGCCGCCCCACATCGATTTCATCGACCGTTCCCCGGAAGAGCAGTTCGTCCATCTCGGCCATCGTCATGAGGACGGTACCTTCCTGGAACGTCGTGAGCGGGACCACCGGATCTCCGATTTCCACCATTTTCTCCAGGATGAAGCCCTGGATGGGACTTTGGATGACCGTTTCCATGGCCTCGTCTCCGATGGTCACGCGCCCTTCCGAGAGCAGGGCCAGGCGCTCCCGGGCGATCTGGAGCTGGAGGGAGACTTCGTTGAACGAGTAGTCGGCGTCCTCGAATTCCTCCTCCGACGCGAGCCCCTGGTCGCGCAACGCCGCCAGCCGATCGCGGCGCCTCTCGAGTTGCTGCAGCTCGATCTCGCGCAATTCGATGCTGCGACGCGCCTCGACCAGTTCGATCGGTGTCGGGTTGGGCTGGACTTCGAGCAGAGGCTCACCCCGAAGGACGTACTGGCCGGGTTCCTTGAACATCCGGCGCACGACGCCCGCGAGTTGTGACTTCACGCTGACTTCGACGAGCGGTTCAATGCGTCCAACCGCGAGTGCGCGGTCCACGATTTCGCCCCTCTCCACAGCGACCGTGTCCACCTCGGTCTCGCCGTCCCCTGCCGTGAGCACTGCGAACGCCGAGGCTCCCAGGCCTCCGACGACGATCACCCCGACAACCACCTTCGTGCCTGTTCCCATGTTGACTTCCCGCCCCGAGTCGCGCGCATGAGCGAACCGGTCGATTCGCTGCCGGAAGGGGTTGCGCGCAGTGGAAACTACGGCGCGGTCGGGGGGTTGGTTTCGCTTGTTTACCTGGGCAGGCGAAAGCGGAAAGCGACGACCGTGTGCACCTCGGTTGTCGGGTCGCTGACAACGCCAACGATGACCTTGTCGCCGAAGAATGGTGGCGGATCCGCCAGCAATCGGGCCGGGACGACGACCGCGCCGCTGTAGCGTCCGTCGTATTCCAGAACATCGTAGTAGCGGGACGAGCCCCTGCCTTCCGGGGGCCAGCGTTCCACCCAGATACGGTCGGAGGCGCCTATGTGGAGGGCGATGAACGCGGGCAGCGAATCCGGGATCTCCCCCCGCAGAATCTCGGGCGCGACGTGCAGGACGTCCTCCAACGGGACAGGAAGGGAATCGATCCTCGCCTCGAGCGCCCTCATGCTGTCCGCGCGTTCGGCCTGCGGCACGGCTCGCCTCTCTGACTCGGGGCCGTCGATCGTCCTCAGTAGTCGGCCATCCTGGTCGAACTCCTGGAGCCGGTAGGTCTCTCCGTCGCCCGCAATGATCGTCCCACGCCCGGTCATGTCCCAGTCAGCACGCGGACCAAAGGGCGCGATGTTCAGTCCGTCGACCATCCGGCCACTGCCCTGGCTGACCATGTAGAACGCGGTAAACTGCCTCCCGAGGTTCCCCACGGCGGGCACCCTTACCGTGTCGCTTGTGAGTCCCTCCGGGCCGTACTTCATATAGAAGTAGTCGACAGGTTCACCACGTCGGGAGGAAAGGTGCGGGTAGTAGTAGACGCCATCGGCCAGCCGGGCCCGCCAGGAACTGGAATTGGCGTACGGCGGAATCCTCCACGTGTCGACAACGGAATCCGGATACTCCGATAAAGTACTTGTCGCGAACGTCGTGATGCGCAAATCCCGCACGAAAAGCCTGCCATCCGCCGTGGGCAGGATGTCGACCGGCCATGTGAACTCACCGGGCCCCTCGCCCTCCCGTCCGATCCAGGCCATGAACTCTCCGTTGGCCCCGAAGAGTCGAACCGACGGTGCGAGGCGGTCCGCAACGTAGATCCGACCGTGGTCGTCGGCGGCCACGGAGGTCACGTCGCCGAAGATGTACTCGGTGCTCTCTTCGTCCACGCCCGTGGTTCCGATCCGGGCGGCGAGGACTGCGGTGACGGTGTCCTGCTGAGCGGTCCGGGCCGGATACGCGACCGCCGCCGAGACCCCCACCGCGCCGATCGCCGTGATCATGAGCGCGGTGGCCATGCTGCTCGGGCGCGGTCGATTCGGCTTCAGGATGGCCACGATTCTCAGCTCCAGCTGCGAGTGTGATCGCTGGGCCATCGGCAGAGCCAGGACCGGCCTGTGGGCGCTCATGTTCCCGGCCAGCGAAAGGAGGTGCGTGGCGTACTCCGATGGGCGGGTGCCGAGTGCCAACACCTCCTCGTCGCAGGCTTCCTCGCTCGCGGACGCCGCGCGCCGCGCCGCCATCCAGCTCAGGGGGTGGAACCAGTAGAGTGCGAGCCCTGCCCGGACCAAGAGTTGCCGGAGCACGTCGCGGCGGCGCAGATGGACCATTTCATGTGCCAGCACGACCCTCCACCGCTCGGGCGTCCACAGCGTCGCCGACATTGGCAGCAGGACCACGGGTTTCCACAGGCCGCCCGTCATGGGCGTGGCGGCCTTCGGGCTGAGGACGACCCGCGCGTTGCCGTCGATCCCCAGTTGTCGGCGCACCGCTTCCACCTGTCCGAGGCGGGCGGGATCGCCAAGGGGTGTGGCCGCGCGAACGAGGCCCGCGAACCGAATCCCGCCCCTCGCGAGCGAGGCCAGCCCGGCGGCGCAGCCCAGTGCCCAGAGCAGAAGGGGAAAGTAGATGGCGCGCGAAGGCGCCACCGGCTCCTGCACCGGGACTGGCGCGGACCCGGCTTCCGGCGACGTTGGGGCGGGTGCGGGCAGCGTGAAGAATGCGCTCTCGGGGCGGTCGGCCAGGGGAGCCTCAGCGGCAGCTGCCGGGGGAGCGCTGCCGATGGAGGGGATGATCGGCACCTCCCATGAAGGGCCGACGAGGCTGAGGACAGGCAGCGCGAGGAGAAGCGCAAAGGTCGTGGTCCAGAGCAGATGACGGACCCTCGCGGGGCCCTTGCGGGCGAGCCATGCCAGGGCCAGCGCCGCCGAAAGCAGGATGGTGGCCCTGATGGCCAGTCCGAACAGGTCCGCAGAGTGGGGTGCGATCAGCCAGTTCATCACCGGCCCTCCTCGGACGCCTGGTCGATCAGCGCCTTGATGCGCGTGCGCTCCCTTGATGTGAGCTTGCCGTCCTCCAACTGGAGCAGGGTGGCGACCGCGCCCTCGACCGAGCCGCCATAGAACGTCCTCAGGACATGCTGCATGGCCGAGGTGCGCGCCCGCTGTGCCGGGACCGTGGGCGAGTAGACGTAGCGAGGCCCGTCGTACGCGCTTGACAGGTGTCCCTTCTCGACGAGGATCCGCAGCACGGATCGGACGGCCGAGTCGGTGGGCGGGTCGGCCATTTGCTCTCGGATCTGTCAGCCCATGCAGTCCTGGAAGTGCTCGCTGCCTGCGCCGGTCGTCAGCGGGTGAGCAGCAACCTCGAGCCCAGGAGCCTGTCCGGGTCCGCGTCCGGCCTCGGCGTGAACTTGTTGATCCAGCCGCCGCTGTACGACGCGATGTACAGGGCGCCGTTCTCGTCCATGTCCAACTGGTGCGGCAGAGACAGCCCGCCCGGCCAGATGCCGCGTCCGATCGCGCCGGCCGCGCCGTAGGCTCCCCAGTAATCCTGGAGAACGCCATCCCGGTCGTACTGCAGCATGCGGTTCAGGCTCCCGTCCAGGACCCAGACCGACCCGCTGTCGTCCAGCCAGATGTTCACCGGATCGAAGATGTTCGGCCACTCCTCGATGAACTCCCCGTCGTGCGTGAACAACTGAAGGCGTTCGTTCTGGCGGTCGGCGACGTAGACGCGGTCCTCGTCCACAGCGAGACCGTGAAGAAGATCGAATTCGCCCGGACCGGTGCCGAGGCCGCCCCACTGCATGACGAACTCGCCTTCCTCGGAGTACTTGATGATCCGCGAGTTCCAGTATCCGTCGGCGAGGAGGAAGCTCCCGTCCGGCAGGAACGCCAGTTTGGACGGCCAGCCGTAGGTATGGGGTCCCCAGTCGGAGCGCGCCCGGGCGGCTTCGCGGGTCTTCGGGTGGTCGCGCTCGCCCAGGCGCATCACGATCTCGCTTCCATCGTTCGTGAACTTGACGACCTGCATGTGGCCCTGGCCGCCGCCGCTGTCGATCACCCACACATGCCGGTCGGGGTCGTACGGGTTGATGTACACCTGGTGCGGGAGCGTGAAGATCGAGTCCCACTGCGCCCACTGTTCCACGATCTCGCCGTTTCCGTTGGCGACGACAACGTAGTTCGTGCGCCGCAACCGCCCCTCACGGGGCACCGAGCGATCGGCGGGCCAGTCGCCGCGCGTGACCACGATGATTCGGTCCGCGTGGTCGACCGCCACGCCGGCCACCTGTCCCCAGCCCCACTCGTCGTCGTGGTTCGGTGCGGCCTTCCACCACCCGGCTACGGGATCGTAGGGCCCGGTGCGGTCGTCTCCCCCCTTCACGACGGCGCCATCACTTGCGCCCATCGTCGCGGCGGCCGTGCGGTCGCCACCCTCGCACCCCGAGATCGCAAGCGCGGCGGCAAGAGTCAGGCAAAGCGACCGGATCTTCATGAACCGGGCCGCTTTTGTTCAGCATCGGTCGCGGGCGCTGCCCACGGGTCGTTGACGCCCGCGCCGGTGCAGAAATCCCCGGTGTCCAGGAAGTGCGTGTGGAGACATTCGAGGGTGGCGCCCAGGCTCGTCAGCAGCTCGACCGTCTCCGGGTACGGGACGCGGGTAAAGAACCCGGCCCGGCCGCCGCGCGCCATGTCCGCCGTGGACTGCCCGAGGCGGGTGATCGCGGTGACGTCCCCGCCCTGCGAGACGAGATAGTCGATGAGTTCGTTGTCGCCCCGCGAAGCTGCGTAGTGCATCGGCGTGTAGAGCCACGAGTCGCGCTGGTTGACGTCCGCGCCGAGCTCCTCGATCAGGTACTTCACGGCGGGGATGAACTGGTCGGGCCGGTTGCGAACGCTGAACGCGCCCAGCCCCAGGTACCCGCCTCCCGCCGCCGCGTGGATCGGCCAGGCATTCGGCGCGCCCTCCGGAATCCAGGGAAGCGCGGAGTCTTCCTGCTGCCGGCCGTCCTGCTGCCGCCGCTCCCGCATCCCGACTTCGGGCCACCGCGTGGGGATGTGGGGATCCGCTCCGTGCGCGACCAGCAGCTGCATGGCCTCGAGGTCCTGCGCGAAGGCCGCCCGCCAGAACGGCGTCGCTCCCGTGAGGTCGATCCCCATCTTGGTGAGTCCGTATTCCCAGTACCACAGATGCGTGTTCAGGCGCGGGTTGGGGTCGGCTCCGGCTTCGAGGAGTGCGCGGAGCACTTCCATGTGCCCGGCATCCTGCATGTCCTGCGCGCGCGGCTGGGGATAGTTGGACTTGGGTGCCCACTGGGTCTGCAGGACGGCGAACAGGGGCGTGGCGCCATCCGTCGATGCCGCGAGGCCGGGATCGGCCCCGCGCTCGATGAGGAGGAGTGCCAGGTCGAACTGGCCGTTCAGCGCCGCCATGAGGAGCGGACTGGTGGTGTCCGCGCTGGCCTGGTCGATGTCCGCGCCACCGTCGAGCAGGGCCGTCGCCGCTTCGATGTGGCCCTCGCGCGCAGCGTGCAGCAGCGCGGTCATGCCGCCGGTTCGACCGACAAGCACCTCGCGGTACGGGGGTCGCACGAAGTCGGGGCCTCCCGGATAGTCCGGCCCCGTGCGGCCGAGCGAGTGGGGGCTCACGTCGCCGACATCGAAGCCCGAGCGGAGGAACTCCCGCTGCGCACGGATGGCCGCCTGAACGTGGGCCGGACCGGGCTCGCCGGGTTGCCCGGCGTCCGGATCGGCCGCGGGCCCGTACGGCCCCGGCACCTCCGGCGCCGCGCCAATCATGTCGCGGAAGCGGCGGTTGGCTTCCCGGTCGAGCGCCAGTCTGGACAGGACATCGACCGCGGCGGTTGCGATGTCCGGGTCGGCGCCGGCATCGAGCAACGCTGTCGCGGCCGCGGCCTGGTTCGCGGCCGCCGCAAACATCAGCGGCGTTTGGCCCGCCGACGCTTCCCGGGCGTTCGGGTCGGCGCCGTGCTCGAGCAGCGCGGTCACGGCCGCCGCACCGTTCACGGCGCCCGCGGCGAGGTGCAGCGGGGTTACACCGGTGGTGGTCGTGACGGCGTTCGGGTCGGCGTCGGCGTCGAGCAGAAGCGCGAGGACGTCGGCGTGTCCGCCTCGGGCAGCGAGGTGCAGCGGCGTGTAGCGGCCGATCCGCGTCCCGGCATCGACTGGCGCGCCCGCTTCGATCAGCACTCCGACCGCCTCGATGTCCCCGTCCCGGGCGGCATCCAGCAGCGGATCGCCTGCAACGGAGCGTTGCGCCGCCAGAGCCGCCGGCAGCGTTGCCGCGAACAGGAGCGCCACCGCGGTGACTTTCATCACGAACCACCCCCGCCCGAGGGCGCGCCACCCGCGACATCCAGCGAGAGCACACCGTCGCTGTCGCCGAACGTGGCGAGATTCGGGTGTCCGATCTTCCGCATGAGGCTCACGAAGGCGTTCGCCATCGGAGTCCCGTCGGGGGCGCGCAGGTGGACGCCGCCCTCCAGAGCCCCGTTCGCCCGGCCCAGTACGAGCAGCGGGGCGCGCCGGTGGTTGTGGAGGTTCCCGTCGGCCATCGGCGAGCCCCAGACGATGGCCGTCTTGTCGAGCAGGGACCCATCGCCCTCCACCGTGTCGCGCATCCTCTCCAGGAAGTACGCGAGCTGCCCGAGGCGGTAGGTGTTGATCCTGTTGAAGTCCATGATGTCCTCGGGCACGTTGCCGTGGTGCGAGGCCCCGTGGATGGACTTCGTTGTGCCGCTGCCGGGGAACGTCCGGTTCGACTGATCGAAGCCGGTCTTGAAGGTGATGACGCGCGTGAGGTCCGTCTGCAGTGCGAGCAGTTGCAGATCGAACATCAGCCGCATGTGTTCCTCGAAGGAATCCGGCACCCCCGACGGCGCTTCTGGCATGGTCCGCTCCTCGCCGCTCGTGTTGCGTGCTTCGACCAGCTGGATCCGGCGCTCGATCTCGCGGATATGGTCCACGTACTCGTCCAGCGCGACCCGGTCCGCCGCGCCCAGGGTCCTCCGCAGCCGGACGACCTCGGTGGCGATCCAGTCGATGATACTCCGGTCCGTGCGGCGCCGCGCCGCCCGGTCCTCGGCCGTGTCCCCGGCGCCGAACAGCCGTTCGAACACGACGCGCGGCTCCCGAATCGCCGGAAGCGGCTGGCTGGGCGTGGCCCACGCCAGCGACGTCGTGTACGCGCAGTGATAGTTGTACGCGCAGCCGCCGCCGCGATCGATGCCCTCGATACAGAGTTCCAGCGACGGGAGCACGGTATCCCTCCCGAAGCGCTGCGCGTGCAACTGGTCGAGCGAGGTGCCGAGGAAGATGTCGGACCCCTGCGTCTGCCTCGGGTGCGCCTGGGTCAGGAACACCGCCGTCGATCGGTCGTGATCGCCGCCGATCTCCTCGGCCCGAAACGCCTCCGCCGAGCGGCAGTCCGTATTGCTCACGATCGTCATGTACTCGCGAAACGCTTCCAGCGGCTTCAGCTGGCTGTCCGCCACCAGTTCGAAGTCGCGTCCGGTGGTGGCTGGAGCGAACAGGTGACGCGCGTCGCCCCAGTCGCTCGAGCCGGCCACGCCCATCGACTCCTCGATGCACACGAGCCGCGTGAATTCCGCCGCCTTCATCGGGTCGGCCCACAGCCGTCCGGCGGGTATCATCGCGTCGAGCAGAGGCAACGCGACGCTGGCGCCCGCTCCCCGCAGGAAGGTGCGGCGCGAGAGGTGTGTGCCGGTTATCAGGTTCATGAGGACGCTCCGTGCTTGTCCGTGGGCGGCGCCGGACGCGCCATCCGGAAGGGATCACTTTTCACGACACCGAGGATGAAGGAGGACATGCGATAGTCGTCGGCCTCCGCATCGCGCGCGATCGCCCGGATCCCGGGCTGGTCGAAGTATTCCGTTCGGCGCCCGGTCGCGTATGAGAGAAGTTGCGCAGTGAAGTTCCGCACCAGCGGGACCGGCCGCTTCATCAGCACGTCCACGAGTTCCGCCGGCGTGCTCACGTCGGTCCCGTCGTAGAAGGTCCCGCGCGTGTCGAGCGCGACGCCGTTCTCGCGGACCCGGACCCGTCCCGTCACGTCGTAGTTGTCCAGCGCCAGCCCGATCGGGTCCATGAACCTGTGGCAGGAGTTGCACGTCGGATTTGACCGGTGGATCTCAAGCCGATCCCGTGTCGTCAGCAGCCGTCCGTTCCGGGCGGACCGCGTGTCGTCAAAGGCGGGGATATTGGGTGGCGGGGGAGGCGGAGGCGTGCCCATGAGAACCTCCATCACCCACTTTCCGCGCAGCACGGGCGATGTCCGCGCGGACATGGATGTCAGGAGCAGCACGCTCCCGTGCCCCAGCACGCCGCGCCGGCTGTCGTCGGGGTAGATCACGCGCCGGAACTCGGGCCCCGGGACCCCCGGGATTCCGTAGTGTGCCGCAAGGCGCTCGTTCAGGAAGGTGTAGTCTGCCGTGAAGAGTTCGAGGAGACTCCGGTCCTCCCGAACCAGGTGATCGAAGAGGAGCTGCGTCTCGCGGACCAGGTCCTCGCGCAGCTGACCCGTGAAGTCCGGGTAGAGATAGGGCTCGGGCTGATTGTCCTCCGCGTCCTGAAGTCGCAGCCACTGCGAGGCGAAGCGCGTCGAGAGCGCCTCGGCACGCGGGTCCGCCAGCATCCGGCGCACCTGCAGCTCGAGAACGTCCGGATCCGAGAGCCGCTTCTCTGCGGCCAGCGTCAGCAACTCGTCGTCCGGGCTCGCCGCCCACAGGAAGAACGACAGACGCGAGGCGAGGTCGATGTCCGCGATTCGGTAGCTCTCATCGGGCGCGGCCTCTGTTGGAGCCTGCTCGAGACGGAAGCTGAAGGACGGACTGGCGAGGATCGCCTGCAGGGCGGTACGAACGCCGATCTCGAAACCGTGTTCGACGGCCGCCTGGTCGTAGAAGGCCATCGGCCCGGCGAGATCCTCTTCGGTCACCGGGCGGCGGTACGCGGCGCGCGCAAGCCGCGTCACGATCGACTCGGCACAGGCGCGAGCCCCGCCCGGGTCTTCCGCCGCGGCCGACCCGGTCCGTTCCGGGTGGCAGTGGAAGACCTTCGTCCGGCTCGGCGTCTCCGACAGTCCCCTGTTCCGCCGCGGCCCGGTGATCATCAGCTCGCTCAGGTGGGGGAGCGCCGTAATGCCATAGTTCGCCCACGCCTGAGAGTCCTCGCCTCCGACGAAGGACCACCCTGGCGTCTTCAACCGGTCCTCGTACGGCCCCTCGATCGTGCGTACGAACGCAGCCGCGACCTGGCGCTGGCCGGCCCGCACGAGGATCGGTTCGGTGCGGATCGGCACCGTCGAGCGTCCACCGTGCTCGAGACCGAGGAGGGCGATGCCCTCCCCGTCGATGGAGATGTCGACGTCCTGAAAGCCTGTCCCGCGGCCGAAGAGCGTCTCGATCGAAATCACGTACTCGCCGTCCACCGGGAAGTCGTGGGTCACCACCATGCCGCCGCGCGTCCCGTACGGCGTGCCCTCGACATGATCCCAGGCGTGCTGCGAGACGTCGATCGGGTTCGTGTACCTGGCTGTCTTCGAGAGCGCGTCCGGGCTGCCGACGGCGAGCCGGCTCACCTCCGTGGCGGCCCTCAGATAGGCCTCGAGGAGGGTGGTGGAGAGACCTTGCGCGTCCGACATGTTGTCGAAGGCGCCCAGATAGGTGTCAGCCGGCAGCCAGCGGCTGGCGTCGATCTCGAGATCGAGCAGATCGCGAATGACGCGCTCGTATTCGGCTCGGTTCAGCCGCTGGAAGCGCCGAGAGCCCGGATTCCGGTCGCTGGCGGTCTCCCGGTCGACCACCGTCTCGAGGGTCTCGACCAGGGCACGCAGCGTGTCGGGCGGCGGCCGGCGCTGACCCGGTGGCGGCATCATCCCGGCGCGCAGCTTCCGGATCATCTTCTCGGCCGTCGGCGAGCGCTCGTGGGCCTGCTCCACGTCGAATCCCTCGAGCGTGAGGTTGCCGCGGAGAAGGCGCTCGTTGTGACAGCGAACGCAGTAGCGCTGGACCACCCCGGTCAGACCGGCGGTGTCGGCGGGGGCGGCCAGTTCACGCGCCGGAGAGTATACGCCGAGAGCCGGGTCGGACGCACGATTCCCCGCAGGCCACCCCAGAAGGGCAAACCATAACAGGAGAACCGCGCTCGCACCCAGTGTCTTCACGCGCCCGTCCTTAGAGAACGACGGATGACGGCGACCAACCCCCCAACATAGGAAGCGGGTTCTGTCGCCGCCACACGGAGGAATTCGGGGCCGATTAGCTCCGGCCGGCGGGGACCAGTCGCACGATGCCGGTCGCGGGGCCGTCGATGTCGCGCACCTCACCGTCGATGGCGAGGTAGATGAACCCTTCCGGTCCCTGCCGTACGTCGCGAATGCGCCCGATCCCCTGCAGGAGCGTCTCCTCGTGCGTCACTTCACGCCCGTCCAGCCGCAGCCGCGCGAGGCGTCGTCCGCTGAGGCCGCCGACGAGCATGTCGCCACGCCACTGCGGAAACGCGCCGCTGGTGTAGAAGAGCATCCCGGAGACGCCGATCGAGGGCACCCAGACGTGGGTCGGTGGCTCCATGCCCTCCATGAGGGTACCCGAATGGATGCGCGAACCCGTCCTGTAGTTCACGCCGTACCCCACGACCGGCCAGCCGTAGTTGCGCCCGGGCTCGATCAGGTTGAGCTCGTCGCCGCCCTGCGGGCCGTGCTCGTTCTGCCACAGGTCTCCCGTCTCCGGGTGCACCGCCATCCCTTGCGCGTTGCGGTGGCCCCACGTCCAGATCTCGGGGTGGATCCCCTCATGGCCCACGAACGGGTTATCCCGCGGCACGCGCCCGTCGTCATGAAGCCGGATCGTGCTCCCGTTGTGGTTCGACAGATCCTGGGCCGGATGCGCGTCGAGCTGGCCCGCGGGAGGCCACTGCCGGTCGCCCAGCGTCATGAACAGGTAGCCGTCCCGGTCAAAGACGAGGCGTCCGCCCCACATGGAGCTTCGGTCGGTTCCGTTCCCGAGCGCGTCCGCGTGGAACAGTTCCTCGACATCCGTCAGCCGGTCGTGCTCAAACCGTCCCCGGCCGATCGCGATCGTGCCCAGCGAGTCCGGCCCCGGCTTCACGTAGCTGAGGTAGAGGAGCCGGTTCGTGGCGAAGTCCGGATGAAGGATCGCGTCGCGCAGGCCGGCCTGCTCGAAGCCGCTCAGCGAACGGGCGCCGCGTCCGAGCGCCCGGATCGGCGGCAGACCATCCACGGAGTCGGGAAGGAGCGCGCCGTCGCGGATGATCCGTAGCCGTCCGGGACGCTCCGTCACCAGCAGGTCGCCTTCGGGCGTGAAGGCCATCGCGAACGGACGCACCAGGCCGTCGGCCACCTCTTCCACCCGGAAGTCGTGGAGCGCGGTTCTGACGATGCCGTCATCGTCGGCCGGCGGGTCGGGAGGGGCCGGATTGCAGCCGGCGAGGGGCAGGAGGAGGAGGAGAAAGCAGGGGGATTGATTCATCATCGAGATTGTCCGTCCGCATCATGCGCAATCTGGTAAGTTGGCACCGCGCCGCGGTCGCATGTCGCGCGGTCCACGACCCGTCCGACATAGTCGGTTACGCCTGCCCACACTTCGTCGAAATCCAGTCCCAGGCCCTGGGGCAGCAGGGCTGTCAGGTCACGCTCCCAATGCGCTCGGAACTCGTAGCGGCGCTCCAACATCCCCGGAAAGCCAGTGTCTGGTACTGCTCTGGCATCGAGCTTGGTGGGAAGGGCGGCGACAACGCACGGCACCCGGATGTCTAGAGCGTAATCCAACTCGACGATTCGAGGCTCGACGCACTCCGACCTTGCCAGCCGGCGGACTTCGGCATCCGTGATCATCCGGAACTCCGGAGACCTGCCTCAGGGAGGTTTACCGCGATTCGCCAGCGGGTGACGATTCTGTGGGGCTGTCTCGGCGACGAAGGGTCCAGCTTCCCGATACCTGCGGTCAGAAGTTCAAGCCACCGCAGCAGCGTATCTCGTTCGGGCGGATGAGCCAGCTGCAAGTGTTCTGCGAGGAATCCCAGGCGCTTGACAATCGCTCCAGAGCCGAACCGACCCAGGTAGTCGGTGACACGATCCCAGTCCAGATCACCGTCCGATGCCGCCAGCGCTCGCGCTACTTCCTCCACGCCACCGCATAGGCCGGGTCTGTCGAGACAATCCACGATCGTCTTCTCGCGATCCGTGACCAGAACTGCCCCGCCACGCGAGAAGTATCGGTGTCCTCCGAAGAACTTGGCGGCCTTCACGCGAACGAATCGAAACCGCATTCCCAGAACTGTTGGCGTGCGGTCTTCCCTGCGGGATGTGGTTTGAACGTAGGTGACGCGCGGGACCTGCTCGGTCAGGTTCCAGTAGGCAAGTGCCGACCAGTGGGAAACCATGCTGGGACTCGCCAACTCTCCCGCGATCACGTGGACACTTTCCGTCCAGACGCGCTTGGGCCCCGCCTCCAGCGGAACGATCAGGTACTTCCCCTTCTGGATTCGCTCCAGCCAGCCCTTGTGGACGAGCCGCTCCAGAGCGTCTCTCGTTGCCTTGCCTCGGCCGCGAATGGCATAAGCATCCTCGGTGGCGAAGACCGACCTTCCCGTGGCCGCCAACGTGGTCAGGAGAGTAGACTCGGCGTGACTCAGGCTTATCATGGTGATACGTAGTTACCCGTTGGCGATGCGGTAATACCGTATCAAACTATCATATCGCAGAATCTGCGCAACCCGCCGAATCAGTTCGCCGCGACGGAGCCCACCGTCCTGAACCCCGGATCGTCCTGCGCGCTGAACACGAGTTGCGAGCGGTCCAGGACGACGCCTCGCTGGATCACGGCCACGATGTCGCGCGTGGCACCGATGTCCTCGGCGGGATTGCCGCGCACCACCAGCAGGTCGGCCGCCATCCCGGGGACGATCGCGCCCCACTCGGCGTCCGCGCCCATGAGCCGGGCGGCGTCGTGGGTGGCGGCAGTGATCGCCTGTAGCGGGGTCAGGCCGGCCTCGACGAGCAACTCCAGCTCGCGGTGGATGCCTTCGCCCTGGAAAACGCCCGGGTAGGGCGCATCGGTTCCCGCGACGACAGGCACCCCGGCGTCGCTCAACCGCTTCACGTTGGTCATGGCGGTCATGAGGCGCTCCCCGATCGCGGCAAACTCGGCCTCCTCGGCGGAGCACCCGAGACGCGAATCACGGCAGGGAATCACGTGAGTTCAACCGGGACCGCACGATCTGCGTTCCTTGCCCTTCAACGGTATCCGCTCCCGTCGCACTGAAATAGCGGGGAAACCGCGTCAGATTGCGGGAATTGATTCCCGCTTCCGGCGCCGTTCATCGGCCTCCGCCTTTGGCTCCCGAAACGCACCTTACATATTGCCCGTTCCGCCGTAACGAAGGCACCCCCGAGGCAGGCCCCCACAAGGCTGATCATGTTTGATAGGACGGGGTGGTCGCCGTAGGTGCGCTGCTCCTTCGGGCGGGGCGCGCAGTTGACTCATGGGGCATGAGTTGCTACAGATTCACGCTTGCAGTCAAGAGCTCAGAGCACTGCTGCTTATCCGCGATCCACGACAGAAGAGAAGAGGAGAGATCAACGGCGGGAGCCCGCAATCTGGACGGAAACCGACAAGCGCGTCGCTCCCGGGCTCTCACTTAACGTTCACGGACCACTCAGGAAAAGGAACTCATGAAGAAACAACCATCCTATCGCGGTCAGTATCCCTACACCGTGACGGACCCGCAGGGATCCGAGCTTGGGATTGAGATCCTCGGCCTTTCCGAGCCCTATGGATTCACATGGGGCTACGAGGGGACGGGGCCACGCTTGCTTGCAAATGCGATTCTGCTCGACCACACTGGTGACGAGGCTCTATCGAGTAGGGATGCGAAGGAATTCATGCTGGCCTTCACGAGCCATCTTGGCGCACCGTATCACAGCGGTCGATCTTGGGAACTGCCCGTTGAAGAGGTTTCCCGGTGGGTGGCCAGCAGGCCGCCCGTCCACCCGGACCGTGAACCATTCTGGAACTGGGTGATTAGCCTACCGGTCACCAACGATCCAAAGGGACGTTTCGTTCGAGAAGCCACGGCGTCCAATCCTAGAACCCGGGAAGAGTTGCTTGCCGGTGCCTGTCCAGAAGCGAAGGAGGTATACCACCAGTTGCTTGAGGAATGGTCGTGGGTTTCTGAGATCGACGAGGTCCGTTCCCGAGTTGTCGAGGAACATGAGTCGTAACCCACACCACCGACGCCGTCCATGATGCGTTGACGGACAGGAACGGAGTCTTTTCCAACGCGGAGATGAGCCTGAACGCGGAGGGTGTGAAAGGCGAGTGATGAGCCCGGGCCCGAGGCAGGTGGTCGGTTGGTGGTGTGTGATTATCCCCCCGAACCGGGGAGAGACGCAACGGGCGAGTTGGGGGACGCCCGAGTTGCAGGAGGGTCACCGGCGAGTCTGAGGGCGGGCGCGAGGCGAGATCACGCGGCGGAGTCTCTGGCCTGGCCGACGGCGCGGAGGAGTTCGTCGCGGGCGCGTTGGACGGCCTTGGCGGCATCGAGGTGGGTGGCTGCGGCGGCCAGCTGGTCGAGCGCGTCGAGGGAGACGCCGGGCCGGAGGAAGTTTTCGGCGCCGGGCATGGACTTGAACCGCTCGTAGGGTGTGGCGACGTCTTCCTGCCGGTAGCGTCTCTTCACGCGGCCGTTGGGGCCGGGGACCTCGGTCGGGAAGAGGCAGGGCCGGTGGAAGTTGAGGAGGGGGCAGAGGTGGTCGTGGAGGAAGGCGTTGACCCGGGGGACGAGGGAGTGGGGGACGTGGATGTGGCCGAGCCACCTGCGGACGATGGAGCCGTTCTTGGACTCGACGAGCGCGTTGTCGTTCGAGTGGCGTGGCCGGGATTTGGTGAAGGTGGGGATGTGGAGTTCGTTGAGGAGCTCGGCGATCTGGTGGTTGATGTACTCGCTTCCGTTGTCGGCGTGGAAGGCCTGGACGGTGAAGGGGAAGGCGGAGATGAGGTCCTTCAGCACGAGGACCATGAAGTGCTGGGTGATGCGCGGCACGGCGCCAAGGTGTTGGAACTGCGTGACTTCGTCGACGATGTTGACGAGGTAGACGCCCTTGTTGCCGCCCCGGTCGCCGAGGTGCACGGTGTCGACGCGCAGGAAGCCGGGCTGGCTCCGGTGACCCGGGAGTCCGGTACCTGGAGGGGGCGCAGCTTCATCCGGGGTGGAAGGGACAAGGCCTACATGCCTGCACTGGCCGCCATCCGCGCCAATCCCGCCCTCGGACGGAAGTACTCGGCACTCGTCGAAGCCGGGAAGCCACCCAAGGTCGCCATCACGGCCGTCATGAGAGAGCTCGTCGTCCTCGCCAACGCCCTCGTGCAGCAGGATCGCCTGTGGACGCCGGAGCCGCCCGCCACCGCCTGATGGCTACGCGGCATCTCTGCTCTGAACCCGCTCCCTCTGGAGCCGCGACTCGCCCACTGGGCTTACGACATGGATACTCACTTGTCGTTGGACAAGACTCGCGCTGCCATCGGTGGCGGGGATCGTTATCTTGAGTGCCATGACCATCCGAGCGGACGATTGGGCAGTCGCGACCCGTTTGGCCAGCGCTGCCCCGAAGGAGCGCGTGCATTCGACCACCGCCGAGACGACTTGGGCGGTTTACCTTGATTACAACGCCTCCGCACCGCTCGACCCCCGCGCCGCCGAGGCGATGGTTTCGGTGCTGACGAATGTTGGCAACGCCACGTCGGCGCACGGATTCGGTCGCCGACAGGCAGCCTTGGTCGATCGCTCCCGCGAGCAGGTCGCGGCACTGGTCGGAAGTCGCCCATCCAACGTCGTGTTCACGGCGAGCGCGACCGAGGCCAACAACTTGGCAATCTGCGGAGCAGTGCAGGCGGCAGGCCAGGACCAATTCAGGATTCTCGTCTCCGCCGTAGAGCACGCGTCGGTTTTCCGGACAGCCGACTGGCTCCGCGCTCGGGGAGTCGTACGAGTGGATGTCATCCCGGTGACACGCGGTGGGGTTGTTGACCTGGGTGCGGTCGAGCGGCTGCTCGGCCCCGACGTCCTCCTCGTGTCTGTCATGGCTGCGAACGGCGAGACAGGCGTGGTCAACCCTATCGCGGAAGTCGCGGAACTCGCTCACGGCGCCGGCTCGCTCTTCCACTGTGACGCCACGCAGTTCGCAGGCCGCATGCCGTTGAGCATGGACGATGTCGGGGTCGACTTGGTGTCGGTCAGCGCACACAAGCTAGGTGGACCAATGGGCGTCGGGGCTCTGATCGGCACCCGACGGTCCTTGGCCCGACTTGCGCCAGTGATCCACGGAGGCGGGCACGAGCGCGGCCTGCGGTCGGGTTCGCTGAATGTGCCTGGTATCGTGGGCTTTGGAGAGGCTGCCGCCCTTGCGGTCGAAGTGCGCGCGGAGGAGTCGATCCGCTTAGCGAGGCTCCGTGACTTTCTGACCGCCCGTCTGATAGCTGCGGTACCCGGTGTGGTCCAAATCGGAGATGTCGAGCGACGGCTTCCCAACACTGCCTGTCTGCGGTTCAGGAACGCCGATGCCGAAGCGGTTATCGTCAATCTGGAGCCCGTCGCGGCCTCCACCGGAAGCGCTTGCAGCGCCGGCTCAATCGAGCCGTCCCACGTACTGCTTGCGATGGGTCTCTCGCGGTCCGCCGCTTTCGAGTGCGTCCGCTTTAGTCTTGGACGGTCCACCGTGGACACCGACATTGATTTTGCGGTGTCCCGCGCGGTTCAAGCCGTTAGGTATGTCCGCAAAATGACCGCCGAGGCCGTCTGAATGCGCTTGGTCGAAGCGGCCGAACCGATCTTTGCCCGGCATGAGACGTTCCATCCGCGCTACGGGTGGTTCCGCAAGGCGTACTCGTCGGTTGGGCGCGACTCGAGGATTTTCACGAGTGAGGACGCGCCGATCCGATTGGGGGTCGGCAAGAACATGGTACGGGCGATCCGTTTCTGGGGGAAGGCGGCGAAGCTCATCAAGGAGGGTCCCGCCGCGCGGCCGCGCCGTTCGGCCAGTATGATTCGGACGGGCCTGGGCAACAGACTGTTCGGCGAACACGGCTGGGATCCCTACATGGAAGAACCGGCGACCCTGTGGTTGCTTCACTGGTTGCTGCTGGCCTCACCGTGCCACCTGCCCGTTTGGTGGCTTGCCTTCAACGAGTTCCATGCCGTCGAGTTCGACGACGATGAATTGGAGCAGGTCATCTGCACCCAACTTCAAGTCGCCGAGTGGAGGACGCCCCACAGATCGTCGATTCGAAAGGACGTGCGGGCTCTCCTGCGCACCTACACGCCAGCCGTCCGCTCCGCCCGCACGGGGATTGATGACATCCTCGACTGCCCCCTTCGTGAACTCCGTCTCTTGGGACGCTCGGAGGCCACGGAGCGGTACAGGTTCGCCACGGGCGCTAAGCCCTCGCTCCCCGCAGCCGTGGTCACCTTTGCCGCGATGGACTATGTCAATCGCACGGCTCCAGAAACCCGCACTGTCACGCTCAGCCACCTCGCGCAGGAATCGGGTGGACCCGGAAAGGCTTTCAGGCTAACGGAAGGCGACCTCCGTGAGGCGATAGGTTCGGTTGTCACAGAATCGCCCAGAATCGAGCTGGCAAACGTTGCAGGGGTGTCACAGCTCACTTGGTGCGGCAGCCCGAGGAACAGGGCGTTGGCGGTACTGGACGACTACTATGGTCGGTCCTACCACGGGTCGCGCACAGCCGCAGGGGTGCCAGGATGAGCGCTGTTCTGGCGGACCGGATCTCTGTACAGAGCCGCTTTGCCCGATCGGCCAATGTCGAGCGGGATCTGGCGCGCCCCGAGCCGCTCGATGGCTACGTGGTTACGGCGCGTGTCCTCGACATCTTGGCACGCATCGCCACGACAGCAGGAAAGGGTCAAGCCGGTGGTGCATGGTCGTTGACCGGTCCTTACGGCACCGGGAAGTCCTCCCTCGCATTGCTGATCGATGCGGCATTCGGCCCGCCGACACCGACGCGGGAAACAGCATTCCGGTTGATCGGGGAAGCCTCTCCCGAAACGGAGGGCGCGCTGCGAGCGGTCCACGAGCGCCACGGGACGTGGAACACAGGCTTTTGCCGCGGTCTGGTGACGGCGACCCGCGAACCGCTCCGCCTCACGGTCCTCCGTGCCCTGCGGGCCGCCTACTCGGGCGTTTCCAAAGGCACCGAATCCCCTGCGGGTCATGCACTCCGTGGCGCGTTGCAGGCTGCGGAAGCCGACGATCCGTCGCGAGCCGGACCTACTCCGGCCTCGATCGTTCAGATTGCGCGGGCACTAGTGGCAGAGGCCCCTCTCCTGCTCATCATCGATGAGTTCGGAAAAACCCTTGAGGCCGCAAGTGACGGTCACGAGGATCCTTACTTGTTGCAGCAGCTAGCCGAGGCGGGTCAAGGGTCGGGGTTGCCGATTTTCCTGCTCACACTGCAGCACCTGTCGTTCGAGGAATACTTTGTGGCGAGCCCCGGACCGGCAAGACGAGAGTGGGGTAAGGTCCAAGGCCGCTTCGGCGACATGTCGTTCGTTGAGTCCGCGGAGCAGCTTCGTGCCCTGATCGGGTGTGTCTTCGGCGGGAAAGACGCTGCGATCAAACGGCGCATCGCTCGCTGGGCTGCACTTCACGCGGATGAGATGCGTGCAGTCGGCATCAGTGAAGTCGCGGATCCGGGTATTGTGGCATCGTGCTATCCGCTGCACCCGTTGACTGCAATGGTCTTGCCCGAAATGTGCACCCGGTACGGGCAGAACGAGCGGACCCTGTTTTCTTTCCTGACGAGTCAGGACCCGGCGAGCGCCAAGGGCTTCCTGGAGGCGACCTGCGTTCCCCAACGCGGCCTACTGCCATCGCTCGGTCTGGAGTACATCTATGACTACTTCGTCGCGAGCAGCGTGCTAGGCGGATTGGCTGGCCAGCAGTCTAGCCGGTGGTCCGAGATCGCGATCCGGCTGCGAGACGCTACTGGCCTGTCAGAACCCCTGATTCGCATGGCAAAGCGGATTGCCGTACTGAACCTTATTGCCACCACGGGCGTCGTTCGTGCCTCCCGCGCCGTCCTGACGCTAACCGAACCCCGCGCTGATGCACTGTTGGCGGACCTCGAAGCGGCAGGGATCGTTACGTACCGTGACTTGGCAGACGAATACCGAATCTGGCAGGGTTCCGATGTCGATATCGGTATCCTGCTGGAACGTGGTCGCACTCGAATTCGGCAGCGGCCCCTTGTCGAGGTGTTATCGGAGATGGAGCCGTTGGATCCGGTAGTTGCGGCGCGACACAGTGCCGAGCACGACGTGCTCCGAGTCTTCAAGCGACGGTATGCCGACGCTTCGCAACCTGTCGAACCCGTGGATCCGTTCACCGGCTACGACGGCGAGGCGCTGCTGATCGTCGATTCGATTGATGTGATTCCAAGCCTGGCCGAACGATCGACCATGGCCAAGCCGATTGTCGCCGCTATCCCACGGGACGTGACGAGGCTCGACGAGGCCGCGCGCGAAGCCTTGGCCGTGCGCACGAGCCTCAAAGACCCTCTGGTCGAAGACGACTGGGTGGTTCGACGTGAATTGGCGGAACGGATGGCCCAGGCAAAGGCCAACCTCGATACAGCCGTACACGACACCTTCTCGGCGGAAGCGTGCCGTTGGATCCTCTTGGAGCCTTCAGGCGGAAGGGAGCTTCCATCCGGCCCAGGGAGTCATGCGCTTTCCAATGCGGCCGACATCGCGTACGAGCGCACGCCCGTCATCGGCAACGAAGTGTTGAACCGCACGCGACTCACTTCGCAGGGTGCTAAGGCGCGACGCCTCCTCATTGGTGCGATGATCGACCGCGAGCGTGACCCGGATCTGGGCCTTGACGGGAATGGTCCCGAAGTGGCGATGTACCGCGCCTTCCTACAGCGAACGGGAATCCACCGGCCGGCGACCAGCGGAGGCGGTTTCCGGCTTGGCGAACCGTTCGCGACGGATTCCCTCGCGCCCGCTTGGGAGGTGGTTGAAGACCAGTTCGCGCGGGCGAAGGCGTGCCGGGTGAACCTGCGGGACCTATACGGTGCGCTCTTGTCGAGTCCCATCGGCATGAAGGAAGGGGTGATTCCAGTATTCGTCACCGCCGCGCTGCTTGCCGCTCGCGACGAGATCGCGATTTACGAGCACGGGACCTTCCGGCCACTGTTGGCCATCGAGGTGTCTGAGCGGTTGGTGCGAAACCCCTACCATTTCGACATCAAGCACTTCGCGAACACCACCGGGGCTAGGAGGAGCGTGATCAACGCGCTCGCACGGCAATTAGGTGTCCGTCCGGCTTTCCGGCAGTACCGGGTTGCGAATGTCCTGGAGATCGCGGGGCACCTCGTCCTACGATTCCGACGCCTCGATAACTTCACGCTCCGAACGCGTTCCATGAGTCCCGATGCTCTCGCCGTAAGGGCGGCTATCCGAGACGCTGTGGAGCCGGACGAACTGTTGTTTGATCGTCTTCCTCAGTGCTTTGCACTCCCTGCGGTACCCGCGGACGCACACCGCTACTTGGAGGAAGCATCGTACGCCCAGCGTCTAGGCTCCGCGATGGATGAGTTGAGAGGCCGGTATACCAAGCTCGAAGACGAGCTTCTGGCGCTCCTGCTTGGCATCGCGGCGGAAAAGACTCGACTCGCTGTCAGTGGGCAGGCGGCTGCGTTGGAAGGCGAAGTTCTTGACCGAACCGTACGCACCTTCGTGCAGGCCCTCAAGGGCGATGCCGCCGAGAACGACGGCGAGTGGATCAGCACCATCGCAACCATTCTGTCCAAGAAGGCCCCAAAGGAGTGGACGGACCACGACCTGGTCAAGTTTGAGCACGAGCTTCGGGTGCAGATTGCCGCGTTCCAGCGCCTCTTGGCTTTGCACGTTGAGGGGCGTGCCGGGGGCGTTGGGCCGTTCCAAGCCTTTCGGGTTACGGTCACTAGGCCGGACGGTCGGGAACACGACCGCCTCGTAGCCCTCGACGAGATCGACCGACCTCTTGCGGAGAGGATTCTTGAGGATGCCCTTGCGAAGCTCGAAGGTGACCTTGGCTCGAAGGAGCAGGCAGAAAAGGTAATGCTCGCATGCCTCGGAGAGCGACTTCTCCCTCATGCGGATCAGGGGAACCCGAGGCCCATGAATCACAAGGTAAGGAGGACACGGCATGCCTGACTCCATCCGCCACATCTGTGGTATCTCCGGGGGTAAGGATTCGAGCGCGCTGGCAGTCTACATGCGCCCAAGGGTACACGAGATGGAGTACTTCTTCTGCGACACGGGCGCGGAACTGCCGGAAACGTACGAGTACCTGACGAGGCTTGAGGTGATCCTCGGCAAGCCTATCGCCCGTCTGAACGCCAGCCGTGGGTTTGCGCATTGGTTCGAGGTATTTCGCGGAACCCTGCCATCGCCACAGATGCGATGGTGCACCAAGAACATGAAGATCAAGCCGATTGAGGAGTGGATCGGCGATGCCCCGGCGCGGTCGTATGTGGCAATCCGCGCCGATGAACGCAATCGAAAGGGTTACATCTCGACCAAGCGGAACATCGAAACGTGCTTCCCCTTCATCGAGGATGAGATCGACCGCAAGGGCGTGTTGCGGATCCTTGAGGACGCGGGGATCGGCCTTCCCGAATACTACGAATGGCGCACTCGCTCCGGCTGCTACTTCTGCTTCTATCAGCGGAAGGCGGAGTGGATCGGCCTTGCCGACCGTCATCCAGAGCTATTCGAGCGGGCTGTCGCGATCGAGCAGAAGGTGTTGCTCGAAGCCGGTGCCGACGGCGAGGCTGACTTCAGCGACCGGGCAATGCGAGGGAGACAGTACACTTGGTCGGGTGGTGAGACGCTGGTGCAACTCCGCACTCGCCGAGACGAGATCTTGGCGCGCCACGACGACGCCGTGTCGCGCGCGGCCACTCGTCAAGCCAACCTTCCACTAATTGAAGCCCTCGCCGACGCCCTTGACGAGGACGACGATACCGTCCCCTGCACGGTGTGCGCGCTCTAACCGCCGTGACCGTAGCACCGCCATTCGGACCGGGCCTAACGGTTTCCTGGCTCCTCGACTCACTCCCGAATCAAGAACTCAGACGGTTCCTAGACCCCGGTGTCCTTTCGGTGCTCAACGCAATCTTCGGGGGGCGGATCGGCGGTTCGGATCTCCGGCGAGTCGTTCAGAATCTCGTTGACTTCGATGTCCTGCTCGCAGAGCCCCAGGGTCGGCGGCTTGTCCTCCGCCTCATCCCTGACCAGAAGCGGGCCGAACTTGAGGACCGCGTTGGGCGATCCGTCGCTGGCGCGAGCGAGTGGAGCGAATCGGAGGTACGCCGGCTGCGCGACTTCTTCGGTCTAGTCGAAGAACGGATTGTACCCCCGGCGATGCCGCCAACAAACACCATCACCCCTGTTTACGGTCTGTTCGACCATCAGAGGAGTGCTGTTCGAAAGCTGACCCCGCTGCTGGCCCACGATGACCGGCGAGCGGTTCTTCATCTGCCTACCGGGGTCGGCAAGACCCGCACGGCCATGCATGTCGTGGCCGATTCCCTGCGCGCGCATGAGCCCTCAGTCGTGGTATGGCTGGCGTCCGGCAGGGAGTTGCTGGAGCAAGCGGTGGTCGCATTCGAGGAAGCTTGGACGCGCCTGGGCACAAGGCCAGTCGATATCGGAGCCATGTGGGGCGACCGGATGCCGGATCTCGAAACGTTCTCCGACGGGTTTCTCGCTGTCGGGCTCGCAAAGGGCTGGGCCACAATCTCTCGGACCGACCCCGATTGGGCCGCTCGGATGTCCAAGCGAACCCGGCTGGTCGTCTTTGACGAGGCACACCAGAGCATTGCCAGAACGTATCGCAGGATCACGGAGGACCTCATGCTGGACTACCGGTGCGCATTGCTGGGACTCACTGCCACGCCTGGACGGACTTGGGCCGACATCGACAAGGACGGTGAACTCGCTGATTTCTTTTCCGGTAACAAGGTGACACTTGAAGTGCCCGGCGAGAATCCCATCGAGTACCTCATCGACCACGGTTATCTGGCGCGACCGAACTTCCGAACGCTCCTGTCCCGGCCGGGCCTCGATATCACAGCGAACGAGCGTGCGCGCATTGCCCGAGCGCTGGAAATCCCACATGAGATCGTGACCGCCCTGTCGATGAGCGAGCAGTACGTAAGCGCCGTACTCGGCGCCATTGAGGAGTTACTCCAAGCTGACCACAGACGCGTGCTCGTCTTCGCCGCGAGCGTTCAACATGCACGGATGCTGAGTGCAATCCTCATCGCACGTGATGTCCGCAGCCAAGTGGTGACGGGTCAGACGCCGGTGCGTGTGAGAGAACACGCCATCAGAATCTTCAAGTCGGACGACGAGACGCCGATGGTGCTCGTCAACTTCGGTGTCCTGACGACAGGATTCGACGCGCCGAGGGCGAGTGCAGTCGTCATTGCCCGTCCGACGCAGTCATTGGTGTTGTTCAGTCAGATGGTTGGCCGCGCGATCCGCGGCCCCAAGGCCGGCGGAACCGAAACTTGCGAAGTCGTCACCGTGGTCGATCCGAGTCTGCCGGGCTTCGGCGATGTGGCGGCGGCGTTCCTGAACTGGGAGGACGTATGGCAGTGAGCAGATCCGAAGCTCAACTAAGCTTCTCCATCATGGATCCCAAGATGGCGGTCAGGGCAATGCGTGACAGCGGCTACAAGTCGACCACGCATGCGCTGGCGGAACTCATCGACAACTCGATCGAAAGTCACGCGACGGCTATCGAAGTGTTCGGGGTCAGTCGGCGAAATGACCGTACCGGAAGATACACACTCACGGAGTTGGCTGTTCTCGACAACGGTGAAGGGATGGATCACGACACTCTGCGAGGAAGCCTCCGTTACGGGCAGGGCACTCGCCGGAAGAGGCGAGGGATCGGCCGCTTCGGTCTTGGCCTCCCCAACTCCTCCATGTCGCAATCAAGACGAGTAGATGTCTGGTCGTGGCAATCGGGTGCTACAAACGCCCTCCATACATGGCTCTGGCTAGACGAGGTGGAGGGGGGCGCGAGCGAGATCCCGGAGCCGACACAGCAAGAGATTCCGAGGATCTATCGTGATGCGAGTCGCAATGTATTCGGTGACTCCGGCACTCTGGTCGTGTGGACCGATCTCGACCGTGTTGAATGGAAACAGGCATCCACGACGTTCAGGCATACGGAGCCGCTGATAGGGCGTATTTATCGACGCTTTCTGTCGAGACAATCAGAGCGCCTGCATTCTGATGATCCGAGAGGGTCCGAAATCGGGCCGCGACGCACCATCACCCTGATTCCCATTCATGAAGATGGGAACCTGACCGAAGTTCAGGAAAGTGATATTGTCGACGTGAGACCGAACGACCCGTTGTATCTCATGACAGGCACGTCATGCCCTGAGATCTTCGGCCCTGGCCCGATGTTCACGGAACTGGAAGGGAGTCCTTTTTTGGTGCCCGTAGTTTATCAGGGCCAGAATCTCGAAGTTCGCGTTAGGGCGAGCTTTGCACGTCCACACGTCCGGGACTCATCGGCCCCCGAGGCCCTCTGGCCCGCAGAATGGTTTGGTAAGGACGCGGGACACACCCCGTGGGGCAAACACGCCGGTCACAACATGGGTGTATCGCTCGTGCGGGCGCATCGAGAGATTCAACTCGACGACTCCTGGATAAGCGGCGACGATCCAAGGGAGCGTTGGTGGACGGTGGAAGTCGATTTTCCGACGGCACTCGACGAGGTATTCGGCGTCACCAACAACAAGCAAAACACGAGGACTTTTCAACGTCTTGGCCGATATGACTGGAGAAGAGAAGCGCTGCCCGATGAACTGTCATACGGCGATGTACGCCGGCGGATGGAAGCAGATGGAGATCATCGGGTCCACCTTCTTGATCTTCGCCGACAGATCGAACGAGCGATCTCGGCCATGCGGCCTCGCATCAGACAGGCGCGACGACGACGCGGCAGGCGACACGCTATCGACGAAGGAAAAAAGGCCGACGCGAAGGCCACTGCGGCGATAAAGCGGCGATTGCACGAAGGTCACACAGGGAAGTCCGACGAGGCCGGCGAGTCCGGATCCGACGAGGAGCACCGGGAGGCGCAAGTAGAGTCTCTGACTCAAAAGCACCATTTCGATCCGACGGACGCGCTGAAGCAAATCGAAGAGACGATTCAGGCGGGCAACCGCGTTCGCTGGATCCAATCGGAACAATCAAGCCCGGCGTTCTTCGATGTGGAAGCACTGCCCAATGTGCTTCAGGTAGCTCTCAACACGCGCCACCCTGTTCACTCCTACCTCTACGACATCATGCATCCGGATGTTGAAGACATGGAGGAAGAAGAGATTCGGCAGCGACTCGCGCAAGCGGCCGCAGCTTTTCGCATCCTGATCTACTCGTGGGCTCGGTTTGAAGACGAACAGCCCGACAAGCCACGGCGCGGAGTCCGGAATGCACGATGGGAGTGGGGGAAGTACGCTGAGGAGTTCTTTGACGAGGACGACGACTCGGTGCCCCCGACGGACCTTGTGTAGGCTGCTAGTACACATGGACATAAATAATAGAACGTATCAGCAAGCCACTGGCGCCTACGGTAAGGAATGGCCATCTTGGTTCAACCAGGAGGCCAATGATGCCCAGATCCAGCCCGTACGTCATCACGTTGACGCCCAACGAACGCCGTGTCCTCGAAGCGAGAGCCCGCCAGTATACGTTACCGTATCGGGACGTGGTGCGCGCCAAGATCGTCCTGCTGGCTGCCGAGGGTACCCAGAACAAGGAGATCGCCGAGCGTCTCGATATGCCGCGCCCGGTGGTGAGCAAGTGGCGCAAACGCTTCTTCCGAGAACGCCTCGAGGGACTCGAGGACCGGTCGCGGCGAGGTCGGCCGCCGGCTTTTCCCCCCTCGGGTCGTCGCCGAAGTGAAGGCCTTGGCCTGTGAACTGCCCTCCACGCTGGGGCTGCCGCTGTCGCGCTTCAGCCGCTCCGAACTGCGGCGGCAGGTCCTGGCGGCCGGCATCGTCGCCGACATTGGCGGCACCACGATCTGGCGGTGGCTTCATGCCGACGCCCTGCGCCCCTGGAGCCGGCGGAGCTGGATCTTTCCGCGCGATCCCGAGTTTGGGCCCAAGGCGGAGCGCGTCCTCGACCTCTATCACCGGCAATGGAACGGGCGTGCGCTCTGTGGCGACGAGTTCGTCATCAGCGCCGACGAGAAGACGCAGATCCCGATCCGCACCCGCCGCCATCCGATCACGCCGCCGGGTCCGGGCCGCTCCATGCGGGTCGAGCACGAGTACCGCCGCCATGGCGTCTGTGCCTACATCGCCGCGTGGGACGTCCACCGAGCCCGGCTCTTCGGCGACGTCGTCGCCAAGATCTCCATCGTTGCCTTCGATGCCCTCGTCGCCCAGGTGATGGCCCGTGAACCCTACCGGTCCGCCGAGCGCGTCTTCTGGATCGTCGATGGCGGCACGATCCATCGCGGCCAGCGCGCCGCCGACCGTCTCCAGGCACGGTTCGACAACCTCACCCTGGTGCATCTGCCCACGCACGCCAGCTGGATGAACCAGATCGAGATCTACTTCTCGATCCTCCAGCGCAAGGCACTCACCCCCGCCCACTTCTCTTCCCAGGACGCAGTCGCCGAGCGCATCCTCGACTTCCAGCAGCACTACCAACAAATCGCCTCGCCCTTCGAATGGAAGTTCACCCGCTGCGATCTCAACCGCCTCCTGGCCCGCTCGCCCACCCCCGCCCATCCCTCACTCCGCGAAGCCGCATGAGAATACGTCACCGAACTTCTGAACCGGTGTACTAGCCGATGGCATTCCACACACAAGGTGGTCGGATCCGCGCGCTGTTCGAGAGCGCGAAGGACGCCGTCGCTGTGATCGCGCCATTCATCAAGGTCAATGCACTGCGGTCTCTCATCGAGGTGATCCCGGCCGAGGCGCATCTACGGTGCGTCTCGCGGTGGCTTCCGAAAGAGATTGCTGCGGGGGTATCCGATCCGGAAATCCTAGATCTGCTTGAGACGCGCGGCAGCTTCAGTCTCTCACTTGTGGACCGGCTGCATGCCAAGCTCTACATAGCCGGTGACCGGTGTCTCGTTGGCTCGGCCAACGTGACGCTGGCCGGGCTGGGAGAAAGAGGCGATGACAGCAATATCGAGGTCTTGGTGGAGACGACCACTGACGAGCCAGGAATCGCGGCAACGCTTGACGCGATCGCTCAAGATGAACGTGTGGCGACGAGAGACATGGCACGGGCGGCTCGGCGTCTAGCCGATAGCGTGACCACCTCAGCAATACCGCCCGGCGCGCCAGATGCTCATTGGTTTCCCGGAAGTCGTCGTCCTGAGCGGGCGTACGGATTCTACACACTGCCGCCGAGTGGATTCCTTGGCGTTGCCGATCAAGTTCTTCTTGCTGACTTGGCGCGCTCCAACCTTCCACCTGGCCTGGAGGAGGGAGAGTTTCGGGATGCGATTCGTTCCTTGCTTAGAGCCATACCACTCGCCAAGGCCCTTCTAGTAGCGTCGGAAGACACGACGTTTACTCGAGCCGACGCGAGTTCCTGGCTTGAGCCGATGTCCGGGGACGAATTCTCGCCTAATGACTTGTGGATCGCGTTCGTTGACTGGATGGCGTTCTTCTTCTCCGACCAGGTCATGAAGCAGGAGATTGCTGAGATCGCGCTCCGGCGCGCCCGATTGTTGGGATAGAAGCCCGCTGAACCTTCTTGTCGTAAGCACTGTGTGACTGAATTGGAATTGGGCCCGGGTGCCGGGCCTCATGGAAGAACCCGCTTTCCAAGACGAAGAGGTCGGTCAACGACTCCAGCACGGCCAGCGTTGAGATCGTGGCCGTGCCGTGCTCCACCATGGCGGCGATCTCGTCGTCGCTCAGCGGACCGGAGGGCGCATGCGCACGCGCCAGGATGCCCGCTTCGACCGCAGCCGCATAGTCGCCTCGCGACCCCAGGTCCACGATCACGGGCAGGCCGACGTCGGAGCCTACCTGCACGAGCGAGTCGACCATCTCCGCGTCGAGGCATCGGCGTCGTCATCGTCCGGCCTCCTCGAGCATGGCGTCCAATGTGGCCCGGTCGAGCCAATCGCCGCGCCGCACCACCCCCGCGATTCGGCGCGTATTTGCAATCGCGGCGAGGGGATCGCCCTCCAGCAGCACCAGATCGGCGGGACTCCCCTCCGCCACCATGCCCGCCCCCCCGCCACGACCGAGAAAGCGCGCCGGGAGGACCGTGGCGCTCTGCAACGCCTCAAACGGCGACAACCCCGCGCCCACCAGCTCCTCCAGCTCGCGATGAAGCGCGAAGCCGAGCGGCGGTGTGTCGGTTCCGGCAAGGACCGGCGCGCCCACGCCCACCAGCGCGCGGATCAGCGAATCGGCCACCGCGAAACCGTCCATCGCCGCCTCGAAGTCCGCGGGTCCGAAGTTGCTTATCCACGGGATGGACATGCGCTCGGTGTAGAAGGCGCGCATGCCCTCGGTCATGTGGGACGCCTCTTCGGTGGCCAGATAGGCCTCGACCAGGCGGTCGGGCTTCATGATCATGCGCACGGAGAGGGTGGGGACGCTCCACACGCCGGCGTCGCGGGTGCGTTCGGCGAGCGCCTGAATGCGGGAGAGGTCGCCGTGGGCCCACGCGAGGGTGCGGGAGCGCAGGTCGGCGCCGGGCTGGTTGGGTGCGTCTTCCGGCACGAGGTGCCAGACGTAGCCGCGCAGGTGTTCGATACTGGTCTGGCCCGCCGCAAGCGCGCCGTCGAGCCCCACTTCGAAGGGGATGTGTCCCGCCACGGGGATACCCAACCGCTCCGCCTCGGCGACGATCCCCCGATACGCCGCCGCGGGCACGTTGTTGTAGACCTTGATGAAGTCGTATCCGGCGGCGGCCTGCTCCCGCACCGCCCGAGTCCCGTCGACGCTGTCGTGCACGATCACGCGTCCGGCCGTGTCGATCACGGCGGCCAGTTCGGGCGGAGGCAGCGCTGAACCGCGAGCACGCGCCCGTCGCCCACAAGCACGGTCACGTCTCTCAGCACCTGCTCGGAGTCCATCGGGATCACCGAGACGGCCTCGATCGCGAGGGTGGCCCGGTCGTCCTGCGGGCTGGTCCGCGCGTCCTCGCTGCTGCATGCGGAAACCGACAGCGCCGCCACACCGGTGAACAGCGCGACGGCGGCGGCGAATCGGCCGTCAGGGGGAGTGGATCTCTCGGTCATGGGGGTGGGGGTTGCGGAGGGAGGCCGTCAGGCGAAGCAGCGGGCGTAACATGCCGGTCGGGCAAGCTGGCGGGCAAACGGCGCGGGGCGTAGACTGGGCTGCATGAGAGATCCGTCGTCCCCATCGTCGCTCCGCGCCGCCACGCTGCTTCTCGGATTCGGCCTGATTGCGTGGGGCTGCGAGGCTCCGCCCTCCGACTCCGGCGACGCCGGGGCATCGGGCGCGGAGGCCGGCGACCCGGCCGAGGGAGCGGACTCCGCCGGGGCAGCGCAGGAAGCCGCGCAGGACTCGGCACAGGAGGCGGCCCCCGACCCCGAGGCCGCAATCATTCGCCTGGACCCCAACGACCCGAACCTCGAAGTCTGGCGGGACCGGGACATCTCGGACGATCCCCCCCGGGAGCCCGGACCCATCCGCGTGGGGTCCGTTCTGACATTCTTCGGCCTGCCCGTAGCGCGCACCATCGAGGACCTCGTCGCGGGCGAGGTCGAGGTGGCGTTCATGGGCGCCCCGGTCGATATGGGCGTGGGCTTTCGCGGGGCCGGCGAGGGACCGACCGCGTTCCGCGCGATGAGACGCAGCGTCGGCAGCATGGAGACGATGGTGCGCTGGCGCAGCGAGCTCACCGCCGTTGACTACGGCAACGCTCCCATCGACAACCTCAGCGTCGAGCGCAGCATGCCGCCGATCCGCCGCATGGTCCGCGAGATCGCGGAGACCGGCGCGATTCCGGTGATCATTGGCGGGGACCACTCGATCGAGTTCGCCAACGTGGCCGGACTGGCCGACGTGTACGGCAAGGAGAACGTCGGCGTCATCCACTTCGACGCCCACTATGACGCCGGAGGCAGCCGCAGCGGCCACCTCATCTCGCACGCCCAGCCGGTGCGCCGCCTCGTCGACGACGGCCACATCCTCGGCAGGAACTTCATCCAGGTGGGGCTGCGGGGCAGCTGGCCCGGCCCCGATGGCTTCGAATGGATGCGCGAGAACGAGTTCCGCTACCACACGATGGCGGAGATCGACCGGGACGGCTGGACCACGGTCATGCAGCGCGTCCTCGACGAGGCCAACGACGGGCCCGAGTACCTGCACATCTCCTTCGACATCGACGTGATGGATCCGGCGTACACGTCGGGCACCGGCACGCCCGTGCCCGGGGGCCTCACCCCCCGCGAGGTCTTTCCCATCGTTCGGGGGCTCTGCTCCGAGAACAACGTGGTGGGCTTCGACCTGGTGGAGCTCAACCCGCTGGTCGATCCCGGCTACACGACCGCGCTCAATGCCAAGCAGGTGGTGGACGAATGCATGACGGGCATCGCGCTCCGCAAGCTGGGCCTCGGCAGCCGCGACTACCTGAGTCCGCTGACGAGGCGCGACGCGCGGCGGTAGGCCGATGACCTCGCGGCGGTAGGCCCGATGACCTCGCGGCGGGACTTTCTGGCCAGCTCGGCAGCGCTCGCCGCAGGCACCCTTGCCTGCCAGCCGGACTCCGGCGAGGCGTCGGCAGCGCCCGGTGCGAACGCGTCTGCTGCCGACCCCGACACGTCGGCTCCCGAATCCGCAGCGCCGACCGCCCAGCCGTCCGCCGACATCACCGCCGCCACCATCGCCGAGGCCGAAAAGCTTCACGCCGTGACCTACACCGACGAAGAGCGCGAACAGCTGCTCCAGTCGATCGGCGGCCAGGTCGCCGGCGTGCGCCAGCTCCGGGAGGTGCCGCGGGAACTCGGCCTCCAGCCGGCGATCACCTTCGATCCGCGCCTGCCCGGGGTGTCGTATCCCGCACAGGACGACCGGACCGAGCTCTCCGCCGCGGACCCCGGCCCGCTCCCGGACGACGAGGCCGACATCGCCTACGCCTCGGTCCGCGAACAGGCCCACTGGATCCGCATGGGCCGGATCACCAGCCGCCGCCTCACCCAGATCTACCTGAACCGCATCGAACGCCTCGCGCCCGACCTCTACTGCTACATCACCGTCACCGCGGATCACGCGCTGGCGCAGGCGGCCGAGTCGGATCGCGAACTGGCCGCCTGCCGCTACCGGGGCGAACTGCACGGCATACCGTACGGGATCAAGGACTGCTTCGATACGGCCGGGATCCCAACGACCTGGGGCGCCGCTCCCTACCGCGACCGCGTTCCGTCCACCGACGCCCGCATCGTCACCATGCTGCGCGACGCGGGCGCGGTGCTGCTCGGCAAGCTCGCCACCGCCAGCCTCGCCAACGGCTACCGCTGGTACGGCGGCAAGGTCCGCAACCCCTGGAACACCGAGGAACACGCAGGTGGGTCCAGCGCCGGGCCGGGATCGGCGACCGCCGCCGCGCTGTGCTCGTTCTCGATCGGGACCGACAGCCTGGGCTCCATCCTCAACCCCGCCGACCAGTGCGGCGTTGTCGGCCTGCGCGCGACTTTCGGGCGGGTGCCCACCGAGGGCGCCATGCCGCTGACCCCCAGCCTCGACCGGATCGGCCCCCTCACCCGCCGCGTCGAGGATGCGGTCCCCGTCATGGCCGCGATCAACGGCCCGGATCCGACCTCGGCGTCCTCCATCGACATGGGCTTCGACTACGATGCCGGGCTGGACCTGCGCACCCTCCGCATCGGTTACTCGCCGGACTGGTTCCGCGAAGTCGGCTTCGGACCCGGCGCCGCCGTCCAGGTCGCCGACGCCCACCTGGAGGCGCTGGACGCCCTCCGCGCGCTGGATGTCGAAATGGTCGAGGTCGAGCTGCCGCCGTTCCCCTACCGGGCGCTCATTGCCAATCTCTTCGTCGAGGCCGCCACGATCTACGAGGCGCTGACCCTCGACGGCCGCGACGACCAGCTGCCCCCCGAGGGCTGGCCCAACGTATGGCGGCAGGCCCGGCTGCTTTCGGCGGTCGACTACCTGCAGGCCGAGCGTCTCAGGCGCGGGCTCATGCACGAGTTTCACCGCATCTACAGCGACGTCGACGCCCTCTTCGCCCCCACCTACGGCTCGTTCGAGCTGCTGATGGCGATGAACTACACCGGACACCCGGGGATCACCCTCCGCGCCGGCCTGGACGAAAGCCCGACCCGAAGCACGGGCCCGATCCCGGACGATCCGCAGGGAGAGCCGCACACGATCACGCGTAATGTGGCTTTTCATGGCCGACTCTTCGAAGAGGGCAAGATCCTCGCGCTGGCCCGGGCGCTCGAGGAGCGGCTCGGCGTGTATCACCACCGCCCACCGACCGGGTAGAGAAGCGGCGCGAAGTCCGGGGTTCGCGCGGGGTGAGGCAGCCGGGTCGCCCGGCCCCGCGACCGGGCGCCTACTCCCCGGACCACCCCCGCGGCGGCTTTTTCGGCGGGCCCGGATCCGGCGGGATGACCAGTTCGAGTTCGGTGTGGCGTGCGATCACCGCGAAGTCACGGTTGCGGGCGAGGAGGGGACGGCGCTTGTCCAGCGCGGTTGCGGCCACCAGGCAATCGACGGTCGAGCGGATCGTGTATCCTGCCCTGCGACAGATGCGGTAGATCCACGCGGCGCCCTGGTACACGCCGAGCGAATCGGGTTCGAGGATCTCGAAGCGCTTCAGGAACCGTAAGAGCTGGACGACTTCCGCCTCGCTACGGCTGCCGGAGAGGAGTTCCGTGACGACTGCCGCCGGGGTGGCAACGGACTGCCCGCTCCGGACGCTGGCTCGCAGAGCGAGATGGATCGGGCTTCCCGTCTTGCGCAGGTACTCGACCCACGCCGAAGTGTCGACGATCACTCCTCGTCAAGCAGTCTGACCGGGTCGATCATTTCGATCGGGTCGCTGTCCCGCATCTCGTCGAGATCTCCTTCCCAACCGACGCCCTGCATCGCGAGCGCCTCCTCCTTGGTCATCGGGACGATCGACTGCCTCCAGACCGCCTCCTTAACGGCCGCAGACCAGTCGCGCAGATTGTAGCGCCGGCGCACCGCTTCCAGGTTCTCCTCCAGTAGCCTCACCTCGACCGTCACGTACCGGAGGAATTCCGGCTTGATGGCGGAGTAGTCGGGGCGCACCTCGCGCACCGCGGCCACGCCGCCGCGCCGGTCAAGCTCCGCCGCATCGCGCAAGGTGCGGCGCACCCACGCTGACACCGTGGCGTTGTTGCGGCTGGCCGCGTCCCGAACCTCCTCGATGTCGGCGTCGGACATCACTACCTGCAGTCGCTTACTCATGATTTGAGTATATCATACTCATCTTTGCCCGCAAGGTTCCCCGTGTGGCATCGTGTCGGGAGCCCCCACGCATCGTCAGGAACGCCGGAGTACACCCATGAAGCGCCGTACCGTCTTTCTTCCCGTTTTCGCGTTCGCCGCTCCCGCCATTGCCGCCCTCGCCCTTGCGGCGCTCACCGCCTTGCCCGCGCAGGCCCAGCGCTTCTCGATCGAGGACGTGCTGAGTCCCGGCTACCCCGTCCAGCTCGTCGCGGCCAGGAACGCCGACCGGATCGCCTGGATCGAGTACGAGGAGGGACGGCGCAACGTCTACACGGCTGCGGCGCCGGACTTCGAGCCGGCGCGGCTCACGCGCTACGAGGACGACGACGGGCGCGATCTCTCGAACCTGCGCGTCTCGGACGACGGCTCCACGCTGGTCTTTCTGCGCGGTCACACGCCCAACCGGGAAGGTTGGATCGCCAACCCGGCCAGCGACCCGCGCGGCGCCGAGCGCGCGGTGTGGGCGGTCAGCACGGCGGGCGGCGAGCCCTGGCGCGTCGTCGAGGCCTGGAACGTGGCGCTGTCGCCGGACGGCGAATGGGTCGCCTACGCGAAGGACGGCGCGATCTACCGGGCACCGGTCAACCCGGGGGTGGTGACGGTCGAACCCGACAGGCCGCTCTTCAGCGTCTTCGGCAGCCAGGGCAGCCCGGTCTGGTCTCCCGACTCCCGCAGGCTCGCCTTCGTGAGCGACCGCGGCGATCACAGCTTCATCGGCGTTTACGACACCGCCAACCCTGGGATCACCTACCTGGGACCGGCGGTGGACCGCGACACGAGCCCGACCTGGTCTCCCGACGGCACTCGAGTCGCGTTCATCCGCAGACCCGGACTGCCCTTCGGGGCCCGCGCCGATCTGGGCGAGGCGAGCCCGGAAGACCTGCCCGACGGCATGACCGAGGCGCGTTTTGCGGGCGGCCACGACTTCTCGGTTTGGGTTGGCGACGCGCGCACCGGCGAGGCGCGCGAGGTGTGGCACAACGCGCCCGGCGACGAGATCCACCGCGAGGTGCGTTCGGTGATGTGGGCGGGCGACCACATCATCTTCCAGGCCGAGCCGGACGCGTGGCGGCGGTACTACTCGGTCGCGGCTTCCGGCGGCGCGACCGACGTCGCGGGCGGGCTCACCGGCGCTCCCGCCACACCCTCCGAACTCACCCCCGGCGACGGGATCGCCGAGTACGTCTCGCTGTCGCCCGACGGCCGCACGCTCTTCTACGCCACCAACGCGGGAGACATCGACCGCCGCCACCTCTGGCGCGTGCCCACATCCGGCGGAGCGGCGCGGCAGCTAACGCACGGCGACGGCATCGAGACCCAGCCGGCCGCGCTGGCATCGGGGCGCGATGTCGCTGTGCTCTACGCTGACGCCAGCCAGCCGTTGACCGTGGCCGTGGTCCCCGCTGATGGCGGTGAAGCGAAGACGATCCGCGAGCTGCCCGGCCGCTTCCCGCTCGACGACCACGTCACCCCCAGCGCTGTCACCCTCGAGGCCGAAGACGGCTTCGAGTTCTACAACCAGCTCTTCCTGCCCCCCGACCTGCAGCCCGGCGAAAAGCGGCCCGCGATGATCTTCATCCATGGCGGATCCCGCCGGCAGATGCTGCTCGGCTACCACTACATGCACTTCTACCACATGGCCTACGCGATGAATCAGTACTTCGCGAACAAGGGCTACGTGGTGCTGTCGGTGAACTACCGGAGCGGCATCGGGTACGGCCGGGAGTTCCGCAACTCGCCGGGGCGGGGGCGGCTGGGCAACACCGAGTACCGCGACATCAAGGCGGCCGGCGAGTACCTGCGGGACCGCGGCGATGTGGACCCGGCCAGAATCGGGCTCTGGGGGCTGTCGTACGGCGGGATTCTGACGGCGCAGGGGCTGGCGCGGGACTCGGATCTGTTCGCGGCGGGCGTCGACATCGCCGGCGTGCACCTGTGGGGGAACTCGATCGACCCGGAGACGGTGTCGTACCAGTCGTCGTCGGTGTCGGAGGTGGAGAACTGGACGTCGCCGGTGCTGCTGATTCACGGCGACGACGACCGCAACGTGGCGTTTTCGCAGACCGTGGGGCTGGTGCAGCTGCTGCGCGCGCAGGGGGTGCCGCACGAACTGATCGTCTTCCCGGACGACGTGCACGACTTCCTGCTCCACGAGCGCTGGCTGATCACCTTCGACGCGACGGACGACTTCTTCGACCGTCACATGGGGGGTGATGGTGCGGTGACGACGGAGGGGCGGCGGTAGGTGGCGGTGTGGTCTGCTGTCAGCCGGCGAACATCCGCTGCAGCACGTTCAGCACCTCCTCCATCGTGTAGGTGGGCAGTTTTCCCAGCCGCCGGACCAGCCGCCCCCGGTCAACGGCCCGCAACTGGTCCAAGACCACATGCCCGACCCTGTCCTGGAATCGGCACGCAATCCGAAACGGATAGGCATGACCGCCGGTCGTCATCGGAGCCACCAGGAAGGTCCCCAGGTGGTCGTTGAGTTCGTTCGGTGACACCACAACACATGGACGCGTCTTCCTGATCTCCGAGCCGCGCGTTGGGTCCAGCGAGATCAGATAGACGTCGCCCCGCCGCGGCGGGTCTACTCCCATTCCCACTCCGACTTGTCAAAGACGGTAGGAATCGGGTCGTCCAGAAGCCCATCGTCACCGCGATCCACAAGCCTCTTGGCCGCGTCGGCCCAACCGGCCCTGGGCTCATCCTCAACGCGTTCCAGAAGCAAGCCCGCATCCACGACGCGCATCCGCAAGGGGGTGTTGAGGCCCGCAGCCTCGACGAGCGCTTTCGGAATGCGGACGCCGCGTGAATTCCCAATCCTGATGAGTCTCGTTCGCATTGCGGGTTCAAATCTTGAGGGGTGTCTGTAATTACATAATAATTACGTTGGTGTCGTCGAAGCAAACCAGTGGTCGGATTGCCCCTCCTCAGGGCACCGGCGTTGGAGATGGGGAAGCGGGGCGGCGGTGACGGTGCGAGTGCACGCAACATAATGACTGTTGGAGGTCAACTCACCGGCCTGAACGCCCTCCTCAGCGCCTCAATCCCCCCCACCACCGGCAACTCCACGCTCGTCGCGCCCAGATCCACCGTCAGCATCGTCCCCGGCTCCGGGTGCACCGTGAAGTACTTGTCGCTCGAAAACACCATCAGCCCGATACGCGCCCCCGCCGGAATCACCTGATCGTCCGGCTGCATCGCGAACTCCAGCTCGACAAACTCGCCGGGCGTGAGGCCCGCGCCGGACCGCGGGCTCGCAATATCATCCGCCCCCGCGTTGGCCGGGTCGGCCCAGCCCTTGGTAATGACGTTGTCGTTGATGTCGTCGCTTTCGGTCCAGGGGAGTGAGACGAGCCAGACGGTGAGGTTTGCAGCGTCGGCATCCGCGGCCACGCGCACGCGCACCGTGGCCACGCCCGAGAGGTGAACATGCTGCTGGAGTGCCGGTGTCGCATATAGCAGCCGGTGGTTCGACCATTCTGCCGCGGCGAGTTGGCCGCCCTCAAAAGCAAAATTGTCCACGATTCCGCCGGTACCGTCCGCCTCGCCGGCGTTGAGCGAGAGGGTTCCGGTCCAGTTGCCGTCGCCCGCGGGATGCAGGGAGACGCCCTCGGACTCGGGGTGCGGATAGTCGGGGTAGGCGGTGGGCTGCTGGCGGTCGTCGGCCTCGCGGACGATCCAGGCGCGCGGGTCGTTCTCGACGCCGTTTTCGACGCCCAGGACGTAGCGGGTGAACCAGCGGTTCATGAGCTCGAGGGGCGGGGGACCGCCGTGGCCGCCCTGGTGATAGTAGATCTGGACGGGGACGTCGCGGGCCTTTAGCGCTTCGGTGATGCGGTAGCTGTGCCCGGGCATCACGTTCCAGTCGTTGAAGGCGTGGGCCATGAGGGTGGCGGCGCGGACGCCGTCGATGTGGTTCAGGTAGTCGCGGCCCGCCCAGAAGTCGTTGTAGTCGCCGGTGGTGCGGTCGAGCTCGGAGTACATCTCGTCGCGCACGTTGGCGATGCAGTAGTCGCGCACGTCGGGGTAGCCGCTGAAGATGAAGTCGAAGAGGACGTCGATGTCCTCGCCGGGGTAGCCGCCGGGGGAGCGGACCAGGCCGTTCGAGCGGTAGTAGTGGTAGTAGGACGTGTTGGGGGCGACCGGAATGATCGCTTCGAGCCCTTCGACGCCGGTGGTCGCGGCGGCCAGGGGCAGGGTGCCGTTGTAGGAGGTGCCGGTCATGCCGACCTTGCCGGTGGCCCAGTAGGCCTCGACCTGTTCTGTGCCGTCGACGGTGGTGAAGCCTCGGGCGCGGCCGTTCAGCCAGTCGATGACGGCCTTGGGCGCGAGCGACTCGTTGGCGCCGCCGACGGTGGGGCAGCCCTGGGACTGGCCGGTGCCGGGGGACTGCGAGTGGATGACCGCGAAGCCGCGCGGCACCCACGTGCGGATGTGCGAGTTGGAGATGACCGGCTGGCTCTCGATGTGCCGAATGGTCGCCGGGAAGGGGTCGCGGGCCGGGGGATCGCCGCCGACCTCCTGGCGCAGGTTCCAGAAGTGGTCGAGGTCGATCCCGGCGACGCCCGAGTAGTAGGGGCTGGTCTCGTAGATGACGGGCACGGTGAGCCCCTCGGTGTCGGTCTGTCCCGGGCGGGTGACGTCGACGTGCACACGGTCGGGCCGGCCGTCGCCGTCGCTGTCGAATTCGGTCTCGACCCAGAGGTCGTGGCGGATCCAGGTGGCCGAGTCGGCGAACGCGGGCACGACCTGCGCCTGCCCGTCCTCGATGACGGGGCCGGTCTGGGCGGTGGCCGGGGTCGCGAGCGCGAGGAGGGTGAGGATGGCGGACGCGGGGCGGAAGAGTGTCATGAGTCGAATCCGGAGGTTGGCTGGGGGCGTCGGAAAGTCACGGGCACCGGTCGCTGATTGCCGCGATCGCGGCGTCGATCTCGTCGCGGGTGTTGAAGAAGTGTATGGAGAGGCGGAAATCTCGCGGCTGCCTGACCGGGGAGGCCAGAATGCCGGCGTTGTCGCGCAGATCGTTGTAGAGGTCGGTGGGGTCGCAGTCGGCGGGCAGCCGGAGCACGAAGACGCCGGAGCGGTCCGGACGGGTGCGGGGGGACGACACCGAGAGGGCGCCGGTCGCCTCCACGGCCTCGATCGCGTGGCCGACCAGCGCCTGGATACGGCGGTCGACCCGTTCGAGGCCGATACCCTCCATCCACTCGACGGCCCGTGCGAGGCCGGCGAAGTCGGCCAGCGCGCGCGTGCCGAACTCGTAGCGCGCCGCGCCGGGGAGAAGGGAATAGTTGCCCGCGTAGTCCATGGTCGCGTGGCTGTGGGAGCCCGCCCAGCTGAGCTGCACGTCGTCGAGCCGTTCACGCCGCACGAAGAGCGCGCCCGTGCCCTTGGGGCCGAGCAGCCACTTGTGGCCGCAGGTCGAGTAGCAGTCGCAGCCGAGCGCGCCGAAGTCCGTCGGGACGCAACCCGGGCCCTGGGCGCCGTCCAGGTGGTAGCGGACGCCACGCCCGCGGAGCAGGTCGCCGAGTTCGGCGGACTCGCCGGTGCGGATCGTCCGCCCGTTGTTCCGCGAAACATGGCTGATGCTGACCATCCGCGTCCGGGGGGACAGCTGTGCGTTGATCTCGTCAATGAGCGAGGTCCCAGTGGCGAGATCGATCTCCCGGATGACGATCCCGAACCGGTCGCGCAGGACGTACCACGGGATGACGTTGGCGGGGTGCTCCACGTTGGAGATGATCACCTCGTCACCCGGCTGCCAGTTCAGGCTCCAGGCCACGATGGAGATCCCCTCCGATGTGCTGTGCGTGAGCGCGACCTCGTCGGCCCCGGCACCGAACACGCGCGCGAGTTGCGTGCGCAGATCGGGTTCGACCCTGGCCATGTCCGTCGCGTAGCGGGGATCGGCGGGACCCCGGTTCTGGAAGTCGAGGCGCTCCATGACGGTGGCCATGACCGCGTTCGGAGACGGACCGATGCCGCCGGTCTGGAAGTACACGCTGCCGGTGGCTGCCGGGATCTCGGCGCGGGCGCGGGCCACCCACGCGTCCTGGGGCGCGATGTCGGCGACGGTCCGCGCCTCGGTGGAGCGAGCCGGGGCGTGCAAGGCTGCCAGTCGTCCCACCGGGATTACGGGCGCTGCGGCCAGCGACCGCGCGGCCTGACCGAGAAACCGGCGTCGGTTCGGGATCACGCGGCGGCGCTACATGGCACTGTGGAAGCGCTCCATCGTCTTGCTCCTCAGGCGTTTCGGGACCCCGACGCACCGACGGGGATACCTCGGCCTCGGCTTTTGCGGCAACGTACCCACGGCCGTCTGGCGCGGCAACGTTGAGGCCTTGGCCCAGCCTCGGGGCGCGACACTAGCCGACCACGAACCGGATCGCGAACAGCACCGCCACGGTGGCCACCGCCGCGTTCAATTCGCGGCGGCGGCCCGCCAGCACCTTGATCAGGGCGTAGGCGATGAAGCCGAGACCGATCCCGGTGGCGATCGAGTAGGTGAAGGGCATGGCGATCGCGGTGACGATTGCAGGAACGCTCTCCGTAAGGTCGTCCCACTCCACGTCCCGGAGCGCTCTTGCCATCACGCACCCGACGAAGACGATCGCGGGGGCGGTCGCGTAACCGGGGATGGCGTTGGCGACCGGTGCGAACACGATCGCCACCAGGAACAGTCCGGCGACGACCAACGCCGTCAGGCCCGTGCGTCCCCCTGCGCGCACGCCGGCCGCGCTCTCGATGTAGGAGGTCGTGGTCGAGGTGCCGAGCAGCGAGCCCACGATCGTGGCCGAGCTGTCCGCCACCAGGGCCCGGCGCAAATGTGGAACGCGGCCGGTCCCGTCGGTCAGTCCCGCCTCGTTGAGTACGGCGACGAGCGTGCCGCTGGTGTCGAAGAGGTCCACCATGAGAAAGGCAAAGACGATCGCGACCAGGCCCACCTCGAACGCCGCGGCGATGTCGAGTTGAAGGAATGTCGGGGCGAGCGACGGTGGGGCCGCCAACACCGATTCCGGTTGGGGGGATTGTCCCGCGACCCACCCGGCCATGGACAGGGCCAGTATGCAGATGAGCACGGCTCCGGGCAGCCTGCGCTGCTCCAGGGCGACGATTCCGACGAATCCCAGGGCGGCGAGCACCACCGGCCACTGCGTCAGGTTGCCCAGCGTGACAAGCGTCGCTTCGCTGCCCACGACCACACCGGCGTTGCGGAGCCCGATGATGATCAGGAAGAACCCGATCCCCGCCGCGATGGCCAGCTTCTGCGAGCGGGGAATGGCGTTGACCACCCACTCCCTCACGGGCAGCACGGACAGGATCAGCATCAGGACCCCGGAGCAGAATACGGCACCGAGCGCCGTCTGCCAGGAAAGGCCGAGCGTGCCCACCGCGACTGCCGCGAAGTAGGCGTTCAGCCCCATCCCCGGGGCCAGGGCGATCGGGTAGTTGGCGTAGAGGCCCATCACCGCCGATCCAAAGGCCGCGGCGAGACAGGTTGCCACGAGCACGGCCCCGGCGTCCATCCCCGCGCCCCCCAGGACCAGCGGGTTTACGAAGATGATGTAGGACAGGGTGAGGAATGTCGTGCACCCGGCCAGCACCTCGGTCCGCACGCTGGTGTTGCGCTCTTCCAGCCGGAAGTGACTCATCATCGGGGGTTCGCTCCTCTCCGCGTCGGGGTGCCTCGCAGCGGCCCGCCGCTCCATGCGATGGGCGAGTCTGCGCAGGTTGGCTCTGCCCTTGTCGACTCATCCGAGAATATGACATGACTATATGCGATAAATCGACATGATGTAACACGAGTATTCGGCATGAATGCAACCGGCAATATGGCAAACGATAAACAGGGGACTCCGCCACATTCGCCGCGGCCTGGTTCGCCGCCGCCCACTTGCGCCACACCGTCCCGAAACGGAGTCTAGGCTTTCCATTCGTCCCGTGCCGTGGCGTTCACCGTTTGGCGCGGTTCGGCTCACCGTAACGACGCGTTCGCTCTCATCCCCCACCAGAGGTCAGTCATGCGCATCCATCGTTCCCGGCTCTCGCTCCTCGTCGGCCCCGCAGTCGTGCTCTCCGCCGCCCTTGCCCGCACGCCTGCTATCGCCCAGCAGGCCCCCGACCCCGCCGCGTACACCTCGCTCGAGTGGCGGCACATCGGGCCGGAGGGCAACCGCTTTTCCGCGGCGGCCGGGATCGTCGGCGATCCGCATACCTACTACGTCGGCGCGGCCTCCGGGGGGATCTACAAGACGACCGACGGCGGGGTGCACTGGGACGCGATCTTCGACGGTCAGCCCGTGCAGTCGATCGGGTCGCTGGGTGTGGCGCAGGCCGATCCGAACATCGTCTGGGCCGGGACCGGCGAGGGGAAGATCCGCAGCCATGTCTCCCTCGGACAGGGCGTCTACAAGTCGACCGACGCCGGCGCCACCTGGACGCTGATGGGGCTGGAGCGGACCGGACGGATTCCGCGCCTCGTGATCCATCCCGCCAACCCCGACATCGTGTTCATGTGCGCGCTGGGACACGCGTACGGCCCGCAGCCCGAGCGCGGCGTGTTCCGGACGACGGACGGTGGCGCGACGTGGGAGCACGTGCTGTTCGTGGACGAGGACACGGGCTGTTCCGATATCGCCATGGACCCGTCCAACCCGCGCGTGCTGTTTGCGGGCACCTGGCAGCTGGAGATCCACACCTGGGGGCGGACTTCCGGCGGACCCGGCGGCGGCCTGCACGTCTCGCGCGACGGCGGCGACACGTGGACGAAGCTGAACGGTCCGGACAACGGTGTCGGGCTGCCCGAGAAGCCGGTCGGGAAGGTTGCGGTGGCGGTTGCGGCGTCGAATCCGGACCGGGTCTACGCGATGCTCGAAACGGGCGACGGGATCCCCTGGGAGGGGCGCGAGACCGAGGACGGACAGCTGTGGCGCTCGGAGGACGGCGGTCGGACATGGGCGCTGATCACTCGCAACCGCAACGCGATGGGCCGGCCGCACTACTACTCGCGCGTGGTGATTTCGCCCAACGACGAGGACGAGGCGTATTTCCTCACGGCCTCGTTCACCACCTCGACCGACGGCGGCCGCACGCTGGACGTCACCCCCCGCCCGCAGGCTCCCGGCGGCGATCACCACGACATGTGGATCGACCCCACCAGCCCCGACCGCATGATCGTCGCGCACGACCAGGGCCTGTCGATCTCGATCAACCGGGGGAAGACGTGGTTTCGCCAGCGTCTCACGAACGCGCAGATGTACCACGTGACGGTCGACAACGCGATCCCGTACAACGTGCTCGGCAACAAGCAGGACGAGCCGACGTACCGCGGTCCCAGCAACAGCCGCATCCAGGGGCAGCGCCGGATTACGGGGATTCCGCGGGGGATGTGGCACCACGTGGGCGGCGGCGAGAGCGGGTGGGCCACGCCCGATCCGACCGATCCGAACATTGTATGGTCATCGGCTTCGGGATCGGGGATGGTGGGTGGCATCGTGGTGCGCTACGAGGAGGACAGGCGCCAGTACCGCGCCGTCGAGGTGTGGCCGGAGCAGAGCCGGGGGGCGGCGGCGGGCGTGCGCTACCGCTTCATCTGGGACGCGCCGATCCACATCTCGCCGCACGACAACAACACCGTGTACGTGGGCAGCCAGCACGTGCACCGAACCCGCAACGGGGGCCAGAGCTGGGAGGTGATCAGCCCGGACCTGACGCTCAACGACCGCAGCCGCATGGGGCTTTCCGGCGGCCTGACCGGTGACAACATCGGGGTCGAGTACGCGGGCACCGTCTTCGGGATTGCCGAGTCGCCGGTCGAGGAAGGGCTCATCTGGGCGGGCACCAACGACGGGCTGCTGCAGGTCACGCGGGACGGTGGCGCCACTTGGACGAACGTGACAGACAACATGCCGGATTTGCCGGAGTGGATGGCGGTGCGGTCCATTGCGGCCTCCCGCTACGACGCGGGGACGGCGTACGTGGCCATCGACGGCCACCAGGTAAATGTGCGCGATCCCTACGTGTACAGGACCCGGGATCATGGCGCCTCGTTCGACAAGATCACAAACGGGATTCCGCCCAGCATGCTCAGCTACACGAAGGTCATCGCCGAGGACACGAAGCGGCAGGGGCTGCTGTACGTGGGGACCGAAAACGCGATCTACGTGTCGTTCGACGACGGCGACAACTGGCAGCCGCTCCAGAACAACCTGCCCGCAGCGCCCGTATCGGGCGTCGTCGTGCAGGAGCACTTCGGCGACCTGGTGGTGGGCACGTACGGCCGCGGATTCTGGATCCTCGACGACCTCACGCCGCTCCAGCAGCTCACGCCCGAGGTGATGGCCTCGTCCTCGCACCTGTTCGCGCCTCGAGGCGCCTACCGCTTCCGCGCCATCACGCCGCCGTCGGTTCCCTACAGCGATCCCACCGAGGGACGGGATCCCGAGTACGGCGCGTCGATCAACTACTGGCTGGCCGAGACTGCGGTCGAGGCGGCGTCCCGCGGGGAGGCCGAAGCGCCCACCGTCGAGATCGTGGACGCGGCGGGCGAGGTCGTGCGGACGCTGGCCGGCACGAACAAGGCCGGCGTCAACCGCATCCACTGGGACCTGCGGGACGAGCCCAACGGGCCCATCCGGCTATTGACCAGCCCGATGTACGCCGAACACATCGCGGTCGGCGAGGAGGGCAGGGCGGCTCCGGGGGCGCGCCAGATCTCGATCCTGCTCCCTCCCGGGCGCTACACGGTGAGGCTCAACGCGGCGGGGGAAACCCACGAACAGCCGCTCACGGTGATCAAGGACCCCCACTCGGCGGGATCCGAGGCCGACATCGCGGCGCAGGTGGCCTTCGTGCGCGAGGTCCGCGACGACGTGGTCGCGGCGGGCGAGTCGGTCCACCGCGTGGAGGCGATCCGCGTCCAGCTCGCGACCATGTCACGCTTCGCCGATGACGACGCGCTGACCGAAGCGATGGCCGCGCTGCGCGACCAGCTCGTGGACCTGCAGAGCAACATGGTCGACCTGCGTCTCACCGGTCAGGGCCAGGACGGCGTGCGCTTCGAGGCGAAGCTGCTGCAGAAGCTGGGCTACCTGACCGGCGCGATCGCGGTGGCCGACTTCCCGCCCACCGACCAGGAGCTGGAGGTGAAGGTGCTGCTCCACGAACAGCTGCGGCAGCACCTGGAGGCGCTCGACGCGCTGGTCGCGAACGAGGTGGCCGCGCTGAACGAAATGCTCAGGGCGCGCGGGATGGTGATCATCGCCGACGGGGGGTGACGCGCAACGGAACGCGGCGGTCAAGGGCGGCGCCGGCCGGCGTTGCTCCTCCTCAGCGCCTCTCAAGTACGCAGTATCGGTACAGCTTGAGCGTCTCGCGCCAGTCCTCGGGGTAGTTCGCCACCATCTCGCCCAGCCCGAACTCCTCGGCCAGGCCGGCGAAGGAGCCGTCTTCGACCACCTTGAACGGTGCCTGTTCCTCGAACACGGTCAGGTCGGCAAACCCGGTGGGAAACGAGGCACCCATCGCCTTCTCCACGCCTTCGAGCCGCTTTCTGTCCTTTTCGGTGTCGAAATCGCGGCTCTGCAGGTCGACGGCGAAGTAGTCGAAGGCAATGCGAAACGAGGTCATGGCCTCGGCGAGCCGGTTGACGAACGGCGTGATGCTCTCGGGGGGCAGGTACATGGTGTTGCCCTCCCAGACCATCAGCGTGGGCGCCCCGGGATCGAAGCCCAGGTCGGCCAGACCGCTCGGAACATCGGCCTCCAGGTAGTTGGCGAAGAGCGACGCCGGTTGCTCGATCCCTTTGCGCTCCAGAATCGCCCGCTTGAATTCGAGAACCGCCTTCTGATCGACCTCGAAGAAATCGGCACCCGCGTCGTCGTAGAGATGGGCGCGCATGTCGAAGCCGCCCCCGAGCAGCACCACCTGCCGGGCCCCCGCCGCGATCCCGCGTTCGACGAAACGGTTGAAGTAGCGGGTGCGGAACCGGACCATGGTGGTTGAAGGCGGAAAGGCCGCGTCCACTTGCCGGGCCGCCGCCAGGGCCCGGTCGTTCGAGAACCACTGGGCATAGGGGTCGCTGAACAGCGGATGCGGCTTTTCGGGCTCGAGGGCCCGGATGGACGCGATCACGAAAGCGGTCGCGCCAATCTCGTTGATGTCGATCATCGTTCAGGAGGGCTCTGTTGGGGACTTGATTTGCCGATTTTGTCGTCTATGGGTTCCATAATGCGACAATGTCGGACGACTTGCGACAATATCGGCCAAAACTCGGAATCCCGCGCGCATTCCGTCAACGGCGGCGGAGCCGGGGCGCCGCGATCACCCCCGCCCTCCGGGCGACCACCACCCCGGACAGAATCACCACCGCGCCGATCAGTTGCTGCGGGCTCGGTGTCTCGCCCAGCCAGAGCCACGCGGCTCCGAGCGCGATCACCGGCACCAGGTTCTGGTACACCGAAGTACGGCTCTGGCCGATGACGCGCACACCCCGATACCAGAGCAGGTACCCGATCGCGATCGCAAAGATCCCGGCGTATGCGACCCCCAGCCACGCTCCCAGCGAGACCGCCGCCCAGTCCATTCGCAACAGCTCCGGGATGCCCATGAGCACCAGCACGGGCATTCCCGCCCATAACGTCCACGCGGTCATTTCGAGGACGCCGCGCCGCTTGGTCATGCGGCGGCCGTAAACGGTGTAGACCGACCAGGAGATGGCGGCCCCGAGAACCATCAGGTCGCCCCAACGCGCCCCACCGACCTCATTGCCGCCTCCGGTGATCAGAATGACCGTCCCGGCCAGCGTGGCGGCGACACCGGCGAGGATGCCCGGATTGAACCGTTCCCTTCCGACCGCCAGCCCCAGGAGCACAACCCAGACCGGGCTCGTGGAGAGGAGCAGGGCCGCGTTGCCGGTCAGTGTCCAGGCCAGTCCATAGATGAAGCAGACCTGGAAGGTGACGTGGCCGAAGACGCCCAGCGCGATTACCGGGAGCCAGTCCTTGCGCGCCGGCATGAGTCGGCGTCCCTGCATGCGCAACAGCACCCAGACGGCCAGGGCGGCGCACGCGAACCGCAGGGCGTTGAAGGCGAGGGGGCCGATCTCGCGCAGCGCCGCTTTCACGACGGGGAAGTTGAGTCCCCATATCAGCGCGGTCAGGAAGAGCCCGAGGTCGACGGTGATATCGTAGCCCTTCGGTCGCCGGCGTCCGGTGCGCCGCGGCTTCATCCGCTCCTCCTTCAGTGCCAGGGGAGGCGGCTCGACTCCACCTTGTAGAGAATGTAATCCCGCAACTCGGCGGCGGTTTCCCGGGCGATGCAGGGAACCGTTACGATGCCCGACGACAGATGGACCTCCAACGTCGCCAGTCCCTTGCGGCGTTGCAGCGGAGACCGCTTCACGGTCACTCCCTGCACCTTGCGGAAGAGGAAGGCGTCGACCCGGTTGCCGACCAGTCCCTGGCGGCTTGCCAGTCCCTCGTCGTCGTGGAGATAGCCCCTTCGACGCCAGCTCTGCAGGCCGATCGATCCCGACAACGCCAGCCACAGGAGACACCAGCCGGCGAAGGGCAGGCCCGCAACCGCCGCCGGCCCCCATTGTCCAAGCGTGAAGACCGCGCCGCCAAGGATCGGAACCGCAGCCGTCCGCAGCATGACCGCCCGGACGTAGTACGGCGAGACGCGCTTGAACGCCGGGCTTGCCGGGAGGAGTGTGAGCCCCGTGGCCTCGGCCCCGAACACCTGGCTGCGCATCGTTTCGGCGACCGAACCGTCGAGCAGCGGTACGGTGAGGTTTTCCGCGATCTCGAGATTCCCGGGACCCACGCTTCCCGGCACGGGTATCGCGCCGGCGGGGAGCGCCTCGAAACGATACCGCCCGAGCCATCGCTGGATAAGGTTTCGGGACAGCTTGAGCTGCTGGATCTTGGCGGTCTCGACGACGACTTCCTTCTGCGTGAGGAGGCCGCCGCGGGAGCGAAACGCGGTGCCCCGTCGCCACAGCGTGAAGTTGTGGTAGCGCAGGAACGCGCTGATGACGACTGCGAGAAACAGCACGAGCAGGGTGGCGAAAACCACGAGAACGATCGCGGTCGCCTGGCTGTAGGTGCCGAAGTCGGCAACCGCGGTCTGCAACCGGCCGAGTACGCCGAGGATCGCATCCTCGAAGGGTTCGGCCGCCTGTGCCAGCGCGGCGAGGGCCCCGGCAAGCACCAGCGCTTTCCGGTCGGCGAGCCCAATGCGCAGCATGTCGCCGTTGGTGAGCCGGACGAGGACCCTGCCCGTGGCTGGAACCAGGGTGCCTGCCTGCAATTCGGGGATGCCTGCGGCGCCGGGAGCCGCCTCGTCCACCGGGCGCCGCCGGCGTTCCTCGCCATCGTCATCGCCCAACCGCCTCCTGCGCTGTCCATGGTCGACGCGGGTGCGCAGCCAGTCGGCCAGTTCGGTGCGGACGGCGGGGAGCCAGCCCTCGGCCGCGGCCGTCCCCGCGGTATCCAGCCGAACGGTCACCAGGCCGAGCACCCGGTCCACCAGCGAACGCTCGACGTTGATGCCCTGTACCCGATCGAAGGGCAGGTCGAGGGCCGTCCTCTTGACGAAGCCCTGGCGGATGAGCAAGCGGTCCTCTTCGAGCCGGTACCGGAAAAACCAGTACCTGAGCAGTGCAGCGGCACCGATGGCCAGGACGGCCAGCAGAACCGCCCATCCCAATGAGCCGCCGCGGGACAGGAAATCGAAGCGCGTGAGGTACGCGATGGCTCCGAACGAGGCCACGAGCTGGATGTAGCTTCCGGCGACGGCCTTGATCGTGGCGCCGAGAAAGAAGGCGATCGCGAACGGTGAGGTTCGCCGCCAGACGCCGAAATCAGGCCGGCTTGCCAACGTCGGAGTCCGTCGTCTCGGGGGTCTCTGCTTCGATGCGCGCCGAGACGAACGCCCGCAGCCGCTCCGCTGTCTCTCCGCCGAGCCCGCGGATCTTGTGAGCGCCGCCGCCCGCCGGGAAGATGGAAAGGTTGGCCAGGCCGAAACGCCGGTCCAGGGGCGTGCTGTCGGTCTTGGTGTGCTGGACGCGGTTGAAGGGCACGGCCCGCACCGAACGCCAGAGCACGCCCGACCTGTACAGGATGTCCCGATCACGAACGGCGTAGCCGCGGAAGCGCACCGCGATCGCGGGCCACGCCAGCGCCCAGAGAGAGAGCGCCCCGAACACCGTCCACGCGGTCGTCGAGAGCAGGTGCGCGGCCCTGGCCAGCCCCGCCATGCCCCCCGTCGCGACGCCGTAGTGCAGGGCTGCTCCGACTCCCGCAAATACGAGGACACGGAGGAGCACGCCGGCCTGCAGACGCTGCGCGAATCGGGGATGCAGCGGCTGCCAGTCGACCCGTTCCGCGACGGGCAAGGATTCGGTCGGCACTTCGTCGTTAGCGAACATGCCACCAATGTAGTAGGCGCGAGTCCCACAGGAGACAGCTGTCAGAGCATGACCCACGAAGAATACGTTCGCCACGATGGCACGGCGCTCGCCAGGCTCGTGCGCGCCGGCGAGGTCACGCCGGCGGAGCTGATCGAGGTGGCGGTCGGGCGCCTTGAACAGGTCAATCCGACGATCAACGCCGTTGTATACCGCATGGCTTCGGAGGCCCGCCAGCGCGCGGCCGGGATCGACCGCCAGGCGATCTTCGCAGGCGTGCCCTTTCTGGCCAAGGATCTGCTGAGCGGCTATGCCGGGCACCCGACGTCCGGGGGCAGCCGGGTGGCCAGGGACCTCGTCGTTGAGGAGGACACGGAGCTGGTGCGGCGCGTGCGCGCCACCGGCGTCTCCATCCTGGGCAAGACCAATGTCCCCGAGTTCGGCCTCTTGCCCTATACCGAGCCGGAACTGTGGGGACCCTGCCGAAACCCGTGGGCGCTGGACCGCACGCCGGGGGGATCGAGCGGGGGATCCGCGGCGGCGGTGGCGGCGGGGATCGTGCCGATCGCGGGTGCCGGCGACGGTGCGGGCTCGATCCGCATGCCCGCCTCGTGCTGCGGGCTCTTCGGGCTGAAGCCGACCCGGGGACGCATCCCGGCGGGACCCCGAGATGCCGAGTCGTGGCGCGGGTCTGTCATCGAGCACGTGCTCACACGCTCGGTGCGGGACAGCGCGGCGATGCTCGACGCCACGCACGGCACCGAGCCCGGCGCGCCGTACAGGATCGCGCCGCCCGGCGGCCCCTTCGCCGACGAGGTCACCGCCGATCCGGCTCCCCTGCGCATCGCGTGGACGGCGGAGCCGATCGTGGGGTCGACACCGGCCCACACGGACTGCGCGCAGGCCGTCGCCGAAGCGGCCGGGCTGCTGGAAGAGCTCGGCCATCACCTCACCGAAGCCACGCCCCGCATCGACGGCAAGGCGTTTGCACGCGCCTTCATGGTCATGGTCGCGGGCGAAGTCGGCGCGGAGTTCGAGGATCTTGCGCGGATCCTGGGCCGGCGGCCGCGCCGGACGGAGCTGGAGCCGTTGACCTGGGCGCTCGGCCTGGTGTCCGGGGCGGTTTCGGCCCGGGAACTCGCCGACTCCCTGCGGCTGCTTGAGCGCTGCGGCAAGGCCGTCGGCCGATTCTTCACCGACTACGACGTCCTCGTGACCCCCACCGTCACGACACCGCCACCGAAGATCGGTGCGCTTCCGCCGAGTCGGTCCGAGCACGTCCAGCTGCGGCTGGTGGGCGCGCTGGGATCGGGACACCTGATCAAGGCGGGCCGACTGCTGGACCGTATCGCCGACAGCGCGTTCGAGTACACACCCTGGACGCCCGTCTTCAACATCAGCGGGCAGCCGGCCATGTCGGTGCCGCTGCATTGGAACGCGGCCGGGCTCCCCGTCGGGGTGCACTTCGTGGCAAGGGTCGGCGACGAAGCGACACTCCTGCGGCTTGCCGGACAACTCGAGCGGGCACGCCCCTGGTTCGACCGGATGCCGCACATGGCACCGGGGCCCACGTAACCGGGAGCGCCTTCCGCCCGTCTCCGGCAGGGCCCGCGTGCCCTTGCCGCCCCGTCCGCCAACCCCGCACCTTCACCGTTCACCGCCAGCTCCGGAGGGACCCATGCGCGCACCGTCCTCGCCCGCCCGCCCGCTCACTCGCCCACCCGCCCGCCCGTTCACGCGGCCCGCCGCCCGGATTGCCGCCGTCGCCTTTCTCGCCGCCGCCGCCGCGACCTGCCAGCCCGCCCCGCAGGCCGGGGGAACCGCATCCGGCGACGCCTCGGCGGCCACCGCCCAACTCCGTATCGAGGTCACCCACAACGCCGCGCTGCACGACGGCCCCCTTACCGGCCGCCTGTTCACCGTCTTCGCGCCGTCCGACGACCCCGAGCCCCGGATCGCCGGCTACAACTCGGCCCGCCAGCGCAACGGCGAGGTGCCCTTCTTCTCCGCCGACGTCGAACAGGCCGCCCCCGGCGACGCCATGGTCATCGATGCGGGCGCCGACGGCTACCCATACCGCCGCCTCGGCGGCCTGCCCGCCGGCGATTACTGGGTCCAGGCCATCCTGCACGTCTACACCGAGTACGAGCGCGCCGACGGACACACCATCTGGGCGCCCCAGGACCAGTGGGAGGGGCAACGCTGGGCATTCTCGCCGGGCAACTACTTCAGTGAGCCCCGCCGGGTCCGGGTCGATCCGGCCAGCGACGAGGTGATCGAGTTCGAGCTCACCGGCGAGATCCCCGCGATCGAGGTGCCGTCCGACACGGAGTGGGTGAAGCGCGTCAGGATCCAGAGCGACATCCTTACCCGTTGGTGGGGCCACCCCATGTACCTGGGTGCGGTCGTGCTGCTGCCGCGCGGCTTCGACGAGAACCCCGACATGCGCTACCCGCTCGTGATCGAGGAGGGGCACTTCACACTGGACCCGGTGTTCGGATTCACCACCGAGCCGCCTTCCGGCGATGCGCTGTTCTCGCAGATGCGGCGAGAGGCGGGTGGCATGCGCGAGTCGGGCTACGAATTCGCGCAGGCATGGATGGGTGACGACTTCCCACGCGTGGTCGCGGTCATATTGCAGCATCCGACGCCCTACTTCGACGACTCCTACGGCCTCAACTCGGCCAACAACGGACCCTACGGCGACGCCATCCACGAAGAGCTGATCCCGTACATCGAGGAGAACTTCCGGCTGATCGGCGAACCGTACGCGCGCGTCATGACCGGCGGCTCCACCGGAGGCTGGATCTCGCTCGCCAAGATGCTCCACTACCCGACCTACTACGGCGGCACGTGGACCTACTACCCCGATCCGATCGACTTCCGGCGCTACCAGCTGGTCAACATCTACGAGGACGAAAGCGCGTTCATCGTGCCGGGCTCGGTGCCGGGCGCGCCCGAGCGCATGTTCCAGCGGACGGTGGAGGGACAGCCGGTGGGCAGCAACCGCCAGATCAGCCAGCTGGAGGTGGCGCAGGGCTCGCGGGGGCGGGGCGCCGGACAGCTCGACGCCTGGCACGCGGCCTACGGGCCGACGGATGAGGACGGCTATCCGAGGCGGCTGTGGGACCTGGACACCGGAATCATCGACCGCGAGGTGGCCTACTACATGCGCGACAACGGCTACGATCTCCGCCACTACGCCGAGGAGAACTGGTCGCGGATCGGCCCGGACCTGGTCGGCAAGATCCGCATCTACAACCCCGAAATGGACCACTTCTACCTGCCGTACGCGGTCTACCTGATGGAGGAGTTCCTGGAGAGCACGACCGACCCCCACTACGCCGGTGAGTTCATCCACGGCGCCCCGATGAAGGGTCACGGCTGGTCGCCCTTCACCAACGCCGACCTCGTGCGCCAGATGGCGGCGCATGTGGCCGACAACGCGCCCGAAGGGGCGTCCACGGCCTGGATGGAGGGGCGGTAGCTAGAGGTTCGCGAATCCTGCCGCGGTGACCCCGGATCCCATTGGCAGCCGGCCCTGCCCGGCATGGATGATGAAGCCCGGACCGCACCGGTCACCGAGGTCGTTCCGGAACGACCGGATGCCCCGGGTCATGGCCGGCCGCGGCGTGGCCGTCGTCTTCACCTCGATGGGGATGAGTTTCCGGCCGGTATCGACGACGAAATCGACCTCCGCGCCGGCCGCGGTGCGCCAGAAGCAGACCTGCGGGCGCTCGCCCCGGTGCGTCATGGTCTTCGTGATCTCGCCCAGTACCGCCGCTTCCATCAGCGGTCCGGCCAGGGGACCGGACGCGGCGTGGTCGGGGTCCTTCAGTCCGGTCAGGTGGCAGAGCGTCCCGAGGTCGGCGAAGTAGACCCTCGGGGACTTTACGAGGCGCTTGCCGATGTTGGCGAAATAGGGCCTCACGATGAAGACCTGGTACGTCGCTTCCAGGACGGACAGCCAGGCTTTCGTGGTATTCACGGCCACACCCAGATCCCGGGCGACATCGCTCAGGTTGAGGAGTTGCCCGGTCCGCGCCGCGACCGCCCTCAGAAAGCTCTGGAACTGCCCGAGGTCCCCGACCTGGCGCAGCGACCGTACATCGCGCTCGAGATAGGTCTGGATGTAGCTGGAATGCCAGAGGTGAAGGTCGCGTTGAGGGTTCGCCACAAGCTCCGGGTAGCTGCCCCGAAGGAACCGCTGCCACAGGTCCCGGGGCGACAGTGGCAGCCCGGAGCCGGTCCCGCTTTCCTCCTCCCAGACCAATGGCGCGTCAATCCTGCCGGCGGTCTCGCGTCCGGACATCGGCAACAGGTGAAGGATGGCCGCACGTCCCGGGAGCGATTCGGTGATCCTTTGATTCAGGAGCAGGTTCTGGGAGCCGGAGAGGAGAAACTGTCCGGCGCGGCCCCGGTCCTCGTCGATGAGTTCCTTGATGTAGGGGAGCAGTCCCGGTGCGAACTGTACCTCGTCGTAGATCACGGGTGGGGGAAAGCGGGCCAGGAACGACCTGGGATCCTCTTCGGCGGAGGCGCGAGTGTCGGGAGGTTCGAGGGAGACGTAGCCGTGGCCGTCGGCGAACAGGTGTTTCAGCAGCGTCGTCTTGCCCGATTGCCTGGGGCCGGTAAGGACGACGGCCGGGAATTCCCTGGCGGCCTGCTGGAGCACTGGCTCCAGGGATCTTCGGATATATTTCATCGTCAACCGTATCGCGTCAGGGGACGCTGTCTGGGCTTTGGAAGCTTGCAAATTTGCATTTGAAATGCAAATATACACGAGATTGACTGGCCGACCGAAGAGGATCGTCGGGATTGCAATCCTGCTGGTGCTCGCGATCCTGCTCCTGCGACCGGGCGGTCCGGTCACACGATGGATCACCCCAGCCTACATCGGGTGGCAGGAGCGGCGCGGGGTGGACCGGATGTGGGACCGACCTGAAGGTGCCGACTCTGAAGACGGCGTTCCCACCCGCACGGTGGGTGAATCAATCTTCGATTCCTCGGAGCATCCCGACCTCTCCGAACTGCCTGGTGTCGTTGGTGGCCTCTTCCTGCCGGACAGCGGTCTCGCCCTGGTGGAGCGTGGCGAGATCCATATGGTCGACCTCTCGTCTGGCCGCACTCGCGTGATTGGCCGAAAGGGGGAGGGCCCAGAGGAGTTCGGCCACATCTCACGTGCGAACCATGCACCGCAAGGCATGCTGGTTTGGGACGTTCCTCGCCGTCGGGTGCTGTTGATCGCCCCCAGTGGCGAGTTTCTAAGCTCGCAGGGCTTTAGGCCGGTACCGTTCCAGAATGTCTTCACCTCCCGCCCGGTGGGCGTTCGCCCCGACGGACGCGTCGTCTTCCGTGATGGCCCTGGTAGCTTCGGGAGATTCGGCGAGGGACGCGTCTGGGACCCGGCGTGGTATGTCGCTGTGGATGACAACGGCGTGCTGCAGCCGGTTGCGGACGCCAAGGGCGAGGAGATGTACTACGGACCCGAACAAAGCGATGCCGTGGTATTCGGGCATCGCACCTTTGAGGCTGCAACCAAAGACCGCCTTATTGTCGCCGACACTGACCGCGGCGCTATCGCGGTGCTGGACTGGAGTGGCAGGGAGGTTGCAGAGATCCCCATTCCGACGGGCACAGTATTGTCAGCGGCACAGATGTGGGCGGGACGCCAGCTGCGTGTGTCCCAGGTGCAGCAGCTTATGGAGCGTGCGAGAAGAGCTGCTGCGTCTGGTCAGTTGCCTTCCATGGCCGGGGGTGAGGATCACGCCGAAGTTGCGAAGGCGTATTCGGACTGGCCGACAAATGACGTCGCTCCGGCGATCGACACCCTCCTGACGGATTTCGACGCGAGACTCTGGGTGAGAGAATACCGGCTCCCCGATCAAGACAGCGTCACTTGGCGGGTGTGGGACATTGACGAAGCTCAACCGCTCTTTGCGGTCAGGATGAACGGAGATGACAGAGTGCTGGACGCAAGGGGCGACCTGCTGCTGCGGCGGCGCGTGGACCAACTCGACGTTCCCCGGGCCGAGGTGAGGCGTCTCACCGGCGTACCCGAGTAGAAGCTAGAGATCCTGATCGTCCAGCCGATCGGACGGCTCCGGTGGCTGCCCGCCGCGCCGCCGCAGGAGTCGCCGCGCGGCCTCGATGTCCGCTTGCGAACCGCGGTCGGTGAAGAAGTCGGCCGTGCGCATGGCGGACAGCTTTTCCGCCACCGCGGTGTTGACGAACTGGTTGATGCTCGTCCCGTCCCGGCGGCTCACTTCCCTGACGGCCTGTCTCAGAGACGACGGCATCCGAAGGGGGTAGACGGTGGGTTGCTTCTTTCGTTCGGTCATGTCGATTTCCCTTTCCGCGACGGAGGAAGTCTATCCATCGCCCAGTCTCGTCGAATCCGGCAGCGGCCAGGCGTCGCCGCCTTCGGGCATCAGTCCCCGGCTCTCGATCAGATAGCGGAGGATGGCGTCGTACTCGTTGTCGGGCAAGCTGCCGGGAGCCTCGTGCGGCATGGCCACCCTGAGGTAGCGGTCGAGCTGTCCCACGGTGGAGTACGCGGCCAGGACGCTGGGGGTCACGGCGGCCCCGATCCCGTTCGGCACGTCGTGGCAGTAGCTGCACCGCACCGTGTAGGCCCACTCGCCGTCGACGGCGGCGGTCTCGGGGGCGGGGGCGTCCGGAGAGCAGCCAACGAGCCAGGCTGTCGTGGCAGTCAGCAGACCGCGCCAGAGACCCTTGGCGGCGCTCGCGAGCGCGTCGGCAGGCATGGGTGGACGGGTATATGAGTATAGTATGAGTATAATATGAGTATCCAAGTAGGCGGGCCGGCCGATGTCGCTCAGCGCCGTCGCCGGACTCAGCCTACCTCCACCGGGTGGGGCAGCGCGACGTTCAGCAGGTAGCCCTTCTCGTTGTAGACGCCTTCGAGCGGCTGGGTGTCACCGGCGGCGTCCGTGGCGCGGGTGCGCAGCGTGTGCGGGCCCGCCGTGGCCTCCCACTCGAACTCGAAGCGGCTCCACGCATGGGGATGGTCGGCAGACGCCCCGATCAGGCGCGCCTGCGCCCACGGTCCGTCGTCCGCGCTCCACTCCACCCCCGCCACCGGTCCTCGCGGCGAGTAGGCGAACCCTCTCAACCGATGCGTCCCGGCGGCGAGCCGGGCCGGTCTCGGCAACGCCAGCGCGCTCTTCACGCTGCCGGTCGTGATCGGGGCGCCGTCGGCGGGTGCGTACCGGTCCGCGGGCCACTCATCGCCCACCAGGACGTACGACGACGTGTTCGCCCGCACCCACACCTTTTCGGTCGCCACCTCGACGCGCCCCACCCACTTCACGCTGGAAGACCCCACCCACCCGGGAACCACCGCGCGCACGGGAAAGCCGTGATCGGGCGGGAGCGGCTCGCCGTTCATCGTGATGGCCAGGATCGTGGCCGGATCGAGCGCCTTCGCGAGCGGCATGGGGCGCTCCCACGCGCCGTCGTCGAGCCCGATCACATTCACCTCGAGCGCGTCGTCGCGCACACCCGCGACCGCCAGCACGTCGGCCAGTCTGGGGCCGGTCCACTCCGCGCATCCCACCGCGCCCGTGCCCCACTGGCTGCCCGCCGCCGTGCGCCCCGTGACCGACTGGAAGAAGCCGCGCCAGTTGCCCGCGCACTCGATGTAGGCGATCAGCGTCTCGCTCGGCAGCGCCTTGAGGTCGTCGAGACTCAGCTCGACCTCCGAAGCGGCGCCGGGACCGCCCACCGACAGCACATACGACGCGGGGTCGATCGCGGGAGTCGGCGCGTGGTTGCGCACGAAAAAGAGGTCGTTCGGGGTGAGGAAACCGTCGAGGTCCTCGAGCCGCGTCTCCAGGTTGGTGCCGTGCTGGACGAACCGGGAGGGATCCTTCGCCCAGATCCCGGCCGCGGCCTCATCCCCGCTGCCAGCGTCCGCCCCGCGTGCCGCGCCCGCTTCCGCACCGGACCCCATATCGCCGTCTCTCGCGCCCTCGGGCGCGCAGGCGGCCGCGCCCGCTCCCGCCGCCATCAGCGCGAGGGCCTCTCTTCGGTTGACCAACGCCGCTCTCCTGCTCACAAGTACCTCTCTCTCTCGTTCAAGGGCATGCTTCGCGTGTCCAGGGGCCATGCGTTCACGCCCGCTGAGGTTAGAAGCGCAGGGTTGGCCGAGCAACGGGACTAGCCGCCCGCGCCCTGCCGCCGCAAGTTGACATGGCGCGATTCCGTAACCGGACCAAGCCCTACGCAGTCGGAGGTGCCCCGATGTCTGCCCGCCTTTCCCGCCGCTTCCGACCCGCGACCCGCCGCGGCCTGCTCGCCCTGGCAACCCTCCCGCTCCTCGCCGCCGTCACCACACCGGAAGCCGCCGCCCAGCGCGAGCGCGTGTACGCGACCATCGACTCGCTCCGGCACATTCAGTCGCTCGAGCCGCGCGTGGGCCCCCCCGGCACGGTCGTCGAGGTGTACACGGAGAATCTGCCGCCGCAGGCCAGGATCCATGTAGGCGTCGGAGCGATGCGCGCGGGCTTCGAGGCGCTCGCCGAAGGTACGCAGGAGATGTGGGGCGAGGTCTCGGCGACGGTCACGGTACCGGGATACGCCAATTGGGAGCGTCCGCTGGTCTTCATCGTCTTCAACGGCGTCTTCAGTCCGATCGGCATCTCGGACCCGTTCCACGTGACCGACGAAAACGGGATGGTGCGGCGGACCGGCCGCATCACGGACGAGGGGATGGGGTGCGTCACGCTGCGCGACAACGACCAGTACGTCTACGCACTGAGCGGCGATGTGGAGGGGCTGAGTCCCGGCGACGAAGTGGTCGTCGAGGGCTCGATCACGCTGGCGGGGCAGTGCGGAGGGGCGGACGCGATCGAGGTGGTTCGTTGGAGGGAGAGCGGCTGACTCCGCGCGGCCGCCCGAGTCGCGACGCCCAGCCAGCCCATTCACAACAGTCTGGAAGGAATGATGAAGATGCGAAGCACGGCAACGCTGGCGACCCTGATCCCGTTCATCGCGCTGGCCGCGTCCTGCGCGGCGCCGGATGTGGCCCCGATGCAGTCGGACGGTCAGACCCACAACTTCGAGCTCGACGCGGAGACGTTCTTTCTGGCCGAGCTGGACCAGATCTCCAGCGACTTCGCGGTCACCGTCACGGGCCCCGACGGCGAGACGGTGCGCGAGGTGGACGGCCGCACGCGCGGAATCGAGACCATCCGGTTCGAGACCGAAGCGGCGGGCGCCTACGAAGTCGCGATTGCCGCCACGGACACGACCGACGAGGTCGGCGAGTTCAGATTCAGCGTGCTGCGGTCGGAGCCTGTCGCCACCGATCCGGCCGCGCGGCTCGACCAGCTGATGAGTCCGTGGGACGGAGACGACCGCGCCGGCGCGATCGCCGCAGTGGTCGACAACGGCGCGTTGGCACACGTGCACACCGTCGGGATGGCGAACCTGTCGCACGGCATTCCGTGGCAGCGCGGGACGATCTCCAACATCGGGTCGGTCACCAAGCAATTCACCGCGATGGGCGTGCTGACGCTTCAGGCGCAGGGCAAGATGTCGCTCGACGACGACATCCGGACGCACATCCCCGAGCTTCGCGACTTCGGCATGCCGATCACGATCCGCAACCTGCTCAACCACACCGGCGGCTACCGCGAGGTGTACAACCTGCTGCCGATCGGGGGCCACGAGGGCGAGGACGCGTTCGCCCGCGAGCGCGCGATTGCCATCGTGCAGCGCCAGCCCGAACTGCAGGCGCCCCCCAACACCGAGTGGAACTACAACAACACGGGTTACATCCTCATCTCGCTCGCGATCGAGCGGGCGAGCGGACAGTCGTTCGCCGACTACATGCGCGACAATGTCTTCGAGCCGCTGGGCATGGTGGACACCCGGGTCAAGATGGTGCAGGGCGAACTGATCCCGGGCAGTGCCCAGGGCTACACCGCGGAGGTGAGCGGCGGGTACCGGACCACACGGGATCTCGCGGCGTCGGCGGGTGCGGGAGGCGTGTACACGACCGTGGACGACCTGACGCGCTGGATGCTCAACTACCGCGACGCGACCGTCGGGGGGGCGGAAGCCATCGAGGCCATCACGACCACCGCGGTCCTGGAGTCGGGCGACTCAACCGGGTACGGGCTGGGTCTCGGACTGGGCGAACAGCGTGGCCGCACCCTGTACACGCACACGGGCGGCGACATCTCGCACCGCGCCTATCTGAGCTACTACCCGGAGCTGGAGAGCGGCGTGATCATCATGAGCAACGACGCGGCCTTCGACCTGTCGGTGGGTGGGGACATCGGCGAGATGTTCTTCGCGGAACACTTCGACGAAGCCGAGGAGGAGGCAGAGGCCGACGAGGCGCCGGACGAGGACGCGGGGATGTCGGACGCGCGGAAGGAAGCGATCGCGGGCGACTGGATCCTCGAGGTCCAGGGCATGTCCCTGTCGATGACGGTTGCCCTGGAGGACGGTGACGTGTTCGTCGATGTGCAGAGCCAGGGGCGGTCGGTGGCGCGGCCGACGTCGGATTCGACACTCGAGCTCGCGTCCGTGGACGCCGAATTCACCTTCGATTTCGAGGCCGACGGCACGACCAGCACCGGCACGCTGCTCCAGTCAGGACTCGAGATATCGATGCGGAGGGTGGAAAGGGCGGAAATGGCCGAGGAGGACCTGGTGGCCTACGTCGGGCGCTACTACTCGGAGGAACTGCAGACCTTCTACGACGTTGCGGTCGAGGACGGCGGCCTGGTCCTGCGCCACATCGAGATGCCGGAGGCGCTGGCGATGCAGCACACGGACGGCGACGAGTTCTCGACCGACCTGATTTACCTCAACACCATCGCGTTCGAGCGCGGCGGGGACGGTGCGGTGACCGGGTTTACCGTGTCGAACGGCCGGACAAAGGGGGTGTTGTTCGGGAGGATGTGAGGGGCTCAGTGCCCGGCCGGGCTCCCCGGCTACCCCACCGGCTCCAGCCTTACGATCGGCGTCTCGCCGTCGCCGCGTGCCTCGAGGGCGACGTAGATGAAGCCGTCCGGGCCCTGGCGCACGTCGCGCACGCGGCCCATCCCCCTCAGGATCGTCTCGCTCCCGACGACCGCCCCGTCCTCGATCGTCAGCCGGTCGATACGCTGGCCCGCAAGCCCTCCGGCGAACAGGTTGCCCTGCCACGCGGGGAACTTGTCGCCCGTGTAGAACGCCAGCCCGGAGGCGCCGATCGACGGCACCCAGATGTGCTGCGGCTGCTCCATGCCTTCCATGTGCGTGGCTTCGTGGATGGCGCTCCCGGAGCGGTAGTTCACGCCGTAGCCGATCACCGGCCAGCCGTAGTTGGCACCGGGGGTCGAGACGTTTACTTCGTCGCCGCCCTGAGGGCCGTGCTCGGTGGACCAGACGGCGCCGGTGCCGGGCTGGATCGCCAGGCCCTGCGGGTTGCGGTGGCCGTAGCTCCAGATCTCGGGCCGCGCGCCCGCCTGTCCCACGAACGGGTTGTCGTCGGGGATGCTGCCGTCGTCGTGCAGCCGCACGATGACGCCGTGGTGGTTCGAGACGTCCTGGGCCGGGTGCGCGGCGAGGTTGCCGCGCGGGGCCACCTGCCGGTCGCCGACCGAGAGGAAAAGGTAGCCCTCGTCGTCGAAGGCGAGCTTGCACCCGTAGTGGCCGTTGCCTTCGGAGACCGCTTCGAAGATCTCATCCGTCATGGTGAAGCGGTCGTTCTCGAAGGTGCCGCGGATTACGGAGGTCGTGCCGCCCGGGGAGTTGCCGGTGGCCTTCGAATAGCTGATGTAGATCAGGCGGTTGGTCGCGAAATCCGGGTGGGGGAGGACCTCGAGGAGTCCGCCCTGGCCCCGTGCCACGACCTCGGGGATGCCCTGGACCGGGTCGGAGAGGAGCATGCCGTCGCGGACGATGCGCAGCGTGCCGCCCCGCTCGGTGACCAGCATGTCGCCGTCGGGCAGGAACGCCATCGACCACGGGACCACGAATCCGTCTGCGACGGTCACCACGCGGTAGTCGTGGAGCGCGGTCCGGTGGATGTCCGACTGGGCGCAGGCGGGGGAGGAGGCCGCGAACAGGGCGGCCGAAACGACGAGTAGGGAGCTGGTGCGTACCATCTTCATGCTGCCTCTTCCTGTGGGGCCCGAACGCCGGCTGGCGAGGGGCCGTAGTGACCGAGCGTTGCAGAAGGTAAGGCTAGCAGGCCGTGGAAGAAAACCCCGCTGGGCCCGGACGATCTGCCTTCGACGGACGGAAGATGGTGGGGGCGTTTCAGCTGGAACGTGTTTGCAGCAGTTGGGCGAGCTCGCCCAGTTCGGCATCCCATCCGTCGTCGTTCTGTCCGCGGTGCAGATCGGTCCTGAACCCCGTCTCGAGCAGGTGCAGCGTGGTGCCGCCGTCGTCGCGCGCCGTCAGTGTCCACTGGACCCGGGTCGCGGGTGCGTCCTCGAAAGCCACGTCAGGCTCGTGCACCCAGCTCCAGACCAGCCGCCGCGGGGGATCGACCTCTTCGATGCGCATCGCGTAGCGACCGTGGTTCTGCCAGATCATGGCCGCGTCGCCCCCCGGCCGCAGGTCGATCTCCGCCCGGTCCCCGAACCAGCGTGCCAATTCGGCGGGATCCGTAATCGCGCGCCACACGCGCTCCACCGGAACGTCGAGTTCCAGCACCTTCTCGACCGTACGCTCGCTCATCTGTCAGTCCTCTCCGTGCAGGTGGAATCGCAGGCGCTCGAGGCGCCAGGGCGTCATCCGGAGCCGCCAGCCACCCGCGAGAGCCGCAGCACCCATTCCCGGGACCGGTTCCGCACCCGCAGCCCCGACCCCGTGTACGCCACAGTCAGTCCTCTCACCCAGCGCGTCTCTGCTTCGACCACCCAGGTGCGCGTCACGCGAAGGCCGAGTCCCGCGCCCGCCGCGGCGCCCAGCACGGTTCCGCGCTTCTCGATGAACACCTGGGCCAGGATCGGGTCCTCCCGGCTGCGCAACAGGTAGTCGATCGCGGGACCCGCCGCCGCGAAGACATGCACGGGCCCGAGTGACGCGCCAACCTTGGCCTCGATGTAGAGGCTCAGGTAGTCGCCTCTCACCTCCCCGTCGACCGCGTTGCCGCGGGTGTCGGTCGACACGAACCCTCCCCGCTGGGTCAGTCCTCCCTCCGCTCTCATGCGCAAATGGGAGACGGGGGTGGGTACGTCGACGAACGCACCCGCCAGAAAGCCCGAGCGCGGGGACGTCTCGACCGGCGGGCTCCAGAGCATCTCCGAGTCCGTCCGTCCCGCAAAACCGCCGGTAAGGCGGCCGAGATTCTGGGCGTCGGCCGGTGCCGCTCCGCCCGCGAGCAGCGTCGCGGTCAGCACGGTCGATTTCGCACTTGCGCGCATGTTCCCTTGCACCCCCTCCCGCTTGACGATCCGGGTTCACAGGAGAAAGCATGCATGATGGCACCGAAATGTCCATCGTAGATCTTTCGGTCCCGTCAAGCACACCGTCGATTCCACAGGAGCCCGGAAATGAGGCCCAGAGACCGGATTCCCCGCCTCCGATTCGTCCTCGTGGCCGTCGCGGCCCTGGGTTCGGCAGCAAGCCTTGCGTCCGCCCAGCAGATGGACGTGACCCGCTACCACCGCGCCGAACGCCTGCTGGCCTGGAACGTCGATCCGCTCATCAGCGGCGGCGCGGTTTCTCCCACGTGGATGACGGGCGGGAACCGCTTCTGGTACCGCAACCAGACGGCGTCCGGGGCCGAATTCGTCGTGGCCGATCCGGACGCACGCTCACGGATGCTGCTTTTCGACCACGACCGGCTGGCGGCCGCGATGTCGCTCGCCGCCGACACCGCCTTCGACGGGAGCAAGCTGCCGTTTCGCACCTTCGAGTTCGGGGAGGGCGACGGGCTCACGGCCGACGAGGGCACCATCCGCTTCAACGCCAACGAGCGCGGCTTCACCTGCGACATCCGCGCCCATGCGTGCGTGACCGGCGATACCCTGGTCAGCCGCGTGCCGTTCGTGCGCTCGCCCGACGGACGAACGGAGGCCTTCGTTCACGAGCACAACCTCTGGATCCGCCCCTTCGCAGGCGGCGACTCGACGCAACTGACGACCGACGGTGAGGAGTTCTGGTCCTACGGCACTACCGCTCCGCGCCCCTCGCAGATCATCGCGTCGATTCCGGCGCGGCCGGTCCTCCAGTGGTCGCCGGACTCGCGGCGGATCGCGGTGCAGCGCATGGACGAGCGCAACGTGGAGCGGATGCCGATCATCTCCTCCACTTCCCAGCGGCCCAAGCTCTACACCTACCCCTACGGGCTTCCCGGCGACTCGATCATCGCGACCTTCGACATCCACGTGATCGATCTGGAGACCGGCGGCAACCTCAAGCTCCAGACCGATCCGCAACCGTACATGACCTTCACCGCCACCGGCATGCGGGACTCGACCTGGGTGACGGTGAAGTGGAAGGAGGGCGGCGAGCGCTTCTACTTCGTGCGGGGCTCGCGGGGCGGCAAGAGCGTCACCCTGTACGAGGCCGACCTGGAGACGGGTGAGGCCCGCACGATCATCGAGGAGACCCGCGCCACGCATGTCGAGCTCAACCTCGACCTGGTCGGCGGCTACCCCAACTGGGACGTCATCAACGGCGGCGACGACGTGATCTGGTTCTCGGAGCGGGACGGCTGGGGACACCTGTACCGCTTCGACGGCCAGGGCGAGCTCAGGAATCGCGTCACGGAGGGTCCGTGGACGGTGGGCGACGTGCTGGACATCGACGAAGGCACCGGGCGCATCGTCTTCACGGCGCGGGGAAGGGAGCCGGGGCGCATCCCGACCATGGCCGACCTGTACACGGTCAACCTGGACGGCTCGGGCTTCACCCATCTCGGCGGCGAGGACGCCGATCACACCGTGCGCGCCACCCCGGACGGCCGCTTCTTCGTGGACTCCTGGTCCCGGCCCGACGTTCCTCCGGTCAGCGTGGTGCGGAACCGCGCGGGCAGTGTCGTCCTCGAACTGGAGCGCGCGGACGTGTCACGTCTCGAGGAGGTGGGGTGGTCCCCGCCCGAGATCTTCGAATACAAGGCGCGCGACGGCGTGACGAGCATGTACGGGTTGCTGTACAAGCCGTCCGACTTCGATCCCGCGAAGGTCTACCCGGTCGTCGAGTACATCTACCCCGGCCCGTTCATCGGCAGCGTGGGGCGGTGGAACTTCACCGGAGGCCTGCTGGGCTCCGCGCTGCGCGGCGACCAGGACGCGCTGGCGGAACTGGGGTTCATCGTGGTGCAGATGGACCACCTCGGGACCCCCTACCGTTCCAAGGCCATCCAGGACAACTACTGGGGCAACATGGGCGACAACGGGATCCCGGACCACATCGCAGGCGTCAAGCAGCTGGGCGCCCGCCACCCCTGGATCGACCTGGACCGGGTCGGCATCTACGGGCACTCCGGGGGCGGTTTCGCCTCGACCGACGCGATCCTGCGCTACCCGGACTTCTACAAGGTGGCCGTGTCCACCGCCGGCAATCACGACAACCGCAGCTACCACGCCGCCTACGCCGAGAAGTACCAGGGCCTGCTGGTGCGCGACACGGTCCAGGGGACGGACAACTACGCCAACCAGGTGAATGCGTCGCTCGCGGGCAACCTGAAGGGCAAGCTCTTCCTGATGACGGGGGACATGGACGACAACGTGCATCCCGCAATGACGCTGCAGGTCGCCAACGCGCTGATCGCCGCCAACAAGACGTTCGACTTTCTGGTCCTGCCGGACCGGGCGCACGGTCTCTCGGAGCCCTACGTCATCCGCCGCCGCTGGGACTACTTCGTACAACACCTGATGGGACTTGATCCGCCGCCCGACTACCGGATCCAGCCGCCGCCGGGCTGAGACCATGAGCATATGAGTATATGAGTATGATTCGACGACATTGCGCCGGTGCCTCCGGTCTGGTTCTGTCGGTGGCCGCGCTCGCGGGCCCTGTTTCGGCCGCAGCACAGGCACCCGCCCAGGCACGCATCTCCGAGGAAGTCCGCGTCCTCGACACCTACCCGTTCTCCGACCCCGATCCCGTTCCGATCCTGGCCGGCGATCCGCGGTTGTATCCCTATCATGCCTTCCGCGGCTACTCCGCCGCTTCCGAGCCGCGCGAGTGGAAGGTTGTGAGGATGGAGAACGACCTGATCGAGGTGTTCGTCCTCCCCGAAGCGGGCGGCAAGGTGTGGGGCGCGGTGGTGAAGGAGACGGGGCACGAGTTCATCTACCGCAACGAGGTCATGAAATTCCGCGACATCGCGCTGCGCGGACCGTGGACCTCGGGCGGGGTCGAGTTCAATTTCGGCGTCATCGGCCACACCCCGGCGACCGCCACCCCCGTCGACTACACGGTGCGCGAAAACCCGGATGGGAGCGTGAGCACCTTCGTCGGCGCCATGGACCTGCCCTCGCGCACGCACTGGCGGGTCGAGATTCGCCTCCCGCCCGACCGCGCGTACTTCGAGACCCGGGCGCTGTGGTACAATCCCACGCCCCTCGAGCAGCCATACTACAACTGGATGACCGCGGCCGCGTTCGCGCAGCAGGACCTGGAGCTGTTCGTTCCCGGCGGCTCCTATCTGGAGCACTCGGGCCGCGAGCGCCCCTGGCCCGTCGACGAGGCGGGCCGCCTCCTGCCGCTCTACCGCAACAACGACTTCGGCGGCCACAAGTCATACCACGTCGTGGGCGAGCTGAACGACTTCTTCGGCGGCTACTACCACGACGACGGCTACGGCTGGGGGCACTGGGCCCGCTACGAGGACATGCCGGGCCAGAAGATGTGGCTGTGGTCGCTGGCGCGGGACGGTGGAATCTGGGAAGACCTGCTCACCGACACCGACGGCCAGTACGTGGAATTCCAGGCGGGCCGCCTCTTCGTGCAATACCAACCGGGCGACCACGTCAACCCCGTGACGCAGGCCGGCTTCGACCCCGTTTCGGCGAGCAGCTGGACCGAGACCTGGTTCCCGCTGGAGGGCACCGGCGGCCTCACGGACGCGTCGCGGGAAGGCGCCATGCACGTCGAGCGCGAGGGAGGCACGCTGCGCGTAACGGTGCAGGCCTTCGGCGACGTGAGCGACACGGTGCGGGTGTGGTCCGGCGACGAGCTCGTGGCAACCGACCCGGTCGACCTGGCGGCGCTTCGGCCCCATGAAGCCGTCTACGAGGTGGACGGTGAGCGGCCCTACCGGTTGAGCGCGGCGGCGCTGGACCTCGACTACAGTTCCGATCCCGCCACGCGCGCGCTGGACCGTCCGTTCGAGATGGATCCCGAGGCCTGGGAGAACACGCCCGAGGCGGACCGGCTCGTGTTCCAGGCGCGTGAACTGGCGAAGGGTCGGCGGTACGGGCCGGCGCGCGAGCTGTTCGACGCCGCGGCGGCGCTGGAGCCGTGGAACCGCGGCGCGCTGCTGGGACTGGCCGACCTGGACCTGAGGTCGGCGCGCTACGAGGAGGGGCTGGAACACGCGCGACGGGCGCTGCAGCTCGACACGTATGACGCGGAAGCGAACTTCATGGCCGGGAACCTCTACCGGGCCCTGGGGCGTGACGTGGACGCCCGGGATGCCTTCGGATGGGCGGCCCGCGCGGTGGCGTTCCGGACCGCGTCGTACGTGCGCCTGGCCGAGATCATGACCGGGGCGGGGGAGTGGGGGGAGGCAGCGCGGTACGCCCGGCTGGCGCTCGACTTCGATCGCCACAGTGTACCCGCCTGGCAGTTGCTGGCTGCACTCGGCCGACGCTCGGGCGACGCGGGGGCGGTGCGGGATGCGCATGACGCCCTGCTGGGGATCGATCCGCTGCACCACTTCGTGCTGGCGGAGCGCTATCTGGCGGACCGGACCGCCGACAACGCCGCCACTCTCACCGGTGCGATGCGTAGCGAATACCCGGACCAGTCCCTCCTGGAACTGGCGGTGACCTACGCCGGCCGGGGCCTCCACGGGGACGCGATATCCGTCCTGGACGTGGCCGCGAAGGCCGGGTGGGAACGGCCCTGGCCGCAGCTGGCCCGTGGCGGGGACGGCCCGGACGGGCAGCGGGCCGCCGGGAACGAGCCGCGGGCGGGCGGGGCGACGCCGCTGATCCGTGCGTGGAGAGCTTTCCTGGCGGACGATCCGGCGGGACTCGGCGAACCGGGTGACCTCGCGTACGCCTTCCCCTTCCGTCCCGAGACCCTTCCCGTATTGCGCTGGGCTGCCCGGTACGACAGCCATTGGGGCTGGCGATACCTGCTCGGCCTCAACGTGTGGGCCCTCGACCGAAAGGCCGAAGCCGCATTGGCGTTCGAACTGCTTGGGGCCGAACCCGCGTATGGCCCGGCGTACGCCGCGCGCGGCCACCTGCTCCGCGAGATCGACGATCGCGATCCCGGCCTGGACTTCACGCGGGCGGTCGAGCTGGCCCCCGACAATCGGATTCTGCGGATAACGCTGATTCGCTACCTGCAGGGCGAGGGACGCTGGGCGGCCGCGCTGGAATCGTCCGCCCGGGCGCGGGAGATCTTCCCGGACGACTTCAATCTTGCGCTCCTCCATGTTCGCGCGCTGATCAACCTGGGCGGCTACGGCGAAGCCATCGACGTTCTCGCCGGCACGCACGTGCTTCCGTCCGAGAACGCGCGCGATAGCCACCATCTCCATGAACTCGCGCATGTGGGCGCGGCGCTGGACGAGATCGACGCGGGCGACCACGAGGCGGCGCGTCGCTACCTCGAGGCAGCGCTCCTGTGGCCGGAGTCGCTCGGCCAGGGTCGGCCGTTCGAGCCGGACGAGCGCCTGGTCACGTACCTGCTGGGCGTTGCGGCCCGGGGCATGGGCGACCGCGACGGCGCGCGGGGGGCCTTCGAGGCGGTGGCGGCGGGCGCGGGCGGGGTGGGCACGGGCAGTCCTCCCTCGGATCCCGGCGACCTGCTCGCCATTTCGGCGCTGCACGCGCTTGGCCGCGATCCGGGCACCAGCGTGGAAGCGGCGATGGCGCGCGTTCAGGCCGGGGCCGCCAATGGCACCTCCACCCTGGAATGGACACTCCTGGAGCGGGCGCTGTCGGCGGGCGAGCGGCCGGGAGGACCATAGCCGATGCGTATCCCCGCCTCTTCAATCGCCGCGCTTGGCGCGGTGATCGTTGCGGGTGCCGCGTATGCGCCTGCGCCGCAGCCATCTTCACACGCCCCCGGTCCCGGCCGATCGGACGCGAAGGGGCACGGATCGCTCGAGACCGTCGTCGAACGGTACTGCACCCGGTGCCACAACGAGCGCCGGCTTCTGGGAAACCTGACGCTCGTGGGCTTCGACGTCACCCGCGCCGACGAGAACGCCGAGACCGCGGAGCGCATGATCCGCAAACTGCGGGCCGGGATGATGCCGCCACCGGGCGTTCGCAGGCCGGCCGGAGACACGCTCTCCGCGTTGGCGCGCCTCATGGAGGAGGTGATCGACGAGACGGCCGCGGCGAGTCCCCGGCCCGGCACGCGTCCCTTCCAGCGCCTGAACCGCGCCGAGTACGCACGCGTGGTGTACGATCTGTTGGGGCTCACCATCGATCCCTCCGAGTGGCTGCCACAGGACCGGATCACCGCGGGGTTCGACAACAACGCCGACGCGCAGACGCTGTCACCCACGCTTATGGACGCCTACCTGAACGCGGCGAGCGAGATCGCGCGACGCGCCGTCGGCGACCGCGACGCGGCGGCGTCATCGGTCACCTACACCAACCCGCCGACCGTCTCCCAGCACGAGTGGGAACGCGTCGAAGGGGCGCCATTCGGCACGCGGGGCGGCATCAGCGTCCTCCACTCCTTCCCGGCGGACGGCGAGTACACCTTCGAGATGTCCTTCATGTCCGGATGGGGAGAGCGCTTTCACGACATCGACATCTCCGTCGACGGCGAGCGGGTCGCGCTGCTCCGCTACGGCGGGGACATCGACTTCCAGGGGCGCAAGGACTTCCCCTTCCGCACTGACCCCGTGCTGGTGCGCGCAGGCGAGCATCGCGTCACGGCGGCGTTCGTGCGCCGGATGGACGGACCCTACGAAGACCTCATCCGGCCAAACGACTGGTCGCTCACGGGAACGGAAACCAGCTACGGCACGACGTCGGTCCCCCACCTCATGAGCCTGACCCTGGAGGGCCCGCACAACCCCACGGGCGTGTCGGACTTCGAGGCGCGGCGGCGTGTCTTTTCCTGCCGGCCCACGCGGCGCTCCGAAGAGCGGCCCTGCGCCGAGGAAATCCTGTCGCGGCTGGCCGCCCGCGCCTACGGCCGCGACCTCGATCGCGACGAACTCGGCGATCTTGTCGGTTTCCATGAGCTGGGCGCCGCGGAGGGCGGCTTCGAGATAGGGATCCGTACCGGGCTGGAGGCGATCCTCTCAAGCCCCCACTTCCTGTTCCGCATGGAGCGCGAGCCGGGCGGTGTCGCGCCGGGAGAGTCCTATGTGCTCGCTGGCGAGGATCTGGCGGCCCGCCTGTCCTTCTTCCTGTGGGGAAGCACGCCGGACCGGGAGCTCGCGGACGCGGCCCGGGATGGCGCGCTTGCGGACCCGTCCGTTCTTGAGGCGCAGGCGCGGCGGATGCTCGCTGACCCGCGTTCCGAAGCGCTGGCCACGCGGTTTGCCGCGATGTGGCTGCGTCTGCAGGACGTGGAGAAGGTCGAACCCGATGCCTTCCGCTTCCCCAACTACAGCCGTCAACTGGCCGACGCCATGCGGCGCGAGACCGAGCTGTTCTTCGACAACCTGATACGCGAGGACCGCAGTCTCCTCGAGTTGTACGGCGCGGACTACACCTTCGCGAACGAGCGGCTGGCGCGTCACTACGGCATCGACGGCGTGCGCGGTGAAGCATTCCGGCGCGTCGCATACCCCGACGAGCGGCGGCGCGGGCTTCTGGGGCACGGAAGCATGCTGGTGCAGACGTCGCTGGGGAACCGCACGTCTCCGGTCCTGCGCGGCAAGTGGGTCATGGAGGTCCTGATGGGGGCGCCGCCACCGCCGCCGCCGCCCGACATCCCCGATCTGGAGGAGACGGAGGGCGCCGTGGACGGACGGATCCGCACGACGCGCGAGCGGCTCGAGGAGCATCGCGCAAATCCCGCGTGCTCGTCGTGCCACAACTTCATCGACCCGATCGGGCTGGCGCTCGACAACTTCGACGTGACGGGCCGGTGGCGCCTGCGGGAGCAGGGTGCGGCGCTGGACACCCGCGGCACCTACTACGACGGCACGGCCATCGCCAACGCGCGCGACCTGTCCGAGGTGCTCCTCAAGCGCCCGATTCCCCTGATCCGCAACTTCACCCGGAACCTCATGGCGTACGCGCTGGGGCGCTCGATCGACTACCGCGACCAGCCGGCCGTACGGGCCATCGCCAGGGCCGCGGCGGAAGACGACTACCGCGTGTCTTCGTTCATCCTGGGCGTGGTGGGCAGTGACGCTTTCCGCATGAAGCAGGCGCGAGCGGAAGCGGAGAACACGTCCCCGCCGGCGGACGACGATGGCCCGAATGACGGTACGGCGCATGCCCCGGGCGCCGACATGTCCTAGATTCCCCAGCAGGGTGCGCAGCTGATACACGGAGCCGACATGCATTTCCTCACCTCCAGGTCGTTGCCGCGCCGGACCTTCCTCAGGGGCGCAGGCGCGACGGTCGCCCTTCCCCTGCTGGATGCGATGTTTCCGGCGGGACGGTTGCGTGCGGCGTCCGTGGACGATCGACCGACGCGGCTGGTCTGTATCGAGGAGGTCCACGGCGTTCCCGGATGCAACGAGTGGGGCGCCGAGCAGCACCTCTTCGCGCCCGCAACCGTGGGACGCGACTTCGAGCTGGTCGAAGGCAACGTCCTCAAGACTCTCGAACCGTGGCGGGACTACCTGACGGTTGTGAGCAACACGGACGTGCGCATGGCGGAGGCCTTCGAGGCGCAGGAGGTGGGTGGCGACCACTTCCGATCCAGCGCGGTTTTCCTCACGCAGGCACACCCCAGGCAGACGCAGGGCTCGGACATCTACTGCGGCACGTCGCTGGACCAGCTGCACGCCCAGCAGTTCGGTCAGGAAACCGCGCTTCCCTCGCTTCAGCTTTGTATCGAGCGCACGGACAAGGGGGGCGGCTGCGACTACAACTATTCCTGCTCGTACACGGACTCGATCAGCTGGGCGTCGCCCACTACGCCGCTCCCGATGATCCGCAGTCCCCGCACGGCGTTCGACATGCTGTTCGGCGCGGGCGGCACCGCCGAGGAGCGCGCGCGACGGCGACACACGCACAGGAGCATCCTGGACTGGGTGGTGAGCGAGGTGGCCGACATCAGGCGCGAACTGGGCGCCGTGGACCGTCGCCGCGTCGACCGCTACCTGGACAGCGTGCGGGAGATCGAGCGGCGAATCCAGCAGGTCGAAGCGCGCAACACCAGCGGTGAGCCACGGGAGCTTCCGGGCGCGCCGCCGGGGGTGCCGGACTCGTTCAGCGAGCACATGCGGCTCATGTTCGACCTCCAGGTGCTCGCCTTCCAGACCGACACGACACGCGTGGTGGCGTTCAAGACCGGACGCGACGCGTCCAACCGCGTCTTCCCCGAGAGCGGGTCGGACAGGGCGTTCCACCCCGCTTCGCACCACGGGGGCAGAGAGAGGAACATCCTGGAATTCAACCGGATCTGTCAGTACCGCACGAGGCAGCTGGCGTACTTCCTCGAGCGGTTGCAGGAGACCATGGACGGGGAATCGAGCCTGCTGGATCAGTCCATGATCATCTGGGGCTCTCCGATGGGCGATGCCAACCTGCACAACCACCGCCGCTGTCCGCTCGTGTTGATGGGCGGCGCCAACGGCCAGCTAGAGGGCGGCGTGCACCTCAGGGCGGCTGCGGGGACTCCGATGGCCAACGTCTTCACCACGCTGCTGCACCGGCTGGGTCATGACGGACTGGAACGGTTCGGCGACGCGACGGGCGAGTTCTCGCTGGCAGCGCCCACGGAGGCCGCGACGGGGAGATGAAGCGGGCCGGAGGTGTGATCGGCGGGTCCAAGGGCACCGGTCGCGTGTGCCGGCTCGCGGTCTGCCTGACGGTTTCGGTTCTGGTGCCTGGTGGTCTCGCACCAGCCGGGTTGGCGGTGGCCGAGTCGACGGTGGGCGGCGTGGCGGAGGGCGGTGTCCCGGACTCGCCGGTGGCCGATGCGGCCCAGCACGGCGACCTCGAGGCGGTGCGGCGCCTGCTGCGCGACGGGGCCGATGTCAATGCCGCCCAGGGAGACGGAATGACCGCGTTGCACTGGGCTGCCGAACACGGAAACCGGGAGCTGGCCGAGGTGCTCATCTACGCGGGCGCAAGGGTCGACGCCGGTACGCGGATCGGCCACTACACGCCGCTTCACCTGGCAGCGCGCGCCGCGCACGGGCAGGTTGTGGCGCTTCTCCTGGACGCGGGCAGCGACCCGGATGCGCGCACGACCAACTCGGGTGCGTCGCCCCTTCACCTGGCCGCCGGCGCGGGGCACCCGACGGTGATCGCCGCCCTCGTGAAGGCGGGGGCGGACGTGAACGCCCGCGAGGCCGCGTGGGGTCAGACGCCGCTCGTTTTTGCCGCGGCCAACAACCGGGCCGATGCCATCCGCGCGCTGCTGGCCGCCGGGGCGGACCCTTCGCTGGCCGCGCATTCGGTCGACGTTGAGGAGCGCGCCAACGCGGATCAGGCCGCGGAGAGGCGGCTCGACGAATTCCTGGATGCGTTCAAGGAGAAGGAGGGGGGTGGCACGGACTGGCAGCCGACCCCGCGCCAGGTCCAGGCGGCGATTGAGGCGTCGCGGGAGATCCAGCGAAAATGGCCGAACGTCCCCGATCCGGCCGACGACGAAGAGGAGGCTGAGGAGGGGGAGGGTGGCGAGGGCGACGAAGAAGAGGGCGAAGAGGGCGAGGCGGACGACGACCCGGAGGGTGCGGCCACCGACACCGCGGCCGCGGCAGATTCTGCTGCTGCACCCGTCGACACCGGGGCCGCCGATGTGCCAGCCACCGACACCGCGGCTGCCGAGCCCTCCGACGACGAGGAGCCCCGCCCCAGGTCCTACGCGCAGCTCGTCGGTTCGTGGGGGGGGCTTACGCCGCTGCTCCACGCAGTCCGGCAGGGCAACAGGGGGGCCACCGAGGCCCTGCTCGCGGGTGGCGCCGACATCGACCAGCCATCGGACGGCGACGGGACCGCACCCCTGCTGATGGCGGCGGTGAACGGTCAGTTCGACCTGGCGCTGTGGTTGATTGAACGCGGTGCGGATCCGAATGCCGCCAGCACGGCCGGCGCCACGCCGCTCTTCGCCGTCCTCGAGCGCCAGTGGGCACCGCGGGCGTCGTACGCGCACCCCACCGAGCACGAGCAGCAGGTGGCGACCCATCTGGACGTCCTGGAAGCTCTGCTGAAGGCCGGGGCGGACCCGAATCCGCGCCTCAGGAGTCACCTCTGGTACATGGAGTACACTTTCGGCGTTCTCCGTGGCAGTGGCATCAACCTGCAGGGGGCCACGCCGTTCTGGCGCGCCGCCTACGCGCTCGACGTGGACGCCATGCGGCTGCTCAAGCAGCACGGGGCGGATCCGGGCATTGCCACCATGAAGCCTCCGCAGCGCCGCCGCCGTCCGCCCGCACAGGATGACGAGGAGGAGAAGGCGGAAGAGGACGCGGACGAGGAAGAGGAGGCGGCCGAAGGCGAGCCTGCGACCACCAAGGCCAATGCGGAAGGGGAGTCCGTCTCCGAGGAAGGCGAGGAACCCCGCCAGGGGGAGGGGGGAGCCGAGGAGGACTTCTCAGGCGTGCCGCCCGTCCCGGTCGGGGGGGCGCACATGTACCCGATCCATGCCGCCTCGGGCGTAGGGTACGGTCAGTCCTTCGCGGGCAATGCGCACCGCCACGTCCCGGACAACTGGCTGGCGGCCGTGAGGTTCCTGGTCGAGGAGTGTGGCGCCGACGTCAACGCGCGCGACGCCAACGCCTTTACCGCGCTGCATCACGCCGCCTCGCGGGGCGACAGCGAACTGGTTCTCTACCTGGTCGAGCACGGTGCGGATGTCACCGTGGTGAGCCGCAGGGGCCAGACGACGGCGGACATGGCCAACGGCCCGATCCAGCGCCTTCAGCCCTTCCCGGCGACGGTCGCGCTCCTGGAGGAACTCGGGTCGAAGAACAACCACAAGTGCCTGTCCTGCTGAGGGGTCTCCTCAGGGCGTGACCCCCAGCGCTTCGGCAACCTCCTGGGCGACGCGCAGCTCAAGCACGCCGCGGGACTGGCAGTGGACCGTGTTGCCGCTCACGGCGCGGGGCTTGCCCCAGGCGTCGACAACGGTCAGCACCTCGGTGCTCTCCGGCCCCTTGGCGGTAAGCCTGGTCGATACGGTCAGCGTGACTTCGTACAGGTTGGCCAGCGGTCCCGAGAGACCGCTGCCGCAGTCGACAAAACTGTTCATGCGGTCGCCACCGACGCGCGTGGCCGTGTAGCCGGGATTCCCCAACTCCATGGAGTTCGGGTTGGAGGACGTAACAGGGATGCCCAACTCGACATAGACGCCTCCCAGAGCTCGCCAGGCCACGTCGGCTGCCACATTGATCGTACGCACGCCGACTCCCGGCTCGTTGAAGATCTCCAGGCGCTCGTAGTTGCCGACGCGCAGGACGGTCCTGCGTTCATTCGGGATCGCGGGCCGGTCATCCTCGGCGTTCGCCGAACCCGACGAACCGGAAGCGCAGCCGCTGGTCCCGACCGTTGCAACCAGGGCCGCGACGGCGAGAAGCCGAAGATGAAAGTGAGTGCTTTCGCGTTGCCGTGAGCGTGTCCGCGTCATCGTTGCCTCTCTCCGGTTTGTCGGGGCACTTCGGCCTGTGTCGTCTACACCGCCGGTTGCATTTGGGTTCTCTTCAACCCCTCACCGCCGCCTCGGACTCGTAAACCTCGATGTCATCCCGCCTCAGCGCGGCCCGGGTCCGTTTCAGCCAGGAGGACCTGCGCACCAGCACCAGTTCAAGGTACGGAGGGGCCGGAATCCCGTCCACGATCCGTATGAAATGGAAGTCTCCGAGTTCGCCCGGATGACCGATACCGTACCGGCGCCCCGCCCATGAGAAGCGAATCTCCGGCGTGCGCGCGAAATCGGCGGCCCTCCAGAACTGCTCGATGTAGACCTCGTCCTCGACCGCGTAGACGCCCGGAGCCAGGCGATCGCCGTGCCGGTAGTAGCCGGGGTCGAAGTCCAGTCCCTGATGGCGCTGGAACGTGTGTTCCATCGCGTAGTCCACCCCGAGCAGGTCGTCGGTGTCGGCGAGCGATTCGAGGTGGTGGCGCAGTTCGTGGGTCAGCGTCTCCCAGACCTGTTCGCCCCAGTCGAATGCGGGGTCGACCGCGGCAAGCGCACGGAAGGACCCCCAATGGAGGAGGACCTGCGATCGCAAGGTGTCGGGACCGTCCCAGCTCGACGGATAGGACTCGGTCAGGCATTCGCCAAGGGTGTAGACGCCGGGGAAGCGTGGATGGGGGAGCGCATCCCGGTGCACGGTCATCCCGTCGACGCCCTCCCGGTAGGCCTCCGGAATGCTCTCGTAGATACGGCGCGACTGTTTTTCGAAGGTCTCGAAGTCCATGCGGATGAAATCCAGGGGAATCGTTTCGGCCGGCTTTTGGACAGCCGGTGGGGGCGCGCCGGCAACCGGGGTCTGCTATGCTCCTTCCTGAAACTATCTCGTGGAGGCGCTCTTGACCGCACCGGGACGTGGCCGCCAGGCCGCCATGATCTTCATCCTCATCACGGTCTTCATCGACGTATTGGGGATCGGGATCATCATCCCCATCCTCCCGGAACTGATCAAGGACTTCGCCGGGGGCAGCACCGCGCTCGCCGGTCGCTGGTTTGGCGTGCTCGCCTCCACGTACGCGCTCACGCAGTTCATCTTCGCGCCGGTGCTGGGTGCGCTGTCCGACCGCGTAGGGCGCAGACCGGTGATCCTCATCTCGCTGTTCGGCCTGGGCGTGGACTACATCATCATGGGATTCGCGCCCACGCTCGGCTGGCTCTTCGTGGGACGGCTGGTCGCAGGCGTGATGGGGGCGAGCATCACCACCGCCAACGCCTACATCGCCGATGTCTCGAAGCCCGAGGACCGGGCTCGCAACTTCGGCCTGATCGGCGTGGCGTTCGGATTGGGGTTCATCTTCGGGCCGGGCCTGGGCGGAATCCTGGGAGGGATCGACCTGCGGCTGCCGTTCTTCGTCTCGGCGGCCCTCGCGCTGGTGAACTGGCTGTACGGCTTCTTCGTTCTGCCCGAGTCGCTGCCGCCGGAGAAGCGGGATGCCTTCAGCTGGAAGAAGGCGAATCCTGTCGGCAGCCTCCACGTGCTCGGTTCCTACCCCCTGGTTGCGGGCCTCACGGCCGCTTTCGTGTTCGTTGTGTTGGCGCAACGCGGCCTCGAGACCGTGTGGGTGCTCTACACGGGACACAAGTTCGGCTGGGACGAGCAGATGAACGGTTTCTCGCTCATGATGGTGGGGCTGATGGCGGCGATCGTTCAGGGGGGACTGGTGCGTCCGATTGTGGGCAGGCTCGGTGAGCGCCGGGCCATCCTTTACGGGCTGGTGGTGGCGGTCATCACCTACCTCGGCTACGGACTCGCCACGGCGGGGTGGATGCTGTTCGCCTTCATCGTCTTCGGGTCCATCGGCGGTGTGGCGGGACCCGCGATCCAGAGCCTGGTGGCCGGCGCGGTGCCGCCCGAGGACCAGGGCAAGGTCCAGGGGGGCATCACGTCCCTGATGAGCCTGACGAGCATCCTGGCGCCGCTGATCTTCACGGCGGGGCTGTTCAGCTACTTCACGTCGCCGGGCGCGCCGGTCGAGCTTCCCGGAGCGCCGTTTCTGCTGGGGGCGGTGATGTATGCGCTGGCTTTCGTGTCGCTGCTGCGGCTGTTCAGGAGGATGCCGGGTTAGGGGAGAGCGGGCCAGGAGAGCCAGGGGAGGGGCGATTCGTCGTCTTGACCAGGATGTGCGGCATACTTCGTTGTCTTCAGGGAAGACACGATCAACGCCGATCCCAGGGCGGGCAGACCGGTGGGGCGCGCTGGTGGACGCGCTGCGCGCGGACGGGCGTGTGCCTCGGGTGCTTCCGGACTTCGGCGACCTGAGCGTGGGTCGAACGCTGTCCGCCGGAGGTTGTCGCACGACTTCGCATCGCTACGGGGCCCAGGTCGGGCAGGTCGAGCGGCTCGAGGTGGTGACGTCCGGGACAACGAGCTACCGTCCACCCTCCCCCGCCCACGGAAACGGCCCCGGCATCTCGACACCGTGCGCCTCGAATAGCAATTCGACGAGCCGCTGCCACGAACTCCAGCTTGTGGTGCGCCCGTAGGCGGACTTGGTCTTGTGGGCGACTACCAGATCCAGGGCCGGGAATACGCTGATCCACTGGCCGACCGCGCCGCGTCCCGTATACGCCCCCTCGAACGGGCCACTGACGCGCGGGCCGTCGAAGACCCACCACATGTAGCCGTAGCCGAAGTAGCCGTCGCGCCTGCGGGGCGGGTTCATCTCCTCGAGTGGGGTGACGACGCTGACGATGCGCCGGGCCCACTCGCGTGAGATCACCTGCTCGCCGCGCCACGCGCCCTCGTTGAGCATGAGGTGACCGATGCGCGCCATGTCCCGCGTGGAGAGCCAGAAGTGGTATGCGGGGTTCCTCGAGACGGTCAGGTTGCCGCTCTTGCGCTGCGCGGACCGGTCCCAGTCCTCGAAGCCGAGCGGAATGGCGAGCTGGCCTTGCGCCTCGTCGTAGATGTTGCGCCCGGTGAGCTGTTCGAACACGGCCCCGGCCGCGTTGAAGTCCCAGTTGCTGTAGAGCATGTACGTGCCCGGCTGTTGGGACCCGCGCGGCGGCGCGTCGGCCAGGTTGTCGCCGGAGTTGGACGCTGGGTGGTAGACGCCGGACCGCGCGGTGATCAGGTGGTCGACCGCGGCCTGCCGCTCGATCGGCAGGAGGCCGCCGATGTCGTCAACGCCCATGTCCTCCAGCGTGGCGTCCAGGTCGATCGCGCCGTTCCCGACCCAGTGCCCGTACAGCATCGCCAGGATGCTCTTGCGCACCGACGCGAGGTACGAGAGCTCCTCGACATCGCCGAAGCTGAAGACCACGCGGCCCTTGTGCGCCACCACCACCCCGGTAGAGTTGGCGCTGTCCCGCAGGAAGGCGGCGGCTTGCTGAAGCGCGTCGGCGTCCCAGCCGTGTTCGGCGAGTTGCGGGCCGCGCAGCGCCTCCCACGTGTCGCCGGGAAAGACGCAGTCGTCGCACTGGGCGGTGAGCGGAGGGGCCTGCGTGAGCGTGAACGCCAGGGCCGCGAAGACGACGAGGCATGGCCACCGACCGGCCGCACGGCCATTCGCGAGGGTCATTGGTCCACCTCGCCTTCAACCCCCAGCTGGCCCAGCAGAAACGCCACCTCCATCGCGCTGTTCCGCACGCTCCGGCTGAACGTCCGCCCGCCGGCGTGTCCCATCCGCGGATCGTAGTCCAGGATCACGGGCAGCCCCGAACTTGTCGCCGCCTGCAACCGCGCCGCCATCTTCCGCGCCTGCAGCGGCGGCACGCGCGTGTCCAGGTCACCCTGGGTCAGCATCACCGCCGGGTACGCCACGCCATCGCGCACGTTCTGGTACGGCGAAAACGTCCGCAGCACCTCGAACTCCTCCTTGACCGCCGCGTTCCCGTATTCCAGCAGCGCGGGCATGTTGTTCGAGTCGGTGAACTGGTAGAAGCGCACCATGTCCAGATCGGGCAGGCCGCAGAAGACCGCCCGATAGAGGTCGGGCCGCTTGGTCAGCGCCGAGCCGACGAGCAGTCCGCCGTTGCTGACGCCGCGGATCGCGAGGCGGTCCGGATTCGTGTAGCCGTTCGCAATGAGCCACTCGGCGGCCGCAATGAAGTCGTCGAACACATTCGGCTTGTTCTCCAGCATGCCGGCTCTGTGCCAGGTCTCGCCGAACTCGCCGCCGCCGCGGAGCGTCGCCATCGCATAGACGCCCCCCTGTTCCATCCACGCCGCGGCGCTCGTGCTGAACCGGGGCAGGTTGTTCGAGTTGAAGCCGCCGTACCCGTACAGGAGCGTCGGCGTGTCCCCGTCGGGCTCGTACCCCCGCCGGTGCGCCACGTACATTGGCGCCTCGGTCCCGTCCGCGGACGTGTACCAGACCTGGCTCACCTCGTACTCCGCGCCGTCGAAGGGCACGGCCGAAGGCATCCACGGCGCGCTCTCGTTCGTCTCCAGATCGAGCCTGACGATATGGGTGGGTGTGACGAGGGATGTGAGGGTGAGCAGACCCGCGCCTTCACCCCACGGGCGCAACGTCGCCACATGGTGTTCGGGAACGGGGATATCCCCCGTCCGCGTCCCCTCCATGTCGTAACGCACGATCCGGCTGCTCACGTTGTGGAGATAGTCCGCGTAGATCGCACCGCCGATGACCTGGTAGCCGGTCAGCAGGTCGTCGGTCTCGGCGATCACCTCCCGCCAGTTGGCCGGATCGGGGTCGGGGTCGCGCAGATCCACCGCCACCACCCGGTTCTTCGGCGCATCGAGGTTCGTGAGCAGGAAGATCTCGTCGTCCATGAAGCGGGCGCGGAAGCGTGCCGGTGCGCCCACGCTGATCGGCCGCGGCCCGGCGTCGTCCTCCAGGTCGTGCAGGTACACGTCGCTGCGGGCCCACCCGTGCTGGACCGTGTAGACCATGTACCGGCCGTCGCCGCCCTGCGTTGCGTTGATGAACGTCTCGGGGCCGTATCCCGCGCCGAACAATTCGGTGTCGTCGGCGACATCGGTGCCGAGCGCATGGTGACGTACCCTGGGACCCGCCTCGCGCGACCTCCACGTGTAGTAGAAGCCGGCGCCCTCCGGGTCGAAGAAGGTCGATCCGTACAGGAAGTTGGGCAGGCGGTCCGACAGGTCCTCGCCGGTCGTGATGTCGCGGATGCGGATCTGCACCTCGTCCTGCCCCCCGTCCCGGATCGCGTACATCATGAGGTCGCCGTCCGGCGAGAAGTCGCGGATGCTCACGCTGGTCGTGCCGTCGGGATGGATGTCGAGCGGGTCGAGGACGAGCTCGAAGTCGCCGTTCGGGTCGATCGGGTCCCGCTGGGGCTCCTCGGGCGCCGGGCGTCGGTAGATCGCGCCCACCTCGCGGTCCGGCGCGCGGAAGCTGAAGTACTCGTAGTCACCGGCCCGGCGCGGGAAAAGCGTCCCGGGGACGTTCATGAGTTCCCGCAGCCGGCTCTCCATTCCACGCCGCAGCGGCGTGTCGCCCACGATCCGCTCGGCGTAGGCGTTCTGCCCGGCGATCCAGGCTCGGGTCTCGGGGCTGTCCTGGTCCTCCAGCCACCGATAGTCGTCGGTGATGGCGACGCCGTGGAGCGTGTCGACGACCGGGTCGCGCGCGGTGTCCGGCGGTGCCGGGTAGGGGGAGCAGGCTGCCCCGGCCAGGAAGGCGGCGACGGCGAGGAAAGGATGGGCGGGGCGAGGGCATCGGTACGGCATGGCTGGCTCCAACTCGGCGGGGTGACCGCGTCGCTCGGGGGGCGGGTGCCGCAACGTGGTACTGCGTGGTTGCGGGCCGCAAGACAACCGTCGAGCTCCGCAGAGCGTACGATGCGCCTGTCTGCCCACCCGTTGTGCTGTTGGCGACGGTGGGCCGGTCAGCCGATGCTGGCCAGCACCTTGCCCAACGCCCCAGGCTCCGGCGCGATCTCAACGGAGCGGCGCGGCCGTTCCAGCACTCGGGCAATGCCTGGCGGAGCCGGGATGGGCTGCCCGATCAACGGCTCCACCGTCTCCGCAAACTTGGCTGGGTGGGCGGTTGCCAGCACGACGCCGCGCGCGTCCGGCCGCTGCCCCAGTTCGTGGCGCAGGCCGAGCAGGCCAACCGCCGTGTGCGGATCGATCGCGATGCCGCGGCGCCGCCACAGGTCGCGGATACAGTCGCGGGTGTCGCCGTCCGTCCAGGAGGAGCCAGCCAGGGGAAGGGCGTCGCCGGACAAGTGAAGGGCGTCGCCGAACATGTGCCGGATGCGCCGGAAGTTGCTGGGATTGCCCACGTCCATGGCGCTGGAGATGGTGGGAAGGGAAGGACGGGGGTTGAAGCCGCGCCCGGCGAGGTAGTCCGGAACGACCGAGTTGCTGTTGGTCGCGGCGACGAAGCGCGCGAGGGACATTCCGAGCGCGCGACGCGCGATCAGCCCCGCCGTGAGGTTGCCAAAGTTCCCCGAAGGCACTGAGAAGACCAGCTCCGAACCCGGAGCCGTCCGCGCCAGCTCCGCCCATGCGTGCACGTAGTAGAAGGTCTGGGGCAGCAGGCGGCCGATGTTGATCGAGTTGGCGGAGGTGAGGTTGGCGTGGGCATTGAGTTCCCGGTCGGCGAACGCGTCCCGGGCGAGGCGCTGGCAGTCGTCGAAGGCGCCCCGGACCGCCACGGCCGTGACGTTGCCGCCAAGCGTGGTGAACTGGGCCTCCTGCCGGGGGCTGACCTTGCCGAGCGGATAGAGGATCACGACGCGGATGCCCGGGAGGTTGTGGAACGCGTGGGCCACGGCTCCGCCGGTGTCGCCGGAGGTCGCCGCGAGGATGGTGAGCGGGGCCGCGTCCCTGTCGCGAAGCGCCGACATCATGCGGGCCATGAAGCGCGCGCCGATGTCCTTGAAGGCGTGTGTGGGGCCGTGGAAGAGCTCGAGCATGTGGATGCCGGGCTCGACTTCGCGCAGGGGGACGGGGAAGTCGAGCGCGCCGTGCACGGCCTGGCGGAGGATGTTGTCCGCGACCTCGCGGCCCAGCACATGGCGCGCCACCACGAAGGCCCGGTCGGGGAAGTTGAGGTCGGCCAGGGCGGCGCGGTCCTCGTCCGGCAGGGGCGGGACCGAGGCCGGGACGAAGAGTCCGCCGTCGGGAGCCTGGCCGAGGAAGAGGGCCTCGCGGAAGGTCCAGGTGGGTCGGGGGGTGCGTCGGGCAGGGGTGTCGCGGGTGCTGATCAGTTGCATTGGATGGCAGGGCCGGTCGCGCCGCTCGGGGAAGGGTGGGGGGGTTTGGCCATCGCGTCCGTGTGGAACATACGCGACGGTTGAGGGCAACATATGGGTGGGCCGTCACCCGCCGGCCTGATTTCGCCAGCCGGCAGACCCTGTCCGACCCTTCTCAAGCGAGACTCCCAATGACTCGCAGGATCCCGTGGATTCCGGTTGCCGTGGCCGTGGCGGCGACGATCCCGACAGCCGGTGGACCCGCCCGGGCGCAGGTCATCGAGGGCGTTGTGGTCGATTCCGCCACACTGGCGCCCGTCACCGCGGTGCTCGTTTCGCTCTCGGATGCCGACAACCGCAACCTCCGGCGGTTCCTGGTGGACGCCGACGGGTTTTTCCGGTTCGTCGTTCCGGGCCCCGGACGTTACTCGCTGCGCGCGGAGCGGCTCGGGTTGGCGACCCGGACGCTGCCCGGCCTCGCCGTCGGACCGGATGACACCGTTGCGGTCAGGATTTCCCTGGCGCAGCGTCCGATTGCCATCGAGGGCATTCGTGCGACCGGGAGCCGGCGCTGCGAGCTGAGCACCGACCTCGGCGCGGCCACGCACCGCGTCTGGGAAGAGGCCCGCAAGGTGCTGAACGCGGCGAGCTTCACGGACTCGGAGGGCCTGTACGACTACGAGCTGGAAAAGCACACGCGGGAGCTTGAGCCCGGTTCGCTCAGGGTCCGCCGCGAGACACGGGCGCACAAGCGGACCATGACCCGGCAGCCCTTCGAGAGCCGGCCCGTGGAGCTCCTCGTCGGCGGAGGATGGGTCCTGGAGGAACCGGCGGGCAACCGCTATTTCGCGCCCGACGCCGACGTATTGCTGTCCGACGACTTCCTGGCCACGCACTGCCTGCAGCTGCGGGCGGGCCCCGCATCGCGCCCCGACCTGCTGGGCCTGGAATTCCGCCCCCTGGGCGAGGGGTCGAGCGGGCCGGACATCGAGGGGGTCCTGTGGCTGTCGCGCGAAACGGGCGGGATCGAGTGGCTCGACTTCAGGTACCGCGACCTTCCCGGCCTGCTGGATGAGCACGGGAGCGACCAGATCGGCGGTCGCGTGGACTTCCGCGGACTGCCGAACGGGAGCTGGATCGTGTCGAGGTGGCACATCCGCATGCCGCTGATGGTCCTGGAGCGCGACGGCGTCTTCGGACTGCGCAGGACGAGGCTGATCGGGATCGCGGAAGAGGGAGGGCGGGTCGTGGAGGCGCTTGGCACTCGAACGCGCCGCGTGGCCTACGCCGAGACGGGCGGAGTGGTCGCCGGGGAAGCCGATCGGCCGGGGGGTCGGATCGCGGTGGTGGGCACGGGTGTGGAGGCCGGAGTGGACGAGCTTGGCCGGTTCACGATTCGCGGATTGCCGGAGGGGAACTACCAGCTGGCCTATCTGCACCCCGCATTGATGGGCCTGGACCGGGACTACGCGGTGACGGACGTCCGAGTCGCGAGCGGCGACACGACGGAGGTTCGCGTCCGGACTCCGCAACCCGGTCAGGTCATGGCGAGGGCGTGTAGCGCCGATGTGGAGACATGGGATCCGGACACGGGAGTGATTCTCGGGCATGTCGCCGATGCGGAGTCACGGGTTGCGTCCGGGATCCCCGTTGTCGCTGAGTGGACGGCGGGGTTGGACATCCCTCCGCGGCTGCGAGTCCGGTACGGCTCGGAACACACGGCAACCGGCCCGGCCGGCGAGTTCCTTCTGTGTGGCGTTCCGGCGGACTACCGGTCGATCAGGGTGACTGCGGGGTCCGGTCGTGCGCGCGTGTCGGAAGACGTGATCCTGTCTGCGGAACAGCCGGTGGTCGCGGTGTCGCTGGAGTTGCCGCGGTAGCGGAAGTGCACGCTCGATCCGGAGGACGCGTTCAACCCATCTCCACGACCCGCGCCCCCTCGGTGTTCGCGTGGGAGACCACGAGGTCCGACGCGACGCCGGCGGCCTCGCGGAAGGCGTCCGCCATGGCCGCGGCGGCGCTGTCGGCGGCCGTTCGCCCCCGGCAGAGCGCGAGGACCGACGGGCCCGAGCCCGAGAGCCCGGCCGCGACGGCTCCCGCGTCGATCGCGCTCGCTTTCACGGTCTCGAAGCCGGGGACGAGTTGCGCCCGCCTGGGCTCGGCCACCGCGTCGCGCATGCACCGCGCGATCAGCTCCCAGTCGCCTCGGAGCAGCCCGGCGACCATCCCCGCCGCGTTCCCCCATTGCTGGACGCCCGCCGAGAGCGGGATCGTGTCGCCCAGGACCGTCCTCGCACGGCGCGTCTCGACTTCCATCGCCGGGTGCGCTACGGCCACCATGAGATCGTCCGGGGTCGGCAGCTGAACCATTTTCGGAGGGTGGCCCGGCAGCACGAGCACGAACCCCCCGATCAGCGAAGGCGCCGCATTGTCCGCGTGGTCGGCGCCCGAGCCCTTGCGTTCGCCGATCATGGCGCATTCGAGCAGTGCGGTCCGGTCGAGGCCTCCGCCCAGAAGCGCGTCGGCCGCCACGGCCCCCGCCACCGCACTGGCCGCGCTGCCACCCAGTCCCGAAGCCAGCGGGATCCCCTTTCGGACCTCGATCGCGACGCCCGCCGCGGAGCCCAGCCGGTCCAGCACGCCGTTCACGGCCAGCCCGGCAGCGTTGCGGGCCGGATCCGTCGGCACGCGCCCCCCGTCTCCCGTCACCGAGACCGAGACGATTCCCTTGCCCTCCGCGGCCCGCACCACCACCTCGTCGCCCGGACGCTCCAGCGCCATGCCGAAGATGTCGAAGCCGCAACCCAGGTTGGACACGGACGCGGGGGCGAAGACGCGGACCTTGAGGGGGAGCCGGGCCGGTTTGGACATGTCAGCGCCCGTGCCGCTCCTGGCGCCGCCGCTCCTGCCGCCGCTGCCCCTGCCGCTTCCTGAACGGCATCGCCACCATGCCCGGCAGCGTCGCCCAGTCCCGCCGCTCCACGTCCTCGAGCCCGAGCGTCAGCGCGCGCGGATCCGCGACCAGGCGAAAGCTGCCGAAGATCCGGTCCCAGAAGGAGAATACGCTGGAATAGTTGGAGTCGGTCTCGGGCTGGTAGTCGGAGTGGTGCACCCAGTGCATCCAGGGGGTGACGATCAGCCAGCGCAGCCACCGGTCCGCGCCCGCGGGCACGCCCACGTTGCCGTGATGGAAGAGGATGACCGGCAGGAGCACGGCCTCGTACAGCAGCACCTGTCCCACCGTCATGCCCAGCAGGGGCAGCACGGCCAGCCGCGCGACCGACGAGAGCACGATCTCGCCGGTGTGGAAGCGCAGCCCCGAACTGGCGCTGAGTTCGCGGTCGGCGTGATGCACCGCGTGGAAGCGCCAGAGGAAGGGAAGGCGGTGGTTGAGGCGGTGCCAGAAGTACTGCCACATGTCGAAGAGGACGAAACCGAGCGCGAAGGCCCACGCGCCCTCCAGACCGAGCCAATGCAGCAGGCCGAAGCCGTTGGCGCGCGCCCACTCGGTCGCGACCAGGGTCGCCCCGGCGAAAACGAGCGATGCGACGACCGCATTGAAGACGCCCAGGGCGACGTTCGATACATCGTGCCGAATCCGCTCCCGGCGACCCTCGAACATGGGGATGAGCCCCTCGACGAGCCACATGGCGCCCAGGGCGGCGGCGGCCAGGATGGGCTTGAGGGCGAAGACGGACTCGGTCATCGCGGGTGCGGCGGCATTGAGACGTGGGTGGCCATGGACGGTAAGGTAAGCCGGGCCGCGCATCGCGACGACCTTGGGCGCCCCCCGTTGTGGCGCGCGCCCCCACCCCGTCTATTGGGCGGGTCAATCGGCCCCGCGGCCCGCACGCAGCCCACGCCAGCCGGAGCACCCCCTTGCCACTCACCCACAACTACTCGGGCTACAGGTCCTACCAGTACGTAAAGACCCACCGCGACTTCACCGAATACGACCTCATCGAGGGCGAGTCGCTCTTCGAGCCGTACCTCGTGCCGCTCACGCCCGCCCAGGAGGCCCGCGTCCGGGACCTCGTCGAACGCACCCTCATGATCTCGCTCCACGAGCACCCGCACCTCTTCCCCGCGAAGGCCGACCAGATCCGCGCCTACGACTCGGAGGGCCGCGTGCACACAGCCTACGAAGCGCTGGCCGACTCCTGGTGGGACTGCGTCTTCGACAACTTCCTGGACGGCGCGGCGTGCATCACGTCGAAGAGCGGGTGGAAGTGGGACGACATCATCTACGACATGGGGATGCGCTTCTGCGACCTGGCGCACCAGGATTTCATCGTCAAGTGCGAGCGTGTGGACGACATCCACCGCGCCCACCGCGAGAAGCGTATCGCCCTGGTGGCGGCCCAGGAGGGCGCGGCGATGATCGAGAACGAGCTCGACCGGATCGAGATCCTCTACGGGATCGGCCTGCGCGTCCTGGGCATCACCTACAGCGAGTCGAACGCGCTGGGCACCGGGCTCAAGGAGACTCGCGACGGCGGGCTGACCTCGTTCGGGCGCAAGGCGGTGCGCAGGATGAACGAGGTGGGCCTCGCGATCGACTGCGCGCACGCCAGCGACCAGACCACGCTCGACACGGTCGAGGTGAGCCGGCACCCGATCTTCCTCACCCACACCGGCGCCCGCGGGCTCTGGAACATCAAGCGCCTCGCGCCCGACAACGTGATCCGCGCGGTGGCCGACAAGGGGGGCGTGATCGGGATCGAGGCCGCGCCCCACACCACGGTCTCGCCGCGGCACCGGCGCCACGGGATCGAGTCGTTCATGGACCACTTCGAGTACGTGAAGGACCTGGTCGGCATCGACCACGTGGCGTTCGGGCCCGACACGCTGTACGGGGACCACGTCGGGCTGCACAAGGTGTACGCCGCGGCGCTCTCGATCGAGGAGACGCAGACCGGCGGGGCCGGGGAGGACGGGGCCGGAGCGGGTGCCCGGGCCGGCGCGAGCGATGCCCCCGAGCACATCCCCGTCGACTACGTGCGCGGCGTCGAGAACCCGACCGAGGGGTCGAAGAACATCCTGCGCTGGCTCGTGAAGGAGGGCTACAGCGACGGGGACATTGCGAAGGTGATGGGCGGGAACGTCATCCGGGTGCTGGAGGAGGCGTGGCAGTGAGCGGGCGCAAGACCCGCACCCCGATCGTCTCCATGATCCTGATGGCGATCTTCCTGGTGGGCGGGAGCATCGGGCTGCTGGTGGACTGGCCAGCTGGCCCGTACAACCTCGACTGGGGAGTATGGGTCGTACTGTATGGGGGATATGGGTTCGTGATCGGGGCGGCCATCCTTCACGCCCGCACCGGGTGGTAGACGAGGGGCGCGGAGATGACCACGGCGACCCTGTACACCGTCATTCTCATCCTCTACTTCTCCGCCCTCATGGGGCTCGGCTTCTGGTTCAACCGACGCAACCGCTCACGGCAGGAGTTCTTTCTGGCGCGGGGCGACCTGGGGCCGGCCACGCTCGGGTTCTCGTACTCGGCCACGCAGATGAGCGGCAGTTCGTACATGGGCGCGGTGGGCACGGAGCGCGAACTGGGGTACAACTTCGCGCCGGCGGGCGTGTCCTCGGCGGCGGCGGCGTGGTTCACCTACATCCTGCTGGGCGAGCGGCTGCGGCGGCTGGCGTCGCGGATCCGGTGCACGACGATCGTGGACGTGTTCCAGGCGCGCTATCCGGGGCGGGCGGTGGCGATGACCGCGACCGGACTCATGCTGGTGGCGTTCATTCCGCTGATCGCGGCGCAGCTCAAGGCGGCGGGCAACCTCTTCGAGGTGCTGATCGGGATGCCGTACCTGCTGGGGCTCTTCGTGTTCGGCGGCATCGTGATCCTGTACACGGTGGTCGGGGGGATGCACGCGGTCGCGTGGACCGACCTGATCCAGGGCTCGATCATGATCGTCGGATTCGCGGTGCTGGCGCCCGTGGCGGTGGGCGCGGCGGGCGGCTTCGGGGAGATGCACCTGCGCTACGCCGAGTTCAACCCCGGCGGAATCTCGTTTCTGGGCGACATGCCCGCGATGTGGGTGGTGTCGTCGTTCCTGGTCTGGGGGTTCTTCCAGATCGGCGGGGCTCCGGCGGCCGTCACCCGCTTCCTCATCCCCGAGGACCGCGGCACGCTGCGGCGCGCGCTCGTCTACTCGATCGGCTTCTCGTCGTTCATCTTCATCGGCTCGACGCTGATCGCGATCGCGTCCGGGGTGCTGCTGCCGGATCTGGAGCAGACCGACCTGGCCCTGCCGACGCTGGTCCAGCTGCTCCTGCACCCGCTCTTCGGCGGGATCCTGGTCGCGGCGGTGCTGGGCGCGACGATGTCCACGATCGACTCGGTGCTGCTGCTGGCGAGTTCGCTGGTGGTGGAAAACCTGTATGTGCCGTTGGCAAAGGACGAAGTGTCCCAGGAGCGGGGCGTGACCCTCGCGCGCTGGACGACGCTGGGGATCGGGGCGCTTGCATTGACGGTCGCGATCGATCCGCCCGCAAGGATTCTGTTCATCGTCACCATGTCGTTCAGTTTGCTGGCGTCGGCGTTCACCTTCCCGCTGCTGCTCGGCATGTGGTGGCCGCGGGCGACCCGCACGGGCGGCCTGGTCGCGATGATCGGCGGGGCGGCGACGTGCGTGGTGTGGTACGTGCTCGGCTACCTGGAGCACGGCACCTTCGACAACTGGATCGCGGGGCTGTGGCCGGCGCTGATCGGCCCGGCGGTGTCGCTGGTGCTGCTCGTGACGGTGAGTCTGGCTACGGAGCCGGCGCCGCGGGAGGTGCGGGAGGTGTTCTTCGAGTAGGGGGGTCGCGGCGGGCAGGCTAGTAGACCGGTTCAGAAGTTCGGTGACGTATTCTCATGCGGCTTCGCGGAGTGAGGGATGGGCGGGGGTGGGCGAGCGGGCCAGGAGGCGGTTGAGATCGCAGCGGGTGAACTTCCATTCGAAGGGCGAGGCGATTTGTTGGTAGTGCTGCTGGAAGTCGAGGATGCGCTCGGCGACTGCGTCCTGGGAAGAGAAGTGGGCGGGGGTGAGTGCCTTGCGCTGGAGGATCGAGAAGTAGATCTCGATCTGGTTCATCCAGCTGGCGTGCGTGGGCAGATGCACCAGGGTGAGGTTGTCGAACCGTGCCTGGAGACGGTCGGCGGCGCGCTGGCCGCGATGGATCGTGCCGCCATCGACGATCCAGAAGACGCGCTCGGCGGACCGGTAGGGTTCACGGGCCATCACCTGGGCGACGAGGGCATCGAAGGCAACGATGGAGATCTTGGCGACGACGTCGCCGAAGAGCCGGGCTCGGTGGACGTCCCACGCGGCGATGTAGGCACAGACGCCATGGCGGCGGTACTCGTGCTCGACCCGCATGGAGCGGCCCGGACCCGGCGGCGTGATCGGATGGCGGCGGGTGCGGATCGGGATCTGCGTCTTCTCGTCGGCGCTGATGACGAACTCGTCGCCACAGAGCGCACGCCCGTTCCATTGCCGGTGATAGAGGTCGAGGACGCGCTCCGCCTTGGGCCCAAACTCGGGATCGCGCGGAAAGATCCAGCTCCGCCGGCTCCAGGGGCGCAGGGCGTCGGCATGAAGCCACCGCCAGATCGTGGTGCCGCTAATGTCGGCGACGATGCCGGCCGCCAGGACCTGCCGCCGCAGTTCGGAGCGGCTGAAGCGCGACAGCGGCAGCCCCAGCGTGGAGGGCAGTTCACAGGCCAAGGCCTTCACTTCGGCGACGACCCGAGGGGGGAAAAGCCGGCGGCCGACCTCGCCGCGACCGGTCCTCGAGTCCCTCGAGGCGTTCTCGGAAGAAACGTTTGCGCCACTTGCTCACCACCGGGCGCGGCATATCGAGACGCTCGGCGATCTCCTTGTTCGGGGTACCCTCGGCAGCCAGCAGGACGATCTTGGCGCGCACCACGTCCCGATACGGTAACGTATACTGGCGGGCTCTCGCTTCGAGGACACGGCGTTCGTTGGGCGTCAACGTGATGACGTACGGGCTGGATCTGGGCATCATTGGCCCCCTGGTTGAACCAAGATGGCCATTCCTTACCGCAGGCGCCAGTGGCTTGCTGATACGTTCTATTATTTATGTCCATGTGTACTAGAGGGGACCGAGATCTTGCGCAATTCGGATTCGGTCCTCATTCTTGTATCAGCCCCTTCTTGGACGCTTCAACCGACGAGCCATGAACCGCGATTCGAACAGTCTGGCAGCCTCGACCCGGCCGGAAACCGGCGGGTCACGGTCAGGTTCTCGGGCGACTACGCTCACAATCGAGTCCTCCGTAACGCATCCGAAACCGACCATCGATTGCCCCAGCATGGCGATATCCGCCGACCTGACCCGGACCTGACGATGCGCGAACGAGGAGATCCGGTGGGTCAAGCCATCTTGCGGAAGAGCGGTCACGGGGCCGTCAGTCCGCCGCTTTCTCGCCTGGCCATCCCGCAGGAAACCGCCGCGCCCACGAGGGGGCGAACCCATGCCGCCCCTTTCGCTGTTCACCATCCGACGTGCTGCCGCCCCCTCGACGGTACGCCACTCGCCAATCCCACATCTTCGGGAGCTTTCCATGACACCACGACCCCTGCTCCACGCCTCCGCTTCCCTCCTGATCCTCGGAGCGGTGAGCGCAACCCCTCTCCACGCCCAGGGGCGGTCGGCTTCCACCTCGGAGCAGCGAGGACGACGATGCAGGTCTCGCCCGAGCCGCCGGATGATCTAACGCTCAAACCGCGCTACGGATTCACGGCCGTTCCGACCGCTCTTCGTCGGGCGTCCCCACACCTGCGCCTTCCCTGCCCCGAAACGCGCCCCGGCACCGACCTATTCCCCCCCTTGTGTTAGGAGTCAAGTAATGCTGGATATTGTCGGTCTCATCGGAATCCTGTCCTTTGTGATCATCGGAGTTCTGCGATCCAGGCTCAATCGCCTCCGCAAGATAGCCCGGCCACATGGAGCAGATGAGCCAGGTGTGCTTCTGTATCTGGCGCGACTGTTCGGCATTTCCCTCATCGTCTTAATTGGGTGTGCGATCATCGGTGCCCTCATCGGCGCTGCGAGTATCGTAGGAGCTCTCGGATGGATGGGAACGTTGGCCCGGGCCGCCGTAGTAACCGCAAGAGAGATCCCCGCCGCGAAGGAGGAGTTGAACGATGGCATTGTCGAAGCGGCCCGTTCGCACGTCGCTGACGTTGAGCAATGTGTGGACCGCGTAAAGCAATGTGTGGATCACGCCAACAGGCAGAGGCTCAGGATTGGCGAATACACCGACCGTGCTTTGGGCCACTGGAAGGCGGCACATAGCGAGTTCGACGAACACCGCTACGATGCGTTCTGGGAAGCGGTGGAGGGTGCCAGGGGTGCCTTGGGAGTTGCCCAAGGGGCGCGTGACGAACTGGTCTGGCGCAAGACAAAATACGAAAGACTGATCTCCGAGACCGAGAAGGAAGCCACCACCGGTTGGCTCGGCGGCGCGGCAGTCCTGAGTGACTGGTCCAGCGCAGGGCTCCTGGCGAACCCGGAGTCCACGCAATCCGAAGTGGAGCAGATACTGGCCGAAGTGGAGCAGATACTCGGTCGCCTACCGGCTTTTCCTCAGGAGGCCGCCGCAAGGGCGCTTGGATTGGCAGATCAAACCAGTGCCGAGATTGAACTGGGCGAACTGGGCCTCAAGGAACTATGCGGGCGGGCAGAGCTCAACATTGAGTTCGTTACCGTACGCCAGCGGCGCGAGCAACTCCAGCAACAGAAGGCGCACCAGTTGGCCGTCCGGGCCGAGGCCGAGCGGCAAACCGAGCTTCTGGAGAAGCAGCGCGCCGAGACCGAGCGGCAAACCAAGCTGCAGGAGAAGCAGCGCGCCGAGCAGAAGAAGCAAACCGAGCTTCTGGAGAAGCAGCGCGCCGAGACCGAGCGGCAAACCAAGCTGCAGGAGAAGCAGCGCGCCGAGACCGAGCGGCAAACCAAGCTGCAGGAGAAGCAGCGCGCCGAGACCGAGCGGCAAACCAAGCTGCAGGAGAAGCAGCGCGCCGAGCAGGAGAAGCAAACCGAGCTTCTGAGAAGCAGGCTAAAGGACCCAAGCTCACACTGACCGACATGGCCAAAGGTCTCCATAGTTGCGGGGTCTGCGGCAGGGCTGTCAGCATAAGCGCGACGGCGTGTCCCCATTGCGGACAACCGAACCCGTGAGCGTGATCGTCGCCGTCCCGTTGCCCGCCGCCGTCGCCAACCCAGCCCCGTCCACCGGTATCGGAAATCCTGCGACTGCGAGGACGAGGATGCCGGTGCGGAAACCTGCACAGCCCTCGGTCTGACCGTTGGAGCCGGCGTGGCCGTTATCGCTGGACCTCCCCTTCAAGCCGAGCCACGATCGCGTCCGCCGCCGGAGGCGCCTCGGGAACATCCGAGATCACGGTCGTCAACCCGGATCGCGCGGTGCTGATTGCGCTCTACGAGGCGACGGACGGCCCGAATTGGGTGAACAACAACAACTGGCTGACGGACAATCCCCTTGACGAGTGGTACGGCGTGGACACGGACGCTTCAGGCCAGGTCGTGCATATCGATCTTTCTGGGCGATGGGACAATGAGGTGCAGGAATTTGTCCCTCATGGCCTGACGGGCGAGATCCCCCCCGGAACTCGGCGCACTCGCCAGCCTGGAAAGTCTAATCTTGGCCGGCAACCAGCTGACGGGCGAGATCCCCCCCGAACTCGGCCAGCTCACCAGCTTGAGAGGGCTCGCCCTGAACAACTGTCAATGGCGGCCGAAAAAGTGACACATGCGGCGGGTGAAAAAGTGACACCCGGCCGGAGGGGACGAGCCTCAAGGTGACGTCGCGGTCTCCGTGGTCGAGGGGTTGTTGTGGAGGGTGTTGAAGACATCGGCGTGCTGCCTCATGCGTTAGCTGTTACCGCGGATGTTGACGATGTGGCAGTGGTGGAGCAGCCGGTCGATCAGTGCGGTGGCCATGACCTCGTCGCCGAAGATGCGGCCCCACTCCTCGAAGCTCTGGTTGGAGGTGAGGATGGTGGAGCCGGTCTCGTAGCGCCGGTTGACGAGCTGGAAGAAGAGGGTGGCTCCGGTGCGCGAGAGGGGGACGTATCCGATCTCGTCGACGATCAACAGGGCCGGGTGGGTGAGGACCTTGAGCCGTTGCTGGAGTCGGCCTGCGGCCTGTGCCTCCTCGAGAGAGGTGATGAGGTCGGCCAGGGCGCCGTAGTAGATGCGCCGTCCGCGCTCGGCGGTGGCGACGGCGAGGCTGAAGTCGAAGTCGGCCAGGGTCTTCACGGCCGGGAGCCTGCGGTTGTTGCGCAGGCCGATCTGGGCGGCGAGGAGCTTCTCGATCGCCTCGGCGGCGGTGAAGCGGCCTCCGTCCACGCCGGAGAGGATGGGGTCGAGGGCCTCGAGCGCGCCGGGGAGCTTGAGGTCGGCGAGCTGGGCACGGATCCGGTCGCGGCGGCCTGGCCGCTTGGCGGGCGTCATGAGACCCCCGCGGCGAGGCGGTCGTACTCGGCCAGGGGACGCCGTTCGATGGTGACCCGGGGCACCGAGGCGAGCCGGCGAACCTTCTCGGGCTCCCGCTCGGCGGGCAGCGCGAGCGAGTGGTAGGGCCGGTGGGCGAGCGGTCTGAGCACATGGCGCTCGTCGCGTTCGAACCGTTCGGCGGGCCGCTCTCGCGTGGAGCCGTGGATCCGGACGTTGGCCACGCTCCCGAGCCACCACTCGGCCTGCGCGTTCAGGTCCGCGTCGCCGGCGAAGCTGCGGCCGTAGGCGAAGTTCTTGCGCACGTAGCCGATGGGGCGCTCGACCTTCCCCTTGGACGAAGTCGTCGACTGCACCCGAAGCGGAGCGAGCAGGTCGAACCTTCCGGGTGACGCATCCGTTTCACCCGCTGCGGGGTCGAGAATTCGAGCTGGTCCATACGAAGCTCTGCTGGGGAATCGAGCGGGTGTACTACACGGGCGAAGACGGCGTGTTGGCGCACATTCCGGTGAGTTGGACCAGTGTCGCTGTCGAGGATCCGTTCGTGGAGGTCGCGGCCGGCCGATCGGCATTCCGGGTGGAGGATTTGCTGGCTCTGGCGGACATGTTGGGTGGGGGTGATGTAAAGGGGATTACGCCCAATGTGTAAACAGCATTTTATCCGCCTCATCAGTACAGGCCGATCTGGTGGGCCGGATTGCACAGTCGGATCACCCGAAGATGCCTATGAAATAGAGGTTATCGGGCCGAGGGCCTATCGAGGCCCCCTTGACACGGATTCACAGAGAGGCATAATTACATTGACAACGTGTTCCACACATCGCCGGAGACATCTTCATGGCACGTCGCTCCATCGACGACAAGACGCGCACCTTGCGCGAACACGGTTGCCTGAACCCTCATCCCGAGCGCGTACGCGACCCCCGATTCCTGGACAACGCCTTCTTCGATCCCCGCGATCTGGTGCAGGTCAAGTACGAGATGCTGCGGCGCGTGCGCGAGGACGGAGAGTCGATCAGCGGAAGCGCTGCCCGCTTCGGGTTGTCCCGTCCCACGTTCTACCTGGCTCAACGTGCCTACGAGGCGGGCGGGCTGCCGGCTCTGTTGCCGAAGCGGCCCGGACCGCGGCGGCCGCACAAGCTCAGCGCCGAGGTGGTCGCGGCCCTGCGCGCCGCCCGGGCGCAACAGCCTCGGCCCAGTTCCCGGGAACTTGTCGAACTGGTGCGCGAGCGGTTCGGCCTCTCGGTGCACCGGCGCAGTGTGGAGCGCGTGCTGGCACGGGAAAAAAAACGCCTGTGACCCGGCGCGTGCACTCCGATGCGCTGCTGTGGCCGGCCGCGGCCTGCGCCCAAGGCTACGAGCAACTGCGTGGTCGAGCTCTCCGGTACGGGCCTCTCCAGGATCGCGACGGGCTCGCCGTTCTGACGTGCCGGGGCGTCGCCGCCTGGTTGGACATCTTGGCGACGTTGCCCGCCCCGGCCGGCATCGGAGCCGCGCCGCGTACGCCCGGTCCGTTGCCAGCGGGCGTGGAGAGCCGGGCGATGCACATCCTGATGGCGATGGTCCGCCCCCACCTGAGGGGGGGAGCGGCATGAGCGATGCGCACCGGAAGGTGAGCGCCGGCCACCTGAGCCGCGATGCCTATCTCTATGTGCGGCAGTCCACGGTGCGCCAGGTGGTCGAGAACACGGAGAGCACGCGCCGTCAGTATGCGTTGCGCGAGCGGGCGGTGGCGCTCGGCTGGCCGACCGAGCGGATCGTCGTGATCGACACCGATCTCGGTCAGTCCGGGGCCGACCGGGACCGCGAGGGGTTCCAGCATCTGGTCGCGGAAGTCGGGATGGGTCGCGCGGGCATCGTGCTCGGACTCGAGGTCTCGCGGCTGGCCCGCAACTCCACCGACTGGCACCGGTTGCTGGAGATCTGCGCGTTGAGCGACACGCTGATCCTCGACGAGGACGGCATCTACAGTCCCGGGGACTTCAACGACAGGCTCCTGCTCGGACTCAAGGGCACGATGAGCGAGGCGGAACTGCACATGCTGCATGCCCGGCTACGCGGGGGCCTGCTCAATCAGGCGCGCCGCGGCGCACTGAAGCTGCCTCTCCCGGTGGGGCTGGTCTACGATCCGCTGGACCGGGTGGTGCTCGACCCCGATGCTCAGGTGCGACAGAGCCTGCGGATGCTGTTCGACACCTTTGAGCTCACCGGCGCCGCCACCGCCACCGTGCGCCACTTCCGCAAGCGCCGGTTGCACTTCCCGCGGCGTGTGCGGACCGGAGCCCGCAAGGGCGAACTGCACTGGCAGCCGCTGGAACACTCACGCGTCCTGCAGGTGCTGCATAATCCCCGCTACGCGGGGGCCTACGCCTTCGGCCGCAGCCGACAGCGGCGGCTTCCCGGCGGTCGTGTGGAGAGGCGGCGCCTGCCGCTCGAGGAGTGGACCGTGCTGTTGCGCCATGCACACCCCGGCTACATCGACTGGGAACGCTTCGAGGCCAATCAGCGGCGGTTGCGCAACAACGCACTGGCCTACGGCGCCGACCGCCGACGCAGTCCGCCTCGGGAGGGGCCGGCGTTGTTGCAAGGTATGGTCTTGTGCGGCGTGTGCGGTCGAGCCATGACGATCCGCTATCACATGCGCCGGGGCCGGCAGGTGCCCGACTACGTCTGCCAGCGCGAGGGCATCCGAACCGCAAGCGCCAAGTGCCAGTCCATCCCCGGCGCCGGCATCGACCGCGCCGTCGGGGCACTGCTGGTGGAACTGATGACGCCGGTGACGCTGACCGTCGCGCTCAAGGTACAGGACGAGCTGGCGGCACGCGCCGAGCAGGTCGATGCCTGGCGGGCCCAGGCAGTGCAGCGGGCTCGCCATGAAGCGGACCTGGCTCGGCAGCGCTTCATGCAGACCCATCCCGACAACCGATTAGTGGTCGATGTGCTGGAGGCCGAGTGGAACGCCAAGCTGCGTGCCCTGGACCACGCCCAGCTGGAACTCGACCAACAGCGCGCCCACGACCCCGGGCAACTCGACGACGCCCAACGCCTGCACATCCTTGCCCTGTCCACCGACTTCCCGCGCCTGTGGAACGACCCCGCGACACCGGATCGCGAGCGTAAGCGCATGGCGCGCCTTCTGATCGAGGACGTCACGCTGACGCGGGGAACCGGTATCGCCTTGGGCATACGTTTGCGCGGCGGTGCGACGCGGCAGTTGCAGCTGCCCCTCGAACCGCCCGCCTGGCAACTCTACCGGACCTCCGAGCGCGTCGTGGCCGAGATCGACCGCCTCACCGAGGACCACACCGACACCCAGATCGCCGCCATCCTCAACGACCGTGGACTGCGCACGGGCCGGGGCATCGCCTTCCGGCCACAGCGGGTACAGGCTTTACGCCGGGCCTACGGCCTGAAGACCCGCTATCAGCGGCTGCGAGCTCAAGGGCTCCTGAGCCCCGCCGAAATCGCCGCCAGACTCCAGGTCTCGACCAGCACCATCAAGACATGGCGTGATCACGGGCTGCTCCGCGCCCACTCCTACAACGACAGGAACCAATGCTTGTATGAACCGCCCATCGGCCACCCGCCTTCCAGGCAGCAGGGGCGCAAACTGGCCAATCGACAGCCCATCCCCACAACTCCTGTCTCAGCCTGCCAACAGGGTGCAGTATGATGCATAGCCCTTCGTCTTCGCCCGGTAGGGCCGGCAGGCCCGGGGCCGAAAGCCCCAGTGCGCGGCGAAGCGGAGGAACTCGGCGTTCTCGGTCACGCGGCCGCCCTCGCCCCTCAGATCCCGGACGATCACGCTCTTCATCTGGTCGAACAGGAGCTCCCGCGGCACGCCGCCGACGAAGCCGAAGGCCGCCTCCAGACCCTTGAGCAGCGTCGACATGTCCTGCCGCCGGTAGAACCGGAGCCACAACAGCCGCGAGTAGCCGAGCACGACCAGAAGCAGGTAGCGGCGGCCCCACGGGAAGCGGAAGTGGGCGAAGTCCACCTGGCCCTGCACTCCCGGGTCCGTCTCGAACCGCACGAGAGGGTCGGCCGGAGCACGGGGCCGGACCTTCCGGACGTACTCCCTCAGCTGCGTGTAGCCGCCGGGGTATCCCGCTGCACGGATCTCCGCCAGCAGCCGGACCGCCGTCAGTTCCGGATACTCCTCCAGCCGCTCCCGCACGATCGCCTTGTACGCATCCAGCTTCGTGGGCACCGGAGGCCGCGGACCGTAGCGGACCTCCTCGAGGTCCCGGTCCAACTCCCCCTCGCTGATCCAGCGATAGATCGTCTGACGGCTGATCCCCAGTTCGCGGGAGATCTCCGTCACCGTCAGTCCTTCGTCCAGGTAGTGTCGCAAAAGCACGCGTCGCTCCCATCCGATCACCGGCGCCTCCATCTCGAAGTGGAAGACGCCAAGTTCTGCGTTCCCGGACGGAGCGGCTGCTCCACCCGGCCTACGGGAACGACCGATGTGTCACTTTTTCGGCCGCCATACCTGTCACTTTTTCACCCGCCACCGACAACAACAACCAGCTGACGGGCCCGCTGCCGCTGGCCTTGGCGTCGCTGTCCGCTTTGGAAGCGTTCTGGTACGACGGGACCGGCCTCTGCGTCCCTACCGACGAGTCGTTCCGCGTGTGGCTGAACGCCATCGCGAACCACCGGGGCACGGGGGTGGACTGCTCTTCGACATAGGAAGCGCTGGAGGCGCCGAACGCGAGGCTCGCATACCGGCCAACCGGAAGAACGGCAGATCGTGCTACGCCTTGCAACGGACCGGATTAGGGCGCGGTGGGAACATGGATCGTCCCGCAGAACTTCCAGACGATTGGGCCGGCGACGAAGTTAAGGACTGGCGGAGCCGCTTGACGCGAGATCAGCGATGAGTAAGGAGCTGCATGGGGTTCTGCCGCGCTCCGTCGGCTCTCGCATTCGTCCTCTTCTGCCCGGACGACTAGTACACATGGACATAAATAATAGAACGTATCAGCAAGCCACTGGCGCCTGCGGTAAGGAATGGCCATCTTGGTTCAACCAGGAGGCCAATGATGCCCAGATCCAGCCCGTACGTCATCACGTTGACGCCCAACGAACGCCGTGTCCTCGAAGCGAGAGCCCGCCAGTATACGTTACCGTATCGGGACGTGGTGCGCGCCAAGATCGTCCTGCTGGCTGCCGAGGGTACCCCGAACAAGGAGATCGCCGAGCGTCTCGATATGCCGCGCCCGGTGGTGAGCAAGTGGCGCAAACGTTTCTTCCGAGAACGCCTCGAGGGACTCGAGGACCGGTCGCGGCGAGGTCGGCCGCCGGCTTTTCCCCCCTCGGGTCGTCGCCGAAGTGAAGGCCTTGGCCTGTGAACTGCCCTCCACGCTGGGGCTGCCGCTGTCGCGCTTCAGCCGCTCCGAACTGCGGCGGCAGGTCCTGGCGGCCGGCATCGTCGCCGACATTAGCGGCACCACGATCTGGCGGTGGCTTCATGCCGACGCCCTGCGCCCCTGGAGCCGGCGGAGCTGGATCTTTCCGCGCGATCCCGAGTTTGGGCCCAAGGCGGAGCGCGTCCTCGACCTCTATCACCGGCAATGGAACGGGCGTGCGCTCTGTGGCGACGAGTTCGTCATCAGCGCCGACGAGAAGACGCAGATCCCGATCCGCACCCGCCGCCATCCGATCACGCCGCCGGGTCCGGGCCGCTCCATGCGGGTCGAGCACGAGTACCGCCGCCATGGCGTCTGTGCCTACATCGCCGCGTGGGACGTCCACCGAGCCCGGCTCTTCGGCGACGTCGTCGCCAAGATCTCCATCGTTGCCTTCGATGCCCTCGTCGCCCAGGTGATGGCCCGTGAACCCTACCGGTCCGCCGAGCGCGTCTTCTGGATCGTCGATGGCGGCACGATCCATCGCGGCCAGCGCGCCGCCGACCGTCTCCAGGCACGGTTCGACAACCTCACCCTGGTGCATCTGCCCACGCACGCCAGCTGGATGAACCAGATCGAGATCTACTTCTCGATCCTCCAGCGCAAGGCACTCACCCCCGCCCACTTCTCTTCCCAGGACGCAGTCGCCGAGCGCATCCTCGACTTCCAGCAGCACTACCAGCAAATCGCCTCGCCCTTCGAATGGAAGTTCACCCGCTGCGATCTCAACCGCCTCCTGGCCCGCTCGCCCACCCCCGCCCATCCCTCACTCCGCGAAGCCGCATGAGAATACGTCACCGAACTTCTGAACCGGTGTACTAGTGGAACGCCGACGCGATCAGCGTCGTGATCCCGGCTTGTACGGTTGCCGGAATCGCGATGAACAACACGAAGCTGTCGTTCGGATCGACAACGGCGCCCGTGGCCAATTGCAATAGAACCACGCCGAACGCTGCGGCCGATCCTGCCAAAGCGGGGCCAAATCGAGCTCCGGCGAGCCTGGCGCCAGCGGCCGAGTGTCGCCACATCCGGTATCCGTCGTCGTTCGTGGCCATGGTGGTATCGTAATACTTTCGGGGACATGCCCCGAACGTCCTGGTCGCATCAGCCGGTCAGGCAGGAAGAGCCGCCACAAGGAGGAAGGCTCAATGGAACCCGGACGAAGGACTCTCCCCCGCTTCCCGCTGCCGGTCGCCTTGTCTTCGACCATGCTGGCAATGCTGATGGGCAACCCCGCCGCCGCCCAGCAGCCCGCCTGGACCGTCGAGGCCCACACCGGTCCGGTCCGCGAGCTCGTGTTCGAAGCCACCGAGGGCACGTGGATGAGCGTGGACGTCTCGCCGGATGGCGGCCACATCGTCTTCGACCTCCTCGGCACCATCTACGAGATGCCGATCCTCGGGGGGGACGCCATCGCGCTCACCTCCGGGCGCTCCTGGAATCTGTCACCCCGGTACAGTCCCGACGGTCAGCGGATCGCGTTCTCGTCCGACCGGACCGGCAGCCACCAGGTCTGGGTGCTGGACCGCGAGTCCGGAGCGGTGCGGCAGGTCTCCGACTGGCCGGACGCCAACATCTACCGGCCGTCCTGGTCCGACGACGGCGGGCGGCTGTACGCGGGGGTTTCGGGTGACGGGATCGCCAGCCAGCTGGTGGCCTTCGAGGTGGACGGCGGCGGCGGGCGGGAGTCGCTGATCACGGGTCGGGGGCCGGTCAACGGGGCCCAGCCGCTACCCGGTGGCGGGGGCTTCCTGTACGAGCACCACGCGGAGGCCACGTACCCGTTCGGCTTCAATCCGTACGTGGTTCCGGTGGGCGGCTCCCGGATCGAGTTGTTCGACGAGGCGACGGGGACGAGCGAAGTGGTCGTCGAGCGCCCGGGTGGCGCGTTTCAGCCCACGCTTTCACCGAGCGGCAATGCTCTGGCGTATGTGCACAGGGGTCTGGAGGGCACGGTGCTGATGCTGCTCAACCTCGAAACGCGGGAGGAACGCGTCCTGCTGACGGGTCTCGACCGGGACCGCCAGGACACGCGCCAGGGGTACGGCCCGTATACGAACCTGGCGTGGTACGAGGACGGAAGCGGCGTGGTCCTCGGCTACGAGGGTGGTCTGGCGTCGGTGGACGTGGTCACCGGGACGGTGTGGCGGATTCCGTTCAGCGCGCCGGTGCGGCGGGAAATGTCCGAAACGATCCGCTTCCCGACGCGGCTGCCCGACGACCGTGCGCGAACGCGGACGCATCGCTGGGGCCGGCGCGTGGCCGGCGGGGTCATCTCGGAGGCGCTCGGCGACCTCTGGCTGCACGGCGAGGCGGGGGCGAGCAACCTGACGCGCTCCGACGCGCACGAGACGAGCCCTGTCGTGGACCCTGAGTCGGGGGCGATCTACTTCGCGTCGTGGACGGATGAGGCGCTGGGTTCGGTGCGGCGGATGGACCCGGCGGGCGGCGGATCGGGCGACGACGCGCCGCAGCTGACGGCGGTCGCCTCCCAGTACGGGAGCCTGGCCCTCTCGCCGGACGGGACGGAGCTGGCGTTCGTTCGCGGGACCGGCGCGCTGCACCGGGGGCGGTGGCTGTCGAACCAGACGCAGTTCGAACTTGTCTTGCGCGGCCCGGACGGTGAACGCCGCCTCACGGGGGTGGAGGGGCAGCCGCTGGAGTACGCCAACATCGCCGGAAAGATCCCGCCGGCGGTGGTGTTCGGTCCGGGCGGGGATGTGGTCCATTTCACGGAGTTCGAGGACGGGGTGCTGGTGCTGAAGCGGATCGGGACGGACGGGGCGGATGAGCGGACGCTGTTTGTCTTCCCGCACGCGGTGGACGCGGCGCCTTCGCCCGACCTGGAGTGGATGGCGGTGCGGGAATACCACCGCAGCTTCATCGTGCCCTTCGAGCCCGCGGATGAACCGGTCACCGTGTCGCCGTACGAGGGCCGGGGACGCGCCTACCGCGTGGACCCGGAGGACGGCGGCTACATGGTCTGGTCCGAAGACGGCGGGACGCTGGGGTGGACCCGCGGCACCGGCTTCTACGAGAAGACCGTGGACGAGATCGTGGCGGGGACGGGGCGAGACTGGGGCGTTGCGGGTGCTGCGGCCGACGCCGGGGTGGCCGGCGCCGGGCCGGCCGAGTGGGCGGGCGCGCGGGTGCCGGGGTCCACCGCCCGCCGCACGGAACTGGCCATCGAGTACGAGGTGGACCGCCTGGCGGGCGTCGTGGCGCTGACCAACGCGCGCGTCGTTACCATGGATACCGCCCGCACGGTCATGGACAGCGCCACGGTGGTGGTCGACGGCGGGCGGATCGCGGCGGTCGGCCCGGATGTGGAGGTCCCCCGGGGCGCCCGCGTCTTCGATGTGCGCGGCAGCACGATCATCCCGGGCCTGATCGACGCCCACGGCCATCCCCACATCGACCATTCCTCGCTGCACGTGATCGAGCAGGCCCCCGCGTATCTGCGCGGTCCGGTCGCGTACGGCGTGACCACCATGATCGAGGTCTACGGCAACGAGTACCGGGACGGCTGGCTGACGGACATGATTCGGTCCGGCCGGATGACGGGCCCACGCTTCCTCACCACGGGCTCGGTCATCTACGGCAGGAGACACGGCGGTCGGCTGCGCATGTTCCGCCCGATCGAAACGCTCGACGACGCACGCGAACAGCTGCGCTGGAACCGCGACCACGGCGCCGTCGCGGTCAAGGACTACTCGCAGGCGACGCGCAAGCGGCGGCACCTGGTCGCGACCGCGGCCCGGGAACTGGGGCTCAACGTGCTCTCGGAGTCCTCGGCCGACCCGCACATGAACCTCACTCAGATCCTGGACGGGGTGACGGGGATCGAGCACTCGATGGGTCTGGCGCCGTTCCACGACGACATCGTGCGCTTCTGGACGGGCACCGACGCGGGCATGACGCCGACGCTGCTCGTCGTCTACAACGGTCCCTTCGGCGAGGGCTGGTTCCACCAGGCCGACAAGCTGTGGGAGGACCCGAAGCTCACCAACTTCATCGATCCCATGTCGCTCATGCGCGTGCGGCGCAACACGCACCTCTGGCCCGACGACATGTACGCCTGGGAGATGGCCCGCGAGCTGCGCAAGCTCTACAACGCGGGCACCTCGCTGCAGCTGGGCGCGCACGGCCAGATGATGGGACTGGGCACGCACTGGGAGCTGGAGCTTTTCGCCGGGGGTGACTTTCCACCGTCGCAAATCCTGGAGATCGCCACGATCCGCGGCGCGGAGCAGCACGGTCTGGATGACCAGATCGGTTCGGTGGAGGTCGGGAAGCTGGCGGACCTGGTCGTTCTCGACGGCAACCCGCTCGAGGACATAGGCAACGTCGCCCGGATCCGGTACGTGATGAAGGGCGGCGTGCTCTACGGCGGCGAGGACGCTTCGCGCGTGTGGCCGAATCCGCGGCCGGCGACGAGGCCGTACTTCATGCGGGAGTAGCAGGCGCGGGCGTGGGCGATTTCCCGCACATGCGCGCAAGCCCTATCATATCCCGATGACCGGGTCCCCCAAACCCCACCGCCACCTCGGCCTTCTCGGTGCGACGGGCATCGGCGTCGGCGCGATTGTCGGCGGCGGCATCCTTGCCCTCGCGGGCGTCGCGTTCCAGACCACCGGTCCCGGTGCGATCGTGGCCTTTGCGCTCAATGGGGTCATTGCCTTCATCACCGTGTTCTCGTTCGCGGAGCTGGCCGCCCGGTTCCCGCATTCGGGGGGCACCTACACCTACGCGCGGAAAGTCCTGGCCGTCGAAGCGGCCTTTGCCGTGGGGTGGATCGTCTGGTTCGCCTCGGTTGTCGCGGCCGTGCTGTACGCCATGGGGTTTGCGGTCTTCTTCGTTCCCCTACTGGAGCAAATCGCGATCCTGGTCAACGGAGAGGCTCCGGCGTGGCTGGGTGGCCGGGGAGCGCTGGTCTCCTACGCGCTCGCCGCCGTCGCGTGGTACGTCTGGCGCCTGACGCGGTCTGCTTCCGGAGGACGGCAGTGGGAGACGGTCGGCAAGGTCGTGGTCTTCGGCGTGATCATTCTGGCCGGGTTCCTGGCGCTCGCCACCGAAGCGCCGGCCCCCGGCGAGTTGGCGGCGCGCTTTCGCCCGTTCTTCCTGGAAGGCTTCAGTGGGCTCGCCCAGGCGATGGGCTACACCTTCATCGCCCTGCAGGGTTTCGACCTGATCGCGGCCGTGGGCGGCGAGGTGAAGCGACCGAGGCGCAACCTGCCCCGCGCGATGTTCCTGTCGCTCGGGACGGCGCTCGTCATCTACCTCCCGCTTCTCTTCCTCATCGTTGCGGTGGGCGCTGCGGGCAGGCCCGTGGCAGAGGTGGCCGCGGAGAATCCCGAGATCCTCGTGGCCGTCGCGGCCCGCAACTTCATGGGCTCGGCGGGCTACTGGCTGGTCCTGGTGGCGGGCCTCCTGTCGATGCTCTCCGCACTGCAGGCGAACCTGCTGGCGGCGTCGCGCTTCGCCCGCACGATGGGGTCGGATCGGACGCTGCCGCAGCGCTACGCGCGCCTTGCGCCCGGCACCGGAACCCCCACGGCCGCGATCCGGCTGTCCGCCGTGGTGGTCGCCTTTCTCCTGGTCGCGGTGCCGAACGTCGCGGTGGCGGGCGCCGTTGCCAGCCTGATCTTCCTGGCCTGCTTCGCCCTTGCGCATCTGATCGGATACCTGGCCCGCAAGCGCGCCGGGCGACCTCTGGCCTTCCGGACACCGTGGTTTCCGGCGATCCCCGTCGTGGGTGGCACCGCGTGCGTGGCGATCGCCCTTTACCAGGCCGTTGCGGTGCCGCAGGCGGGCGTGCTGGCGGCTCTGTGGCTCAGCGTCGGGGCCATCTTCTACGCGCTGCACCTCGCCCCGCGGGCGCGTGTCGTGGACGCATCGTCGGAGGGGCGCGACCCCCAGATGATGAGGTTGCGCGGGCGCCGCCCTGTGGTCCTCGCACCGATCGCCAACCCTGCCAGCGCCGAGATGCTCGTGACGATGGCCAAGGCGCTTGCTCCGCCGGATGTTTCCCGCGTCCAGCTGCTTTCTGTCGTCGGCCCTCCCGGGCAGGTGCCGGACGACGGCCTTGGAAGGGGAATCCGCGATGCCCAGGCGGTGCTCGGTGGGGCCCTCAGCACGGCCGTCGAAGTACAGTTGCGGCCCGAGGCGCTCATCACACTGCACAAGGATCCATGGAGCGAGATTGCCCGCGTCGCCGAGGCGGCCCGTTGCGAGAGCCTGCTCCTCGGGGTCGGGCACCTTGACGATTCCCTCATGACGGGTCCGCTGGCCCGCCTCATCGGCGCGGTCGACGCGGACGTGGTGATCATGCGGGCTCCGCAGGACTGGAGGCCGGAGCAGGCGCATCGAATCCTGGTGCCGTCCCGGGGCGGACGTGATCAGAGTCCCGTGCGTGCGCGCCTGCTGGGCAATCTGGTGCGGACCGCGTCGCGGGACATCGCGTACATGGGGGTGGCGACCGCCAACGTCGGGAGCGGCGCGCACAAGCGGGCCACGCGCGATCTGGAGCGGCTGGCGTGGGACGAGGTGGGGGAGGCGGCGCACGCGGAACTGGTTGTCGGCGACGATGTGGTGGCCGAGGTGGCGAGCCGCGCGGAAGAAACCGATCTCCTCCTCCTGGGATTTCACCGGCGAGGCCGCCGACGCGCCGTGTTCAGCAGCCTGATGCTGAGGATCGCCCGCGCGACCAGCTGTCCGCTCGTGATGATCAGCCACCGCCGCGGCGCGTCCGTGCTGCGGGACGCGTCGTTGCTGTCAAAGGGGCTGCTGGCCGAAAAGTAGGTGCCGCGCGGGCGTGCGGCGGGGCGCTTCACCCGGCGGGCGGTGGGGCGCTGCACCTGGCGGGCGGCGGGCGAGCCACCCGGCGGGCGGCCGACGCTACCGCATCCCGGCTTCGCGCAGCCGGTCCCGGTACACTGCGGCGGCCAGGTCCACGCCGGCCAGGAATCGTTCGCGATCCGCCGGAGTGACCCAGCGGTCGCGCGCCACCACGCGGGCACGAAACGCCTCGACGGCCGCCAGCAGGAAACGGATGTCATCGGCAGACCGGTACTCGTTGCCTCCCGCCACGATCCACACCGGGCTGGTCTGGGCAAAGGCGTAGCCGTCCGCGACGAGGGGGGACGCGGGACCCAGCGCCCGCGCCGCGATCCATCCGCTGCCGTCGAGCCGCACCCGGCTCTCGACCTGGAAGCGTTCACCCATCCCGGCCACCTCATGGACCTCGGCCACGGCGCCGTTGACCACGATCTCGACCGAGTGGAGCGGCGTGGTGGAAGCGACCTCGACCACCACCGCCCGCTCTCCGCCATCCCCACCCGGCACGCGGATCTCGCCGCCGGGCTCCACGCCGTCGACCGTGAGGAAGAGCAGGGGACCGTTCGTCGCGAACGTGCGCCTCTCCCGCACGGCTTCCAGCCACACGTCCACCGAGAGGTCGCCGTCGAGCCGGGCGTAGGTGCGGCTCGCTCCCGGCCCCGGATCGCGCCACACGTCCGAGAAGTTGTCCGTGCCCCCGGTCGCGGCGAGGCGGAATCCCGCGTTCAGCAGCCGGTAGTAGATCTCGGCGTTGTCGAGTTCGTCGTACCAGAAGCAGATGACGTCGTAGAAGTCGCCCGCGCCCAGCGCGACGTCCACGGGGATCTCGGTGGCGCCGACGTCCTCAGGCGTGGCCACGGGTCCGCTGAAGGGATGCATGAAGCCGCCCGTGGCGCCCTGTTCCCGCGCCGCCAGGAGGTAGTCGGCGTTGAGGACGTCTGCGGCGAACGGAGTGTTGCCCGCGCCTCCCACCAGTGGCGTGATGAACTCCTTGACTCCCGCGAGGCCGACGTGGCCGAACGAACCGCGGAACTCCTGCGCGTATTGCAGGATGTGTTCGCTGGTGGAGAGGGGGTGGGGCCGTCCCGTGAGGTCGTCCCATCGGCCCATGAGCCGCGTTCCGTCCATGTGGATCAGGGCGATCGAGACCCGCAGGTCCTCGCTGGCGAGGTCGTTGAAGAAGTCCGCGTGGGTGAGGCCGTAGCGTCCCTGGTGCAGGTCGTGGACGTGCGTGTCGCCCGAATGCCAGCCCGCCTCCCGGGCGTCGATGAGCCGATCCATTTGCAACACGGCTTCGACGCGGCCGCCAGCGGGCACCTCGACAGCCCTCGAGACCGGGCGAAACTCGAGTCCCTTGCGGGCCTGGATGGTCACGGGTCCGGCCGGCACCTCCACATCGAAGGTGCCTGTCGTGCGGAAGTAGTGGGTTTCGGTGGGGGTGAGGACCCGGTGAAAGCCGTCCCGGGGCGCGTAGGCGCGACCGTCGGACGCCGTGACCGACACCCTGGCCGGCGTGTCCTGGCCACCTGCGCCCAGGATCTGCCCGTACACCCGTCCGGTCGGGACCAGGTGCCGGCGTTCGCTCACGTCGAGTGTCCGCCACGATCCGCGCGCACCGCCCGCGACACTCATGACATGCAGTTCCGTCGGCCCGCGCTCGTTCGAAACGAAGGCGATTTCGGTGCCGTCGGTACTGATCCGCGGCATGAGTTCGTGGCTGGTCCCGCCGGTCAGACGGAGCGGGTTGCCTCCGTCCGCTGCGATCAGCACCAGGTCGTTCGAGCCGGCCTCGTCCGAGACGTAGACCATGGCGCTGCCGTCGGGCAGCCAGTCGGGACGCGCCCGGTAGGCGGTCTCTTCGGCCCGCACGAGGGTGGGCGCCCCGTCGGGGCGCGCCCGTTTCCAGATCCCCCCGCTACCGGTCACCCCAGGGGTCGGCGCCATGTAGGCCAGCACTCCCCCGGGCGACACGCGCGGCTGATACTGGCTGCCCGGCCCCCCTGCCACCGGCTCGCGCTCGCCCGTCGCCACGTCGATCCGGTGAACGTCCATGCCCCGTCCGGCCGTGGCGAAGTACACGTAGCGCCCGTCCGGGCTCCATGACGGCTGGACATCCACCCCGGCGCCCTCCACAAGCAGGGCGACCTCGCCGCCGTCCACGTCCAGGAGCGCGATGTCCAGACCATCGCCCGTCTCCACCGTCATCGCGATGCGCGACCCGTCGGGGCTCCAGTCGGGCTCGAAGTGATACCAGGGTCCCTGCGTCAACTGCTCCGCCGTGCCGCCGCGCGCGGGGATCCGCCAGATGTCGCCCGCCATCGCGAACGCGATCCAGCCGCCGTCGGGCGACCACGAAGGGCTCATGGGCCCCGTGCTCACGGGCGGCAGCATGTGCAGCTCACCGCGTATGTTGCCCAGCAGACTCGGGTAGCGAAGGACCGAGGCGCGGTCCTGGGCATGGAGTCCGGCGCAGGAAGCGGCAGCGGCCGCGCAAAGGATAAACGGCATTCGGCGCATCGTGGTCTCCAATTGCGGATTCGGCAGCCCGGCGGGAACATCCGATTTGCCTGTGTCGCCGCCCGCCCGCAAGATGAAGCCTTGCCGACGGCCCGGCAGCCGGCGCGGAAACCCGCCGCGATAGAGGACCTTGCGACCTGCTCCGGGCGATTCGTCTCCAGTGAACTCGGAGTAGGAAGCATGCCCCCGATCCGGTCCGTTTTGCCGTTTGCCACGCCGCGTTGCGCACCCGCCGCGGCCACCGCCTTCAGCGTTGCGCTGTGCGCCTTCGCCGCGGCAGCGTCGCCCACCCCCGCCGTCGCCCAGGAGGTCGACTACCACCGCGCGGAGCTGCTGCTCAACTGGCACACCTCGCCGCTTATCGCGGGTGGCCCGGTCGCTCCCAACTGGATCCACGACTCGGACCGCTTCTGGTACCGCAACAACACGGGCGCCGGACACGAATTCACCTTCGTGGACCCGGCGGCGAACGTGAGGCGGCCGCTCTTCGACCACTACCGCCTTGCGGCGGCGCTCTCACTGGCCGCCGATACCAGCTTCGTACCCCAAAAACTGCCCTTCGAGGATTTCGAGTTCATGGATGGCGACGAGACGCGGATCGAGTTCGAGGCCAGGGCGAAGCGCTTCGAGTGCGACCTGGGCGAGTACATGTGCCAGGTGGGGGACACGCTTCCCGACGACACGCCGTTCGTCCAGTCGCCCGACGAGCACTGGGAGGCGTTCGTCACCGATCACAACCTCTTCGTGCGTCCCGTCGGCGGGGGCGACACCATTCAGCTCACCACCGACGGCGAGGAGTTCAACGGCTACGGCCTCGCCTACCCGCGCCCGAACGACATCCGCAACAAGCGGGTGCGCCGCCCGGACGTGTACTGGTCGCCGGACTCCCGCAAGCTGCTGGTGCAGCGGATGGACCAGCGTGGCGTCGAACATCATCACTACGTGTCGTACACGCCGCAGCGGACCGTGCACTTTTCCCAGCCCTACGCGCTTCCCGGAGACTCGGTCGTGCCGCTTCCGGCCTTCCACATTCTGGATGTGGGCGAGACGCTGGGCGCGGTCGCGGCGGGCGGATCCGATGACGACACGGGCGCGGGATCCAATGGTGCTGCGAACGTGCTCCCCGAAGTCGGCAACATCCGGGTCGTGCTCGAACCCCGTCCCAACCGCCTCTACCTGGGCGGCTCACAGGTCGATTCGCTCTGGTCCGCGGACTCGCGCTTCGCGTACATGCACTGGGAGACGCGTGCGTCGAAGAGCAATCACCTGGCCGAAGTCGATGCGTCCACCGGCAGCTTCCGGCTCGTCGCGGGAGACAGCGCGCGCACCTGGGTCGAGACGGCGCAGCGCAACCCGACCTCGTGGTTCGTTTCCGAGAGCACCGACGACGCCTTCTGGTGGTCGGAGCGGGACGGCTGGGCCCACATCTGGCGCTTCTCCAGGGACGGGACGGTGAAGAACCAGGTGACTTCGGGGCCGTGGGCCGTCGGCGCGATCTGGCACGTCGACGAGGCGAACCGGAACATCTACTTCACGGCCTACGGACGCGAGGAGGGAGTCCCCTACTACGGGCGCCTCTACCGCGTCGGCTACGACGGCAGCGGTCTGACCACCGTCGCGGGCGAAGTTGGCAACCACGCCATCTCGGTGTCGCCCTCCGGCCGCTTCTTCGTCGACACCTACTCCACGATCGGCGATCCGCCCGTCTCCCTGCTCAGGCGCCTCACGACCGGCGAGGTCGTCCGCACCCTGGAGACCGCCGACATCTCGAAGCTGGAAGAAGTGGGGTGGCGTGCCCCGGAGGTCTTCTCGGTGAAGGCCCGGGACGGCGTGACGGACATCTACGGCCTCATCCATTTCCCCGACGACCTCGACGAGACCGCGTTGTACCCGGTCATCGACCACATCTACCCGGGTCCGCAGGTGGGGAGCGTGGGTTCGTGGACCTTCAAGTCCGGCGGCGAGGACTTCTCGCTGGCGAAGCTGGGGTTTGTGGTGATTCAGCTCGACCACATGGGGACGCCCCACCGCTCCAAGGCGTTTCACGACATCTACTACGGGGACTTCAACGATAACGGCCTTCCCGACCACGTCACCGCGATCAAGCAGCTGGCCGCGCGCTACCCCTTCATGGATCTCGACCGGGTGGGCATCTACGGACACTCGGGGGGCGGGTTCGCGTCGACCGATGCCATGGTGCGATTCCCCGACTTCTTCAGGGTCGCGGTGTCCGGGGCGGGGAACCACGACAACGCCAGCTACAACATCTACTGGGCCGAGAAGTACCAGGGTTTGCTGGTGGCCGACTCGGCCAGCGGCACGACCAACTTCACCGACGAGGCCAACAAGACCCACGTCGCCAACCTGAAGGGCAAGCTGCTGCTCATGCACGGCGACATGGACGACAACGTGCATCCGGCCATGACGGTCCAGCTGATCGACGAACTTACCAAGGCCAACAAGGACTACGATCTCGTGTGGGCGCCGGACCGTGCCCACGGACTGAACGAGCCCTACTTCATCCGCCGCCGCTGGGACTACTTCGTGGAGCACCTGCTTGGGGCCGAGCCGCCGAAGGAGTACGAGATCACCCGTCCTGTAAACTGAAGTTTCCATTATGTAAACCGGAGTTTACAGGGGCAGCGACACCTGGGAGAATGCCCAGGATGGCCATGCGGGAACGCCCCCGATTTGACATGGGGAACAAATCGCCCCAACATCTACTAATAACATAGGAGTTGGTGTCGGAGGCTCTCGTCCGGAAGGCCGGAGGGACGCCCCGGTCACCCCAGGGCGGGTGGACCCCCCACAGCAAAGGAAAACGGCATGAGCCGAACGCTCACCGCTCGAGAGATGGACATCATGGCCGTCCTGTGGGACCTCGAATCGGCAACCGTCGCCGAGGTCCGCGAACGCCTGGACGACGATCTGGCCTACAACACCGTCCTCACCATGCTGCGCATACTGGAGGCCAAGGGCATGGTGGATCACATCAAGGAGGGACGGGCCCACCGGTACCAGCCGCTGCTGGGAAGGGTGGAGGCGGGACGTTCCGTGCTCGGCCGCCTGAAGGACAAGGTCTTCTCGGGTTCCGCAGAGCTCCTGATGACCCAACTCGTGTCAGAGGAACAGCTGTCGCCGGAAGCCGTGAGACGGCTCCGCGAACTGCTTGACCAGCGCCTGGCGGCGACGGGCCGCCCCGAAAAAGGAGAAGAAGAATGACTGCCGCGTGGATGCTATGGTCGATTGGAGCGGGGCTCCTCTTTGTCGTCGCGGGACTTGCCCTGGAAAAGCTGCTCGACGGCCGGCGGCGCTGGGTGTGGGTGGCGGCCGGCGCCGGGACGTTGATTCTGCCGGCGGCGCGTCTGCTCGCGAATGCCCTCGGCTCCCCGGCGGCGGGCGCTCCCCCGTCGGCCCCGATGGTTCTGGAGCCCCTGGCGGTTACGGTAAGCGGGGATTCCGCGCTTCACTCCCTGGATGGCGCGCTGCAACTGGGCTGGGCCGGCCTTTCGGCCGTGCTATTGATCACGGCGCTGATCGGGGCCTCGCGGTTTGTGCGCCGCCGTGCGTCCTGGCGGGAGGGTAAGCTCCTCGGGCGCCGCGTGCTGTGGTCGCGTGACTCCGGTCCCGCCGTCGTGGGGCTCGTCAGCTCGCGCATCGTGCTTCCCGCGTGGGTGCGGGGTGCGGGCCGGGCGCGGCAGGAGCTGGTTCTGGCGCACGAGGAGGAGCACCAGAAGGCGCGCGACGCACAGCTTCGCTTCATGGCTGCGGCGCTGCTCGTTGCGTTCCCGTGGAATCCCGCGCTCTGGATCCAGTACCATCGTCTCGGTCTTGCGCTCGAACTCGATTGCGACAGCCGCGTGATGCGCCGCTGGCCCGACAGGCGGGCGTTGTACGGTGACCTGCTGCTTCGCGTCGGGACCGCGCGCGGACTCATGCCTGGCGTGGCGGTGGCGGCGCTTGCCGAACAGCCCTCCCTGCTGGAACGACGCCTGCGCGCGCTTCTGGGCAAGGCGCCGCAGATCCGGCTGGCCCAGGGCGCGTTGCTGCTCTTCGGCGCGATCCTGGTCGTCGGGCTGGCCGTGGTGATCCCGGGGATTACGGGTGAAGGCACGGAGGCGGACATTTCCGGCTCGCCGGTCTTCACGCCCTACACGGTCGCACCCGATTACGTCAACGCTCCCGAAGTCATGGCGGCGCTCCAACGGGAATACCCGCCCCTGCTGCGGGATGCGGGTATCGGTGGGAGGGTGATCGTCTGGTTCTTCATCGACGAGACCGGAACGGTGAGGAATCAGGTCGTTTTCGAGACCAGCGGGCATACCGCCCTCGATGATGCCGCGTTGCGGGTTGCGCCCGTGTTCCGGTTCACGCCGGCGCTCAATCGCGACCGTCCGGTGCCGGTCTGGGTCCAGCTGCCGATCACGTTCACGACGGGATCGGGAGCTCAGGAAGCCGAGGCGGACCTTTCCGCCGGGCCGGCCTTCACGCCCTACACGGCCGCACCCGAATACGTCAACGCCGCCGAAGTCCTGAGGGCGCTGGAACGCGAGTATCCGCCGCTGCTGAGGGATGCCGGTATCGGTGGCACGACCATCGTATGGTTCTTCATCGACAGGACGGGAGAGGTGCAGCGGCAGGAGATCCGGACGAGTTCGGGCAGCGAGGCGCTGGATGAGGCCGCATTGCGCGTTGCGCCCGTCTTCCGGTTCACGCCGGCCCTCAATCAGGGCGAGCCGGTGCCGGTCTGGGTGCAGTTGCCGATCACCTTCACGACGAACTGACCATGAAACGGGCACGGTGAGGTCCGTCGCCCGGACTCCTGCAGTCCGCGGCGATACCTTACACGCATGTCCAATGCGCACCCGCTGTCCGCCCCTCTGAGCTTCGCGCCCCGGCTCAAGGACTACATGTGGGGCGGGCGGCGCCTGGCGGAGCTCCTCGGCCGCGACCTGCCGGACGGGGTCGTTGCCGAGAGCTGGGAGGTGTCCGGGCACCCGAGCGAGCCGTCCGTCGTGAACCGGGGGCCGCTGTCGGGACGTGATCTGCCCGGCCTCGTGGCCGAGTACGGGGTGTCGCTCGTGGGCAGGCGCGGACGGGAGGCCGCCGGGCGCGGCGTCTTCCCGCTCCTGGTCAAGCTGCTCGACGCGACGCACGCCCTTTCGGTTCAGGTGCACCCCGACAACGAGTACGCGGCGGCCCACAACCTGGGTGAATCCGGCAAGACCGAGATGTGGTACGTCCTCCACGCCGACAAGGGCGCGTGCATCATTCACGGCCTCAGGGCGGGCATCGATCGGGCCGCGCTCGGTCAGGCCGTTTCGCGCCGTACCGTCCCGGACTGCCTCAACCGGGTGCCCGTCGAACCCGGCGACGCGATCCTGGTCCCGGCGGGGACGGTTCACGGCATCCTGTCCGGGATTGTCCTGGTCGAGATCCAGCAGTGTTCCGACACGACCTACCGAATCCACGACTGGGACCGCCCCGGTCCCGACGGGAAGCCGCGTCAGCTGCATGTCGAAAGGGCGCTGGACGTGATCGATTTCCCGGGCTCCGGCCCCGCGCCGGTGGCCCCGCGGCTTGTCGAGGACGGTGGCGGGGTGAGGCGGGAGGTGCTGGCCGCGTGCGGCGAATTCGTCGTCGAGCGCGTGGGCATCGAGGCCGGCCGCGACTACGAGGCCCGGCTCGACGGCGAGACCTGCGAGATATGGGGGGTCCTGTCGGGGTCGGCGGCGCTGGAGGCCGGCCGGGGCGGTGCGCTCCGGTTGGGATCGGTCGGGTTCGCACTGCTGCCCGCGACGATCGGCAGGGTCCGGGTGCGCGCCGGCGAAGCCGTGGTCGCGCTGCGCGCATATCTCCCATGAACGAAGGGGCGGCCCCGGCGGTTGCCGAAGCCACCCCTTGCCGCAGTGCCCCGCCAGGGACTCGAACCCCGAACCTGCCGATTAAGAGTCGGATGCTCTACCAGTTGAGCTAGCAGGGCGCGGGAGGCGTGCTGTTCGTGCCGAAATCACGTTTTCCGTTTCGCGGGTGACTCGGCGACGATCAATATACCATAAAGCCGGAGTCCTGCCAGCCGGGCCCGGTCCGGCCGCTCAGCGTCCCGGGCGATCGCGCCTCGGTGCTCGAGAGCCCCCGCGACCGCGGCCGAAACCGCCCCGGCGCCACGGGCCGCGCTGCCGGTCGACGCGTGGCATCTGCCCGCGCCGGTTCTGCCAGGCGGAGCGCCTGAGCGCCCGCCGGAGCTCCTCCTGCTGATCATCGTCGAGGATCTCGCCGAGTTGGTCGCGGAGGTTCCCGCGGGTTGCCGCGCCCGCTTCCCGGAGCGCCGCCAACTCCTCCCGCACGGCGCTGCGCTCGACGATCCCGGCGCGGATTTCCGAGACCACTTCCATGAGCCTGGCTGCACTGGCGGTTCGCTCCGCGAGCCGCTCGACCCGAAGCGCTTCCAGCCGGTTGCGCTGGTCCTCCGTCAGTTCGAGCGCGTCAGCGCGCCGCAGCGCGTGCTCCACGGGCGACACCGCGTCACCCCGGGCCCGCATCCCCGTGTTTGCCCGCCGCTGGCCGTCGGCGTCCTGCGCGGCGGTCGCGGTGATCGCGGCCAGCACGAATGCCGTGACGGCTGTCGTCCTGATGTTGCCATGTGCCGTATTCATCATGTTTCTTCTTTCTTCACCTGGTTGTATGGCCTGATACTGCATCTTCCGGGAACGCGCTGTAGCTTCCACGTTCAGGGTGTACGACAGGCAGGGCCGCGGGTCCGTTAGGAAACACATGTTCTTCAGACAGATCGTCGACGACAAGCTGGCTCAGCACGCGTACCTCGTGGGGTGCCAGCGGTCGCGCGAGGCGGTTGTGATCGACCCCCAGCGGGACATCGACCGCTACGTGGCGATCGCGCGGCGAGAGGGACTGCGGATCACGGCCGTGACCGAAACGCACATACACGCCGATTTCCTCTCCGGGTGCCTCGAGTTCACGGATCGCCGCGGGTGCCGAGCCTACCTGTCGGCCGAAGGCGGACCGGACTGGGAGTACGAGTGGGCGGAGGGCCGCGACCGGGTCACCCTGCTTCGCGACGGGGACGGCTTCAGCGTGGGCGGGATCGATATCCGCGCCGTGCACACCCCCGGGCACACGCCCGAGCATCTGAGCTTCATGATCACCGACCGGGGAAGCGGCGCCTCCGAGCCGATGGGCATGGTATCGGGCGACTTCATCTTCGTCGGCGATCTCGGCCGTCCCGACCTTCTCGAGTCCGCCGCGGGGCACACGGGGGAGATGGAGCCGTCGGCGCGCCGCCTATACGCCTCCGCGGTCGGCGTCTTCGAACTGCCGGACTACCTGCGCATCTGGCCCGGTCACGGCGCAGGCAGCGCCTGCGGCAAGGCTCTCGGCGCGCTCCCCGACACCACCGCCGGGTACGAGAAGCGCTTCAGCCCCGCGTTGGCGGCCGTGAGTAGCGGCGAGGATGCGTTCGTCGCGTACATTCTCGATGGCCAGCCCGAGCCCCCCCTCTACTTCGGCCGCATGAAGATCGAGAATCGGCGCGGCCCGCCGCTCCTGGGTCCTCGGCCCAGGCCCCGGCGGGTGACGGGGGCCGAGCTCCTGTCCCTGGCTGCCGGCCCGGGCTCGGTCGTCCTCGACACCCGCGACGACCGGCTCGGATACTACGAAGCCCATATCCCCGGTTCCATCTACGCACCGCTCAACAAGTCCTTCCCCACCATCGCGGGCTGCTACGTCGACCCGGCATCGCGGATTTCGCTGGTCTGCGACGAGGCGCAGGTCGAGGAGGCGGTGCGCGACCTGGTGAGAATAGGCCTGGACCAGGTGGCGACCTGGACGCCGCCCGCCGAGCTGGAGGCGTGCCGTGCCAACGGCAGCCGCCTGGCAAGCATCGAGGCGATCGATTTCGAGGAGGTGGAGCGCCGCCGTGCCGCCGCCGACGTGCACGTGCTGGACGTGCGGCGCGCCACCGAGTTCGCGCGGTCCCGAATTGACGGGGCGACGAACATCGCCCACACGCGGCTCGCGGCAAGACTCGAGGAACTCCCGCGCGAGGGGGAACTGCTCGTCCATTGTCTCACGGGCGCCCGCGCGTCGGCAGCCGCTTCCCTGCTCGAACGGAAGGGTTTTCGGGTCGCGGCCGTGAACGACATCTTCACGCCGGCGTACCGACATGCATAGCCCCCTCGCCCGGCCGTTCAACCGGAAGTTCCTCGCGCTGCTCGCCCTGGCGGCCGGCGTCTCGCCCGTCACCGCCGCGCACGCCCAGTCGCGCGCCACCGAGGCGGCCCGATACGCCGTGGTGCTGCGGCTGGTGGAGGAACTGAAGGCTGACTACCCCGATGTCCCCACGATCTCGGCGGAGTCACTCCGACTGGCGCTCCCATCCACGGACTTCGTACTCGTGGACGTGCGGAGCGCCCGGGAGCGGGCCGTGTCCACGCTGCCCGGGGCGATTGCCGCGGAGGAGTGAACCTGGAAGGCAGTGTCCTTGCATGGACTCACGCCGGGGGGATGCTGTCGTCCGGCGGAACGCCCACAAGGCGACTCCACGTCTACGGCCGGCGCTGGAACCTCGCAGCGGATGGCTATGTGAGCGTCTGGTAGCGGACCCCGCTATCCCCGATCGCCGCCGTCGCCATCGCCGTCCCCGTCGCCCCGGTGCTGAAGGCGGTATACCGGCACCGCCAGGAGCGCGCCGGCCAACGGTCCCACCCAGTAGATCCAAAGGGCGCCGAGAGAACCACCATCCGCAAGCGCCACCAGGATCGGGCCGGTTCCGACCGCCGGATTGAAGGCCCCGCCGGAGATGCCGCCGACCGCGAACGCCCCCACCATGACCGTGAATCCGATGGCCAATCCGTAGTAGGAATTCCCCTCGGTTCGCGGTGAGGTGGCTACGTTCAGGATCACCAGCGCCAGCGCGAAGGTATAGAGCAGTTCGGCCAGCAGCGCGGCGGCGGCGGCGGTGCCGGAGCCGGGGGCCACGACCAGGAACTCGCCGGTCAGACTGGAGACGGCGATCGCGGCGAGGGTGGCGCCGCCGATCTGGGCCACGACATACGGCAGCAGATCGCCACGGTCGAGCTTCCCCCGGACCATGATCGCAATGCTTATCGCCGGGTTGTAGTGCGCTCCGGAGATGTGCCCACCCATGTAGACCATGACCATCAGGGCCGCGCCGATGGCGAGGGGTGCGGGCACGACGCCCTGAACGGTGGCCAGGCCGATCGTGAGCACAAGGAAGAAGGCACCGGTGAATTCCGTAGCGTAACGTGGCATCGTTGGGAAACTCAGGGGAAGGGAAGGAACGTGAAGGCAGCAATGATAATGTGGCGTGTGACACCGATTCGCACACCGGCCTCCCTGGCGGCGGTGTGTCTCCTGCTGGCGGCGGTTTCCACGGCCGGTTCGCTTCAGGGCCAGAACCGCTGGATGAACTCGAGCGAACTCAGCTTCGTGCGCACCGGGGGCAACGCCGTGTCGTCGACGCTGGGAATCGCGAGCACGTTGACCCGTTCGTGGGAACGAAGCGACGTAAAGATCGAAGCCGGAGGAATCCGGACCCGCACCACACGGTTGGCGCGCACGGCGGTCGGTACTCCGGCGGATTATCGCCTCGTCGAGCAGTCGACCACAACGACGTCGGTGGAGAACTACTATGCCAGAATGCGATTCGACCGCCGGGTATCCGACCGGACGGCGTTCTTCGTACAATCGGGCTGGACCCGCAACACCTTCGCCGGCATCCGGAACCGGCTCGTCAACGTCCTCGGCATCTCCACCCGCTGGACCGAGTCGGAGGCACTGAGTCTGCGCACCGCATATGGCTTCACCCACACGGTCCAGCAGGACGTGGTCCCGGATCCGGAGTGGAGCGACCGCTTCCTGGGTGCAAGGGTGTCGTGTGAGTTCCGGCTGCAGGTGACGGACAACTCGGACTGGCGAAGCGATCTCGTGCTCGACGGAAATGGCGATGATCCACGCGACGTGCGCGCCGACTGGACGAATTCGCTGAGCGTCGCGATGAACGAGCACCTCGGCCTGAAGACTTCCCTCCGCTCGACCTTCGACAATCGGCCCGCGCTTGCGAGCGTCCCGTTGTCGTCGCAGCTGGGAGAACCCGCGGGCGAGGTGCTTGTCCCCCGCAAGGAGCTGGACCAGGTCGTTACCGTGGCCCTCGTGGTGAGCTTCTGAGCGCAGTGGATCCGGCGCGCAGGCCGAAATCCTGGCCTTCGACGTATGGCTCCCCGAAGCGTAGCAGGGTTGTCATCGCCGGTTTGTCCGGCTGAATGACCAGGATGTAGAGCCGATCGTATTCGAGTTCGTCGATCGGATCCGAAGGGTTGCCTCCCAGCGCCGCCACCAGCTGGGGCGTCGTGTTGCTGTGACCGGCCACGAGATGGCGCCCGGGAGTCGCCGCGATCTCCGTGGCCAGCGCCTCCAGCTCGCGCGGATCGTAGATCGCGTATTCCACCCCGGCCCTCTCGGCAAATGGACGAGCCGTGTCCCGAGTGCGCTTGAAGTCGCTCGTGTGTACGTGGGTCAGGGTCACGTCCGCGAGCATGCCCAGGAGCTGCCGAACGCGGATCTGGCCGGCAAGCGCCAACGGTGGATCGTCCGTTCCGTCTTCAGCTCGCTCCGCGTGGCGCACCAGATACACGACAACAGCCTCGCTGTCGGGCGCGGCCGGGGGCAGTTGCATCCAGGCGGGGGACACCGCGAACGCGGCGTCCGGGGACGATCCGAGGGCGGCTGTCGCGAGGAGCCAGCACAAGGCTCTCGAAGCCTTCGCAAAGCGGTTCCGGGTCATTCCGAGCTGGGCTTCCCAGGTTGGAAGGTCGTGGACTCGGGGAACGTCACGGACCCACAATCGCATGTCTTGCACAAATGTGCAAGACATTTGTTCCGTTGTGCTGACTTGAGTTAGAGGACAGCGAGTCTCGGATTCCCGATCTCGTTGCCGTCGCGGGCTATGGCCGGCACCGGGCGGTCGCTATCATCATTCAGGTCCAGGAGGACGGGCTGAGGGATCGCCGCCGGGAGTCCGCAGGGCTCGCCGGACGGAGGAAAGTCCGAGCTCCGCAAGGCAGGGTGCCGGGTAACGCCCGGGCGCCGTGAGGCGACGGAAAGTGCCGCAGAGAGCAGACCGCCGATGGTCCCCCAAAGGGACACAGGCAAGGGTGAAAGGGTGCGGTAAGAGCGCACCGGGCCGCTGGCAACAGGGGTCGCACGGCAAACCCCACCCGGAGCAAGGCCAAATAGGGGACCAGGGGCCGCCTGCCCCGTACGAGTCCCGGGTAGGCCGCTCGAGGTCCGGAGCGATCCGGATCCCAGACAAATGATCCCGCCCCGCCCCGGCGGGACACAGAACTCGGCTTATGATGCCCGTCCTCCTGGATCATTCCCCTTGACCCCGCATCGGCCGTTTCGGATCATTACTGCTCGTTGCGCCCGTAGCTCAGCTGGATAGAGCGCTGCCCTCCGGAGGCAGAGGCCAGAGGTTCGAATCCTCTCGGGCGTACTCAGCCGGACCCGGTCGCGGGCGGATCGGCCTGCAGCGCGGGCTTCCGCGGTGGCCGCCGCAGCTTCACCGGCTGACCGGCTCTGATCCGCAGGTTCAGGCCCTCCACGAAGATCGAGAAGCCCATCGCGAAGTAGATGTAGCCCTTTGGGATGTGCTGTCCGAAGCCCTCGGCGACGAGCGTCATGCCGAGAAGGAGCAGGAAGCTGAGGGCCAACATCTTGACCGTCGGATGGCGGTTCACGAACCGCGAGACGGCACCCGCGGCGAGCAGCATTACGGTGACGGCCAGGACGATTGCGATGGCCATCACCGCGAAGTCCTCCGCGAGTCCCACGGCGGTGATCACCGAGTCGAGGGAAAAGACCATGTCCATGATGGCGATCTGGACAAGGACGGCCCCGTAGCTCGCGGCGCGCGTTTTTCCGTCGTGCTCCTCGTCCCCCTCCAGTCGATGGTGGATCTCGCGGGTGGCCTTGGTCAGCAGGAAGAGCCCCCCGACGACCAGGATCAGATCGCGTCCCGAGAAGGCGTGCCCCACGAAGCTGAAGAGGGGCGCCGTAAGCCGCATGATCATGTTGATCGTGCCCAGCAGTGCGAGCCGGGTGATCATCGCCAGCAGCAGGCCGAGGCGTCGGGCGCTCGCCTGCCGCTCCCTGGGCAGCTTGTCGGCGAGGATCGAAATGAAGATGATGTTGTCGATCCCGAGAACGATCTCCAGCACGGCCAGGGTGGCCAGGGCAACCCAGGCTTCCGGATTGGCAATCCATTCCATTGGCGTTGGCCTCTCGGCGGTTGGTGGTCTTCTAACTTACTCCATCGTTTCCACCAAACTTCATGGAGGACTGCATGGCGGGCTACTCGGGAACCCCGCTCGCGCGGAAGCTCGGGATCGGCGAGGGGCATCGGGTCGGATGGGCGGGCGGACCGGACGACTTCGCGGCGGCGCTCGACCTCCCGGCTTCGGTGATCGTCGACCACGGCTTCTCGGGACCACGTTGCTACGACGTGATCGTGGTCTTCCTGCCCGCGCTTGCGGCGATCGCGGGAACCGTTGAACGCTTCAGCAGCCAGCTGAACTGGAACGGGGGACTCTGGCTTGCCTGGCCGAAGCTCGCCGGCAGCCTGGCAAGCGATATCCGCGAGTCCGACGTGCGGCACGCAGGCCTCGCGGGCGGTCTGGTGGACAACAAGATCTGCGCAATCGACGGGGACTGGTCGGGATTGCGCTTCGTCTACCGAAAGGAGGATCGGCCGACGTGAAGAATTCCGACACGGAGGCGCGGCGCGGTGAGGCGCGTGCGAACATCGGCGCCGAAGATGCGCAGATCAGCCTGGAATCGCTGATCGGGGCATGGGATGGTCTGGGCGTGGTCGTGTCCCGTCACCGGGAGACCGGGAGCTGGATCTTCGTGGCGCTCCATGACGGTACTCTTGGCCGTCCCACGGGGGGCTGCCGCCTGAAGAGCTATCCGTCTCCCGCCGAGGCGCTGCGCGACGCAATGAGGCTGGCCGAGGGAATGACCAGCAAGTGGGCGGCGCTGGACATGCCGTACGGAGGCGGGAAGTCCGTATTGGCGGTGCCCGGCCCGATCGTCGGCGAGCAGCGTCGGAGCCTCTTCGAGCGGTTCGCCCGGGTGCTGAATGCCCTGGACGGAGGCTACAGCGTCGGCGAAGACCTGGGGACCACCCGCGACGACATGACGTTCCTGGCCACGCTCACGGAGGCGGTTGCCGGCAGTCGTGACGGCAATCCGCCGCCGAATCCCAGTCCCTACACGGCGGTGGGGGTTCACGCGGGAATCGAGGCGGCGGTGAACCATCTCGACGGCGGCGCGGACCTCACGGGCAAGTCCGTGCTGATCCAGGGCGCGGGAGACGTGGGCGGGGCCCTGGCACGCCTTCTGCACGAATCCGGCGCCCGCGTGCTCGTCTCCGACATCGACCGGGAGCGCGCACGTGCCGTCGCAGCGCGGTGCGGCGGGACCGAAATCGACCCGGCTGCGGTGTACGACACCGAATGTGACGTGTACGCCCCGGGCGCGGTCGGTGCGACCGTCAGCGAGCGCACGATTCCGCGCCTTCGCTGCCGTATCGTGGCCGGGCCCGCCAACAACCAGCTCGAAGTGCCCGAGGACGCGGAGCGCCTGAGGGCACGAGGGATCCTCTACGCGCCCGACTACGTGATCAACGGCGGCGGGGCGATGTCGTTCGGGCTCCTGGAGCAGGGAATACTCGACCATGGCGACCTGGAGTCGCGGGTCCGCTCAATCGGTGAGTCGCTTGCGGCGATCTTCCGCGAGGCGGACGACTCGGGGTGCTCTCCGGTCGTCGCGGCCCGGGAGCGGGCGTCGCGGGCGCTCGGACGGTGCTGACCCGCATTCCATGGTCGTCGCTCTGTCGAAGACGGCTCGCGGGGCGGCTCCGCACAGGTTCGGGGGTGGCGGACAGGCCCCGGTGCGGTGACATTTCGGCAGCGACAGGAGACGGCGCAATGTGGAAAGCAGGAAGATCAAGAGCCGCTGCGGCACTGCTTTTCGTGCTCGCACCGGGCGTGCTTGAGGCACAGCGAGGGAACGCGAACGAAGCCGTGTTCCTCCGCGCGGTGGGCGAGTACTTCGGCACGCCTGCAGGCGAGGTCACGGTTCTGACGCGGTGGGAACTGTCCGCCGCCGAGATTCCGGTCGTCCTGCGCCTTGCGACCCGTGCCGGGGTGCCCCCCGACGTCGTCGTGGCTCAGCGGAGGCGCGGTGCGGGCTGGTTGGAGATCGCCCGGTCCTACTCCGTGCACGCAGGCGATTTTCACGTTCCCATCGACGGCTCGCCGGGGTTCCTCACCGGGGCGTACGAGCGCTTCGGGGCCCGTGTAGCCTCCGAATGGCGCCATGTGTCGCTCTCGGACGACGAGCTGGTCGGACTGGTGAACGTCCGCTTCCTGTCGCGCTCCCTCGGCGTGCCCGCTTCCAGTGTGGTGCTCGAGCTGGGTGATGGGGACGTCGTGGCGGCGTACACCCGCCTGAGTGGCCGCGACGGAGCGTGAGCACGGCGCCCCGGAGCCATTCCCGTTGAGCGAGCCCCGTTTCGTTCCGCTCGAATCGTGGATCGAGCGCTCGCCCGCCGAGATGACGGCGCGCGCGGCGGAGTTCAGGGCCGATGCGCAGCGGCGCCGCACGATAAGGGAATACAGCGACCGGCCTGTCCCGCGCGGCTTGATCGAGGAGTGTATCCGGGCGGCGGGGACCGCCCCGAGCGGCGCGAATCATCAGCCGTGGCACTTCGTGGCCGTTTCCGACCCCGAGGTTAAGGCCCGCATCAGGGTGGCGGCCGAGGCCGAGGAGCGGGCGTTCTATCGCGGCGGCGCCCCCAGGGAGTGGCTCGACGCGCTCGCCGCGCTCGGGACCGACGAGCACAAGCCCTTCCTGGAGACCGCGCCCTACCTGATCGCGATCTTCGCCGAGCGTTACATGGTCGGGCGCGACGGCAGCAAGGTGAAGAACTACTACGTGCAGGAGAGCGTGGGCATCGCGACGGGCATCCTGATCACGGCACTTCACTACGCGGGCCTGGCGACGCTGACTCACACCCCTTCGCCGATGAATTTTCTCAACGAGATTCTGGGCAGGCCGCCGAATGAGCGTCCGTTTCTGCTGCTCGTGACGGGGTATCCGGCGGACGAGGTCCGCGTGCCGGTGATCACGAAGAAGGCGCTCGCGGCCATCGCGACCTTTCGCTAGTACATGCCTTTCAGATAGAATCCGTCGCGAAGCCGACTCGCAACGACCTCCGACCGGAAGAACGCAGGAACGCTGATGGGCGTCGATCTCAAACCCCAGACATCTCCGGAGGCGATTCGCGTCTTCACGCGCGCGCTTCTCAGGGACCTCCAGGCGCTGGAGCGCCTCCTCGCGGATGGCCGGATCGAATCCGGCGTCCGTCGTTTTGGCGCGGAGCAGGAGTTCTTTCTCGTAGACGAAGCCTGGCGGCCCGCTCCGGTGGCGGTCGAGGTTCTCGACGAGCTCGACGACGAGCCGTTCACGACCGAGCTGGCGCGCTTCAATCTGGAGGCCAACCTGTCTCCACGGCTTCTTGCGGAGTCGTGTTTTTCCGACATGCACGCGGAGCTGGACAGCTATGTCACGCGTGTACGCGACGCCGCCCGGCTGCACAACTCGGACGCGGTGCTCACCGGCATCCTTCCCACGCTCATGAAGTCGGACCTCTCCCTCGACAACATCACGCCGCGAGATCGCTACTACGCCCTCAACGAAGCCATGAACCGCGCGGGAAGCGGGTTCCGCCTGCGGATCAGGGGCACCGACGAGCTCATGATCCAGCACGATTCGGTGATGCTCGAGGCCTGCAACACGAGCGCGCAGGTCCATCTGCAGGTGTCGGCCGACGAATTCGCGCACTTCTACAACGTGGCCCAGGCCGTCACGGGGCCCATACTGGCCGCCTCGGTCAACTCGCCGCTTCTCTTCGGCCGCCGGCTGTGGGCCGAGACGCGGATCGCCCTCTTCAGGCAGTCGCTCGACACCCGTGGAGCGGACCTCCACATGCGGGAGATGAGTCCGCGCGTGCGGTTTGGGGGCAGCTGGCTGGAGAAGTCCGTGACCGAGCTCTTTCAGGAGGACATCGCCAACTTCCGCGTGCTGCTGGCCATGGATGTGGAGGAGGACTCGATCGAGGTGCTGGACCAGGGGGGCGTCCCCAAACTGCATGCCCTTCAGCTCTTCAACGGCACCGTGTACCGGTGGAACCGGCCCTGCTACGGCATCTCGAACGGGAAACCGCACCTGCGCATCGAGTGCCGGGCGCTTCCGGCCGGTCCCTCCACGCTGGACGAGATGGCCAATACGGTGTTCTGGATCGGGACCGTGCTGGGCGTTGCCGAGGCGGTACCCGACCTCACCGAGCGCATGGAATTCGACGACGCGAAGGCAAACTTCCTGGCTGCCTCGCGGCTGGGGCTGCGAGCCGGAATGGCGTGGCTCGACGGGAAGAGCGGCCCGGCCGACCGGCTGGTTCTGGACACGCTGCTCCCCTTCGCCGCGGACGCACTGAGCCGCTACCCGGTGTACAAGACCGAGGTGGACCGCTACCTGGGCGTGATCGAAGAGCGTGTGTCGGCGGGGGTGACCGGGGCCAGCTGGGCCATCCGATCCCTGAGCAACCTCAAGGGTGCGGGCACGAAGGGGGAGCAGTTGGCGGCGCTCACGTCCGCCACCGTGCGGCAGCAGAAGAAGGGGCTGCCGGTCGCGCAGTGGGAGCCCGCTGAACTCGGCGAGGCCGGAGGCTGGAAGCACAACTACATGCGCGTCGAGCAGTACATGACGACCTCGCTGACCACGGTGAACCAGGACGAGCTGGTGGAACTGGTCGCCTACCTCATGCACGTCCGGCAGATTCGCCATGTGCTGATCGAGGACAACGAACACCGGCTGGTCGGGATCGTGTCCTATCGTTCGATCCTGCGCCTGATGGCCGAGGGCCGGACACAGGCCGAAGCGGAGAGCATCCCGGTGAGCGAAATCATGGAGCGCAAGCCGGTGACGGCCTCGCCGGATACGACGACCCTCGAGGCGATCAACCGCATGCGGAGCAACCGGGTCTCGGCCCTCCCGGTGGTCCAGGACGGCCAACTGGTCGGCCTGGTGAGCGAAACGGACTTCATGCCGATGGCCTATCATCTCCTCGAAGAACGGCTTCAAGAGGATTAGCAGCGGGTGACCCACGGGACGGGGGGCGCGTCACGAGGCCGTGCGACCTGGCTCTCGCGTCCCGGCGTCATCGAGCATGTCAAGGGTGCCGGTCCGGGCCCCCTGCTTCTATGCATCGGGGGGCTGCACGGCAACGAGCCGGCCGGAGTGCGGGCACTGGAGGCGATGATCGAGACGATCGCCGCGCGCCGGCGCCATCTGAAGGGCGATTTTGTGGCCGTCGCGGGCAACCTGCAGGCGCTCGGAGCCGGACGGCGCTTCCTTGCGTACGATCTGAACCGGGTGTGGACTCCGGCCAGGGTCGCCGCGGCCAGGTCTCCGGATGCCGCGAACGGCAGCGCGCTGGACCCCGAGGACCTGGAAATGCTCCGGATCCTCGACGTGCTCGACGAGGTCGCGGAGCGGCGCCGCGGTCCCGTGTACGTTCTCGACATCCACACGACTTCGGGTGGTGGCGGGGCCTTTACGACCGCGAGCGACACGCCGCACAACAGGCGTTTCGCGATCGCCATACCGGTGCCCCTGGTCATGCGGCTCGACCAGCACCTCGAGGGCACGTTCAACGGCTACATGGACCACCTGGGGTACACGGCGGCGGTCTTCGAATGCGGACAGCACGAGGAGGCGGAGGCGAGGCTGAGGGCGGCCAGCGCGGTCTGGCTGGCGATCCATGCAGCGGGTCTGCTGGACTGGCGGGACGCGCCGGAGGCGGCGGCCGCGTACCGGGCGCTCAGGCACGCGTACCGGGGGTTTCCCCGGGTCCTCGAGAGCACGTACCGCCACCCTGTCGAGCCGGCTGATCGCTACAGGACCCGTCCGGGCTTCCGCAACTTCCAGCGCGTGCGCGCGGGCGACATCGTGGGCGACGACCGACATGGTGAAGTAGCGGTGCCGAAGAGCGGGCGACTCCTCATGCCCCTCTACCAGGAGCAGGGAGAGGACGGCTTCTTCGTCGTGAGGGAAATCACCGCCGCAACGAGCGAAACGGTGGCGGGGGCGGCGGAGGTCGCTCCGTCCGGCGGTTGAGCCCGTGTGCGGCCGGTTCAGCCTCACGCAGGAGATCGACGCCGTCGCCGGCGCGTTCCACGCGGATGTCGCTCCGGCCCTGACGCACCACCGGCCTCGCTACAACATCGCCCCAACCGAGGACGCGCCGATCGTCATTGCCGCGCCCGGCGGGCGGCGGGCCGGTCTCATGCGGTGGGGCCTCGTCCCGCACTGGGCGGAGAACCCCCGGGTCGGGCCCCGCATGATCAACGCGCGATCGGAAACGGTGGCACGCCGGAGCGCCTTCCGCGAGTCCTTCCTGGCGCGCCGCTGCCTGGTGCCCGCCGACGGCTTCTACGAGTGGGAGAACCGCCCGTCGGGAAAGCAGCCGTACTGGATTCACCTGGCCCGGCGGGACATCTTCGCCATGGCCGGGATCTGGTCGGCCTGGCGTTCGCGGACGGGCTCCAGGCTCCTGACGTTCTCGGTTCTCACGCGGGACGCTCCCGAACCCATCCGCTGGCTCCACGATCGGGTCCCGGTCATCCTGCCTCCGCACAGCTGGGACGACTGGCTGGCGCGGGGCACCACACCCGCGGCGCTGCACGCCATCCTCGGCGGCGCCGAACCCCCGGAACTGAACCTGCATCCCGTCTCACGGTCCGTGAATCGCGCGGGCTACGACGAGCCCGACTGCGTGACCGCGGTGGACCCGGACGACTGACGGCTAGATGCTAGACGGCGCCCGCCGTCGCAAAGACCGACCCCAGGCGCTCCAACGCCTGCACAAGCTCGTCCTCCGGCGGGCCGAACCCGATCCGCATCGTCCCTTCGATCCCGAAATGGGCGCCCGGAACGATGAGCAGGCTGTGCTCGACGCGAAGCCGCTCGGCGAGTTCCAGCGACGCGGTCGGCACATGGTACCGCACCATGCAGATTGCCCCCGCGTCGGGCGGCGTATGGCTGAACAGGTCTCCGTGAGCGTCCATCCAGTCGCTCATGACGCTCAGGTTGTTGCGGATGATGCCGCGGGTCCGTGCGAGAATCCGGGGACGCACGTCCGGCGAGAGGGCGACGGTTGCCAGCGCGTCCGAGAGCGAGGCGGGCGCGATCGTGGTGTAGTCCGTCCGGGCCCACAGCCGCTCGACGACGTCCTCGGGTCCCACCACCCACCCCAGGCGCAGTCCGGGCAGCGCGTACGCCTTGGACAGCGTGTTCGTCACGAGCACCTTGTCATAGCGGCCCCAGAACGACGGAACCGTGTCCTCACCCACCTCGGCGCCCCGGTACACCTCGTCCGAGAGGATCCAGGCACCGTACCGGTCCGCCAGCGCGACGATGTCGTCCGTTTCGTCCTCGGTCAGGGCAACGCCCGTGGGGTTGTTGGGGTTCGTGACCAGGATGAATCCCGCCCCGCCCCGCAGTGCCGCCTCCAGCTCGTCGAGATCGGGTCGCCAACCGGTCTCCTCGCGAAGGTGGAAGGGCACGTACCCCCCGTGGAAGTTCTCGATCAACCCCGGAACCTGCATGTAGTTGGGCAGCATGACCGCCACCGGCTTGCCGGCCGCCGCAAGCTCCCAGAATCCCACGAAATTCGCCTCGGCTCCGCCGATGGTGACGACCACGGAGCGGTCCGACGCGCCCGGGTACAGCGAAGCGATGAGCGCCCTGAGTTCGTCCGAGCCGTTCGACTGCCCGTATCCGAGCCGGACGCCCGCGAGATCGGTGGACTGGCCGGCCATGGAGAGCAGTTCCCCGACCGTCAGTGGATGTACACCGCTCTCCGACAGGTTGAACGCCACCCGATGCTCCCAGGTGGATTGCCACCGCTCCATTTCGAAGGGAGTGAAGCCCACGGGAATGCCTGCCTCCGCCTTGTGCAGCGTGATCGATCGCTAGAGTGTTGTCGCACGCAGGGAAAGATGGCGCAACCCGTGGACGAGGGAAACGGGGCCGCGCCCCGGAGGGACACGATGGAGGCGCACGCGGCCGGACATGATCGAGATCGAGCAGCACACGCTTGCCAACGGCCTCAGGCTTGTCCTGGCACCCGACCGGACGACCCCGGTCGTGGGGGTCAACCTCTGGTATGGCGTGGGTTCCAGGAACGAGACGACGGGGCGCACGGGATTCGCGCACCTCTTCGAGCACATGATGTTCCAGGGGTCGGCGCACGTCCCGAAGAACGGGCATTTCCATCACATCGAAAGGGTCGGGGGCTCGGCCAACGCCACGACGTGGTTCGACCGCACGAACTACTACGACACCGTCCCGTCCCACCACCTCGACCTGCCGCTGTGGCTGGAATCGGATCGCATGGGCTGGATGCTTGCCGCCATGACCGACGAGAAGCTGGAGAACCAGCGCGACGTGGTCATGAACGAGCGGAGGCAGCGGTACGACAATCAGCCTTATGGGGACTGGGACGAGAGGATGCAGTCGCTCCTCTTCCCGGCGACCCATCCATACCATCACACGGTCATCGGCACCATGGAGGATATCGCCGCCGCCACGCTTGAAGACGTGCACGAGTTCTTCGCAACCCACTACCTCCCCAACAACGCCGTGATTTCGGTCTGCGGCGACTTCGACGCCGATCACGCGCACAGCCGGGTGAGGCGCTACTTCGACGAAATACCCCCGGGCCCGCCCCCGCCCCCCGTCCCGGGCACGGCGACGATTCCCTTTGCCACCGGCGAGACCCTGCGCACCGACGTTCACGCGGCGGTGCCGCTGCCGCGCATCTACATGGCTTCGCGCGTGCCGCCCTTCACGACCGACGCGTTCTACCCCGGGGAGGTGGTTGCAAACTGCCTCGGCTCCGGGCGGTCATCACGGTTCTACGACCGCCTGGTGCGCACCCGCCGGGCCAGGTCGGCCACCTGCCACCTGCTGCCGCTCACCACCGGCGTCACAATCTTTCTGGTCATCGCGACCGGCTTCCCCGACACCGGCATCGACGACCTGGAGCACGCGGTCGCGGCGGAGATCGACGATGCGGGCACGCTGACCGAAGAGGAGGTCGCGCGGGCGGTGGTCGGGGCGGAGACGCGCACGCTCAGGGAGCTGCAGCGCGTGGAGACCCGGGCCGACCTCCTCTCCATGTACGCCACCTGCTTCGGGAATGCCGCGCGCCTGAACGACGACCTTTCCCGGCTACGCATCGTCACCGTGGCGGAAGCGCGCGAATGGGGCCGCAGCTTTCTGCACCCCGCGAACCGGGTCAGCGTACGGTACATCCCGGGTGGATCGCCCACCGCGGACGAACCGGCAACATGAGCGCCGGCCGGTCTCCGCCCCAGGTTGGCGCGATCCGTCCCTACGAATTCCCGACGATCGACCGGCGACGCCTGAGCAACGGAATGGACGTGCGCGTGGTCTCGCAGGACACGGTTCCGATCGTGACCGCGATGGTCGTGCTGCGCGCCGGCGAGACCGCGGTGGCGGCGGGCGATTCCGGGCTGGCGGTTCTGACGGCCGACGCTCTCGAGGGAGGGACCTCACGCTTTTCGAGCACCGAGCTGGCGCGTGCCCTCGAGGATGTCGGCGCGAGCTTCGGAGCAGCCACCGGATGGGATTCGACCACGGTGGCCGTCTCCTGTCACGCGGAACACCTGGCGCGGGCAGTGCCGCTTCTGGCCGAGATGATTCGGCGGCCGGCCTTCGAGGAGGCGGAGTTCGGGCGCTACAGGCAGCAGCGGCTCGCCACGGCCGTGCAAAGGCGGATGAACCCCTCGGCGCTGGCCGTCGATGCGCACGCCCGTTTCGTTTTCGCGAACGGAGCCACCTACGGCCGGCCGCTGGGCGGAATCGAGGCCTCTCTGGCTCGCCTGGGCGCGGACGACGCGCGTGCCTTTGCCGCGCGTCATTACGGTCCGGCCGAGGCGGCGGGCGTGATCGTGGGGAATCTCGATCCGGCGGAGGCCGTGGCGGTACTGGAGGAGGGACTGGGAGGCTGGCAGCGGCGCGTTGAGGCGTTGCCGGAGCCGAGTGCCCGCCCGCGCAGCCGGAAACGGGCCGTCCACGTGGTGAACCGGCCGGGTTCCGTCCAGTCCCAGATCCGCGTCGGGCACGTCGGGGTGGACCGCGCCGTCGAAGACTACTTCGCGACGATCGTGCTCAACCTCATCCTGGGTGGCTCGTTTTCGTCGCGGCTCAACCTGAACCTGCGCGAACGGCACGGCTTCACCTACGGGGTGACCTCGTCGTTCGCCGTTCGCCGGGGGCCCGGGCCATTCGCCGTTTCCACGGCCGTCGATAGCGCCGTGACCGCCGCCGCCGTAACCGAGATCTTCCGGGAGATCGAGGGTATCGTGGCCGCCGGTCCGAATCGGGATGAGGTCGAGACCGCGCGCAACTACCTCGCGGGCGTGTTTCCGCTGCGGCTGGAGACGACCGGCCAGATCGCGTCCAGGATCGCCGGGATGATCGTCTACGGCCTTGGCGACGACTACTACCGCAGGTACCGGGACCGGGTCGGAAGGGTGACGAGGGCGGACGTCGCCGCTGCGGCGCGCAGACACATCCGTCCCGCCGAATTGTGCACGGTCGTGGTGGGTGACGCCGGCGAGGTTGCCGGGCCACTCGAGAAGCTCGACATCGGTCCGGTTCATGTCCACGACGAGATCGGGCCGGAAGCAGGCGGATGAGCGAAGATCGGCGGGCCCTGGTTAGCACGTCGGTCGTTCACGACGGCCGGGTCGTGCACCTGAGCGTCGACACGGTTCGCTTCCCCGATGGTTCGGTCGGGCAACTGGAACTCGTACGCCATCGTGGCGCTGCGGCCGTGCTGCCCGTGCTCGGGAGCGAGCGCGACGCGGATCCGGACGTCCTCCTCGTGCGCCAGTACCGGTACGCCGCCGGCGGCGAGATCTACGAAGTCCCGGCGGGCATCGTCGAGCCCGGCGAGAGCTGGGAGCAGTGCGCGAAGCGCGAGCTGGAGGAGGAGGCGGGCGTCCGCGCGGGCAGGCTGGTCGAGCTGACCACGATCCACACCACGCCGGGCTTCACCAACGAGGAGATCCACCTGTACGCCGCCTTCGACCTGGTGCCCGGACAGTCGCGGGCCGATGACGATGAATTCCTGGAGGTTGTGCGGCTTCCGCTGTCCAGGGTTCTGGAGATGGTGCGCTCCGGAGAGATCACCGACGGCAAGACCCTGGTGACGATCCTGTACGGCGCGCGCTTCCTGCTGCGCCGCCCCGGTACCCGCGACGCCGCGGAAGCCGCGACAAGGCCTCCGGAGCTGTAGGACAGGCCGGGCGTCCGCCGGCGTCCGCTGCGCCCGGGGGCGTTCGCACCGATCCGCGGGAGATGCCCGCCGGCCGTCGCCCCTGTCTTTCCACCGGGAATCAGGTGTCCTCCACAGAGGACATGTTCATCACCGAAACCTTGTTTCCAGCCGGAAATGCGGTTGGCACGGTTCCTGCGCATTACTGGTCCGCAACAGCACCCGTGTGCGGAATCATGGTTGGTTTCACTTCCTCGGGTCCCCTGAGAGGAGCGTGTTCACATGGCACGAACCAAGCCGTTGCCGGTCGAGCGAGACGGTGTCCGTCGGCGCCATTCAGCCAGGGAGCTGAGACGGCAGCTCGCCGTCCTCGACGACAGCCAGGTTGTTCAGTGCTTCCTCGATGGCGAAGAGAGCGCATTTGCCGAGTTGGTGCGCCGATACGACCGACGCCTCAAGAACTTTGTCCACCGCACGGTCGGAGACCGCGAGCGGGCAGAGGACCTCGTCCAGGAGACCTTCGTGCGCGTATACAGGCACCTGCATCGATTCGACCAGGCCAGAAAGTTTTCGACGTGGATCTACACGATCGCCGGGAACCTGGCCAAGAACGAACTGCGGAACCGGGCCAGGAATCCACTGGTGCTCTTTCAGACGATCACGAGAAACTGGGATGCGGACTTTCGGCCGCTCGAATGGGAAGACCCCAGGACACGCCCGGACGACCTGTACCGACGTCGGTTCCTGCGGGAGAAGGTGAACGAAGCAGTCGGCGAACTGCCCGACCACCACCGGACCGTATTCGTGCTGAGGGAGCTGCAAGGCAAGACCTACGAGGAAATTGCCGAGATCACGGAGTGTAACCTGGGCACGGTCAAGAGCCGATTGAACCGTGCGCGCAACAGCTTCGCGCGGATCATCGCCCCGATGATCGACTGAAAACCCGCATCCGCGGGGAACCTTCTTCGCGGCCCGGCTGTATACAATTCCTGAAGAGCGCCGGCGGACCGAAACACCCGGCCCGCCGGGGTGTATTTCGTCCCAGCTGGTATCTCATGCCTCTGGCGGGCCGGCTGTCCGGCGAGGATATTGGTTGGCGGACCGACCATTCGGGAACTGATCGACGGGTGCCGTATTCGTGAAGAGCAACATCTCGACGTTCCGGCAAGCGAGCCGCGAAGGGCGGCATGCCGAGTCGCCGGAGTGCCGGCGCTTCCTGGACGCCTATTCGGACTACCGTGATCACCGCCTCGCGCCCGAGGCCAGGTCCCGGGTGACCGGCCACCTCGAGGTTTGCGCCTCCTGCGCGCGGTACGACCGGATCATCCGGAGAGGGGTCCGGGTCCTGCGCGCGGAGCAGCCGGACCCGGCTGGACTCCCGACCCGGGTGGCTGCCGTGCGCCGCCTGGCCCTTGCCGAGGAACGCAGGCCCCAGGCACTGGGTGCGGCGGGTTCGGGATTGACGCTGGCCGCCTCCCTGATCGTGACGGTGCTGTTGACCGCCGCGGCCTGGTTCCCGTTCCTGTCGCTGCCTGCCCCCGAGGTCGAGATGCCTCCGGTCATGGCCAGCGCGCCTGCGGCGCCGGCCGTGCCGCTCGTGTTTCAGCTTCCCGGTCCGTTCGCCGTCCAGCAGACGCGAACGGCGCCGGTCGCAATCGCGCGTGCCATGCTCTTCGAATACGGCCACACGCCGGCCCGCCCCGTATCCCGCGAGGTTGAGACGGGACTGGATCAATACTAGCCCGTGGACACAATCCCCCCCCGACGGTGTCCCTGCCCCGGTCTCTGAGCGCCTCCGGTCGGGGGGGCGTGTTCTTTCTCCACGGCGGTGACGAGTTCCGGAAAGCCGTCGCCGTCAGGTCCCTTGTGGAGCAATACGCCGATTCGGCGACACGCGACTTCAACGTCGATGTGCTCCGGGGGTCCGAGACCTCCGTGGAACGGCTCGCGTCGGTGATTTCCACCCCGCCGATGATGGCCGATTGGCGCGTTGTGCTGGTCCGGGAGGCCGAGGCGCTGGCGTCCAGTCCGGCGGCGCGCAAGGTGGTGCTCGAGACGGCGGGCAAGCCCCCCCGGGGGCTAGTGCTGATCCTGCAGGCCACCGTGCCGAAACAGTCCCGGGCCAGGTTCTACAAGGACCTGGCGCGAATCGCGCAGGCGGCCGAGTTCAAGCCCGTGCCCGCCGACGCGGTTCCGGCCTGGCTCGTGTCATGGGCGGCCCGGGAACTCGGCACGACGGTCGAGATCGATGCCGCGCAGGTGCTGGCCGGAGCTGCGGGCACGGATCTGGGGGTGCTCACGCAGGAGGTGCGCAAGCTCGCCGAAATGGTGGGGCAGGATCGGCCCGTGGATGTCGATGCCGTGCGAAAGGGCGGCCTCCAGCTGCCGCAGCAGGATCGCTGGGCGTGGTTCGATCTGGTGGGCAACCGGAAGATCCACGATGCGGTGAGGGGACTTCCCGTCCTGCTTGCGCAGGGCGAGACGGCCGTGGGCCTGGTGATCGGCCTCTCGACCACGCTCCTTCGGATCGGGGTGGCCGTCGAGGGGGGCGCTGCCGCCCTGCAGGATTCGCTGCCACCCTACCAGCGCTTCCTCACCCGCAGGATCACCGCGCAGTCCCGGCGCTGGACCCGCGCCGACCTGGTCCGCGCGGTTCGCGGACTCCGCCGACTGGACCAGCTGCTGAAGGCGAGCGCCATCTCCGACGAGGTCCTTCTCGAGGAGTGGCTGCTCGGCCTGCAGGTACGTCGGCGGGGCGCGGCCTAGCAGCCCGTGGACAAAATCCCCCCGGCATTCGAACGGCGATGCATCCGGGCCGGACCGCTGCGCTCTGCGTTGCTCCTTGGACCTGTAGCGCTGCTACCGGCCCTTCGTCGCGCCTTGCCAGCCCGGCAGATGGTCGCATGGTCACAATCCGTTGCGGGTATTGAACTTGGGAGTCTGACAGGCCCGATTCCCGCCGATTGACTCCCGCCGATTGGCAACCTCAGCTGCGAGACCGCCGACGAGCTTCCAGTGCCTTCCGAAGCTGTCCTGCATCCGGTCGCTGATAGCATTCGAGCACCGTCTTGGCGGTCTTCCAGCCTCCCAACGCGCAAAGCACCTTGAGCGGCTGATCCATCAGGTCGCTGGCGAACTTCCGCCTCAGCGAGTGCCAGCCCCTGCCGGGCTTCGGGTCCAGCCCCGCAAGAATCTGGGCCTTGCTCCACCAAGCGTGCAACCGAGCCGCGCCGAGACACGCCAACGGATTCCTCGGCGCGGGCAGCACCGGCGCTTCCCCGGTTCCGGGGTGGCTCCTGCGCGCCTCATTCAGTGCGGAGAGCGCTTCGGCGGTGACGGGCGTGACGTGTTCGTGCCCCGACTTGTCGTGCTCGGCGCGCCAGAGGATCGTCCCACCCTCGAAGTCGATGTCGAACCACCGAAGCTGGCGGATGGCTCCGATCCGGTGGCCGGTCTCGTGCGCGAGCACGAGCGCGAGGTGGAACCGCCAGTCCACCCGGGACGCCACCTTCAGAAGCGCCCGGTACTCGTCCTCGGTGAGCACCACCCGAGTCGGGTTCTTCTCCGTGGGCTTCCTGAAACCCTTGAGCGGATTCCTGTCGAGGAGCGGGCGGCCCCGCTCGTCCCTCGACCTCGCAGCCCAATTCAGAACCGCGATCAGGAACTTGAGGTCGTATTCGACCGACCGGTCGGACACGGGCCTACCGCTCGGTCCGATCCTGCCCGCGCGCCGCTCCCGGATGAAGCGGTCCCAATCCCTTTGGGACAGGGTGGCCGGGTCGCGGTTCCGTCCGAAGAATCGGAGGAACATGTCCATGGCGGCCCGGTCGTGCCGCCGCGTATGCACGCCCTTGGTGGGCGTCACCTCCTCACCGTAGATGTCAAGAAGCCCTCCCAGCGTGAGCGGCTCCGGCTCGGCTTCCGCCTTGCCGTTCAGGTCCGGGCCGGCGAAACCAGCGGCGAACTCGTCTGCCTGCTTTTTCGCCCTCACCCATTCGCGGTGACCCAGCGACCGGGTGAGCCTGCGCCCGTTCTCGCGCCACTCCATCTGGTAAAGGCCGGTCTTCGGGTCAGGGAAGACCCTCACCCGGTTCCGGCCCCATTCACCGGCGCCGTAGCTCCGGCGCTTTCGTTTCGTGCGTGCCATCATTCGATTCCTCGCGTGATGGACTGCACGATCTGCGCGTCGAGAATCTCGCCAAGGAAGGATGTTTCCGCCAGATGGGAGCCCCCTCGACCTGCTAAGGGTCCCATGCTGGTGGGCCGCCGCTCCGCTCACCATCGGACAGCCCCTTGGGAGCGATGGCGGCGAGGTTCCCGAGGCGGGAGCGGAAGGTCCTTGTATGAGGCTCCCGCAACCAACTGCGTCCGGGGAACGGGTTTGCGGGATGGACCGTTAGCGTTGTAGGGTGCCGGATCTCCAAGGCAAGGATAGCGGGCAAATGTCACATGACACCAACTGAAGAGTTTCCGGGGTTCAGCCCGGCCGCTGACCCCCAAGAGCAGGTGGATCGTGCGATGGCCCTGCTGGGCCTTCGCCCCGACTTGGAGGGCCTCCGTATCGAGCCTGAGCCGGCGAGGAAGCTGCGGACGGGAGGCTGGAGTGTGTTTGGGTTTCGTGGGTCCAGAGGCGGGTTCAACGAGAGCCCGCACCTCTTGCTGCATGTCGCGGACGAGGACGTATGCGCGAGAGTGATCCTGCCGAACAAGGCGCGGGGCGGGTTGTGGACCAAGCTGCGATCTCGGAGCTTGGCCCGCCTCATGTCCCAAGTGTCGCGGGAGATGGAACCTGCGATGGCGAATTGCCCGGGGATGGAGCCCCGCTTGATTCTGAAGCAACGGCATTGGCGCACGCGCAGCGGCCCGCACTTTCAGGATGCCTACTTGGACGTCGATCTGCGAACCCTCCGGGGAGACCCGGACTCGGGGGTGAAGAGACAGCGCGAGTGGATGGAAGCGGCCCAGCACGTGGTCGCCAACAAGGCTTCGAATCTGGAACTTCAGGCCGGTGCAACCTTCCCCTACGAGCACTGCCCGGCGATTCAAACCCCGGACGCTCTCGACCATGTGGCGTCTGCCTGGATCGGCTGCCGTTCCTTCATCAAGTGGCTCCTGACAGCGTAATGGCTAGGGGAGGTCCACGTCAGGCACGAGTACACCGCCAACGGGTTCGGGAGGCGGCGTCCCCCGACAATCCGTAGCGCGGGTCGGTTGGGGGTTCGAAAAGGGGCCGAGCTCCTCGCCAAGCCCCTCGCCACTCCATCGAGCGCGTTTCGGGTGCTGGACATCCCCGCGATTCGGATGACCCTTCACGAATTCTGGGTCATGGCGCGCACGACTCTGGACCAGGGCGCTGGACCTCCGGCCCGGCCACATCGAGCATCGGTTGGACGCTGGCGGCGGAGGCACCGCTGGCGGCGGCCGGTTCGCCTTTGGGACGGCTCTGGAAGCCGTTGGACATCGCCGTTTCGGCGGTTGTTGACACCGCCCGAAACAGTCCCCTGACTGTACGTCACGGCGATTCCGACGACCCGGGGATTCCGTGCGTCGGACTCCCGCGCCGAGGGGGCGATCATGGCCTCCGGGGCAGCCGCCGTCGCTGCTGCCGCGGAGTGGCACGAAACCGTCTTTCCGGCAGATGCGTAGGCATCATTCCGGCGGTGCCGCAGGACCTCGATCCGCTCCCGCGCGGAGGGCGCGATCATGGCCACCGGGGCAACCGCCGGAGCTGCCCCGGTGGGTGGGCGGCTGGCCGCCGCCCGCTGGCCCGTTTTATTTTGCGGGTCTCCGTGGAGCGAGATGTGTTTTCGCTTCACGAAAACCTCTGGCCGGGGGGATGCCCCCGGACCCCCGCAACGACATTCCGCGCGCCACCAAAGGAGGCCGCCCGACATGGCCCGTCCCCGGAAGCCCGAGGCCGAGCGCAGAACCCGCACGATCGGCGTGCGCGTCACGACCGCGGAGGCCGCAGAGATCGCCGAGCGGGCCGGAGCGGCCCGCATGACGAGGGGCGGCTACATGCGCCGCAGGGCGCTGGGGCAGCCGGTCCGCGAGGCGGCCGTTCACCGTCTCGGCGCCCGGGAGCGCGTCGAACTCCACCGGATCGGGGTCAATCTAAATCAGATCGCCCGCGCCCTGAACTCCGGGGCTTCTGCGCCGCCGGGGACTCTGGAGGCGGTCGAGCGGGTGGGCGAGCTCGCGGCCGATCTCTTGAGCGGCGAGGCGCTGGGCCGATGATCCCGAAGATCAACGGCTTGGGGCGGTCGTTCGCCGGGGTCGCGGCGTACTGCCTGCACGACGCCCCAACGCCGGACGACCGGAGTCCGGAGACCTCGGAGCGGGTCGCGTGGACCGACACCCGGAACCTTGCGACGATCCGGGCGGAGCGGGCCGCGCGGCTGATGGCCGCGACCGCGAAGGCGGCCCCCGACCTCAAACGGCTGGCGGGCGCGGCGCGAGGGGGGCGCAAGCTGGAGAAGCCGGTCCTGCACTATTCGCTCAGTTGGGCGAGGGACGAGACGCCCACCCGGCAGGAGATGAGTCAAGCCGTGGACGGGAGCTTGGAGGCGCTGGGGCTGGAGGGCCACGAGGCGCTGATCGTCGCGCACGACGACACCCGGCACCCGCATGTCCACGTGGTCGCCAACAGGGTCGATCCGGAGACCGGGAAGGCGGCGAAGCTCGGCAACAGCAAGCTCCGGCTGTCGCGCTGGGCCGAGGGCTACGAGCGGGAACAGGGCCGGATCCGGGTCGAGAGGCGGGTCAAGAACAACGAGCGGCGGCGAGCGGGCCAGGAGGTGGTTCGCACCCCGTGGGAGCGGCCGCGCCACTGGGCGCGCGTCCGCCGCGAGAGGATGGTGCCCGGGCGGGCGCGGCGGGCGAGGGGGCCGGTCGACGAAGGGTGGGTCGACATGGAGGCCTGGCGGCGTGCCGAGGCGGAGGCTTGGGAGAAGGTCGAGGATCGGCGCATGCTGGAGTTCTCGCGGCTGGAGAGCCGGGCGCGGGAGGAATGGGCCGAGCTGCTCAAGCGGCAGGAGGACATGCGCCAGAGGCTCGACCGGGAGAGCCGCTCGCTGCTCGGGCGGCTCCGGATCTGGCGGATCGACCGCTCGTTGCGGGAACTGGCCGGGGCGGTCCGGGGCCGGGAGGACCTTGTCGAGGGCTGGCGTGAGGATCTCGACCGGTACAACAAGGGCGAGCGAGCCGCGCTGGGCAAGGCACACGCCGACAGCGCTCGGCAGATCGAGAGGAAGGTGCGCGAGGTGTACCGAAAGGGGCTGCAGGAGGCGGAACGGCACGCACGGATCACTGTCCAGGACCTCGTCCAGCGGGCGGCGCGGGAGATGAAGGAGCGCGGCCCCAGCATAACCCGCGTTCCCCCACGGCCGCCCCGGCCACGAGGCCCCGACCGTGGCGGTGGAGGGTTCGAGCGATGACCGTCGATGTCGGCATCCCATGTGACACCGGAACACGCTCGAACCGATCTACCGCCACCCGGTTACCGGCAACATCCCGAGGTGGAAGATCGAGATCCTGCTGATCTGCCCGGACTCTGCTTCATGCGGACAGCGCCTTGCCGGGCCGGTGCCTCCCTGCTACGGTGCTCGCGCGGATTCTTCCTGACTGCTGACCCCAACGCCAATCCCACGGGTGCATCGTTCCTGTGATGAGCTTCGATTTCCTGTTTCGCTTTCTGATCACGCCTTGGTTTGTCGGTGCGTACTGTGTGGTGATCTTCGTGTCCTTCCTGGTGGCCTACCTCTGGCTGCGTTCGACGACCCGCGCAGTCCGTGAGCGTCTCAAAGGGTCACGCGAAGTACTGCCGCCGCGTGGTCGCGATCCCAAGGTGGAGTTCGTCAAGACGTTCGAAGAGCGACGACCCAAGTTGGAAGAGGATTTCGGCAGGCCTTGGCGGGAGTTCGCGGCGACTCTGATCAAGCCTGCCTCAGGCTCCGAATCCCAGATCTTCCAAAGCCCGCGGGCGGCATCACTGTACTTCAACAGCTCCACCCTCTTCGAGCAGGAGCCGTCTTTCGTGTTGTCGCGGTCCATCCCGAACCTACTGACCGGCATCGGCATTCTGGGCACGTTTATTGGCTTGGCCGCGGGTGTCGGTGCGGCACAATCTGGTCTATCGTCCGGCATTCCCGATGCGATTACCGAGTCCCTGCAGCAGCTACTTCGAGGGGCGTCACTGGCGTTCCTCACATCCATTGTCGGCATTGGATGCTCGATCATATTCACTCTGGAGGCTCGGCGTTTTTCTGGGTCGCTGACGCGCGGCGTGGACGAGTGGGTGAAGTCGCTTGAGTCCTGTCTCGAAAGGACCACAGCCGAGGCGATCGCGGACGAGCAACTCAATCAGCTAAGAACGGTGGCGGGGGGTATCGAGAGGTTCAACACCGACTTGGTGTTCGCCCTCGAAGAGGCACTTGGCTGGGAGCGGGGTGCCGTTGAACGCGCCCTCGTTGCAGTTCGGAGCGGGAAGCAGCCCGAAAAACTGGACGCGCTACCGCAGAAGATCGCCGATGACCTCTCGCCGGATCTACAGAGCCTCACTAGCAAGATGGAAAAACTGCGCCAGGAACGCGCGACCGACGCTGGACAGATGATCACGGACGCTCTCTCGCGGTTCACGGCAGTCATGCGGGAGCGCACCGAATCGCAGTTCGACGAGATGGCGGGGGTCGTGGCCGAGCTGAACCGGACTCTGGAGAAGTCCACCGACCGGATGGCCGAATCGCAGCGTGACGTTCGAGAGGCGCTGGACTTGGTCGTCCGCAAGGTCACGACATCCATGAACGACAGTGCCTCTGCCATGACCCAGGCGCTGGGGTCGTCACTGACGGCGGTCACCAGCGAGTTGACGGACGCTTCGCTGCAAGTCGCGGCAAGCATGACCGATTCGAGCAACGCTGCCGCGAAGAGGATGCGGGACGCTGTGGTGTCCGCAACGCAAGGCCTTACCGAGACCGGCGTCGAAGCGGCATCCCGGATCACCGGCTCGACGAAATCGCTCGAAGATGCGGCCGAGCACCTGAGCTCAGCGTCTCGGCGCAACCGGGAGGTGCTCGACGACGCGGCAGAGTTCGTTAAGCAGCTCAACCAGCTCCGTAGCACCATCGAGATCACGCATAAGAGCATTTCGGATCTTGCTGCACCGATCCGCACAGCGGCGAGCCACATACGAGAATCCAGCGATCAAACCGCCGGCGCACTTGCCGAGGCCACCGGCCTGGTGGCGCTGATCAACGAAGCGGTTGACAAACTCGGGCGGCATGAGGAAGCTGTCGCTTCAGCTTGGGCCGACTACCAAGACCGGTTCGAAGGCATTGACGAATCGCTCGCAGATGTCTTCCGGCAGATTGACGACGGGCTGTCCGGATACTGCGAACAGGTGAGGCGCTTCGCAAACGAACTTGATGACAAGACCGCGAACACCGTCCAGCAACTGGCGGCGGCAACTCACGAACTCGGCCAGTCGATCGACGATCTGACCGAACATCTGGGAGTAAGTACCTGATGCCGAGACGGACATAGGATGCGCCGGGGTTCCGAAACCGGCGCCGAGGGACAGAACTACCTCGCGAGCGTCAGTGATCTCGTGTCCGCCTTCATCTTCGTGTTCATCGTCATGCTTGCCATCTTCGCGTACCGGCTTGCCACCGCCACTGAAGAGCAGGCCGAGATCACCTCCCAGTTGACGGCAGCCGACGAGGTGCGCGATAGCATTCTAACGCAGATCGCCACGCGGCTAGAGGATTCCGGAATGCGGGTGCAGGTGCTCCGGAATCAAGGCGTTCTGCGGTTGTCCGAGAACGCAATCAATTTCCCGTTGGGCAGTGAGATCCCGGTTTCGCAGCATGAAGGCAATGTGGGAATCGTCGCGAGAGCCATTGCCGAAGTCGTGCCGTGCTACGTTCCGCCCGTGCGGATTGAGGCCGGCGGACCCGATGGACGTGATGCGGCCATCGAGGAGGAAACTCCGCGCCCTCCGTACTGTCAAGCCGGCGCCGAAAGGGCATCGTACGACTGTCAGCGCCACGGACAGGAGTACGCCTGGCTCCTCGAAACCCTGCTCATCGAGGGCCACACGGATTCCGTTCCCGTGGCCCCTGGCAGTCGCTACAGGGACAATCTTGAACTCTCCTCGATGCGGGCTGCGACCGTGCACCGGATGATCGCCGCATGTGAAGCCGGAGTGGAACTTCTGGCGAACACGTCGGGCCATCCGATCCTGAGCACCAGCGGCTATGGCGATGCTCGTCCGGCAACACTGGCTCCAGAACGAAGCGCCAGCAACCGCCGGATCGACCTCCGGTTTCTGCTCGAACCGCCAGCCGGGGTCGTGCGGCGGGGCGAATCCGGAATTGAGGGTGCAATTCGCAGACGCATCGGGGAGCCGCGGCGATGACGAGCAGGTCCCTCAAGACGAGCGTCACACGTTGGGTGGGTCTCCCCAGACTACATGCTGCGTTCGCACCGCACGCCTTTCGCGAAGCGGCAAACCATGTGAGCCGGCTGTTAGGCGACATGGAGCCCAAACCCGCCCGGCAACTCGACCTAGGAGCTCTGTACACCCGGGTCCGGGACGAGTGGCACACTCGCTACTCCCTTTCCGGGACCGTCAGCCGGGACATGAGGCAACTCCCCTGGATTCTCTTCTATCCCCCGCGCAGCGAGCCGACCCGTTGGCTGGGCGCCGAACCTCGCATTGTAGCCGAATACGGCGCATGGCTCTTCGATGGTCGCCGAACTCGGTCGGCTCTGGCGCTGCTTTACGAATTCTTGCGAGTTTACCCGACCGATTTGCCCAGTTTCCCGAACTTGCGACAGCTCCTGCGAGAGGTCGTCGAGGGCGTGGACTCGACACCTCCGCCTTCGCTGGAGACATGGAAGGAACGCTGCTCCAAGTATTGGTTTCTCGAAGAGGATGGCAGTGGACTGTTCGTGTCCAAGCTGCTCTCCGTGACATCGCCCGGCGAGATCCTAGCCGATGCGGGGCTGGACGCCGGGTTGTCCCGGTGCGGCTTTCTGAAGTCGGGGATACGCTCCGTTCTGCCCGAGTACGAGAACAGGCTGACGAGGGGCGACATGCCGGTCCCCCACCTTCATCGGCTTCTCAACCTCCTGCAGAACGATGGCGACCTGTGCTTTGACGACAGAGGGATGCGGGCGGAAGTCGCCCAAGCACTGCTCTGTCCGTTCATCAGAAAGTCTCCCCAGCCCGATGCCAAGAAGGAGCTGCAGTCGTTCTTTCTGCGTCATTTCCGCGATCCCCGCCTCCCATCCGGCAGACACAGGTGGTCCGACGTGCCGGATGACGCCAAACGAGTGATGATCAAGTGGCTGGTCGAGCAAGGGCTGGCGGATTTCTTCGCGCTTGTCGAGGAATCTGCGTACGATCATCACTGGCGCTACCGGGAAGCCTTCTGGAGGGCGTTTCTGGATGAGGGCCTGATCGATGATATCTGGTTTGTGCTGGGCGCGAAGGCCAAGGCGATGCTACGGAGAATCAGCAGCGATCCTGCGGCGATGGCGACGACCGCCCAGCTCCGCAGGGCCAAATCCGACCAGTCGGTTTTGCTGATGCGCATACGTGAGGTCACCATCGCGGAATGGAGTCACGATGGTTCGTGTCATCTTTGGCTGGACGGAGTTGCGGGTGCTCCTGTGCTGTACCGACTGCGGTATTCCGCGTCCGAAATGCGGCGTTCATACCCGTACGAGCGGGTCGTCGGAGCACATTCGCAAAGGCACGACGGCAGCCCGAGCGGACGTTGGCAGACCGCCATCGCTGCGTGGCTTCATGATAACACGGGGATCAGGTTGGCCCGTGATCGCTACTTCCCCAACCACCTGAGAGGGTCTGCAGATGGCATTGCCAGCGACACTACTGGGTGGCGTTACGGCAAACGGAGAAGGGATGTGCAGGGAGAAATGAATTGGTAGGTGGCCTGTCCATTAGCCCGAGAACCGAGGGGCTTCGCGTTGGAATGTGTGGCGAGTCGCCGATCCCAATAGGCGACTGGACCTCTCAGGTTGGCAGCTCGGTAGGCGCGGGTGTGGTCATTCGGCTGCGGGACGACGGCGATGCGAGAGAACTTGACGGCGACACGATGTTGGTGCCATGGCCGACCGTCGCCCGAATGAACGGCAACGAGCTACGGTACACAGGTCTTCCAGATGCCGCCCCGTTCACGCTCGAAATCACCGCGAGTGGCTCCATTTTGGACGACGACTTCACGATCAATTACGGCTTCTTGCGCGACGGGAGGCGCGTGCTGGGCATCCGGCGTCAGGGCGCATGGCTGAGCGCGGGTGGGAAGCCCTACATCCTGCTCGATCCCCTCTACACCATCGCGGACCATGTCGATCGTTTCAACCAGACGGACGACCCCGGCCTCGAATCCCGAATGCTACGGTGGGCGCGCATCGCCGACATGCTGCCAAGGGACGCCATCGTAAAGAACGAACACCTGCGCTCTCTCAGGATTATCGTTGCATCAAGCTTCGAGCTCAGCCCATTCGTCAATGCGGACGGTGAGCCAGATTTCGATCCCGTCGTGGGCACGCGCGAAACGCGAGAGACAGAGACAGGGGAAGAAGAAGAGGCGTTCACCGCAGCCTTGCCGAGCGCTCGTCAACGGGATTTCGCTCAGTATTTTCGCGGACTGCGCCGCGTGAAGCACCGCTACCCGGTCGGAGCCGGCTGGTACGTTGTATTGACTCCCGATGTAGAGAGGGCTCTGGTTATCGTGCGGCGTGCTCAGGCGGGAAGCGCCGCCGAACGAAGCGACTTTCTGATGAACGCTTCGGCGCATCTTCGCGCGGAACTTGATGTCGGTGGCGACGCCGACGACTTCGATCGTGTGTTCAGCGATGACGACTTGAGCGAACGGGTTGAAGGCGTCGGCATCTGGACGAAGAAGATACTGCCTTGGATCCAGCGAGCCGCCGAACCGTGGTTGCCTCCCGAAGCATTGGGACTGCGGATCGGCGACCGAATCGTGCGCCTCTCGGCCGATGAATTGCACGGTCTGCTGGAACGCATCAAGAGTGCGGCTGAGCGAGGCGACCCGACGGTTCGTGTCCGAGAGGGCGTCGACATCCCGGCCGACGTTTCGGCGATTGCGGCAGTCGAGGAACTGATGCGAATGATGCCGGCCGTGCAACCGCCTGAGCCCGGAAACGCTGCGGCCGGAACGGAACATGACCGCAAGGTCGGCGACAGAGTTCTGCTGGTGATCGACAATCTGGAACAGACACGGTTTAGTCGTCGCCGGAAAGAGCGCGAGCCCGCCAACGAGTCTGTCACGCCCTTGCTGCGCACCCGACTCTTGGCACACCAGGAGGAGGCTCTGGTTTGGCTCATGCGGCACTGGAACGCGGGTAGCTGGGGGGCGCTCCTAGCCGACGACATGGGACTCGGCAAGACACTCTCGGCGCTGGCATTTCTTTCTTGGCTCCAACGGACCCGCGCCCTCCACGAGCGACTGCAAATCTGTCCGCTGCTCCTAGTGGCCCCCGCGGGCTTACTCCGTAACTGGAAGGACGAGCACGACGCACATCTCGCAGGGGACGGCCTTGGCCCTGCACTCGAGGCCCACGGGAAATCGCTGCGACGCCTACGCATGCTCCGTCAGAGCCAGGTGCGACACGAACTCGCCACAGGCCGACCTACGCTCGACATTGACGCCCTCAAGAACGCCGGGTGGGTCTTGACCACCTATGAGACCTTGCGCGACCATCAGCACAGCTTTGGCCGCGTTCGCTGGAGAGCGGGCGTCTTCGACGAAGCGCAGAAGATCAAGAACCCGGGGGTGCGCCTCACCGAGGCGGCCCTCGCACTGAATGTGGACTTCGCGCTACTCATGACCGGTACTCCGGTCGAGAACCGCCCGGCGGACATCTGGTCGATTCTCGACCGCGCCGAACCCGGGAGCTTCGGATCCCTCAAGGACTTCAGCGCCCGGTACGAACGTGCGAACGGGGCAACGTCGCGGATGGAACAGTTACACCGAGCTCTCACGGTACCCGCGACTCCCGAGGGACCTCCGGCCCCAATGCCCCCCGCGCTCATGCTGCGCCGACTCAAGGAAGATCGTATTCCGGACCTGCCCCAAAAGAGATTGCACCGCCGCGTGGTCGAAATGCCCCCGCTGCAAGCAGAGGAGTACGAGAAGGCCGTCCTGGGCCACAGCCATGGATCTAGCATGCTTCAGGCGCTTCATCGTCTGCGAAGCATCTCCCTCCACCCGTTCGCTCCCGACGCCTTGGATCTTGACTCCTATATCGGGGCATCCGCTCGACTCTCCGAGACGTTCAGGGTCCTAGAGCAGATAGCCGATAGTGGCGAGAAGGCCCTTCTCTTCGTCGAATCACGCGAAATGCAGAACTTCCTGATCGGAGCCCTTCGGCAGCGGTTCTGGCTTCGAGACGATGTTCTCGTCATCAACGGTGCCGTCTCCGGTCGCGCCCGGAAGGCCCGCGTGGACACCTTCCAACAGCGGACGGGGTTCGACGTGATGATCCTGTCTCCCCGAGCCGGTGGTGTCGGACTGACGCTGACGGCGGCCAATCACGTCATCCACCTCTCCAGATGGTGGAACCCGGCCGTAGAGGATCAGTGTACCGACCGGATCTTCCGTATTGGCCAGCGCAGGACCGTCCACGTATACCTGCCGCTGGCGAGACATCCGTGGTTCGGCGACTACAGCTTCGACCTCAGGCTCGACGGCCTCATGAAGCGGAAGCGCGAAATGAACCGGCTCGTACTCGCGCCCCCGGCCGCCACTACCACGGATGTCCAAGAACTGTATCGAAGCACAATGACCGAGGCTCGCAAAGCGGAGACGGCGAGGTCGATCGCCACTGCAGATGATAAACCCAAGACCGGAATCGATATCGACCTATTGGAGCCTACTCGATTCGAGGACTGGGTGCTCCGGCAACTCGCCGAGGCAGGTTACGAGACGCGGCGCACTCCCAGAAGTGGCGATCGCGGTGCCGACGGGCTAGCGATCCACCGGGGTGAGGAATCGCACACGATCATCCTGCAGTGCAAGCACTTGGCACCGGATCGGCAGTGTGGCATCGGAGCAGTGCGGGAAGTCTTGGGTTCGATTGGCGAATACAAGCTTGAGGGAGAGGCAAGACCGATGGTGGTCACCAACGCAGCGGGCTTTACGCGTGATGCCCGCCGCCTTGCTGACGCGAGCGATGTCCGTTTGGTTGATCGTCGAAGCGTGGACAGGCTTCGGAACTGGCTTGACGTCGAACGGGAATGATCTGGTGCACGAAGGCGCTGGTCAGACCATGCTCCGTTGCCGGAGACCGCAGACCGATTCCCGCCATTCATGCCCAGTATTCCCGCTTTCGCGGCACGGTCCAGCAAGGTCCAGTCCAACGGCAGGAAACGCAGATCGTGCAGTCCTGATTGAACTTACGTGATTTCTCGCCGTGATCTTCGCCACCTGCAACCTGCCGGCCCGGCGCCTCGCCGCTCTCGGTGCTCGGGCGGCTTTATCCACGGACTGCTAACCTCCGTGGCGACGGCTCCACGCGTGGCTGCGACGACCGGGCCCGAGGATACGCGCGGCGACGTCCGGTTGAGCATTCGCGGGATGCACTGCGCTGCTTGCGTGACCACGGTGGAGCGGGCGCTCGGCGCCGTCGACAGCGTGTCGGAGGCCAGCGTGAGCCTCTTGGAGGAACTCGCCACCGTGAGACACGAGCGCACCGTTCCGGACCCGGAGGCGCTGGTGCAGGCGGTCGAGCGCGCGGGATACGGGGCGGAGGTCCTCGCCGGATCGGAGGAGGTTCTGGAAGCGGCACGCGAACGGGACCGGGGCCGGGACGCCGAGCAGGCCGACCTCATGAAGCGCTTCCGTGCCGGCGTGGCGTGCGGTCTCCCGGTGGTGTTGATCGGGCACTGGGAGATGATTCCGGGACTTCCCGCGCTCGGCGGGGACACGCTCCGCGCGGCCTGGTGGTTCTCGGCCGCCCTGACCCTGCCGATTCTCGCATACGTCGGGCGCGGGTTCTTCGCGGGCGCCTGGTCCGCGGCGCGCGCGAGGAGTTCCACCATGGACACGCTCGTGGCGCTGGGCACCGGGGCGGCCTGGCTGTATTCGACGGCGGTGGTCGCGGCTCCCCACCTCTTTCCGGCGGGAAGCGGCCGCCCCTTCTTCGAGGCCGTGGCGGTCGTCATCACCCTGGTGGTCCTCGGACAGGCCATCGAGGCGAAGGCCAGGGGGAAGACCGCGGAGGCGCTCAGGGCCCTGTTCGACCTCACACCCGAGACGGCGGACCGCGTCGCGGGCGAGGACGTCGAGACCGTTCCGGTGGCGGAGGTGGTTCCCGGCGATGTGCTCCTGTTGCGCCCGGGTGCGAGAGTGCCCCTGGACGGCCGGGTTCTCGACGGCAGGAGCGAGGTCGACGAATCCATGCTGACGGGCGAGCACGCGGCGGTGGACAAGGCTCCGGGCGATGCGGTGGTGGGCGGCACGGTCAATGGAACGGGCGCACTGAGGGTTCTCGCGACGCGCGTCGGTTCCGACACGGTCCTTGCCCGCATCGTGGCCATGGTGCGCAGGGCCCAGGCGACCAAGCCGCCGATTCAGAAGACGGTGGACCTCGTGGCGGGCTACTTCGTGCCGGCGGTGGTGCTCGTCGCCCTGGTCACCTTCGCGGCGTGGTTCCTCTTCGGACCCGAGCCGCGCACGAACTTCGCCATGGTGACCGCCGTCGCCGTGCTGGTGATCGCGTGCCCCTGCGCGCTGGGTCTGGCGACACCGATCTCGATCATGATCGCGATCGGCCGGGCGGCCAGGCACGGCGTCCTCATCCGCGACGGCGAGTCGCTTCAGCGCGCGCGGGACATCGACACGGTGGTCCTGGACAAGACCGGCACGCTGACCCTGGGCAAGCCCGTGGTGACGCACGCGGACCCGGCGCCCGGGGTCGGTGTGGGGGACTTCCTGCGCACGGCCGCCGCGGTGGAGGCGATGTCGGAACACCCGGCCGCGCGCGCCATCGTCGCATATGCGCGGGAGCGGGGGATCCGGGCCGCGGAGGCGGCGCACTTTGCGGCGCACCCCGGGCTGGGAGCCTCCGCGGTGGTCGCCGGCAGGCGCGTGCTCGTGGGGTCGCCGAAGTTTCTCGAGGGCGCGGGGGTCGCGACCGCGACGGTGAGCGGGCACTTCGACCGGGGTGCCGCCGAAGGGGGGACCCCGGTCGTGGCGGCGGTCGACGGGGCGGTGACCGGGGTGTTCGTGGTGGCCGACACGGTGCGTGCCGGCGCCCGGGCCGCGGTGGAGCGCCTGCAGGGGCGGGGGGTGGAGGTGATGATGCTGACCGGCGACGAGGAGTCCGCCGCCCGGAGGGTCGCGTCGGAGGTCGGGATCGACCGTGTTCGTGCTCGCGTCTCCCCGGAGGAGAAGGCCGCCGAGATCGGCGCGCTGCGCGCAGCCGGGCGCGTGGTGGCCATGGTCGGCGACGGCATCAACGACGCTCCCGCGCTGGCCACGGCCGACGTCGGCGTCGCGATGGGCGGCGGAACCGATGTCGCCCTGCAAACCGGCGACGTCGCCCTGCTCGGAGACTCGCTGCGCGGTGTCGAGACGCTGCTCCGCATCTCGGCCGCGACCCGTCGCAACATCGCGCAGAACCTGGTCGGCGCCTTCGCGTACAACGTGATCGGCATCCCCGTTGCCGCGGGCGTCCTGTACCCGTCGCTCGGCCTGCTCCTCTCTCCGATGATCGCCGGAGCTGCGATGGCGTTCAGCTCCGTCACCGTCGTGGCCAACGCGAACCGGCTGCGGCGCGTGGACCTAGGGTAGCCTGGCGTGCGACGTTCGCCTCGGGCCCTCCGGGGCGGCGTTGATCGGCGGTCATCGCCGCGGTATCGTTGGTCCATCCGTGATCCTCTTCCCGGCCCTCAGTCACCCTCCATCGCCCCCAGGCAAAGCTTCTGAACCGCGGCCTCGAGACACCGCTCATGCGCCAGTGGCGTGACGCGAAGTCGCGTCATCGGGACGCCCTCGTCTTCTTCCGGGTGGGTGACTTCTACGAGCTCTTCTGCGAAGATGCCGAGGAGGGGTCCCGCCTGCTCGGGCTGACGCTGACGTCGCGAAACAACGGCGCGGCGAGCCGCGTGCCGCTGGCCGGGGTGCCCGCGAAGGCGCTCGACGAGTACCTGGGACGACTGGTCAAGCTCGGCAAGCGTGTCGCGATCTGCGAGCAGGTGGAGGACCCGGCCGAGGCCAGGGGTATCGTGCGCAGGGAAGTCGTCGAAACCGTGACCCCGGGCACGGTGGTGTCCGACAGCCTGCTGGAGCCCTCGCGGAACAACTACATCGTGGCGCTGGTGCCGGGCGAGCGTGCCGCCGGTCTGGGTGCGCTGGATGTCTCGACCGGCGAGATCGTGCTGCTGCGTGTCGCGGTCGGCGAGCTGGAGGACGAACTCGACCGGCTGGAGCCACGCGAAATCCTGGTGCCCGAGTCCGGCGGAGAATGGGGCAACGCAGGAGACGGGGCGATCCGCACGATCCGGCCCGACTGGATGTTCGATCTCGAAGCCGCCCGCGAGGAGCTCCTGAGGCGGTACGCCGTGCTGTCGCTGGACGGTTTCGGCTTCGAGCGCGGCGACGATCTGCTGATCCGGGCGGCCGGCGCGCTGGTCTCCTACCTCGAGGAGATCCGCCCCGGATCCGTGGAGCACCTGCGGGCTCCGCGAATCCAGCGTCCCGAGGCGGTCATGACGCTCGACGCCATGACCCGGCGCAACCTGGAGCTGGTCGAGCCGCTGCGTCCGCAGGACGGGGATGCGTCGCTGCTGTCGGTGCTCGACGCCACCACCACGCCCATGGGCGCCCGCCTGTTGCGGACCTGGCTTCTCAGGCCCCTGCTCGACGCCGGGGAGATATGGGACCGGCTGGACGGGGTGGCCGAGCTGTTCGACAATCCGGAGGCGCGCGCGGAACTGCGGGCCGCCCTCGGGTCGATCCGGGACCTGGACCGCCTCGCAACCAAGGTGGGGACCGGCCGCGCCTCGCCGCGCGAAGTGCTCGGGCTGGGACTGTCGGTGCGCCAGCTCCCCGCGGTCGCACGCTGCGGCGACGCATTGCACACCCGTTTGCTCGACGGCCTGTGCGGCGACCTCGATACCCTGGGGGACGTGGACGCGCTCATCACGGACGCGATCTCGGAAGACGCTCCTCCGGCGCTGGCCGCCGGAGGCGTGATCCGCGACGGGTTCAGCGCCGAGCTGGACGAGTTGAGGGCGCTCAGAGACGGGGCGCGCGACTTTATCGCCGGCCTGCAGGCCCGGGAGCGCGAGCAGACGGGGATCGCGTCGCTCAAGGTCGGCTACAACAAGGTCTTCGGCTACTACCTGGAAGTCACCAGGGCCAACCTCGAGCGCGTTCCTGAGCACTTCATCCGCAAGCAGACCCTGACGGGAGCCGAGCGGTACTTCACGCCCGAGCTGAAGGAGTGGGAGGAGAAGGTCTTCGGGGCCGAGGAGAAGATCGCCCGTCTGGAGCAGAACCTCTTTCTCCGTGTGCGGGGAGAGCTGGCCCTCGCGGTCAAGCGGATCCAGGAGGCGGCGCGCAGGATCGCGGTGCTGGACGTTGTCGCGGGGCTTGCCCAGGTGGCGGAAGCGCGCGGCTACGTGCGTCCCGAGGTGACGACGGAGTTCGACGTCGACGTCAGGGCGGGAAGGCACCCGGTGGTCGAGACCGTGATGCCGCGCGAGGACTTCATTCCGAACGACCTGGCGCTGGACGGGGACGGACGGATCGTGATCCTGACCGGCCCGAACATGGCCGGCAAGAGCACGGTGCTGCGCCAGACCGGCCTGATCCAGCTGATGGCGCAGGTGGGGTCGTTCGTGCCGGCCGACAAGGCCCGCCTGGGGGTCTGCGACCGGATCTTCACGCGCGTGGGCGCGTCCGACAACCTGGCGCGCGGCCAGTCGACGTTCATGGTGGAAATGAACGAGACGGCGGCGATCATCCACGGGGCTACCGAGCGGAGCCTGGTCCTGCTGGACGAGATCGGCCGGGGAACCTCCACCTACGACGGGGTCTCGATCGCGTGGGCGGTCACCGAGCACCTCCATGAGCAGGTGGGCGCGAAGGCCATCTGCGCGACGCACTACCACGAACTGACCCGGCTTGGCGATCTTCTTTCAGGCGTGCGGAACCTGAACGTGGCGGTCAGGGAGTCGGGCGAGAGGATCGTCTTCCTGAGACGCCTCGAGGAGGGCGGGGCGGACCGGTCCTACGGGATCCAGGTCGCACGGCTCGCGGGATTCCCCCCGCACCTGATCGCCCGCGCGATGGAACTTCTCGCCGAGCTCGAGGGAACACACATGGGCGGGGGTGCCGGTCTCGGACGCCGGGGGGAGGCGACCGATTCCCCGGACCTCGGCCGGGACCAGTTGTCGCTGTTCGTGGCGGGGCATCCGGTGGTCGAGCGGCTGCGCGCCCTTGAACCGGACCGCATGACTCCGCTGGAGGCGCTCAACCTGTTGCACGCGCTTCGGGCCGAGGCGGGCAAGGGATGACTGGACGGAGAGGATGGGTGACGTTGAACGAGTTCAGCCGCTACGGCCTCCTGGTGACCTGGCTCGCCCTGGGGTGCGGTGGCGATCAGGGGATCGAGCGGCCCACGCCGCTGTTTTCGGAGAGCCCCGTGGAATACCCCCTCGAACTGTGGGACCAGGACGTCGAGGGGAGCACCATCGTGCGCGTGCTGGTCAATCGGGAGGGTGGCGTGGACAGCGTCGCCGTGCTGGAAAGCAGCGGTCACGCAGCCCTCGATTCCGCGGCGCTCCACGGAGCCAGGAGCATGGAGTTCGCACCCGCGCGGCGGGCGGGGGAGCCGCTCAAGGTGTGGGCGCGCGTGCCGGTACACTTCTCGAAGAGCGGAGGAGCGCCCGCGAAGGAGCCATCCGATGAGACTCCGGACACGGTTGCCGCGGCGTTGTGGAGCGAGTCGGATGGCGGTATGACCGATCCCCGCGCCCGTCCCGAGACGGCGCTCACGTTGGCCCCCGAGCCTGACGTAACGTCAGGGTTAGCGGAAAAGAACATTTGGCGGGCCGGTGACGGGGTTGCCATTTGGCGCGGCGGTGGCGGGGCTGCCATTTGGCGCGGCGGCGGCGCCACGGTTGTCGTGCGGCGCGGCGCCGCCGGGATCGCCCCGGCCACCCGGAGACAACGGTGACCCCGGGGGCGGGCCGCGCCCCGCGCCACGCGAGACCGTACGACGACGTCCTCGATCTGATCGGGTGGACGCCGCTGGTCAGGCTGACCCGGGTCACGGCAGGGACGCGCACGCCGGTGTACGGCAAGGCCGAGTTCATGAACCCGGGCGGATCGGTCAAGGACCGGATCGGGATCGCGATCATCCGCGCCGCCGAGGCCCGCGGGCTGCTCCGGCCGGGCGGCACGGTGGTCGAGGGCACGAGCGGCAACACGGGGCTTGCGCTCGCGATGGCGGCCGCGTCGCGCGGATACAGGTGCATCTTCACCATGCCCGACAAGATGAGCCGGGAGAAGGTCAAGCTTCTGCGGGCCTTCGGCGCCGAGGTGGTGATCACCCCGACCGCCGTGCCGCCGGATCATCCGGACCACTACGTGAACCGTGCCCGGTCCATCGCCGAGGCCACTCCCGGCGCGTTTCTGGCCGACCAGTTCCAGAACCGCGACAACCCCGAGGCGCACTACCTGACCACGGGTCCCGAATTGTGGGAACAGACCGAGGGCGGGATCACGCACTTCATCGCCGGCGCGGGTACGGGCGGGACCATCTCCGGCACGGGGAAGTACCTGAAGGAACGGAACCCGGAAATCCGGGTGATGGGCGTCGATCCCGTGGGGTCTGTCATCTCGGGCTACTACGGGACGGGAGAGGTCGGCGCCGGCGAACCCTACAAGGTCGAGGGCCTGGGGAACGACGGGATTCCCGGGACGCTGGACGTCGAGTACATCGACGAGTACCGGACGGTGAGCGACGCGGACGCGTTTGCCATGGCCCGCCGGCTGGCACGCGAGGAGGGGCTGTTCGTGGGCGGGTCGACGGGCCTGATCGTGCACGCGGCGCTGGAGGAGGCGCGCCGCCTCGACGACCCGGACGCGCTGGTCGTCGCCATCCTGTGCGACTGGGGAGAGCGGTACCTCACCAAGCAGTACGACGACGAGTGGATGCGCAACAACGGCTTCCTGGAGCGGAAGCAGGCCACCGTGGGCGAGATGGCGGCGGCCAAGCTCGAACGGCTGCCGGGCCTGCTCACGGTGACGCCCGAGACACCGGTGCGGATGGCCGTCTCGACGCTGTCCTCCCACAACGTGTCGCAGCTCCCGGTGGTGGTTGCCGGGGAGTGCGTCGGTAGCGTCGCGGAGCGCGAGCTCATGGGCGCGGTGCTGGCCGACCGCACCGTGCTCGATCAGGACGTGGAATCGGTGATGGGGCCGCCGTACCCCGTGGTGGACGAATACGCCGACGCGGACGCCGCCACGCGGCTGCTGACGCGCGGCGCGCACGCGGTCCTGATCCGCGCGAACGGTTCCCTGGATGGCATCCTGACCCGGCACGACCTTGTCCGGTCGCTGGCGGCGTCGCCATGAGCGACGGGGGCGGGGACGGGGGGAGAGCGCGCAACACGGAGTCGCGTGAGGCACCGATGCGCGTTGTGGTCCTCCTGGGCGGCAGCTCCGAGGAGCGCGGCGTGTCGCTGGCGAGCGGCTGCCAGGTGGCCGCGGCGCTGCGGAGCGCGGGACACCGGGTAACCGGCATCGATTCGGCCGCGGGGCCCCTTTCCCCGGCGCTCGAACGCGGGATTCTGGAAGCGGGGATCGGGCGCGCCGATGTGCCCGAGCCTCCCGCAGGCGCGCCGAACACCCTTCCGGACGCCGCGGTAATCGCGTCGGAGGCCGCGCTGGCCGAGGCGGATGTTGTTTTCCTCGCACTCCACGGCGGAGCGGGAGAGGACGGCACGATTCAGACGCTGCTCGAAGTGTCGGGGATTCCGTACGCCGGGAGCGGCCCCGTGGCGTGTGCGCTGGCCATGAACAAGGACCTCACCAAGCGCCTCCTGCGGGACGGCGGCGTGCCGACCCCGGACTGGATCGCGGGCGAGGAGGCTGGCGATGTCGTGGCCCGGCGGCTTGGATTGCCGGTGATCGTCAAGCCGGTATCGGGCGGTTCGTCGGTACGGCTGACGCTGGCGAGGACGGCGTCGGCGGTGGACGAGGCGACGGCGTTGGCGGCCGGAGGCGGGGATACCGTGATGTACGAGGCATATGTGAAGGGCCGCGAGTTCACGGTCGGGATCCTGGACGGCGCGGCGCTGCCGGTCGTGGAGATCCGGCCGGTGCGCGAACTGTTCGACTTCGATTGCAAGTACGAGGCGGGCATGGCGCAGGAGATCGCGCCGGCGCGGATTGGCCAGGGGCTGACCGGCACGCTGCAGCGGATGGCGCTGGACGTACACCGGCTGCTTGGAATGGAGCACTTCTCGCGCGTAGACTTCATGGTGGACGGGGACGGGAAGGCGTGGTGCCTTGAATCCAACGCGCTTCCCGGCCTGACCGGGAACAGCCTGCTGCCGAAGGCCGCGAGGGCGGCGGGCATCGAGTTTCCGCAATTGTGCGAACGGATCTGCAGGCTCGGCTCGCGGACGGGGCATCGGAGCCGATGGTGAGGTCGTGTTGCGCGCATCCCGGTGGTGGCGGAATGTTGCCGTGGGTTGCCGAGAGGAGCCGGGCAGGAGGGATGCCGTGAGATACGTGAACCAGTCGTCGTCGTTCGGCGGTCCCTCGTTGCGCCTGCACGTCACGCAATGGGTCAGGATCCTGCTCATTGCCAATGCCCTGGCCTTCCTGGTCAGCCTCGCCGTAGGCCGGGAGCTGATCATCGATCTCTTTGCGTTCTCGCCCGCCCGTCTTGCGGACCGGCCATGGGGCATGGTGACGTACATGTTCGTGCACGCCGGCCTCTGGCACCTGCTGATGAACCTGCTCTTCCTGTTCTTTTTCGGGCCGCCCCTCGAGGAGCGCTGGGGATCGGACATGTTCATCAGGTTCTACCTGGTGTGCGGGCTGGGCGGCGTGCTGCTCAGCTTCGCGTTCTCGGGCGCGACGATCGTGGGGGCGTCGGCGGCGTGCTACGGACTGATGCTCGCCTTCGCGTTGGCGTGGCCGGAACAGCCGGTCTACATCTGGGGCATGTTCCCCGTGCGGGTGAAGTGGCTGGTCGCGTTTCTGGTGGCTCTGAGCTTTGTGAGTGCGATCGGGCCGGCGCGCGACGGTGTCGCGCACCTGGCGCACCTGGGGGGCGCGGTGGCCGGTTTCCTGCTGGTGAAGAGCGGGTGGATGCCGGTCTACGGGGATGGATATGGAGGGTCGGGGGCCAGGGGGTCCGGGCGGAGGGGCGGTCGCGGTCGGGGTCGCGGTCGGGGTCGCGGGGGGGCCGGTCCTCGCCGGACGGCCGGGGAGAAGCGTGCCCGCAGGTGGGGCGCCGGACCGCGCGGGGCGTCGCCTGGAGGGGAGGCGGGGGCTTCCCGGCGGGGACGGCAGGGACGGGACGAGGCCGCCGGGTCGGGACGGGTCGCGGCCGCCTTCGAAGAGCGGAGGGCTCGTCAGCGCGCGTCCAGGGAACGCGCCGAACTCGACAAGGTCGATGAGGTTCTGGACAAGATATCGGCCAGGGGCATCGAGTCGCTCACCGCTGACGAGCGCGAGCTTCTGGACCGGGTGTCGAGGCAGACGAAGGCCAACTAGCGGTCCGTGGACGGGCCCGCACGGGCACCGGGACCGCCGAGGGCGCCGGGTTGCCGGGGCGGTGCGGCGCGCGGTTGCCGAGAGGCCCTCTCCTTGACCCGTGCGTGGCACGGTTTCTACAATCTGCAACCCTTCGCCAATCGCGAAGGTGCCCGATCACCCGAGGATGGCGGCGCGCCCATGGGCGGCGTGCGGCTTCGGGTGAACGGAATCAGGCAATCAGCAACGGGAGGTGGCATGGCCGCGGCCAAGTCTTTCAGAACGGAACAGATCCGCAACGTGGTGGTGCTCGGACACGGCGGGTCGGGGAAATCGACCCTTATAGACGCGGTGTGCTTTGCGTCCGGAACCTCGCGCCGCAAGGGGAACGTGGGCGATGGCACGGCGCTGACGATGACGACGCCCGAGGAGACGGGTCACGGCATGTCCATGCAGCTCACGGTCGCGCACGCCGTGTGGAACGGAACGAAGATCAACCTGCTGGACACCCCGGGATACATGGACTTCATCGGCGAGGCGACCGCCGCTGCGCGGGTGGCCGATGCAGCGGTCGTCACGGTGAGCGGGACGTCGGGCGTGGAGGTGGGGACCGAGATGGTGTGGCAGCTCTGCGAGGATCGGGGTCTTCCGCGCATGGTGTTCGTGTCCATGATGGACAAGGTGCACGCCAACTTCGCGAAGGTGCTGAACGAGGTGAAGGAAATGCTCGCCCCGGGAGCGATCCCGGTGGAGGTTCCGATCGGAACGGGAGACGGGTTTCGGGGCATCGTGAACCTCTTCACGGGGAAGGCCCGCTTCTACAAGCCGGGCACGGTGACGGGCGAGTACGAGGAGGGACCGGTCCCGGACGATATGGCGGATGAGGTCGAGGAGTGGACGACCGAGCTGATGGAGACGCTCGCCACGACCGACGAGGACCTCCTCGACCGCTACCTGGAGGGCGACGGGATTTCGCCGGAGGAACAGATCGAGGCGTTGGCGGTGGCGGTGGCCGAGGGCGAGGCGGTCCCGGTGTTTTGCGGGGCGGCCGAGCAGTCCTACGGCGTGCGCGCCCTCGCGGAGAAGATGGTCGAACTGCTCCCGCATCCGGGCCAGGGCGGGGACATCGAAGCCGCGGGGGCCAACGGGGACTCGGTCCGGCTGCGCGCGGCCGACGACGAGGGCGTGAGCGCCCTGGTCTTCAAGACGAGCGCGGAGCCTCATGTCGGGGAGCTGTCGCTCTTCCGCGTGTACTCGGGGATGATCGTGAACGGCACCGAGCTGCGGAACACGACGCGCAATGCGACGGAGCGGATCAATCACCTGGCCATTCCGCAGGCGAAGGAGCGCGTGGAGGTCGAGGCGCTGCACGCGGGCGACATAGGAGTCGTCGCCAAGCTCAAGTCCACCCACACCAACGACACGCTCTGTGGCACCGCGCACTCCGTGACCCTCGAGGGGGTGGCGTTCCCGAGCCCGGATATCTCGATCGCGGTACGCGGTGCGGCGCGGGCCGACGAGGACAAGCTGGGCGAGGCATTGGGCAAGCTGCGCGAGGAGGACCCCACGTTCGTCGCCGAGTTCAACCCGGAGTTGCGGCAGACCATCGCGCGCGGGATGGGTGAGCTTCACCTCGACGTGCAGTTCGAGCGCATGAAGCGGAAGTACTCCGTGTCGGTGGAGACGGAGCGCCCGCGGATCGCCTATCGGGAGACGATCAGGACATCGGCGGAGGGACAGGGGCGCTTCAAGAAGCAGACCGGCGGCCGCGGCCAGTTCGGCGACTGCCGGGTTCGCCTGCGCCCTCTGGGTCGGGGCGAGGGGTACGAATTCGTCAACTCGATCAAGGGCGGCGTAATCCCCACCAAGTACGTGCCGTCGGTCGACCGCGGGATCCAGGAGGCGGCGGCGAAGGGCGTGGTTGCGGGGTATCCCCTGGTCGACTTCGCTGCCGAGTGCTACGACGGCTCGTACCACTCGGTGGATTCATCCGACATCGCCTTCAAGGTCGCCGGTTCCTATGCGTTCAGGAACGTTGCCGAGAAGGCGAATCCGGCGCTTCTCGAGCCGATCCTCGAAATCACGGTCACCGCGCCGGACGAGTACCTGGGCGACATCATGGGAGATCTGAACGGACGCTCGGCGCGGGTGCTGGGCATGGAGCCCGAGGGCGGAAAGACCGCGATCAAGGCCCAGGTGGCCGAGGCGGAGCTCCACAAGTACGCGTCGGTGTTGCGTTCGATCACCCAGGGCAGGGGGCACCACAGGCGCAAGATGCTCGGGTACGACTTCGTCCCCGCGGCGCGGGTTGCGCAGATCGTGGCCGAGGCGGAGGAGAAGGACGACTGACCGGTCCCGGCCGGTCCCGCGCCGCATGGGGGCCCGCTCCCTACCGCGTATAGATCAGCAGCACGCCGTTCCTTCCCCTGTCACCGTACAGCAGGCCGGCTTCCAGGGGCGTGATGAACTGGATGCTCCTGATGTCCTGCGGATTGAGCTCGTGGAGGAAGAAGGAAGGGTCCGGCACCGGACCGTCGTTGATGCGCACCTCGACCATGTTGCAGGCGTTGGGGTTGCTGCCGCTGCGGCCCCGGAGCATCTCGATGCACACCCCCATTTGCGGGTCCCCGAACCCATTGGCCATGTAGGTCTCCGCAACGGACACGCCCGGCACCCTCGCCGCGCGTACGAGCGAGGCGAAGTCGAACAGCCGTGGCAGTATGGAGTCCACCTGCGCCTCGGTCAGTCCCGAAAAGCGCGTTCCCGGCGTCGTCAGGATCCGTCGATCCCTCCTGCGTCCGGTCACGACGAGGGGTTCGAGCACGATGGCCTCGGTGGCCAGCAGAATCTCGAGGCCGAGCGCTTCGTTGCTGAAGACGGTCAGGGAGTCGACCCGGGTGGCGTAGCCCAGGTTGTCCGTCTGGATGGTCTGCTTGCCGGGGGGGATGCCGGCGAATCCGAACCTGCCCTCGGCGTCCGTCAGCATGTCGTGGTTCGTGCCGACGAGCCGGACCTGGGCCCCCGCAAGGGGCTCACGGGTCGCCCAGTCCATCACGGTGCCGTTGATCGTGACGGGATCGGATATGTGAATGGTCAGGTCCAGCACATGCGGACCCGATCGGACGATCTCCCTGGGGAGCGTTGCATTGGTGCCGAAGGTTGCGGTGACCGACAAGTCCGCGGCCGCGTCCAATCCGCACAACATGAATTCGCCGGAATTCTCGGTCCGCGCCTCCGCGACCACCTGTCTCCTCTGCATGACGCCCACGCGGTCCCCGAGCGCGACGACGCGCGCGCCCGGCAGCGGGACCGAGGTCAGGGCGTCGGTGACGATCCCGCCGATCGAGGTGTCGCCCAGAGAGGTCTCGGCCGAGCACCACGCGGTGAGGATGGTCTCCCGGGACGGGATCGCCAGATAGGCTTCGGACACGCTCTCGCCCCGGACGACGACCTGCTGGGTCGAGCCCGCCACGCCCAGGGTGCCGAGCCTCGGGTGAAAGAACATCACCGTATGCTCGCCCTCCGGGACGCCGTCGAGGCGGAACTCCCCGTTCCCGGTGGTGTTCGCGATCGCGGACGTGCCCATGACGGCCACGCGGGCCTCGACGAGGGGAGAGCTGGTGGTGCTGTCGTACACCATGCCCAGAATGGTTCCGGTCGGTGCGTTCGCATCCTGCGCGGCAAGCAGACCCGTCTGCATGGACGCGATGACAACGGCTGCGAGGGCGTGGAGTCTGTGCTCGATCATGGTGTCTTCAATGCAGTTCGCTTCGGGCCCGTCGCCCGGCCGGCTTCAGGGCGGCTGGTGACGGACCGTGGCCTTATCTGTTGAACCCTTTCAGATACTATATCGTTCCGGGCCGAAAAAGGTGACACCCCGCTGGGAATGCGGGGCTGTTCGGCGGGATCGGACGATGTCGCGGTTCGCTATATTATCCCATCGGACGCCTGGCGCGCATCCCCGGGTTGCCGGGTCATCTTCCTACGGAGGGAGCTGTGGCCGGACACAGCAAATGGTCGCAGATCAAGCGCAAGAAGGCGGTCAACGACCAGAAGCGCGGCCAGATGTTCACCAAGCTGATCCGCGAACTTACCGTGGCGGCGAGGGAGGGAGGCGGGGACCCCAACTTCAACCCGCGACTCAGGCTCGGCGTCGACGCGGCGAAGTCCGCCAACATGCCCCAGGAGAACATCGACCGGGCCATCAAGCGCGGCACCGGCGAGCTGGAGGGTGTGACCTACGAGGAGATCGTGTACGAGGGCTATGGTCCGGGCGGCGTGGCCCTGTATATCGAGACCCTGACCGACAACCAGAAGCGGACGGTTGCCGAGGTTCGCCATCTGCTCGACAAGAATGGCGGCAACCTGGGGACGGCGGGCTCCGTGGCCTGGCAGTTCGACCGCAGGGGGATGATCTACGTCGACGCGGTGGAGGTCGACGAGGACGTGGTGTTCGAGGCGGCCGTTGACGCAGGCGCGGACGATGTGACGAGCGAGAGGGGCGAATACGTGGTGACGGCGGGCGCGGGTGCGCTGCACGAGGTGCGCCGCGCGCTCGTCGGCGCGGGACTCCCGGTCGCTTCGGCCCAGCTGGCGATGGTTGCAAGGAACGAGGTGGAGGTTGGGGGAAAGACGGGGGAGCAGCTGTTAAGGCTCCTGGAGGCGCTGGACGACCACGACGATGTGCAGCAGGTGCATACGAACGCCGATCTCGACGAGTCGGTGCTGTCCCGGGCCCTGTGAACACCGGCGCCGGTCCGGGAGGCTGCGTACTGCTCGGCATCGATCCCGGAACGGCGGTGACGGGGTTCGGGGCGGTTGCGGTCGACTCCAGGCGCCGCGCGGAGCTGCTCGAGTGCGGGGTGATCCGGACCTCGCCCCGGGCGTCCCTTGTGGTGCGGCTGCTCGAGATCCACGAGGGCGTCGAGGAGCTGATCGCGCGATTGGGTCCTGCCGTTGTGTCGATCGAGAGCGCGTTTTACGGGAAGAACGTGCGGAGTGCGATGACGCTGGGGCAGGCGCGCGGCGCGATCATCGTGGCGGCGGCCCGGTGCGGCGTCGAAGTGGCCGAGTACGCGCCTCGTGCGATCAAGCGCGCGGTGACCGGCACGGGGTCCGCGACGAAGCAACAGGTCGCGTACATGGTGCGCCGCCACCTGCGCCTCAGGTCGGACCCGAAGCCGAGCGATGCGGCCGACGGAATCGCGGCCGCGCTTTGCCACGCGTACACGGGGCCGCTCCCGCAGGGCGCGCCCTCTTCCCGGGTGGCCTCTTGATCAGCCGTATCCGCGGCCGCCTGGTCGGTCTCGACGTCGACCGGATCGAGGTGGACACGGGGGCGGGGGTCGTGTACGAGGTGCACGTTCCACTAACGGTGTTCAATCGCCTTCCGGCCCAGGGCGCCGAACTGGAACTCCTCACCGCATATATCGTGCGCGACGATGTGCCCAGCCTGTACGGATTCCTCGACACCCGTGAACGCGTCCTCTTCCTGCGGCTCCTGACCGTCCAGAAGATCGGCCCCCGGCTGGCTCTCGCCATGATGAGCGCGTACCATGCCGGCAGGCTTGCGAGGGCCATCGCCGAGCAGGACACCAAGGTCCTCGTCCAGGTCAGCGGGCTGGGCAAGAAGACGGCCGAACGCGTGATCCTGGAGTTGTCCGACAAGGTCCGCGACATTGCCGTGGCGGAGACGGGGGACGCGCCGGACGGCGGCGCGGCAGGAGAGGCGGTGGCGGCCCTGATCAGTCTCGGATACTCCTTCGCGGACGCCGATGCGGCCGTGCGCGACGCTTCCGGCGGCGACGGCGCCGATACGACGGAAGAGCTCGTGCGGCGGGTGCTCGCCAGCCGCGCTTCCGGCTCGGGAGGGTAGAGGGGACCGCGTTGCGAAATGGCTAGACGAACGGAAGTGACGACCCCGGAGATTCTCCCGCAGGAGACCCGCGCCGATGCGTCGCTGCGGCCGGAGCGGCTGGAGCATTTCGTGGGTCAGGACGCCGTCAAGGAGGGTTTGCGGATCTCCATCGAAGCCGCCACGAAACGCGGCGATCCGCTCGACCACATCCTTTTCCACGGGCCGCCGGGGCTGGGCAAGACGACGCTGGCGATGCTGCTGGCGCGGGAAATGGCCGTGAACATCACCAGCACGTCGGGGCCGGTGATCGAGAAGCCTGCCGACCTGGTGGGTGCCCTTACCAACCTTCGCGCGGGGGACATCCTCTTCATCGACGAGATACACCGTCTGCGTCCGGTGATCGAGGAGTTCCTGTATCCGGCCATGGAGGATTTCAAGGTCGAAGTGAGGCTGTCGGAGGGTCCGAAGGCGCAGACCATGACCATGGCGGTCGAGCCGTTCACGCTGGTCGGGGCGACGACCCGCTTCGGTCTGCTCACCGCCCCGATGAGGGCCCGCTTCGGCATCACCGAGCGGCTGGACTTCTATTCGAGCCGCGATCTGGCCCGGATCATCGAGAGGAGCGCGAGGGTCCTCGACCTGGAGGCAACGAGCGCGGGCGCCGTGGAGCTGGCAAGACGCGCGCGCGGGACTCCCCGGGTGGCCAACCGGCTGCTGCGGAGGGTGCGCGACTTCGCGCAGGTGCGGGCGGACGGGGTGCTCGACGCGGCGGTCGTGCGCGATGCCCTGAAGTTGCTCAACGTGGACGAGTACGGACTCGACGGGATGGACGTCCGGATTCTCCTCGCCATCATCGACAACTTCGGGGGCGGGCCCGTGGGCCTCAACTCGTTGGCCGTGGCCCTGGGCGAGGACTCCGGGACGATCGAAGAGGTCTACGAACCCTTCCTGATCCAGGAGGGATTCATGATGCGGGGTCCGCGGGGACGTGTGGCCACGGACAAGGCGTTCAGGCGATTCGGACGTCCGGTACCCGACCAGGGTGAGGGCCGTGAAGATGGGCCCGTGGCGGGACAGCCGACGCTGTTCAACTGAATGACCCCGTCCTTGCCGCCCGGGACCGACGCCGTCGCAGGGATCGCGACCTCCGACTTCGACTACGAGCTCCCACCCGGGCGGATCGCGCGGTATCCGGCTGCCCGCAGATCGGATTCGCGTCTGCTGGTTCTCCGTCGGAGCTCGGGCAAAGTCCGGCACATGCGCTTTCGCGACCTGCCCGGACTCATGGACGCCCGGGATCTGCTGGTCGTCAACGACACGCGCGTGTTCCCGGCGAGGCTTCGGGGGTGGAAGCCGACGGGCGCCGCGGGGGAGGTGCTCCTGCTGAGACCGGCGGGCGGGGAGGACGACCATGTGTGGGAGGCACTGGTTCGTCCGGGTCGCAAGCTGAAACCGGGCCGGACGCTGGTCGTCGGTCCGGAACTCAGTGTCCGGATCGTCGATGCCTGTCCGGACGGACGGCGGATCGTTCGGCTGGAGACGCCGCTCGCGGTCCGCGACGCGCTGGAGAGATTCGGCCGCGTTCCCCTGCCGCCCTACATGGAACGGGACGACGAGCCCCTCGACCGCGAGCGGTACCAGACGGTCTACGCGCGGCACGAAGGGTCGGTGGCGGCACCCACGGCGGGGCTCCACTTCACGCCGGAGGTGTTCGCGGACCTCGAAGCGCGGGGAGTCCGGACGGCATCGCTGACGCTGCACGTGGGTACCGCGACCTTCCGTCCCGTGGAGGCCGAAGACCCGTCCCGTCACGCCATGGACGCGGAGTGGTTCGACGTGCCCGAATCCGTGGCCCGCGCCTACCGCGATTGCCGGCTGCGAGGCGGTCGCGTCTGGGCGGTCGGGACCACTGTCGTGCGTGCTCTGGAGAGCGTGGCCGACGGTTCTTCGGAACTGCGCGCGGGCCCGGGGTCGACGGATCTCTTCATCCATCCCCCATACGGTTTTCGGGCGGTCGACTGTCTGATCACGAACTTCCACCTTCCCCGTTCCACGCTTCTGATGCTTGTGGCGGCCCTCGCCGGGCTCGACCAGGTTCGGGCCGCGTACAGGCAGGCGGTCGCGGCCGGCTACCGCTTCTATTCCTACGGCGACGCGATGGCGGTGATCCCGTGACGAACGCGGAAGGCACGCGCTTCGCACTGGACGCGGTGGAGGGGTGCTCCCGGACCGGCCGACTCGTGCTGCCGCGGGGCGTGGTTGAGACACCCGTCTTCATGCCCGTCGGCACTGCCGGCACGGTCAAGGGCGTATCGCCGGAGGAACTGGAGGGGGCGGGCGCCACGATGCTGTTGGCCAACACCTACCACCTCTACCTGCGTCCGGGCGACGAAGTCGTGGAAACTCTTGGCGGACTGCACGACTTCATGCGCTGGAAGGGGCCGATCCTCACGGACTCCGGCGGGTACCAGGTCTTCTCCCTCGCGTCCACCCGCGAAATCGGGGAAGACGGGGTCCTGTTCCGCAGCCACATCGACGGGAGCAGCCACCACTTCTCGCCGGAGCGGGTGATCGACATCCAGCGACGGCTGGGGGCCGACGTGATGATGGCCTTCGACGAGTGCGCTCCCGGGGGAGTCGGGCGGCGGGATGCCGCTCGCGCCAACCGCCGAACCCTGGCCTGGCTGGAACGATGCCGCGCCCGCTTCGAGTCCACCGCGGAGGGTGCGCGAACGTCGCAGGCCCTGTTCCCCGTCCTGCAGGGGAATGTGTACGACGACCTGCGCGCCGAGCAGGCCGAGGCGGCGATGGCGCTTGGGGAGTGGCCGGGGTACGGGATCGGTGGTCTGTCCGTCGGCGAGGCAAAGAGCGACATGTGGCGCACGCTCGAACTGCTGGATTCGCTGTTGCCGAGCGACCGCCCCCGATACCTGATGGGGGTGGGCTACCCGGACGACCTCCTGGAGGCCATCGCGCGGGGCTGCGACATGTTCGACTGTGTCGCTCCGACCCGCAACGCGCGCCACGGAACCGCCTGGAGTCTCGACGAAGGCCAGGTCAACCTGAAGGGCGCCCGCTTTCGTCTGGACCGGTCCCCCATCGATCCCGAATGCGACTGCTACGCGTGCCGGGGGTATGACCGGGCCTACATTCGTCACCTGCTGGTCTGCGGCGAGCGCCTCGGCCACCGGCTCGTCTCCATTCACAACCTTCACTTCCTGCTTCGGCTGGCCATCGCTTCACGGTTGCGCATCCGCGAGGGTACCTTTAGTGCGTGGTCCCGGTCGTGGCTCGGGCGCTACCGTGCCTCCAGGGCCGCACCGGACGCTTCCTGACCCCAGTTCAGAGGACGAAGACACTTGTCACTGCATACGGCCGCAGCCTCGGCGCACATGCTCATGGCGTCGCCCCCGCTGGTTCCCCGCGAGGGCGGCAACAACATGACCGTGTTTCTTTTTCAGATCGTTCTGATGATCGCCATCTTCTACTTCATTCTGATCAGACCCCAGCAGAAGGAGCGGAAGCGGCACCGGCAGATGCTGCAGACGCTGTCGAAGGGTGACCGCGTGATGACCAACGGCGGCATCATCGGGGTGATCGTGCATGCGACCGACACGGAGCTCACGATCAGGAGCGGGGAGAACACGCGCCTCGTGGTCGACCGTGCGCACATCGCGCGCAAGACCGAGGACGAGGGCGCCACGAAGTAGGCCGGTCACGTGGCGGTACTCGAAATCGAGATCATGGGGGCGAGGATCCTTCGCGAGAAGGCATCCCCCGTCGACACGGTGACGGACGAGATCCGGCTCCTGATTCGGGACATGTTCGAGACCATGTACGACGCGGAGGGGATCGGTCTCGCGGCGCCCCAGGTGGGCGTCTCGCAACGGATTCTGGTGGTGGACGTAGCCGACGAGGGTGAGGAAAGGCACGTACACGCCCTGGTCAATCCCGTCATCGTCGAGTCGAGCCGCGAGACCGGCACGGAGACGGAAGGGTGCCTGAGCATTCCCGGGCTGGAAGAGGCGGTCACCCGCCCCCTGGAAATCGCTGTCGAGGCGCTGTCTCCCGGTGGCGAGCCCGTCCGGATCGAGGCGAACGGCCTGTTGGCCAGGGCGCTGCAGCACGAGGTCGATCACCTGGACGGCGTGTTGTTCATCGACCGGCTTTCGCCGCTGAAGCGAGGAATCCTCCTCAGGAAGTGGCGGAAGAACAGGGACCGGAGCTGACCGGGCGTGCGCGTCCTCTTCTGGGGCACGCCCGACTTCACGATCCCGTCACTGCGAGCGGTGGAGCGCGCGGGCCACAGCATCGTCGGCGTGGTCACGCGGCCCGAGCGTCCACGGGGGCGGGGGCGGAAGCCCGCTCCGTCGCCGGTTGCGAGCTACGCGCAGGCTCGTGCCCACCGCGTGCTGACTCCCGAGGATCCTCGGGACGGCGCCTTCCTGGAGGAGCTCCGCTCGCTTGACCCCGACATCTCGGTAGTGGTCGCCTACGGACGGATCCTCTCGCGGGCTGTGCTCGATGTGCCGCCGCTGGGGTCGATCAACGTCCATGCGTCGCTTCTGCCGGCCCTGCGGGGAGCGGCGCCGATCAACTGGGCCATCGCGCGCGGCCACACGGTAACCGGCGTCACGGTGATGCGCATGGTGGAGGAGATGGATGCGGGCCCGATCCTCGCCAAGGCGGAGTGTCCCATCGGCCCGGCGGATACGTCCGCGCTGCTCTCGGCCCGGCTCTCCGCGCTGGGTGCGTCCGTGCTCGCGGAGACGCTGGCACTGCTCGAGGCGGGGCCGGTCGACGAGGTGGACCAGGACCATGCGCTGGCCACCTTCGCGCCCAAGGTCGTCCGGTCGTCGGCACGCATCGACTGGGGGCGCGGCCGGATCGAGGTGGCGCGGCTGGTGAGGGCCATGGACGACGTGCCGGGCGCGTGGACTCTCTGGCGCGCTCAGCCGGTCAAGCTCTTTGCGCCGGAGGTGGCCGGGGCGGAGGTCCGGAGCGGCGATGAGCCGAGCGGCGAGGGTGCTTCCGGTGCGCAGGGGTCCGTGGGGCCGTGCGACCCGGGGTGCGTCGTGGAGGCCGATCCCAGGCGCGGGCTCGTCGTTGCGGCGGGAGACGGGGTGATACGCGTTGCGGAGGTCCAGCCGCCCGGAAAGCGGCGCATGGAAGCGGCCGCATGGATTCGGGGCAGGGGACCCCGGGTCGGGGATCGCTTCGAGTAGACGAGTGCGAGAGCGATCAGGGACGGATCTGCCGCGGCTGCACGTCATCGCGGGTGACGGAATCATCGCGGCGGCCGACTATCGGGAGCGGATCGGCCCGATCCTCCGGGCCGGAGCCCGGTCGATCGCGGTCCACCTGCGGGCGCGGACCGTGCACACGGCCCGGCTCTTCGAGGTGGCGCAATGGTTGGCGGAAAGCGCGCGCGCGACCGGATCGTTGGCGGTGGTCAACGACCGCCTTGACGTGGCGCTTGCGGCGGGGGCCGGCGGCGTCCACCTGCGCGAGGATTCGCTCGCGCCCGGCGACGCGCGGCAGGTGGCCGGCAGCGCGGCGATGGGCGCAGCGGGGTTCCGGGTCGGAAGATCGGTCCACGACCCCCGACAAGCTTCGAAGTTCACCGCGGATGTTCTCGACTACCTTGTGCTGGGGGCGGTCCATGCGACTCCCTCGCACCCGGGCCGTGAGCCCCTGGGGCCCGCGGCGGTGGCCGATACCGTGCGGCTGGCCAGCGTTCCCGTGCTTGCCATCGGGGGAATCCTGCCGGCCACGCTGCCGAACGTCCTCGACGAGGGCGCGCACGGAGTGGTCGTCCTGAGCGGTGTGTGGTCGGCGGACCGTCCGCCCGACGCGGTGAGTCGCTACCTTGAGGTGCTGGACAGGCACTTTGCACCGTGACGACGCGAGTCCGGGCCGCTCGGTGTCTGCGGAACGGCAAGGCGGCGCTGGACAGGGAGGCGGCACCGTGACGACAACAGGGCATGGCGACGGGGAAGCCGGAGCGACCGTGGTCGGCCGCGGGCGCCGGGAAGTGTCCATCATGCTGAACGGCCGGCCCCGGTCGGTTGAGGCGGGCATGAGCGTCAGAGCGCTGTTGCGGCAGTTGAAGCTGGATCCGGGCATGGTCGTGGTGGAGCACAACCGCCGGATTCTCGCCCGTGGCGCGCTCTCGGGCACGGAGGTCGGGGAAGGCGATCGGATTGAACTCGTGCACTTCGTCGGAGGAGGGTAGCAGGGGGTGAAGGACAGTTCGTTCGTGATCGGAGGGCACAGCTTTGCCTCGCGGCTGATTGTGGGGACCGGGAAGTACCGCAGCAACGGCGAGATGGTCGCCGCGATCCGCGCCAGCAGGGCGGAGATGGTGACGGTGGCCGTGCGGAGGGTCGACCTGGACCGCAGCCGCGAAGAGGGAATCCTCCACCACCTCGACCCCTCGCGCTACTTCCTCCTGCCGAACACCGCGGGATGCTACACGGTGGCCGATGCCCTGCGCTATGCGCGGCTCGGGCGCGCCGCCGGGCTCAACGACTGGGTCAAGCTGGAAGTCATCGGCGACGAGCAGACCCTGCTCCCCGATACCGCCGCAACGCTGGAGGCCGCGGTCGAACTGGTGGCGGACGGCTTCAAGGTCATGGCCTATACCAACGACGACCTGATCACGGCCATGCGGCTCGAAGACGCGGGCTGCGTGGCCGTCATGCCCCTGGCCAGCCCGATCGGCAGTGGCCTGGGGGTGGTCAATCCGTACTACATTCGGGAGATCAAGCGGCGTCTTTCGGTGCCGGTCATCGTGGACGCGGGCGTGGGTACGGCTTCCGACGCGTGCGTGACCATGGAACAGGGCGTCGACGGCGTGCTCATGAATACGGCCATCGCGGCCGCGGACGACCCCGTCGGCATGGCCCGTGCGATGGAGCTCTCCGTGCGGGCGGGAAGGGAAGCCTACCTGGCGGGGCGAATGCAGTCGCGCGAGATCGCGGTGCCATCGTCGCCTGCAGCGGGAATGCTCGACCGGGAGAGCGCCTGACCGTGCGCCGCGCACGGCGGCGATCGGGGCACGGGCCGTCGCCCGAAAGGCTCCTGGCGGTATCCATTCTGGAACGGGTCGAATCCGGACGCCGGCTCGACCTGGCATGGGAGACATCGGGCGCCCCTGCCTCGCCGAGGCGGGCCTGGATCCGCACGCTGGTCTATGGAACCGTGCGGCTGAGGGGAAGGATCGACAGCGTTCTCGAACGGCACTGCGGTCGTCCCGTGAACGAGCTCGATCCGGAGGTGCGTACCGCGTTGCGCATGGGCGCCTATCAGATCCTGGAGATGGGCGGGGTGCCGGACTATGCCGCCGTGTCGCAGGCGGTGGCGCAGGTCAAGGGGACGCGGAAGCGAGGGGCTGCCGGACTCGTGAACGCGGTGTTGAGAAAGGTGGCTGCCTCGCGTTACGGGCACCAGGCGTTCCCCGATCCGGCGGAGGACCTTGCGGGGCACCTCGAGACCTGGGGATCGCATCCCGGCTGGATGGTGCGCAGGTGGATCCGGCACTTCGGGGAGGGGGCGGCGCGCCGGCTGGTCGACGCGAACAACAGGGAGCCGGCGGTCTACCTGCGTCCGGTGGGCATGGATGCGGCGCAAGCCGGGCACGCCCTTGGCGAGGCGGGCCTGGAGGCGTCGGTCACGAACGGAGCGTCGGCGTGTCGACTGCGCCGGGGGGTTGATCCCGGTGACGCGCTCCGGATCGTTCCCGGAGTCATCCAGGACCCGGCGGCATCGCTGGTGGTGGACTACACGTCGCCGGATCCGGGGTCGGTGGTGGCGGACCTCTGCGCCGCCCCGGGGGGAAAGGCGATGGCACTGACCGATATTGCGGCCGGCGTGGTTGCCGCGGACCGCTCCCGGAAACGCCTTGCCAGGGTGTCGGAAGCCAGACGGCGCCTGGCTGCCCGAGCGTGGCTGGTGGTGGCGGACGCCCGTTTCCCCCCGGTTCGCGAAGCCGGGACGGTGCTTGTCGACGTACCGTGCACCGGGACCGGGACGCTGCGAAGACACCCCGACGGTCGGTGGCGGGTGAGCCAGCAGGATCTTCGCGTGCTTACCGATGTTCAGCGTCGGATCCTTCGAGGCGCGGCGGCTGCGGTTCCCCGCGGCGGGCTCCTGGTTTACGCTACATGTGCCCTTGAGCCAGAGGAGAACTGGGGTCAGGTGAAGCGATTTCTAGCACGGCATCCGGACTTCCGCGTAGAGCCGGGGAGAGCCCCGGAACGGTTTCTGGACTCGCACGGCTGCCTTGAGGTACTGCCGCACGAGAGCGGATTCGACGGTGCCTTTGCGGCACGCCTCAGACGGATGGACCGGTGATGGACCTGGGCAGCTCGATCCGTCGCAGGCGGGCAAGGCGGACACGGCCGGCAAGGCGGACACGGCCGGCAAGGTGGGCGCGGCCCTCCGCGGCCTTGGGAAAGTCCTCCCGGCTGGTGATCGCGATTGCGGCGATCGGCTTGATATCGGGATACCTGGTGGCGACCAGGCTGCTGTTTCCCCCTGGTGCGCCCCCTCCGTCCCTCCAGGACGTACCGGATGTGGCGGGCCGTGTTGTCGGGCCGGCGCTGGCGCTGCTCGAGGATTCGGGTCTGACCGTTGCCCGGGTCGATTCGGTACATCACCCCGTGATTGCGGCCGGCACCGTCATCGGACAGAGTCCTCTGCCGGGCCCGACCGCGCTCCCGGGCGCGGGTGTCCGCATCACGCTCTCTCTCGGACCCGAGATCGGGGCGGTGCCGGACGTCACGCGACTGCTCGGTAGCCGGGCCACACGGGTCCTTGAGGCAAGCGGCTTCGCGGTCGAGGTGGATACCGTCGAGTCCGAAGCCGCGGCAGGTCGGGTCCTGCAGATCGATCCGGTGCCGGGAACCGAATTGCCACTGCCGGGTGCGGTGCGCCTGGAGGTGAGCCTGGGACCGCCAACCCTGCCCATACCCGATCTGTCCGGGATGTGGATAGAGGAAGCGATCGCGGTCCTGGACACGCTGGGCCTGGTCGTGTCGGGATTCGACATGCGGTACAGCATATTGAACGTGGACCGCGTGTTTGCCCAACACCCCGTCCCGCACACGCAGGTCGGGGCCGGAGCCGCCGTCCGACTGACGGTAGGGCAGGCAATGGTCAGGCAGAGAGAGCAGCCGTGATGTCCCGAACACCCCGTGCGAGCATCCGGAACCGGGCACCGTACCTCCTGGCCGGTGTCTTTGTAGCGGGAGTGATCCTGGCAGCCTGGCTGACCCGTGGTCGTATCCAGCCGGTCGTGTCCGGATACCCCGCGCCGGGCTTCGAGGTGACCGATGCCGAGGGGAACCCGGTCACCCTGGAGGATTTCCGCGGCAAGGTCGTCCTCCTCAACGTCTGGGCCACATGGTGCGCGCCGTGCAGAGAGGAGATGCCCTCCATGCAACGTCTCTACGACCGGTTTTCGCGCGATGACTTCGAGATTGCGGCCATCAGTATCGATGCTCCCGCAGGAAGCGTGGATTCGTCGGGCAACGTCGGTGGGGAACCGGTCGCTTTCGCGAGGGATCTGGCGCTGACGTTTCCCGTCCTCCTGGATCCGTCGGGGGGCATCCAGCACCTCTACCAGACGTCGGGCGTGCCGGAATCGTTCGTTATCGGTCCGGACGGCGTCATCTACAAGAAGGTTGCCGGGCCGACCGCGTGGGATTCGGAGTCCAACATCGCGCTGGTTCGCCGCCTGGCGGGAGCCAGGTGAAGCGTGTCCCTGTCGGGGATGATCGTTCGCAACTGGCGGCTCAAGATCGCCGCATTGGCGCTTGCCGTGCTGCTTTGGGTCACCATGCGCCTGACCGACGACCGCGTCAGCCGCCTGACCATACCCGATGTGGAGGTCAGGGTGGAACAGGTTCACCGTGACTGGTTTCTGAAGGAGGCGCCGCTGCCGCAGACCGTGCAGATGAGCGTCAGCGGGCCGCAGGGTGAGCTGGTACGCGTGGCGATGTCTCAGCCCGCAATGGTGATCCGCGTGGATTCGGTCCTGAGCGAGGATTCGGTCGTCACGCTGATTCCCGACTGGGTGAGCAACGTCGACAGGAGCAGCGTCACGATCGAGAACTTTGCGCCCAGCTCCGTGCGGCTGCTGTTCGAGAGGAACAAGGAGGAAGAGATCCCCGTTTCGGTCCGCCTGAGGGGTTCATTGCCGGATTCGCTTGCGATGGTGTCCGAGCCGCGCGCCAACCTCCTCTTTACCAGGGTACGGGGCGCTGCCTCGGTCGTCGACGAGTTGGAGACGGTATTCCTCGAGCCCTTCGACCTGAGCCGGCTCACGGGATCCGGGCGGTTCGATGTCGCGCTCGATACCGCAGGCCTTGGAGGACTGGCGGTGAACCCGGTTTCCGCCACCGTGAGCGTAGAAGTTGCTCCGAAGCAGAGCCGGGTCGTGACGTTGCAGGTCGCAGTCCCGGGTGGTGGCGATCTGGTGGTGGATCCCGACACCGTTGCGGTCACACTGTACGGGGCCGGCGAGCTGCTGGCGCGGATGGATTCGGCCGCGCTCGGATTGCGCGTGGTCACGGCCGTCGATGAACTGCTGCGCTTGCTCGAAGAGGCGGAAGATGTCCGGGTGCCCATCGTCCTGAGTGGCATCCCGCAGTGGATCGAAGGGGTTGTCGGTTCGGACTCGGTATCGGTACGGCGTGAGGAGGAGCCTTGACGAGGCCGATTCTGGGGATCGAGACCACGTGCGACGAGACATCGGCGGCCGTCCTGGACCCCGACGGGGCCATCCGGAGCCTTGTGGTGCACTCGCAGGACGTACACCGGATCTACGGTGGGGTGGTTCCGGAACTTGCCGCGCGGGACCACCTTGTGCGGATCGAACCGGTCGTGGCGGCTGCTCTTGGCGAAGCCGGCATCGACCGTCGGGATCTGGGCGCCATCGCGGTGGCGGCGGGCCCGGGGCTGATCGGCGCGCTCCTGGTCGGAGTGACCTGGACACGTGCGTCGGCGCTCGCGCTCGGCATTCCCATGATCCCGGTCCACCACATGGAAGGGCACGTTTTCGGACCGGTGCTGGAGGATTCCGATGCAGAACCGCCCTTTGTCGCGCTCCTCGTCTCCGGAGGGCACACGCTCCTGATCTGGGTTCCCGGATGGGGCAGCTACCACCTGATGGGCGAGACGCGGGACGATGCCGCCGGCGAGGCGTTCGACAAGGTGGGCAAGCTCCTCGGCCTGCCCTACCCGGGTGGGCCCGCCGTTTCCGCGGCCGCCGTATCCGGTGACCCCGGCCGCTACGCGTTTCCACGCCCCATGCTCGACAGGATCGCAGGTGTGGGTGACGGATCCTCGGCGGCCGCGCCGGGAGATTTCGACTTCTCGTTCTCCGGGTTGAAGACGGCCGTCGCGCGGACGGTGATGCGCCTGGAACAGGCCGGTGCCATCGATGCGGAACGACCGCACCTGGCCGCCTCCTTTCAGGCCGCCGCCGTCGATGTGCTGGCGGGCAAGGCGCTGGCGGCCACGGCGGCCGTGGGCTGCAACCGCGTCCTGTTGGGAGGAGGTGTCGCCGCAAACGGCGCGCTGAGGGCCCGGATCCGAAGGGGTCTGGGGCGGCGCGGCCGACTGTTCGCGGGGTCTCCCAGACTGTCGATGGACAACGGCGCGATGATCGCGCGTGCCGGTCTTTTTCGGTTGCAGGCGGGGGTGGGCACGGGCCTGGAAGAGGCAACGGCCAGAGTGCGTATCCCCGGCATGGTCCGCTGGCGGCCCGGGAAGCGAGGCGGAGCTGCGGGCCGAACACCCCTACCGGGAATTCCTCCCGGCCGAGATTCCCAGTAACAAGGCAGGGCGCCGTGTATCCCAATCTCTTTCACCTTCCCGAGTGGTTCCCGATCGGCGCCGGTGCGCCGATCACGACCTTCGGCGTGATGATGATGCTGTCGTTCCTGACGGCGGGTTACGTGCTCAGGGCCGGCCTGGCGCGGGAGGGGCACAATCCTGATATCGCGTGGAGCCTTGTGTTCTGGGCGGTGATCGGCGGTCTCGTCGGCGCGAGAATCTACTACGCGCTTCTCAACTATCCGCGCCTGCTCGCCGATCCGACGGGGGTGCTGTTCGCCCGTGGCGGCGCGGTCTGGTACGGCGGATTCCTGCTCGCCGCAGCGCTCGTCGTCTGGCAGATTCGCAAACTCGAACTGCCCCTCGGCAAGACGGCCGATGCCGCGGCGCCCGCGCTGGCGCTGGCCTACGCGGTTGGGCGCTTGGGCTGCTTTCTCGTAGGGGACGACTACGGCCGGCCGACCGACTCCTGGGTTGGCGTCGCGTTTCCCAACGGCCCGACGCCCAGCACCGCAAGCGTGATAAGCAGCCAGTTCGGGATTACGGTCGATCCGGCGATGATCGAACGGTACGGAGAGGTCCTGCCCGTGCATCCCACCCAGTTATACGAGACGGCTATCTCCACGCTGATCTTCCTGCTCCTGTGGCGCTTGCGCGGTCACAATCACAGTGCCGGCTGGCTGTTCATGATGTGGCTGGCGCTGGCCGGCGCCGAGCGCTTCTTCGTGGAGATCTTCAGGGCCAAGGACGACCGCTTCTTCGGTGTATTCACCCTGGCGCAGATGATATCCCTGTTCCTGGTCGCATTCGGCGCCGTCTGGATGTTGAAACTCGGGAGAGGGAAGGGCACAGCGTCCGTGTGACTATCCTCCATGTCTCGGATATCCATTTCGGAAAACCGCACCTGCCGGTGGTCAGGAACGCGCTCCTGCGTTTCGTGGACGAGCGGGATCCCGACGCGGTTGTTGTTTCGGGGGACCTGACCCAACGCGCCAAAGTCGGCGAATACAGAGCGGCCAGGGCGTTTCTCGATGACCTGGGGCCGCGCCCGCTGGTGGCCACCGCGGGGAATCACGATGTCCCCCTGTATCGTGTGTGGGAAAGACTGTTTGCGCCGTACCGAAACTACCGCGCCAACATCGCGCCCGAGTTGAACACGGTGCTCGACGTGAAGCCGCGAGACGGTGCGCGGCATGTGCGTCTTGTCGCCCTCAACTCCTCGGCGCCGCTGTCGGCCATCGTCAACGGCCGGCTCCGTCGCAAACAGCTGGACTTCGCGGCCAACGCGTTCAGCGCGGCTCCGGAAGGGGCACTTCGGGTCCTCGTTGTCCATCACAATCTCGTCAAGCCGGCCGATGGAGACTCGGCGGCCCCGATGCGGGGAGCCCATCGGGTGTTGAACAAACTTGGGAAGTGGAGGGTAGATCTTGTTCTCTCGGGGCATATCCACCGCACGCACCTGGGCTGGAGCCGGACCGGCCCCGAAACCGCGAGCGGCGGCGTGCCCGTTGTGCTGGCCGGGACCGCCACGTCCAGCCGCGGGCGCGGGAGCGAGGAGGGAAGGAACTCGCTCAACCTGATCCGGGTGCTGGCATCGGGCCTGGAGGCCACTGCGTATCTTTATTCAAACGAAGCCGGGGAGTTCCAGCCGGCCGGACGTCGGCGGTACTCCATCGCGGGCAGATAGGCGATACCTTCCGCGTGTTCGTGGAAAAGGTGATCGGCAGGATGAAGATGGCCAAGACCCCTGGTAGCCCGTGGACGAAGCCGCCCCAGGACCGGGAGCGGCGAGGCGCCGGCCCGGCAGGGCGCGACGGAGGGCCGGTAGCTGCGCTGCAGGCTCGAGGAGCCACGGTGGTGACCGCTTTCATCGCCGTGCTGGGGCACGCCGGCCTGGTGGTTGAGGCGACCGCGCAGAACGGCGACGAGGAGATTGCCGACGTCGACTTCGTCGGCAACCAGGCATTCACCGACGTTGAACTGCGTCGCGCGGTGTTCACGCAATCCTCGAGTTGTCCGTTCATACTGTCCATCACGACCTGTGCGCTCGGGATCGACTGGGGGCGGGACCGGTCCTATTTCAGTTCCCGCGTTCTGGACGATGACGTCGAGCGGCTCCGGTGGCTCTACCTGGCGCACGGCTTTCGCGGGGTGGACATCGAGTCCGACCTGTCCCGGACCGACGACGGCAGCGTGGTTATCCGGTTCCGGATCGATGAGGGGCAGCCATACCGGATCGGGTCGATCGCACTCGTTGGCGACACGCTCCCACCGGCGCTGGCCGACGCGGCGGAGTTTCCCGTTGACGTGGGCGATCCGCTCAGCTTCCTCCTCCTCCAGGAGGCCCGCGACACGCTGTCCCGGCGGCTCCGAGACGCGGGCTTCGCGCGTGCGGAGGTCTTTCGCGGCACCTTCCTGCCCGCGGGGAGCGACTGGGCGTCCGTGAGCTACCGTGTCGACCTGGGGCCCGTCACGACATTCGGCCCCATACAGGTCGCCGGGAACGAACTCCTTGACGAGGCCGTGATTCTCGATCGGCTCCCGTTTCGTGAAGGCGAACTCTACCGGGAGAGCCGGATGAGGGAGGCGCAGCGCAGCCTCCATGAGCTGGAGATCGTGGCTCGTGCGCGGGTCGGGCCCGACAGTGCGCGCATCGCGTCCGATTCGGTAATGCCCATCCTCGTCGAGGTCGTCGAGGGTGATGCACGCCGGGTGCGGGTCGGTGGCGGGCTCAACAGTGCGGAGTGCCTTAACATCGAGGGCCGCTGGGCCAGCCGGAACTTCGCCGGGGGTGGGCGCATTCTGCAGGCCAGGGCCCTGGTCTCGAACCTCCTCGCGTCTTCTCTCCAGTCGACGCACCTGTGCTCGCAGGCCGGAACCGACGCTTTCGGACGCGTCAACTGGCTCGTCGGACTCGACTTCAACCAGCCCAGCTTCATCTCGCGAAGGGCAAGTTTTCTGGCCGGACTCTTTGCCGAGCGGCAGTCACGCAAGAACATCTTCGTGCGCGATGCATTCGGCCTCGATTTCACCGTCAGGCGCTCGCTGGGCATCAACTCCTTCGCGAACGTGAGGTTCCGCCCCCAGTTGAGCCGCCTCTACGCGGCGGAGGTTACGCTCTGCGCGACGTTCCTCGCATGTTCTCCGGACGATATCGAGGTTCTGTCCGGCACCAATTGGCTCTCCCCCCTGGCGCTATCGCTCAATCGGGACGCGACCGACGAACTGTTCAGTCCCACGAGCGGCTTCCGGGCGCTTGTGGACCTGGAGGTCGCCGACAGGCTCACCGGATCGGACTACTCCTACGTGCGGGCGTTCGTCGACGGCAGCGCGTACAGGGCGATCGATCGACGAACGGTCCTCGCCCTGAGGGTGCGAGCGGGCAAGATCAGTCCCGGGGGACTGGAGGACCGCATGAGCGGGCAGGATCGCTTTTCGAACGTGGTGCCGTCCCAGAAACGATTCTATGGCGGAGGGGCGAACAGTTTGCGGGGGTTTGCCCAGAGCACGCTGGGTCCGCGCAGTCTGTCGATTCCGGTGGAGGAACTGCTGCGTCGCCGCGCGGCGGACGGTACGCCGACCTGTCCGCCCACCGCAGTGCGGGAACTCATCTGCGACGGAACGGCGCTGGCAGGGTCGGGCTTCTACCAGGTTCGGCCCATCGGCGGGCTGGCGACCGTCGAGGCCAGCCTGGAACTTCGCCTTCAATTCGCGGACGGATTGCTTGGCGGGGCGGCGTTCGTCGATGTCGGTCAGGTCTGGCCGGAGGACTATGATCTCCGCGATCTGGAGGTGTCTCCGGGCGTTGGACTGCGGTACAACACGCGCCTCGGGCCCGTCCGGGTCGATGTCGCCTATTCCTTCCGCGGGCTCGAGCCGCTACAGGTCGTTACATCCCAGGTTCGTCCCTTCGTCGCCGGCGCGGATGTGGAATCGGACCGGATCGACATCGCACGACCCGGCGAAACGCAGGAGTTCATCGATTGGGTGGTGTCGGAGGACCTTGCGGTGCTGGGGCCGCGCGTGCTGTTCGGAGACGACCCCGGCTTTTCGTTCCGCCGGTTCCAGCTCCACTTCTCCATCGGTCAGGCTTTTTGACCCATGAATGACATGCCCACTTCTTCACAGGCCGAGGGAAGCGCCCGGAAGGGAAGTTGGGCGTGGCTGGCGGCGGCGCTGAAACGGACCATCCTGGCGGCGAGCATCCTGTTTGTTGTCGGCGTGACCGCCGCCCTCGCGATCAGCCGGACAGGGACCGGGCGGGGGCTGGCGCTGGAATGGGCCCTGGAGAAGTTGCGTCCCGCGATCAACGGCACGATTCGCGTCGGTTCCGTGGGGCCCGGAGGCATACTCGGCGGCGCCACGCTGGTCGATCTGGAAGTCACGGACAGCCTTGGGCGCCCCGTCCTGGTCGCCGACTCTCTGCGCGCGCGCTATTCGGTGGCGGAGCTGGTCATGGGTCCGCCCGCCATTGCCGACCTCGAGCTATGGGGCCCGGTAGTCAATCTCGAGCCCGCTCCCGGCGAACGCGTCGACCTGGCGGGACTGCTGCGCCGGCGAAGCCCCGACGAGGACCCCCCCGATGCGTCCGCACCAGACCAGCCGGCGGATCCGGTCCTGGTCGTCAGGGGTGCGATGATTCACGGCGGCACGGTGACCCTGAGGGACGAGACCGGCCGCGAGTCGAACGTGGAGCGAATCGAGGTGGAACTGGCACGGGTCGACTACCGGCCCGGCCGGGAGCGCTCCTTCACGGCAGAGGTGGAGCGCGCGGGCCTCTCGTTCCCGGTCGGCGCCGGACGGTTGGAGCTGGCCGGGATCCAGGGCGCACTCGAGATGGGCGCCGAGGGAATCACACTGGCCGCGGACCAATTCCGGCTGCCGGGGTCGGTTGGGCGCGGCAGCCTCTCATACGTCGGCGGTGCGGCGGGCGGGGAGGGCGGTGTTTCCGGCGGTGCATATGTTTTCGATCTCCAGTTCGAGCAACTCGCCCTGGTGGATATTCATTGGATCGAAGAGCGGTTCGACCAGGAAACAGCCTCGGGCGCGGCACGAATAGAGGTCGACGGCGACGGAGTGCACATCGATGTGGACTCCGGCGTCCTGGAGGCCGAGTCGGGACTCGTGGCGATCGACGGGGGGGTGTCCCTGGGTGACTCCGTCCGGTTCCGTGGTCTGCGTGTGGCGCCGGAGGTGTTGACGACGGCTGAAGTGGAGCAGTGGCTCGGTGTGAGCGTGCCGGTTTCCGGACTGCTGGCAGGTGATCTCGGCATCGACGGGGTTCCCGGGCGTCTCGCGGTCGACGGCACCCTGGCGATGCTCCGAGAGGACGCAGGCGACACCATCGCGGTGGTTTCCGGAGGTGGGACGCTCCTGGGATCCTGGGGGCTGGAGGGCGTCGCGCTCGAGGTTGACGCCCTCGACTATGAAGCGCTGGCCGCCTTCTACCCCGCGATTCCCTGGACCGGTCGCGGAGCGATAAGCCTCGAGGCCACGGGTGAACTTCGCAGCGGCATCGAGATCAGGGCGGCCGTGAACCACGCGCTGGATGCCGACACCCGCAGTGCCGTGGGCATCGAGGGCACGCTCTTTGGCGATACCGCGGTGTCGGTGGTGGACCTGGAGGCATCGCTTTCTCCTCTGTCGCTCTCTCTTGTCCGCGAGTTCGATCCCGACCTTCCGTTGAGCGGCGACGTGGACGGTACCGTTTTCGTGGCGGGGAGCCTGGATGAATTGGATGTGCTTGCCAGCTTGCAGACCACCGCGGGTGCGCTGGACCTGCGAGGCGTGGTCAATGTCCGCGATCCGGCTGCCGGGTATCGGTTGACCGCCTCGGCCGAAGCTCTGCGGCTCTCGGAGCTGGTTGCGGGGCTGCCGGATTCCACCGTCGTGTCCGGGACCGCCAGCCTGGACGGTCGGGGCCTGGATTTCGCGTCGCTCGACGGCGCGCTCGTGCTCGAGATGGGCCCGTCCACAATCGGAGCGCTGCGGCTTGATTCGGTCGGCGTAAGCATCTGGGCGGACGACGGTGGGCTCCTGCACGTGGAGTCCCTTTTTGCCGATGCGGGAGGATTCGTGGTACGGAGCCGGGGGGGGAGCCTGGGGCTGGTGCCCGATGTGGAGGACGAAGGGGTGGTTCTGTCCCTGTCGTCGCCCTCGATCCATCCGCTTCGCCCCCTCTTCATCGGTGAAGATCTGGTCGCCTGGGACGAGTTGACGACCGTGGAACAGGACGTGATGATCCAGTTCGACGGTGTCGATCCGGACACCTTCCCGTCGGCGCGCGAGATCCGCTTCGACGGCAGGGTGCTCGGCGAAATCCGCCTCGCGGGCGCTATCGGGGACCTTTCGGCACGCACCACCGCCACCATCGAGGCACTGCAATACGGCGTCAATTCGGCCCGCACGCTGCATGCCGACTTCACCGCGGAGGGCCTCAACGTCTCACCCTCGTGGATCGCTCCTCGCCCGTCCCCGGGCGCACCCGCCCGCCCACCTCCGCAACTGCTGCTGGACGGCACGATCACGGCCGACTCCATCCTGCTGGACGACCGCGCGCTCGATTCGGCCCGGGTCACGGCAACGTATGCGCTGGGCGCGGGGGGACGGCTCCACACATTCCTGGCCCGCTCCGATTCGGAATCCTACGAGGCCCAGGCCGTGCTTCGACTGGACGACGACGGCGGGCGGCTCGATCTCGACCGCTTGACGCTGGTACTGCCGGACCGGCGCTGGGGCCTCATGGGCCCGGCCAGCTTCGAGTGGAACGATGCCGCGGTGACCGTCAACGATTTCGGCCTCATCCGCCCCGGGACCGACGGATTGAGGATGTACGCCGACGGCCGCCTGGCCCGCGAGGGCGGCGACTCGGACTTCGAGCTGGACGTCGCCAACCTCGATCTGGCGGTGGTGGGGAGGCTCCTGCAGATGGCGGAACCGCCCGCGGGCACCGTGTCGGCCGACTTGCGCGCGAGCGGCCCGGGCCCCGATCCCCGGTGGACGGGTTCGCTCAGGGTCGGCGATGTCGCGTACGGGGCCGTGGGGTTCGACACCGTGGCCGCGAGTGGGCGCTACGCGGACGGGAGTGTCACGCTGGAGCTGGATTCCTGGGTTCACGCGGGCCGCAGACTTCGCGTCAACGGCTCGGTGCCGCTGGATCTTCGCCTGGTGGCGGTGGAGGACCGGATCCCGGACCGCGACGTAGATCTCGACATCGTCGTCGACTCCTTTCCGGCCGCAATGGTCCTGGGTGTGATCAAGGGGATGGAGGACATCGAGGGGCACCTGACCGGTAACGTCCGACTGCGTGGGACGCCGTCGGATTTCGAACCCGCCGGGACACTTCTCCTTGCGGACGGGACGGGTCTCCTGGCGCCTCTCGGTGTGCGTCTCACGGACGTTGACATCGGTATGCAACTCAGCACCGACGGAACCGTTGAGGTGGACGGATCCGTGGTGTCCGGCGGCACGCTGGACGTGCGCGGCAGGATCAACGCGGAGCGGTTCAGCGATGTGCAGCTCGACCTTGCCTTCTGGGCTCGCGAGTTCCAGGCGATTGATCGCCGGGACATGGAAGCGGCGATGAGCGGCGACTCGATCACGCTGACCGGAGCCTACAACGCTCCCTTTGTCGAGGGCGCCATCACCGTTACCGATGGCACGGTCTTCATCGAGGAGTTCCAGCGCGCCGCCCAGGTGGTCGATCTCTATGACCCGATCTTTTTCAGTGCCGCCACGGCCCAGATTGGTTCCACCGAGCAAGACGAGGACGCCGGCACCGACCCCGTCCGGTCCCGGAATCAGTTCCTGCAGAACCTTCGCGTCCTGATCGACGTGCAGATCGGACGAGGGAACTGGCTGCGCTCCCGCGAGCTGAACGTGGAGACGGCCGGCGATCTGTCTCTGACCTTTGACCGACAGGGCAACCAGCTCGCGCTCCAGGGCGGGATGGAAGTGGTGCGGGGCACGTACAACCTGGGCCCCCGCACCCTCAGGATCACCGAAGGCGGGTTTCAGTTCGTGGGGACGCCGGGCTTCAACCCGGGCGTCTCGATCACTGCGGAAGACCGGCTGCGCACGAGAGAAGGCGAGCCGCTGGTGATCACCGCGGACATCTCGGGCACGCTGCTTTCGCCCGTCCCGACGCTCTCCAGCGACTCCCAGATTGCGCTCTCGGAGGCCGACCTGGTCAACTACCTTCTCCTGGGCCGTCCGACGTCGGCGCTCATCGACGAAGGGGTGACGGCGTCGATGGGAGCCGGACGCAACCTTCTGTGGGGACAGGTGGCCAACCAGCTCGGGTACCTCCTTGCGCGCGAACTCGATGTGGACCATCTCTCGGTGTCGCAAGCAGAGCAGAGTCAGGCCAGCGCGGCGTTCGGAGCGTCCTCGCTTCAGGTGGAGGTGGGGTGGTACCTGCTGGATGATGTATTCTTCACCGGCGTCTACCAGAGGGCGTTCTGCGCCGACCCGACACTGCCCGTGAGCAGCGGTGGCGTACGAGTCGAGGTCGGCATGCCGAAGGACGTGACACTGGAAGGGTTCTACGAGGGCCGATGCACCCGTGAACGGTATCACGGATTGGGTGATCTTTCGCTCGAACTCGCCCGCATCTGGGGATTCTCGTTCTTCAGGGAGTGGGGGTACTAGTGGACCTGGTCGTCCGCGGCGCGCGCGAACACAACCTGCGAAATGTCTCCCTCGAGATTCCCCGGGAGCGCCTCGTCGTGGTGACGGGCCTGTCGGGATCGGGCAAGTCGTCCCTCGCCTTCGACACCATCTATGCCGAGGGTCAGCGCCGCTACATCGAGTCCCTGTCCGCGTACGCGCGGCAGTTTCTGGGCCTGATGGAAAAACCCGACGTGGACGCGATCGAGGGGTTGTCTCCGGCCATCTCGATCGAACAGAAGACGGTGTCGAAGAACCCGCGCTCGACCGTCGGGACGGTGACCGAGATCTACGACTACCTGAGGCTTCTCTATGCGCGTGCCGGGACCCCCTATTGTCCGCAGTGCGACCTGCCCATCGTGCGTCAACCGGCCACGCAGATCGTCAAGCAGCTCCTGAGAATGCAGGAGGGAGCCCGTATCCAAGTGCTGGCGCCTCTGGTGCGGGGGCGCAAGGGCCAGTTCAGGGATGTCTTCGACCGTGCTCGTCGCGAGGGGTTCGTGCGCGCCCTGGTGGACGGCCGGGTCTACGACCTGCGCGAGATCCCGCGGCTGAACCGGTACGAGAACCACGATATCGCCATCATCGTGGACCGGCTCGTGGTGAAGCAGGAGGACCGTGCCCGGCTGTCGGACTCGGTGGAGACCGCGTTGCGCGCTGCGGACGGTGTTGTGCAGGTGTTGGAGCGACGGGGCGGACGGGACGTGTCCCACCTCTTCAGCGAACACTACGCGTGCGCGGACTGCGGGACCAGCTTCCCCGAGCTTGAGCCGCGCGTCTTTTCCTTCAACTCGCCCCACGGCGCGTGCACGGACTGCGGCGGGCTGGGAACCACCAGGGAGGTGAACGGGGCGCTCCTCGTGGGAAGCCCGTCTCTGTCGATCCTGGAAGGCGCGATCATCCCCTGGGGAGACCCTGCCGGGCACCTGCGAGGGTCGGTGATCCCCGGCCTGGCCGCGGCCTACGAGTTCGATCCCAACACTCCCTGGCGGGATCTGCCCGGGGAGGCGCGCGATGCGGTTCTGATGGGCTCGGGGAGGATGAAGATCCGTTTTCCGTACAATGCCGGCAAGATGCGGGGCCACTACGAAGACTATTGGGAAGGGGTGGTGTCCAACGTCGAGCGTCGCTACCGCGAGACCAGTTCCGAACATGTGCGGTCGCAGCTGGAGCAGTACATGTCCAGCCAGACGTGCGCCGCCTGCGAGGGCGCGCGACTGGGTCCGTTCGGAAGATCGGTGAGAATCGGCGGTGTCCCGATCAGCAGCGTCGTGGACCGCCCGATAGGCGATGTCCTGCGATTCCTCCGCTCCCTGCGCGTGACGGGCGAGTCCCTGCCATCCGGTGTCGCACCGGCGCCAGGGGAACCCCTGTCGTCGGAGGTGGCGGGTCCGATTCTGAAGGAGGTCACGGAGCGTCTCGGTTTCCTCCGCAACGTCGGGCTTGACTACCTGTCCCTCAGCCGGTCGGCGGCGACGCTGTCGGGAGGCGAGTCGCAGCGGATCCGTCTGGCCACGCAGATCGGAAGCCGGCTCGTCGGAGTCCTGTACATCCTCGACGAGCCTTCGATCGGGCTGCACCAGCGCGACAACCATCGCCTGCTCGACACGCTCAAGGACTTGCGGAACCTCGGGAACTCCGTCCTTGTCGTCGAGCACGACGAGGACACGATTCGGGCGGCAGACTTCATCGTCGACCTCGGTCCGGGAGCCGGGCTCGCCGGTGGCAGAGTCGTGGCGGCCGGTTCGCTGGAGGACGTGGAGTCCCACCCCGAGTCGGTCACGGGCGCATACCTGCGGGGAGACCTCGAGATTCCTCTGCCTGAACGCCGCCGCCGACCCGATCCGGCGCGATGTCTCATCGTGAGGGGTGCATCGCAGCACAACCTGAAGCAAATCGACGCGGCCTTTCCCCTCGGCTGCTTCATCGCCGTCACCGGCGTAAGCGGCTCTGGCAAGTCGACGCTCGTCAACGGCACGCTCTATCGTGCGCTTTCCCGGCATTTCTACCGCTCCCGGTCCATCGCCGGGGCGCACGACCGTATCGATGGCCTTTCGAGCGTCGACAAGGTCATCGAGGTCGACCAGTCACCCATCGGCCGTACGCCCCGTTCCAATCCCGCCACCTATACCGGCCTGTTCACGCCGATCCGACAGCTGTTCGCCGGGGTGCCCGAGGCGCAGATCCGCGGCTACCAGGCAGGCCGTTTCTCCTTCAACGTGAAGGGCGGCCGCTGCGATGCCTGCAAGGGCGACGGCCTCGTGAAGATCGAGATGCACTTTCTGCCCGACGTGTACGTTTCGTGCGACGTCTGCAAGGGCCGCCGCTACAACCGCGAGACCCTGGACATCTATTTCAAGGGCCGCAACATCGCCGACGTGCTTCAGATGACGGTTCAGGAGGCACTCGAGTTCTTTTCGGCCGTCCCCCAGATCAAACGGCGCCTGCAGACGCTGGCGGATGTCGGTCTCGGGTACATCCGGCTCGGCCAGAGCGCGATTACCCTGTCGGGGGGCGAGGCGCAGCGGATCAAGCTGTCCTCGGAACTCTCGAAGAAGGCCACCGGGCGGACGATGTACATCCTGGACGAGCCGACGACGGGCCTTCACTTCGAGGACGTTCGCATTCTCCTGAAGGTCCTGCACCGTCTGGTGGAACGCGGCAACACGGTCGTGGTCATCGAACACAACCTGCACGTCGTCAAGACCGCTGACTGGATCATCGACCTCGGTCCCGAAGGAGGAGAGGCCGGCGGCCGTATTATTGTAGAGGGTACGCCCGAACGGGTGGCCGACGACCCGGCTTCCTACACCGGCCAATACCTGGCCCCGCTTCTGGCCGCGCGCCAGGAGGTAACGGGGCGCGCCGGACGGACCGAACCGCCCGGCTGAGGGGCGTGCGGACCCGTGCGGACGACGGGTGCCGCACGATCCGGAAACTGCTCCGACGGGCAGGCTCGTAGGGCGTTGGTACGACACGGCCGGCTGTGTTACGTTCCGGCTTGCCACCTTCGCTCGACCCTGGAGAGAAATGGTCATGGTTACCCGAGACGACCTTGAAAGCTACCTGATCCGCATGGATGCGGATTTCGACGAAGTAGACGACGGAATGTTCCTCATCCGCACCGACAACGGCGGTGCGCCGATCGTCGTCCATCACTCCGAGCCACTGCTGCTCGTGCGCATGAAGGTGATGGACCTGCCCGCGGATCAGCACGACCTCGGCGGCCTCTACGAGACGCTGCTCAGGCTCAACGCCACGGACGTGATTCACGGGGCCTACGGTATCGAAGCGGGTGAACTGATCCTCAGCGACACGCTCCAGCTCGGCAATCTCGATTTCGACGAGTTGAGGGCATCGCTGGAGAGCGTTCAGATCGCCGCATCGTCCCATGTATCCCGTATTCAGGCCCTGGCAGGCGCGAGAGGGGGCAAGTAGGAGATGAGCATCTTCAGCAAGTTCTCGACGATGATCAAGTCGAACATCAACGACCTCATTTCCCGGGCCGAGAACCCGGAAAAGATGTTGAACCAGATCATCCTCGACATGCGGGACCAGCTGGCCAAGGCCAAGCGTGAGGTCGCGGCGGCGATCGCCGACGAGCGCAAGCTCAAGGGCCAGCTGCAGGGCGAAGTCAAGCAGGCACGTGACTGGGAGCACCGGGCGATGCTGGCCGTCAAGGAGGGGCGTGACGATCTCGCCAAGCAGGCCCTCATTCGCCAGCAGGAGCACGCGGATCGCGCGGCGGTCCTGGAGGGTACCTGGCAGGCGCAGGCGCAGGAGACGGAGAAGCTCAAGGGCTCACTCCGCCAACTGAACGACAAGATCGAGGAGGCCAAACGCAAGCGGAACCTCCTGATCGCCAAGCAGAAGCGTGCGCAGGCGCAGAAGCGCATCCACGAGACCATGTCGGGACTGTCGGATACCTCGGCCTTCGAAGCCTTCAATCGCATGGCCGAGAAGATCGAAGAGGAGGAGCGGCGCAGTCTGGCCCAGGCCGAGGTGACCGAAGCCCTGGCCGGCGACACGCTGGAAACCGAGTTCCTGCGGTTGGAGTCCGGGTCGGGTGACGCCGGCGTCGAAAACAGGCTGGCCGCGCTCAAGGCCGAAATGGGTCTGCTCCCGTCCGGCTCCGGCGAAGCGCCGAAACGGATCGGTTCGGGCCGGGCCGCCGACGAGGCGGAGGATGGCGACAGGAGTGACGGATCGGAAGCGGAAGCGGCCGAAGCCGACGCCGGGGACGACCCGCCCATTCGCGAGGCGGAGCTCCTGGAGGAGTTCGACAGGCTCCAGCGAGGAGGCGCCCGCGCATGAGCGTCGTTTTCCTCAACGGCCAGTACCTGGCCAAGAACGAAGCCATGGTCTCGGTCAATGATCGCGGCTTTCTTTTTGCGGATGGGGTCTACGAGGTGACGCCGGCCTATCGCGGGCGCCTGTTCCGCTGGGAGCACCACCTGGCGCGCATGCGAAAGGGACTCGCGGCAATCGCGATCGACTACGATGCCGCGGCGCTCGAGGAGGTGAAGCTGGAGCTGCTCGCGCGAAACGGCCTGACCGATGTCCCGGTCGCGTACGTGTACGTGCAGGTCACGCGTGGCACCGCGCCCCGCACCCACGCCTTCCCCGATCCCCCCGTTCAGCCGACGGTCTATGCGTTCGCGAACGAGTATCACCGCCCGTCGATGGAGAACTGGGTACTGGGATCGAGGGCGATCACCATGGCGGATCAGCGCTGGGCCCGGGCGGACATCAAGGCGATCGCGCTGTTGCCCAACGTGCTGGCGCAGCAGGCCGCGGTGGACGCGGGGGTGAGCAACACGATCCTGGTAAGGGACGGGATCGCCATTGAAGGCACCCACAACAACCTTTTCGCGGTGCTCGACGGGGTGGTCACGACGGCGCCCAGGTCGAACTACATCCTGCACGGCGTGACCCGCGACTTCGTGATCGAACTGGCCGTGGAACTCGGCATTCCGGTTGAGGAGCGCGCCATCCCGCTGAGGGAGCTGTACGGCGCCGACGAGGTCTTCTTTACCGGTACCACCACCGAGGTGCGGCCAGCGATCAAGGTTGACGGCAGGATGATCGGGGATGGACACGTCGGTCCGGTCGCGCGCGCCCTCTTCGAGAAGTTCCTGGAGGTGACCGGGGGCTGACCCCGGACCCCCCGGGAGGGGTGGCCTGCGGCTATCTCCCGATAGCCACGGCGTCTCGCAGCGCCCTGGTCGTCTTAACCTCGAACGCGTTCCGCGCTCCGAGGGCCGCTGGCAGGGGCGCCTCCCAATCCCGCAGGATTGCACGGATCCGTCCGGTCCCGCGTTCGGTTACCACCGTCAACGCGCGCTCGTCGTCGCCGTCGATCGCCACGACCCCCTCGGGCCCCACGAGCGTGATCCTCTCCAGCGTTTCGGCCCACGCGGGCTCGATGGGGATCGCGAAGAAGAAGTGGCCGTTTCCGTGCCCGTCCTCTCCCGGCGTGAAGTCCAGCGAGAACAGGGAACGGCCATCGGACCCGGTGCCAAGAATCCGATACGGACCTGGCTCGTCAGGCCGGCGCGCCGTCGTGCGTATCGAAAACGGCGGGTCCAATCGCAGTTCGCCTCCGAGCACGCCCCCCCACAGCACGAGCATGTCGCCAGGTGGTTGCGCGGCGGCGACAAGAGCCGGGGCAACGTCGCCGGCGGTCCCGGCCCGGTAGTCGATGACCTTCTCGAAGTAGAAGTCGCTGAGCCACGGCCTGCTGGTGCAATAGGTCATGATGTCCTTGGTGCGGTCCGGGGACACCACGGACCCATTGCGGAAGTCGTACCCCCACTGGCCGATGCTTCCGTCCGGGTACGGAAAAGCCGGGTCAACGTTCTCGGGGCCGCCGCACGGAGCGTGCCGGAGCGAGAGGTTGTGACCCACCTCGTGTGCCAGCGTGGTAGGGCTCGGCTGGCCCATGCCCACCCAGCCCGGCAGCCGGCCCCATCCGCGGACGAACCCGTTCACGCTGGCGGCGACTCCGTAGTAGTGGCCGGTGCCACCCTCGGACGTCCGCAACGCGTCGAGCTCGTTCAGCAGCCCGTGTTGTCCGGACTCCGTCGTGAGATCCAGCGAGGTAACGTAGACATCGTGGGGGAACACGTTGAGTTCCCCGAACGGAAACGCGTGCCGCAAAAGCCCCAGTTCAGGGCTGTCACGGTCCATCCCGCGGGTCCAGGCCACAACGGAGGTGTCGGGTTCCTCCGCCTCCACCACGGGAATGACCGTGAGCCGCAAGGGAGGCACGCGCACCACGTCCAGCGAGTCGGATCCGGCATCCGGGAAGCGCGTTCGGCTCTCGGATGCGAGGGGCAGCGTTCCCTCGGGGTCGACCTCGACGACCATCCTGACGCCGGGCACGACGATCTCCGCGGGGATCACCGCGTTGTACGACAGCCTCAGGTTGCCCTCGTCGGCCTCGGCGGGGATCCGGTTGGCATCGCGAGTCATCGCCACGCGGTGAACCTCGTTCCCGAACGGCCCCGTGAACACGGCGACCACCTCGGGCTCGAAGAACCCCCTCGGCTCCTCGGCGGTGACGAACGCCCTCAGAAGCGCGTCCCGGTTGGCCACCAGGCGCACGCTCCGCGACCGCGTCTGCACCGACTGCGTGAGATAGACCGTCGCCAACGAGACCGTGACCTGATCGGGGTTGTCGCAGATCGCGCCCGCCGTCTCCGGGATCGTGGCCAGCCAGGCCTGAAAGTTCGCGGAGGGGGACGCGCACAGGCCGGTGTCCCCATAGTCCAGCGCACGCAAGTGTTCAAGCCGCCGAAGCCCGAAGGGCAGCGCACCCTCCAGCCCCGCGTTCCGGCCAACGCGCAACTCGGTCAACTCCAACAGGCCGGCGATCGCACGGGGAAACGCGCCGGACAGTTCGTTTCCCGAAAGATCGACCACCCTTAGCGCACGGAGGTTGCCGACCTCCGGCGCGAGCGGACCGGCGAGTCCGTTGTCGGCCAGCGACAGTTTGACGACCCGTCCGTCCCCGGTCCCGACGCCATACCAGTTTGCGACGTCCGCATTGCTGCCCCAGCCACTCCCGTCTTCCCAGGACTCGCCGCCGGTCATTTCATGAAACTCGGCCAGGGCAAGCCTTTCGAGCCGGGCGGGACCGCACGCCTCGCCCGCGCGGTTCGGCACCGCCTGCAGCCACTCCTGGAAATCGTCGTCCACCTGGGGGCAAAGGCCGGTGTCGGCGAACGTCAGCGTTGCGAGATACTCGAGGTCCAGCAGGCTCCGCGGAAGCAGCCCGGCGAGCTGTTCGTTTTCGTGCAGCGTCAGGTGCTCCAGCGTGCCGATCCCGCCGATCCCGGCCGGAAGACGGCCGCTGAAGTCGTTCTCGTGGAGCAGCAGGTCCGTCAGCGGGAACCCTCCCAGAAAGGACGGGATCTCCCCGCTCAGCCGGTTCTCGTAGGCCCTCAACACCGCCAGCGCCGTCAGGCCGGCGAACGCATCCGGTATCGGGCCCGTGAGCTCGTTCTCGTGGATCCAGAGGAGGTCGAGGCGCGAAAGCCGTCCCAGCGCCGCGGGGATCCCGCCGCTCAACCGGTTGCGATACAGATACAGACGCTCCAGGGTCGCCAGGTCACCGAGCTCGTCCGGTATCGTTCCGGTCAGGTTGTTCCGGGAAACCGACAGCAGCTCGATCGACTCCAGGTCCCCGAGTTCCGGCGGGATGGCCCCGGTCAGCTGATTCAGGCTGAAGTTCATGTAGGTCGCGTTGTCCAGGCGCCCCAACTCGGCCGGCAGCGTACCGGTCAGCTCGTTCCACCCCACGGTGAGCCGCTGCACCGAGGTCAGATCGCCGAGCGCCGGCGGAATCGGCCCGGACAGGTCGTTGTCGAAGAGATCCAGGGTGTCGAGGATGGCCAGTGCGCCAAGCTCCGAAGGGATCAATCCCGCCAGGCTGTTCCCGCGCAGGTTGAGCATCGTGAGCTTGCCGAGGTTCCCCAACTCGCGCGGAATCGGCCCCGACAGGTCGTTTCCATTGAGGACGAGCCTCCGCAACTCCGCCAGATTGCCCAGTTGGGCGGGCAGCGTCCCGGTCAGGTTGTTGTTCTCCAGGGACAACTCGGTGACGAAGCCCGCGGCGTCGGTCTCCACCCCGTACCAGTTGCCGATCCGCGACGGGCTGTTCCAGTTGCCGCTGCTTTCCCAGCCGGCTCCACCGGTCGCGTTGTAGAGGTCGATCAGCACCTGCCGGTCGGGGTTGTCGGCATCGGGCGGGACGACGGGCGGTGCAACCGGTTCCGCGTCGTCCGAGCAGCCTGCCGCGAATGCCGCAATGAGGATCGAAGCCAGGAGCCGCGACGGACCCCGCTGGACTGCTGTCCGAATGTTACGCCGGCGCAACTGCATTCGTATCTCCGTTACTGGTACAGGAGGTACGCCGCACGACGGCCGACGTACTCCTCCAATCCATCCCCCCAACCCTGTGCCAACTCCCTGTAGGACACGCCGGCGTCGAGGGCGTTCCGCAGCGCGTCGGTCCCCGCCAGGCGATCGAAGTGGCCGGCGCGCCAGCTCCAGCGGTCGCCGGACATTGCCTTGATCTCCACCAGAAGCGCCAGCGCCGCAAGCGTCGGGTCGTACGCGGGGCCGTCCGTCTCAAGACGCACACCGGCCACTTCCGAGCCCGCGAACTTGCCGTCGCCGGGGTTCTCCGGAGCAAAGCTTACCGGCACAAAACGTACGCCGGGCACGTCGAGCGCTTGCAGCCGGGCCACCAGCCGGCCGCTGTCGAGCCACGGGGCGCCCACCTGCTGGAAGGCCCGATCCGTGCCGCGCCCCACCGAAATGGGCGTCCCCTCGAAGAGACAGGTGCCGGGGTAGTGCAGCGCGCTCTCCACCGAGGGCATGTTGGGCGAGGGCGCGACCCACGGGATCCCCGTGTCCCCGAAAGGCATCGTGCGCCGCCATCCGTCCGCGACGGCCACGCTGAGCTCCACGCGCACGCCGAATTCGCCGACGGCCATCCGCGCGAACTCGCCCGCCGTGAGCCCGTGCCGCATGGGGATGGGGTAAAGGCCCACAAAGGTTGAGTATTCAGGGTCGAGAACGTTGCCCTGCACGGGATCGCCGCCGATCGGGTTGGGGCGGTCCAGAACGACGAAGGGAATGCCGCGTGCCCCCGCGGCCTCCATGGCCAGCGCCATGGTCGACAGGTACGTGTAGTAGCGGGCACCCACATCCTGGATGTCGAAGAGAAGCACCTCGATCCCCTCCAGCATCTCGTCGGTCGGCGACCGGGTGTCCCCGTAGAGAGAGTGAATGGGCAATCCCGTACGCCCGTCCACGCTGTCCGACACCCTGACCCCCGCCTCGGCGCTGCCGCGGATACCGTGCTCGGGAGAGTAGAGCGCCACCAGCTCCACCTCGGGATGATCCGCCAGCAGGTCGATACTCGGGACGCCGGCCCGGTCGCGGCCGGTGTGGTTGGTGATCAGCCCGACCCGCCGGCCCCTCACCAGGTCGAGCGAATCGCTCAGGAGCACCTCGATGCCCGGACGGACGGCGGCGGGAGCGCCGGCGGACTCCACCGGCTGACACGAGGCCGTGGCGGGCGGGACCGCAAGAGTCAGCGCGAAGATGCCCAGGCGGGCTGGTGTCGTCATCCGTTGCCCCGGTTGTGAGTGAAAACGCCACAATACGTGTTCGACGGAACGTGTGCCATAACCCGCGGGATTTCGGGATCATCCTGCACGGCAACGCCGGGGCGTTAGATTTTCCTGGGCCCCCAGTTTCCCACGGAGCGTGGAGCGAACCCTGTGACTTCACGACGCATTTCCCTCCCACCCCCCCCGCCGCCGCCCCTCGCGGGACGCCACCGGCGCCCGTCGGCTCCGCTCACCGGCACCGCGCCGTTCCTGTTCGCCGCGGCGACCCTCACGCTCGCTTCCTGCAGCGTGTCGTCGAGCGGCACGGAGGGCGGCGCCCCGCAACCCGCTGCCGGGCTCGTCACGCCCGCCGCCCCGCCGCCCGAGTCCCGGCCCGTGCCCGAACGGTACGCGCCGCCTCCCGGCCTGGAGGCGCGCCGCGAGGCATGGTACGACGGCCGCGACTGGGCCGCGCGCACGCTCGAGACGCTGACCCTCGAGGAGAAGGTCGGCCAGATGATGATGCCGTTCCTCTTCGGCGACTTCGCGCCGAGGGGATCGAGCGCGGCGACGCGGGCGCGCGCGATGGTGGAGGACCACAAGGTCGGGGGCATCATCGTCTCGGTGGGTTCGCCGACCGAAGTCGCGGCCAAGCTGAACTGGCTCCAATCCCTTTCGAGTCTGCCGCTCCTGGTCGGCTCCGACCTCGAAGCCGGCGCCGGCTTTCGCTTCGACGGCATCGTGCACCTCCCCACCATCATCCCGCTGGGCGGCGCCACGCGCTTTCCCGCGCTGATGGCCGTGGGCGCGACCGGCGATCCCGGCTTCGCCTACGAGATGGGGCGCGTCACGGCGCGCGAGGCGCTCGCGATCGGGGTCCACGTCCCCTTCGCGCCGGTCCTGGACGTCAACAACAATCCCGAGAACCCGGTCATCAACGTGCGGTCGTTCGGCGAGGACCCGGAGCGGGTGGCGACGCTCGGTGCCGCCTTCGTGCGCGGGATCCAGGATCAGGGCGCGATCGCCACGGCCAAGCACTTCCCGGGCCATGGCGACACGGGGGTGGACTCGCACATCGCGCTGCCCGTGATCCGGGTCGGCCGCGAGCGCATGGACACGGTGGAGCTGCGGCCCTTCCGCCGCGCCATCGGCAGTGATCTCGGCGCGATCATGACGGCGCACATCACGGTTCCCGAGCTTACCGGCGACCGGACGCCGGCGACGCTGGCCCCCGCGGTCATGACCGATCTGCTCCGGGGCGAGATGGGCTTCGACGGGCTCATCATCACCGATGCGATGGACATGGCTGCCGTGGACCGCGGCTTCGGACGCGGCGAGGCCACGGTGCGCGCCATCGAGGCGGGCGCCGACGTGATCCTGATGCCCCCCGATCTCGCGGCGGCGCGGTCGGCGATCATGGCGGCCGTGCGCTCCGGCAGGCTCGGCGAGGAGCGCATCGACCGGTCGGTGCTCCGCATCCTGAACGCGAAGGCGCGCGTGGGGCTTCACCGCTGGCGGCAGGTCGATCTCGGACGGGTCGCCGAGTTCGTGGGCGTCGAGCCGCACACCGCCGTGGCGCAGGCGGTGGCGGAGCGGTCGATCACCGTGCTGAGGGACGAGCGCGAACTCATGCCGCTCCTCGGCACGCCGACGGCCCGCGTGTACTCGGTCACCTACCGCCGCACCAACGATCTCCGCGCGGGGCGTGCCTTCAACGCCCGCCTCCGGCAGACGTACCGGCGGCTCGGAACCACGTACGTGGACCAGAACTCGGACGATGCGGACTACGAGGCCATCCTCGCGCGCGCCCGCTCGTCGGCGCTGACGGTCGTTTCCCTCCACGTCGGCGTAAGAACGGCATCGGGGTCGGTCGCGCTGCCGGAGCCCGCCATGGCCTTCGTCAAGGCGCTGGCCCGCTCCGCGAGGCCGTCGATCGTGGTCGCCTTCGGGAATCCCTACCTCCTGGCCGAGTTCCCCGACGTAGGGACCTATCTCACCGCGTGGTCGGGGGTGCCGGTAGCCGAGCGCGCCGCGGCCGACGCCATCCTGGGGCGCATCGCGGTCACCGGACGGGCGCCGACCGGGATCGCCGGGTACGGGATCGGGCACGGCCTGCAGATCCCCCGCAAAGAGGCGTCGGGGAATTGACCGGGGCCGGACACCGAGGTGTCCCGGTAGCCGCACTGGGGCTGGCGCTGGCCGGCTGCACCCTGTCGGGCCCGCCGCCAACCGGGGTCTCCACCCCATCCATCCCGACCGCAACGCCGCCGCTCGCCGCCGCCGCACTCGACGCCGACGCCCGCCGCTGGGTTGAGGAGACCCTCGCAACCCTGACGTTACGTCAGGCTGTGGCCCAGCTGGTCATCCCGTGGATCCCCGGCGGCTACGCCTCCGAGACCGACCCGGACTTCCAGGAACTGCTCCGGTGGGTCGAGGAGGGGCTGGGCGGCGTCTCCATTTCGATCGGGGTCCCGGACACCTACGCGGCCAAGCTCAACCGCCTGCAGGCGCGGGCCCGCGTGCCGCTCCTGGTCACCTCGGACTTCGAGAACGGCGGGCCGGGGATGCGGATCAACCACAGCTACGCGCTCCCTTCGCTCCTGCCCCAGGGCGGCGGTACGAGCTTCCCGCCGACCATGGCGTTCGGCGCCGCGGGCGACGAGGATCTCGCGTTCGAATACGGCCGCATCACCGCCGTCGAGGCCCGGGCCGTGGGCGTCCACTGGCTTTTCGCGCCGGTGCTCGATGTCAACAGCAACCCGGACAACCCGGTCATCAACGTGCGCTCCTTCGGCGAGGATCCGGAGGCCGTGGGCCGCCTGGGCGCGGCCTTCATTCGGGGAGCCCGCGCCGGCGGCGCGCTCTCTACCGCCAAGCACTTCCCCGGACACGGAGACACGCGCACCGATTCGCACATCGAGCTGCCCGTGATCGGGGCCGACCGGGATCGCCTCGACCGGGTCGAACTCCTCCCCTTCCGCGTGGCGGTCGACGCGGGCGTGGACGCCGTGATGACCGCGCACGTGGCGGTGCCGGGCGTGCTGGGCGACAATCGTCCCGCCACCATGTCACCCGAGCTCATGACCGAGCTGCTCCGCGGCGAAATGGGCTTCGGCGGCATCCTCTTCACCGACGCGCTGCGCATGGGCGCCATCACCGATGGCTACGGCGCGGGAGAGGCGGCCGTGCTGGCCCTGGAAGCCGGCTCCGACGTGATCCTCGCGCCCGACGGCATCGGCGTTACGGTCGACGCCGTCACCGCGGCGGTGGAGTCCGGCCGCGTCACGCGCGACCGCGTCGACACCTCCGTCCGCCGCCTCCTGGAAGCGAAGGCCCGCCTGGGGCTGCACCGCGAACGCCGGGTCGATCCCGCCGCCGTCGCCGAGCGCGTCGGAACCGCCGGGCACCGGGCCGTGGCCGAGCGCGCCGCGGCGGCGTCGCTCACGCTCGTGCGGGACCGCGACCGCGTCTTCCCGCTCCCTGGGAGCGCCAGCGTGCTGAGCGTCACGTACGCACGGCCCGACGCCCTCCTGGCCGGGCGGACCTTCGACGCCTCGCTGCGGAGCCATGTCGGCCGGATGGCGTCTGCCCGCGTGGGCCCGGACACCCCCTGGGCAACCTATGACTCGCTTCTCCACGCCGCCCGCGCCGCCGATGCCGTCATCGTGGGGGCCTACGTCCCGCCGCGCTCGGGTGTCGGGTCGGTGGGGGTGCCGCCGGCCTTCCGGGCCTTCGTGGAGCGCCTCGACCGCATGGACGGCCGCACGGCCGTGCTTTCCTTCGGCAGTCCCTATCTGCTGTCGGGCTTCCCCGAACTCGGCACCTACCTGGTCGCGTGGGGCGGCTGGGAGGTCTCGCAGCGCGCCGCCGCCCGGGCCGTGGCGGGCCTCGCGCCGGTTACCGGCCGCCTGCCGATCTCGATTCCGCCGCTGCACGGAGTGGGCGAAGGACTGGAACGCGCGGCTTCCGGACGGTTGGCGGAGGAGGAGGAAGAGCGACCCGACCCGCTCCGGGAGGCGGGCTTCATCCCCGGGACGGAGCGGAACGAAGCGGCGGGGGAAGACGGCCGCCAGCGCCCCGCCGGCGGCCCCGGACAGTGGCGACCCGGCCGCGCGTTCGAGCCCTGCACGCACCACCCGGCGACCGCCCTCGCGCCTCCTCCCCCGGACGGCGCGGCGGAGCTGGCCGACGCGTTCTGCACCCTGGACGGCGCCGTGGCCTCCCCGCGCGAGGTGGACCCCATGCGGGTCGGCATGAGCGCCGACTCCCTCGCCGCGCTGGACGCCTTCATCCGCGACGCGCTCGCCGACTCGGCCGCGTCCGGCGCGGCTCTGGCCGTGGTGCGACGGGGGCAGCTGGTGCGGCTGCGCGGATACGGCCGCCTTGATTGGGACCCGGAAGCGCCCCCGGTCACACCGGCCTCGATCTTCGACCTCGCGTCGCTGACCAAGGTGGTGGGCACGACCTCGGCCGTCATGATCCTGGCCCGGCGCGGCCTCATCGCGCTCGACGACCTCGTCGTCGACCATCTCCCCTTGTGGGACGATGGCGACCCCGCGAAGGCCCGCGTCACGATCCGCGACCTGCTCCTGCACCGGGCCGGTCTGCCTCCGTTTCGGCGCTTCTTCCTCGAGATGCAGGGCCGCGAGGCCTACGAGGACGCGATCGGCTTCCTCCCCCTCGACCACCCGCCCGGCGACACCACGGTCTACTCGGACATCGGGCTCATGACCGCGTCCTTCATCGTCGAGGCGGTCTCGGGGCAGCCGCTGGACGCGTTTCTGCGGGACGAGGTGTGGCGCCCGCTCGGGATGGCCGACACGGGCTTCACCCCGTCGCCGTCGCTGTGGGACCGCGTCGCCACCACCGAGTTCGACGCGGGCTACCGCGGCTTCCACGTCCACGGGGTGGTTCACGACGAGAACGCCTACGCGATCGGTGGCGTTGCGGGCCACGCCGGGCTCTTCAGCTCGGCGCGCGACGTGGCCGTCTTCGCCCAGATGATGCTGGACCGGGGGGTCGCCGCACCCTGCGCTGCCGACGAGGTGTCCGGGCTGCCCTGCAACCGGCCCCGCTTCACACCCGTGTCGATCTTCGCACAGGGATCGGTGGACCGCTTCACGCGGCGGCAGTCCGAGGCGTCCACGCGCGCGCTCGGCTGGGACACGCCCTCGCCGCGCTCTTCGGCCGGCGACTATTTCTCGGCGCGTTCGTTCGGCCACACGGGCTACACGGGAACCTCGCTCTGGATCGACCCCACGCAGGAGCTGGCGGTCATCCTGCTCACCAACCGGGTGAACCCCACGCGCGAAAACAGCCGGCACGTGCCGCTAAGGCGCGGTGTGCACGACCGGGTGGCGCGCGCGATCCTGGACACGCCGCCCGGGTTGCGCGAGCGGCCACCGGGTTCCCGCGAGCCATGAGCTTCGGCGGCCCCGACCTGGCGGTTCTCGTCCTGTACATGGTCGGGATCACCGCCTGGGGAGCCTGGCTCGGACGCGGCAACCGCGGCGGAACCGACTACTTCCTCGGCAGCCGCAACCTTCCCTGGTGGGCCGTGATGCTCTCGGTGGTCGCGACCGAGACCAGCACTCTCACGTTCCTCTCCATCCCCGGCGTCGCCTATCTGGGTACGCTGGCGTTTCTGCAGCTGGCCATCGGCTACCTGGCCGGACGCACCGTCGTGGCCTGGGTCCTCCTGCCGGCCTACTACCGCGGCGAACTGTCCACCGCCTATGCTCTGCTGGAGACCCGGTTCGGGGGCGGCGCGCGGCGGTACGCGTCGGGGGTGTTCATGCTGACGCGGCTGCTGGCCGACTCGGTGCGGCTCTTCGCGACCGCCATCCCGCTGGCGATCATCACCGGGTGGTCCTACCCGGCGTCGATTCTCGTCATCGCGGCCGCGACACTCGTCTACACCTACTTCGGCGGCATCAAGGCGGTGGTGTGGGTCGACGCGTTGCAGATGGTGCTCTACGTCGCGGGCGGGCTGATTGCGCTCGCGCTCCTGCAGGGCGCCGTCGACGGCGGCTGGCCGGCGATTCTGGCGAGCGCCGATTCGGCCGGCAAACTGCAGGTCTTCGACTTCTCGGCGTCTCCCGCGGTGGCGTACACCTTCTGGGCGGGACTGATCGGCGGCGGATTCCTCTCGATGGCCTCGCACGGGACCGACCAGCTCATCGTGCAGCGGCTGCTGACGTGCCGGAACGTCGTGCAGAGCCGGCGGGCGCTGATCGGCAGCGGCTTCGCGGTGATCCTGCAGTTCGCGCTCTTCCTGCTGGTCGGGCTGGGGCTCTGGGTGTTCTTCGAAGGACGCGACTTCGCGCGCTCGGACGAGATCTTCGCGCGGTTCATCATCGCGGAGATGCCCGTGGGCGTGCGCGGGCTGCTGATCGCGGGGGTCTTCGCGGCCGCCATGTCGTCGCTCTCGTCGTCGATCAACTCGCTGGCATCGGCGAGCGCGTACGACTTCTGGGGACCGCTGGTGGGGCGGCGCGGTGGGGATCGGGACCCGGCCGACGACCGCGCAATGATGAACGCGGGCAAGGTCTTCACCCTGATCTGGGCCGGGCTCCTGATCGCGGGCGCCATCGTGTTCATCTCGCTGTCGGAGGGCTCGCCGGCGGTGGAGGTGGCGCTGGCCGCGGCCTCGATGGCGTACGGCGGCCTGCTCGGCGCGTTCGCGCTGGGGGTTCTCACGCGGCGGGTGAGCCAGGCCGGGGCGATCGTCGGCATGACGGCGGGCGTGGGCACGGTCGTGGCGATCTGGTGGACCGCCCGGGACGTGGTGGCGTGGCCATGGTTCGTCTTCATCGGGCTGGTGGTGACGATGGCCGTGGGCGCGCTGTTCCGGAGGCGTGAGTGACGGCGAGGCGGGGCGACGACGCCGTTCGTCCCTGTTGGGTCGGTGTCGACGGGGGCGGGACGCGCTCCCGGGCGCTGGTGGGGGACGGTGCGGGGCGCGAGGCGGGCGCCGCCGACGGGGGGCCGGGGCTGATCGATCCCGGGGACCCGGAGCGCGCCGTCCGTGCGGTTGCGGCGGTCGTGCGGGCGGCCGCGGCGAATGCGGGCGTGGATCTTCCCGTGCGGGGATTGTGGGCGGGGTTGGCGGGCGCCGGGAACGAGGTCGCGCGCCAGGCCGTGGAGGCCGGGCTGCGGGACGCGGGTCTGGCGGGCGCGGTTGCCGTCGGGTCCGATGTGGAGGCCGCGCACGCGGACGCGTTCGGGGACGGGCCGGGAGTGCTGCTGGTCGTGGGTACCGGGTCGGCCGTGCGCGCGGTGGACCCGCGGGGTGAGGTGGTGAGGGTGGGGGGGTGGGGGGCACTGCTCGGCGACGAGGGGAGCGGGTACAGGATCGGGCTTGACGGTCTGCGGGCGGTCGTGCGCAGCGCGGATGGGCGGGAGCCGCAGACCGGGCTAACCGGTGCGCTGTTGTCGCTTACGGGCGCGGCGGCCCCCAAGGGGCTCCCGGCATGGGCGGCCGGCGCGACCAAGGGAGAGATCGCGGCGCTGTCGGTGGAGGTGGCGCGAGTGGCGCGACAGGGCGACACGGTCGCCGCGCGGGTGATTCACCGCGCGCTCGGGGAAGTCCGCGCCCACCTGGAAGCCGTGCTGGAGGGGACGCGGGGGTGGGAGGGGGCCCCGCCCGTCGCGCTGGTCGGGGGGCTGGTCCGGGAAGGCGGCCCGCTCAGGGAAGCAGTGGTGGAGATGGGCGCCGAACTGGGGTGCGAGGTCAGGCTCGACGAGGTGGTCCCGGAGCGCGGCGCGCTCAGCCTGGCCATCGGCCTGACGAAGGTCTGAGCGCCATGTCACGAACCTTGTAGAGCACACCGTTTGACATGCAAGTCCATGATTGCCTATCATGGACCGTGACATGCAAGCGAATACTTGCCCTGGATTACCATCTGGACATTTACCGCGCGATCGCTGATCGAACCAGGCGGGTCATCCTGGATGAGCTCGTCGACCGCTCAGGTCAGTCGCTCTTCGAACTGTGCTCACGGCTCACGATGAAGCACGGCATCAACTCCTCACGGCAGGCGATCTCGCAACACCTGGACGTCCTGGAAGCCGCCGGGCTGATTCGCACGAGACGCGAGGGGCGGTCGAAGCTCCACTGGTTCGTGGGCGCACCGCTGAAGGCCATCGGGGAGCGGTGGCCGATCTCGACAGACGACAACATTTCCAACCCACCCGAGGAGAGCATCCCCCAATGAGGATTCACCTGAGCGGTGTCGTCGTAGACGACCAGCAGAAGGCACTTCGTTTCTACACGGAAACCCTTGGCTTCCGCGTGAAGCACAACATCCCTCTGGGAGAGCACTCCTGGATCACCCTCGTGTCCGAGGAAGCGCCGGAGGGGACGCAGTTGGTGCTGGAGCCTGCTGGGCACCCCGCAGTCGTTCCGTTCAGGAAGGCGCTGGTGGAGGACGGGATCCCCTATACCGCCTTCGCGGTCGACGATGTCGAAGCCGAGTACGAGCGTCTCCTGGCAATGGGCGTGCGATTCGTACAGCCGCCAACGGACCTCGGGACTGTCGTGACCGCGGTCTTTGACGATACATGCGGCAACCTGATCCAGATCATGGAGGAGAAGGCTCAGCCGTGACGATTCGCAACGGCCCCCGTCGACGCTCGCGAAACGGGAAGCGTCAAAGTCGCGTAGGGAGCGTCGGTTGGGAGAACACGTCATGGCATTCGAGAGGTTGCGGGACGCGGTCCGGGGGCGATTAAAGCGGCTTCGCGGGGCAATCGGCCTGGGGCTTACCTGGGCTGCTGGGTGGGCCCCTGTTGGTGCGGTCGTCGGACTGGTAATCGGCACGTCAGGTGTCGTACCGGCGGGAATCGGGCTGTGGTCGGTCGTCCAGGGCAATACTCTGACGTTTGCTGCCCTCGGCTTCGTGGGCGGAAGCCTCTTCTCTGGTGTTTTGACCCTGATTGAAGGCCGCCGCCGATTCGACCAACTGTCACTGCCGCGATTCGCCAGCTGGGGGGCGGTGGGCGGCATCACGCTCGGCGGACTGGCTTCGGCCTTGATGATGTGGGGCCCCGGACTCGTAGCGCTCAAGCTTGGCGCAGCCATGTTGCTGGGCGCGGCGTCGGCAGCCGGATCGCTCACGCTCGCTCGGAAGGCAAACGACAGGGAGCTGCTTGAGGCTGGGGAGGAGCTTGTGGAGGTCGGCCTGTCAGAGGAGGAGAGGCGTCATCTGCTCGGTCGTCCCGACCAGATCGGACGGGTGCCGGCCGGTACGGACCGACCCTGACCGTGCGAGCACTCGTTGCGGCTTGCCAGACGGTGGGGCGCGTCCCGGCGAAGACGCCCGCCTCCACAGGGAAAGAACTGGCATTGCACTGAGGGGCAAGCCATGTTGATCGGGCTGACCAGGAGGTCGAATCAGGGGCACCAATGTTCATATTGATCGCGAATGTGCTCTGCAACGACACTCGATGTCTTGCCATGAGCATCCTTCTGGCCGCCGGTTCCATGGGTGCGCCCGGGAGTTCGGTATCAGGCCAGGACATCGGGGGGACGACCGGCAGCATCCTGGGTTCCGTCTTCGATAGCACTGTCTCGGCTCCGCTGGCAAACGCCCGAGTGGCCGTGCTCGGGACCACGCTGGTCGCCGAGTCGAACGAGCAAGGGCGCTTCAGGATCGACGGTGTGCCGGAGGGCGAGCGTACCGTGGTGTTCTTTCACCAGCGTCTGGGAACGCTGGGTGTTGCGATGACACCGGCCAGGGTGTTGGTGGACAGTGATTCCGTTTCGCATGTGATGCTTGCCACCCCTTCCCGGTCCACGATCCTGGCAGCCTGGTGTTCGGCGGAGCCCGGAGAAGGCCCGACTTCCATCGGGGGCATTGTGACCGACGCCCTGACCGGTGTCCCGCTGCCGCGTGCGACGGTGAGAGCTCTGGGCAGCCGCACGGGCATCCTGCGGAGGAGGCAGGTGACGCGCGAAGTCAGAACGGAGGCTTCGGGTGAGTTCCGGCTCTGCAATCTCGACCCAACGGTGCCACTCACGGTCACGGTTGCGTTCGGCAACAACAACGGGACGCCCGTGCCGGTGGCGGACCCGGGTTCACACATTCTGGATTTCGCGATGGACATCTCGCATCCCGTGACCATCACCGGCTCCGTGTTCGATTACGCTACGAGAGAGCCGATCGAGGGAGCGCACGTTCAATTGGTCGGATCAGGGCACTCCCAGCTGACGAATTCGACCGGAGTGTTCGGTTTCACCGAGGTACCGCCAGGCAAACAGATCATCGAAACCATCGTGCTGGGGTACGCCCCGCGCGTCGATTCCCTGACCGTCTTCAGCAACGAAGCCCTTGGTCTGGAGATTGCGCTCGCCACCGAAGCCATTGCCCTGGACCCGCTGGTAGTCGTCGGGCGCCGGAAGGAGCCGGTTTTCACAACGCCGGGAACCCGTTTTTCGGGTCTGACGGAAGCCCAGGTGGACTCGATTGCAGATCGGGTCCTGGACTTCGCCGGGTTCGCGCGGCAGGCCCGCATGCCGGGGCTGTTGGTCTCTGAAACCAGGATGACCGGCCCCACGGGTGTGGAAGCGGAGGCATTGTGTATTGAGATGCTAAGAAGCACGGGTAGCAGCAATCCCAACTCCTGCAACATGGTCCTTGTCCTGGTCAACGACGCGATCGTCTCGTATCCTCACATGTTCCTCCAACACATCAATCCGCGGGACGTGCGCAGGATACAGTTCATCACGCCTATTGAGGCAGGTCTCCTTTACGGAACCCGCGGTGCCGGCGGGGTGCTGCTCATCTATACCCGGTAGTCGCGCCGATCCGGGCAGCGCGGTGGCAATCGCCACAGCGGCTCCTGTCCTGCTACATGTCCCATACTACATTGGGAAGCCTCGGATGATTCCAGGAGGGTCCATGCACGCGAGACGGTCAGCGGTGATTCTGCTTGTCGGAGTTGTATTGATCCCGTGCCGAGGCTCGAATGCGCAAGACAGCATCCAGCGCGTCACGCTGGCGGAGGCGCTCCAGGCCTTCGCGGAAAGCAGCCTGGAGTTGCGGATCGCGCGCTCCGAGTGGAGCGAGGCCGCCGGAATGGCCCGACAGCTTCGTGCATACGCAAACCCCGCGTTTTCGCTGGTGCGGGAGGATCTCGGGCACTCCGGCGAGGACTATTGGGAAACCACGGCCGGTCTCGTTCAGCGAGTCGAGTGGCCGGGACGCACGACTGCACGGGCCCGGGCGGCCGTCCACACCGTCGACGCGGCGACAGCTCGCCTGCGGGCGGACTCGTTGCGCCTTGCATACGAAGTGCGCGAGGCATACGTGCGGGCGTGGCTGGCCGAGGAAGCCCAACAAACCATGAGCCGGGCCGCGTTGGTGCTTCGAACCGTCGCCGACGGCGCCGAACGAAGACTTGAGGAAGGGGACATCTCTGCCTACGAGGCCCGTCGCGTGCGGCTCGAGCGCATCCGGTCGGAGCAGGAGTTGGAGGGAGCGGCGCTACGGGCCCGGGCAGCGCGCAGGGCGCTTGCCGGACTGATTTCTCCCGGGGCCGACGACCACGAGGTCGGGCCGTCGGAGCCACCTGGCGGGGCGGGGCGTGCCGGGTTGCCGCCGGCTGTGACCACACCGGCAGCACTGGAAGCGCTCGCCCAGCGGCCGGACATGGAGGCCGCGACGAAGGATCTCGACGCCGCCAGGGCCCGTTCCCGGGTCTCGGCTACCGAGTGGGTGCCGGATCCCACGCTGACCCTCGGTTACAAGGATCAGGCCGACGGATTTTCGGGTGCCGCCGTAACGGTGAGCCTTCCCCTTCCCGTCTTTGACCAGGGCGCTGGAACGCGTCAGGGAGCCTCCGCGCGAGAGTCCACCGCCGCATATCGGCTCGACCTTACCAGGAGGTTGGCGGAGATCGACCTTCGCGATGCCTCGGACCGCTACACTTCCATGCGCAACCGCCTGGAACTGGCGGGCGACGTCATGCTCCTGGAGGCGGAAGCTCTTCTGGCCACGGCACAGACCGCCTACACGGAGGATGAAATGACCCCTCTGGAACTCCTCGACGCGGCTGGAGCCTTCCGGGACGCCCGCTTGAGCGCGCTATCTCTGCAATCAGCCACCTGGATCGCATACTACGACCTCGTCCGTGCGATGGGGCGGGAGCCGGCGGACGAACGATGAAGCATCGGGACGTTAGACCATGTTGCAGATGGGTACCCCTCCTGGTGGGGGCGCTCTGTGCAGGCGGGTGCGCGCAACCTTCGTCCGACGCCGCGGTTGAAGCCGACCATCCCCACGCCGGCGGCGGGGTGGTCACCCACAGGACCGACGCGCTCGAACTCTTTGTCGAGTATCCCCCCCATGTGCGGGATGTGCCCAGCGACGTCTGGGCGATACACCTGACCTGGCTCGAGGACTGGCAGCCCGTCAGGGAGGGCAGTCTGACGTTGCTGCTTCGCGGACCCGGTGGCGCCAGGGAAGAGATCGCGATGCCCGCGCCCGCCCGGCCCGGAGTCTACACCGCGACCCCGACGCTCACCGCGAGCGGCACCTGGCAAGCCGACATGACCCTGGCCGCGGGCGGCGCCGAGCACGCGATCCCCATCGGGCAGCTTCAGGTCTTCGAGAGTGAGGACGCCCTGCCGCACGATGTGGCAGAGCCGCCGTCCGGGATTATCGCGCTCCTGAAGGAACAGCAGTGGTCGATGCCCTTTGGGGTCGCTGTTGCCGAACGCCGTGAGATTCCGCGCACGATCCCGGTGGCGGGAGAGATCGTCGCTCCCGGAAGCGGGCTGGCGCACGTCTCGACCCTGGTCGCGGGAGTGATGGTGGCGGGCGGCCCTTCCCCGGCACCCGGGGACCGGGTCGAAGCCGGACAGACACTGGCGCTGATCGCGCCCACCAGCCTGGACAACTCCTATGCTCGCATGCGCGCCGACGTGGTGGCCGCCGAGCGCGACGCGGGCCGGGCCGAGCGCCTGTTCGCGGCCGGCGCCATCGCCGAGCGGCGGCTTGAGCACGCCCGGCACGAACTCGAGGTTGCGGCGGCCGCTTTCGAAGCCATTGGCGGCGTGCGCCCAGGCGACGAGGAAGCGGGCTCGGACCCCGACCTCTACCAGCTGCGCAGCCCGATCGATGGCGTCGTCTCCGAGCGCCACGTCGCCTCGGGCCAGCACGTCGAGGCAGGCACGCATGCGTTCACCGTGGTCAACCCGGCCACGCTGTGGTTCGTCGCACGGGTACCGGCCAGCCATGCTGGCGCTGTCGGCGACGCCAGCAGCGCCTGGTTCACGGTCGAGGGCACGCCCCGCGTTTACACGGCGGACCGCGTCGTTTCCATCGGCACCGTGATCGACCCGAATAGCCGCACTTTGCCCGTCCGCTTCGAAGTGCCGAACCCCGACCGCGCACTGAAGGTCGGGATGCTTGCCTTCGGGCACGTCCAGGTCGCGGAGCCGGTCGAGGCGGTGGCCGTGCCCGCCGCGGCGGTTCAGGAGGAAGACGGGCTCGCAGTGGTGTATGTGCAGCTCGGGGGCGAATCCTTCCAGCGGCGCGTCGTGCAACTCGGACCCTCCGACGGATCGTGGACTATCGTCAACGCCGGGATCGACAGCGGCGAACACGTCGTGACCACAGGCGCCTACCAGGTAAGGCTGGCCTCGCTCGGCGACGCCGAGATCGCCGACCATGGGCACCCGCACTAGCGCTCCGGTGCAGGAGGCGGAGACAAAGGGAGTCCGCGGCCGGACCGGCATCCTCGATCTCCTTGTCCGCGCCTCCCTGGAACATCCCTTCTTCACGGTGTGCGTCGCCGCATTTGCGCTGGCCGGCGGCGGCTGGGTCGCCGCGACGCTCCCGGTCGATGTCTTCCCCGACCTTACCGCCCCCACGGTCACCGTACTGACCGATGCACACGGCCTTGCCCCGGAGGAGGTCGAGAGCCTCGTCACCTTCCCGGTCGAAACCGCGGTAAACGGGGCAACCGCGGTTCGCCGGGTGCGTTCGAGCTCCGCCCAGGGCATCAGCATCGTGTGGGTGGACTTCGACTGGGGCACGGACATCTTCCAGGCGCGGCAGACCGTCAGCGAGAGGCTGCAGTCCGTGGCTGCCCGCCTTCCCGAAGACGTCAGTGCTCCCATCCTCGCGCCGGTCACCTCGATCATGGGCGAGATCCTGCTGATCGGGATGAGCGCACCACCGACCGGGCTCATGGAGGCCCGCACCGCCGCCGACTGGGTGGTCAGGCCCCGGCTGCTCGCCGTGCCGGGGGTCGCGCAGGTCGTTGCAATCGGGGGACAGGTCCGTCAGTACCAGGTGCTGATCGACCCGGAGCGGCTGCTCGCGTACCGCGTGGGGCTCGACGAAGTGCTCACCGCAGCCATGGAATCCAATCGCAATGTGTCGGGCGGGCTGTATCGTTCCGGCGGGGGTGACATCCTGATCCGCGGGCTGGGGCGGGTCCGCGATGCCGAGGAGATCGGGCTCACCGTCGTGACGACCCGCGCCGGGGTTCCCGTGCTGATCAACGATCTCGCCGAGGTGCGCATCGGGCCCAGGGTCCGCTTCGGCACCGCGGCTGTAAACGCGGAGCCCGCCGTCATATTGACGATTCAGAAGCAGCCGGGCACCAATACGCTGGAGGTCACCCGCAGGATCGACGCCGAACTCGACCTGATCGAACCATCGCTGCCGGAAGGGATCTCCTTCGAGAGGAACATCTTCCGACAGGCCGACTTCATCGCTCTCGCCGTGAACAACGTGGTCACCTCGTTGCGGGACGGCGCCCTGCTCGTGGTCGCCATCCTCTTCCTCTTTCTGTGGAACGTGCGCACGACGGCGATCTCGGTGCTGGCGATTCCGCTCTCGCTCGCCCTGGCGGTCATCATGTTGCGTGCCTTTGGCGGCACCATCAACACGATGACGCTGGGAGGCATGGCGATCGCCATCGGGGCGCTGGTCGACGACGCGATCATCTTCATGGAGAACGCGCACCGGCGGCTTCGCGACAACAGCCGCCGCCCGGAACAGTGGCGCAGAGGGACGCTGGCGGTGATCCGCGACGCCGCCCGCGAGATCCGTGCTCCCATCCTCAGCGCGACGGTCATCATCACGATCGTCTTCGTGCCGCTCTTCTTCCTGTCGGGGGTCGAAGGACGCATGCTGCGACCGCTCGGCCTGGCCTACATCGCGAGCATCCTCGCCTCGCTCCTCGTCGCAGTCACGGTCACGCCCGCGCTCTGCAGGACACTGCTCGCCCGCGGCCGGGCCGTGGGCCAGGGGGGCCCGCCGTGGCTGCTGCGCGCCCTCGAGCGGGGGTACCGCGGCATTCTCGAGTGGTCGCTTCGTCGCTCCGGAGTCGTGCTGGCGGGCACCGCGTTGCTGCTCGCCGCCACGCTGGCCCTCGTTCCGGGGCTCGGACGCGCTTTCCTTCCCGAGTTTCAGGAGGGCTCGCTGACGATATCGGTGGTGAGTCTGCCCGGCACATCCCTGCCCGAGTCGGACGCCATCGGAGCCCGCGTGGAACGGCAACTCCTCGCGCATCCTGCGGTGGTGTCGACCGCCCGCCGCACCGGCCGCGCCGAACTCGACGAGCACGCCCAGGGACCCAATGCCTCCGAGATCGACGCCCGCCTCGACCTTGCCCAACACGATCTCGCAGATGTCATGGCCGAACTCCGGGCGGACCTTCAGGGCCTCCCGGGCACCAATACCACGGTGGGCCAGCCCATCGGTCACCGAATCGACCACATGCTCTCGGGGACGCGTGCCGCCATAGCGGTCAACCTCTACGGACCCGACCTGCGGCTACTGCGCCAGATCGCGGGGCAGATCGAGACGGTCGCCGCCGGCATCCCGGGGCTCGTCGACCTCGCCGTCGAGCAGCAGGCCGATGTTCCGCAGCTTCAGATCCGGGCGAACCGCCGCGCGATGGCCCGGTACGGCGTGACCCCGGCAGCCCTGGCCCAGACCGTGGATGTGGCGTTCCAGGGCGAAGAGGTATCGCTCGTGCGCGAGGGCCAGCGTGCATTCGAACTCGCCGTGCGCTACGACGACCGCTTCCGCGGGGATCCCGAAGCCATCGGCCGCACCCTCATGACCACGCCGTCAGGCGCGACGGTGCCGCTGTCCCAACTCGCCGACATCGTGCCGGGGCGCGGGCCCAACACGATCAGCCGCGAAAGCGTGCAGCGGAAGATCGTGATCAGCGCCAATGTCGCAGGACGGGACGTGGTCGGAGCCGTCGAGGAGCTTCAGGCGGGTGTGGAGCGCGACGTGACCCTCCCGGCCGAGTACTTCGTGCAGTACGGCGGCCAGTTCGAGAGCGGCCAGGAAGCTACGCGAAGGATCGGCATCCTGTCGCTGCTCTCGGTCGTCGCGATCTTCCTCATCATGTTCCGCACCTTCCGCAGCGTGCGCACGGCCGTGCTGCTCATGGTCAACCTGCCCCTGGCGCTGGCCGGCGGCGTTGCCGCGGTCCTGCTGATCGGCGGGACCGTCAACGTCGCGACGCTGGTCGGCTTCATCACCCTCTTCGGCATCGCCGTGCGCAACGGCATCCTGCTCGTCGCGCGCTACCGCGATCTGTACGACGGCGGACTCTCTCTCGCGGCGAGCATCCGCCGCGGCTCGATGGAGCGCCTGGCCCCGATCCTCATGACGGCGCTCACCGCCGGTCTCGCGCTCATCCCCCTGGCGCTCGGAATCGGAGAGCCGGGCAAGGAGATCCAGGCGCCCCTCGCCGTGGTGGTCCTCGGTGGGCTGCTGACCTCGACGTTCCTCAACATGGTCGTCGTCCCCGCCCTGTTCCTGCGTTTCGGGCGGCTGGGAGCCCTACGGTCGGCGCGCCAGCCCTCGACTCCACCTTGATTTACATCGCCGCGACCCTGCCATTTTGGCAGAAGACAACCTGCCATTTCGGCAGTCCGCACCGCGACAGGCCTCGTTTTCTGCCATTTCGGCAGTTCCTCCCATGGCACGACCGATGCACGGACATGCACCGGCTGCACAAGGGTGCACCGCATCAAAACCATCAGAACGAGGACTGCCAAATGTCACTGATCAAGCACACCAACCGCTTCGTCCCCTGGAACGACATCGATGTCCTGGCCAACCGCATGAACCGCCTGTTCGGGGGGCATGTCGGGTACGCGAACGAGGAACAGCTCCTCGAACTGATCGAACGTTCGCGCTAGAAGACGGCCGTGACGGACGCCCTACGTAGACCGCTGGCGAAAACGCTGCTCGCCGTTTCCTGCGTGGTGCTCTGCGCCGCTTGCCAGGGCGAGCCATCGGACCCAGGGGCCGCAGGTCGCGAGGCTGTTGTGGACCTGTTCTCCCCATGGCCTGGTGACGAGTCGTTCCAGATCGCTTCGGAACCAAGCCTGGTGGTGGGATTGGACGAGTCGCTCCCGCTGGGCTGGGTCTCCGGAGCGGTCTTCTTCGGCGACGGCATCGCTATCGCCGATGGCCAGGCTTACGAAGTCCTGATCCTGGATGCTGCCGGACGGCTGCTTGCTCGGCACGGCAGGAATGGAGAAGGTCCCGGCGAGTATAAGTATCTGGCCGGAATCGCTCGCCACGCGGACGGACTGATCACTTGGGACGCGTACCACTTCCGAGTAACCCGACTCGACGCCTCTGGGAGGTACGTCGGCGAGACCAAGCTCAAAACGCGTGGTTATGTAAGGATCGAGATGGCTGGAGCCATCGGAAACAGCGTGCTGCACGAAATCTGGCAGTCGGGATTCCGGGGAGTCGGGGCCGTCGGGCCGGTGGAGGCCCGGCAGCCGGTGGCCTATGAAATCGCTCGTCTTTCTGACGGGGAGGTCGTCTTCGAGGACACCCGTCCGGGTGAAGAGAAGTGGGCGGCGAGGGAGAGCGACGGCACCGGCGGGTACGTGCACGGCGGGCCACCCGTGATCTTCGGACGGACTGCGGTCTCTGCCGTCACCGACCGCTACGCCTACCTGGCGACGACCGACTCGATCACGATCACGCGCTACGACGAGGCCGGGACCGCCGTTGAAGTCTCATTCGAGCAGCCCCGAGAGAGTGTGGAGGAAGCTTGGGTGCGGTTCGTCAGAGATACCATGCGGGCGCGGCTCGAGAGTAGAGGGCCGGGCCAACTAGTCATCGGCGGAAGGAACTTCGTCGAGGACATTACGGAGTTCCGCCTCGGCCTGCTCGAGGACCTGCCGGCGCGCCCCACCCTTCCCGCTTTTTCCGCCATGAAGGGCGGAGCCGACGGCCTTCTGTGGATCCGGGAGTACCCTGACCCGTTTCAGGACCAGGTGGCCTGGGTCGGGTTCAACGAGGCGTGGGAACGGAAGAAGCGGCTCGCGATGCCCGCGAGTCTGCGCATTCTGGATATTCTGGATATTTCGGTGGACCAGGTACTCGTCCGCGCAAAGGGCGCCTTTGACGAAACTCTGATCGAGGTCTACCCGATCGAGCGGTGAGGACCCGCGATGCCTCCGCGCATCGGCACGATTCCGCACCGTTCCGTGCTCGACACGCTGGAGCAGGTAGTCCCGGATCAGGTCGCGCGGGGATGCTTCGAGCCGGAGCCCGGCCCGCAGCCGTGCCGCCTCGATGTAGGCCCGGTGGCTGGGTTGCTGCACCCTGGCCCGCGCCGGATCGTCCGGGCGAGCCCAGCGGTGTTCGGCGTTGAAAGCGTCCCGGAGGGGGCCGAAGGCCTTCTCCCGGCCCGGAGTGGCGATATTGAGGCGCGGTCCGGTCACCAGGTCGCACCGCCCGGGGGTATGCTGCCTTCTCCTCATTAGAGGCGTCCGACAAGCTCGTTGGCGGCGTGTCGGGGTGCCGTCGTCGGTCGCCGCGAATGCGGCGGCGGAGTACCCCCGCGAGCGCTCCGGTGAACCCGTTCATCGGGGCTCGCGAAGCGCAGCCGGCGACGGGGATGGAGGCCCGCGCGATACCGGGCCGTCCATGTACCCGCGAAGCCGGACCGGCGACTGATCCCCGGCAGTGCCCCTGTCGCCGGGTTCGGGCATCCGTTCCTCCGTGGAGTGGATCCAACTTGGGCACGCGCGTCTCCTTCGGTGTGTAGGCTCGTTTGATTGTGCTGCCCTTCAACCCTTTTGGGGGATCCGAAGGGCAACACATTACGGAAGCGATCCGTAATTGGTTTCAATCCGGCCTGAAGATATGCGCCGCCGATGCCCCACCGGGCTCATCTCAGGAGTCCTTGAAGCGCGGGGTTGACACGATGGTTAGCTTGGTTGCTTCGCTCACGAATGGTGAGGTGGTCCCGGTTTTTTGGACAGGTCGTTAAGGTGGATTCCATTATGGAACAGGAGGCACCGAGATGGCCAGGAAGAGAAGACGGTTCACAGCGGAGTTCAAGGCGCGTGTGGCGCTGGAAGCGCTTCAGGAGCGCGACAGCGTGCAGGCGATCGCCGGGCGGCATGAGCTTCATCCGAACCAGGTGAGCGCGTGGAAGCGACAGCTGCTCGACGCCGTGCCGGAGGTGTTCGCCAAGGGTGGAAGTCGGAAGCTCGCCAAGGAGCATGAGGCGAAGATCCACGACCTGCACGCGAAGATCGGAGAGCTGACGGTGGAGCGGGATTTTTTTCGGCGCGGGTTGAAGCGCTGAGCCGGGCGGAGCGCTTCGGGATGATCGAGCCGGATGGACCGCTGAGCCTGTCGAGGCAGAGCGTGCTGCTGGGCGTGAGCCGGTCGTCGCTCTACTACCGGCCGAAGGGGGAGAGCGCGGAGAACCTGGCCCTGATGCGGCGGATGGACGAGCTTCACATGGACTTTCCGTTCTACGGGAGCCGGCAGATGATGCGGCATCTGCGCGGCGAGGGTGCCACGGCCGGCCGGCACCGGATCCGGCGGCTCATGCGGCTCATGGGGATGGAGGCGACGTACCGGCGCCCGCGCACGAGCGTGGCGAACTCGGAGCACCGCATCTTTCCCTACCTGCTGCGCGGCCTCGAGATCCTCCGCGCGAACCACGTGTGGTGCGCGGACATCACCTATATCCCTGTGACGCAAGGGTTTTTCTACCTTGTGGCCGTGATGGACTGGGCGACGCGGCACGTCCTCTCCTGGCGGCTGTCCAACACGATGGACGCCTCGTTCTGCATCGGGGCCCTGGACGACGCGCTCATTCGGACGACTCCGGAGATCCCGAACACCGACCAGGGCGCGCAGTTCACCAGCGCGGCGTTCGCCGACCGGGTGCTGGAGGCAGGTGTGGCGTTCTCGATGGACGGCCGGGGCCGGTTCCTCGACAACATCTTCATCGAACGCCTGTGGCGCTCGCTGAAGTACGAGGCGGTGTACCTGCATGAGCTCCGCGACGGGCTGGATCCCCAGCGGATCATCGGCTCGTGGATCGACTTCTACAACGAGGTGCGCCCGCACTCGTCGCTGGGCGGACGGACGCCGGGCGAGACCTACCGCAACGGCGCGAGGGCGGCATGACCAACCCGCGTCGCGTCGCACCCGAGCGCGCACCCCTGAGGCCGCGGGCCGGAGGCACAGCATGCGATCCGCCGGCTCCGCGCGCCTTCCCCGAACGCCAGCAAGCCCCGGTCGACGGTCGGGTTCCCCTCCCGACGACCGGGGCTTACGATTCACGAAACGAAGCTTCCCGAGGGCTCTCAAACCCAGTCGGAATCCACCTTAACTTTGCCCTCGAACTGTCCAACGAAGTAGGACCACCCCATGGGGGCGGGTTCTACACTTTCCAAGGAGGCATGCGATGTTGGATGTGAAGACGATCAGGAAGCTCCTGATGACGGCGGTGGTCATGGCGCTGGCTACGATGCCCGTCGCCGCCGAGAGTCCTGCTCAGGACTGCTGGGAGACGCCGGTGCATATCGGCTTGTTCTGCAACAACGGGAGTGACATCGAAGTGTGCCGAGACGGCGGGGGTTCATGCTCGGTCAGCTGCGGAAGTGGAAGCGTCGAAGTCGATAGCTGCGGCTGAGCGCGATTCAGGGGACATGGGCAAAAAGGACAAGGACAAGAAGGAAACGAGTTGGTCCGGCCATCTCCTTAACCTCGGGCTCTTGGCGGTGCTCAGCTACGTCGTGTTCTTGCCCGAGGGTCCGCTCCGAACGCGCCTCACCGTTTGGCGCGCGCAGGACCGCCTGTCAGTGCTCGTCGAGGAGCACTGGCAGGCGCTGGCGGCAACGAGCGCTCGCATGGACACGGTCGATGCGAGCACCGCGATGATCATCGAGTTCGGGGATTACGAGTGCCCGTTCTGCCGAGATTCGCACGCACACCTGGAGGCTGTCATGGAATCCCATCCGGACGTCACGATCGGATTCCGCCACTACCCGCTGACGGCCATCCACCCCAAGGCTGAAGACGCCGCGCGCGCGGCGATCTGCGCAGAGGAGCACGGACGCTTCCAACAGCTTCATTCGCTGCTCTACGGGTCGACGGAGTGGCGGGACGTCGGGGACTGGAAGACGCTCGCCGAGAACGCTGGCGTGGCCGATCTGGCTTCGTACGAGAGCTGCCTGATGGGCGAAGCAGCGGGACGAAGGCTGGAGGAAGACATGCGGCTCGGAGAGGCACTGGGGGTAACCTCAACCCCGACGTTCTTTTACCAGTTTGGGGGGCACGTCGGGTACGCGAACGAGGAACAGCTCCTCGAACTGATCGAACAGTCGCGCTAGACGGCCGTGATGGGCGCCCGACGTAGACTGCTGGCGAAACCGATGCTGGGCGTTTCCTGTCTGGTCCTCTTAGCCGCCTGCCTGGACGACGCATCGGACCCGGGGGCCACGGGTCGCGCGACGGTCGTGGACATGTTCTCCACGTGGCCTGGTGACGAGTCGTTGCGGATGGCTGCCGAACCGAGCCTGGTGGTGGGATTGGACGAGTCTCTCCCGCTGGGCAGGGTCTCCGGAGCGGTCTTCTTCGGCGACGGGATCGCAATCGTGGACAACCAGTCACACGAAGTCCTGATCCTGGATGCTGCAGGCCGGCTGGTTTCTCGGCAAGGCAGGAATGGAGAGGGTCCGGGCGAGTACAAGAATCTGGCCGGGATCGCTCGCCACGCGGACGGACTGATCACTTGGGACGCATACCACTTCCGAATAACCCTGCTGGACGCCTTTGGGGGGTACGTCGACGGGACGAAGCTCAGACCGCTCGGTCGGGAAGAGAGCCGCATCCTTGGCGCCTTCGGAAACAGCGTGGTGCACGAAATCTCGCAGCGGGGATTCCCGGGGGCCGGGGCCGTCGGGCCGATGGAGATCCGGCTGCCGGTGGCCTATGAGATCGCTCGTCTTTCTGACGGGGAGGTCGTCTTCGTGGACACCCTTCCCGGTGAAGAGAAGTGGGGGGCGAGGGAGAGTGACGGCGCTGGCGGGTACAAGCACGGCGGGCCACCTGTGATCTTCGGACGGACTGCGGTCGCTGCCGTCACCGACCGCTACGCCTACTTGGCGACGACCGACTCGATCACCATCACGCGCTACGACGAGGCCGGGACCGCTGTGGAAGTCTCATTCGAGCAGCCCCGAGAGAGAGTGGAGGAAGCTTGGGTGCGGTTCGTCAGAGATACCCTGCGGGCGAACCTCGAGAGTACAAAGCCGGCCCCGCTGGTCGTCGGCGGAAGGAACTTCATTGAGGTCATAACGGAGTTCCGCCTCCGCCTGCTTGAGGACCTGCCGGCACGCCCCACCCTTCCCAGTTTTTCCGATATGAAGGGTGGCGCCGACGGCCTTCTGTGGATCCGGGAGTACCCCAACCCGCTTCAGGACCAAGTCGCCTGGGTCGGTTTCAACGAAGCGTGGGAACGGAAGAAGCGGATCACGATGCCTGCGAACCTGCACGTTCTGGATATTTCGGAGGACCGGGTACTCGTCCAGGCGAAGGGCACCCATGACGAAACCCTGATCGAGGTCTACCCGATCAAGCGGTGAGGACCTACGATCAGCGATCTGCGCGGAGGAGCAGGGGCGCTTCCCACAGTTCCATTCGCTGCTCCTCGAGTCGTCGGAGTGGCGGGACACCGGGGATTGGAAGACGCTCGCCGAGAAGGCACGCGTGGACGACCTGGTTTCGTACGAACGCGGCCTCCGGGGCGAAGCAGCGGGACGAAGGCTGGAGGAGGACATGAGACTCGGAGTCGCACTGGGGGTCACCGCAACCCCGACATTCTTTTTCCGGTTCGGGGAGCACGTCGGATACGCGAACCAGGAACAGCTCCTCGAACTGATCGAACGGTCGCGCTAGAACGGGCCGTGATGGACATCCTGCGGAGACCGCTCCCGAGACCGATGGTCGCGGTTTCCTGTCTGGTGCTCTGTGCCGCCTGCCTGGACGACGCATCGGACCCGGGGGGTACGGGTCACGGGGGGACCGCGGACCTGTTCTCCGCGTGGCCTGGTGACGAGTCGTTTCGGATCGCGGCGGAAGCCAGCCTGGTGGTCGGATTGGACGAGTCTCTCCCGCTGGGCAGGGTCTCCGGAGCGGTCTTCTTCGGCGACGGCATCGCGATCGCGGATGTCCAGTCACACGAGGTCCTGATCCTGGATGCCGCGGGCCGACTGCTTGCTCGGCAAGGCAGGAAAGGAGATGGCCCCGGCGAGTACAAGGGCCTGGCCGGGATCGCTCGCCACGCGGACGGACTGATCACTTGGGACGCACACCACTCCCGAGTAACCCGACTCGACGCCTCCGGGGGGTACGTCGGCGAGACGGGGTTCAGGCCGCGCGGGAAAACGGTCAGGATCGTTGGAGCCTTTGGAAACAGCGTGCTGTTCAGAATCTCGGTGCGGGGATTCCCGGCCGACGGGGCTGACGGGCCGATGGAGATCCGGCAGCCGGTGGAATATGAGATCGTTCGTCTTTCTGACGGGGAGGTCGTCTTCGAGGGCACCCGTCCCGGTGAAGAACAGTGGGCGGGGAGTGAGGTTGACGATGCCGGCGGGCGAACGCACGGCGGGCTACCCGTGATCTTCGGACGAACTGCGGTCGCTGCCGTCACCGACCGCTACGCCTACTTGGCGACGACCGACTCGATCACGATCACGCGCCACGACGAGACCGGGACCGCCGTGGAAGTATCATTCGAGCAGCCCTTGGAGAGCGCGGAGGCAGCTTGGGTGCAGTTCGCCAGAGATTCCACACGGGCGCACCTTGAGAGTAAAGAGCCGGGCCAGCTAGTCCTCGGGGGAAAGAACTTCGTCGTGCTGATCACGGAGTTCCGCCTTCGCCTGCTTGAGGACCTGCCGGCGCACCCCACCCTTCCCGGTTTTTCCGCTTTGAAGGGCGGTGCCGACGGCCTTCTTTGGATCCGGGAGTACCCTGACCCGCTTCAGGACCAGGTGGTCTGGGTCGGTTTCAGCGAGGCGTGGGAACGGCAGAAGCGGATCTCGATGCCCGCGAGCCTGAACGTTCTGGATATCTCGGAGGACCGGGTACTCGTCCAGGCGAAAGGCGCCTTTGACGATACTCTGATCAAGGTCTACCCGATCGAGCGCTGATCACGCGGGTGGCGGCAGCCGGAACCCCGCGAGGGGCAGGCCGGGCCGGCAGGGTGGCGGATGGGCCCGTAGTACTGAAGACACCAGGGACGCGGTCAGGCGGGTCCACCCCCTGCCGCACACGGGCCGCAACGAGGTGATCGCTGCGGACCTGTCGAACTACTTCGGTGAGATACCACACGCCGAAGAGCTGGATGCGGGAGATCCGCACGTCCGGTTCGATGAGTGGGGGGTGGAGACGTGACTACGGGAGCCGGTCTGCGGCCCGGAGCGAAAGCGACGGAATAGCCACCGGACCCTACGGTCGGCGCGCCAGCCCTCGACTCTACCGTGATTTACATCGCCGCGACCCTGCCGTTTTGGCAGAAGAGAACCTGCCATTTCGGCAGTCCGCGCCGCGACAGGCCCCGTTTTCTGCCATTTCGGCAGTTCCTCCCATGGCACGACCGATGCACGGACATGTACCGGTCGCACAAGGGTGCACCGCATCAAGAACCATCAGAACGAGGACTGTCAAATGTCACTGATCAAGCACACCAACCGCTTCGTCCCCTGGAACGACATCGATGTCCTGGCCAACCGCATGAACCGGCTGTTCAGCGACTCGGGCCCGGGGAACCTGACCTACGCCTCCAACTGGGCCCCCCCGGTAAGCGTCGAGGAGAAGGGCGGCGAGATTCTGCTCACCGCGGAGCTTCCCGGCATGGCCGAGGACGCCGTCGAGATCAACCTCGAGAACAACGTGCTCACGATCTCGGGTGAGAAGCACGAGTCCCGCGAAGAGGGCGAGCAGGGCGGGAAGTACCACCTGGTGGAGCGCAGCTTCGGCTCCTTCCGCCGGTCCTTCACGCTGCCGCGCACCGTGCGCGCCGACGGCATCACCGCCGACTTCGAGAACGGCCTCCTGACCGTGCGCCTGCCCAAGGCCGAGGAAGCCGTCAGCCGGAAGATCGAGGTGAGCCGCAGGAGCTGAGCTCGGGAACGGGACGGCGGCGTCACAGAGGTGGACGCCGGCGGCGGGCCCGGCAGTTTCTCGCCGCGCCCGCTCGTCTTTCTTGTGCCGTCAGTGCCTCGACGGCGAGTCTACCACCAGCCTGGGCTCCAGCAGATGCAGGTACGGCACGCCCTCGTCAGTCTCATGGTAGGCGACGACATATCGGGAGCCCTGAGCGAAGCCCAACAGATGCCCGTCGTTCCAGTGACGAGCGATCGTCAGACCCGCCTCGGGATCGATCAGGTCCACCCATCCGTCGTGCTCGAGGCGCGGCGGAGCTTCCGCGCCCGGGGCACCCGCAGGGCTGCGCTGCGTCCAATCGGGATCCGGAGTGGTCCAAACGAGCCATAGTCCAACAGGGTCCAACATAAGCCCCCGGTTCCAGGAACTGGGGAACGTGTTCCCATCCGGTGCGTGGTCGTCGAATGCCTTTACGCGCCGCTCGAACTCCATTGTGAGTATGGGCCTGGACCCTATGCTCCAGCGGCTCAATATGTTGGCATCGCTTCGGATGGTCCAAAGGGTGTTCACCCCATCCCCCGTCAACTTGTAGAAGGTCGAGGAAGGGCCTCGGTATACGCCGCCCTCGCCGCCGAACGACTTCATTTCCCCCGATGGCGTCAGGACATGGAACTTGTGTCCGACAGCGGTCGGCATACCCATATCGGCGTTGAACACGACATCGTCGGAGTCCATGACGAAAGTGGCGATAGGCTGCCCCGGGTACCGGTCGGTCCTTACGACATTGAAGTCGTAATCGAGCATCGTTCTTCCCCGGAGATGGTCGAAGACATGGATGTACCGGGGGCCGGCGTTTACCCAGTCGATGTGCCGATACTCTCCGGGACCGTCACCCGGTTGTCCGACCGTCCGCAGGAAAGTGCCGTCGGCTTCGAAAACCGAAAACTCCGGTTGGCGTATGTCTGTGACGATGATCCGGCCAAGGCGGTCTACTGCAACTCTCGCGAAGCGAAAGACGACGTGAAGTCCCGGCCCGTCGAGTCCGCCGATGGTCGCCACCGTATCAAGCGTGATCCGGCAGCTCGCGCAGGTCACCTCGCCGGACACCAGCTCGCGTCCCTGTCCCGCCAGTGGTGTTGCTGCGGCGTGCACGCCGAGAAGGGCGGAAAGCCAAAGGGCGATCGGCATGAAGGTGCAATGCGGTCTAATGCCCCCCGTCAATTCACCTTCCTCACAAACGTGACCGCCTGGTCCGAGAACGCGGCTGGCCGATCCGACCCGTCACCGTCCGGGTCGGCCGGCTCGAAGTCCACGACGAACCGGTCGGGTCCCTGGATCTCGGCGATTCCGAACAGGGTACGGCCGGCCAGGGGTCCGTCGGCCCACGGCCCGACATCCAGCAGGATCGGGTCCGTCCGGTAGTCCACCTGGTAGGCGACCGGAAACGTGTCGGGTCCGCTCTCCGGATCGAGCACCCACTTCATGCGCCCCTCGCCCTCGAAGATGTAGGTCATCGGCGGACGCTCGGAGCCGACCGACACCCATTCCCCCAGGAGCGGCTCGGGGGGCTCGCTGCATGACAGCAGGGCGGGGAGGGCCAGAGCCGTGGACAGGGCGGCGAAGCGGTTCACGCGCGTAGCAGTCCGGCCCGGATGCATCGCCGCTCGAATGCCAGGGGGATTTTGTCCACGGACTGTTAATACCGGTAGTGGTCCGGCTTGTACGGTCCGCCCAGGGGCACGTTGATGTAGTCGGCCTGTTCGGGCGTCAGCTCGGTCAGCCGGATGCCGAGGCGGTCCAGGTGGAGGCGCGCCACCCGCTCGTCCAGGGTCTTGGGCAGGAGATGGACGCCGATGTCGTAGCTGTCGTGCCGCTGGTGCAGTTCGATCTGCGCCATGACCTGGTTCGAGAAGCTTGCCGACATCACCAGGCTCGGATGCCCGGTCGCGCAGCCCAGGTTCAGGAGGCGCCCCTCGGCGAGGATGAGGATGCTCCTGCCGTCGGGGAAGGTCCACTCGTCGAACTGCGGCTTGATTGTCCTGCGCACGGCTTCGGACGCTTCCAGCCCGGCCATGTCGATCTCGTTGTCGAAGTGGCCGATGTTGCCCACGATCGCCTTGTCCTTCATGCGGCGCATGTCGTCGAGGGTGACCACGTCGCGGTTGCCGGTCGCGGTGATGAAGATGTCCGCGGTCTCCACCACATCCTCGAGGCGGGCCACCTGGTACCCCTCCATGGCCGCCTGAAGCGCGCAGATGGGGTCGATCTCGGTCACCACGACGCGGGCGCCCTGTCCCCGAAGCGCCTGTGCGCAGCCCTTGCCGACCTCGCCGTACCCCATCACGACCGCCACCTTCGCGGAAATCATGACGTCGGATGCGCGGTTCAGCCCGTCGATCACGGAATGCCGGCAACCGTAGATGTTGTCGAACTTGGCTTTGGTAACCGCATCGTTGACGTTGATCGCGGGGAAGAGGAGCGTCTCGGCGCGCGCCATCTCGTAGAGCCGATTGACGCCCGTGGTGGTCTCCTCCGACACGCCGTGAATCCCTTCCGCCGTCCGCTGCCAGCGGGTGCCGTCGATCCGCTGGTGCTGGCGCAGCAGCTCCAGGATGACTCCCCACTCTTCGCTGTCCGTAGCCGGATCGAAGTCGGGAACCGCGCCCGCGCGCTCGAACTCCACGCCCTTGTGCACCAGCAGCGTGGCGTCGCCGCCGTCGTCGAGGATCAGGTTGGGACCGCGGCTGTCAGGCCAGGTGAGCGCCTGTTCGGTGCACCACCAGTATTCCTCCAGCGTCTCGCCCTTCCACGCGAATATCGCGGGACCGGCGGGGGCATCGGGAGTTCCGTCCGGCCCCACGACGGCGGCCGCGGCCGCGTGGTCCTGCGTGGAGAAGATATTGCACGACGCCCAGCGCACCGACGCGCCCAGCTCGACGAGCGTCTCGATCAGCACGGCGGTCTGCACCGTCATGTGCAGCGAACCCATGATCCGGGCGCCGGCCAGCGGCTGCAGGTCACGGTATTCCCGCCGAATCGCCATGAGCCCGGGCATCTCGTGCTCTGCCAGGCGGATCTCGTTGCGGCCCCACTCGGCCAGGGAAAGGTCGGCCACCCTGAAGGGCGGGCGCTCGATATCGGTTGCGGCCCGGTCGGGGCCGGTGACTGCGGTCTTCATGATTCCTGCACCTCTGGTTGCGTGCAATTGCGCAATTGCTGGGGTCTAAATCTAGCCGTGGCGGTTGGCTGATCCAGACCCGGGCGAGTGGTGGGAGAGGGGGCTGGCTGTCGCGTGGATTCCGGAGGCGGGCGACCGGGGTTGCGAGGATATATAATCGCTCACAAGATAGATATCCATATTATGACTACAGATATATGGACATGCGCCCCAAAAGAGCCGCCGCACCCTCGCCTACCGCCACGTGGAGCTGACCGAGGCAATGTTCCAGCGCGCGATCGACGTCCAGGGGTTACTGGCGATCCGCGGACAGAACCGCGTGGCGTGGTACGACCCAAATCTCCGGGTGCGACGGAGCGGTCATCGCCTCGATCGCTTGGACGCCGGAGCAGGCTGAGGCGTTCGGTGCGTGGGGTCTCGCCATTAGGGACAGCCCCGCTATGATGCTGCTCCGCGCAAGCCTTCTCTGCGGGCTCGTCGGCCTGTCAAACGGTGGCGGTCGCGGGTTGGCGGCTCAGACGGTTATTGACCTGTCGGATGTCGAGGTCTGCGACGAGTGCCGACTGCCCCTGGAGGAGGTGATCAGGCTCGGGGCCAGCGATGGTTCGGGCATGATCGAGGAGGACTGGACGCGGGCCGCATGGCACGGGGACCTCGGATATCTGGTCTTTGCGGGGCCGAATCTCAGGCTTTTTGATTCTGACGGCAGCTTCGTCAAGGTGATTGGCCGCGAAGGCGAGGGGCCCGGGGAATTCCGCTGGATCAACGATGTGCAGGTCGTGCAGACCCGGATCGCGGCGCTCGACTTCCGTGGCCATGCCTGGTCCATCTTCGATGCCGACGGGTCGTTTGTGAAGCGCAAGAGCTACTTGGGAGACCTGGGCCGGGGCCGCTTTATGGTCGCCGGCGGGGATACGGTGGTGCTGGCTGCGTGGGAGAGGAGGGATCACGACGCGGTCGGGCTTCCCCTGCACCTGACGACTCTCGCCCCCGAATCTCCGGTCCTGCACTTCGGGTCGGAATCGGCGGAGTACCTTCCAGACGAGCCTTTTGGGGGCTTGGTGATCCTGAGCACGCGCAGCCGTCCGGGAACCGTGTGGTGGGGCAGGGTTGCGCGGCCGCACCTGGAAGAGTGGACCCTTGATGGACGGCACCTGACGTCGGTGGTCGGCGAACTCCCGTGGTTCCCTCAGGATGTTCCGCCCTACATGACCATTCCAATGGCCACCTACATACGCCTGGGCTACTTTGGCCTGGACGCGCACGGTCGGCTTTGGACCCTGATCGAAGTGCCGGACCCGAATTGGCGGGACATCGAAATGGAAAGGGACCAGCTCGGTTGGCTGGTCCCCATGGGCGAAGATGTTCGCGACGACCAATGGCGAGACGCCAGGCTGGACGTCATCGACCTCGTTGGCGGGCGGCACCTCGGGCAATACCGCTGGGACAGCGTGTACCCGTCACTGATGGTGATCGACGACGACCTTGCGGTCAGCGCGATCGAATTCGACGAGGCGATGGTGCCGCGGCTGGTAATCTACAAGCTGGGACCGACGGGTTAGCGGGCGCCTGTGTCGCTCACAGTGCGGCGAGCGGGTTCCGAGCCGGGTCAAAAAGATCCGCCTCCCCTCCGGTCCCAGTAGTCCGTGGGCCGGTCGTCGCCGAGCAGCGCGTCGTCGTCCACCCAGTAGGGCTCGCCGAAGGGCCGGTTCCTCGGCCACATCTCGTCCAGGGTGTCGCCGTCGTAGACGATGCCGTCCTTGATCACCAGTGAAATGTCGGCAGTGGCGCGGATGTCTTCGAGCGGGTTGGAGTTGAGCACCACGAAGTCGGCCAGCTTGCCCGCCGCCAGCGACCCCAGTTCATGCTCCAGCCCCAGGAAGTGCGCGCCGTGGATGGTGCCGACCTCGATCGCGGTGTGCTCGTCCGAACCCGCAGCGACCATCCAGACCTCGTAGTGCGGACCGAGTCCGTGCAGCTGGCCGTGGGCACCGATCGCGCCCCAGCCGCCCTCTTCGATGATGTCGGCCATGCCGCGGGCGATAAGCGGGAACGAGTAGTCCGTCTCGGGCCGCAGCATCCGCCGCCGCGTCACCGGAACCAGCATCCGCCAGGGCAGCCAGCGCCGCATCTTGGGATCCTTCCAGATCTCGTACTCCTGGTAGAAGTACTCCTCGTTCCAGGGCCCCGGACCGCCCACCATGAAGGTCGGCGAATACACGGCCTCCGCCTGTCCGAAGAACTTCGCCACGTCGCCGTACAGCGGCGTGTAGCTCATCGGGTGCTCCCACGCCGTGTGACCGTCCATGATCATGCCCATGTTGAACTCGATGTCGCCGCCCTCGGCCGTCACCCGCAGCCCGCGCACGCGCGCCGCCTCGGTGACCCACTGCCGCTGGATCCGCCGCGGCTGCAGGTACTCCTTGATCGACACCGCGCCCCACGACATGAGCCGCGCCACGTTCTGGTCCGCGGCCTCGTAGCTGGTGATCTCGTTCTGGCGCGCGCCGTCGCCCGAATACACCGGATCGCCGGTGCTGTAGACCCGCGGCCCGATCATCCTGCCCGATTCGACCAGCTCGGCGGCCGGGAACACGTTGGCCGACCACTGCGAGTTGTCGAGCGTCGTCGTCACCCCGTACGCCAGGTAGATCGCCGACTCCCAGTTGCGCAGCGGAATGATGCCCAGGTGGTCCCGGTGGTGGTGCGCGTGCATGTCGATCAGCCCCGGGATGATCGTCTTGCCCGTCGCGTCGAACACCTGGTCCGCGCCGCTCGTGTCGCACTCTCCGACACAGGTGAGTCTGCCATCCGTGGCGACGAGTGTTCCGTTTTCAAGGACGACGTCGTCCTCGACGGTGACGATACGGGCACCTGTAAAGGCCACCGTGCCGGACGCGATGTTGCGGGGAAGCTCCAGTTGGATCGGCACTTCCTGCGTTTCACCCGTGGCAACATCGTGCGCATGGTAGACCGGCCCGCTCACGAACTCGAGCGTGGTCGCGTCGCGCCACCGCGGATGGATGCCGCCCTCCAGGCTCACCTGCGTCACGGGGAGCTGGCCGTCCCGCTTGGCGATCCGCACCGTGTTGGACCCGGTGCCGCCATACGGGAACGGCATGCGGTAGACGTTGTCGCCCTCCTGGAAGGCGAGCCAGGCGCCGTCGGGCGAGACGGCGGCCTCGTCGGCGTCCGGCAGGGTGAAGTGGACGCGGCGATCCGTCCCGTCCATGCGAATGGAGGCGATGTCCGTTCCCGCGGGGTCGTCGCCCATGGGCCCCAGCGCCTCGGCGTAGAATAGCCGCCCGTCCGGGCCGAACCACGCCTGGGGCGGGGGACGGCGGGGCATCATCGGCCGACCGCCCGTGTACGGGCGCGCGACCTTGGTGATCGTGCGGGTATCGCCGCCGGAGGCCGGCACCGCCACGAACTCGAAGTACTCGTTGCTGGCCACCGTGCGTCCCCGGTTGGTGGCGCCGGCGCCCCGGGTGACCACGATCTCGCCGCCGTCGAGGCTCCACACGGTGTTCATGTACTCGCCCTCGACCGTGGTGAGCTGCTCGGGAGTGCCTCCGTCGGCCGACACGCGCCAGATGTGGCCGCGGCCGTTCTGCTCCCAGCTCGCAAATGCGATGTCGCGGCCGTCCGGCGACCACGCGGGAGCGATCTCGGAATGGTCGAAGGAGTCGTCGGTGAGGCGCGCGGGCGCGCCGTCGGGCAGATCCATCAGCCAGATCCGGCCCACGGCCTGGAAGGCGAGACGGCTCCCGTCGGGCGACGAGGCGGTCCAGCGCGGGAACTTCACCGTGAAGGTCGTGCCGAGCGGCTCCTGCGGCTGGCCCGCCATCTCCGAGATGACGCGGTGGACCCGCGCCGTGAACTCGATGGTGCTCACCTCGCCGCTCTCCACATCGACGCGGCGGATCTTCCCTCCCGCCGGGATCACGATCGAGCGGCCGTCGCGCGACCACGCGTACCCGGGCAGATCCCGCGAGACCTTCATGCCCTCGGCCATGTCCACCTCGATCGGGTCCATCAGCACGCGTTCCGCGCCGGTCTCGAGGTCGCGCAGCCAGAGCGCGGTGCGGGGACCGAAGCGCAGCCCCTTGTGCGAGATCGTTCCGTCGGGGATGCGCCGCGCAAAGGCGACCCAGCGCCCGTCCGGCGACGGTTCGGGCGCGATCGCGCCGCCGCTCGAGGTCTGCCCCTGCTGCACCACCTGGCCCGTCGTGACCTCGTCCACGCGCCCCGTCTCGAGGTCGAGCCTGCGGATCTGCTTGTACCCGTGCACGATGTCGGAGCGCCCCGACCACAATCCGGGGGGCGCCGTGCGGACCTGGAAGTAGAGCGATCCGCCGTCGGGCGAGAACGCCGGCCACGCGGCGCCCGGGTAGTCCGAGCCGACCAGCTCGACCCCTTCACCTCCGTCCCGCGAATACATCCACAGCCCCGCACCTCCGGCTCCTCGCTGCGTCGACGAACGCCGCACTACCACAAACCGCCCATCCGGAGACCACGCCGGCTCCCACGCGCGGAGTGACTGGTCCTCGAAGACAGGCCTCGGGTTCGACCCGTCGGCGTCCATCAGCCACAGGTTGCTCTGCCCCCCGCGGTCCGAGATGAACGCGATGGTGGACCCGTCCGGCGAGATGCGCGGGTGGTAGTTGACGGCCACGCCGCTGTTCTGCGTGAGCGAGACCGCGTCGCCACCAGCGGCCGCAACCCGGTAGACGTGGCCCAGCAGGTCGAAGACGACCCAGTTGCCGTCCGGCGAAAGGTTGACCGACATCCAGGTCCCCTCGCTGGTGGTGAAGTCGATCTCGCGGGTCTCGCCGCGCGGGGCGGTTACATTCCATGCATCTGCGTCGTCCGCCGTTTCCTGGGCATGGAGGAGGCGTGTGCCTCCAAAGGACGGCGGCCAGGGCCCATCCATGACGGGTGCGAAGAGCAATGCGAGCGGGACCATCCATAGCGGGCGCATCTGGAACCTCCGTTGACAAATACCGGGAGCGGGCTGGCGGCGGACGACACTCCGCCCATGCGCTCACACTGCGGAAGCCGGTGACGACGTGCAACACGAAACCTCCGCCCTGCTTCGGCGTACACCGCTATATGATGCCGGACGGCATCGGCGGATTCCTCACCCATTTTTCGCCACGCGCGCCGAGCGGCACCCTCCCGGGTCCTCTCTTTGCGCGCTACCCAACGAAACAGGCAGTTCAAGGAGCATTCCCATGATCAGAAAGACTTTAGTCGTCCTCGCGCTACTCGCGTCCCCTTCCGCGGCCCTCGCGCAGGGCACCATCGAAGGAACGGTCCGCAGCGGTCAGAGCGGACAGGGGCTCGGCAACGCCCGAGTGGAGGTCACCGGCATCGGGCTGGTGGAGTTCACCGGTGCCGCCGGCACGTTTTCCGTTTCCAGCGTCCCCGCCGGAACCCACACGCTGGAGGTCCGGCTCCTCGGCTATGGGCTGCATACGCAGTCGGTGACCGTGGCTCCCGGGCAAACCCTCAGTCTGGACATTTCGCTCGACGTGGTGGCGTTCGCGCTCAACGAACTCGTCGTGGTCGGAAGCCGAACGCGCCCCCGCACCGTGACCGAGTCGATGGTCCCCGTGGACGTGATTCCGGTCTCCGAGATCTCCCGCCAGGCGGAAACCAACATCGACTTCCTGCTCCGCACGGTGGTCCCGTCGTACAACGTCAACATACAGCCGATCAGCGACGCCGCGACGGTCACCCGTCCGGCCAACCTGCGCGGCCTTGCGTCCGACCACACGCTGGTCCTCCTCAACGGGAAGCGCCGCCACCGGGGCGCGGTCATCACGTGGCTGGGCGGAGGGCTCTCCGACGGCGCGCAGGGGCCCGACATCGGCTCCATTCCGGGCATCGCGCTGCGCCAGGTGGAGGTGCTGCGTGACGGCGCCTCGGCGCAGTACGGCTCGGACGCCATCGCGGGCGTGCTCAACTTCGTGCTGAAGGACGACCGTTCCGGCGGCAGCGTCGCGGTCAGGCAGGGCAGCTTCTACGAGGGCGACGGGGACGCGCTGTCGGTCGCTGGCAACTTCGGAGTACCGCTTGGCGAGTCCGGGTTCGCCAACTTCACCGTGGAGTACGGCAACCAGGACCCGACCGACCGGGCGGTCCAGCGTGGCGACGCGGCGGCGCTGATCGCGGCGGGCAACACGGCTGTGCGGACCCCCACCGCGCAGATCTGGGGTTCGCCGAAGGTCACGGACGACCTGAAGGTCTGGCTCAACACGGGCTACACCTTCGACGACGACGAGCGGGCCTACGCGTTCGGCAACATCGGCACCAAGGAGGTCGACGGCGGCTTCTTCTTCCGCAACCCCAACACGCGCGGCGGCGTGTTCAGCGGCGACGGCGGCAAGACGCTGCTCATCGGCGACGTGCTGGATGCCGCGGACGGCGTGGACGACGGCTCGGCCAACTGCCCCGTTGTCGCCATCACCGACAACGTCCCGGATCCGGTGGCGCTGGCGCAGGTCTTCGCCGACCCCAACTGCTTCTCTTTCCAGGAGTTGTTCCCCGGCGGATTCACGCCGCAGTTCGGGGGCAACGTCCTTGACGCCTCGGCGGTGGCCGGCGTCCAGGGCCGGACCGATTCGGGAGTCTCCTGGGACGCGAGCGCCAGCTACGGGAGGAACCAGGTGGACTTCTTCATCTACAACACCGTCAACGCCGCGCTCGGGCCCCGGACCCCCACTTCGTTCGATCCGGGGCTCTACAATCAGGAGGAGCTGAACTTCAACGTCGACCTCGCCTACGACATCAGCGAGCGGGCCCACCTGGCGGGAGGCTTCGAGCGCCGCGAGGAGCGCTTCGAGATCGGCCAGGGCCAGGACGAATCCTGGAGGATCGGACCCTATGCCTCGCAGGGGTTCAGTTCGTCCTCCAACGGCTTCCCGGGCTTCAGCCCGCTCGCGGCGGGCAACTGGGCCCGCAGGAACACAGCCGTCTACGCCGACCTCAACCTCGGTGGCGCCGAAGACCCCTGGAGCCTCGGTTTCGCGGGGCGCTACGAGGACTTCTCGGACTTCGGCGGCAAGGCCACGGGGAAGGTGTCCGGACGCTTCGAGGCGACCGAGGCGGTGTCGTTCAGAGGCAGCGCGACCACCGGCTACCGTGCGCCCACGCCGGGCCAGCAGAACGCCTTCAACGTTTCGACCGTGTTCGACTCGGAGATCGGCGACCTGGTCAACCGGGGCACGATCCCGTCCACCTCCGCCGTCGCGGCGGTTGTCGGCGGCAAGCAGCTCCAGCCCGAGACTTCGGTCAGCATTGCCGGGGGCCTGGTCTACGAAGGCGGTGACCTGAGAGTGACCGCGGACTACTTCCGCATCTCGATTTCCGACCGCTTCGCCCAGACCAAGACCTTCAAGCTGACCGATGCCCAGGTCGCCGGGCTTGTCTCGGAGGGGATCACGAGCGCCGCGAACCTCGCCGAGTTCCGCTTCTTCACCAACGATTTCGCCACGCTGACCCAGGGCGTGGACCTGGTGGCCAACTACACGCCCGGCGCGATGGGGGGCAACACCGCGTTCAGCCTCCTCTTCAACTACACCGGGACCGAGGTGACCGACAGGAACCCCGAGGTCGTGGACGACGACCGCGTATACCAGCTCGAGCAGTCGCTTCCCAACTTCCGGACGGCGCTGAGCGCGGCGCATCCCTTCGGCCGGGTCCGGACCCTGCTGAGGGCGACCTGGTACGACGGCTGGTACGACATCGGCGACGAGTTCGACTACCCCGGCCGCTTCGTTTTGGACGCGGAAGCGTCGCTGGACCTGTCCGGCAACGCGGCCATCACCGTGGGCGCACAGAACCTCCTGAACGCCTATCCGGATGAGAGCCCGACCGCGCTCAACGTGGGAGCCCGCTATCCCGAGAGCACCCCCTTTGGCTTCAACGGCGGCTACTACTATGTCCGGTTGAGCTACGACTGGCTGTGGGAGACGCGGTGACGGAGGTGTGAGCGGGGAAACGGGAGGCCCCGGCAGGCTCGGAAGAGTCCGCCGGGGCCTCTTTGCAAGGGTTATCGAAGCAGGCGCCAGGTTGGAATACTGCCGGACCACATGAACCGCGAGCGCGGCGGTCAGGGTTTCTCGCTCAGCACATTCGCCACGAGAGACGGCGGGATTCGGCTCTGCCAGGAGGGCCCGCGCGCGAAGACGCCTGGTGCCAGGCATTGGCCTTTCAGCGACACCGGCGTCTACCTTGCGTTCCAGAGAACCAACAGCTGGGGGTATGTAGTGCGGGACTTCCGGGCACGGGGCGCGATCGGCTTTTCCTTCTGCGTGTTCCTCATGGGCGTCAACGCGTCAGTGGCGGGTGGCCAGGTCGTGCGCGGCAGGCTTCTGGACAGTGACGGGTCGACCGCCCTGGGCAGCGCGATGATGAGCCTCGTGGATGACCGCGACCGGCAACTCGACCGGAACCTGACGCGGGAGAGCGGGCTGTATCAGTTGACGGCGGTGCCGGGCCGATACCGGGTCAGGGCCGAACGGATCGGATACGCCACAACCTACTCGGACTACTTCGAGATCGCCGCCGGGGATACGATTGTGGTCGATCTCGCCGCGCGCGTGGAAGCGATTTCGCTGGCCGGAATCGAAGCAGAGGGTGAACGCCGCTGCCGGGTGCGCCCTGCGGAGGGGCTCGCGGTGGCACGGGTCTGGGACGAGGCACGGAAGGCGCTGGAGGCGGCAGCGTGGACCCAGGAGAGAGGCTACTACCGCTACGAGATGATGGGCATCGAGCGCCAGATGGATCGCGAGAACCGCAGAGTCGTCTCGGAGGACCGGACCTATGGCGGGGGCTACCGGAGTGCGCCGTACGTTTCGCTTCCGGCTGCAGAGCTGATGAAGGATGGGTTCGCCCAGCTGACCCCATCGGAATCGGTCTATTGGGCTCCCGACGCGGCGGTCTTGCTGTCCGACGAGTTTCTCGACACGCACTGCTTTCGGGTCAGACGCGACAACAATCGCGCACCGGGCCTGATCGGCCTTGCCTTCCAACCCGTGGGCGGCCGCAACCTCGCCGAGATCTCCGGCACGCTCTGGATCGATCCGGGCACCTCGGAACTCAGGCGGCTGGACTTCTACTACGAGAACCTCGGGCTGCCGGACGCGCTTCTATCCGCTGCGACCGGGGGCACCGTGGAGTTCCAGGCGCTTCCCAACGGCACCTGGATCGTCGACTCGTGGCGGATCAGGGTGCCGCGTGCGCGGATGACCACCAACCCCTTCACCCGACGGGCCGAACCGGTGCTGGACGGGATCTCCGTCCACGGGGGTGACGTGCTGCGGGTGCACGGGAACGAGGGCACGGTGCTGGAGGCGGATCTGGGAGGCCGGATTGCCGGGGTGGTGTTCGACAGCCTGCAGGTCGGTCTCGCCGGAGCAAGAGTATACATCGAAGGGCTGGCAAACGAGGCCGTCACTTCGAGGGAGGGCAGATTCGAGCTGGTCCATCTGGAGCCGGGCGTCTATTCCGTGACGTTCTCGCACCCATACCTGGAACCCTACTCCTACGTCCCCGAACCCTTCGAGGTAGAGGTGGTGGAAGGAGCGAAGACACCGGCGCAGATCAACTTTGTCGCACCTGCCATGACGAGGATCGGCAACAGTCTCTGCAGCGATGCCGAGCGGTCGGAAGAGAGCACAACCACCGCCCACGGTGACAGTTTTGCGAACGACGGTATCCTGATGGGAAAGGTCACCGACAGCGCGGGAGAAGCTATAGCGGGCGCAATGGTCCGCGTTCTGTTGCGGTCGTTCGACATCAGCCGGCTCAGGCAGCCATCTTCGGCGGGCAACGCCATAGGGGTCGCGTATAGCGGCGCCGTGTTCTCGACCGATCGCAATGGACACTACCTGGCTTGCTGGGTTCCGGTGGACATCGACGTGCGGGTATCGGTAGTCGGCTTCGATTCGGAAGCCGAACCCGATGCGTTACAGGAAGAGTCGCTGTGGGACCTGGCCGAATTGCACGGGGAGACTGTGGTTATCCCTTCCGAGGCCCCCGTGCAGACGCTTGATCTGCGGGTCGAGTCCAACTAGCAGGCTGCCCTGCGTCTGCTCATGACGAACCCCTCACCCCGGCACCCACCCCACAATCCTGAGCGGCCCTCCACTCCCGCCCTCGATCTTCAGCGGCAGCGCCACGATCCCGGCCCCCGTCGCCGGCAGCCGGTCCAGGTTGGTGAGGTTCTCGAACCCCACGATGTTCTCGCTGTAGAGGATCACGTGCGACCGGTAGTCGCTGGACTGGCCGTAGTCGATGCTGGGGGTGTCGATCCCGATCGCGGCGATGGCGCGGTTGTCGACCAGCCACTGCGCGGCGTCCGTGCCGATGCCGGGGAAGTGCAGCTCCGGCACCGATTCGGGCCCGGTCATCGACGTGCCCAGGTAGGCGGTGCGGTCGTTCCAGCGCGATGACCATCCCGTGCGGATGAGCAGCGCGGTGCCGTCGGCGATCTGGCCGTGCTCGGCCTCCCAGGCCACCAGGTCGTCCACCGAGACGAGGTAGTCCGGGTCGGCGTCGGCCGAAGCCGTGACGTCGATCACGGAGGCCGTGGTGATGAGGCTGGACAGCGGGATCTGGTCGGCGGTGAGGCGCGCTTCGGCGAAGTGGATGGGCGCGTCGAGGTGGGTGCCGCCGTGCTCGGCCGAGGCGAAGGAGTAGGACGCGTAGAAATATCCCGCCTCGGTGGGGCCGTACGCCAACTCGGTGAGCTGGAAGCCGAGGGTGTCGGTGGGCCAGTAGATCGTGGACGGCCCGAATGCGTGGCCGAGTTCGACCCACTCGCCCTGGGCGCCGGTGAAGATGCCGGAATAGTCTGGCTGGGACTCCTGCTGGCACCCCGTGGCCAGGAGCGCCCCGGCGAGTGCCAGGGCGCTGGAACGCGCATGTCTCATCGCTCTCTTCTCCTTCTTCTCCTCCTGCGGTTACCCCCTACTCGGGCAGGCGCAACGCCACCAGCGCGCCCGCCGAACCCCGAATGCCGATGGCCATGACCACGTACTGAACCCCGTCGTGCATATAGGTCATGGGGGCGGTCAGGGTGGATCCGGGGAGCTCGATGCGGCCCAGCTCCTTGCCCGTCATCTTGTCGACGGCGCGGAAGACCGGGGCGGCCCCTCGGCCCTCGCCGTACATGAGCAGGGTGCTGGTGACGAGCTTGGTGGCGTGGGCGCGCGAGCCCGTGTTGCCGACGTCAACCCCCTGGAGCGCCGGGTGGTTGCGGATGTTGTCCGGGGTATCGCCGTTGGGGATCTGCCAGATGTGGTCGCCCGTGTTGAGGTCGATCGCGGTGATCGTGCCGTAGGGGGGCTTGGTGATGGGCAGGCCTCGCGGGCCGCGGACGCCGCCGGGGCCGACGCTCACCCACTCGACGTTGGAGTCGGGGTCGACATCGACGCCCGGGACCAGCCGGGGCGCGCTGCAGCCGCGGGTAGACGCGACGTAGAGGACACCCGTCGTCGGGTCGACCGCCACGCCGCCCGGAATGTTGGCGCCGCCGTTGGCGCCCGGGCAGTGGATCGAGGGGCCGCCGGGACCGTCCTCACGCGCGGGCGGGTTGAAGAGCGGGCCCATGCGGAAGTTGCTGACGATCTCGAGCGCCTCGGCGCGGAGTTCGGGGGTGAAATCGATCAGGTCGTCCTCGGTGATTCCCTGCATCTCGTAAGGCGCGGGGCGGGTGACGTATGGCTGCGTGGGTGACAGCTGCTCGCCGGGCACGTCGGACTGCGGCACGGCACGCTCCTCGATCGGCCACACGGGCTCCCCGGTCTCGCGGTCCAGGACGTATGCCCAGCCCTGCTTGGTGGTCTGCACGATCGCCTTGACGGCGCGCCCGTCGACGTTGATGTCGACCAGGTTGGGCGCGGTCGGGTTGTCGTAGTTCCAGACGTCGTGGTGCACGGTCTGGAAGTGCCAGCGGCGCTCACCGGTCTGGATGTCGAGGGCGAGGATGCTGGTCGCGAAGAGGTTGTCGCCCGGGTGGAAGCCGCCGTAGTAGTCGACCGTCGGCGGGTCGGTCACCACGTACACGAGGCCCAGTTCGGGGTCGCCCGAGAGGGGCGCCCAGGCCGACACGTTGCCGGTCCGCTTCCAGGCGTCGTTCTCCCAGGTGTCGTTGCCGAATTCGCCCTCCTGCGGGATCACGTTGAAGGTCCACATGTGTGCGCCGGTGTCCGCGTCGTAGGCGAGGATGTTGCCCGGCACGTTCTCCTGCATCGTCTGGTAGTAGCCCTGCTCGTGCGAGTTGCCGACGACGACCACGCCGTTGACGACGAGCGGAGGCGACGAGTTGGTGATGTAGCCGACCTCGAAGGGCAGGCCGTCCTCGGGGTGGTGCTCCCAGTGTCCAAGATCGCCGAGCAGGTCCACCCTGCCCTTCTTGCCGAAGGACTCGATGGGCGTGCCGGTCATCGGATCCAGTGCGTGCAGGAAGAAGCCCGGCGTCACCAGGTAGATCGTCTCGCGCCCGTTCACCTCGGCGTACGCGACGCCCTTGCCGTAGTTCTTCCGCATCGAGTCCTCCCACCGCTTTGTGTAGGGCTCGCGGAAGGTCCAGATGGTCTCGCCGGTCGCCGGGTCGATGGCCACCGCGGTCCGCCGCGACCCAGCCACCGAATAGAGGGTGCCGTTCACGTAGATCGGTGTCGCGCGCAGGAGCGGCTCCGGCTCGGGGCTGTAGTTGTCGCTGCGCCACATCCACGCCACTTCGAGGTCGTTGAAGTTGGAGGCGTCGATCTGGTCGAGCGGTGCGTACCGCGTGCTGGAGGCGTCCGAGCCCCAATAGCGCCACTCGCCGTCCTGCGCGGAGGCTGGGGCGGGGGTGGCGAAAGCGAGGGCGGCGGCGAAGGCGAGAGCGGTGAGGGTGAGGGCCGTGGCGAGGGCAAAGCCCTCCGAGGCCCGAATGATCGGTTTCACATGTTCCTCCGGATGGGTCGGAATGGTAGGAGCGCCTTGGACATTATGGTGGACCCCGCCGGTGGGCCAGTGGTGCGGAATCACGGCGGTGCGGTCACGACTGTGGCAGCTGGCCGTTCAGTTCCATGTAGACGCGGCGGATGGCCGTCGGCGCCTGGCTGGCGTGGAGCGACCAGCTCTCCAGGGCTCCGAAGTCGGCCTGCCCGATTGCCTCCTCCGGGCCGAGCCCCGCCGCGTGGAGGCGGGTGGTCTCCTCGATGACCTGGACGACGGCCTGCCGGTAGGTCTCCAGCTCCTCGGCGAGGACCGCGGGCGAATCCACGAAGCCGTGTCCCGGCACGTAGGTGTCGACGTCGAGCGCCTGGGAGGCCTCGATCATGGCCACCCACTCGGTCGGGTAGGCCGAGCGCATGGCCGGGAAGACACGGTTCAGGTAGGCCTCGCTCATGAAGAGGATCTTTTCGGCGGGCAGGTACACGACCAGGTCGCCACCGGTGTGGGCGCGCCCCAGGAAGAGGAGCTGGATCTCGCGCCCGCCGAGGTGGAGCGTCTCGCGGCTCTCGACCAGGTGCGTGGGCACGACGATCGGGGGTGCGTCGGCGGGGCGGTCCGGGTTGTCGGCGGCCGCCTGCAGCACGGCGTGGGAGGTAGAGTGCGCGTAGAAGCGGGCGTCGCTGGGGAATTCGGAGTTGCCAGCCGTGTGGTCGCCGTGGTCGGAGCACACGACGACGTGGGTGATGGGCTCGTCGGTGATCGCGGCGATGGTCTCGACCAGGCGGCGCGTCTCCTCCGGGCTGCCCTGGCCGTCGGCGACGAGTACGCCTTCGCCGGTCACGACGAACATGCTCACCGTGGTGAACCGCTCCTCGCCCGCGGAGCGCAGCTGCTCGTAGGAATACACGCCGGGCGCGAGTTCCCGGACACGCGGGAAGTCGGCGTCGGTGTAGCCGCGGGCGTAGGGGTCCGCTGTGCGGAGGGCGTCGTCCGGCGGCTCTTCCGGCGCGGGGGCGCAGGAAAGCGCCAGGAGTGTGATCGGCGCCAGCGCGGCGAGGGGGGACCGACCTGTTGCGGGTGCGGCTTTCATGGGTGGTGCTCCTGAACGGGCCGTGCTCCAACGTGCGTGACCAAGGTCGCCTTTGGAGTGCGCGCGCGCTACAATTGTGCGCGGAAGACCCGCGTGGGCGCACTCCCGCGTGGGGTGGCAGCCGGACAGGACGGAGGCTTGCGATGAAGGACCGGAGGTGGGCGCTGGTGGCGGCCGGGCTGATGCTGGCCGCGCCGGGGACGAGTGACGCGCAGCAGGGGCGCCGCGCGATGAACGCGCAACAGCGCGCCACGATGGCCGCGCGCCAGGCGGAGGCGCTCCTGGCCGACATGCGGATGGAACGCCCGATCGACGCCCTCAACTCGGTGTGGATCGAGGAGCTCACCTGGATGGAGGTGCGCGATGCGCTCCGCGACGGCAAGACGACCGCGATCATCTCGACGGGCGGGATCGAACAGAACGGCCCGTACCTCGCGACGGGCAAGCACGACCAGACGGTGCAGGCGATCAAGGCCGCGACTGCGGGGAGCAACTGAGTGCGACCGCGGTCCCGGGCGAGTGAATCCTGCTCAAATACTCATATACTCATAGGGCGATACCCATCATGTCCCCCGGACACGGAGAACGGAGAGACCGAATGATTCGCAGATTGCTGGTGGCCGCGGGTTTGGCCGCCTTGGTGGGGCCAGGCGCGCCGAGGGGTGCGATGGCCCAGGAGGCCGACGACGGCCTCATTGAGGTCGGGGCGATGGCTCCCGACTTCGAACTGACCGGAGCGACCCGTCACGGAGTGCTCGAGGATCAGGTCCGGCTGAGCGACTACCGAGGTGAGACGGTGGTCCTGGCGTTCTTCTTCAGAGTCAGGACGCGTGGCTGAACGGTTCAAATGAGAGCGTACCGTGATCAGTACGCAGAACTGTTCAACGAAGGCCGCAACGTCGTGCTCATGGCGATCTCCAGCGATTCGGCGGCGGAGGGCGCTTCCTGGCTGAAGGACGAGGACTTCCCCTACCTCTTCGGCAGCGATCCCGACGGCGGCGCCTTTACGGCGTTCGGCGGATCGCTCAGGGACAACGGAATGGTCGGGAGCCGTGCAGTCATCGTGGTCGGGCCCGACGGCCGCGTGGCCAGGGTGATCCCGCAGTTCAACCAGGTGGATCCGGCCGCGTACGAGGAACTGGCCGCCGTGATCGACGAGGTGACGCCGGAGCCGGAGGAAGGGTAGGGGCGGGGCTTAACCGGCCCCCAGCATCGACTCCACCGAGCCCACCAGATCCTGCCCCGGGCCCACGCCCGTGGAGACAATGCGCCCATCGCCGTCCACCAGCACGACAATCGCCGTTGTGAGGGCCTGATAGGCTCTCACTGCCTCGCCCCCGGCGTCGTACACGAAGGCATAGCCGGGTCCGTGCCGGTCGACGTGACGCCGAATCCGTCTCGGCGTCTGGTTCACCGCCACGGCGACGGCCACCACGGTGATCCGGTCGGAGAAGCGGTCCTGGATCTCGTCGATCTGGGGCTGCAGCGCCTCGCACTGCTCGCACCAGGATGCCCAGAACTTGATGAGCGCGGGGCCGCTTCCCACCAAGTCGAGGAGCGCCACGGCGTTGCCGTCCAGATCCTCCACCTGGGCGTCCGGCGCCGGCGTGCCGGGCGGAAGTCCCAGTCCGTCGTCCTGGGCACGCGCGGCGCCCGGGCCGGCCGCCGCGAGCACGGCGCCCGTGATGAGAATCGCGGTGGCTTGCGCCCACCGGGACGCGCGCCCGTTGTCGGAGTCCATCGTCTTTACGTTCACTGGTACGCTCCTCACAGGTTGTATCCGACCTGGATAAAGTAGTACTCCGCCACCCCCAGCATGACCAGAGCCGCCAGCCGCTTCACCGTCACCATCCACTTTCCGGACTTCGGAAGGCGCGAGAGGGTGCCGGAGAACAACCCCACCGCGACCAGGAGCGCCGTCATGCCGAGGGAGAAGACGAAAAGGTAGAGGAACCCCATCGCGCCCGCCCTCGTCGCCGCCACCCACGCAAGCACGGCCGCAAAGGCCGGAGCCCCGCACGGCGCGGCCACGACTCCGGACGTCGCGCCGAGTACAAAGACGGCGCCGTAGGACCCCCCCTCGCGGCTCCCGGCCCACGTCAGCAACCGTTGCGGCACTCTCACCGGGATCACATCGAGCATCGCCAGCGCAAAGAGCACGAGCAGGTTGCCGATCGCGAAAAGGGCCCACGGGCTGGCGCTTACGGTGCCGAACAGGGTCCCGGTAAGGCCGGCGAGAAGCCCCAGGAAAGCGTAGAGCAGCGCCATCCCCACGACATAGGTCATGGTCAGGCCCACCGTGCGCCGCATGGGCTGCCCGTCGGTTGACGTCCCCGAGATCACGGATGCCGTGATCGGGATCATGGGGTATACGCACGGCGTCAGGCTGGTTGCCACGCCGGCTCCGAAGAGCACGGCGAGAGCCAGAAGCGGGCTGGAGGCGAGCGTTTCGGACAGACCCCCGGCTGCCTCCTGAATGAAGACAGCCGGGGCGACTTCCGTCACGGGAAGGTCATTTTCCGCCGCGGCGCTTGGCGGTTCGTCCGCTGCTGCGGCCCGAACTTGCGGATGCGCCCGAACTGCGACCGCTGCTGCCGCTCACGGACCCGACGCTCCTGCCGCCCGAGTATCCGCCGGTGCTGACCGACCGCGGCCCGCGGTAGCCCCTGCCGGCGACCACTTGTCCGCCGGACGACCTCGACGGCGCACGATTCACATCCACGATCACCGGCCTGTAGTAGCCGCCGCCCCATCCGCCCCAGCTCGAATACCCGTAGCCATAGTAGCCGGGATAGCCGTAGCGGCTGTAGCCGCCGTAGCCGTACATCAAGGGGGAGTAGTAGCCGAAGGGGCTCGTCAGGTACACACGGCGGTGGGTTCGCTGGTCGGACCCGTACGCTCCTCCGTCCGCCAGCGCGCCGCCGCCTCCGAGCGCGAAGTGCTCCGGATACGAGACGGCCACGACCATATCGATGACCTCCGCCGACACACCGGCGTCGTCAAGGCGAATCAGCTGTTCCGAGTCCAGGCCCGCGAAATCCTGACGGACCTGCGCGAGCCAGCCCGCGACCGCCTTTGCGTCGACGTTGCGCGAAGCGTCGATCACGTCGTCGATCGTGACGCGGGCTGTCGCGAAGAACTCGGCACCCTGCAGTACGAACGGGAGCGGATCGGTACGCTGCGGGAAACCCAGGTCCTCCAACACGGAGTCGTCCGCGTACGTATACCATTGCGACCAGGCCGTCGTGCCGCCGTTCGCCTGAAGCGCCCGTACATCCAGCCATTCCCCGGGGCCCGGCATCGAGATGATTCCGGTGCTGAGGCGGACTGTTCCGTTGTCGCAGGTCAGGTCGGACGCCGTATACAGGCGCCGTCCGTCGTCGGAAAACCTGGCCGACTCCGTTCCGCGGCAGTCATCCTGCTCGACCGGATGCGATTGCCCGTCGGCGTAGTAGATCTCGCGATGCGTGATCTCGCCGTTCGCTATGGTGAGCATCTCCACGTCGGTGCCGCTCGGTACGAAGCAGAGCATGCCCCTGTCGGCGGCAGCCTCGTCATCGGCGGGCCACTGCGCCTGAGTGGGAACCTGCGGCTGCCAGCAGCCGAGGTAGGGCTGCCATCCCGCTCGCGTCTGGCCAGCCTGCGCCTCCACGGCGCCGGGAATGGCAGCGAGCAGGAGACCGGCCAGCACACTGATGCCCTTCGTTCCCGTCAACATGTTTGATCCCCTTGCGTCGCGCATCGCTTTCCTCCGTGTCGGGAGCGTCCGCCCCGGTGGCTTCGTTATCATAGCCTGAATCCTATCCCGAACGTAACCTGCAAGCCCGCCAGATCGAGATCCGGGAAGCCTACGAAATCGGTCGACAGCGGGGCGCTGGCAAAGCCGTATCTGGCTTCGCCCACCAGCAGCACCCGGCCGTTAACTGCGACATCCATCCCGCTGAACAAATGTACTGTAGCTCCCCTGTCCCGCGAATAGAAACGGTCGCCGAAGATTTCCAGGGTCTCGAAGTCCACGAAGTCGCCGTGCTGCACGAAGCGGTAGAATACGATGCCGCCGGCGACGCCGACATATGGGTTCCATGTCTCCGGAATCCACGCGAACCGGCCGATGGCTCTGCCCCGGTCCTTCAGGTAGGCCTTCAATCCGAGGGTGATGGGTCGGATCGAGAACTCGGTGGTCTGCTCGATCGGGAGATCGTCGTTATCCACCCAGTCCCGGAACTCCGACCTGGTCTTGGAGTTGGTGTATCCTATGCTGAGGAGCAGGTCCAGCCGGTTCGTGGTCCGGACCGCGAGATCCCCGCCGATCGACGCCCCGGCCAGATCCCGGGTATCGACCGTCAGCTCCGAGCGGGTCAGGTCCCACAGGCTCTCCGTGCCGTTGCCGCTTCCGGCGCGGGGCATGTGCAGCCCTGCCCTCAACGTGAACGTCGTCCTGGGCGTTCCGAAGAGGAAGTCGCGGCTCTGGGCAACCGCCGCCGCCGGCGCCACCGCCCCCAACAGGAGCAGCGCAAGGAGGCTGCCAAGCACGGGCCCTGTCCTGGAACTCCGTTCGTTACCGAGCATTTCCGATCTCCTGGTTGCGCGTTCGGCGATACTCAAGCGCAAGACCCGTGCCGTTCCGCAAATGTGCCGCGGCCGGGCCTTGAGACCGAATGGCACGCGAACCCATCCCTCCGCGGGGACAGTGGGCGTCCACTCGGGGTGACACCTCTCCGATCCGGGTTCTCCCGGTCCCCCGACTCCGTCCGCCGCCCGGCATCACCCGAGGGTCCGCTGCAGGTATGCCTTCAGCCGTTCGCGTCCGCGGGCGGTGCCGCCTCCGCGCACGCAAGCGCGAGCGGTAACGAGGAGAAACGGCGTGCGGAAGCGCGAAACGGCTCCTGCGTCGCCCCGGCGGGCGCCTGCATCAGTGAATCCACCCATTGTCGCTTTTCCATCCTGGTATTTGCCACCGCAAGGCTGTCGGGTAGACAATAGGTGGCACGGGTACGCCCTGCGTCAAATGGAAAAGGCGCGCCGACGGCCGGACTTGTCGGAAGCGCAGGCAGAGTCACCAGAACGGGAGAAGCTTGGAATGAGGATTCCCCTTGCGGGAGAGTTGGGTCACCTGGCCGGAATCGGCACCGTTGCTGCTGTCCTGGCCGGAGCCGGACCGGGCGCGCTTGACGCGCAGCAGGACATGTCGGATGTCGAAATCACGACAATTCCCCTGGAGAGCGACCTGTTCATGCTGGTGGGACGGGGCGGGAACATCGGATTGTCCGTGGGAGAAGACGGCGCGTTTCTCATCGACGACCAGTTCGCGCCGCTGACCGACAAGATCCTGGCGGCGGTCGCGGAGGTGACCGACCAGCCCGTTCGCTGGGTGCTCAACACCCATTGGCACGGGGACCACACGGGGGGCAACGAAAACCTGGGCAATGCCGGCGCCATGATCGTCGCCCACCGCAACGTCTATCGGCGCATGAACCCGGACGAGTTCGCGGATCTGATGGGCCGGTCCAGCCAGGCGCCGCGGGCTGCGCTGCCCGTCGTCACGTTCGACGCGGGCGTCCAGTTCCACTGGAACGGCCGGCACATCGACGTGACGCACATCGGTCAGGCCCACACGGACGGCGACGCCGTCGTCCACTTCCCGCGCGCCAACGTCTTCCACATGGGAGACACCTTCTTCCGCGGCCGCTATCCCTTTGTCGACGTGGACAGCGGGGGCGGCGTCGACGGAGTCATCGCAGCGGCCAACTTCGTGCTGGAGCGTTCGAACGAAGGCACGAGGATCATACCGGGCCACGGAGACCTCGCGTCGCCGGAGCATCTGCGCGAATACCGCGACATGCTCGAGATCGTGCGCATGCGCGTGGCGAGCCTGGTCGCGAATGGCCGCACGGAGGAGCAGGTGGTCGCCGCGGCGCCCACGGCCGACCTCGACGAAGCGTGGGGAGCCAACTCCGAGCGGTTCGTCCGCGCCGTGTATCAGAGCCTGGCAGGAGGGATGGAATGAAGAGGATTCTCGACAAGGTGCCGGCGGCTTCCCGCCCGGCCACGTTTGCCCTGGCGGCCACGTTCGTGGTGATTGCCACGTTCGCCGTTGCGGCGCCCCGGTCGCCCGCGGCCGCGCAGGACGCGCGCGTCGACGAGGTGCTGGCCACCGTCCAGGACACGATCATTCGCCTGCGCGAGCACATCCACCAGAACCCCGAGCTCGGCAACCGCGAGTTCAACACGGCGGCCCTGGTCGCCGACCACCTGCGCGCACTCGGCTTCGACGAGGTTCACACGGGGATCGCGCACACGGGCGTCGTGGGCATTCTGCGCGGCGGCCTGCCCGGCCCGGTCGTGGCTGTACGGGCCGACATGGACGCGCTCCCGGTCACCGAGGACACGCCGTATTCGTTCAGGTCGACCGTGCGCACCACCTACCTGGGGCAGGACGTGGGCGTATCCCACGCCTGCGGCCACGACATCCACGTCGCGGTCCAGCTCGGCGTGGCGTCGGTGCTGGCGTCCATGCGCGATGAACTGCCTGGGACGGTCAAGTTCATCTTCCAGCCCGCCGAGGAGGGGCCGCCGCCGGGCGAGGAGGGGGGCGCCGAGCTGATGGTGGCGGAAGGGGTGCTGCAGGACCCCGCACCGAGCGCCATCTTCGGCCTCCACAGCTTCGCCGAGATGGAGGTCGGCAAGGTGGGCTTCACATCGGGGCCGGCGCTGGCCGCGGTGGACCACTTCCGTATCCGGATCGTGGGGAAGCAGTCGCACGGGGCCGCCCCGCATCTGGGCATCGATCCCATCGTCATGGCGTCTCAGGCCGTGACCGCGTTCCAGACCATCCGGTCGCGCAACCTGCCGCCGCTGGAGCCGAGCGTGGTCACCGTGGGGATCGTCCGGGGCGGAACCCGCTTCAACATCATCCCGAACGAGGTCGAGCTCGAGGGCACCGTGCGCACCTACAACCCCGACGTGCGCGACGCGGTCGAGCGGCGCATGGGCGAGATCCTCGAGGGGATCGCCTCCGCCGGGGGAGGCACGTTCGAGCTGGACTACGACCGGGGCACGCCGGCCACGATAAACGATCCCCATCTCGGGGAACGCATGCTGCCGACGCTGGCAAGAGCCGTCGGCGAAGAGAATGTCGTCGACCTGGATCCCACGATGGGTGGCGAGGACTTCGCATACTTCGCAAACGAAGTCCCGGGATTCTTCTTTCGGCTGGGACAGGTCAAGCCCGGCGGCACCTCCGGCGGTCACCACACACCGGACTTCCAGGCCGACAACTCTGCCGTACCCGTCGGGATCCGCGCGATGACCAACCTGCTGCTGGACTACCTGAAAGGGGGGAGGTCGGCCACGGATCGGTAACGCTGCGCCTGGGCAGGGCCGGTCCGTCGCCTCAGTAGGCGGCCTCGTGCACGCCCGCGACCGCCCGCCCCGAGGGGTCGAGCGTCTTCGACAACACCTCGTCCCAGGCCAGCGCCTCGGGTGTGGAGCACGCCACGCTCGGTCCGCCGGGGACGCAATGGGCGGCGGTCGGCAGCGGGAAATGCGACTCGAAGATCCGCCGGTAAAGGTAGGCTTCCTTGTCGGCGGGCGGGTTGTGGGGGAAGCGGAAGGGGGCGCTGGCCATCTTGCGGTCGCTGACGCTGCGGTCCGCGAAATCCTTCAGCGAGTCGATCCAGGAATACCCCACGCCGTCCGAGAACTGCTCCTTCTGGCGCCATAGCACCTCGGCCGGCAGGTAGTCGCTGAAAGCCTCCCGCAGGATGCGCTTCTCGATTCCGCCGGCGGGCATCTTCCCGGCTGGATCGATCGACATGGCCACATCCAGGAATTCCTTGTCCAGGAACGGGACGCGGGCCTCGATTCCCCACGCGGCCATGGCCTTGTTGGCCCGCAGACAGTCGTACTGATGCAACCGGTCGATCTTGCGGACGGTCTCTTCGTGGAACGAGCGCGGGTCGGGCGCGCGATGGAAGTAGAGGTAGCCGCCGAACACCTCGTCGGCCCCCTCGCCGGACAGCACCATCTTGATCCCCAGGGTCCGAATGCGCCGGGCCATCAGGTACATCGGCGTGGCGGCGCGCACCGTCGTCACATCGTACGTCTCCAGGTGATGGATGACGTCGGACAGCGCGTCCAGTCCGTCCTGCACGGTGAAGTGGAACTCGTGGTGCACGGTCCCGATATGATCGGCCACGACCCTTGCCGCAGCCAGGTCGGGGGATCCCTCCAACCCTATGCAGAACGAGTGGAGCCGGGGCCACCAGGCCTCGGTCCGGTCGTCGTCCTCGATCCGGTTTCGCGAAAAGCGCCGCGCCACCGCGGACACGATGGAGGAGTCCAGTCCTCCCGACAGGAGCACGCCGTACGGCACGTCGGACATGAGCTGCCGATGCACGGCCGCCTCGAGCGCCTCGCGGATGCGTGACGGGTCGGGATCCTCCGTCGCCGCGCCGAAGGCCCGCCAGGCGCGCGTGTAGTACGGTCGCGGAGTGCCCTCCGAGGAATCGAGAAGGTGTCCCGGCGGGAATTCGGAGACCGTGCGGCAGACCGGCGCAAGGGCCTTCATCTCCGACGCGACGTAGAACCGGCCGTCGTCGTCGTATCCGGTATACAGCGGGACGATGCCGAGGTGGTCGCGTCCCACGAGGTACCTGTCCTTCTCCAGGTCGTACAGCACGAAAGCGAAGATCCCGTTCAGGCGATCCAGGAAGTCGCTTCCCTGCTCGGCGTACAGCGCGAGAATGACCTCGCAGTCGCTCCGGGTTAGGAAGCGATACGGCCTCCCGAGCTCGGATTCGAGCTTGCGGTGGTTGTAGATCTCGCCGTTGACGGCCAGTACATGTGTGCCCGCTGCGTTCTGGAGGGGCTGGGCGCCGTGCTCCACATCCACGATGGCGAGGCGGTTGTGGGCCAGGACCGCCCGTTCGTGCGTGAAGACGCCGGACCAGTCGGGGCCGCGGTGTCGCTGCAGCTTCGACAGGGTCAGGACCTGATCACGGGGTGGTGGATCCGCGGGGTCGAACCCGAGGATGGCGAGGACTGAGCACATGCGATTAACATAGGTGTCCCGGAACCGGGGGTGTACCCGGTTGGAATCCGCCGCCTCGCAATGGACCACGAAAATGTTCCCGATCATTCGATTCCCGGCCGGCAGGCGATCCATCGCGTTGCCGGTGCTGCTCGCCCTGGCAGCGACCGCAAACTCGACTCGCGCACAGGAGCTGGGTCCGGCCGACGGTCACGACCTGCCGGGCACCGACATCGAGCGCGTGGCGGTCGGGGGCGAAGCGCCGCTGTTCGCCCTGGAGTCCTTCGACCGCGGCACGGTGGCGCTTTCGGGCTTCCGCGGGGACAAGAACGTGGTGCTCGTCTTCTACCGGGGCCACTGGTGACCCTACTGCGCCGGTCAGCTCGTGGAGCTGAGAGCCCTTTTGCCCGACGATCTCAATGACGAGACGGAAATCGTGACGGTGTCGGTGGACGACCGGGAGGGGATGCAGTTGATGATCGACCGTGTCGCCGCGGAGGACGGCATGGCCCCCGATTTCATCATGCTCTCCGACCCGGACCACGCCGTAATCGACCGCTACGGCCTGTTCAACGAGAACGCGCCTCCCAACCGGCCTCTGCCGCACCCCGCCACCTACGTGATCGACAAGGAAGGCGTCGTGCGGTACCGCTTCGTGGAGGTGGACTACCGGGTGCGGCCCACCAACGAGGACATCCTGGAGGTCCTGAAGTCGCTGTAGCGGGCTGAACGACGCCCCGCGCGAAAAGCGGGGCGGTTGGGGTGGGTCGCTCCGCTGGTTGGGGGCGTTCGGGGGTCGACGTGCGCTCGAATCGTGGTGCCTGAAGGGGGCGATGCACGCTCTCGGGACGATTGTCCCATCCAGACATGTAAACGCACATCCGGGGCGGGTAGCGTGGGTCTCGCTTGATCGTATCACGACCCATCGACCCGCGAGGCATCCCGATGCCAAGGTACCAGTCCGAAGTCTCCGGCCCGCGAGAACATGGATCGGGGAAGCGCGCGCGCAACCTTCGCCGCTCCGCCGTCCTTGTGCTCGTCCTTGTGTCAGGCGCGCTCGCGCTCGGGACCCTGGCGGCCAGCGATCTGCCCCGTCTGGGGCGACTTGTCGCCCGTGCCGAACTGGCCCGGTCGGATGCGGAGTTCCTGGGAAGTGACGGCGTAGTCTTCCAGGCCGCGCTGAATGACTGCGGCCCTGCCGCGCTGGCCAACATGATGCGCATTGTCGGCGTTGCTGCGCCATCGACCGACTCGCTCATGGTGCTGGCGGGGACTGAGCCGCGAGGGACGACTGCGGGTGGGCTGATCCGTGCCGCGAGCCGATTCAACCTGTCGCTCATGCTAACACGGCTCACGTCGGCCGAACTGCCGCACACGCGTCTCCCGTTCATCGCCTGGGTGAACCGCAACCACTTCGTGACGGTCACCGGAAGGTCGCCATCCGGACGTCTCACCGTCGTGGACCCTTCGGTGGGCCGCTATTCGATCAGCGAGGAAGGATTCGAGAAGATCTGGTCCGGCGAGTCGATCCTGCTCGCCGGGTAGCACCGGATCGGCCGCGGCGAGGAGCGACGCGGTCCAGGTCACCACATCAGAAGAGGAGGAGAAGGATGAAGAAGAGGAGTTTTCGGCCCATCGTGCTGACACTGTGTCTGGCACTGCTGGGCACCCAGGCCGCGACAGTCGGCGGCACAATCGCTGACAGGTCGCCGCAGCCCGTGGAGACGACGGCGGTTGTTGGCGCCGGTTGGAAGTCTTTCCTCGGTTGCGTCGGGTGCATCGCCGTCGGAGTAGGTCTGGCGTACACCGGTGGGTGGGTTGCCGTCGTAGCCGCAGCTGGCAAAGCCGGATCCACCCTCGCATTGGGGGCTTGCGCTGGATTCTGCTATCACTCGGTCATGTAGGAGCCTTTTGAGGAAAGGAGAATGCTTGTGAGGGGCAAGAAAGTGTTGAGGCATGTGACTCTATTCGCAGTCATCGCCGCGTTAGCGTATCCCACTGTTTCAAATCCAGGGCGCGTGCCAACATTGCGGGCGGACGGCGCCATGGAAGCACAACAGGAGGACAATGTAGTAGGAATGCAGGGCGGCATTGGCACGATCATCGTAAAGGGAGGTTGCAACGTTTGTGTTGGCACCGCGCTGGGATTGGGTGCCGGATCAGTGGTTGGACTCATTGTGAGTTTCGGATGGCTTTGGCCGGTGTATGCCGCATGTGCCGGTCTCTGCTATATCGGGTACGCATGAGCGGACAGGGATCATCGCCGGTGAACGAACAAACAGGAATCAACAGGAGAAAAAGATGAAATCGACAACAAGAATGATAACGAGTGGCATGCTTGTCCTGTCGCTCATGCAAACGACTCTGGCATCGGTTCCGGTGAACGGTACCGGCCAGATCGAACTGGCGTCTCTTGACGTTGTGCGGGCGCTAGAAAGCGATGGTGTTGTGAATGGCCACGACCGGGAGGTTGCCATGAACGTGAATGCCGTGGTTGGGGGTCAGTTGGAGCTTGATTCTGGCTGTTGGACCTGCTTCGGCATCAGTGTCTTCCTCCTTGCCCTGATACCACCGATGGGCTTCGCTGTCGGCTTGGGGTGTACTGTAGCGTGCGTGGATGTGTTTTGAAGTGGAGCCAAGTGAAGAACGTCGAAGAGGGAGGCAAGGATGAGATCTGTAGCGAGAAGGACAGTTGTGATGTTGGCAGGTGCGCTGACCCTTAGTACAACGATAATCTCTGCAAGTGAAACAGGGTTGCGCGGTGACGTGGGCGGAGTCCTGGCCCCAACTACGGTGGAGGCTTCTGCGACACCGGATGTAGTCGGAGGACAGTCGCTCATGATCTTCTGGGCAGCTGTGACTGGGGCATGCGCGGGCTGCATACTGATGATCGCATTTGGCAACGCGCCGCTCGGCACGCTTGTGCCATGCGCCTACATCTGCCACGTGGCGTTCGGCTGAACGGACAATTCGGCTTCGTAGGGAGGGGAGCCCGGATGGATCGTGGTCCATCCGGGCTCCGGTTCGGGAGGAGGAACGTGATGGGAGTAGAACGAGGTATGGTGAAGAAGGTTGTGGCTGCGGCCGTTGCGGTCATGGTGGTAGGAATCGGACTGGCACCGTATGTCCTGGCTGGCAGGAGGGCGCCGGTTGGTCCTGGGCCCGAGGAGCCGCCATGGGCGCTTCCGGGGATTGTGACCGAACGGGTGTGGGGTGGAGGGCAAGCGCGGGCGTCCGGTTTCCGGAGTTCGGCGGCCCTCGTGTACGTGGACCGGAGCTGTGTTCATTGCAAGGCCGAACTCGAGCTGTGGGAGTCTCTGCTCGGGAGCGGTGACGGGACGAACGCGACAGTTGGGGACTTGCAGGTGTGGGTGGTCGCATCGCCGAAGTCGGCAATGGATGGCGCCGCGTGGGTGCCTCCATCGCTTCGTATGCGGACGGTGCACGACCAGGACGGCAGCGTCGCCCGTGCTCTCGGACTGAACGCCGTGCCGGCGACGTTCTGGGTTGACGGCTCGGACACCGTGCGGCTCGTGCATGCCGGGCGAACCGGCAGGCGCAGGCTGGTGGACTACATCGCGGTGGTGCGCGGAGGAAACGGGGGAGGGTCATGAAAGGAGGTGGCAAGGTGGAGGGATGGACGCCACGCGTGCTGGCCAGGTTGCGACACTTCGGGAACATGCTCATTCCGAGTCTGGACGACATTCGGGTGCATCGGCCGATTGTGCCGCCACTGGTCGTCGGATGGGTGTTCTCTCTCGCGGCAGCATTCTCCCTGCGACCGCTGCTACAGAGTCTGATGGGAGATCAGGGGGCTGAAATAACCCGGGGAATGATGTTGATGGTGTGGTCGCTCGCACTGATCGCCCCGGTGGTCCAGCTGTTCAAGGCAGGCCTGTTGACGATCCTGGGCTGGGCAGTGCTCGTACTGACGAATTCGGAGCGCCGAATCCGCCCGGTCCTCTCCGTGCTGCTGTACGGAGAGGCGATTCTGGCTGCGCAGGGAGTGCTGCTCGCTCTCTATCTGCATCTGACCACTGGCGGCAGCGTCGACTCGCCCGCAGACCTGCAGGTGTCGCTGGGGCTGGCGGCTTTTGTACCGGCCACCAGTCCTTTCCTGCTGGCAATCGCGCAGGTCTTCTCCATCGGCCATGTCTGTTGGTTCGCGTTTCTTGTGATGGCTTTGCGCCGGTGTGATGGCCTGGAGGTCCGGCCGGCGCTCGGTCTTGCGCTCTTCTTCTGGGGCGTGACGGTGGCCTTTTCAGCGGTGCGTGCATGGGTCACATTATAGAGGTGCCGGAGAGAGGGCGGGGCGGCGTGGGGACTTGCAAGATGATCGGTGTGAGGTTGCGGGGATTCAGCGTCCGCTACTCGAACTTTTTCCTGGAGCCGATGGACCTGTCGATCGATCCCGGAGAGCGCGTGGCGGTGGTGGGAGCAAACGGCGCCGGCAAGAGCACGACGCTCAAGGCGATCGCGGGTCGGCTGCGGGACTATGAGGGCGGGGTGGAGCTCGGCGGAGAGGACGTCCGGTCCCGGTTGCCGGAGATCAGGGCGCAGATCGGGTTTCTTCCCGAGAAGCTGCTCGGGTTCGGGTGGATGACCGTAGGTGAACACCTGAGTTTCCTTTCGGCGTTCTATCCCACCTGGGATCATGAGTACGCGGAGGAACTCCTTGAGCGGCTGGAGCTTCCCAGTGCCTCGAAGGTCGGAACACTATCCAAGGGAATGGCGGTAAAGCTGTCTCTGGTTGGAGCCGAGGCTCATCGGCCACCTGTCCTCATTCTGGACGAGCCCACGTCGGCCATCGATCCGGTCATGCGCCGTGAGCTGCTCGGGATCATCGACGAGTGTGCGCCTGGTGGCGGCGACCGGCTCGTCATCTTCTCAAGCCACATCCTGGAAGACGTGGAGTTCATCGCCGAGCGGGTCGTCCTCATGAGGGTGGGACGAATCCTCGAAGATGTCGCTACTGCGGAGCTGCGGGAACGCGACCCGGGTGCACCGCTTTCCCAGATCCTCCTCCAAGCATTGGAGCGTTCATGACCAAGCAGGCATTTCGAGCAGTGGTGGGTGTTGAGTTTCAACGCTCGCGGCAGTTCCTGATGGGTGTTGGAATCATGTTCTCGGTGGCCACGGTGGCGGTGCTCGTGCTGGGATTCGGTCGGGCGGGATGGAGCGCCGTGCTATCTATTCTGGGTATTTCGCTCGCACTGCAGGTTCCCCTCGAGGTGGCCAAGGACAAGATGACCGGTGGCCTGGAATTGCTCACCACCCTGCCCTTGAGCGCATCGACTCTCGCCGCGGCTCGGCTGACGGCGGGCACGCTCTTTTCGGCGCTCAGCGCTCTGTCGTTTGCCGTTGCTGCTGGTGTGGCGTGGCCCGGCATTGGCGCGGACGCAAGTACTGTCCGCACCATCGCCGTTTCCTTCCCCGTGTTTTGGATCACCATATCCGCGTGCTGTAGTTCCGCGCTGGGGCTTGCACTCCGATTCAAGGCCAAGACGGTCATGACCTATGGGTTTCTAACCGTTCTTGCAGCGTTCCTTACAGTGGGCTACCTCTACGAACGGCTTTTCGGAAGTCCGCTGCGGGCCATTCAGGCCATCATGGCCAGCGACCACACGCTGCTGATTGCCACGGCCACGGCATTGGTGGCTTCGGCCCTCGTCCTGGCCGGCTCTTTCCTGCTCGCCCGCAAGGGGCTCGAAATCTACGAACCGGAGCCGGACGCGATGGACTGGTAGGGCTGCTCTTGTCTGCTTCGATCCCCGCAGATTCCGGTCGTGCGGGGAGACTTGCTCGGGCACCGCCACGCCAACACGGACGGGTCCTCACGGGTCCGGGGTTGTGGGGAGGGTTATTGTAATCCCGGAACACGGCGCCCTCAGCCCGTGGAAGTCATGCCCCGAGGTACCATGAGTCTGGTCGAGTCTCTCCTGTCAAAAGTGTCGTTCGCAGAGGGCTCGGAGGGATGGAGCCTGATCGAGCGGTTCGCAGTGCTCGTACGCGAATCCGGATCGACGGACGAACGTGCGGCCGCGCACTTCATTGTGTCGCGCCTTGAGCACGCGGAAATCCCTCACGACGTCTATGAGCCGGACCTCTACCTTTCCATACCGAAGGGGGCTTCGGTCGCATTCGCGGGCGGGGATGTCGCCGGCAAGCCACCTTCGTTCGCGGCTTCAACCCCGAAGAGGGGGCTGACGGCGGCGCCCGTCCACGTCCCCGCGAACCCGTCCACCGACGCAGCCGATCTGTTCAAGTCGGCGCATGGCTCTCTACCCGACGACATTGCCGGCAAGATCGTGGTGACCGAGGGAATGCCGATGCCCGTGTCCGTGGCGCGCTTCGAGGCCGCGGGTGCGGTCGGCCAGGTGTATATCAACCCGGGCAGCCGCGTCCACTGGGGAATCTGCACCACCGTTTGGGGCGCGCCGGGGGCGTCGCAGCTAGGTCAACGTCCAACCACCCCTGTGGCTGCCATTGATCGGTGGGACGGCAACAAGTTGGTGGAAGCCATCGCGGATGGCCTGGACAAGGTGACGATCCACACCGATCTCGAGGAAGGGTGGTATCCCTGCCAGCTTCCGGTCGCAAAGATCGATGGCCAGGAGGAGGATTTCGTCCTCGCGCACGGGCACTACGACTCGTGGGACGTCGGGATCGGCGACAATGCAGTCGGCGACGCCACGCTGCTCGAACTGGCGCAGATCTTCCACGAACACAGGGAGGATCTGAGGCGGTCGCTGAGGGTAGCCTGGTGGCCGGCGCATTCCACGGGCCGCTACGGCGGATCGACCTGGTTCGCCGACAAGTTCGCTCTCGATCTGTCCCGGCGATGCGTGGCCGCCGTCAACATCGACTCGCCGGGGTGCTGGGGCGCGACCGAGTACGACGCCGTACCGTGGATGGCCGAGGCGGAAGAGGTTTGCCGGTCCTCCATCGTGTCCGTCGCGGGTGTCGAGCCGACCCGCCAGCGGCCCCTCCGGGCGGGAGACTATTCGTTCGACCAGATCGGTCTTACCTCCTTCTTCATGCTGCTCTCCAACATCCCCGAGGAGGAACGGGACCGGCTCGGGTTCTACCCGGTAGGCGGCTGTGGGGGCAACATCGCATGGCATACGGAGAAGGACCGGATCGAGGTCGCGGACCGCGCCAACCTGGAACGCGACCTCCGGGTCTACCTGACGGCCATCGGCAGGTTCCTGGATGACGAGGTACTGCCGTTGGATTTCCGGGCGACGATGGCCGAACTGGGAGATGCTCTCGAGGCGTATGAAGCCACGATCGACAAGGATCTCGCCAAGGTGTTCAACCTGGTGCCGGTTAGAGAGTCCTACGACGCACTGCTGGAGCGGCTGACCACCTTCTACGACGACATCGAAGAGGGCAATTTCGATCCCGATGTGGCAAACGAGGTGCTGCTTAGACTGGCGCGGATCCTGGTGCCCATCGGATACGCCGAGGGGCCCCGGTTCGAGCACGATCCGGCAACGCCCCGCGTACCCATGCCCAAGCTTGCCAGGGTGCCCGAGCTTGCCGAAATGCGAGAAACGGAGTCGGAGCTGTTTCCATTCGTGGTGACGGATCTGCAACGCCGGGTCAACCAGGTGGTTGCCGGCTTCGCAGAGGCGTCGTGGCTACTCCAGCGGGTGGCCGTCCCGCTCGTCGCTCATCCGCCCGGAGGCTGATCCGGCGCCCGCCCCCTCCAGTTGCTTGCGCGGAGGCGGATAGGCACGCACCGACGGTGCCAGGCCGGCCGCGACCATTCCTTCCGCCGCCTTGAGCGCGGCGACAACCGGATTGACGACCGGTACGCCCAGGCGCGCTTGCAGTTCCCGTGCCACGTCCAGAAAACCCATCGTCATGCATCCGAGCACGATGGAGTCGGCGCCGTTCGCAACAGCCGCATGCCCCTCGCCTTCGAGCGTGTCCAGGACCTCGTTGCGCCGGCTGCGCAGCTCCAGGACCGGCACGTCCACGGCCCGCACCTCTGACACGAATCGCTCCAGCCCGTGGCCGCGGAATTGCCGGTGCACAGAGGGAACCACCTCGTCCACGACCGTCAGTACCGCGAAACGATCGCCGACCTGGGCCGCCAGATGTCCGCTTGCCTGTCCGGGGCCCACCACGGGGATACTGGTGACCTCACGAACGGCACAAAGTCCGGGATCACCGAAACAGCCGACGATGATGGCATTCGTCCCTCGGGATTCGAGCCGCGGAGCCGACGCAAGCAGCGATGGCACGCAGAGGGCCTCTTCCGCCGAGCTTTCAATCGACACGGGTCCCTCCTCGCTGTCCTCGACCGCCACGGTCGTGCCGGGAGCCGCGTGGCGTTCCAGATACGCCCGGCGGCGTTCGAGTTCCCCGAATCCGAGAGGACCACGCGAGAGCGGGCCGGGAATGAAGTAGGTGACATGCATGTAGGGTCTCCTCGCCGATGCCTGAATGTAGTCTTGTCCACGGGCTCCTTTGGTGCCAGCCTTACTATCTTGTCGCCTTGTCATCGCTGACGGTCAGGGAAGGGAAAATGAGAAGAGTGTTGAGGGTTGTTCGGGCAGGCCTGGTGGCCATGGTGCTGCTCCCCGGTTCGCTGCTTGCACAGGGGTTCGGGGGAAGCGTGGCCGTGTGGGGCAACGAGGTGCTGGTGGCGGACCCCGCTTTTGGCGGCTCCAGTGAAGGGGGGATCCACACCTACATACGGGAAGGGGACCGCTGGGTCGAGGCCGGCAGACTGACCGGTCCGGAGCCCTCCGCCGGCGACGGATTCGGTTACGGGATCGCCGTGTCGGGGGACCGCATGCTGGTCACGGCCCTGAACCCGCGCTCTCCGCAGGGTGGTGGCGTCCATTCGTATATTCGCACGGCGACGGGCTGGAGTCATGACGGGATGATCGTCGCCGACGTGCTTCCGGAGGGTGCGATGATGGGGTTTGCGGCGCTGAGCGGCGATCGCGCCGCGGTCGCTACGGCCTCGATGCGCGGCGACGGACCCGTCCTGCTGTTCCGGCACACCGGCGGCTCCTGGATCCAGGAAGCCACGCTTGAGTCTCCGCAGCCCGGCGAGAGGATCGGGTTCGGCGGATCGATCGCGCTATCCGACGACATGCTCGTCGTCGGAGCTCCCATTGCCGACTCCGCGATGGGTGCGGCGTTCGTCTACGAACCGGGACCCGACGGGTGGGACATGACGGCTGAACTGGCCGGCGACGGTAGCGCCGGCTCCTATCTGGGCACCTCCGCGCTCATCATGGAAGACCGTATCCTCGTGGCCGGGGGGCATCCGGTCAACGACGCGGGGACGGTGTTCGTCTTCGCAAGCGACGACGGTCAATGGACCGAGGTGGGCCGTCTCGCCGCCTTCGACGGATCTCCCGGCGACCAGTTCGGGACCACCATGGCGGCGGACGGACCCATGCTGTGGGTCGGTGCTCCGGGCGTGGACACTCGCAGGGGCGGCATCTACGAATTCGGCGGCGACGGGATGGGTGGCTGGGCCTCTGCGATGAAGTTGACCGATCCGTCGCCCGAACCCGGCGCCTGGATGGGTACGAGGGTGGCCTACGGCAACGGGGTTCTGGTTTCGGGAATGCCCCGGGACGACTACGGAGCCGGCACGGCGCTGATCCTCGAACGGGACGGGGAAGGCTGGACGGAGGGCTTCTCCGTGTTCACGGACGTCACGGGAATGGCCCCTGTGCTCGGAGGCCAGGTCGACTGTGCCGAGGGCAACGCGTCTGCGTTCGGGTGCAGCGATGTGGACCTCGTCTCCTTTGTGCCGGTCGAGGATCTCGGCGGCAGCCGCGGTGTGCGTGTCAACGATGTCTGGGGATGGACGGACCCCGAGTCCCAGCGGGACTACGCGATCGTGGGCCGGATGGACGGCACGTCCTTCGTCGATGTGACCGACCCGGTCAACCCGATTGTCGTCGGCAACCTGCCCAAACCGGAATGGGCGCCGGGGAGCATCTGGAGAGACATGAAGGTCTATGCCGACCATGTCTTCATCGTGGCGGACGGGGCCGCCGACCACGGTATGCAGGTGTTCGACCTTGCACGGCTGCGCGAGTTCTCGGGCGAGATGCTCACCTTCGACGAGGACGCGCACTACGACCGGATCAACAGCGTTCACAACATCGTGATCAACGAAGAGACGGGGTTCGCGTACGCCGTCGGCAGCAGTGGGGGCGGGGACACCTGTGGCGGCGGGCTCCACATGATCAACATCCAGGAGCCCAGGAACCCGGTCTTCGCGGGGTGTTTCGCCGACCCCACCACGGGAAGGTCGGGCACCGGCTACTCCCACGACGCGCAGTGCGTCATCTATGACGGACCGGACCGGGAGCATGCCGGCAAGGAGATCTGCTTCGGCGCCAACGAGACGGCCCTGAGCATCGCCGACGTTACCGACAAGGACAATCCGATCGCCCTGGCGATGGGTGCCTACCCCAACGTCGGGTACACGCATCAGGGCTGGCTCACCGAGGATCAGTCCTACTTCTACATGAACGACGAGTTGGACGAGGTGCGCGGGCTCACGCAGGGAACGCGGACCCTCATCTGGGACGTCAGCGACCTGGATGAGCCGATCATGGTCAAGGAGCATGTGTCGGAAAACACAGCCAGCGATCACAACCTCTACATCGTCGGCGACCTGATGTACCAGTCGAATTACAACAGCGGACTGCGTGTTCTGGACATCTCCGATGCGGTCAACCCGCTGGAAGTCGCGTTCTTCGATACGGTGCCGGGTGAGGATTCGCCGTCGATGGACGGTTCCTGGAGCAACTACCCGTTCTTCGCATCCGGGGTCATCGTGGTGACTTCCGGATCGCAGGGATTGTTCCTGGTCAAGAAGCGGAACCGAACGCCCGTCTCCTGAAAGGCGCATTGATGAGCATGCCGCAAACACCTCACACGGCGACGCACTGCGCACGCCCGGTTGCCCTGGCCGTCCTGCTGGCCTGTATCGGCGCGGCACTGAACGGCGCCGCGGATGTCGCGCACGGCCAGACCGAAACGGCCCAGCGCGTCTACGTGGCCAACCAGGCGGCTGCCAGCGTCTCCGTCATCGACGCCGCGTCCGGGACCGTCATTGAGACCATCGACCTCACGCAACTCGGTTTCGACCCCAACTGCCGCCCCCACCACACCGCGGTCGACCCGGACGGCCGTCACTGGTACGTCTCGCTGATCGGCGGCGGCAACGTCCTGCGCTTCAACGCGGACAATGAACTGGTCAGCCGCGCACCGTTCGAGACGCCCGGCCTGCTGTCCGTCGATCCGTCGAGCGACCGGCTGTACGTGGGACGCTCGATGATGGCGGTCAATCCGCCGCAGCGCATCGGCGAGATCGACCGCGACGACATGACCGTCCAGGAGCTGGACGTCTTCTTCCCGCGGCCGCATGCCCTGACCATCGACCCCGCCACCAACCGCATCTTCACGGCCTCGCTTGTCGAGAACCGCGTCGCGGTCGTGGAAGGCGGCACCGAGGCGCTGGAACTCGTAGACATCGCAGGACCGCCCCACACCTTCGTGCAGTTCGCGCTTTCCCCGGACGGCAGCCGCCTCGTCGCCACGACGCAGTTGACCGGGAAGCTCCTGGTCTTCGACGCCACCACCCCCGCGCTCGCCCTCGTTGCCGAGGTCGAGGTGGGTACCCAGCCGTGGCATCCGGTCTTCTCGCCGAGCGGCGACCGGGTGTACTTCGGCGCCAAGGACGACGACGCGGTCGTGGTGGTCGAGACGGAGGAGTGGACCGTGGCGAAGCGGATCACCGCGCCGGGAATCGTGGAACCGCACGGCAGCGCCGTGACTGCCGATGGCCGCTACCTCTTCGTGTCGAACCGGAACCTCAAGGGCGCCTACACGCCCACCCGCCAGGTGGAAAGCAACGCCGACGTGGGCACGGTGGTGAAGATCGACACCCGGTCGCTGGAAGTCGTGCAGACGATCGAAGTCGGCGAGTATCCGGCCGGGATTTCGCTGGGGACGGTGGCCGTCCCGTGACCCTCGGTCGCGCAATCGTCTCCGTCCTGATCCTGTCGGGGTTCACCGGCGTCTGTGCCCCGGCTCCGGCTCCGCTGCCTCCGGCTCCGGTAGCCTCGGCCCCGGCTTCCGACTGGGAACGCGTCGTATCCGGCATCACGGTCACGGATGAAGCGGGCGAGCCGATCGATCATCCCTTCCTGGGCGGCTTCAACCTCCCCCGGCCCCAGCTCGCCGACGCGGATGGAGACGGTGACCTGGACCTCTTCGTCCAGGAGCGCTCGAACCAGGTGATGTTCTTCCGCAACGAAACGGAGGGCGGCCCGCCCGTCTACCGCTGGGTCACCGACGCGTTCGAGGATCTGGCCGTGGGAGAGTGGTTCCGGTTCGTGGACGTCGACCTCGACGGCGACCTGGACCTCCTCGCGGAAGAGCCGTTCAGCTACATCCGCTACTATCGCAACGATGGCGGGACGGGGCCGGCCGCCTACGTCCTGGCGACCGATACGATCAAGGACGTCACGGGCGAACCCGTCTTCTCCGACCGCCAGAACATCCCCAACGCTGCGGACATCGACTGTGACGGGATGCTCGACCTGCTGATCGGCCGCCTCACGGGAACCATCACGCGCTACGAGGCCGAGTCCATCGACGCCAACGGCGTGCCGCGCTTCCGTCACATCACCGATTCCTTCGAGGACATCGAGATCATCGGCGCATTCCAGGGGAGTCTGCACGGCGCCAACACCATGGCGCTCGGCGACATCGACGAGGACGGCGACCACGACCTCTTCTGGGGAGATTTCTTCGAGCCCGGCCTCCTCTTCATCGAGAACACGGGCAGCTGTCGCCGTCCCGTTCTCCGGGGCGTGCCGAGGCCGTTCCCGCTGCGCGACCCTGTAGGCACGTCCGGCTACAACGCCCCGGCGCTCGGAGACGTGGACCAGGATGGCGACATGGACCTGACCATGGGGGTGCTGGGCGGGGCCTTCAACCCGAACCTCACCACCGTCGAAAACCTCCACCAGTTCGAACAGGGCGCGGACGGCGGGTTCACCGAGACCACCAGGCGCCTGATTCGCAGTCTCGACGTCGGCAGCGAGTCGATTCCCGCCTTCACCGATCTCGACGGTGACGGCGATCTGGACCTGCTCGTGTCCAACAAGATCGAGCCGGGGGACAACCGCAGCGGCCGCCTCTACGTGTTCGAGAACACGGGTTCGCCCACCGCACCCGCCTTCACGGCGCGGGGCCCGGTGCCGGGGCTGCCGGAGGCGTACCACTATGCTCCCGCGTTCGGAGACCTCGACGGCGACGGCGACGACGACATGCTGCTGGGCGAGTGGCGCGACCGGATCGCCTACTACCGCAACGACGGTGGCCGCCGCGGCCGTGCCGGACGCCGCGGCTCGGACGACCTCCTGCCCCGCTGGACCCTCGTGGACTCGGCGGCCGCCACACTCACGCGAGGACGCAACACCACGCCCGCCCTTGGAGACCTGGACGCGGACGGGGACCTCGATCTCATCGTCGGCGAGTCGTCCGGCACGTTGAACTACTACCGTAACGACGGCGGTCCGGGCGCCCCGGACTTCGTGCTCGTCTCGGACGAATTCCAGGATATCGATATCGGTCGCCGGAGTGTCCCCACCATCCTCGATCTGGACGGCGACGGGGATCTGGATCTCGCCGTAGGGACGGAGGCTTCCGGGCTTCTGCTCTACCTGAACGAGGGTTCGCCCGCCGAGCCCGTTTTTGTCGAGACCGTGCCTTTTGCGTCCGCAGTCCCCACATTCACCGCACCGGTCTTCGTCGACATCGACGGAGATGGCGACCGCGACCTGGTATCGGGTGGCGTGGGGGGCGGGATCACGGTCTACCGCAGACGATAGGAGTCGGATGGACCTCAGAGACGTTCAGGCCGTCATCGACAGCGCGAAGGTTCGGGACAACGGGATGCTGGAGGAGTTCATCCGCGGCACCGCGCCGGAAGCGACGGAAGGGGAGGTGACGGAGGCGGCCGCGGTCGCGGTCGAGGTCGTGGAGACCGTTCCGGTTCTGCTGGCCAGGGCCGCGCAGGCCGCGGATCAGCGTGGCCTGAAGGTGGTGGTCATGCCGCTGCTGGATCACGCGGCGCGCTACTTCGTCAATCCTGTCGACCTGATTCCCGAGATGACCCAGGGAATGGCCGGGCTCCTGGATGACACCTACCTGGCCTTGCGCATCCTGGAAAACCTCAATCGAGGCTCGGACCCGCTGTTCGATGCCGATTTCAACGAGCCGTTGCGCTTCCTGCGCAGGCTCGTAGGTCGAGAGATCAGCAGGAAGCTGGACGCGGCCTCGATCTTCGCTCTGCAGGACGTTTCGACGCACGTCAGCAAGGTGTACGCCGAGATGGGAAGGCCTTCCTGACCGTGGGGGTCGGAAACGTTGTTGTTGCCGGGACCGTATTTGAGTAAAAACGGGGCTTCGACCCCGGGAAAGGACGGAAAGACCATGTTTGAGTTGCTTGCTCTTGGGATCGGGGGTGCGGCGGGGCTGTTCGGACACGTGAAGTCCAAGGACTTCGTACGCCGCAAGCTCAAGTACACCAAGGTCGCGGAGAAGTCGGCGAGCGGAGTGGGACTGGCCGCCGGCGCGGCCACCGCAATCGCCGCCGCACCGGTAGTGGCACTGCTGCCGGTGGTGGGCGCGGGCACGGCGATCCTCGTCGGGCTCGGCGTAGGAACGGGCGTGGGTGTCGGCATCAAGCAGGCGCGAGGGGCGTAAGGGCCACGACGACCGCCGGGGCCCGAACGGGTCTCCCGGATTCGCACAGGACGAACGTTCCTTGAACCACGACAAGCGCACCGTCCGGGCGTGGATTCTCTACGACTTCGCCAACTCGATCTATCCGGCGGTCGTCACGACCGCGGTGTTTCCGCTGTTCTACCAGGGCCTGATCGTCGGCGGTGAGGGAGGCCTGGGCGAACTCTGGTGGGGCTGGGCGGTGGCCGCTTCGGCGCTCGTCGTCGCCTTCACGTCGCCGCTGCTGGGAGCGATCGCCGACCGCAGTGGGGCCCGCAAGCGCTTCCTGGCTTGCTATGTGCTCACCTGCCTGGTCGGGGTGGGGCTCATGACGACGCTGGAGCCGGGGATGATCGTCGCCGGCTTCCTCTTCTTCGTCATCGCGAACGTGGGGTTCGAGAGCGCGAACGTCTTCTACAACGCCTACCTTCCCGACATCGTCCCTCCAGAGCGGCTGGGCCGCACCTCCGGTCAGGGCTACGGTCTCGGATACCTCGGTTCGGCCGTGGGCCTGCTGCTGGTGATACCGTTTGCCAATTCCGGACGCTTCGAGTTCGTCTGGCTGACGGTCATCGTATTCTTCGCGGTGTTCTCGATCCCGGCGTTTCTGTTTCTGCCAAAGGGTACCGCGGGCGGGCTTGGCATCGCGCAAGCCGCGGTCAAGGGGCTCGGCGACTTCAAGCGCATCACGGCCGAGGTCTGGGGCCACACGAACCTGCGGCGCTTCCTCTTCGCCTTCTTCTTCTATATCGACGGGGTCCTGACGATCATCGTGATGGCCGCTGTCATCGCGCGGGGCACCTTCGGCTTCGACCAGCAGCAGGTCATCATCCTCTTCCTCATCGTGCAGTTCTCCGCCCTGGCCGGTGCGTACACGCTGGCGAAGCCGACCGACACGATCGGGCCCAAGAAGGTGCTGACGGGAGTGCTCTGTCTCTGGGTTGCAGCAGGAATCGCCGTCTATTTCGTCGAGAGCCCGAACATCTTCTACGGCCTGGCGGTCGCGGCCGGATTCGGTCTGGGATCGGTGCAATCCGCCAGCCGGGCGCTGATGGCGTCGCTGATCCCCGACGGCAGGGAGGCCGAACTGTTCGGATTCTACGCGTTGTGCGGGAGGTCCTCCTCCGTGCTCGGCCCGCTGCTCTTCGGCGGTGTCACGTACTTCGCCGGCGGCAACCAGCGCCCCGGCTTCCTCGTCCTCACCGCGCTCTTCCTGATCGGACTCATACTGTTGCAGCGGGTGCGCGATCCCAGGGCCCCCGCCGCTGAAGGAGCAACCACATGACCATCAACGCCACCGAACGTCGCACCGCCGTGCGTGAACGCTACGCACGGGCCGCTACGACGGGCGACGGCTGCTGCGGGCCGTCGGAGATCAGCTGCGCCGTCGGGTACGACCAGGACGAACTGGGCAGCGTCCCCGAGGGAGCAAACCTCGGTCTCGGGTGCGGGAACCCAGTGGCCCTGGCGTCTTTGGCCCCGGGCGAGACCTTGCTTGACCTGGGCTCGGGCGCCGGATTCGACTGCTTCCTGGCCGCGGAGCGGGTTGGGCCCACCGGGAAGGTCATCGGTGTGGACATGACGCCCGAGATGGTGGAGAGGGCCCGCGCGAACGCCCTCGAAGCCGGCTACGCGAACGTCGAGTTCCGGCTGGGCGAGATCGAGGCACTGCCGGTGGCCGACGACAGCGTCGATGCTGTCATCTCCAACTGCGTGCTCAACCTCTCGGCCGACCGCCCACGCGTGCTGGCCGAGGCGATGCGCGTGCTCAGGCCGGGCGGGCGCGTCATGATCTCGGACCTGGTGTCGGACCGGCCCATGCCGGATTTCGTGGCCAGCTCGCGGGAGTCGCTGGTCGGCTGCCTTCCGGTCGGGATCGCCGAGTACGAGGCCGACCTGGCCGACGCCGGATTCACGGGCATCGGCATCGACAAGCGCCAGCGCTATCCGTCCGAACACATCCTTGCCGATCCACAGGTGCAGGAGGTCCTCCGCCGCGAGCCGGCCCGGCAAGCCGAGGTCCAGGCCTTCGTGGAGTCGATCCACGGCGGTGCGATTCAGGCGGTGAAGCCGGGGCGGCGCGAAGGAGGGGCAGGAGGGTGATAAGACTTGCCGGCAAGGTCGGGCGTACCGCGCTGACCACCGTGGCCGTGGCGGCGGTCGTGCTGGCCTCGGTGACCGTGCCAGCGCCGGTGGCTTCCCAGCAGCGCGGTGGCGGGGCCGCCTCGGTCGCCCCGGTCGGCACCCCCGCCGAGATGCAGGCCATCATCGAGGGCGTCCAGACGCCGAACCGTCAGGGCCTGGACGTGCTCACGCTCGAGGAGGTCATGGAGCGGTTCGGCGTGCCCGGCATGACCGTGGCGGTGATCCACGACTTCGAGGTGCACTGGGCCAGGGGTTATGGGGTCGCGGACGTGGAGACCGGCGCCCCGGTCGACGTCGAGACGCTCTTCCAGGCGGCGTCGATCAGCAAGCCCGTTACGGCGATGGCGGCGATGGTGGCCGTACAGGAAGGCCGCTTCTCGCTCGACGCCGACATCAACACGATCCTCCGGTCGTGGCAGCTGCCCGGCAACGGCTTCACCGACGGGCGGCCGGTCACGCCGCGCCTGCTGTTCAGCCACACCGCGGGGCTCGGCGACGGGCACGGATTCCCCGGCTACGACCCCGGCGCCCCGCGTCCCACTGCGGTGCAGATCCTGAACGGCGACGAGCCGTCCAATGTCGAGGCCGTGACCATGGTGCGGCCGCCGCTCACCGCCATGCACTACTCGGGCGGCGGCACCACGATCATGCAGCTCGCGCTCACCGATGTCTTCAACGAGTCCTTCCCGGAGCTCATGCGGAAGACCGTGCTCGAACCCGTCGGGATGACCACCAGCACCTTCGAGCAGCCCCTGCCCCCCGGCCGCGACGCCAACGCGGCGCGCGCGCACGCCGGCGGCCGGGCCCTGGGCGAGGCCAAGTGGCACGCCTACTCGGCCATGGCGGCGGCCGGGCTCTGGACCAACGCCCGTGATCTGGCGCGCTTCGCCATCGAGGTGCAGAAGGCCGCGCGCGGCGACCCGGACCGCGTGATCACCGCTGCGTCGGCCGCCGAGATGCTCAGCCCGGTCGGTGTGGGCGACTTCGCGGTGGGGTTCAGCATCGCGCGCGACGGTCAGGGCTGGTACTTCAGCCACTCGGGCGGCAACTGGGGCTTCATCTGCCAACTCGTCGCGCACAAGGTGAAGGGGTACGGGGTCGCGGTCATGACCAACGCGTCCGGCGGCGGCCAGGTCGTCCGCGAGGTGGTGGAACGCGTGCAGCGCGCCTACGGCTGGGACGCGCTGGACAAGGCGACGCTGCGGTAAGAGGGCGGAGCCGGCCGCGGGGCGCCCGAAAGACGGCGTGTTGCCCGCGCCTGCCCGCGCCTTCCTACCTCCCCGAGCTCCTCCGCGGCGGCCGGCATTGCGGCCAGGTTCCCGGCTGGCCCGTCCGCTCGCTGACCGGCATCACCCGCCGGGTCACGTCCATGCGCTCCGGATCCTCCGAAGGCGCGTAGGCCAGCATGGCCGCGAGCGTCGCGTTGTTGCGCAGGTCGTCAAAGACGATCTTGTCGTACGTGTCGCGGTTGGTGTGCCAGGTGTACTGCCGGTAGTGAGCCGCGAGGGGCGCGCCGCTCTCAACCACCAGACCACAAGGAACCAACAGTGCGGCCGCGTAGGCCAATCGTCGGGCAGTCATGTTCGTCCTGCTTGTCATCGGTTGGCCTCGGGCCGCTCCCGTCCGCTGTCAGGCGGCTCGTGTCCGCGTTCCGTTGGTCCCCTTCTCCGGTTCCGGCCGCCCCATTCCCTCGCGCCGTCCCATAGCGACATGCTCGTGTCCCTGCTTTTGCCGCGGAAGCGCGGGAGGTGGGGCGGGCGTGGTCGGGCCGCCAGCCTCCAGAGCCGGGTTCCCCGCCAGCGCCGCCTCGATGGCCTCCCGTGCCGCGGCCTCGACTTCCCAGGGAACCGCCCCGTCCGCGAGCCGCGCCGCGCCGTTGTACATCTGCCCGGGCCGAAGCGGCGGGGCGGGGGGCAGGGCGGGCGTCAGCTTCGGCTCGTTCACCGGCGGCGGCACGCTCCCCAGCATCTTGCCGCCGCGCGTGAAGAACACCGCCTGACCCTTCGCGTCGAGCGCCATCCGCACCCGCCCTTCGTGCACCAGCCGGTGGTGCCGCCGGCAGAGCAGCACCGTGTTGGCCAGACTCGTCTCCCCGCCGTCGGCCCAGTGCCTGACATGATGCGCCTCCGTGAACCGGCCCCCGCAGCCCGGATACCGGCAGCCCCGGTCCCGCTCCTCGAGCGCCCGGCGGATGTGCGGCGGGATCGTCCGCGTCTTCCGCCCCACGCTGACTACCTTCCCCTCCCGGTGCAGCATTTGCACCAGCGACGCATCGCACGCCATGCGCCGCGACGTCTCCGCGCTCACCCGCACCCCGTCGACCTCCGACCGGCCACCCTCGCCGTGCTCCTCCAGCGTGGCCATCTCGGCATGCACCGTCACCTGGTACCGCTCGGCCCGCGTGCCGCTGTGCGCCGCCTTCAGCCCCGCCGCCAGCGCCCGCTCGGCCACCAGTCCCGCCGCATCGGCCCTGCGCTGGCGGCTCGTCGGCCGCGCCTCGGGGTCCTCGCCCCGGTACAGCGCGTCCGTTGCGGCCTCGATCGCCCGCATCAGCACGGCCCCCGCCTCGGGCTCGAGCCTTCCGCGCACCACGTACGTCCCGTCGGCATCGATCACGACCGAGAACGCCCGCCGCTGGTGCCGCACCTCTTCGGCCGTCAACTCGCCGTCGCGTGACAGGTGCCGCCATCCCCGCACCATCCGCTCGAGCTCGGCGGCGGAGCCCTTGTCGGCCAGTTCGAGCAGTTCACCTTCCGTTGCCTTCGTGGCCACCCGGGTGATCGCCCGCACCTTGGTGTAGGACAGCCGCCCGGCCTGCATCTCGGCCGAGGTCTTGGGCAGGTCCTGTAGCGCGTGGGCGACGCGCACGTTCTCGCGGCAGGTGCCGATCGTGCGGCCGGTGCTCCAGGCGAGCCACTCGGCGCAGGAGGTGAAGGCATCGGCCCACCCCTCGCGGCGATCGAACTCGGCGATGAGGGTGAGCATCTCGTAGGTGGCGATGTTGATCCGTGCGGCGAGTTCGACGATGCGCTCGCCAAGTTGGGCGATGGTCATTTCAATCCTCCTCAAGTAGCAGTCCGGCAAAGGATTAGGTGCAGCGTGTTTCGTTCTTCGATCCACGCACCAGTAAGTTAACTACCGTTTTTCGGCCCTCTGTAATGGCCCGGGACGCGAAAACTCGCTTCGGGACGGCTTCGAATGGGTCGTGCACCGCCGATCGCCCCGCCCGGGGCTTCCTGCGGCCCCTGGCGGCCATTGTGGCAGATGTCCCGGACCTCGCCAAGACCGCGTTTTCAGAACCCGTCCATAGCAGGATGGGACTGCGTTCCCGCGTTTTGGGACAGGCGAAGGCCGGGAACGGGCTGGCGGGCACATGTGGGGGATCGGCCGCGCGCTGTAGCGCCCCCCACGTTTCCGCGGCAAAACGCGGGACATCGGCATGCTCGATTGGGCGCCCCCGATTGGGCACCCCGACCGGTCGGCTCAACCGGCCAACCCGCCTGGCGCCAGCCCTCCCAACGCTCCGTCTGCTCGACGCCCGCTCGCCCGCCTGCCCGTGCTGCTGGCGGACTTCTTCGCGAACGACGCGATCAATCCCGAGCCCATCATTTGGGCGGTGACCCTGGGTCAGTTCCTTTCCGCGGCGTTACTCACCATCATCCTGGGTTGGAAGGGCGTCGCGAATGCGAAGGAGGGCTTTCAGGCCGGGGCGATCATCGGGGCCGTGATGGGTCTTGCCTTCGGCCTGATGATGTACGGGACGATGGTGGGCATGCACACGATCGCCACCCTGCTCGGCGATACCGTGGTCTCGCTGGTCGTCTACCGCGCGAACACCACCGCCAGCCGCCTCCGCAGTTCGTCCCGCACCTCCCGAAAAGCGTCCAGTCGCGCCCCGGGACGTCCCCGAGCCGCGGCCGGGTCGGGCAGCCCCCAGTGCACCCGGTGCGCGTCCCCGAGCCAGACCGGGCACACCTCCTCCGCGCACAGCGTGACCACGGCGTCCACCGGGCGCACTACGTCGTCCACCCCCTTGGAGTCATGCCCCGAGATGTCGATCCCGACCTCGGCCAGGACCGCCACCGCCTGCGGGCGCACCGGCGACGGCTCAGAGCCAGCGGAAGAGACCCTGACGCCGGCGGGCGCGAGATAGCGGGCGATCCCCTCGGCCATCTGACTGCGTGCCGAGTTGGCCACGCACAGGAAGAGGATGTGCCGGAATCCCAGGTCGCGCAACGCGTCCGCGTCCGAGCGCCAGCTCTCGCCCAACCCTGCCATCAGCCCCGTTTCCTCCTGTCCCGGCCGGGATCGTGGAAGTAGGATTGAACGCGCCTGCCCGGACAACCTCGCAAGGGTCCCATGCCGACGCGAGTCGTTCCTCCCACGCGCGCCGTTCATCCAGGCCGCCTCCGACATAGCGAAAGGCCGTCGGGCATGGGGGACGCGAGGGGCGCACCGTTGAGGGACGTCGAACTGTATCGCTCGTCCAGACCTCGCACGTACGCGAATCTCCCGGCTCACCTCGCCGATGTCCTCCCCGTGCAGCAGTCGCAACACTACCTCGGCCTTCCGCTGTGCGCTCCACCGCTTCGGCAGACTCTCCGGCCGGCCGCGGCTCTTCGCCAAATCCTGCTCTCTCGCACTCCGAGACATCCGGTGCCTCCTCTCCCTTGGACCCCAGAAGGGTTGCTAAACTACTGTCCAGGGAAATCGGGGGCACTATAAGGGCAAGTCACCGACCAGGCGGAGCGCGAACCCCCGCGTCGCCTCCGGGGGCCGATTGCCGGCCTTCCCGCTCGCGATCCTTCACTTCGTCCCAGATCCGGTCCAGCAATTCGAGCGCGGTGCCGGGCATCGGTAGGCCCCGCGCTTGCGCCAGCCGCTCGACCTCGCGAAAGCGCGCCTGGAACTTGCGCGTCGCCTGATCCAGCGCCTTCGAGGGATCCACGCTCGCCAACCGGGCAAGGTTGACCACTGCAAAGAGCAGATCTCCCAGTTCAGCGTGCATGGCCGCCCTGACCTCCGCAGCCGCCCGGAAACCCGCTGTCGCCCCTCCCACCCGCGCACCGCCCGCCCCAGCCCGGGCCTCCCCGCCCCCTCGATCTCCCACCCCCGGCTGCCCGGACGCCTTCTCCCCGCCCACCGCCAGGAGCGCGGCGACTTCACGGGCCTCTTCGAATACCTTGTCGAGGGCGCCGGCCGGCTCCTCCCAGTCGAAGCCGACGGCACTCGCCCGGTGCTGCGCCTCGAAGGCCCGGGCCAGTGCGTCCACATCCCCGGATTGAGTGCCAGGCCCCGCGCCGTCCGCCGCGTGGTCCGCCCGCGATTGTCCCGGCATCTGCCCACTGCTGTCGCCCAATTCCAGCTCCTTGTCATCGTGGCACCGCCGGAGGTCGACGGCTCGTGTGGTTACGCAGCGCGTGCGCGCCATGTCATATTATCTCTCGAACCGTGCTTGCCCACCCCCCTGCCCGCCGCCGTACCGTGTCACCCGCCCACCAAGCCCACCGCCCCACCGACCCCCGCGACCGCGCCTGGGTCGAAGTCGACCTCGCCGCCATCCAGAGCAATCTGAGCCGGGTGCACGAGGTCGCGGGTCCGCATGTCAAGCTGGTGCCCATGGTCAAGGCCGACGGTTACGGCCTCGGCGTACGGCGCGTTCTGGACGCGATTCGCCCCGCCGGCCCGCTCGGCTACGGCGTCGCGACGCTCGGCGAGGGTCTCGAACTGCTTCGCCTCGACGTGCCCGAACCGATCATGGTGTACAGCCCGATGCCGCCCGACTCCCTTGCGCGCTGCGTCGCGGCCGGCCTGATCCCCGCCGTCTCCGACCTCGACACCGTACACGCGCTCGGCCGGCTCGCCGCGCCGCCGTCCGCGTCCCGGGCCGGTATCCCGTTTCAGGTCGAGGTCGACACGGGCATGGGGAGGGCCGGGTTCCCCCTCGACGAAGCCGCCACCTGGTGGCCCGAAGTCCTGCGGGCCACGCGGGCCGGCCTTCGCCTCTCCGGCGTCTTCACGCACCTCCACTCGGCAGATCACCCCGACCTCGGCAGCGCGCGCGCACAGGTCGCCGGATTCGACCGCTTCGTGCGCGACGCCGCGGGCATCGGACCGGATGTACTGGTCCATTGCGCCAACAGCGCGGGGTCGCTCCGGCTGGTTTCCCGCGTCGCCAACACGGTTCGCCCCGGCATCTATCTCTACGGGGGCGATATCGGCGATCCCGCCAACCCGCCGCACCCGGTCGCGGCCGTGCGCGCGCGCGTCGTGCTGGTGCGCGATGTTCCCGCCGGCACCACGCTCGGCTACGGCGCGACCTACACCGCCCGCGACACCGAGCGCTGGGCCGCGGTCGGCATCGGTTACGGTGACGGCCTGCCCCGGGTCCTGGGCAACCGCGGGTGGGCCATCGCCGGGGGCCGAAGGGTGCCGATCGTGGGGCGGATCTCCATGGACACGACGGTGGTACGTGTCCAGGGGGATGTTTCGGTCGGCGATATCGTTACGTTTGTCGGGCGCGATGGCGGAGCCGAGTTGTCCCTGGGAGAGGTCGCCGAGTCGGCGCGCACCATTGGCTACGAGATCCTGACGGGACTCTCGCCCCGGTTGCCCAGAGTACGAACATGAGCAGTCACGTTCCGCTGCAGCGGTTGAAGGAGTTGGCCAGAGCGATGTGGGCCCGCGCGTACGCCCCGTATTCGCGGTACAGGGTTGGTGCGGCGCTCGAAACCGAATCGGGCGCGGTATTCACCGGATGCAACGTTGAGAACGCCTCGTACGGTCTAACGATCTGCGCGGAACGGGGGGCGCTGGCGGCGGCCGTGGCTGAGGGGCATCGGAGCTTCCGGCGCCTTGTCGTGGCGACGGAGGGTGACCGGGCCGTGGCGCCGTGCGGGGCCTGCCGGCAGGTGCTCGCGGAGTTTGGAACCGGGTTGGAGGTACATGGGATTGGAAGGAAGGAGAACCGGCGTTGGACGTTGCAGGAACTGATCCCCGAGGTCTTCGTGCTCACCGATGACTGAGATTCGCGCATCCGGGGGCGGCCCCGCGCTTGTCGCGGCTCTGCTCCTCGCCGGCTGCCAGGAATCGCTGCCGACCGCCGCGACCGACGATCTTGTTCGCGGGGGCGTGGCGGTGGAGGTGATCCTGCCCTTCGAGGACTTCGGCACGCGCACGCGGGTCTACGGCGGCTACGGCAGGGCCTCCGAACTCGGCGGCGGGTTCATCGCGCACGCATTCGGCCCGGGCACCGGCGGCGTGGAGGAGGAAGGGCTGGAGGCGGTCACGCTGCTCCGCTTCGGGCGCTATCCCGAGGTCGTGTCGCTGGTCGACACGACCGGCACCACACGGCCGGACTCGTCGCTGACCTTCCTCTCGGGCCGCATCACGGCGCGCTTCGATACGCTGGCGAGCGTTCTGCCGGGGCCCGTCGAGGTCACCGCGCGCGCGATCACGGAGCCGTGGGACGGAGTCAGCGCCAACTGGGAATACGCCATCGACACGCTCGACCACCACGTGTTCTGGTCGCAGCCGGGCGGAGGGGTTCTCGAAGAGATCGGGCGCGCCGTCTGGGATCCGGCCACTGGTGGAGATTCCCTCCGCATCCCCGTTGATTCGGCGCGCGTGGCATCGTGGGCCGACACCCTGAACCTCGCGCGCGGCGTGCACCTCAGCACCGACCACCCCGGGGTTCGCCTCCAGATGCGCTCGGCGCTCATGTGGCTCGAGACGCTGCCCAGCATCAACCCCGACACGCTCGTCGAAGTCCTCGCCGACACAGAGGCCACGAGCTTCATCTACGATCCCATTCCGCGAACACCGGAGGTCTCGCTGAGGGTCGGCGGCGCCCCCGCGTGGCGGACGGTCATCGACCTCGACATCCCCGGCACGCTGAACGGGCCGCCCGATCTGTGCGAAGTCCTGGGGTGCCCGCTGGAGATCACCGAGAGGCACGTCTCGTATGCGGCCCTGCAGCTCACCACGCACGCCGAGTCGCCCGCCTTCGCGCCTTCGGACACGCTGACCATCGATCTGCGCATGGTGATGGTTCCCGACATCCTCCCGAAGTCGCCGCTCGGTCCCGGGACCACCGGTCTCACGGGCGTGGCGCTGGCGCCGCAGTTGTTCGCACCACCCGCGGGACAGATCGTCGAAGTCCCGATGACGACCGTCGTTCGTGACCTCCTTCGCGGCGAGACGAGCGACGGAGACCCCGTGAGCAGCACGGTGGCGCTCCTTTCGACCTTCGAGCCGCTGACGATCGAATACGCGTCGTTCGAGGATGCAGTGGGCCCCGGCGCGCCGCGGTTGAGGCTGATTCTGAACTTTGCCCACGGCAGTGGAGGCTGATCATGAGTCGCCGGATCCCGCTCCTGTCCCTGCTCCTCGTGGTGCTCCCGGGCGGTGCGGACGCCCAGTCCTTCGTGGGCTTTCGCGCGCTCGGCCTCCCCGTCGGCGCCACCGAGTCGCGGGCCGTCGCGCTGGGGAACCTCGGAATCGGGCTGCCGGGAGTGCAGGTCAACGCGAGCGACCCCGCGTCGGGGGCCCGGGTCCTGTTCCCCACGGTGAGCGTATCGATGCAGCCGACCTGGGGAGACTTCAACCTGGAGGGCCAGACCGGCACCGCCCGCACGACCCGCTTTCCCATGCTCGGGATCGGGTACCCCGTTCCGAGCGCCCAGGGCACGATCACCGTGTCGCTGAGCGGACACATGGAGCAGCGCTGGGCCGGTGAACAGGACCGCATCGTCAGCCTCGGCGGAATCGACGTACCCGTCAACGACCGCTTCGAGACCAACGGAGGCACGTCGGTCGCCCGTCTGGGCTGGGCGCAGAGGCTTGGGGAGCGGTTCGCGCTCGGCGCCTCGGCGGGAACCTACATCGGCCGGATGGACCAGGAGTTCGTACGGACACTCGACTCGCTGGTGGTGGGGAGCGACGTGCGCTCGTACGAGGAGGACAGCTCCTGGCAGTACGGGGGGTACACTTTTTCCGCCGGTTTCACGGCCGACCCTCACGACCTCATCCACCTGGCCGGGGCCGTCGAGTGGTCGGGCGACCTTACGCAGGAGCCCAGGCTCGCAAGCGGCGAACCGGGGCGATCCTATGCGATCCCGCTGCGACTGTCCGGCGGCGCCACGGGCAGGCTGTCGCAGCGGCTGCACATCAACACCTCGTTCGTCTATCAGGACTGGTCCGCCGCGGAGGGCTTCGAGGACGGGGTCGTGAGCGAAGAGAAGCTCAGCTACGGTGCCGGCCTGGAGATTCAGCTGATTCAGCGCGAAACGCGCAGTCTCCCCTTGCGCCTGGGGTACCGGCGCACGGTGCTGCCCTTCGGCTATCGCGATCAGGGCGCCTCCGAATCGTCGTGGTCGGCCGGATTCGGGCTGAATCTCGTGGAGATCGAGGGGGTGCGGTTCGGGTGGATGGACTTTGCCGCCGAACGGGGCATGCGCATGAGCGATCCGCTGAGCGAGAACTTCTGGCGGGCGACGATCTCCATCGGCATCTCGAGCTCGTAGTGTCTCGGCGGCAGGCCACTCGTCGAAGCGTGCGCGTCCATTACAAGACGTTCGGCTGCAAGACCAACCAGTACGACACCGAACGCATGCGCCAGCTGATCGAGGCGGGTGGCAACGTACGCTCGTCCTCGCTCGAATCCGCCGATCTGTGCGTGATCAACACCTGCACCGTGACCAACCAGGCCGACGCCGGAGCAAGGCGTTACATCCGCAGGGCCGGGCGCCGCAACCCGAAGGCGCGGGTGGTGGTCGCCGGGTGCTCGGCGGCTTTGCGCGGGGAGGAGTACAGGGGTATGGAGGAGGTCGACGGCGTGGTCGAGGGCCACGATCCGGGCGAGGTGCTGGCAGCGGCCTCACGGGCCTGGGGGGAAGCTCGGGATCTCGTCCAGCTCGGTTCTCTGGCGCGTCCCGACCGCACCCACGTGGAGGGCATCGCGGCGGCCGTTCTCCGCCGGCGCGCCGGCGCCACGCGGGGATGGCTCAAGGTGCAGGACGGCTGCGACCGCAAGTGCGCCTTCTGCGCGACGCGGCTCGCCAGGGGCCGCAGCCGCAGCCGCGATCCCGGCCGCATCGTTGCGGAGGCGCGAGCGCTTGCCCGCAACCACCCCGAGCTGGTTGTCACGGGCGTGCATATCGGGCACTACGGCCGGGACCTGGAGCCGCGGGGCACGCTGACCGCGCTGGTGCGGCGGCTGCTCGACGAAGTGCCCGGTACGCGCTTCCGCCTCGGCAGCATCGAGGCCACCGAAATCGACGACGGCATGATCGACCTGCTGGCCAGCTCCGGGGGCCGCCTCGCGCCTCACCTGCACATGCCGCTGCAGAGCGGCGCGGACCCGGTTCTGCGCAAGATGCGGCGCTGGCACACGCGAGAGCATTACCGCCGCCGCGCCCATCAGATTGCCGAGGCGGTGTCGCCGGTGGGCCTGGGCGCCGACATCATCACCGGCTTCCCCGGTGAGACGGCCGACGACCACGCGCGCACCCGCGACCTCGTCGAGGAACTGCCGTTCACCTACCTGCACGTCTTCCCGTTCTCGCCCCGCGACGGCACGGTCGCCGCGGGCCTCCCGGACCCCGTCCCCGAGCGCACATCGAAGGAGCGTGGACGCGAACTGCGGGAATTGGCCGCGAACAAGGCCGCCATCTACGCCCGCGCCCGCGGCGGCGCCGAGGTCGAAGTGGTCATGGAGGGCACCGGGGGCACGGCACTGACCGGCGACTACCTCAGGGTGACGGTCGCCGGACCCCGCCGTCCGGACCCCGCCGTGCTGCACCGGGGCCGGCTCTCCGCAGACGGGGCCCGCGTCAGAGTTGACGAAGCATCGCACGCGATGCTGAATTAGAGTCCCATGAAGAACGGACGCCGGCGGGCCTACGTCGAGACCTACGGGTGCCAGATGAACATCTCCGACGGAGAGCTCATGGAAGGCGTCCTCGAGGACGACGGTTACGAGATCGCGCAGTCCCCCGAGGAGGCCGACGTGATCCTCGTCAACACCTGCGCCATCCGCGAGCACGCCGAGCGAAGGGTACTGGGGCGCGTGGCGCAGCTCAACGGCCTGAAACGGGGACGCCCCGAAGTCGTGATCGGCGTGACGGGGTGCATGGCGCAGCGCATGGGCGACCGGCTCCTGGCGCGAGCACCCTACGTCGACCTGGTCATGGGACCGGACGGGTACCGCGGGCTGCCCTCCGCGCTGCGGGCGGTCCAGCCTGCCGCGGGACGCCCGCGCGGGAGGCTGTCCGTGCTGTACCTCGACCCCGGCGAGAACTACCGGGGACTGGAGCAGCGACGCCGTTCCGAGGTGACCGCGTGGGTGCCCATTCAGCGCGGCTGCGACCATCGCTGCACGTTCTGCATTGTCCCGTACGTGCGGGGCCCCGAGAAGAACCGCGATCCGCAGGACGTGCTCACCGAGATCGGGGAGGTCGCCGATCAGGGCATCAGCGAGGTCACGCTCCTCGGTCAGACGGTCAACTCATACGAGCACGGCGACTGGACATTCCCTGACCTTCTGCGCGCGGTGGCGCGGATCCCGGGAATCCGCCGCGTCCGCTTCACCTCGCCTCATCCCAACGACGTGTCCCCGGAACTCGTGGAGGTCATGGCGGAGGAGCCGGCGGTTTGCGAGCAACTGCATCTTCCCGTCCAGTCGGGCAGCAACCGGGTGCTGAAGCGCATGGTTCGACGGTACACGGCCGAATCGTTCATGGAAAAGGTCGAAATGGTGCGCGCCGGCGTGCCGGACATTGCGCTCTCGACCGATGTCATCGTCGGCTTCCCGGGAGAGAGCGAAGAGGACTTCGAGCAGACCCTCACGCTGCTCTCGAAGGTCAGGTTCGACGACGCCTTCACCTACCGCTACAGCCCTCGCGCCGGCACGCCCGCCACGCGACTGCCCGCGGACCAGTTCATTGCCGACGAGGTGGGGCAGCGGCGCCTGGAGACGCTCATCGCCGAAACGCGGGCCGTGCAGGCCGAGATCAACAGGGGGGAAGTGGGCCGGCTGGAAGAGTTGCTGATCGAGCGCAAGGGCAAGACGCAGGGCACGGTCATGGGACGCACGCGCCGCAACAAGGCCGCTGTGATGCCGGGCAGCGAGGCCGACATCGGGCGCTACAGGACCGCGCACCTGGTTCGGACCACGGGCGCGACCTTCGTCGCCGAGCCCACGTCGGCGGCCGTCGCCGGCTGAACCGCGATGAGGCGATTTTCGGGGTTGGCGGGGCTGGCGTTGGTGATCCTGATGGGGGTCGCGTTCGCACGAGGGAACGCCGGCCGTGAAGTCGCGATCAACCTCGGAATCGTGACCCTCGACGCCGTGCCCGTGACCTTCGTGGCGTTCGGGGGCATGGTGGTCGGGATGGCCGTGGTGCTGGTCGCTGGAATCAACGCCGACCTCAAGGTGCGCAAGCTCCTTCGGGAGCGGCACATGAAGCAAAGCCTGACCGAGCGCGGGAGATCCGACGCCGGGGAGGGAGGGAAGCTTCTGGAGTGAGGGGTGCGCCCCCGATCCTGTGGACGGCCGTGGGCTTTGCCTCCGGGACGGCAGCCAGCGCGGCCCTGGGGTTCGATCGAACCCTCTTCTCGCTCCTGCTCCTGATCGGTCCCATAGCGCTATGGCGCGGTCCCGGAAGCCGGTTATTCCCTCTCGTCCTCTGCTTCATCGCCGGGCTCGCCTGGGGTACGGCGGACCGTCTCGCCAACGAGCATTGCCACGCCGGAATCGCCGACGGTGACGAGACGCAGGTGGTTGGCTACTTCACGCGGACCAGTGCCGACGGGGCATCCAGCCTGCGCCTGGCCTCCGGGAGGCGCGAGGGATGCGAGTTCCGCGTATACACCCGCGCCGGGGTGCCCCCGGAAGCGCGCCCGGTGACGGTCGAAGGGCGCTGGTTCAGATCCGAGCGCCCGGACGGCTCCGTATCGGTGTACCTGAGCGCCTCGTCGATCGACGAGCGGGAGGGTGTCCCCGTACCGGCGACCCACCGTCTCCGCGCCGCCATCCGGGAGCGGGCCTCGGAGGCGCTCGATCGCCGCCTCGGCGGACAGGCGGGTGTCGCGTCGGCGCTGGTGCTGGCCGAACGCGACGGGATACCGCGTGAGCTCTGGGATTCCTTTGCGCGCTCGGGCAGCGCTCACCTGCTGTCGATTTCGGGGTTCCACGTCGGCGTGATCGCGGCGCTGCTCGGCGGTCTCGTCGCCCTGGCCGGCCACCCTCCCCGTACCCGCGCGGTCGGCGTCGCCGTGGGCGTTTGGGCCTACGTGCTCCTTATCGGCGCGCCCACCTCGGCGGTGCGCGCCGCCTGGATGACCACGGCGTTCGTTCTGGGCCGGATGCGCCAGGCTCCGTCCCGGAGCCTCGGCGCGCTGGGTCTTTCCATGCTGATGATCGCGCTGCTTCGACCCACGGTCGTGGCGGGTGCCGGGTTCCAGCTCACCGTTACCGGCACGGCCGGGATCCTCGTCATGACGCGCTGGATCATGCGGCACTGGCCTGCTCACCCGGGCCGATCCTGGATCGCGCCCCCGCTCGCCGCGGGGATCGGCGCGTCCGTGTTCACGGCGCCCGTTCTCGCCTACCACTTCGGACAGATCCCCCTGCTCTCGCTCCCCTCCTCGATCGTGCTGACCCCCCTTGTCGCGACCGCCGTTCCCGGCGTGATTGCCGCGATCGTCATGGACATTCTTCACATCCCCGGGGCCGCCGTGGCTGGCGCGGGGGCGGAGGGACTTCTGCAGGCGGTCACGGCGACGGCCGCGGCGCTCGGCGAACTGCGCTGGACGGTGCTGCTGGTGACCCCCCGCGAGGCCGCGCTCCTCACGGCCGGGGCGCTTATGCCAATGCTGTTCGTCAACGCCCCGTGGCGCACGCGTCCCGCCGTGCGCGCCGCCGTCTCGGTGCTCTCGGCGTGCGCGCTGCTCTGGACCGGCCAGGCGGCGCTCGCCTTCGCGGGCCGGGGGGCGCTCCACATCGTCGCGATCGACGTCGGGCAGGGCGACGCCATCGCCGTGCGCACCCCGGACGGGCACTGGTTCCTCGTCGACGCCGGTCCCCGCGGCTTCGGCGGATCCGACGCCGGCCTGACCCGCGTCGTGCCGTACCTGAACGCGCGCGGCGCACGCCGTCTCGAAGCGGTGATCCTCACGCACCCCGACGAGGACCACGCGGGAGGACTCGCCGCGGTGCTGCAGAACATCTCGACGCGCGCAGTCCTGGGCCCGGGGCTCAGCGTCGGCCAGAGCGGCCACATGGCGGGGTTGACGGAGGCCCGCGACGCCGACGTCCCCTGGCGGCGCGTCCTGGCCGGCGATTCATGGCGCGTCGACGGCGTCGATTTCCGCGTGCTCAGCCCCAGGCGTCCCGCACCGGGCGACGGCGGGCCCCGGCCCCGCGCCCCGCCCCCCACCGACCCGAACGACTGGTCCGTCGTGCTGCGGTTGGACTACGGCCGCTTCTCGGCGCTGCTCATGGGCGACGCCGACGCCGAGATCGAGGCCGGCCTGCTCGAAGAGGGCGAGGTCACACTCCTCAAGGTCGGTCATCACGGCAGCCGCACCTCGACCGCCGCCGAATTCGTGCAGGCCGTCCTGCCCGAGTACGCGCTGATCTCGGTCGGGGCGCGCAATCGCTACGGCCACCCGGATCCCGTGGTCCTCGAGCGGCTCGAGCGCGCCGGGGTGCGCGTCCTCAGGACCGACCGCGACGGCACCGTGGGCATCGTCGCGCGCCGTGACGGCACGGTACGAACGACGCACTGAGCCGCGCGCGAGCCCGGCGCCTTGTCCCGACCCCGCGACTTGGCCATCTTCCCGACCCGCCACCGACCTCAACCCCACCAGGATCGGCCGTGCGAAGCAAGGTCGTCACAATAGATCGCCACATCATCGACCAGGAGCGCAACTACCCGGACGCTTCGGGTCGCTTTTCCGCCCTCCTGTACGACCTCGCCCTCGCCGCCAAGATCATCTCGCGCGAGGTGAACATGGCGGGCCTGATCGACATCCTCGGTCAGACGGGCGACACGAACGTGCAGGGCGAGCGCGTACAGAAGCTCGACGTCTTCGCTCAGGAGGTGATCGTCAAGGCGATGGACCACGCGGGCCACCTGTGCTGCATGGTCTCCGAGGAGCAGGACGGGATCATCCCCATTCCCGACAGGTTCGACATCGGGAACTACGTGCTGCTCTTCGATCCGCTCGACGGCTCGTCGAATATCAATGTGAACGTCTCGATCGGCACGATCTTCTCGATCCATCACAGGGTGACGCCGAAGGGCGGTGCGGGAACCCTGGAGGACTGTCTGCAGGCGGGATACCGGCAACTGGCGGCCGGATACGTCGTTTACGGGTCGTCCACGATGCTGGTGTACACGACCGGCGCCGCGAGAGGGGTTCACGGATTCACGCTCGATCCGTCGATCGGCGAATTCCTGCTCAGCCACCGCAACATCCGGATTCCCGACCCGCCGGCGAAGGTCTATTCGGTCAACGAGGCGTACTACGCGCGCTGGTCCCGAGGACAGCAGCGCCTCGTCGATCACTTCCGGGGGGTCAACGGCGAAGGGGTAGGGGGGTTCAAGTCACGCTATATCGGTTCGCTGGTATCCGATTTCCATCGGACGCTCCTGCAAGGGGGGATCTTCATGTATCCCCCCGATTCGAAGTCGCTCGGCGGCAAATTGCGGGTTCTCTACGAAGCGGCTCCCCTGGGGCTGATCTGTGAAGCCGCCGGCGGACGCGCCTCGGACGGGAGCCGGAACATTCTGGACATCGTCCCGGAGGGCCTCCACGACCGGACTCCCCTGTTCCTCGGATCGGCCAGCCTGGTCGACATGGCGGAAGAATACCTGAAGACCGGCTAGTGTCCCGTTCCCGGGGGCCGGAGTTCGTTCCAGCGCTCGATGAAGGCAACGGCGGCGTCCTCGGACGCCAGGGTGGCCCGACGGCCCCGCTCTGCCGTCGCTTCGCGGGGATCGCGTTCGCCCCACACTCCGGTGCTGCTCAGCTGGTGAGAGGCCGTCCCCTTGCCGGTCGATTCGTCCTTCAGGCCCTCGGCCAGGAAGAGCGCCAGGGCGGTCGGATCCCCGGCGAGCACATCGGGAACCATCGCCTCGAGGTGGGGCGGCAGGGTGAGTTCCGGAACGACGGCGGCTTCGAGATCCACCAGGTCGGGAATCAGGTACATCGACCTGGACGTCTCGCCGGTGCCCCCGTGCCGGTCCAGCACGGCGGGGCCGTCCGGTGCCGGCCCGGACGCAGCGCGTTCGATGAGCGGTGCGGTGACCGCGCCAAGATCGACCGCGATGCCGGCGGTCTCCTGATTGATGCGGTCGACAATGAAGGTCGTGATCGCACGGTTGCCCCCGTGCGCGTTTAGCATCAGGAAGCGCTTGAAACCGTGCCGGATGAGGCTCTTGACGGACTCCACGTAGACCTCCTGCACAAGCGTGGAGGGCAGGGTGACCGTGCCGGCGAAGCCCATGTGGTACGGGGACTGGCCCGGAAGGAGGATCGGGACCACCAGGACGTCCGTGCGGAGAGCGATCCGCTTCGCACGCTCGACACCGGTCAGGTAGTCGGTGCCGATCGGGAGGTGGGTGCCGTGCTGCTCCAGCGCGGCCACGGGGATGATCACCATGTCGCTTCGCGTCAGGAAGTCCTCCACCTCGGGCCGCGTCATGTGCGGGAGGTAGTTGTGGACCTTGAGAACCGGGGGCGGTTCGGGGCGCTGGGCGCTGGCGGGCGCAAGCGGCCCGAGGCTCAGGATGCCGGTTGCGGCGGCGGCTCCGGCGGCGATGATCGGGGCAGTGACACGCATGGCTGGATTCCGTGGCGAGAGGGGTACGCTCCGGGGCGCCGACGGTGGGCGCAGGGTCCATCAAGGTGCCACGGGGGCCGCCGCGTGGCGAGTGGACGGCCAAGGCAAGTCGCCCCCGCCCGGCGAACCGGACGGGGGCGACGTACTGTCACGACTCTCGTTGGAGAGCCGGCCGTGGCAGTTGCCCTAGCTGCTTCGCTGGAAGTTGACGAGCATGCTCGCCGCAACCCCGTCTTCCGACGTGACCTCCACCTTGGCGGTAGTCTGCCCCACAGGGGTCGTAACCGTGCAGGTGTAGACGGTGGTGTCATCCGTACCCGCTTCGCAGGCCACCGCGTTGCCGCCGATCGTGACCGCCAGGCTCTGTCCCGCCTCCAGATCGACCACAATGTCCGCGTTCGCAGTGGTGATGACCTCATCGTGAAACCCGCCGTCCGCCCAGGTGACGTCGTTTCCGGCGGCCGTCACGGATGTCGGAGTGTTGCCCACCGGCGCCGTCCGCGCCACATCGAGGGTGTAGACGTGGTCGTTGAATCCGTTGGCTGCCTTGACCGTGACGCTGATCGTAGTGGTTATCGCCGTACCGGCATCGGTCGAGCCCGTCTCGTTGAACGGCAGGTTGCCGACCGAAAAGCCGTCCGCTTCGATGGAAGCGCTAACAGTGGCATCATCGTGTGAAGCTTCTGCATCAATCGTCACGCCACCGGACGCGAACTCGATCCTGCCTGTGTTCAGCGTGACCGCGTTCGTACCCGATGCGTCCTGGGTTATGGCGCTGACATCCGCTCCCAGGTCCACCGTGTCGCCGCCCGCCTGGAACGCCAGGACCGTCAGTGCCGTCAGTTCGTCCGCAGTGCTGGCACGCGCGTTGTACACGTAGAAGTCGTTGCCGGTATCGTACTGGTACCGGCCCATCACCATCGCGGTGCGCAATACGATCGTGTCCACGACCGGTTCTCCCGTCGCGGGCACGTCGTCGTCGGGCGTGCCGTTGACCAACTGCGCCGCCACCAGGAAGTTATCGGTGAACCACACCTGGTAGTAGCCCTCCAGAAGGCCGCTGAACTCGTAGTCGCCGCCACTGCCCGCACTCTCGGTCCTCATGACCTCGCCCCACGTGCAGCTTTCGGCGGTGTCGTCGGTGTCGTCGTCGGGAGTGTCGCCGTCGCTGGCCGCCGTGTACTCGATACAGTGCGCGGCTGCCACGAGCACGCCCGCGTTGACCCCGCTGAGGTTGGTCACCGAACCCGACACGGTGCCGTTCCTGTAGACCAGGGCGAAGTTCTGCAGCGTCGCGCTTACGGTGCCGGTGCTGTTGCTGGCAGTCGGCGTCGCATTCGACGCCGTGTTGCTCGCGTGGTCCCAGCTCGGCAGCAGGCCCGTGAACGGCTCCTCGATGGCCGGGTATTCTGCGGGGCTTACGACCCCGGACTTGGCCACATTGAGACTGCGGAGACCCGCGTAGTCGTCGCCGCCCGCGACCGCGACGCGGTAATTCGCGCCCTCGGTGAGGTCGGCGAACTCGTACATCCCGTTCTCGTCGGTCTCGGTGGTCGCGGCGACCACGGTGTATGCCGTGTCATTGGCGTTGGACGCCTTCAGCAGGTTTACCGTAACGCCAGCCATGGCTTCGTTGCCACGCGCGCGCCCGTCACCGTCGTCGTTGGCCACGAAGCCCTTGATCGCGAGCCGCAGCTTGGTCGCGGTGAAGTCGGCGGTGTGCGTTGACGCAGTCCCGACGTACTCGGTGTCTTCGTCCTCGTCATCGTCCGCTTCGTTGTGATAGATCTCGAGTTCGTGACCGCCGTTGGGAGAGAACGAGTTGTCGGCCGTGTTCGGCGTGGTCAGCGTGTACTCGCCGTCCTGGATGTCGTTGATGGCGAACATCCTGTAACCGGCCTTCTCTGAATCGGCACCCGTCTTGGCGTCCCGGTCCCGCGCATTCGTCTCGGCCGAGAGAGTGACGGCCGCACCACCGGGGCCCGCCACGCTGCCGCTGACGGAACCGGTGGTCCACTGGTAGGCCCACGTGGCGCACTTATTCACGTCCGTGGAAACCGAGCAGAGCTTCACCTCCGGCCCGGCGCCTCCCGCGTCGCCGAAAGCGCCCATCGATATGCCGAGGTCGAGATCGGCCCCGAAGGCGTCCACGTCGCCGGCATCGGTCGCATCGATCAGCATGCGGTCGGCCCCCAGATGCAGCCGCGCGGTGAACTCGACATCGGCCGGCAGGTTGCCGAAGGAGGCCATGCCGTTCTTGCCGAGCTCCTGGATGGCGTCGACGGGATCGGTACTCGCATCGCCGTCATTGTCCCACATGTCGTACCGGCGCAGGCGGTTGCGGCTGTCCCGCGTCAGGAGCTCGACCATCATCTGCGCCGCAACGGCTTCGTCCGGATAGTCATCGCCGCCCATGGGCGCGCGGTAATCGGTGAAGCCGGGCTCGTCGTCCACCTCGCGGTACACGCCGACCGTGAGCGTTTGCGTGGTCCAGGTCACGTAGATCGGACCGAGGTCGTTCATCTCGGCCGAGTTCATGTCCGGATGCGCCAGACCCGTGTGGGTGTACGTGAGCGCGTCGCTCTGCTCGAACGACTCGCCCATCGCGCCTGCCTGCTCTTCACCGACCACTACGGTGAATGTCGCTGGCAGATCGGCCGCGCCGACCGCGTACGAGAACGAGCCCTTGCCCAGGTCGTCCATGTTGTCTTCGCCGTCGTCCGTGGGCATCGTGGCGTCGACCGTGTTGCCGTCCTCCGGATCACCCATGTAGACGTGGGTGTTCCAGCCGGGCAACCCCATGTCCCCGCCGCGGGCTTCCGCGTTGTTCTTCACCCAGAACTGGAAGTTCACCGCCACGTTGAGCAGCTTCACCGCCGTCGGAGCCGAAGAGGCTCGCTCCGTGGCGCCGTACGAGACCTCCGTGAAGTCGTTGTCCGACACCACCAGCGCGTCGTTGCCGGTCGCCTTGACCTTCACGAACACGATGTTGTCGTTGCCGGTAGGACCCGTGTTGTCGGCCCGGGCGAAATCGAACGTGGCCATGCCCGTGTCGTCCGTCGTGGCCTCGCTGAGCATGCCCGTCATGTCGGCGTTGGCGTACAGCGCCAGCTCCACGCCCGCGACCGGGGCGCCCGTCTCGTCCGCGTTGCCCATGGCTGCACCAGCGACGAGCGTCTGCATCGTGATCCGGAACGGGAAGTTGACCTGCGCGCTGCCGCCGGCCTCGACGTTCACGATTGAACCGGTCAGGTCGCCGACAAACGCGAAGCCGGCCGCCTCGATCGCCGTCGCCACTTCATCGGTCATGTTGACCAGGATGCGGTAGGATCCCGCGGTCAGCCCCTCGAAGGTGAAGCTGCCGTCGTCCATCGTCACGCCCACCGCCACGTCGTTGATCCCCGGTCCCTGGAGGGCGACAGGGATGCCCGCGTGCGCGAGCGCCGGCTCGTTGGCCGTGTACATCTTGTCCTGCGGCGCCTCGTCAAGGTACAACATGCCCGTCACGGAGGCGGTCCGCGTGTGCGTCCCGTCGAAGTTGACGATCGCCGACTGATCGTCCGCCAGCTCGACGTTGATCGAGGTCGTCTCGAAGCTGTAGGCGACGTCGTTCGGGTTGGAGATGCCCACTACGTAGGTACCCGCCGCCAGACCGGCGAACGCGTACTGGCCGCCGTTCGAGGTCTCGGTCGTGGCCTCGGCGGCACCCGCCAGCGTGACGGTGACGCCGTCGAGTCCCATGCCGGCAACGCTCACGCGGCCCGCGATGCCGGCGGTGCGGAGCAGGGTGCCCTCGAAGGGCACGTTCGCGGTCTCGCCCGTCGCGACGGTCACGGTCTCCGACGTGACCTGGAACTCGTAGTCATCGGTGTCGTAGCCCGAGATCGCGATCTGGTAGGTACCCGAGCGCAGCTTCAAGAACGAGTAGAGCCCGCCGGTGTCCGTCATTTCGGTCGCCTCTTCGTCGTGGCCGGACAGGGTAACGGTCACGCCCTCAAGGCCGTCCCCGTCAACGCTGACCTGCCCCACGATCCCAGCCGTTCGCAGATACGTGCCGTCGAAGCTCACGACCTTCGACTCGCCCACGCCGACCGTCGCCGCACCGGATGTGCTGGAGAAGCCGACCTCGCCCGCGTCGAAGCCGGAGATCTCGACCGCATACGTCCCGGCACGCAGTCCGGTGAAGGAATACTGGCCGCTGTCGTCGGTCGCCGTTTCCGCGTCGGACATGCCCGAGAGCCGAACGATGATACCGTGCTGACCGGCCCCTTCTACCGTTACCGTCCCCGTAAACGGGCGCGCGCTGCGCAGGGGACGATGGCTACACGGTGGGGAGGAACAGCATGAAGGAGCGCGATCGTGACATGCCGGTCGAGGCCGCGAAGGTGGCCGACCACTATGTCAAGGCGATACTCGCGGCAGTCGAGGGAAGTCGACGCCCGGCCACGCGCCGGGCCTACGCCGGGGCCTGGAGGAGGTTCAGGGAGTGGGCGGAGGACGAGGGTCTCCGGTCGCTGCCCGCCGACCCGATGACGGTGGCGGCGTATCTCGTCTATCGGACGAAGCAGGGGCTCTCGATGTCGTCACTGGAGATGGACCGCAAGGCGATCGGCTACTATCACCGGACCGCCGGCCAACAGAACCCGTCGGCGTCGGAGGGGGTTCGGAACACGCTGGCCGGGCTGCGGAACCAGGCCACGGACAAGGGCCGCAACGATCCCCGACAGGCGCGGGGGTTGACGGCCCGGCTGCTTGCGAGGATCGAGGAGACCGCGTGTCTGCCGCGCAGCGGATCGTCCGGGCGCACGGAGTCGGTCAGGGCCGCCGTCCGCCGTGGCAACGTCGACATCGCGATGTCGACGGTGATGCGCGACGCGCTGCTCCGCCGCGGAGAAGCCGCCGAACTTCGCTGGCGGGACATCGAGTTCATCCACGACGGAAGCGCGCGCGTTACGATCCGCCGCTCCAAGACGTCCTCGGCCTCGGCCGTGCAGTTCATCGGGCTGAAGGCGGCCATAGCACTCCGCCACATCCGGCCGCCGGATCCCGATCCGAACGCGCGGGTCTTCGGCATTGCGCGCGGACGCACGATCTCCAACCGGATTGCCGCCATGGCGCGCGCCGCGGGCCTCGGCGAGGGCTTCACGGGCCATTCGCCGCGGGTGGGGATGGCGCAGGACCTGACCGCAAGCGGGATGGGCCTTACCGCGATCATGGTGGCCGGGCGCTGGAAGTCGGAACGCATGCCCGCATACTACAGCCGGGGTGAGTCGGCGGGCCGCGGGGCGGTCGCGAGGTACTATTACGACTTCGAGTAGTCCACGCAGGGTGCCCGATTTGGATCGATCCTCAAGCGAGTGTTATGCTACCCCTTTGAATGATCTCCGCCACCAGCCTCTCCAAGTCCTTCGGCGAACGCGTCCTCTTCGAGGGCGCCTCGTTCCGCCTCAGCCCCGGCGAGCGCTACGGAATGGTCGGCGCCAACGGTTCGGGCAAGACCACCCTGCTGAACATCCTGGCCGGGGACATCGAGGCGAGCGAGGGGTCGGTCGACATGCCCCGGAGGCTCCGTCTCGGGGTGTTGCGGCAGGACCGCTTCCTGTACGAGGACGAACGGATCCTCGAAGTCACCCTCATGGGCAACGAGGAGTTGTGGCGCGCAATGGCCGAACGGGACGAAGTGCTCGCGCGCGCCGACGAGCACTTCGACGGCGAACGCTTCTCGCGGCTGGAGGAGGTCTTCGAGCGGCACGACGGATACACGGCCGAATCGCGTGCGGCCGCCATCCTCGAGGGACTCGGGCTGCCCCCCGGGGTCCACCGCGACCCGCTTTCCACCCTGTCGGGGGGCTTCCGCCTGCGCGTGCTGCTGGCCCAGGTCCTGGCGAGCGCGCCCGACGCGCTCCTCCTCGACGAGCCCACCAATCACCTCGACATCGTCTCGATCCGCTGGCTGGAGAAGTTCCTCCGGGGCTTCCGCGGTCCCGTTGTCGTGATCAGCCACGACCACCGCTTCCTCGACAACGTGGCCACGCAGATCCTCGACATCGACTACGAGACGGTGATCGGGTATCCGGGCAACTACACGCGCTTCCTCCGGGCCAAGGCGGCCGAGCGGGAGCGCCGCGAGAAGGAGATCGCCGTTCGGGAGCGGGAGATCGCGCACCACAGGAAGTTCGTCGACCGCTTCCGCGCCAAGGCGTCCAAGGCGCGGCAGGCCCAGAGCCGCGTTCGCATGATCGAGAAGAAGGCCGAGGAGCTGGTGGAGCTGCCGAAGAGCTCGCGGCGGTATCCGACCTTCCGATTCGAGCAGCGGCGCCCCAGCGGCCGCGAGGTTCTGAAGGTCGAGCGGGTCGGCAAGGCGTTCGGGGACAACGAGGTGCTGCGGGACGTGAACCTGCGGGTGGCCCGGGGGGACCGGCTTGCGATCGTGGGGCCCAACGGGATCGGCAAGTCCACGCTGCTCAAGATCATGGTCGGCAGACTGGAGGCGGACGAGGGTTCGGTCGCCTGGGGATACGAGACCTGGCCCGGGTACTTTGCGCAGGATCCGAAGGACCACCTGGCGGTGGGCGCCGCGGACGGGGGCGGGGCACCGGAGCGGCAGACAGCAGAGGCGTGGATCGGCAGCTATTGCGCGGGAAAGGGAACGGGCTTTGCGCGCGGGAAGATGGGGATGGTGCTGTTCACCGGAGACGACGCCGACAAGCGTCTCGGCGCGCTCTCGGGCGGAGAGTCGGCACGGCTGGTGCTGTGCAGCCTGATGATCCGCGCGCCCAACGTCCTGGTGCTCGACGAGCCCACCAACCACCTGGACCTGGAGTCGATCGAGGCGCTGGTCAACGGGCTGAAGCACTTCGCGGGCACGCTGGTGTTCGTCTCCCACGACCGGTGGTTCGTCGCGCGGCTGGCCAACCGGATCGTGGAGATCACCGAAGACGGCATGCGCGACTACAGAGGTACCTATGAAGAATACGTGCAGCACAGCGGCGACGATCACCTCGACACCGACGCCGTGCTGCTGAATACGAGGGCCGGGAACCGGCGTTCCCGCGCCGAAGGGGACGAAGCGCCCCGCGGGGCCAGCCAGGATACGTGGGGCAGGAACCGGCGCAAGCGCGCGCGCCGCGACCGCCGGTTGCGTGAGCTGGAGGTCAGGGGCGCGGAGCTGGCCGAGAGAATCGACGGGGCCGAGGCGCGCGTGTCCGAGATCGACGCCGTCTTCGCGTCTCCGATCTTCTACGAGCGCGCGGCGCCGGAGGAGGTGCAGGGGCTGGAATCCGAACGCAGGGAGCTGACCGAGCGGATCGCCCGCCTGATGCGCGAGTGGGAAGCGGTGGAGGCGGACGCGGAGGCAGCGCGCTGATCCGACCCGTTGGCGTCGCCGGGCCGGGAGCCTATCATGGGGTATGTTCCCTTTCCCTCCCGCGCGAATTCTTCCCGCAATCGTGTGCGCGCTCCTGGCCGCCTGCGCGGGCGATCCGGCACCCGACCTCGGCGCGGTGTCCCCGGAAGTCCTCGCGGCGGAGCACGAGGAGTGGCGCGCGAACCGGCGGTCCAGCCTCGCGAACCCGGCGGCCGGAGTCATCAGCTGGGCGGGCCTCTGGGAGCTCGCGGAGGGCGAGAACCGGTTCGGATCCGACACCTCGCTTGCGATCGTCCTGCCGCCGGAAGACGCGCCCCCCTTCGCCGGAACCCTCCACCTTGCGAACGGCCAGGTTCGTCTGGTGCCGGAGGAGGAGAGCGGCCTGACCATCGACGTCGGGTCGGCGGTCGCGGAAGAACTCGCGCTGCGGAACGACCGCGAAGAGAATACCACCATCCTCGCCCTGGGATCCCTCGGCCTTCGCATCCATTCCGAGCGCGGGACGGACCGCCTTTGGCTGCGCGTGTGGGACCGGGACGCACCCCGCCTCGCCGCCTTCCAGCTCCCGGACTACTTCCCGGTGACCACCGATTGGCGGCTCCCGGCCCGGTTCGACCCCTACCCCGAGCCCCGCATCGTTCCCCTCGCCGACGTGCGCGGCGGCACCGTCGAGAACGAGTCGCCCGGCGAGCTGGTCTTCGAGGTGGGGGGCACCGAGCACCGCCTCGTCGCCTTCGCGCGCGCCACCAGCCGCACCTACTTCATCTCGCTGTGGGACTCGACCGCCGTTCGCGACACCTACCAGGGCGGCCGCTACATGCGCGTCCCCCTCGCGAACGACGACGGCTGGACGGTCATCGACTTCAACCGCGCCTACAACCCGCCCTGCGTCTTCACCCCGTTCTCGGTGTGCAGCCTGCCGCCCCGCCAGAACCGGCTGCAGGTCGCCGTCACGGCGGGCGAAAAGCGTCCGGCCGAGCCGGCGTACTAGCCGTCCAGATACTTTTCCGGGATCGGGCCCGCGTCCGGCTCGTGCTGCCAGAAGATGGTGAGGATCCACCAGCGCTCGCCGTCGTGCAGGAGCTGGAACGAGTTGATGCCGCGGTTGAAGGGCTCCTCGTTCGGGTCGTCGGTGCGCAACGACGCGTAGCTGCTGAAGCGGTGCGCGATGTCGCCGTAGGTCTCGGTGACGTTGCCGATCTCGACCTCGTAGAACCCCTCCTGCTCGAAGAACTCGTCGGTCCCCTCTGCGAACTGCTCGGGGGAGACCGAGTTGATCGAACTCCGGCGCCCGTTCTCCAGATGTTCGGTGGCCACGGGCATCAGGCGCGCCCCCGGCAGGAAGAGGGACCGGAAGCGGTCCCAGTCCCGCGCAACCCCGGCATCGCCCGAGATGGATTCGTAGACCGCGGTCACGATCGCCTCCACCGACGCAACATCGGCCGGGTCGGCCATCGGCGTGGGCGGCAGTTCGACCTCCATCGCCGACATCGGTTCGGCTTCCGCACCCTCGCCCTCGGCACCGTGCTCCGGCGCGGCGCACGCCACCGTCATGGCCACCATCGCGGCGAACAGCGGCCGCCGCAGCATGTCTTGCTTCGATCTCATGGCAATCCCTCCAGGGGTCCGTTGCGCGTGTGGCCGGGCCCTTCCCACGGCCGCAATCAGCCCCAAGGTTCGGTGGCGTGCGCCGGGGCCGCAAGGTGCCTCTGCTTCATTGCGCGGGCGTCCTGCGTCCCCGATACTGTGCTCCTTCGGACCGACAATCCCCCCAAGCCCTGGATCCCCCATGGCCCATCCCTCGACCCAGGCAGGCGCCGACGTCCGCTTCGAGCCCGAGGAGAGACCCCCGTTTCCCGTCGCGGTCGGACTGGCGCTGCAGTACTGCGTGCTCACACTCGGACCGATCGTCCTGACGATCGCTATCGTGGTTCGCACCGCCGGCGAGAGCGAGCTCTTCCTGTCGTGGGCGGCCTGCGCGGCGCTCCTCGTCAGCGGCATCACCACCATGGTGCAGGCCAGGCGGGTCTGGCGGTTCGGGTCGGGCTACATCCTCCTGATGGGCACGTCGGGCGCGTTCATCGCGGTGGCGGTCACCGCGCTGGCACGGGGAGGGCCCGGGATGCTGGCGACACTGGTCGCCGCCTCGGCGCTCTTCCAGTTCCTGCTCGCGTCGCGGCTCGCCCTTCTCCGGCGCCTCATCACGCCCACCGTCGCCGGCACGGTGATCATGCTGATCGCGGTCACGGTCATGCCGCTCGTCCTGGATCTCGTCGAGCAGGTGCCGCCGGGTGCGGCGCCCGCCGCCGGCCCGGCCACGGCGATCGCCACGCTCGCCATCACGATGATCATCATCCTCCGCGCGAGCGGCGCGATGCGGCTCTGGGGTCCCGTGATCGGAATCGTGTCCGGCTGCATTGTCGCCGGCCAATTCGATCTGTTCTCCTGGGAACAGGTGGCCGCGGCCCCGTGGATCGGACTGCCGGTGAGCGGCTGGCCCGGGTTCGACTTCTCCTTCGGCCCGACCTTCTGGGCGCTGCTCCCCGCCTTCGTTTTCGTCACCCTGGTCGGGGCGATCGAGACCGTCGGGGACGCGGTCGCCGTGCAGCGCGTTTCGTGGCGCGACGCCCGCGCAACGGACTTCCGCGGGGTGCAGGGCGCGGTCATGGCCGACGGACTGGGCAACTTCCTTTCAGGGCTGCTCGCCACCGTGCCCAACACCACGTATTCGAGCAGCGTGTCGATCGTCGAAATCACCGGGGTCGCCGCCCGGCGGGTGGGCGTCTGCATCGGAGTCGGATTCATCGCGCTGGCCTTCCTGCCCAGGTTCGTGGCCGTCATCCTCTCGATCCCGAACGCGGTCATCGGCGCCTACGTGGTCGTGCTGATCGCCATCCTCTTCGTGCTGGGCATGCGCATCGTGGTCGGCGACGGGATGAACTACCGCAAGGCCGCGATCGTGGGCGTGTCGTTCTGGGTGGGTTCGGGCTTCCAGGCCGGCGGACTCTTCACCGGCCAGATGAGCCCCTTCTTCTCCGAAATGCTGGGCAACGGCATGACCTCCGGCGGCCTGACCGCACTCCTGCTGTCGGCGTTCGTCGAGCTCTCCGGGCCGCGTCGGAAGCGGCTGGTGACCGACCTCGGCGTCAACGCCGTCCCGGAAATCCAGGCGTTCCTGGGCAGCTTCGCGTCGCGCGCGGGATGGGACGAGGCCATGTCGGGCCGGGTCTCGCTTGCCGCCGAAGAGGGACTGCTGAGTCTCATGGGGGAGGAGGGCGATGATGTGCGCGAAGGGAGGCGGCTGCGCCTCAGCGTGCGCTCGGTGCCCGGGGCGGCCGAGCTGGAGTTCCTTGCCGTGGCGGGAGAAGGGAACATCGAGGACCGTATGGCGCTGGCGGGAGAGCACTCGGTGGAGATCCCCTCGGAGCACGACTTTTCATTGCGGCTGCTCCGCCACCTCGCGACCTCCGTGCGGCACCAGAAGTATCACGATACCGACATCCTGACCCTGCGCGTCGAGCGTCCGGCGGCATAGGCGACCCCGCGAACGCATTGCGGAAGCCCTGCGTAGCACGCGATTCTGCACCGTGCAGACCGTCCCGACGCCTTGATCCCGGAGTGCCATCATGCGACGCAAGGCCGCAATCCCCGCTCGTCTTGTCCTGATCCTCGCAACCCTGGCCGCCGGCGCAGCAGCCGCGGCCCCGGCCGCCGCACAGCCCGAACGGCGGCCCTACCTCTTCAAGGACGCCCGCGGCGAACTTGCGCAGGCGCGTGCCCGCGGCGAGAGCGAGGTCGTGCTGGTCATTGCCTCGATGCCCGGGCGCAACGCGCGCGTGGCGGCAGCCGTGGAGGGCATGGGAGGCCGGGTGGGGTTCCGCGCGGACGATGTGGACTACCTGAGGGCGTGGGTGCCGGTGGAGCGCGTGGAGGAGGTGGTCGGCCTCGGTGACGTGCACAGCGTCGACGTGTCGATCACGGGACGGCCGCGCTCGTTCGGGCTGGCCGGGGGGGAAGCGGAGGCGCCCGCGCTGCCCGCCGACACGGTGTGGCCGCCCGTGCTGAGCGACCAGCCGCTCCGCAACCGCTACAGTCCGCTGGGCGACATGCGCGCGCTCGAGTTCCGCGAAGAGAACCCGACCTGGGACGGGCGGGGCGTGGTCGTCGCAATGATCGACATGCTGCCGGACATGCTGCTGCCCGAGCTCCAGACCGCGCGCGCCCTGGACGGCACCGAGGTGCCCAAGATCGCGGTCTACCGGAACGTCCTCGACCCCGAAATCGAGGACAACGGCTGGTGGCTGGACATGGACGACATGGTCGAGGCGAGCGGCGGCTCGTTCGTGTACCGCGACTCGGCGTACACCGCCCCGCGGGACGGCCTCTTCCGGATCGCCATGTTCGACGAGGTCAGGGCCGACACCATGGGCGTCTACGGCTCGAGCCTGGAGCGCGACGTCAACCGCGACGGCAACCCCGAGGGGGCGAGCCACCTCTTTGCGGTACTCTGGGACGAAGGGGCCGGCGATGTCTGGGTGGACACCGATCAGGACCTCGACTTCACCAACGAAACCACGCTGGGCGAATACGACGAGCGGCCCGCGTTCGGGGTCTTCGGCACCGACGACCCGGAGACGGCGGTGCGCGAATCGGTGGGATTCGGGGTACAGATCGACCGTGACAAGAGCCGGGTCGCGATCAACCTGGGGATCGCGTCGCACGGAACCCTGGTCGTCGGCGCGATCCTGGCGAGCCGTGGCGAGAGCGGGCGCTTCGAGGGGGTCGCCCCGGGGGCGCAGCTCGCGAGCGTGGGCGAAGGCGGATCGGCGTACGGGCAGACCGAGGCCACGATCGTCGCGGCGCGGGATGCGGACGCCGACCTGATCTACTTCGAGCAGAGTTCGAACATCACGCGCAACTACCTCCTGCGCGACGGCCGTCTGGTTCCCTCGGTGATCGGCGACCGCCTGGTGGAGCGGTACGGAGTCTCCATCTTCTCTCCCACCCACAACTTCCCCATCCTTGGCGCGATCGACGACATCGTGATGGGACGGGGCGTGATCGGCATCGGCGGCCACGAGAGCAAGGACAACTTCTTCATGAACCACGGCGTGCGCGTCGAGCACGACGACAACCTGCTCATCACCGGCGGCTACGGCCCCATGGGCGACGGCACGCTCAAGCCCGACGTGATCTCGCCCTCCAACTACGTGAGCACCTGGCTGGGGTTCATCGAGGGGCGCGCCATGGCCGGTCTCTTCCAGCTGCCGCCCGGCTACACGATCGCCGGGGGCACCTCGACGGCCACGCCCACCGCCACCGGGGCGGGCGCGCTCCTGATCAGCGCGGCGCGGCAGGCGGGCATCCCGATCGATCCGCACCGGCTCAAGTACGCGATCACGCGGGGCGCGCGTTGGGTGCCCAACATAGCGGCCTACAAGCAGGGCAACGGCGTGGTGAGCGTCGCCGGGGCGTGGGACATCCTGCAGCGGCTCGAAGCCGGGGCGCTGGCCGTCGACATCGAAGCGCGGTCTTCGGTGGTCACCCCGTACAGCCACCTGCTTCCGACCCCGCACGAGGGCTTCGGCCTCTACGAGCGCAGCGGCTGGAAGGCGGGCGAGCGCGGCGAACGCACCGTCACCTACACACGCACATCCGGTCCCTCCGGCAACATGACCTTCGACGTCACCTGGGAGGGCAACGACCACGGCACCTACTCGTCGCCGCTGACCGTCACCCTCCCCCTCAACACCCCGGTCGACTTTCCCGTGACCGTCACTCCGGCGGGGCACGGTGTACATACCGCGCACCTGACCCTGCACCACGACGACGTCGCCGGCTACGCCCACCGGATGCACGCAGCCATTGTCGCCCCCGAGCCCATCAGCGCCGCGAACGGCTACACGGCCAAACAGGAGGCCGAGGTCCCGCGTCCGGGGCTCAGGAGCTACTTCTTCGATGTGCCCGAAGGCACGACCGCGCTCAAGGTCGACGTCGCCTGGGAGGACCGTCCCGTCACCCTGGGCGTCTTCCGCCCGGATACCCGCGGCCAGCGCGGCGAGATGATCCGAAACGATGCCTCGGGGATCACGCAGGTGGTGGCGAACCCCATCCCGGGCACCTGGGAGGTGCGGCTGGGCGACATCGCCGACACGCGCGCCTTCGACTGGGAGCAGGCGAAGGAGCACGAGCCCGTGCCGCCCACGGCCGCGACGCTCACGGTATCGGCGCTCGCGGCCGATGTCGAGGTCGTCTCGGCGGACATGGCCGCCGACAACGGGAACGCCACGGGCGCGGGCACGCACCAAGTATGGATCGCGAACCGGATGGCGTCCTTCACGGGCGGCGCGGTGAACACGCCGGTGGGGAGCGCGCGCCACGAGTTCGGCGCGCTCGCGCCCCGCGAGCAGCAGGTCTACGAGATCGAAGTGCTGCCCGGGTCGTCGGCGCTGGTCGTGCGCACCGAGGTGGAGGGGACGGGCGCCGACCTCGACGTCTACGTCTTCGACTGCACCGGGGACGAATGCACCGGCGTCCGCACCGACGGCGATCCCGTGGGCGACGAATCGGTGGTGGTGCACGACCCGGCAGCCGGAACCTGGAAGGTGGTCGTGGACGCGGCCAGCGCGGCGGACGAGGTGTACTACCGATACCTGGACGTCGTGTTCAACCCCGCCTACGGGACGGTCGGCGCCATCGACATGCCCCAGGAACGCGCGTCGGGTGCGCGCTGGATCACGACCGCGCACGGATGGGCGGCGCCGGCGGCCCACGCCGAGGGGCGGGAGCCGTACCTGGGGGTGGTGGTGGAGGGGCGCAGCGGCGATGCGACGTACTGGGTGACGATGGGTGAGGTGGGAGCCGGGCCGTCTTGAGGATCGCGTATCTGGGTCCCCGGGGGACCTACAGCGAAGAGGCGGCCCTCCGGCACGCCAGCCGGGCCTCGGAAACCGTGCCGTTCGGCACCATCGCGGCCGTGATCGAAGCGGTGGAGAACGGCGCCGCCGATCAGGCCGTGGTGCCGATCGAGAACAGCCTCGAGGGCGCGGTCACGCACACCACGGACCTGCTGATCCACAGCACGGACCTCCTGATCCGCAGGGAGATCGTGCTGCCCATTCACCACTGCCTGCTGGTGCAAACCGGCTTCGGCCTTCCCCTTGTGCGCGTGGTGTACTCGCACCCACAGGCGCTGGCCCAGTGCCGCGGCTACATCGCCGAGCATCTTCCCGAAGCCGAGCCGGTGGCATCCCTGAGCACCGCGGGCGCCGTCAAGGACATGGGGTCGAGCGCCCGTCCGGCAGCAGCGGTCACCAGCCGGCGCGCGGCGGAGATCTTCGGCGCGAAGATCTTCGATCACAACATCGAGGATTCCGCCAGCAACAAGACGCGGTTCGTCGTTCTCGCCCGCGATGACGCAGAGCGGACCGGCCGGGACAAGACCACCATCTGCTTCGACTTCACGGAGGACGCGGCCGGCACCCTCCACGGCACCCTGGGCGAGCTCGCCACCCGCGGGATCAACATGCTCAAGATCGAGTCGCGTCCCGACAAGCGGAGCCTGGGCCGCTACATCTTCCTGGTCGACATCGAGGGCCACCGGGAGGACGGCGTCGTCCGGGAGGCGCTGCGCGGCGTGCGGGATCGCGCCGCCCTGTTCCGGGTGCTGGGGTCGTATCCGCGGCCGGGCAATTCCGATGGTTCTTGACGCTCGACTCTTTCCGTTGTAGCTATCGTTCAACGACAACTCATCGAGACCGGCTGAGGGAAAGGCCCTGTGAAGCCGGGGCAACCTGCGGGAAGTGGCATTCCCGCAAAGGTGCCAACTCCTGCGGCAGACCACGAGTCCGGCCGCAAAGATGAACCGCCCGTCGCTCTTCGGAGCGATAGCCGGAAGTACCAGGGTGTCAAATCTCCGGAGTCCGATGAGCAGGCCAGACCCGGAGAGTTGAACGATGCCCAGTTTCCCCGCCGGCGCCGCTCTTTCCTTCGCGCCGTCCTCCGCCGTTCGCTCGACGCTCCGCACCCGCATCGACTTCGACCACCTGGGCCCGCGGACCGTACCGGTGGACTTCGAGGCCGTCGGTCCCGCCCACGCGCCGACGGTGGTCCTGGGCGGAATCTCTGCGGGGCGGCACCTCGCGCCGACTTCAGCGCACCCCGAGCCGGGCTGGTGGAAAGGGGTGGTGCAGGAGGGCGGCGCCCTCGACCCGGCACGCCGGCTGCTCATCGGCATGGATTTTCTCGGCGGCCCCTGCGAGGGTCAGGTCCTCCGCCCGGTGACAACCCACGATCAGGCGCGGGCCCTCGCGGCGGTGCTCGATCACCTCGGCATCGCGTCGACCTCGCTGGTCGGCGCCTCCTACGGCGGCATGGTCGCCCTCGCCTTCGCCGAACTCTTCCCCGGGCGCGTATCGAAGCTGGTCGCCCTCGGCGCCGCCCATCGGACCCATCCCATGGCCACCGCCCTGCGCACCGTACAGCGCGCGGCCGCCACGCTGGGCGCCGAGACCGGTCACGCCGCGCGGGGCCTGGCCCTCGCCCGCGCCCTCGCGATGACCACCTACCGGAGCATCGACGAATTCGAAGCCCGCTTCTCGCCCTTCGCCCTCACGCCCGGGACCCCCGCCCCCGGCGAGAGCCCGTCGAGGTTCCCGGTGGAGGAGTACCTGGATTCCCGCGGGACGGCCTTCGCCCGGGTCTTCGACACGGACCGCTTTCTGGCGCTTTCCGAGTCGATCGACCTCCACGGCACGCGTCCCGGATCGCTTCCGGCCGACGCGCTCGTCGTCTCGTTCGACACCGATGTACTCGTTCCGCCCTGGCTGGTCGACGAACTCGCCAGGCGGCAGGGACGATCCCCCGTACCTCACGTCATCATCCCGTCATTGTTCGGTCATGACGGCTTCCTCAAGGAAACAGGGGAAGTCGCACGGCAGATCACCTCGGGCCTCACCCATGAGGAGGCATCCCGATGAACCGCAGCGACACGCTCACAGACTCCGCCAACGGCGCGCCCCCGGACGTTCCCGACTGTCTGCGTCCCGGCCTCGCAAACGCGCGTCCCGGCCCTTCGCACGTCACCCGCGCGGTGCGTGCCGGACTCGGGGCCGACCCGGGCCACCGGTCGGTCATGCCGCCCATCCATCTGTCGTCCAACTTCTACTTCGAGTCGCCCGGGGTGTACGCCCGGTACGACTACACGCGGAGCGGAAACCCCACCCGCGACCTCGCCGCCGAGGCGATCGCCGAACTGGAGGGCGGATGCGGTGCGGTGATCACCTCTTCGGGCATGTCGGCCATCGCGGTCGTCACGCGGCTGCTAAGCGCCGGCGATCTGCTGCTGGCGCCCCACGACTGCTACGGGGGCAGCTATCGGCTCTTCTCGGCCGAGGCGGCGCGCGGGTCCTACAGGGTCCGCTTCCTGGACCAGACGGCGCCGGGAGCCAGGGCGCGCGCACGGGCGATGCGGCCGCGCATGATCTGGATCGAAACGCCGAGCAATCCGCTGCTGCGGATCACCGACATCGAGGCGTGGACCCGCCTGGCGCGGGAAATCGGCGCCGTGTGCGTGGTGGACAACACCTTCCTGTCACCGGTCAACCAGCGGCCGCTCGACTTCGGCGCGGATCTCGTCGTGCACTCGACCACCAAGTTCCTGAACGGACACAGCGACGTGGTCGGGGGCGCGGTGATCGCGGCGGACGAGGAGCCGTTCGAGGACGTCGCGTGGTGGACCAACGCGATGGGCGTGGCCGGTGCGCCCTTCGACTCCTACCTGACCCTGCGCGGCATCCGGACGCTGCACGCCCGGGTGCGCGTGCACGAGGAGAACGCGCTCCGCGTCGTCGACTTCCTCACGGGCAGCGATGTCGTCTCCCGGGTGAACCACCCCAGCCTGGCGGGGCATCCCGGCCACGAGACCGCGCGCCGGCAACAACCGGGATGGGGCAGCCTGATCTCGTTCGAGCTGAAGGGTGGGCGAGAGGCGGTCGAGGCGTTCGTCGACGGGCTCGAGCACTTCGCGCTGGCCGAGTCGCTCGGGGGCGTGGAAAGCCTGGTCGCCCATCCCGCGACGATGACGCACGCATCGATGGACCAGCACGCGCAGATCGTCGCCGGGATCCGCGAGGGTCTGCTGCGGCTGTCGGTCGGGATCGAGTCCCCGGACGACCTGGTGGCCGACCTGGAGCGCGCGCTCTGCCGCGCCGAGGAGGTCGTGTGCCAGGCGGCGTGACCGCGGTGGCGGCGGCGAAGAAGCCGCTGCACGTGGTCAAGTTCGGGTCGTCCGTGCTCGCCGCGCCGGAAGGCTATCGGCGCGTCGGCGAACACGTGCGCGAGGAGGTGGCGCGCGGCCACAAGGTGATCGCGGTGGTGTCGGCCATGGGCAGCACGACCGACGCCCTGTTCGACACCGCCAGGGCGGTTGCGGCCGAGCCTCCGGACGCGCTCGTCGGCGCTCTTCTCGCCACGGGGGAGGAGGCGTCGGTGGCGCTTCTGCGGATCGCGCTGGCCGCCGCCGGCGTTTCGTCGACGGGGCTCACCGCCGGGCAGTTGTCGCTACGCACCCGCGGTGCGCTCCGGGATGCCGAACCCGTCGGCGTGGACACCCGGCGGATCGCGGCCGCCCTCGCCTGCTCGGACGTGCTCGTGGTCCCCGGTTTCGTCGGTGTCGACGCAACCGGCGCGCCCTCGCTGCTCGGGCGCGGAGGCTCCGACCTGACCGCACTCTTCCTGGGTCACGCCGTCGGCGCGGCCGAAATCCGCCTGGTCAAGGATGTCGACGGGGTGTTTCCCGCGGATCCCCGCCGCAACCGGGGCCTGGCGCCGCTCGCCACCGTGAGCTGGGACCGGGCACGCTGCATCGGCGGCGGCGTGGTCCAGGACAAGGCGCTGCGCTTCGCCGCCCGGCACCGGCTCGGGTTCCGGGTGGCCGCGATGGGCGGGCGGGGCACGTGGGTGGGGGATCCGACTCCGACCCGATCCCGGTCGTCCCAGTCGCCCCAGTCGTCCCAGTCCCCCCAGGCCTCCCCGCCACCCCTGCCCCCGCAGTCGTGCGCGGGCGCGAGCCGGGCGGTTAGCTTGGAGCGATGTCGGCCCCTCCTTTCCAGCTCTTCGGCCTGCCCCACGTCACGGCCATAGTGCTGACTGCGGCGGTTTCCGCCGCGATGACGGTCGTGGCGAGGCGGTCGGGTTCGCCTCGCGTGACGCGTGGCCTGTGCATCGGCCTGGCCGTCGTGCTGCTGGTCAACCAGTCCGTGGGCTGGATCTACAGGTATATGACGGAGGGCGGCGAGGTGTTCGTCCGCGAGCACCTGCCGCTCCACGTCTGCGGCATGACCATACTGCTGTCAGCGGCGATGCTGCTCTTCCGCCAGCGCTGGACCTTTGAACTCGTCTACTTCTGGGGGCTGGCGGGCGCCACGAACGCCATGGTGACGCCGGAGCTGTCGGAGGGCCTCCCACACTACCTCTTCTTCCAGTACTTCATTTCCCACGGAGGGATCGTTGCCGCGGCGCTGTTCGCCACCCTCGGACTGGGGATGCGGCCCACGTTCCGGTCGCTGGTGCGTGCGTTCGTCGCGCTGAACGTCATGGCCGCGGTCCTGACGCCCGTGAACCTGCTCCTGGACAGCAACTACATGTACCTGTGCACGGTCCCGGACACCGCGTCCCCCTTCATCTTCCTCCCGTGGCCGTGGTATCTGCTCAAGCTCGAGTTGCTTGCGGCGGTCTTCTTCGGGCTGCTGTACCTGCCGGTGTACCTGGAGAAGCGGCGCCGGGGCAGCTGACCCGCGCTGGGCCCCGCCCGATACTTAACATTAATGTTCAGCATCCATTAACGTTCAGCATCGTTGTTGCTCGTTGCAGAACCAGTCCAGGGCCCAGGCCCAGTCGATGCGCTCGCCGTGCCACAGGGTGGTGCCGGCCCAGGGGCCGATATCCGCCCGCCCGTGCCAGCGGGCCAGGCCGTAGTCCGGCGGTGGAACTGCCTCGCCGTCTACCGCAGGCCCCGCCAAACCGCCGCGAGGCAGCAACTTGCCGATATCCGGAGGATCAGGCGCCATGGGCATCGGCACCCCCAGCGGGTTGAGGAAGCGCAGCACACCCCTGTCGTCCACCTCCACCCGCCAGCCGCCCTCGTGGACCGCGCGGTGGTGGAAGGGACAGAGGAGCACGAGGTTGCCCAGAGCGGTTTCGCCGCCGTCGGCCCAGGGGATGATGTGATGGGCGTGGGTGCGGAGCCGCGACCCGCAACCGGGGAATCGGCAGCCGCCGTCGCGGGCGTCCAGCGCCTTGCGGAGCCGCCAGTCCACGGTCCGCCGCCGCCGTCCGACGTCGAGCACCGAGCCGTCCTTCCCCCGCGCGATGGGCACGACCTCGGCATCGCAGGCGAGGCGCGAAGACGTTTCTGCTGAAACGCGCGAGCCCTCCTCCGTGACCAGGGCCAGCGGCGCTTCTTTCGCCAGACTGCCCGGCCCCTCCGCCAACCCACCCCCTTCAAACGCGTGCACGACGAGCTGCACCCGGGGCTGGACGTGCTCGTCGAGCCACAGGCCCAGGGCATCGGCCCGGCGCTGGTTGGGCGTGATCTTCTGCTCGGTTCCGGCGGCGCGCTGCTCGCGGTAGAGCTTCCGTTCGGCCGCCTCGAGCGCCTTGAGCAGCAGGCTTCCCACCTCGGGGCTGAGCCGGCCGCGGATCTCGTAGTTGCCGTCTTCGACGGGGTACAGGTCGAGGCCCCGGCGTTCGGCGCGGACGGTCTGCGCGTCCTCGCTCCGGGCGATGCGGCGCGAGTCCCGGACCAGGCGCTCGACGTGGGCGGCGGTGCCGTGGTGGGCGAAGGAGAGGAGTTCGGCCTCGTTCTCGGGTGTGGCGATGCGGGTCAGGGCCCGGACCTTGGAGTAGGAAAGCTTCCCCTTGGCGAGGGCCTTCGAGATGCGGGGCAGTGCGGGCAGGCAGCGGGCCACGCGGACCTTCTCGCGAGCGGGTCCGAGCGAGATGCCGGTGCGCCACGACAGCCAGTGGGCGCAGGAGCGGAAGCCCTGCCAGCGTCCTTCTTCGTCGTAGGTCTGGAGCCGGCAGAGGAGCTGGTAGACGGCGGCGTCCAGGTGCGCGGAGAGCGCCGCGATCTCGTCGCCGAGCGGGTCGTCGCCGGGGGAGGGGGCAGCGGGAACAAGGGCCGTGGAGGCCGTGGAGGCGGTGGTCGTGGTGGTCGTGGTGGTAGACATGCTGATCCGATCCCGGAGTCATGGGTGGCTGGTTGTGTTCTTACCCTCTTATACCCCACAGTTCGGGAAAAGTTCGGGTCGATGTTCAAAGGAAACGGGCCGGGCCGTGGCAAGCGGGAGGCCTGGGGAGAGGGAAGGGGCCGGGAAGCAGCGAGCGGCCGGGAAGCAGACGCGGGGCACGCCAGGCCAATACCAAAACGGCACCGACCGGTGTGTCCGGCACCCCGGATCCAGCGCGACAGGTCCTCGTCCGCAGTCCCCATGGCGCACTATATTGACGGGAACCATCGCCCGTCTTGAGGATTACCTTTTTTGCGGTCTGCGCCTCGCCTGGATCGGCTGGCGCGGCTGCTGCTCACGCAGGAAGGCGTTGCCATCATGAAGACCTCCGCGACCACGCTCGTCGTCCGTACGCTCCTCCTTGCCGTGGTTGCGGGATGCGGCGGCGGCGACACGGGTCCGGTTACGCCACCGGAGCCTCCGCGCCCGGCGACGATCACGATCGAGCCGGCGTCCGCCTCCCTCACCTACATCTCCCAGACGACGCCCTTCAGCGCGAACGTGCGCGACCAGTTCGGCTCGTCGATGGCGGTCACGGTGACCTGGTCGAGCTCGGACGCCAACGTCGTCACCGTGGACACGAACGGCACGGCGACGGCCGTCGGGAACGGTTCGGCCACCCTGACGGCCACCACGGCGAGCATCAGCGCGACGGCGGCGGTGACCGTGCAGCAGCGGGCGGCGACGGTCGGAATCGTGTCCGGCAACAACCAGGAGGCGCTGAGGAACGAACCCCTGCCGGAGCCGCTGGTGATCCAGATCGAGGACCGGGGCGGATACGGAGTGGCGGGCCTGCCCGTGTCGTTCAGGCCGAGTGCGGAGAGTGGTTCGGCAAGCCCGGATTCGGTGGTGACGGACGACGAGGGCCTCGCTTCGACGGTATGGACGCTCGGAAGCAAGTTCGGTTCCCAGTCTCTGACGATCTGGGCGCCGGGCGGGGTCCAGAACATCGCCGCCGCGAGGGCCACGTCGGACAATCCGCTGCCGGATCTGAGCATCGAGCGGTTCGACGTGTCGCGGGACGAGCCCAGTACGCTCGAGATGATCGAGGTCGGCGCCCTGGTCGGCAACAACGGCGATGGCGAGAGTCCGGACAGCTTTGCCATCAGTCTCGTGCTGGACGGGGTTGCCCTCGAGACGATCCACGTGGCGCAACTGCAGCCGGAGGACACGGTGAACGTGAGCTTTGCGCCCGCGGGTCCGTTTGACCGGGGATCCCGCCGCATCGCGGTCGTAATCGACCCCGACGGCGGAATCGACGAGTGGGAGAAGGCCAACAACACGGGTGAAAAGGCGCTCACGGTGCTGCACCAGGAGGTGATCGCGCTGGGGCAGCCCGTAACCGTCTCGTCGTCCACGGTGGACGAGGTGCTGCTCTTCCGGATCGACGTCACTGAGGCATCCGAGGAAGCCCTCAACGTCGAGCTTTCCGGAGGCACCGGCGATGCCGATATGTTCGTCCACTACGGTCCCCGGCCGGATCACCACTACGAGTACCGGTGCCCGAGCGGAAACGCCGCTTCGGACGAACTGTGCCAGATGGTACCGACCCGTGCCGGAACCTATCATGTTGCGGTTCACGCGTTCACCGCGTTCGGACCCTCGACGCTTACCGTGACGGTCGGCGGAAAGCCTGTGGAGACCTTCGACATCGAACTGGTGTTCCTCGACGGCGGAACGGCCGCGCAGGACCAGGTGATGCGCGATGCCGCCAGGCGTTGGGAATCGGTGATGGGCCGTGGCGCCGACGATCTCACCTACCAGGAGGCTGTACCCGCCGGCAGTTGCGGGCCGGGATCACCCGCGATCCAGGCGGGCGAGGTGATAGACGATGTTCGCATCTACATCACGATAGACTCGATCGACGGTGCGGGAGGGGTTCTCGGGCGGGCAACGGCCTGCAGCCGGCGCATAGTGCTGTTTGCAACATCCGACACGATCTATCACGAAGCGGTCAGAGGCTTCATCGAATTGGACGAAGACGACGTTAATCGCCTGGAGGCCCAGGGCGCACTCGTCAACACCGTCACTCACGAATACGCACACGCCCTGGGCTTCGGCACTCTTTGGGGCGACCGCGATCTTCTCCGCAACCCCTCGGTTAGCGGGAACGCCAACGCCGACACCCACTTTGTGGGGCCGTATACCTTGGCGGCATTCGATGCGAGTGGAGGCCGGTCCTACAGGGGCGCAAAAGTTCCCGTCGAGAGCGGAGGGCGCAGGGGTTCGTCGGATTCACACTGGAGGGAATCGGTCTTCGAGGCCGAGCTGATGACGCCTTTCCTCACGCTCGGCCGGGAACCGCTGAGCAGGATCACCATCGAGTCCATGGCCGACCTGGGCTATGAGGTCAACCTGAGCGCGGCGGAATCCTACCGGGTAACGGGGTCGGCAGCGCCTGACGCTGCGGCCAAGCCCGCGGGACCCGTGATCGATCTGAGCAACGACGTTGCCCGGATCCCGGTCCGCGTGTACGACCAGAAGGGGCGGCTGGTGCGGGTCGTGCCCCCCCTGCGCTAGAAGGGATGGGAGAGCTGACCTCCCGTATTGGCGTGGGCTGATTCCTGGTCGTCGGGGGTGCCAGAGCGACATGCGATAGCAAAGGTCGCAACCGGAAAAAGGAGACCAGCCCCGCTCGGAGGAGGGGCAAGGTAACAGATCGGGACAGATGCCCACCACGACGGCGTGATCATTGTGGTTCTTCCGGAGGGAGTGGGCGAGGCGACGTTGGTGAGGCCGTTGTCACACGATCCGCGGGAATCAGTGGCTTGCTGGATCTTGTGGCCCAAGAGCACAATTCGCGCTGGCTGTGACGCGAGCGGCGCGGGCTGCGTGTCGGAGCGGATGAGCCAGCCTTTGGGGCACGAGTGCGAGGTCGGTGTGGGTTACAGTGGGCGACTCCACGTCGCGCAGGTCAAGACCACTTGCAGAACGAGGTCTTGTGATCCCACCATGGGAATTGCCGTGATTCGGTTTTCCCTACAGAGTAGCCGGAACGCCCGGAATCGAGCCCTAGTCGACTACATTAGTTTCCCGTGATCAACCTCAAATCAAGGAAGGTGTACCATGAGCGATAGATGGAACAGAATCGTCAACATCGCGATCCTTGGAACGCTTGCGGTCATATTGCTTAGTCCATCGGGACTGGTGGGGCGGTGGATCACGAGTGCCTATCAAGGCTGGCAGGAGCAACGGCGAATCGCGGGGATGTGGGAGGAACTGCGGAGTGCCCCAAGTCTACTAGGTTCGCAGTTTGCCCACGATGGCGTTGTCATCGTTGAGTTCGTGGACTACAGCTGCGCGCACTGCCAGGCAGTAGCCCCAGCCGTAGTGGAAGCCACTCAAGCTGCGGGTGTTGCCGTGGTAGTCCGCCATCGTCCTTCTAGAGCGAGCGGCTCCGCAGTCACTGAGGCGGCTCTAGCAGCGATCTGCGCAGAGAAGTACGAGCTGTTCCCTGAGGCGCACAACTTGTTGCTATCGGATCAGACGTGGCTGACGACCCGAGATTGGATCGGTTTCGGAGGCAGCTTGGGGATTGACGATCCGGAGTCATTCAAAGAATGCTTGGGGGATCAAGCTACTCAGCGGCGCCTTGCTGAGGATATCGCCTTGGCGGACAGCCTGCAGATTCCGGGGACTCCTACATTCGTTACGGTGGAGAAGCTACACATAGGAGCTCCAGGGCTCGCCCAAGCGTTGGCTACTACAGTTCGACCTGCCGCCGAATACCAATGAAGGAGGATTGCACCCGACTTCCTGCGGTACGCCAACGAGCTTCGTGGTGCGGCGTCCGATCCCCTCGAGTTGCCACCAGAGAGTTCGTAGGCCCGTTGTCGTACAGGATCGACTGCACCTTGACGACGTAGCCCTCTTCGACGAAGGGCGGCGCGTCTGGTTCAGGATTCTGCACGGCCGTCACCCGCATCTTCGAGATGTAGAGGCTAGGAGCGTGCGCCGCAGAAGCGCAGTGGATGTGACAGAGAGGCGTGAGGATCGGCGGCGGGCAGACTGCTTCGAGGAGCGAGGGGGTGGGGATCCGCACTGCTGAGGGGCTGAGGGGGGCCGTGGGCGGCGAATTGGGGTGGCGAGGGTCTTCGAGAGCGCCGGGGCCGGCGTCGGTGGTGAACGATCACGGTCTCATGCTGCCTGAAGGGTGTGCAGCCGCTTCACATTGAGCGCCAGACACACGAGAGTCCACTCGGCCTGGACCTTCTCGAGGCCCCGGAAGCTGAATCGCCGAAAGCCCATCGCCTCCTTGATCCATCCGATGGGCGCCTCCGCCTGCCACTTGCGACGCCCGTAGCGTCTTCGGCCCTCATCCGTCGCCAGCTTGTCGGCCATGCGCGCCCTTGCGGGATGCTTCTCCGGATCGATCCTGGCGGGCGCCTTGCCCTCCCGGCCCAGCGCCACGTACCCGTCAACGCCCCGCTTCTCCAGTTCCCGGAGGTCCTGCTCGTTGCCGTATCCCGCGTCCGCCAGCACTTGGCCGGGCGTCCCGCCGCACACCACCTCCGCCCCATCGATCATCGGAATCAGCTGGCCCTGGTCGCTCGCGTTGTTCGTCACCCCGGCGCCCACCACCAACTGGTTCTCCCCCTCCACCGCCGTCTGCGCGTTGTAGCTCTGCTGGAACCCCTCCGAAGAAGTCTTCATGATCCGGCTCTCCGGATCCGTGAAGTTGCTCTGCGCCCGCTCGTCCGGCTCCCCGTACTCCCGCTTGTAGGGACTGCCACCCTTCGGGTTGCGCTTCTGCCCCGGCTTGCGGCCCCGCGCATCGTCCGCCGCTCTCTGCTCAGCCTCCAGGCGCGCCTTCGCCTCCCGGATCGCCGCCAGCCGGTCCTCGCGCCGCTTGAGTTCGTCCGGCAACTCGTCTCCGCGAGCCTCCTCGCCGAACCGCTCGTCCTCCGCTTCGTCCACCGCCTCGGCTCGCCCCACCAGCGCCTCGATCTCCGCCTTCAGCCGCAACTCCTCCTTCGCCATCCGGCCGTAGCTCATCGCCTTGCGCTTGCTCGCGTTCGCCCGAACCTTCGTCCCGTCCACCGATACCCTGCCCAGCCCCACCAGGCCCGAGGCCCGCGCGAGCACCACCACCTGGACGAACACCGCCCGGAAGTCTTCAAGATGCCGCTTGCGGAACTCGCACAGCGTCCGGTGCTTCGGAAAGTTCCCCGCAGCCAGCATCCGAAACGCCACATCCTCCTCCAGCCTCTTCGCCATCTTCCGCGACGAAAACGTCCCCGTCGCATACGCGTAGATCAGCACCTTGACCATCATCCGCGGATCGTACGGCGCGTTGCGACGCCCGTCCCCTTCGTACGGCGCGTAGAACGCACTCAGATCCACCGCGTCCACCAGATCGCTCACGTGGTGCGCCAGATGCCCCTCCGGCACCCACTCCCGAAGATCCGGTGGCAGCATCAGAATCTGGTCCGGCTGGTACGGTCGGAACGTCGTTCCCATTGACCCCCCTCGGCTGGCCGCAAACCTTTCGCTATGCCCTCGATACCTCTAATGATAGCCGCTGCGGTTTTCTGCGGCGCAGCCTCCTAGGCCGACAGGAATCGGCTGAGGCGATCGAGCGCCCTCGAACCGCGCTCCTGCGCATGAATCTGTTCCGCAGTCAATTCGTTGAAGTCGAATGTACGATCCCGCCTCCCAAACCCCGGTTCGCTGAGGCCGCGCCGCCAGCCCAACACAGCGTTTTCGTAAGGCCCTTGCGGAATAGTGCCCTATGATCCCATCTTACTTGGTCTCCTTCAGGCAAGCCGGATTGCCGGAATTGAGCCCGGCGAAGGGGCTTGGTGAACGGCCTAGGGTTGGTTTGTCCATCCTCGTCTCATTCCACTCAAGTGTGAGTAGGGAACACATTCATGAACCGGCTTCTTCAACTCATGGGATTGCTTCTGATCGCCTTGTTGACGTTCGGTGCTGATACCGAAGTCGCGCGCGCAGAAGCATCGTACTCCTCCGCCTGCGGAATCCAATACTACGGTTCCGGCTGGTCCGACTACTGTGTGTTTTGCCCGGCCGACGATAATTGCGTGTGGATTACTTGCTCATCGGACGACACGACGCGATTAGCCTGCCCTGATTCTGCTCCACACCTGTAGTGCCGCCCGGTTTCTCCGGACGGTGGAGCATATGGAAGGGCCGGATCCTTCACATGTGCTAGGAGTTCAGCGCACCAGCAGGATCCGCCGCGTCACCGGGTACAGCCACTCCACGCCGCGCTCGGTGACCACCGCGTCGTCCTCCAGGGGGATCCGCACCTTGGCGTTGTCCCATTCGGGGTTGGCCGTGTAGGCGAAGAGCTCGACCGAGATCAGGGTGCCGGGGCGCAGCTCGTAGGTCAGGCGGGTGGGGTTGAAGAACGCCAGCGACGGGCCGAAGCCGTGGCCCCAGTTGCCGACCGAGTGGGGTCCGATCACGACGTCGGTGACGTCCGGATCGTCGGTGGGCTGGTTGAAGCCGATCCGGTTGAAGCCCGCGGCCTCGATCGCGGCCCAGGTGGCGTCGACGGCCTGCTGTGCGGTGGGGGCCGGCTTGATCGACGCCTTCATTACGTCGCGCACTTCCATGGCGCGGTCGAAGGCGCGCTGAATGCCCGGCGGGGCCTCGGCCTCGCCCTCGCGCAGCACGTAGGCCACGCGCTTCATGTCGGTGTAGAAGTCGAGGAAGCCGACGCCCCAGTCGATCATCAGGAGGTCCCCGCGCTGGATGATGCGGTCGGACGAGCTGGCCTCGATCCCGGTCGGGCCGGTGATGTACACCGAGGGCATGTCGAAGGACGAATCGAGGCCGCGCGCGAGCAGCTGGTCCCACATCCACCACGCCACGTCTTCGAGCGCGGTCACGCCGGGCGTGATGACCTCGTTGGAGAAGGCGCGCTCGGCGATCTCGCGGCTCATTTCGCCGGCTTCGGCGAAGGCGGCGATCTCGGTGGCCACCCGCGTGGCGCGAAAGTCCGACACGAAGCGCTCTGCCGAGACCAGGCGGTCCGCATACGGCGTCCCCAGCACCTCGCGCAGGTGCAGGTACGAGGTGTGTGAGAGCCCGTCGGCGCCGCCGATCGAGGCGGCCATGTTCACCCCGATGCGCTCGGGATCACGTTCGGCGACGTACTCGGCCAGCGAGGCGGCGCTCCCGAAGTGGTCGTAGACGTCGCACTGTTCCAGCATGTAGCCGCCCACGCCCAGCGCCGCGCGCTCCGTGCGCTCGCCGCGGTCGGTGAAGACGTAGTACGCCCAGTCGCCCACGTAGCCGCGCCCGAGTGCCTCCCACATCGGGTCGAGCAGCCCCTCGCGCATGACCACGATCCACATGTCGAGGTCGTTGTCGTGCATGGCACCGGGCAGCACCAGGTCGAACTTTTCGGCGCGGATCTGGCACATGCGCTCCCACCGCCGCCGCGCCTCCTGGGCGTCGAGGGGAGCGAACCACGCAGCGGCCACCGCCGCCGCGGCGGCCAACGCGACCCTCCGCCCGAAGCCGCGCCCACGGCGTCCCGTCCCGCGCGCGCACCGCCCCGCGCGGCTGCCGCCGCCCTTCCTCACCCCCCTCATCGTACCACCACCCAGCCGGACCGGACGGTGCCACCCTTGTCCGACTCCGCCGTGACCCGCACGGCGCGCTCCCCGCCCACCGCGCGCACCACCCACGTCACCGTGTGCGACCGCTCCGTCGCGGCCTCCAGGAACGGGTTCGACCCCGCCAGATGCGGGATCACCGTGCGCCCGCGCCCCTCCACGATCTCGAGCCCGGGGTGCGTGAGCGTCACGGCCGGCGCCCTCACCACCCGGCGGTCGATGCTCCCGTCCGGACGCTCGCGCCCCACCGCGCCCCGGTCGGTGACGCTGGTCGGCTGGAAGCCCGTGTTGGTCACCGTCACCGCGACGCGGAAGGTCCCGTCGCCCACCGCCGTCACCGCCGGCTCGCTCACCTCGATCAGCGGGCCCTGCTCGGCCAGGTAGAGGATCCAGTGCAGCTGCTGTTCGGTCTCTTCCTCCAGGAACTCCGGCGGCGGATTCTGCCCCCAGAACCTGGCGTGCCAGCCGCCGATCTCGACCGCGCCGAGCTGTGGGTGGTCGAACGGCGTCCAGTCGGAGAAGTAGCGGCCGCCCAGCTCCTCGTCGTTGAAGCGGTGCTGCTCGGCCTCGCTGATCTCGCCGTCGCCGTCGTAGTCGGTCACCCACGCCTCGGGGCCCGGCGAAAACTCGGGCACCCACCCGATGACGCCGTGGTCCCAGTATCCCCACGAGATCAGCGTGCCGTAGCGGTGCTCGGTGGGGTGCGTGGCGCTGGGGACCACCGGGCGGCCGGTCGAGCGCGTGTACTCCTCGCCCAGGTGCATGATCAGCGACAGGTCGATCTGCGGGAACCGCGACGGCGCCGACGCCGACGGCAGCCGGTAGACGAAGCCGCCAGAGGTGTGCCCGTGCACGATCCCGGTGATGTTCCGGTGCGCGTTGATGAACTCCGCGGCCGCGCGCGTCTCCGGCTCGGACAGCGGGTAGTCGCCCGCGCCCGGCTGCATGTGCACACGCTCCCAGTTGCGCGGGAAGTTGCGGTTCATGTCGAGGCCGCCGAGCCCGTCCTCGTTGATCTGGCCATCGCCGTCGCTGTCGACGCCCTCGCGCATGGTCGAGAAGCGCAGGCCGGCGCGCTGCCGCTCCGGGTCGCGCACCATGATCCGGTCGTCGTCCGGGTCGGCCACCCAGATGCCGTCGGGGTCCGGGACGCGGATCTGCGTGATCCAGCCGTCGCCGTCGAGGTCCTCGGGCGGGTCCTCGTCCGCTGCGCCGTCCTCGTCGTCGTCGAAGGGGTGGGGGGTGCTGCGCAGGGACTGGTCGTCGATCAGCGCGAGGTCGGAGCCGTCGGGGTTGAACTTCGGCCGCACGTAGAAGGCGCGCGCGTCGAGCAGCGCGGTGACGCGGGGGTCGTTGCCGTAGCCGTTCAGCAGGTGGCCGATGACGTGCGTTGCCACCGCCGAGCCGGTGAGCTCGCCCGCGTGGATGCCGCCGTCGACATAGAGCGCCGGCTTCTCGGCCGCGGGGCCGGTGGCCTCGTTGGTGATCGTGATCAGCATGAGGGGCTGGCCGTAGTAGCTCTCTCCGACCTGTTGCAGCTCGGTGAGCCCGGGATACAGGGCCGCGAACTCGCGCAGGATCTGGTTGGTCTCGGCCGCCGTGTAGAAGCGGTTCCAGTCGACGTCGCCGGTGGGCGAGACGAGGCTGGAGGCCTGGGCGGCGGCGGGCGCGGGGGCGGCCGCGAGGGCGGGGGCCGCGGCGAGGGCGGAGGTGAGCAGCAGGAGGCGGGGCCGTGTCATGGCTTTTTCCAGATGATCCAGTAGTCGTCGATGGCGTCGTCGTCGTCCGCCAGCTCGCTGGGCCCGGGCGGCAGGCCGTTGAGCTGGAAGATGTAGGTAAGCGCGTCGGTGACCTGTGCGCGAGTCAGGCTGCCCGGATTGCCGTGGGGCATCCGCTCGTAGATCCAGTACCACAGCCTGAAAACGGACGCCTCTTCCCAGCGCTCCAGGAAGGCCGGGTCGGTCCAGTCCTCCGGCACATGGCATTCTACGCAGATCGCGTTGTAGACGCCGATACCGCGCTCGGCCTGCGCGACGGTGTAGATCCCGTCGGTCGTGTTGGGTTCGTCGGCCCTGGAACGGACGGCGGGGGGTGTCCCCGGCCCGGGCACCGAGGCGGGGGGGCGTGTCCCTGTCTGGCATGAGAGTGTGCCAAGCGCGACCACGGCCAGCGCGGCCGCCACACCGGAGCGCGGAAGGGCTGCCACGTCAGGCCAGCACGAAGGAAAACGAAGGCAGCAGATCGGCTTCGACTTCGTACGTGGTCCCAATTCGCGCCTCCACCAGCGGGGTGAGCGTTCCCGTCGAGACAAGGTAACCGGGGTCCCCCTCCGCCGGACCTGCCCGCGGGGCGGGATAGGCCGCCATCGCCGGCTTCAGCGAGCGGTCGAGTTCCGCCAGCACATTGAAGGGGCTCCCGAGCACCGCGTCGCCACGGCCCTGGGCCAGCGGCTCGCCGTTCCCCGAGAGGGACACTTTCATCTGCGGCAGCGCGCGCGGCAATCCGGCCCCTCCGCCCCGGTCCGTGGGCAGTGGGACCGGAGGACCGACGATCAGCGCGGCGTGGAGGCCGGAGTCGGCGACCCCGTCGGCGGGGTGGAGCCGCCAGCCGGCGTAGTGGCAGTCCACCAGCTCGACGCCCAGCGCAATCCATGCCGGGTCGCCCCAGGTGCCGGCCACCGTATCGGGCTCGGGCACGTCCGCGAATCCGAATACGACCTCCACCTCGAGGCGGGCCGAGGCCCGCGTGCCCATGGGAACGGAGAGGTGGGAGGGGCCGGCTGCCTCGTCGGGCCCGCGAAAGATCGTCTCGCGGTAGACCGGGGCGATGATGGGGCAATCCAGGCCCCACCGCGGCCAGATCTCCCGGTTCGTGAATCCCACCTTCCAGCCCGCCTGCCGCCACCCGCTCCTCAGCCGCGTCCGCGCGATCTCGGCCCCGACGCGGTAGGCGTCCCCCAGCCGGAGCCGGTGGGTCACCGAAGGAGGTTCGACGAAGCTGCCCGCGTCCTGTGCGTCCAGAAATCCCGCCGCCAGTCCGGTGATGCCGTCGCGGTCGTTGTACGTATTGTCATGCATGAAGACGAAGCTGCGACCGGCCTCCCGGGAGGGCAACCCGATCGGCGTATCCGCCCCGTCGGCCTGTCAATGCGCCCCCGTCAAGCCTCCTGGAGTTGTTCAGCACCAAGGGAAGAGTCAACCGCGCCTGGTATTTCTGGCATGTCCTTCTCGACGACGCGGTCATCGCCGGGATGGGTGCCGCGCTCCTTTTCGCCTCCGACAGGCTGGGGCCCATCTTCGCGCTTCCGATGGCCGGCGTCGCCCTCGGGGGTGCCTGGGCGGCGATCGCCATCACGGTCAAGCGGCTTCACGATCTGGAAAGGCCCGGATGGCACTTCCTGTTGATGGCGATCCCCTTCTACAACATCTATCTGGGCCTGCGGCTGCTATTCGGCCTGGGCACGGAGGGCGCCAACGAGTACGGCCCGGACCCGCTGGCGATAAAAAGCGGGTAGCTCCACGAGCCTGCGCGGTACCGGACGGCCCGAGACTCGACGGGCATCTCGGACGTGCTCTAAGGGGTCACACTCGCTGATCCGGATTCGTTTCGGCGCGGATCAGCCGGCCGCTCCCGGCGGACGCGGTCGCCGGGCGTGACCGGGTTCGCGCGTCAACGGTTACGACTTTGTTACCAGCTCCGGGAAGGCGTCGTTACGTGGGACCCGGAAGTTGTATCCACGGCCGACGACCCGCCACCGGAATCCGGCCATGACCGCGACCGCGTTCCGCGGCAAGGAGCCAACGTCCATGCACCAGTACACCAACCGCGTTCCCCTGCTCTTGTCTCTCCTGATCCTGTCCGTCCTCCCCGGCGCGGCCGCCGCGCAGGCCGGCAAGATCGTGGGGCGCGTGGTCGACCGAAGCACGGCGCGGCCCATTCCCAACGTCCGCGTGCTGCTCCAGGACGAGTCGGCCGGCGATCTCTCGTCCATGGACGGGCGCTTCGTGCTGCGCACGGTCCCGGCGGGAACGCACTCGGTCGTGGTCGAGATGCTCGGCTACGCGAACAAGACGGTGACCGGCGTCGTGGTCGGCACGGACAGCGTCACCACCCTCGACATTTCGATGGAACCGGCGGCGCTGCGGATCGGCGGGCTCGTGGTCGAGGCCACCGTCGAAACCGGATCCGCCGCGGCCCTGCTCAGCGAACGCCAGTCCGAGGCCTACGTGGTGGACGCCATCGGCGCGGATCAGATCTCAAGGTCGCCGGACGGGGATGCCGCCGCGGCCCTCAGGCGGGTTCCGGGACTGTCGGTGGTGGACGGGAGGTTCCCGTACGTGCGCGGTCTCGGCGAACGCTACAGCGGAACCACCTTGAACGGTGCCCCCCTGGCGTCGCCGATGCCCGACCGCAAGGCCGTACCGCTGGACATCGTGCCGTCGGACCTGCTCGAGTCGATCGTGACCGCGAAGACCTACTCCCCCGATCAGCCCGGGGATCACGCGGGCGGCCTCATCGAACTGCGCACCAGGGACTTCCCGGCGTGGCGGATCCTCTCGGTGTCGGCGTCGAGCAGTTTCACCAGCGCCTCGACCTTCCAGGATGGCCTGCGTTACGCGGGGGGCGGGCTCGACTTTCTCGGCTTCGACGATGGAACGCGCGATCTTCCCGCGGCGCTCCCCACCGACCAACGGGTGATCTACCCGAACTTCTCGCGTGCCGACCTCGAGCGCTTCGGCGAGGCATTCCGGGGTGACTGGGGACCGGTCGCCGGCACGCTGCCCCCGAACACTTCCTTCGGACTCTCCTTCGGAGACGATCTCGAGGTGTTCGGCCGCTCCTTCGGGGTCCTCGTCTCGGCTACCCACTCGAACTCCTTCAACCGCAAGGACGGGATCATCGAGCGGGTGTTTTCGGCTTCCGGCGTCGACGACCCGGAAATCGACTACGCCGGCAACGCCTCCACGCGCTCCGTCTCGCTGGGCGGGCTCGCCAATCTGTCCTACGAGCTGAGTCCGACCACCCGGATCACCGCGAATCTCCTGTACAACCGTCTCATGGACGACGAAGCGCGGACCTACCAGGGCTTCAACCTCGACACCAACACCGACCAGCGGAATCACCGCCTCCGTTTCCTCGCCCAGACTCTGACCAACGCCCAGCTCAGGGGAGAACACGTGCTCGGCTTTCTCGGGGGTGCCAGGCTCGACTGGAAGGGCGCCCGGTCGCGGGCCGAGCGCTACGAGCCCAATACCCGCGAGGTCCTGTATCGCGAGGAGGACGGCCAGTTCCGGTTCTACAACTTCGTCTCCTCGGGATCGGTCTTTCACCAGAACCTGGTGGACGACACCTACAGCGGTGCCGCCGACCTGGAGCTGCCGTTCACCCTGGGCGGCGGAGATCGCAACGCGAACTTCAAGGTCGGGGGCGGCATGAGCACGAAGGACCGCAACGCCTTCACCCGCCGCTTCCGCTTTCTCGCCATTCCGGGGGGCGTCGTCAACAACGCCGTCCGGGGGCGCGACCCCAACGATCTCTTCAACAGCGAGACGATCGGCTCCAACGGGTTCGAGCTGCAGGAAGCCACCTTCCGGCCCGACAACTACGACGCCGAAGAGAGAATCATGGCGGGCTACGCGATGTTCGACGGCGAGATCACCGGGTCTCTGAGACTGATGACGGGGCTCAGGGTCGAATCGGCGACGCAGGAAGTGGCGCCCCGGGACCTCTTCGACATGGGTCTCGATCCGCTCCACGCCGCCCGTCTCGACGACGCCGACCTGCTCCCGGCCCTGAACATCGCCGTGCGGCTCGCGGAGCGCATGAACCTGCGCCTGGGCGCCTCGCGGACCCTGGCTCGCCCGCAACTGCGCGAGCTGGCGCCCTTCTCCTTCGCCGACTACGCCGGAGGATACCTGACCGTCGGGAACCCCGAGCTCCGGCGATCCACGATCCGGAACTTCGACATGCGCTGGGAGAGCTTTCTCGGGGGAGGGTCCGTCGTCGCGGCCAGCGCCTTCTACAAGACCTTCGACAACCCCATAGAGGTCGCGGTCCTGCCATCCACCGAGCTGCTCAAGACCTGGGTGAACGGCGGCAGCGCCGACAACTGGGGGGTCGAGTTCGAACTCCGGTCCGGCCTCGAGGGCATCTCGCCGGCGCTGCGGGGAATCTCGCTCAACACCAACTTCACACTGGTCCGGTCCTCGGTGAGCGTGCCGGACGTCATCCGCGTGTACATTCCCGGCGAAGGCGGATCGGACCTCCCCGTGGTGCCGAAGGACCGGGCACTGCAGGGGCAGTCGCCGTACATCGTCAACATCGGGCTCACGTACGCGGCGGAGTCCGGTTCGGCCGGCGGCGGGCAGCGGCGCGACCTGACCGTGAGCGTGCTTTTCAACCGCTTCGGCCGCCGCATCGACGCCGTCGGCGGGCAGGCGACGCCGGATATCCACGAGGAACCGCGGAGCCAGCTCGACATCGTCGCGGAACGGATGCTGTTCGGCGGCGCCAAGCTCAAGCTCACGGCGAGCCGCCTCGTCGGCGGCGAGGTGAGGTTCACCCAGGACGGTGGGCTGCTGCGCCGCTGGAACACCGGCAGAACCGTGTCGCTGTCGTTCGGGTGGGAGACCAGAAACTGAACCATTGACGGGCGGCAAACGGGCGACAGAGCGCCCACGCCAACCAACCAGAGGAGGAATCGGAGAATGAGTCGCAAGGGACGCAAGTCTTTCGGAGTATTCGCAGCGGCGGTGACCGCGCTGGCAACCGCCTGCGGCGAGGATGCGCCCACCCTCACGACCCCCGCGACGCCCCCGCCGGCCCCGACCGGGGTCAGCGCGGTCGCCACCGACAACGACGTCACGGTGAGCTGGAGCGGCCAGGGCGATAACTACGTCGTGGAGCGCCAGACCGCCGGTTCGAGCTTCAACCGGATCGCCGGCGACATCACCGCGACCACCTACACGGACTCCGGAGTGGACGAGGGCGCGTACGCCTACCGCGTGATCGCCGTCGCGGACGGCTTGCAGTCGGACCCGTCCGACCCCGCGCTGGTGACGGTCGTGGGCGTGGACCTGCGCACGGATCTGACCGGGACCATATCGGGCACGCGAACGCTCAACGCGGACTCGATCTACGTACTGCGCGGGATCGTGACGGTGGACGACGGAGCCGAACTGCACATCCCGGCGGGTACCCTGCTCCAGGGTGACGCCGCCACCCAGCCCACCGCCCTCATCGTGAGGACCGGCGGCAAGATCTTCTCGGAGGGCACCGCGGACGCTCCGGTCGTCTTCACCAGCACCTCGCCTCCGGGCGAGCGGCGCGCCGGTGACTGGGGCGGTGTCGTGATCAACGGCAAGTCGCTCTGCAACTTCCCGGCCGACCAGTGCGTGGGCGAGGGCTCTTCGGGGACCTACGGCGGTACCGAAGTGGACGACGACAGCGGCGTGATGGTGTACACGCGCATCGAGTTCGCGGGCTTCGAGGTGTCGTTCGGCAACGAGTTGAACGCCCTAACGCTCAACGGCGTGGGCGCCGGCACCGAGATTCACCATGTTCAGACAAACGTCGGTCTGGACGACGGAATCGAGTTCTTCGGCGGAACGGTGGACCTGAAGTACGCCCTGGTCACCAACGCTTCCGACGACAGCTTCGACTACTCGACGGGGTGGCAGGGCCGCGGCCAGTTCTGGATCGCGCAGCAGAACCCGGACGACGCGGACAACGGCTTCGAGGTGGACGGCAACGAGGACGACTACAACGCCACGCCCTTCACCGCCCCGACGATCTACAACGTCACGCTCGTGGGGAACGGGCCGGGAGGGGACGGGGGGGAGAAGTCCGACATCGGTCTCCTGCTGCGGCGTGGCACCGGCGGCGTCATCTACAACGCGGTGGTCATCGGTTTCGGCGACCAGGCCCTCGACGTGGACAACGCCGAGACACTCGAGAACGGGCTGGAGCTGCGGAACACCGTCTTCGCCGACAACAACGCAACGTTCGCAACCGATGACGACGGGATCGACGAGGAGGACTGGTTCATGAACGATGACTGGTCCAACCGCATCGAGGACGACGCCGTCCTGATCGATCCCTACAACCGGGAGGAACCGGACTTCAGGCCGGCCAGCGGCTCTCCGCTTCTGACCGGAGCCGCGACCCCGCCCGACGACGGCTTCTTCACCATCACGGACTTCATCGGCGGGGCCGACCCCGATGGGGAGAAGTGGTGGGAGGGCTGGACCTCGTTCGCGATCAACTGAACTGAAGTCGTCCACCCAGTGCAAGCGCGCGCCCGGCGACGCCTCCTCCTCCCCCGGCCGGTCCAAGGGTTCCACGCCCTTGTCCCGGCGCTGGCCGTCGCACTCGGTTGTGGCGGCCAGCCCTTCCCCGGTTCGTCCGCGAGCCTGGACGAGCTCGGTCGCGCCGCGCTGGAGGCCTTTTTCAACGATGATCGCGAGGCCCTGGAGGCTCTGCGCCTCTCCGAGACCGACCACAACACCCGCGTGTGGCCCGAGCTGCCGGCGGCCCGGGGTGAATCGCCCTTTCCGATCGACCTCGCGTGGCGAAACATCCAGCTTCGCAACCGGCGGGCCGTTTCACGGGTTTCCGCCGTTCTGGCGGCGGCGCAACCGATCGAATTCGAGTCGGTGGAGTGCATTGGCGAGACACAGGTCTTCGACACCTTCGTGGTCCACACGGACTGCCACACCCGGTTTCGGACCCGGGGGACGCTTTACAGGATCCAGCTATTCAAGGATGTTCTGGAGAGAAACGGCGGATTCAAGATCTTTCGCTACTACGACGAGGACCCTGAACCTGTGGACAGGGATCCGCGACCGGTGCGGCCAACACCCCGGGCCCCATGAAAAAAACCAAAACCCCGCCGCGCGTGCTGGTCGTCGAGGACGAGCCCGAGATCGCCGCCCTGATCGCCTACCAGCTCACGCGCGAGGGCTACCGGGTCGAAACGGCGCTGCACGGCGCCGCGGCCCTGGACGCGCTGCACCGCGATCTTCCCGATCTGCTTGTCCTGGACCGGATGTTGCCGGAGATCTCCGGAGACGATGTGCTCATGGCGCTCCGGGGCGATCCCGCCACCGAGGCCGTGCCCGTCCTGATCCTCACCGCGAAGAAGGACCAGGCCGACCGCATTCAGGGTCTGGAGCTGGGCGCCGACGACTACCTCACCAAGCCCTTCAGCCCCCGTGAGCTGGTTCTCCGCGTGGACGCGATACTCAGGCGCACCCGGGCCGCTCGCGGCGCCGCGAGCGGGGGCGGACCCATCTTGCGCGCCGAACCCCTCAGGCTGGACGCCGGCGCGCACGTCGTGACGCTGGAGGACGAGGAAGTCCGGCTCACACCGACCGAATTCCGCCTCTTGCGGACTCTGATGGAGCGTCGCGGCCGCACCCAGAGCCGTCGCCAGCTCCTCACCGAGGCCTGGGACGTGGACCCGGTCACGGCGCGGCGCATGCACACCCGCACGGTCGACATGCACGTGCGTCGGCTAAGGGGGAAGCTCGGCTCCGTGGGGGATTGGATCGAGACCGTGCGGGGATTCGGGTACCGGTTTCGAAAGCCCGGCGCCTGACGCGGGCTCCATTACCTCGACCGGCGTCCTCCGCCACCGCTCCCCCGTAGCTCGCTCAACCGCGGCGCCACCCGGGCCATCGTCGCCCGCCCCAGGTCGTATGCCCAGGCGAGCAGGTTCGCGTCGCTCCACAGGTCACCGATGAACGCGAGCACGAAAGGGGTGCCGTCGGCGTAGTAGGCGAACGGAACCGTGACAGTCGGAAGCCCGATGTCGTTGACGATGTTGCTCGTCCGGCACGGCGAGCGAGTCGCTACGCACGACCCCATCGCCGTGGCCGCCGTGCGCACGCCCGCGCAGGGACCCCAGCGGATCGGCGGACCCCCCCGGAAGAGGGCGCCAACGTCAAGCGCGTCCGGCTCGACGCCGAACTCAAGAGCGCCGTCGCCCGCGGGTGCGAAGCCGACCGGCTCAGACACGGCAGGCAGGCAGCCGATGCCGAACGCCGCCGCATCGCCCGCGAACTCGGACTTCCCCTGGTCGACCGGGACAAGGTGCTCTACCCGGACGCGCAGATCGAGTACAAGGATGCCGACGGGCGGACCGGGCGCGTCAACATCGAGGACGGATCCTGGCTGCGCGGCCCCCAACGCGGGGGGTGCGTTCGCGTACGCGATCCTGGATGGCCGGATCCGGCATCCCAGCAGAGGTTGCGGTGGGCAGCCTGCTCATGTGCCGCAGAGCCAGGTCGTTCAGGCGTATCGGCGGGTGTGACCTGCCGGGCACCGGACCCAAGTCGTCTAGTCTATAGTCTAGGATCGGAGGGACTACATTCCGTGATGATCGGCCATCTGGTTTTCACGATAGGCTCAGTTTTCAGCGTGCCGATGAAAACGGTCCGTGAGTGAAAGAGATTTTGATTTTTTCACCAAATTCGTTAATTTCAGTACATGATGAAAAGACGCAATCCAGAAAAAGAACTCGGCCTTGACGCTATGCACGCGGTCCGTAACCTACTGGCGCATGTCCCGAACCTGCAGGCCACAGGTTCGGTTCGCCATGGAGACATGCTCGGAAGCCGCCATCTCATAGATGGGCATATCGAGTTCGAACACGGAGGCAACGCCTATGTACTCGTCGTCGAAATCAAACGGAGCGGTGCTCCCCGCTTCGTCCGATCCGGGGTCTACCAACTGATGGGATACTTGGCCCATGTTGGTCAGTCCGGTCACGGCGATTCCCACCGACGTTGGATTCCCATGCTCGTGAGTCCCTACCTGTCTCCCGAGTCCCGGTCGATCTGCCTGGATCACGACGTCGCCTACCTAGATCTGGTCGGGAATGCCCACCTCGCGTTCGACAACGTCTACATCGATCTGGCCGCCCCAGACCGGCCCAAGTCGGAAACGCGCGCACTAAGGTCGATCTTCGCCCCGAAAGCGGCCGCAATTCTACGGGCACTCCTCCGCGAGCCCGCTCGGTCGTGGCGCGTCGCCGAGCTAGCTGAGGCCGCCAAAGTGAGCCTCGGCCATGTGAGCAACGTTGGCAAGGCCCTGCTCGCAAGGGAATGGATCGAGAAGGACAGCAACGGCATCAGCCTCGTCCAACCGGGTGCGCTGTTGCGGAACTGGCGCGAGGAATACCGCAAGCCTGCTGGCCATCACGTCAGTGGATACACGCTCTTCCATGGCGAGCAGTTCACCAAGCAGTTGTCAGGCACGCTGAATGCGGAACAACAGCATCCGCGCGCAGTGTACTCGCTGAACTCCGCCGCCCAGTGGTTCGCGCCCTTCGCCCGGGGTAGCACCTACAGCTTCTACGCCGACGAGCCGGGCGCTCGAATGCTGAAGGAGGCGTTGGAGCTCACTCGTGTCGAGCAAGGAGCAAATGTTACCGTGCACATCCCAAATGATGAGAGTCTACTCGAGGACGCCGTTCAGCCGATGCCTGGCGTATTCTGCACGAGCCCGATCGTAACCTATCTCGATCTGTGGCTCGGCAACGATCGAGATCGTGAAGCCGCCCACCACTTGGCCTCGAAGTGCTTTCCGTGGCTGTGACAGAGCCGCAATCCGCCGGCGACTACGATGACCGGACGACGGCGGCGGTCGAATCCGTGCTGATCGAGATCGGCCAGATCCTCGGTAGCTTCGAGGGCAAGTTTGCCGTTATTGGCGGCGCCGTGCCTTGGCTGTTGCTGAGGGAGGCCGACATGCCTCACAGCGGAACCTTAGATGTGGACCTCGGTCTCGACCCGTCCGCCTTGGGCGATGGCGAGTATGCCCGACTTGTCGAAGCCCTCCAGACACATGGCTACCATCAACGGGACCACCTGAAGCGCTTCCAACTTGTCCGCATCGTGCCCGCCCGGGATGGCGGATCCGACATCGAAATCGTCGTCGACTTCCTGATGCCGCGCGACGCGGAGATCGCAAGGAATAAGCCGCCGCTTCTCAGCGAGTTTGCCGTCCAGCGCGCGGACGGCGCCGAGGTCGCGCTCATATCCAATCAGATGGTCGCCATCGACGGACACATGCCCGGAGGTGGGAGAAATCGCGTTCACATCGCCGTAGCGTCGATTCCAGCCCTCCTGGCCATGAAGGGCTACGCCATCGACAATCGTCTGAAACGCAAGGACGCCTACGACATCTACTATTCTGTCCGAAATTTCCCGGGTGGGATCGACCGTCTGGTGGAAGCAACCCGACTGGTCCTCGACGTGGAATCGGCCCGGAAAGGCTACCGCTTGATCGCCGGCAAGTTCCGAAGCGTCGAGGACTTCGGACCAACGAGCGTCAAAGAGTTCGTGGAGGGCACCCATTTGCTCGGGGATCGGACCTTGGATCAGTGGCAGCAGGACGCCTTCGGGCAGGTTGACGCTTGGCTGAGCCGACTTGGCTTGAGGCAGACATGACCCGAACAGCGAACGCGCAAATCCGCGCGATGGACATGCCGGTACTCGACAAAGTTTTCGGCATGGAAGGTGGCTATGTGCTTGACTTCTCGAATCGAACCTTCGCCGAGTTCTTTCGGGAGGAACTGCGGGTCGATATCGACCATCCCCGCTGGGCCGTTAAAGGCGGGAGCAAGGCGAAACGGCTGCGCTATTTGGAGCTACCCCGCTTTCACGGACGGTTGGTTTCTGGGGTTGATGGTGTCTGATGTGGTTTCTTTTCTCCCTCGTCATTTCACGGAGAGAGGCAAGGTACATCGCGGACGAGGCGAACAGCCAGGAGAAGTCCGGAGCGCTTCGGTCGCCCCGGCGCTGCACCTTCGCTTCAGGCCGCATGGTTGAGTCTCTCGAAGTTCGTCGGCGACTTGTAGCCGAGCGCCGAATGGATCCTGCGGGTGTTGTAGAAGCCCTCGATGAAGCCGAAGACTTCACGCCGCGCGTCGGCGGGTGTCGGAAAGCGACTTCGGTCGAGGAGCTCGCACTCCAGCGTGGCGAAGAAGCTCTCGCACATCGCGTTATCGTAGGCGTCGCCCACCGAGCCCATCGACTGCACCACGCCGGCCTCGCGGCAGCGCTTCCCGAAGGCCAGCGACGTATACTGCGAGCCTTGATCCGAGTGATGCACCACCCGCCCCTTGGGTTTCCGGTTCGAGATCGCCATCGCCAGCGCACCCTCCACCAGTTCGGCCCGCATGTGCGGCGCCATCGCCCAGCCGACGATGCGGCGGCTCCAGGCATCGAGCACGACCGCGAGGTACAGCCAGCCATACCAAGTGCTCACCTGCGTGATGTCGGCGACCCACAGCTGGTCGGGCCCGTCGGCCGAAAAGTTGCGGTTCACCAGGTCCGGCGCAGGCCGGGCCTTCGCGTCTTTCTTGGTCGTCGCCGTCTTGAAGCGCCTCCGCGTCACGCCCTGAATGCCCAAATCCCTCATCAGGCGTGCCACGCGCTTCCGGCTCACCCGCTCGCCCGCCGCTTGCAGTTCCGCGTGGATCCGAGGGCAGCCATAGGTCTCCCCGCTGCCGCCCCAGATCAACAGGATCTTGCCCTGAAGCTCGATGTCGCGCCGTGTCCGTGCCGAGGGAGGACGCGTCAGCCAGCCGTAGTACCCGCTGGTGGAGAGACCCAGCACCCGGCACATGGCCGCAAGCGGAAACGTGGCCCGGTACGCCTTCATGAACGCGTACCCCCGCTGGGGATCGAGTCGCTCTCCCTCGCGAACCAGGCCGCGGCTTTTTTTAGGATGTCCCGCTCCATCCGCAGCCGCTTGACTTCCCGCTTCAGACGCAGCAGCTCGAGGCGCGCCTCGGTCGTCAGCCCGTCGCTACGGCGGCCCTCGTCCAGGTCCGCCTGCTTGACCCAGTTCCGGATCGTCTGCTCCGTGGGCTCGAACTCCCGCGCGAGCGATCCCGGACTACGCCCGGATCTCACAAGCTCGACGATCTGCTCCTTGTACTCGGGCGGATACCGCCCTCGTCCTCTTCCCGCCATGGCACACCTCCTTGGTTGGCCCAAATGGAAAGGTGTCCGTCATAGCGGGGCAACTCCACACCTACTCGGTTCCGAAGTCACGCTTGCCCACCCGGGGGCGTCCACATACGTGGTTTCACCTCTGTCGAGTGACAGCACGACCACCGATTCAATACCCAACAAGTCGTCAACCTGCGAAGCCAGGATGTGATCGCGTCCGATCTCCCAGACCCGCAGCCTGTTGTCCATTCCCAGCCGGGTCACGATGGCACCCGTCGAGTCGAAGACCGTCCAGGCTGCCGTCGTTTCTCCGGGCATGGCATAGTCCCGCACCCACAGATGGCCAAACTGGTCCCCGATCACGCGGTCGAACAGCGGCAGCGTTGAAGCCATCGGAATGTCGGGATCGTCCTCTGGATTCTCCTCAAGCAGCGCTCTGCGGTGACGATTGCCGGAAGCCACAGGTGGCCTGTCCAGCCGGATGATTCGCGCCAATTCGCTGTCCGATCGGTGCGCCCGAAGCTCAAAGGTGTCGTTGGGGCCCGCAATGACCAAGGAGCCCCAGACACCCGTGATCATGTTTCGGGAATACCTGACCAGCCCGAGGAGTCTGTCAGGGCTCTTTCGGGTGAAGTACTCCGCATGTGGATACGGCCCGATGATCGACACCGGATGCCCCGTCGCATCCCAGACCTCAATGAATCCCGTTAGCCGCTCATACTCCTCCCGCTCGTTCCAGTTGGCTATGAGTTGGTTCACGTCGAAGTTGATGACACGCTCAAATACAAAGTATTCGCGCCCGATCACGCCGCGGAGGATAAGTTGCGGCGCCTCAATCCTTGTAGTTGTGCGCCCAAGAGTCCCCTTGGTGTCGAACACGGTCAGCCTGCGGGGGAAACGATCCCAGACAACCACGGAATCTGCCCCCCACCTGTGCACACCTCCGATAAACCGGAAGTCCCCGGGCCCCTCCCCTTTTCGTCCCCAAGTACGGACGTGGGTGCCACCCTCGCCATACTCCCGCAAAAGGGCACCATCCGCGACCAGAACTCCGCCCTCGGGCAGGCGGATCGCGCCGTTGATCGATTCGAACTGGTATTCCGCAGATGCCTGCAGATCCTCGCCGATCGTCAGAATGGGCCTGTCGCCTACCCGCCACCTGATGCCGTTTTCGACCGGTTCCGCCATTTCTGTGATCACGACGCCAACGCTGTCTCGAATCGCCACCGGATACCGAGTCGTCTCCATGCCGCCATCCACATCCCCACCACACGCACCCGCTACCATCAATGTCCCGACAGCCGACAGATAGATCCTACGTTCGTAGGGCCGAACCAACAGTCCGCGAGTGAACCCCGGAAAACGTGCGTTCACCTAGGGTAGCCCTCAGCCGAGAGTTCCATGAGCACCAGGCGACGGTCAGATTCTCCGTCAGTCCACCTGCGCCAAAGCAAGATCCTATGCGGTTTCGAACGGTCCAACCGACCGACTGCCATTGGTACAGGCAACTCCCAGGCACTTTTCAGCGCCCCGTCCGCTCCGTACAGCTCAATTGACCGATGAGCCTCAGGGCCTACCCTCAGTTCCCCCAGGACCAACAACTCTCCGGTATTCAGCACCACGAAGTCGCTGACCGACGAAATCGACATCTTGACCTCGTCCGTATACCCCAAGTGCGAAAGGTCAATTCGGGGCGCCTCGGTGTGCGTCTGCAGCAATTGCTCGGGCACGCACCGCTGTACCAACATCCTGGGCTGGGCACCGGGGACAACCCGCCAAATCGACGATTGGGCTCGCCACGCGATGTAGAGAGCCCCGTCATCCCCAATCCGAAGCAGACCCTCTGGAGGCAGACCGCTGACCTCGTCAGTACTCATGCCGAAGTCCCCCGGCGTCAGTAGCCGTCGTGTCTCCCAACTCGAGAGGTCCAGCGCGAATACACTTCCTGCCGAGGTATACAACACACGATTCTGTTGGTCGGCTAACGCGTGGTCCGGCTCTCCGATCGGATGCGGCCCTCGCCCGTCCATCAGCTTCAGTCCCTCTTGATCAATGAAGCCGCTCGTCCTGCCGCCCACGATCAGTGGCGGTGTCCCAAACCCCGACCACGTTTTGGGTCGTCGAGATGTCAGCGCGATAGCCTCGTCCAGCAAGAGGATCTCTCCAGTGTCGTCATCGAGGGCAACCCAACCGCCCTCCGTCCACTCAGCATGTGCACCTGCCAGCGAACTCTGCGCGACAACCGAAGCGTTCAGCGGTTTGCGGTCCAGGGCACAGGCTACATTTAGCTCACCAAATGCTTCAGGGCCAATCCCCTGGCTCTGTGCGTCGCCCGCAACCAAGGCACCGATGCCGACCAGCGCAATTGCGTTCAACGAAAGCGAGGGTGTAAGCGGAGGTCTCATGATTCATTGTCGTCCTCAGCTCACTCGAAACAGGAGCCGCTGGTGAGGTTCTCCCAGGACATTTCAAGATCAAAGTCGAAACCGACCTCGTCGTCGTCCGAAGTGCAGGTCACCACGCCCATTATGCGCCAGGACTTGATCGATTTCCACACATCCGGGCTCGCTCAGAGGGGCAAACGCGGATCACCTAATCCTACAGTACGGGGGGGTGCCAGGTTCCCGCAAGGGTCTCGTGCGCTGGATCATCGAACTGCACCGGCTCCTGCCGGGCGGCTGGGTCACGCTCCAGGACATCTACCGCTGTACGGTGGACGCGGAGCTTCTGGCCCGGAAGATCGGTGAGGCCCAGAAGATCGCGGACCAGGTATCCCCGGTGGACGCCGTCATCCCCGACGAAGTCATGATTGCCCACGCCGACGCGCTCCAGAAGTGGGACTGGGAGCCGGGCGGCGAGTACAGGGAGCGGGTCGAGGCCATCGAGCGGTGGTACGACAAGGGCTGGTCGGCGCTCGACGCCAAGCTCCGCACTTCGATCGTCGAGGGGATCAGCGTCTTCCTCTCCCTCTTCGACCAGCCCGACGTGGCCGGCGTGTTCTGCCCGCCGCCGCCGGAGGACGATCCCCCGGCCAAGCGGACGGATGGCGAGGACGAGGAGGAGGTCCCGAACGTCCCCACCATGCCGGGCCTCCGCCGGAAGCTGCCCCCGCTTGCCGACCTGATCGACAGCGGCAAGGTCCTCGCGCTCAACATGCCCGCAGGGGCGAACCCGGCCCTGGCGCGCGCCATCGGCGTGCTGCTCAAGAGTGCGTGGATGCAGGCGCTGCTCCGGCGGCCCGCCGAAGCCGCCCGCCGCCCGGACCGCTACATGCGGCCCGCCGTGTTCATCTGCGACGAATACCAGGCGTTTGCGACCGTGGGCCAGGACGATCCTTCAGGCGACGAGAAGGCGTTCGCGCTCACGCGGCAGTGCCGCTGCATCCCCATCGTCGCCACGCAGTCGCTCTCGTCGCTCCGCTCCGTGCTCCCCTCGGGCGAGGCGTGGCGGACGCTCGTCCAGACGCTCCGCATCCGGATCTTACTGTCCCTGTCCGACGAGTCGTCGGCCAAGATCGCGTCCGAGATGTGCGGCTCCGTCATGAAGACGCAGGCCTCCTACACGTTCACCGAGACCACGGGCAGGCCCGAGTTCTCGCGCTCCTGTCCGGCCGCGCCGGAGGCGGGCGCGGCACCATCGGGGCGAGCAAGTCCTTCCGGCAAGCGCGCGAGCCGGTGTTCACGCCGCGCGAGTTCGGGCTGCTCGCCAACTACCAGGCCATATGCCTGCCCTACGACGGCGTCGAATCGCTCGCCGCCCGGCGGGTGTACTTCAAGCCCCACTACCTGCCGAGGGAGACGGGCTACTGGCGGCTCCGCGAGGAGGGCCGGATATGAAGCGCGCGAGCGGCGTCGGCCACCTGGCCCCGTTCCTTCCCGGCCTCCGAACCCTGCTCGAAGACCCGGAGGTCTCCGAGATCATGATCAACGGTCCCGCGAACGTCTGGGTCGAGCGCGGCGGCCGTCTCGAACCGCACGAAGCGCCCGAACTCACCGCAGCCTGGCTCCACCGCGCCGCCATCCACATCGGGCGGCCGCTCGGGCTCGATCCGGCCGCGCGGCCGATCCTGGACGCCCGGCTCGAAGACGGATCGCGGGTCGCCATATGCACCCCTCCCGCATCTCCCGAGGTCGCCATCACCTCGCTGCTCGAAGACATCCTCGAAGCCGCTCGGAGCACGCTTGCGTCCCGCCAAAACATCCTGGTCTCCGGCGGCACGGGCTCGGGCAAGACCACGCTCCTGAACGCGCTGATCGAACTGCTTCCGGAAGACGAGCGGATCGTCGCCATCGAGGACACGCTCGAACTCAGGATCGACCGGGCGAACTGCCTCCGGTTCGAAGCCGGGGCCACGCTCTCGGAGACGCCGTCGAGATCCGCGACCTGGTGCGCCACGCGCTCCGCCACCGGCCCGACCACATCGTCGTCGGCGAGGTGAGGGGCGGCGAGGCCGCCGACCTGCTGCAGGCGCTCAACACCGGCCACGGCGGGTCGCTCACCACCATCCACGCCAACAACGCGCGCTCCGCGCTCTCGCGGCTCGCGAGCTGTGCCATGCAGGCCGGAGACGCGCTGCCCTGGGAGGTCACTTGCCGGGGCGTCGTGGACGGGATCTCGCTCGTCCTGCACGTGGCTCGCCGTAGCGACAGGCGGTTCGTCGAGGACGCGCTCAAAGCATGCGGTTACGACGCGCCCACCGGCCACTGGATCACTGCCCCGCCTGGAGAGCGGCCCGGGGCGCAACCGGAGAGCACAACGCAAACCCACCCACCGAAGGAGGTGAAGGCATGACCTGGAACGGCGAAACCACCCCATCAACACGTTCGAGGACTTCGACCGGGAACTCGCCCGCGACGGCGGCGAGACGCTCGAAGTGGCGGCCTACCTGGCCGAGGAGTACGGGCCTCTTTCCGCGACGGCAAGATCCCGAACGCCGGACGGCCCGGCGCACCCAGAATCGCGCGCAGGCACCTGCCCCGGAAGCACCAGGACCAGGGGTCACTAGTGTTGTGTCCCAGAGATAGCTGTACATAGTCTCTGGATCTTCTGGAGGATGGAGTCTGCGGTGGCGGTCCACATGAACGGCTGGGCACCGGGGTTGTACTGGTCGGTGAAGCGGAGGATCTTCTCCTTGAGCTGGGTGACCGAGGAGAAGGAGCCGCGGCGGATGGCCTTCTGGGTGATGATGTTGAACCAGATCTCGACCTGGTTGATCCAGGAGGAGTAGGTGGGGGTGAAGTGGATGTGGTAGCGTGGCCGGGTGGCGAGCCAGCGCTTGACCTTGGCGTGCTTGTGGGTGCCGTAGTTGTCGACGACGAGGTGGACGTCCAGGTCTGGGGGCACGTTGGCGTCGATGTGCCGGAGGAAGCTCAGGAACTCCTGGTGGCGATGCCGCGGGCCGGAGGAAGTCTTCGGCGCCGGGCAGGGATCTGAAGTGCTGGTAGGGGGTGGCGACATCGTCCTGCCGGTAGGTCTTCGTGACGCGGCCGCTGTCACTCGTCACCGCGGTGGGGAAGAGGCAGGGCCGGTGGAAGTTGAGGAGGGGGCAGAGGCTGTCGCGGAGGAAGGTGTCGAGGCGGGGGACAAGCTCGTGGGGACATGGACGTGGCCGAGCCACCGACGGACGATGCTGCCGTTCTTGGACTCGACGAGCGCGTCGTCGTTGGAGCGGCGGGGCCGGGATTTGGGCGTTGGTGGGGATGTGGAGGCGGTTGAGCAGGTCCGCGACCTCGCGGTTGACGTACTCGCTTCCGTTGTCGACGTGGAAGGCATGGACGGTGAAGGGGAAGGCGGAGATGAGGTCTTCGAGGATGGGGACCATGAACTGCTGGGTGATCCGGCGGACGGCTCCAAGGTGTTGGAACTGCGTGACTTCGTCGACGACGTTGATGACGTAGGCGCCCTTCTTTCCGTCCAGGTCGCCGAGATGCACGGTGTCGACGCGCAGGAAGCCGGGCTGGCCGTCCGGCCGTGGCTTGCGGCGCACTCCGAAGCTCGCGGGCGTGGAGTGGGTCTCACGGAAGGTGAGGCGCCCGGTCCGGTAGGTACGGCTCTTGCGGAGGTTGTAGATGTGGCCGTTGGAAATCCCGGCGAGCCGCTCGAGGCGTTCGTCGCCGTAGACGTGGCGCATGCGCCAGAGGATCACCTTGGTCGCGGGTCCGGAGAGCTGGCCAAAGGCCTCGTCGACCTCGGCCAGCAGGGCCGCGTCGTAGGCGGTGTAGCGGCGCGGAAATGGCTTGGCCGGAGGCTTGCGACGGTGGTCACGAATGCCTCCGGTCCTGCGGTGCTGGGCGATGAGACGGTCCATCTGGGCCTCGGAGAAGCCGGTCGCCTTCTCGAGGAACCGCCGCACCAGGCCCTTGTCAGGCTTCCGGAGCGTGTGGTACTCGAATCGGACGAGTGTCCGGCGAATCACGGCGTACGCGGAGGTGCGGTCGGTGAACTCGAAGTCCGCCGGTTCGTTGCCTTCCACGAAGGCCCGCATCTGGTCGAGGGTCCGGATCCGTTCGGTGCGAAGTGTCACGATCATCCTCCAATGATCTCTTCGCCCCGGACTTCAGCCTCATCTCCCGTTGGAAACCCACGCCCCGTTCAGCCTCACTCGTCGTTGGACAAGACTGAGACTGGCGGAGAAGCGGCGATCTGGTGAGGTTTCAAATGCGCAGATCGTGCAGTCCATCATCGAGAAGGGGATCGAATGATGGCGCGCACGAAACGTATCCAGCGCGGATACAGCCGGAGGGTATCCTCCGGGCACGAACAGCGGGAATGAACAGCGGGAATCGCACCCCCGACATCGCCTAAGTCGTTGCGGGGCGCTTAGCTCAGTCGGTTCAGAGCGCCTGCCTTACAAGCAGGAGGTCGGCGGTTCGAATCCGTCAGCGCCCATTACACCCACGTTCTCCGGCTTACGGCGGCGCCGCGAGGATGACGGTGTCCGAGTGATCGGTGCACCCGGCCGCGGGGGCTGAGACCTCGGCATCGAGATCGTTGTCGTGGTACACCCTGTAGAACGTCGCGCCGGGAAGAGCGTCCCAGTGCACGCGGGCGAGGTCGGTACCGAACGGGATGTTGACCTTTTCTCCCTGAACCGTGGGTACCGCGGGAATGTCCACGGGACCGACGACCTCGGTCAGGCCACCCCACTCGTCCGAGTCCTCGGAGCAGTACGCACCGTTGCAGGCGATCGCCTTGTAGTAGTACACGGTGTTGGGCTCAAGACCGCCGTCAACGTATGTCGCAAGGTCGGCCGAGGCCGGGAAGTCCCGTACCAGCGCGTACTCACCCGTCTCGGAGTAGCTGCGGTAGATCTGGTAGATCCACACAGGCCCCGAAGTACAGCGTCGTGTCCGTGAACTCGGATCCGATCACGGCGTCGGCAGTGGTGATCGTCCGGTCGGCGGAATGCAGGAAGAGTACCTGCGTCCTGCCCGCCGTCAGCGTTCCGCGGTTGAGCACGGCAACGTCCATGAAGAAGCTGCGTCCGTGGCAACCCTGCCAGGAGCGTCCGGCGACGAGACGATCAGATCGGGTCCCTCCGGAGGGAGGTCGGTCGGCGAGTCCCCGCCTCCGCACCCGACAGTCAGGAGCACGGCGGCCATACCACACCGTGGCACGACATGCTTGCCTCCTCGATTAGCGGGACCGTGAATGGAGCGTGTGAAGGCAATGTGCGCGCCCGCACCCCTCGAGGCTAACACCGCGCACGAGCGCGACGCCGCTCAGAGGGCGTATCCCAGGCCGAGGGTCATCGTGAGTGCGCTCGTTTCGCGGGTTTCGACCGTGTACACGATGGGGGAGCCGCGCCCCACCGAGGACTCGTGGCTGCGGAGCTGGTCCCATTCGCGGGGCTGACTTTCGAACGATGTCTTCTCTCTCTTGTGGATTGTCAGCGTCATCGCGTTCCCGAAGTCAACGAGGATGCCACGGGCGCTGGACGTGTCCCTATGGCCGAGGGTGGGACATTGGCGTATTATGGAGCGTGATACCCGGCCCGTGCGCGCGTTGTGAATCAGGAGTCCCGCTGAAGCGAGATGTGGGATACCAGGACGTGCGACATTGCTGCGGTTTTGGAGTTCATCGCGCTCTAATCGGTCGGGAATCTGACGCCAGAGTCCCAAAAACCGACCCTCCGGCGGGCCGACCCCCCTCTGGGAGGCCGTTTTCGCCCCATTTCGGGGCCTGACGGCTTGGCACGCCGCTTGCGCAAGGGAATGGGCATGAACAATCCCCTTTTCGACCGTCCCCTCGATTTCCGAGGCCAGGACGTGGACATAGACCTCCAGTTCGCAATGGACCCGCCGGCAAGTCGCCGGGGGCCAGCGCGGGCCGATTTTCCCCATTCCTACCGAAAGGACAGTGGAATGAGAGACAGTCTCAGAAAGTATCTAGCGGCGGCAACGTTGCTGGTGCTCCCGGTCATCGCCGCGTGCGGAGAGGATGTCATGCCTCCTCCGCCGACGGGCTCCATCGTGGGCCAGGTGTCGATCGAGGGCATGGGGGTGGACGGAGTATCCGTCTCCCTTAGCAACGGCGCCTCCACTGCTACGGCTGGTGGCGGGAACTACCGCTTCGACAATGTGGAGCAGGGTTCCTACACGGTCACGATCAGCGGATTCCCCGCGGACGCCAGCTTCGACGCAACCTCAGCTCCCGCCAGCATCGGCGACACCGGCGGGACGGTCACCGTAGACTTCCGCGGCACCTATATCCGCACCGCAGCCATTATGGGGACGGTAACGGTAGAGAACATGGGCCTCGGGGGCGTCACTGTCAGGCTTTCGGGCATGGCTGACGGCGAGACGACCACCGACGACACCGGCCAGTATGCCTTCACGGGCCTGCGCGCCGGGACGTATTCGGTCGAGATCTCGAGCTTCGATGCAGGCGAGGTCGGCTTCTCCAGCACCTCGGGTGCCGCGACGGTCGGCGTAGGCGAGTCGAAGGTCGTGAGCTTCGACGGCACGTATCTCCGCACGGCGGGGATCCAGGGCCAGGTAAGCGTGGACGGCGAAGGCCTTGGGGGCGTGACGGTGACGCTGGTGGGCGAGGGCGAGGATCGCTCGGAGACCACCAACTCCGCCGGTCAGTACGCGTTCTCGAAGCTCAAGAGCGGCACCTACCAGGTCGCGATCACGAACCCGGATCCGGACGACTACGAGTTCGAGACGACGTCGAAGACCGCGACGATCGCGACGGGTGAGGTTGCCAACGTGCCGTTCGAAGGCACGCTGCTGCGGACGGCCGGGATCGCCGGCCGGGTCAGCCTCGACGACGGCATGGGCCTTGACGGCGTGACGGTCACGCTTGCGGGCGCTGCCGAGGCGACGACCGCGACCTCGAACGGCGGACAGTACTCGTTCGCGGGTCTGGCGGCCGGCACGTACGTGCTGAGCATCGCCAACCCGAACCCGACGGCGTACAACTTCGCCGAAGACGAGATGCAGAAGACGGTTATGCTGGAGGACGACCAGTCGGCGATCGTGAACTTCAGTGGGACGCACACCCGGACCGCATCGGTGTCGGGGATGTTGTTCATCGACGAAGTGATGCAGGACAAGGAGTACAACGACGGCGAGCCTACGATCGTCGAGGCGATCGCGCCGCTGGTCGCGGCGGGCGCGCTGGACGCGGAGGTCGTGGCCGGCCTGCTGGCCAAGGCGACGGTGAAGCTGCGCGGTCCGGACCTGAACACCGAGCAGGACATCGCCATCAACGCGGACGGCAGCTTCTCGACGGGCGAGACCCTGATGGCGGGTTCGTACCAGGTCGAGTTGCCGGTCAACGACGACGACGTGGCGGCGGGACTCGCCGCAGCGGGCGTCGCGTTCGTGGGCGAGTCGGCCGTGGTGACGGTCGAAGCTGGCGGCAGCGAGACGGTCAACTTCCCGTTCCGGATCACGATGCAGACGGTGGCGACCGGTGCCCGCATGGGCGGCGACGGCCAGTACGGTGCTCCGGTCGAGGGCGTGAAGCTGGCGCTGTACGCGCGGGCCGACGGCACCGACATGCTGGGTGAGGCGACGACCAACGAGATGGGCATGGCGTCGTTCAACTTCGCGCGGGCCGACAACACGGGTCCGGCGGGCAACGACAACATCGTCTTCGTGAGAGCGATGGACACGGGCCATCCCGCGCTGGTGGTGAGCGGCAATGAGTACGTCGAGATCAACTATGCGTCGACGGCGCGTCTCTACGCGGCGGACCAAGAGAAGGAAGCGGCGACGCTGGTGAACATCTCGGTCGCGTTCGACTTCTGGGTCAAGAGCAACGAGACGGCCCGTGACGGCGACATGGGACTGGGCGGCTGGAACACCGTGGTCTACATGGGTGATCCGGAGGACGGCAACACGGTCGACGCCACGATGCCGACGGACGACGGCGACGACCTGGGCAAGAGCTCGTTCGCGTACGTGGTCGACCCGACGATGTTGCCCGCGACGTTCACGGTCATGGCGGCCTCGGGCGACGATGCTGGCCAGCCCGACATGGGCGAGGCGTGGGAGCAGGGCGACGCGCTGACGTTCACGCATACGGGGCTCGAGCTTCCGACCGAGGAAGCGACCGACCTCGGTCCACTGCGTATCACCTTCACGACGCAGACCATCTACATCGGCGTGCACCGTGAGCTGGACGACCGGACCGGGTTCACCGACTTCATCGGTGTTGGAGACGGAGACTCCCGTCCCACCGGCACCGCCGAGGACGAGATCGAGGTCAGCCTGATGGTCGCGGACAGCAGAGGGCGTCTCAGAGTCTTCGAGTACGACCACGACATGGATGCCGAGACGGACGACGTCGAGGCTACCGCGACCTTCGACGACTCGGGCATCGTGTCCTTCGCCCACGTTCCGTCGGATACCGAGGTCACGGCCGTGGTCGATGCGCCGAGCGGCATGATGATCGTTCCGGATGATCGCGCCACGAGGGAGATCGACGCGTTCGGCGCTCAGCTGGACGACTATCCCGACGGCCTGATCGTCGGTGCGTTCGGCGAGGGCGACAGCGGTGCGCGGCCGGATGTCTGGCTTTGCCCGCTGGCGCGGCAGGAGGACGACGACCCCAACGCAGTATGCTCGACATACGCATACAAGTGGGCGACCGGGACGGTTTCGGGCTCAATCGCCCGCCTCCGCGAGGACGACGAGGCCGTGGTCACCCTGATTCCGGTCAACAGCAACGAGGACTACGAGGATGACCTGGCGGACGACCTCGAAGTGACCGCCGGCGCCGGCGGAGCCGCGACGTATTCCTTCACGGGTGTCGCGGACGGACGGTACACGGTCATGCTGGCAGCCAACCCGGGCAGCTGGGAAGAAGACGACGCCACGGGCATCGAGGTCATGCACGACGAGGACAACGACGAAGAGGACTACACCGGCGACGTCAGCAGCGACAACAACCTGGCCGCCACCGACCTGCGCGGCGTGATCCGGGGCCGGATCGCGAATGACTCGAATGGCCGACCCGGCTTGACGAGTGATGAGTCCAGGGCAGGCGTCGTGGTGAACCTCCATGCGGCGAGCGCGCCGATCAGTTCGGGTGTCAACAGAGGCAGGCGTACCGCCGGTTCCACCGTCGCAACTGCGGAGACCGATGAGGACGGCGTGTTCATGTTCGAGGGTCTCCAGGTGGCCAAGTGGTACTTCGTGGTGCCCGAGGGGACGGACCTGTACACGGCGGTCAGAAACGGCAACCTGTTCATCAAAGACCAGAAGACCGGTGATGTCGTCAACAACGCGCTCACGACAGCCGGGCTGCCGCCCGCGCCGGGTAGCGAACCCGCGATCCCGACGTGGAACTACCACACCAGCACCGCCACTGTCGGTGCGGCCGACTTCGTGCTGCTGTACAAGGATGGCGAGGTCGAGGGTACGGTGTCGGATCCGAGCCTGGCGGCTGCGCACGCGCGTACGATCATCGAACTGCACCAGTGCAAGGTGTCGAACGACGCTACTGGAACGGCCGCGAGCCAGTGCGATGAGTTCACGGGTGTGGTTGGGGAAGCGTCCGTGGACGCGAGGGGCAACTGGAGTGCTGGAGACCTCATGGAAGGAGTCTACGAGGTGATCCCCGACCTGCCGGCTGGGTACATCAATGTCGCTGCGGACGGTTCGGATGACGATACCGCCGCCGGCTTCTACAGCCAGCAGTTCGTCGAACTGAAGGGCGGGCGTGCCGATGACGACACCGAGACGTTCCACATCAAGGACCGGAGCGCGGGTAATGAGGCTACGCTCACGAGTGTCGAGGTCGACGGTGTGGCGTGTACTACCGCCGCAAGCCCGACCAACAGCAATCCCCAGTGCGGCCACAGCGACGACGGCTCGTTCTCCGTGGTGGTCACGGCTTCTGTCGGCGCGACGGTCCGGCTGAGCTCAAGTGCAATGGATGCAGCGCCCATCGGAACGGGCACGTATTCGCAAGCGGTGACCAACGGGAGAGCTACGACGGTAACGCTGTCCGATGCGGGCACCCGGACGTACTACGTCCACGTCACGGCCGAGGACGGCTATGCGACCAACACGGCGGGGGATGCGGGCTTCAGTATCCGACGCGACGCGGACGTGCGAGTGAAAACGGTCGAACTCTCTTGGACCGGTGACCGGATCCACCTGAATCGGGACGAACTGGGCCTGGATCCGGACGGTGAGACCGACCCGGTGACTGGAACCACCGCCCTCCGGATTACGGTGGATGAGGGCGACAATGGGGCCGCCGTGCCGGCAACAGCGCTCACTGTTGCAGTCACTTCGATGACCAGCGGCTTCGGCGTGGTCACGTGGGCTGCTGCCGCCGGCGATGGCACATGCGCCGGAGTAAGCTACGCCGAAACGGGTGCCGAGGTCACAGTGGGCGCGACCTCGGGGGATGTCGGCAGTCTCTGCTTCCGCATCACGGACAGCGACGGCGACACCACCGACGAGGATGCAAACACGGACAACACCCGCGACTACCTCCTGATCGCGACCAGGAAGTAGGGAGCGGATCAACCCGTCGGGATTCCGCTCAGGAATCGCGATGGCGCAGTAAGGGTAGCCCCCGCCCGGTTCGCCGGGCGGGGGCGATCCCGTTCTTTAACTGGTGCCGATACAAGCGGCGAGCAGCCGATGATTTCCATCATGTAAACCAAAGTTGACTTTTTCGTTACTCAGGAAGAGCTGTCTCGATGTCTTCAGGCACCCATGATGCCTGGCTGAAGCGTTCTGGCGCGTTGGCGCTTGTCGTGCCCCTCACGCTCATCGCCGGCTGTGGCGATCCGGAGATTGCCGCAGCGCCGGAACCGCCTCGGGCGGCTGCGATCACAATCGAGCCGGCCTTGGTGTCGCTGGGTGAGCGTGCGGCGTTCACGGCGACGATCGCGGACCAGTACGGCGCGGCGTATCCGGGGACCGTGACATGGTCGGGCAGCGACGGGGCGGCATTTGCCGTCGAAGCGGGCGGCCTGGACAGGGCGGTGCTGACGGCGCTGTACAGCGCGACCGGTGGTCCGACGTGGACACGAAGGGACAACTGGCTGAGCGCCGGTCCGCTGGCGGACTGGTACGGCGTCCAGGTGGACACGGACGGGCGGGTCACGTCGCTGGCGCTCTTCGGCAACAACCTGACGGGTGCGATTCGGGCCCAGGTGGGTAAGCTGGGCAAGCTGGGGACCGGTTCGACATGCCCGTGACGCTCGACGTAGACGACGGCCGGTCCGGGTTCGTGTTCGCGATTCCCGTCACCTGGGAGGGCGCGATCAGCCGCATCCGTCTGAGCGGCGGCGACGAATCGTTCGTTCTCGACGGCAACACGGATCTCCCGCTGACCATCCTGCGCGAGCCGGTTACGGGGCAGATCCGCGCGATTCTGCGGCGGCCCATGGCCCAGGCGATGGATGCGGTGGGCGAACCCAATCTGGACGTGCTGTTCAGCCGGGGCATCGCGGAGTAATGGGTCCAGGCGTTTGGTCATGCTCCCGTCACGTGGCGTTCCGCGACACGCCGTGCCGAAACCGATCCGCGCTGGCGCGGTGGCCGGCATTGTGGCCGGGCTGGTCGCGGGCTGCGAGAACCCGGTGGCCCCGACATCCTGCGGGCCGATTCCGCAACAGACGGTCAACGTGGGCGGGAGCGCCCGCGTCGCCGTCTGCTTCAACGACGCGGACGGCGACGTGCTGAGCTACGCGGTGAGTTCGTCGAACGAGTCCGTGGCCACCGCGACCCATGGCGGCACCGAGGTCACGGTGACGGCCCGGGCGCCGGGGAGTACGACCATCGCCGTGACCGCGGCGGATCCTGACGGATTGCAGGCGCAACAGAGCTTCGCGGTTGTCGTGCCGAACCGGCCGCCGCGCGCGAAGGGAAGCATCGCGGCCCAACAGGTCGAGGTGGGCCAGGGGATCGTCATCGCGCTGGCGCCCTGGTTCGAGGAACCCGACGGCCAGAGCCTCACCTTCCGCGTTGATCCTGCAGACCGCTCCGTGGCGGGCGTCGCCCTTTCGGGCAGCCGGGTGACTCTGGTGGGACTGGCGAAAGGGACAACCAACATCATGGCAACAGCCACGGATCCGGGCGGACTGGAAGCGGTGCAGGTGTTCGGCTTCGAGGTTCCCAACCGGCATCCCGTCGCGCTGGGCACGATCGAGGGACAGGTCTTGCGCCGCGGAGAAACTCGCGCGGTCGATCTGACACCGTGGTTCAACGACCCCGACGGGGACCCGCTGGCCTACACGGCGTCGTCGTCGAGTCCGGGCGTGGTAACGGCCACGGTGTCCGGCGCGACGCTTCGGCTGACGGTGCTCGCGGCTGGGGAAACTGCGGTCACGGTGACGGCGCGCGACCCGGACGGCAGCGCGGCGACCCACAGTTTCAGCGCCGAATCGCTGAACCGGCCGCCGCTGCCGGCAGGTTCGATGCCCGATCAGGCCGTGCGCGCCGCCGAGACCGCCAGACTCGATGTATCGCCCTATTTCAACGACCCCGACGGCGACCCGCTGGTCTACACGGCCTCCTCTTCGAATCCCTCGGTGGCCGCCGTTTCCACTTCGGGCCCCACCGTGACGGTTGCCGCGATGGCCAGTGGCTCCGCCACGATCACCGTGACGGCCACCGATCCGGGCGGCCTCAGCGCGACGCAGGCTTTCGCGGCCACCGTCGCCAGCCGGCCACCTGCACCCGTGGGTACGGTCCCGCACCAGAGCGTCCGCGCCGACGAGACCGCCACGCTCGACGTATCGCCCTACTTCACGGACCCGGACGGCGATCCGCTGACCTACACGGCCTCGTCTTCGGACGGAGCGGTTGCGTCCGTCGAGGTCTTCGGCGCGACCCTGGAGCTCTCGGGACGCCAAGCGGGACGGGCGACGATCACCGTCGCGGCCGCCGATCCCGGCGGCCTCAGCGCGACACAGACCTTCGACGTGACGGTGGAAGGTCCGCCCGAAGATCCGGGCTCGTTCCACATCGACCTCCGCTTCGCAACCGTGATGAGCGCGACCCAGGAAGCGGCGTTTCGGAACGCCGCGGCGCGCTGGATGGCGGTGCTGGCGGACACGGAGTTGCCGGACATGCCGGTGCCCGAGGGGAGGGCCGGCTGCCGGTTCCCCGAGCGGACCTACGAACAGCCCGTGAACGTCGTTGACGACCTGATGATCGTCGCGGCGGTCACCGAAATCGACGGTGAGGGCGAGATTCTCGGGCGGGCCGGTCCCTGCGGGCTGCGCCAGGGTTCACATCTCCCGTGGGTCGGCGCAATTGAGTTCGACGCCGCGGACCTGGACTGGATGGAGACGAACGGGGCCCTCGAAGCCGTGATCCTCCACGAGATGGGACACGTGCTCGGCATCGGCACGCTGTGGGACCGCCTTGGCCTGCTGCGCAATCCCTCGCTGGCGGCGGAAGCCGAGGTGGACACGCACTTCTCGGGGGCACAGGCGGCTCGGGCGTTCGACGGCGTCGGGGGTGCGTTCTACACGGCGGGCGCGAAGGTGCCGGTGGAGAACCAGGGCACCCGGCTCGGCAGCGACGATACTCACTGGCGCAAGAACGTCTTCGGCCCGGAGCTGATGAGCCCCAGCATCGCGCCCGGGTCGAGTCCCCTCAGCAGCGTGACGATCGCGTCGCTCGCCGACATGGGCTATGCGGTGCGAATCGAACTCGCGGACGCGTACCGGCTTCCCGGCGCCGCAACTCTTCTCGCTCACCAGCGGCGGGCAATCGATCTCGGCAACGACGTGGTCCGGCCCCGCCTCGAGGTGCGTGACCGGAACGGTCGGGTGGTGAAGATCGAGCCCGGCGGCCGGTGACACTCCTATTACCTCTACGCCCCCCATGCGCGAGACCCATGCAAACCATCCGAGAGGAACCAGAAGATGAAGCAACTCCGACAAACCACACACCGGCCTGCACGGATCCAGGGGGCATGCCTCCTGCTGTTGATCGCGCTCCTGGCGACCGCCTGCGAGAGCCCCGCGGCGCCGGCCGCCTGCGGCTCGCTTCCACAGCTCACCGTGAATGTCGGCGAGACCTCCAGCGTCACCGCTTGCTTCAACGACGCGAACGGCGACGTGCTGAACTACACGGCCACATCGTCGAATCCCGGGGTGGCCACGGCTAACATCTCGGGCGCCTCTATCACGGTTGCCGCCGTCGCTCCGGGCAATACGACGGTCACGGTCACGGCCAGCGACCCCGGGGGACTCCAGGGCCAGCAGAGCTTCGCGGTCATGGTTCCGAACCGGGCGCCCGAACCCCGCGGCACGTTGCCGAACGTCTCGCTGCCCGTGGGCCAGACCACCACGATTCAGGTGTCCCAGTACTTCTCCGAGCCGGACGGAGAGACGCTGACCTACTCGGCCAACGCGTCGGATCCGGCCGTGGCGGGCGTGAGCATCGCCGGTTCCACGGTCACCGTTGCGGCGCAGGCCAAGGGCAGCGCCACGGTGACGATCGTGGCGAGCGATCCCGGCGGGCTTTCGGCCACGCAGTCGTTCGTGTTCACCGTGCCGAACCGCGAACCGATGCCCGTGGGCACGATCGGCGCGCAGACGGTCGAAGTGGGGTCGTCGGTCACTCTGGACGTCGCCACCTCGTTCGACGATCCCGACGACGATCCGCTAATCTACACCGCGGCCTCCTCGATCCCCACGGTGGCCCGCACGAGTGTGTCGGGCAGCGCTGTGACGATCAGCGCCGTCGGGCCCGGTGTCACGACGGTCACCATCACGGCGACGGACAACGACCAGGCGACGGCGACGCAGCGCGTGAGGGTCACGGTGCCGCAGCCGAACCGGCCGCCGCAACGCGTCGGGTCGATTCCGGCGCGACAACTCAACATCGGCCAGAGCGCGACAGTCAACGTTGCGGCATACTTTTTCGACCCCGACGGCGATGCGCTGACCTACACGGCGGCTTCCTCGAACCCCAGCGTGACCAGGGTGTCCGTGTCAGGCTCGACGGTGACCATCTCGGGACTGTCCGCGGGAACCGCGACGATGACCGTCACGGCACGCGATCCGGAAGGACTGACGGCCACGCAACAGGCGCGGGTCACCGTCCAGCAGCCCAACCGCGCGCCCACCCGGGTGGGATCCATCCCGGCACGGTCGCTCAATCCGGGCGGCATCGCCACAGTGAATGCGTCCCCGTACTTCACCGATCCGGACGGCGACGCGCTGACCTATACGGCGGCTTCCTCGAACTCTGTCGTCGCCAGGGCCTCGGTCTTGGGTTCGACGGTGACCATCTCGGGAGTAACTGCGGGAACCGCGACGATCACCGTGACGGCACGCGATCCCGGCGGCCTGAGCGCGTCGCAGAGCATCAGCGTGCGGGTGGCGTCGGCAGGCGCGCCGGACCTGCAGTTCACGAATGTCACGCCGACTTCGGTGACCGGGTCGCCGGGTGGGACGGTGCGGGCCACGTTCACGCTTCGGAACAGCGGCAACGCTACGGCCCCCGCCACCACGATCCGCATCTTCGCGTCCACCAATTCGACGATCTCGACCGGCGACACGGAAATCGGCAGCGACCCCAATCCCAGTCTCGGCGCGGGACAAAGCAGGACGATCACCACAACGGTCCGGTTGTCCAGCCAGGCCTCCGGCACGTTCTACTTCGGGCTCTGCGTGGATCGGGTGTCCGGCGAATCCAACACGCAGAACAACTGCTCGACTGGGGTGCGGGTGACGGTCCGCGGATCCGGTGCGCCGGACCTGGTCGTAAGTCTTTCGAGGTCGAGGGTGACCGTCGCGCCGGGAAGCAGCTTCTCGTACCAGACGACGGTGCGCAACCAGGGCGACGCGGCGTCGGCCGCGACCCACCTTCGGCTCTACCAGTCGGACAATGCAACCATCTCCACCAGCGACAGCGAACTCGGCCAGCCCGGCTCCGTGCCTGCCCTTGGTGCTTCCCAGTCAGCGAGTGGCACGACCACGATCGGAATACCCTCGACGGCTCCCGCCGGAACGACCTATGTCGGAAACTGCGTTGACGCCGTCCCCGGCGAATCGAACACCAACAACAACTGTTCCTCGGCGGTCACGGTCATCATTCAGCCGGGCGGTGGCGGAGGCGGAAACGACACGACGTACACGACCGGCCAGACCATCGAGACGCTGCCGACCGGCAACTGGTTCCCCAACCAGTTGGGCGGTGGCGCCTCCTTCCAGTCCTCGGGCGGCACGATCACGATCACGTTCCGCAACTCCAGTTCCTACATGGTCCACAACAGCATTCGGTACAGCTGCAGGACCAGCAGCGGATGCCAGATCGTAAACCGGCGCGTCACCAGAGGCAGCATCCGGGCGACTTCCGCGTCCGGCAGCAACGTGGTCGCGGAACCGCAACAGCAGGGCCAAATCCTGCAATTGATCCGCTCAACCATGCTGAAGGTGTCCGGGGGTGCCGAAACCGGCCCGTCCGCGGACAGCGCCCCAAGGCAGATCCACAGCGCAACAATCACCGTGTCCAGGCGCAATCCGTAGCAGTTCCGCCCAATTGGAGAACCCACATGATACATGGTCACCGATGGAGAACGTTGCTCGCGATCACCCTCCTACTGGCCGCGTGCGTCGACCTGACCGGAGAGTCCGGTTGGCGGTGCGACGTGACCGTCATTCTGGGCAATCAGTCCGCCTCCGGATCGGGCACGGGTGCCACGGAACAGGAGGCGCGGGCCGCGGCCCTTTCCGTGGCCTGCGCCGGACTTGGGCTCTCCGGTGAGGCACTGAATCGCTGCCGCGCGGGACAGAACCCAGGCGCATTCTCCTGGACGCTCGAATCCGACTGCGAGACGACCTAGCACCAAAACGCAAACCTCCCTAACGAGAGAGCCACAATGAAACGCATCACAGCCCGCACGCTTGTGCCCGTCCTCGCGGTCGCGGCCTGCGAAGACCCATTGCCGCCTGTTTCCTGCGGTGGCGGCGGCACCGTTGAAACGGTGATCGACCACGCCGTGTCGGAAACGTTCTGCTTCGAGGATCCGAACGAGGACCTGCTCACCTACCAGGCGACATCGTCAAATCCGGGCATTGCCACAGCCTTCCTGTCCGGAACCGACATTACGGTCACCGGCATTGACGAGGGCTCCGCCCAGGTGTCGGTCACGGCGACGGATCCGGGCGGGCTGACGGGATCGGTCAACTGGGCCGTGACCGTGAAATACGCCGCCGACGTCACGATTGCGTCCTGCACCGGAGAACGCCTCGGAGGAAATACCGTCCAGGCCGAGATCATAGGAACCGTCTTCGCCAACATCGGCCTCTCGGACGTCCGGGTGGTGGGGTACGTCGGGAATCAGCGGGTGGGGTCGGACTTCCTCGGGTCCATGCGCCGCGGGGAGCGTGTAAGCTACCGCGTGACCGGCTTCGTGACCGTCACCAGCGACACCAGTTGCGAGGTTACGGTCTTCGGCGACGTCTCGGGCAGCGTTTCGGGCCCGAACGTCATCGCCGCACCCGCGACCGCGGAGATCCGGCCGTAGCCTGTCACCCACAGTTGTCATTAACTCCTGGAGAGATGTCCATGATCAAGCAACGGCATTCCCGCAGACCCTCTCGTGCGCCTGTCGCTCCCTTCGCGTTGGCATTTTTTGCCATCGCCTCGCAAGCGGCGCCGACAGCCGGCCAGGATCGGGGCGCTCCCCGGGCGGTGGGGTCCATTCCCGCCCAGGCCATTGAGGCGGGCGAATCGACATCGCTCGATCTGACCGCGTTCTTCACCGACCCCGACGGGGACGCGATGGCCTTCGCCGCCACCGTCTCCGACGCCGCCACGGCCACGATATCCATATCGGCTAACATCCTCACGATCGCAGGATTGGCGTCCGGGACGGCTGTTGTCACCGTCTTTGCCAGCGATCCCGAGGGTCTTTCGGCTACGCAACGCACTCAGGTAACGGTTACAGCCCCCAACCGGGCGCCTGAAGCCTTCGCGACGATGCCCGGCATTGCCCTCGACGCCGGCCAATGGGCCTCCGTCAGTGTCTCGTCGTATTTTCGCGATGCCGAGGGGGACGCGTTGAGCTACTCGGCGACGACATCCGACGCGACCGTGGCCGACGTCGCCGTTGCGGGCGACATCGTCACCGTTACGCGCGCGGGCACCGGCACGGCGGTCATAAACGTCGTGGCGCGTGATCCCGGTGGCCTCTCGGCCCGGCAGAGCTTCGAGGTGTTCGGCCGTGCAGATCAAGCCGCGGCCGCCCGGACACGGCCCGAGGCCGAGCCGCCAGAGACCGTCCGACCGGATCCGGCGCAGCTCCAGCGCACACCGCCCGCCCCGCCCGCAACGACCGAGACCCTGCTCCTCTACGAGAGCGAGAAGCGGAACGAAGCCGTGTCGCTGTTGCTCGAGTGGTTTATCCCCATCGTGGGACACGCCTATGCGGGGGACGCGAGCGCCGGCCTGCTGCCGGCGGGGGTTACCGTCGGCGGTGTGGCTCTGGTCGTCGGCGGAGCCGCCGCTTGCGTCAACCTCGACTGCGAGGGAGGTGCCGCCGCAGCCGTCGCCGGGGGCTTTGTCGCCATGGTTGGCGGTAGAATCTGGGGCATGGTCTCCGCGTACCAGACCGCGGGCAGGAAGAACCGGGAACTGCGACAACGTCTGGGTATCGAGGATGTCGTCGGCTCCCTGGTCGTCATGCCCGACCCGGTGAAGGGGCGCTACCACGTGGGCGTGGCCCTGCGTTTTTGATCGCACGATCGAAGACGTGCGCGGGCAAGTCGGGCGCGCAGCCTGGTGCCCTCGAACTCGCCGAGCGCGCGCCCAAGCAATCATCGTTTCGAAGGTGCAGGTCTTCCTGCCTGGGGTGGGGATTCGCCGAGTGTAGCTGCCATCGGCGCCCATCACCTACGCGGACCGCACCCTGGCCGTCAACTCTCAAGCCCATTTCTTGTAGCTTTGGAGCGTGCATCGGGCCGTATGATTGGATCATACAAGCTCCCCACGACCCTCTGCGACGAGGATTCCCAGGAATGGTGAGGTGGCCCCAATGGGAAGATTGATGTCCCGGCCAGGTGCGGTTCTGGCCGCTACGCTTATTCTCTGCGCCTGTGGGGGCGCCGACGAGGAAACCCCGGTCGCGCCCCCGCCGCCCCCACCCCTGCCGCCCCAGGAACCCAATGTGCTGCCGACGGCAGCCTTCGCGATCGACGTGGACCTCGGACAGGTCCCCTTCGAGGTGAACTTCGACGCGTCGTCGTCGTCCGATACCGATGGCAGCCTCGTCTCGTACGCGTGGAGGTTTGGCGACGGCGGTACGGGCACAGGGGTTCGCACGGCGCATACCTATCGGGAACCCGGGAGGTACCGCGTCGATCTGACGGTCACGGATGACCGCGGAGATACGGCGTCCGCGCGCGGGTCGGTGGTCGCGTACAGTCCACCGGGCAGCGGGCCCAACATCGTCCGGGGCACGGTGTGGTTCGACCGCGACATGGATGAAGCCATCGACGAGGACGAACGCTTGCTCGGTGGCTTCGCGGTCTTCGTCGACGAAAACGGCAACGGAGCGTACGACAACGGCGAACGGTTCACCATTTCGGCTCCGGACGGCACCTACGAGCTCGCGGGCCTCGACGCCGGCACCAGCCATACGGTCTCCCAGGTACTGGAATTCGGCTGGAGCAGCACGTTCGCGGGGCCGGCCGCGCCCCCGACGGGTGCGCCGCCCCCCGGGACGGCGGCAATCGTCAACGGCGACAACGCCGACATCGACGCGTTCCCGTTCCAGGTCGCCCTGCGGACCAGCGAGACACAGTTCCAGTTCTGCGGCGGCACGCTGATCAACAGCCGCTACGTGCTGACGGCCGCCCACTGCGTTGCGGGCGCCCCCGCCAATGAAATCGAAGTCCTCGTCGGCAGCGCCGATCTGAACAGCGGCGGCGAACGCGTGCAGGTCCAGGCGGTCCGGTCCCATCCGAACTTCGGCGCCACGATCGACTACGACGTCGCGCTGCTGCGGCTGCCGGATCCGCTGCTGCGTCCGCGCGTGTACCTGCAGCGGCGCGACCAGCCGGCCTACTCGGAGCCCGGCGACACGGCTACGGCCATCGGCTGGGGGCAAACCGAAACGGGCGACGGATCCGACGTGTTGAAGCGGACGACGCTACCGATCATCACGAACTCCGATTGCGACAAGATCGCGGGCATCTACTTCGCCGGCATCACGGAGCGGGTGATCTGCGCCGGGGCCGAGCGCCTGGGCCGGGGCGTGTGCTTCGGGGACAGCGGCGGTCCTCTGCTTGTGCCGTACGAAGAGTCGTGGATGGAGGTGGGGATTTCGAGCTTCCTGGTCAACCGGGACCAGTGCGGCAACATCCCTGCGGCGTTTGCGCGCGTGTCCGAACTGCTCGACTACATAGTCTCCGTGGCCCGGATCGAGGACTCGCTGGCCTACGAGGTCGACTGGAGCGAGGGCACCACGGTCCGGGTCGACTTCGGCAACTTCCACTAAGCGACGGCTCTGCTCGCCGGCGCATCAAGTCCCCGGCGTGCGCGAGTGTGGCCGCCGGTTGATGGCCTGTCGCCGGTTGAGGCTGGTCCCGGCCAGTTCGCGGGCCGTGTCCCGCCCGGCGCCCCGCGTCCGTTCGCTCCAGGCGGCTTGGGCCTGGCCGGGTCCCGCCGCATCGGCCCTGCGTTGGAGCGCTCACCACGGTTCCGCGGCAAAACGCGGGACACCGGCATGCTTCAATGGGACCGCCCACGGCGCTATTGTGGCGTTCATGACGATACTCGAACGGAGGAAACTCATGAAGGCGATTCAGGTCACGTTCGACGAGATGCTCCATGTCAGGCTTGAAGGAGTGGGCGGCTGACTGGTCGACGCTCCGCCCTGGCCGCGTCCCTGGCCCTGGCCGTGTGCTTACAGCTGGCCGCACTTCCGCACCCCGCCGCCCCCCAGGACACCCCCGAGGATGCCGCCCAGCGGTTCTTCGACGCGCTCAGCCGGCTGCGCTGGGCCCAGGTCTCGGCGCAGATGCACACGGAAGCGCTGGACGAGTTCCACCTCATCTCTCGGCAGCTCGTGGAGAGCCTGCGGGGCGACAGCATCCTGATCCAGCTCTACGACGCCTCGCGCTCGGAGTGGGAGAGCTGGTCGGGCAGGGAGGTCTTCGAGCGCTCGATGACGGGGCTGACACGCTACGCCCGCGGCCTGATGGAGTCGCAGGTCATGACCGACTTCCGCGTTCTCGGCGTGGTGGCGGAGGGCGACACGATCCGCCACGTCGTGTACCGGGAGAGCACCGATCATATGGGCCTGGTCATCGAGGCCGCGCCGACGACCACGCTCGTGCTGGAGGATGGCATCTGGCGCGTCCGCGAAAACGCGGAACTCGCGGTGCTGCGGGTGGCGCTGCGCGGGATTCCGATCGGGCGCTGAACGCTGTACCCGGCCCGTCCGGCGCGATACCTTGAATCGGTCATTCACCCAACGTCCCAACCCGAAAGAGAACCCCGCATGAGAAGGCTCCTGGGCATTACCACCCTGCTCGCCGCCGCGGCCGCCGGCGCCGCGCTCTTCCCGCCCGCGACCGCCACCGCGCAGACCAGCGCCCCGGCGTTCAGCGACGACCTCTTCGGCAGCCTCCGCTACCGCTATGTTGGCCCCTCGCGGGGCGGGCGGGTCACCGCCGTGGCCGGGCATGTGGCTCACCCGTCCACCTTCTACATGGGGGCCACCGGCGGCGGCGTCTGGAAGACGACCGACAACGGCCACAGCTGGCACAACATCTCGGACGGGTACTTCGGCACGGGTTCGATCGGCGCGATACGGGTGGCGGACTCGGATCCCGACGTCGTGTACGTGTCGACCGGCTCGGACGGGCTGCGCAGCAACGTGATCATCGGCGACGGGGTCTACAAGTCCACCGACGCCGGGGCGACCTGGCGGCATGTCGGGCTGGCAGCCACCGGGAATTCGGGGGCGATCCTCATCCACCCCGACAACCCCGATCTGGTGTACGTGGCCGCGATCGGCAATCCATTCGCTCCGAATGACGAGCGGGGGGTCTACCGGAGCAGCGACGGGGGCGCGAACTGGGAGAACGTGCTCTTCGTGTCGGACAGCACGGGCGCCGTCGACCTGGAGTTTGCGCCCGACGACCCGAACACCATATACGCGAGCATGTGGCAGGCCGAGCGCAAGCCCTGGACGATCATCTCCGGCGGCATGCAGGGCGGCGTCTTCGTTTCGCGCGACGGCGGCGACAGCTGGGATCGGACGACTGACGGGCTGCCCACCGGCCTCCGCGGCAAGTCCGACCTGGCGGTCAGCGCGGCCGATCCGGACCGGGTGTACGTACTCATCGAGGCGCCCGCGGATACCGGCGGCGTCTACCGCTCCGACGACCGGGGCGCCACCTGGCGGCAGGTCACCGACTTCCAGCCGATCCGCAACCGGCCCTTCTACTACAACAACCTGGAGGGGCACCCCACCGATCCCGACATCCTCTGGGGGATGGCCGAGGGACACTGGAAGTCCGTCGACGGGGGCGTGAGCTGGATGCCCGAGCGGACCCCTCACGGGGACAACCACGACCTGTGGATCAACCCCGAGAACCCGGACATCATGATCCAGTCCAACGACGGCGGCGCCAACGTCTCGCTCGACGGCGGCATGACCTGGTCCACCCAGTACAATCAGCCCACCGCCGAGCTCTACCAGGTGGACGTCTCGGACGACTTCCCCTACCGCCTGTACGCGGGCCAGCAGGACAACTCGACGATCTCCGTGCCCTCACTGCCCGAGCGCTCGGAGCCCGGCGGCTCCCAGTCGGCGTGGGAGGCGCACGGGGGTTGCGAGACGGGGCCGGTGGTGCCGAAGCCCGGCGATCCGGACATCGTCTACGCCAACTGCAAGGGCCGTTTCGGGCTCTACAACCGGCGCACGGGGCAGGAGGCCCAGTACTACGTCGGCTTCGGGAACCTCTACGGGCACAACCCGCGCGACCTGGAGTTCCGTTTCCAGCGGGTGGTGCCGATCCACGTCTCGCCGCACGACCCGAACAAGGTCTACCACGGTTCGCAGTACGTTCACGTGACCACCAACGGCGGGCAGCTCTGGGAGACGATCTCGCCCGATCTCACCGCCTTCACCCCCGAAACGCAGGTCGTCTCGGGCGCGCCGATCACCATTGACGTGACCGGCGAGGAGCACTTCTCGGTCCTCTACGACATCCAGGAGTCGGTGCTGGAGCCCGGCGTGATCTGGGCGGGCGCGAACGACGGACCCGTGCACGTCACCCGTGACGGCGGCCGCAACTGGACCGACGTCACGCCTCCGGGGATGGGCCCCTACGGCCGCGTGCAGACGATCGAGGTGTCCCACCACGACCCCGCCAAGGCCTACGTCGCGATCCTCCGCTACATGATGGGCGACTTCACCCCGCACACCTACCGGACCGACGACTACGGGGCGACCTGGACGCGCATCACGACGGGCGAGAACGGCGTGCCGAACCACCATCCCGTGCGCGTCGTGCGCGAGGATCCCGAACGCGAGGGCCTGCTCTACCTGGGCACCGAGTTCGGGATGTTCGTGTCGTTCGACGACGGCGGTGCCTGGCAGCCCTTCCAGATGAATCTCCCGGTGACGCCCATCACGGACATGAAGGTGGTGCACGGCGACCTGGTGTTGTCGACGATGGGCCGGGGGTTCTGGATCCTGGACAACCTCACGCCGCTGCACGAACTCAGCGACCGTATAGCTGGCGCTGACGCTCACCTCTTCGAGATCCGGGACGCGTACCGGTTGCGCTACGGCGGTGGCTTCGGCGGCTTCCGCGCGCGCAGCCCCCATGAGCCCGAATACCCGTCAGCAGGTGCGCACATCGACTACATGCTGACGGACGATGTCGACGGGGCAGTCACGCTCGACATCGTGGACGGGAGCGGCGAGGTCGTTCGGTCGTTCTCGAACGAGGGCCCGGGCGAGTACACCGTCCCGGCCGAACCGGGGATGCGCGAGTGGCGGCTCGAGCGCTTCGGGACCCCGACGCTGCCCTCGGGCGCGGGGACCCATCGCTTCACCTGGGACCTCTCCTACCCGGGCCCGTGGGACTCGAACGCCATGCGGTCGGGCCGCGGAGGCCCGATGGTCCCGCCCGGGACGTACACGGCGCGCCTGTCGGCGGGGGACTGGAGCGCGAGCCGCACCTTCGCGGTCATGCTTGACCCGCGCGTCGTGGCCGAGGGGATCGGCGAAGACGTGGTGCAGCGGCAGGTGGAGCTGGCGCTGCAGGCGCGGGACGCGCTCAGCGAGGCCCGGCTGGCGGTCCACCGCATCAACGAGGCCCGGGAGCGGGGCGGCGGGAACCTCGCAGCCGAAGTCGAGGCGGTCGAGCGGGAGCTCGTGACCGCGCCGCGGCGATACTCGCGTCCCATGCTCGTGGACCAGCTTCAGTACCTGTACGGCAACCTCACGCGCGCCGACCAGGAACCCGGCCAGGACGCCGTGCGCCGCTACGACCAGCTGTATACGGCGCTCGAAGGTCATGTGCGGCGCCTGGAGCGGCTGCTGCGGGCGAACATCTCGGACGACGGCGCGGGACTCTGACCGCATGAACCTGGGACTGGCGGGCAAGGTCGCGGTCGTCACGGGAGGGAGCAGGGGACTCGGCTTCTACAGTGCGCGTGCGCTGGCGGCCGAGGGCGCGCGGCTGGCGATCTGCGCGCGGGGGGAGGAGGGGTTGGCGGCGGCGGCCGAGGCGCTGCGGGGTGATGGCGCCGAGGTGTTGACGGTGCGGTGCGACATCGGCGAGGAGGGCGGCGCAGCCGAACTGGTCAACGCCGTGCGGTCGCACTACGGTGCGCTGGACGTCCTGGTCAACAACGTCGGCGGCAACCGGCGGGGCCGCTTCGAGGAGACGACCGACGAGGACTGGCTGGACATCATCCAGTTGAACGTGCTGTCGGGGTTCCGCGCCGCGCGGTTGGCGATTCCGCTGATGCGCGAGGCGGGCGGCGGCTCGATCGTGTTCATCTCGTCCGTGTTCGGGCGGGAGAAGGGCGGCCCGGGGCTGTCCATCTACAACACGACCAAGACGGCGCTGATCTCGGCGTCGGGGATCATGGCGCTGGAGCTTGCCAAGGACGGGATCCGCGTGAACTGCGTGGCGCCAGGGTCGATTCAGTTTCCGGGCGGCAGCTGGGACAAGCGCGTGAAGGCCGACCCGGACGGAATGCGGGCGTTTGTGAGGGCGAACCTGCCGCTTGGGCGGTTCGGGAGGGCGGATGAGGTGGGAGACGTGGTCGCGTTCCTGGCGTCGGAGCGCGCGAGCCTGATTACGGGTGCGTGTATCGCTGTGGACGGTGCGCAGGGGCGGTCGCTGGTGTAGGAAGTTCGGCGCGGCCTCTCGCCCTACACGAACCTCACCAGCCTGACTTCCAGGTGCCGGATGGGGGCGGGTGGCGCCTTCCACTGGACAAGGATCGGGCTCTGATACGTGCCCCAGCCGATCTCTCCGGTGCCGTCGCCCGTGCGATCGAGCACCGGCAGGCTGAACCCGCGCTTCATGCGCAGGAAGTGGGAAACCGGAAGTGCCAGGGCGCGATTGACCACGCGCTCCACCATCGACTCCCGCAGTCGCGTGGTGTCGATGAGCTTGTTGAGAACCTGCAGGGCGTCGAATTGCGCGAAGTTCAGCGCCTTGGCGGGCAGGGTGCGCGGGTCGCGAAGCGCACCGGTCACGTCCCGGCCGGTCCGAGCCATGAAGCGGAAGGGGTTCTTCAGCGCTTCGCGCAGGTCATGGTTCATCAGCAGGGTTTCGTATTCGTTGACGGTAAGGCCGGCGTCCTGCTCCTCGTCGGGCAGCAGCACGTCGAACCGTCCGAACGATACGCCGTGCTTCTCGACCAGTGCTTCCAGCTCGCCGATGAAGCCCAGTTCGACGTCGCGCAGATTCTGCGCATCGATCGGGTGTGGCGACGACTTGACGGGCACTTTGAGGCGGACGACCTCATCCTCCCCGTCGTAGGCCACCACCGTCGTGCGCCGGTGGCGCGTGCCCCCCACGTGAACGCCGTCGAGTTCCACGAACCAGACGGGCTCGGGTCCGTCGAGTTCGTACGAAGCCGAGTTCCGGAGACCCGCGCCGATGAACGTCAGGTGGGAGTCGGCGTTGAGCGGCTCGTTGGCCCGCTGCTCCTCGGTCAGCTCGGTCCTCAGGTGCATCGTGTCGTGCACGTAGTCGGCCCCGGGCGGGAAGAGGTGCTGAAAGAGCTGCAGGTAGCCCTCGATTCCCTGGCCGTCGTGGTCCAGGAGTTCGGCGAGACGCTGGTCCAGATACCCGGCGGTCGTGTGGTTCGAGATGTAGAAGGACTTGGTAAAGCGGGTGAACTCGTCTCCGAATTCCTCCCGCAACCTGCCCCGCACATCGATCAACTGAACCCGTGACGCCGGCTTGATACGCAACGTGGCCTGGAACGGACCCTTGCCGGTGCTCGTATGCCGGTCAACGAGAATCATCCTGCCCTGTTCTTCCTTGTCGAAGTCGAGGTGGCACGTTACGCAGATAACCTATGATAAACAATGGCGTTGTGCGGCGGTCTCGGGCGGGAGCCGTCCGTGCCGGCTAATTCGACAGGGCGCCGTATACAAGCGCGCGCAGCTTGGCGTGGTCGTCCGGTTGCCGTGGACCGCGGAGTTGCGTGAAGTACACGACGACCAGCTGCTCGGCGGGATCGACCCAATACGTCGTGTGATAGGCTCCACCCCAACCGTAGTCGCCCACCGAGCCGGGCTGGCCGGCGGCACCCAGGTCGCGGCGCACCTGGAAGCCCAGGCCGAAGCCGCTGCCGGGGCCGAGCAGGTCGCCGACGTGGTTGGCTGTCATCAGCGCGACGCTCGCGGGCGACAGGATGCGCGCGTCACCCAGATTGCCGCCGTTCAGCATCATCTGAAGAAAGCGTGCGTAGTCGCGTGCGGTCGAGAGCAGGCCCGCGCCACCGGAGTAGCTCATCCGGGGGCCGTTCACGTACTGCCCCTGCGTGTTCATTCCCGGCCCCTCGGGCGCCCGAATCAGCTTGCCGGCGGCGTCGTGGCCGTGCACGGCGGCCAGCCGGTCTTCCTTGTCCGGCGGCAGGTAGAAATGGGTGTCGCGCATGTCGAGGGGCTCAAAGAGGCGCGTTGAAAGGAACCTGTCCAGCTGAAGGCCCGAGACTTCTTCGACCAGTGCACCGAGAATGTCGGTGGCGTATCCGTACACGAACCCATCCCCCGGCTGGGCCTGAAACGGCAGGGCCGCCATGCGGTCCACGGTCGCGCGCACGGGTTCGTCGCGATGGGCGAAGTACCATCCGGTAATGTCCGCCTCCTGCCAGCGGTCGCCTCCCGGTCCGTAGCCGTAGGATATCCCCGCCGTGTGCGTCAGGAGGTCGCGAATCGTAATGGGCCGATTGGCCGGGACCACCTCGTACCCGCTGTTCTCGTCGGGCACGGCCACTGTGGTCTGCGCAAATGCGGGAAGGTGTTTGCCGACCGGATCGGAGATCAGAAGAGCGCCCTCGTCCTGCAGCATCATCACGGCGACGCTGACGACCGCTTTCGTCTGCGACGCGATGCGGAAGACGGCGTCGGTCATGAGCGGCACGCCCGTCTCGACGTCGCTGTAACCGACGGCCTCTTCGTATACGACCGCCCCGTTGCGGAGGACGGCCACGACAGCGCCGGGAAGCTCGCCCTCCATCACGTAACCCCGCAGGATTTCCTCGATCAGCTCGAGGCGGCCCTGGGCGAAGCCCGCATCTTCGGGTGTGGTCCTCGGCAGCTCCTGGGCGACGCCCGCGATCGGGCCGAGGGTGGCGAGGAACAGGAGCAGGACGGCGGGGACCACCTTGTGGGGCAGTGATGCACGCTTCATGAAACCGACCGGTCTGGAGGGATTGGCGTCGGGAAGTCGGGAAGCTAGACTTCGCAACTCCGGGGGACAACGCCCGTCGCCCCATTCAACCGTCGCGATCGCACAGGACACGTGAACATGTCGGCCGCCGCTCCCCTCGTCACACAGCTTCAGACGTCACTCAGGTACATGAAGACCACGATATCGGTCTTCGACGAAGATGACTCCGGCTTCGCGCCGCAACCCGCACTCTACACGGTGGCGGGCCATATCGCGCATGCCGCCGACTCCGTCGACTGGTTCGTGGAGGGGGCGTTCGGCGAGGGCTGGAACATGGACTTCGAGGGCCTCATCGCGGCCGCCAGGGCCGTCAAGTCGCTGGCCGATGCGAACGCGTGGCTGGACCGTTCCTACGCCGCGGCCATCGCCGCGATCAAGGATGCGCCCGACGAGGTGCTCCATGCGCCCATACCCGACGAGCGCATAATGCGGGGCGCGCCGCGCGCCGCCATCGTCGGTGCCATCGTGGATCACACGGCCCACCATCGGGGAGCACTGACGGTGTATGCGCGGCTCCTCGGCAAGGTGTCGCCGATGCCGTACGGTTGATCCTGCCGACAGGGAGCCCGAAACACGTGATTTCGCTCGAGGGAAGGACCGCCATCGTCACCGGTGCGGCCAGGGGGATCGGTGCCGCCTGCGCCCGGGCCTTCGCCGAACACGGAGCCGCGGTGGTGCTGGCCGACGTTCTCGAGGAGCAGTGCGCCGAGACCGCCCGGTGGGTGGCCGACGAAACGGGCGCGGCCACTCTTGCGGTTCGCGCCGACGTCAGCGACGAAAATGACTGTGCGGCGCTGCTCGAAGCGTGCCTGGAACGCTTCAGCGGCTGCGACATCCTGCTCAACAACGCCGGGATCATCGTCCCGGGTTCCATCCTGGACGCGACCGTGGAGAACTTCGACCGCGTCCTCGCGGTGAACCTCCGCGGGACCTTCCTGGTCAGCCGGGTGGTTGCGCGCCACATGGTGGAGCGGGGCACGAAGGGCGTCATCATCAACATGTCCTCGACCAACGCCGTGGTCACCATCCCGGAACAGATGGCGTACGCTGCGTCGAAGGGCGGCGTCGCGCAGATGACCAGGGCAATGGCGATGGCGCTCGCACCGCACGACATCCGGGTCAACGCCATCGGTCCGGGCACGATTCTCACCGACATGCTCAAGGTCGTGATTGCGAACGACGAGGCCCGGCGCACGATCCTGTCCCGCACGCCCATGGGCAGGATCGGCGACCCCGCCGAGGTCGCCAGCGTCGCGGTCTTCCTGGCTTCGGAATACGCGTCGTATCTGACCGGCGAGACGATCTATCCGGATGGCGGCCGGCTGTCGCTCAACTATACGGTGCCGGTTCGCGAGGACGGAGAAACGGCGTGAGCGTCGGCGCGGACGGGCCTGCCGCGAGACTGGCGATCGACATCGGCGGGACCTTCACCGACGTCGCCCTGGAGACGGGGAACGGCCTCGTGACCACCAAGGTGCTCACGACCCACGCCGCGCCCCAGGAGGGCGTGCTGGAGGGCATTCACAAGGTGCTCGGCATGGCCGCGGTTCCCCCTTCGGGCGTGCGCCTGGTCATTCACGGCACGACCCTGGCTACCAACGCGGTCATCGAGCGCAAGGGCGCGCGCACGGCGCTCATTGTCAGCGAGGGGCATCGCGATGCCCTCGAGATGGCCCAGGAGAACCGCTTCGAGCAATACGACATCGGCGTCGACCGGCCGCCCCCGCTGGTGCCGCGGCGGCTGCGGCTTCCGGTACGTGAGCGTGTCGACCGGCACGGACGAGTGCTGATTCCGCTGGACGAGGACACGGTCCGGGCCCTTGTGCCGGTGCTTGACGAGCACGGTATCGAATCCCTTGCGGTGGGCCTGATCCACGGATACGCCAACCCCGCCCACGAACAGCGGATTCGCGCGATCATCGCGGAACATCGGCGCGATCTGTTCATCACGCTGGCCTCCGATGTCTGTCCGGAAGTGAGAGAGTACGAGCGCCTGTCGACGGCCTGCACCAACGCATACGTCCAGCCCCTGATGTCGCGCTATCTGCAGGGCCTGGCGGAATCGCTGTGCGAGTCGGGACTCGACTGCCCCTTCCTGCTCATGACCTCGGGGGGCGGCCTGACGACGCTGGAGACCGCCGTCGCGTCGCCGGTTCGGCTGGTGGAGTCCGGCCCCGCCGGAGGCGCGATCCTGGCGAGCCATCTGGCGCGGGAACTGGAGTTGGGCGACGTCCTCTCGTTCGACATGGGGGGTACGACCGCCAAGCTCTGCGTGATCGACGGGGGCGAACCGCTGCATTCGCGGACCTTCGAGGTGGCGCGCAGCTACCGTTTCAAGCAGGGGAGCGGGCTGCCGGTGCGGATTCCGGTGATCGAGATGGTCGAGATCGGTGCCGGGGGCGGGTCCATTGCGGGCGTGGATGACCTGCATCGCATTCATGTGGGTCCCGAGAGCGCCGGGTCGGAGCCGGGTCCGGCCGCGTACGGACGGGGTGGGGACCGGCCCACCGTGACCGATGCGGACGTGGTGCTGGGGCGGATCGAACCGGAGCTGTTCGCGGACGGCGCGATCGCGCTGGACCGGGGCAGGGCCGAAGAGACGATCGGTGGCCGCGTGGGCGCGGAACTGGGGCTCGACGCCCGGTTGGCCGCGCTGGGGGTGAGCGAGATGGTGGACGAGAACATGTCCAACGCCGCCCGAACGCACGCGATCGAGTGGGGCAAGGGACTTGCGGGCCGTACCATCGTCGCGTTCGGGGGCTCGGCGCCGATTCACGCCGCGCGGCTGGCCGACAAGCTGGAGCTGGACCGCTTTCTGGTGCCGGGCGACGCGGGGGTCGGCTCGGCGGTCGGCTTCCTCCTGGCGCCGATCTCGTATGAGGTCGTGCGCAGCCGGTACATGCGCCTGTCCTCGTTCGATGCGGACCTCGTGCGCGATGTGCTCGCCGGGATGAGGGAGGAGGCGGCGGCCGTGGTGGCGGAAGGCGCCCCGGGCGTGGCCACCGCAGAGCGCGCGCACGCCTACATGCGGTACGTGGGCCAGGGCCACGAGATCGGAGTGGCGTTGCCGGCGGAATTGGTGGCGGGAGCTGTCGGCGGCGATCCGGCGGTCGCCCTGCGGGCCGCATTCGATCGCGCGTACCACGCCGTGTATGGCCGCACGATTCCGGGCCTGGATGTGGAGGTGCTCAGCTGGACGCTGGTCGTGTCGGCCCCGGTGCGCCGGCCGGTGGCGGCCGAAACGTCGGCCCCGGATCCGGCGCGAACACCGCCGGCTCCCCGGCCCGTCGGGTGCGCCGAACTCTTCGATGGCACCGGCGACGGCGTCGTGAACGCCGAGGTGCACCATCGCCGCGACCTCGATGTGGGGGCCGGCGTCCGGGGTCCCGCGCTCGTCGCTGAAACCCAGACCACCGCGGTGATCCCGGACGGATGGGAGGCGCGGGTCCTGCCTGGCGGCCATCTGCTGGTGGAGCGCCATGGCCGGGAAGTTGCCGCTGCCGGCATCGCCGCGCTTCAGGACCAGATCATGTGGAGCCGCCTGCTCTCGGTGGTGGAGGAACAGGCCCGGACGCTGGTGCGGACCGCGTTCTCGACCCCGGTGCGGGAGGCGGGCGACCTCTCGGCGGGCGTCTTCGATCTCTCGGGCCGCATGCTGGCGCAGGCGGTAACCGGCACGCCGGGACACGTCAACGCCATGGCCGCCTCAGTCGGCTTCTTCCTGCGCGACCACCCCGTGGAGACCCTCGAAGAAGGGGACGTTCTCGTCACGAACGATCCATGGGAGGGAACGGGCCACCTCAACGACTTCACGGTCGTCACCCCGACCTTTCTTGACGGCCGTCCGGTGGCCCTCTTCGCCGCGACCAGCCATATCGCCGACGTCGGCGGCCGCGGCTTCGGGGCCGACGCCAACCAGGTGTACGAGGAGGGACTCCGGATCCCGATCGGCTACCTCATTCGCGCCGGCCGGGTGGACGAGACGCTGATGCGCATGGTCCGCGCCAACGTGCGCGAACCGGACGTCGCCCAGGGCGACCTGTACTCCCTGGCGGCCTGCAATCGCACCGGCTGCGACCGCCTCATCGCGATGATGACCGAGTTCGGGCTGAAGTCGCTTGACGAGCTGGCCGAGATGATCGTCACCGCGTCCCGTCGCGCCATGCTGGAGCGGATCCGCGCCCTGCGGCCGGGCACGTACAGGCACCGCATGACCATCGACGGCTACGACGCGGACCTGGAACTGGTGTGCGCGCTCACGGTGACGCCCGACGGCATCCATATCGACTTCGACGGCACCTCGCCGATGTCGCCCTACGGCATCAACGTCCCCGAGACCTACACCCGCGCATACGGGTCGTTCGGGGTGCGCTGCGTGGTGGGCTCCGAAGTCCCCAACAACGCCGGCTCGCTGGACACGATCAAGGTCACGGCTCCGCCCGGCTCCCTCCTCAACGCGCCGCCTCCCGCCGCCGTTTCGGCGCGCCACGCCATCGGCCAGATGCTCCCGGACGTCGTGCTCGGCTGCCTGGCCCAGGCGATGCCACAGGGCTCCGTACCGGCCGAGGGGGCCTCATGCCTGTGGAATCCGGTCCTCATGGGCGGACCGGGGCTCACGGGGTCCCATCCGTACGGCGACGCGGAACCGTTCGTCGTCAACCCGTTCCACACCGGCGGCACCGGCGCGCGGCCCGGCAAGGACGGACTCTCCGCGACTTCGTTCCCGTCGGGAGTGCGCAGTACGCCGATCGAGATCACCGAGACCGTCGCGCCCCTCGTGTTCTGGCGGAAGGAATACATCCCCGACTCCGGTGGTCCGGGCGAGTATCGTGGAGGTCTGGGCCAGGTCATGGAGATCTCGCACGCCGAGGGCGCGCCCTTCGCCGTGTCCAAGATGTTCGAGCGGGTCCGCAACGCCGCGCGGGGCAGGGAGGGGGGCGGCCAGGGTGCCCGCGGCAAGGTCTACGTTCCGGGCGCGGGCGAGATGCGGGTCAAGGGCCGCGAGGTGGTGCCCCCCGGCCACCGGATCGTTCTGGAGACGCCTGGCGGCGGAGGGTTGGGAGATCCGCGTCTGCGTGACCCCGCAAGGGTCCAGGAAGACGTGGTCGATGGGCTCGTGACCCGGGCGCAGGCACGCGCGGCCTACAACGGTGACGGAGGCGACTCCTGACGCGGCCGGCGCGGCTCCTGGCGTTTCTCGCGCTGGGCGCGGCGGCATGCGATGCCTCGTCCCCCGAGTCCACGAGTGACGCGCCGGAAGCTCCGTCCGTCTTCATCATCGGCGGCGGCCGCCCCGCGACCCTGATCCGTCCCCTGGACTACACGCACGGAGCACGCATTCCCCTGGTGATCGCACTCCACGGATACACCAGCAACTCCGCCGCCACCAACCAGTACTTCGGGCTGTCGCAGCGGGTCACCCGCGACCGGTTTGCGCTCATTCTTCCCAACGGCACCCGCAATCCCGAAGGCGCCAACTTCTGGAATGCGACGGACTACTGTTGCGACTTCCGGGACAGCGGCGTGGATGACGTGGCGTACCTGAACGACCTGGTGATCGAGGCGGGCGAGCACATCGTCCCCGACGGAGTGTACCTCATCGGGATTTCGAACGGCGCCTTCATGTCCTACCGCATGGCCTGCGAATCGATGCCGGGACTGCGCGGAATCGTGCCTGTCGCGGGCGCCAGCTTCGACGATCCGGAGCGGTGTGCGGGAGCCGGGCCCGTTTCAGTGCTGCACATTCACGGCACGGCGGACGTCGTGATCCGCTATGGCGGCGGCAGCAGCAACACGGGGGCGACCCACTACCCGGGTGCCGAAGAGACCGTGCGGCGATGGGCGTCCCGCGCGGGGTGCGATCTCGGCGCCGCGGAGGTGCTGGACCCCCTGGATCTCGATTTCACGCTGTCGGGCGAGGAAACGCAACGACTCCGATACCGTGCGGGATGTACGGGAGGAATCACCGTCGAATTGTGGACCATCGAGCAGGGCGCCCATGTGCCGGCGTTCGACCCGGACAGGATCGGAGGGCGCATGATCGACTGGCTCCTTGCGGGGCGCTGACCGGGGCCGCCGGCCCGACGATCCGGCATCCCTCTAGCCGTCAGGACACTCCGGATAGATCACGAGCGATTCCAGGTCCTCGGTGATTGCCTGGTAGACGGTCTCCGGCTCCGTCGCATTCTCGTTCTCGATCCAGCCGCCGCACTGCGCGCCGCCCGACATTTCACCCTGGTATCGCACGCGGCCGCTTTCGTGATACACCGTCAGTTCACCCTCCCAGGTGCCCCCGCGCAGGGTCGCCTCCAGCTGCAACAGGCTGTCCTCGCCCGGAAAGTGCCGGATGACCCGGCCGGAATAGGGCACCATCGAGACCGGGTCGAGGTAGGTGCTGTCCTGGATGATCAGTTCCTCCAGATTGCGCGCAGGGGCGACGCACGCGGAGAGCACGGGGGCAAGCAGGCATGCGAGCCACGCCGCGCAACGGGTCGGCCGGGACCGCAACCGGGCCCGGGGGCTTGAAGGAGGGTCCGGACCTCGTGCAAATTGCATTGTCATGAGCATTAACCTAGCCGATGACGCCGTCCACGCGCTGAACCGCGCTTCCGCAGCAGCCGCCCGCGAAGGGGCGGATGCGATTGCGCCGCGCAACATTCTTGCAGGGGTGGTCTCTCAGCGTGCCCCGGACCTGGTCGAGACTCTCGGTCGACTGGGACTGGAGTTCGAGGCCCTCCCGGAGGGCATGCGAAACCTTCCGGAGACCTATCACGGCCACCTTCCCTTCACGCCGGACGCCCACGACGTGCTTGCCGCCGCCGTGACCGCCGCCTCCGAATCGGGTGGAGGCGCGACCACCAGCGGCCATCTCCTCCTGGGGGTGGCGCGTGCCGGCGATGAACCGTCGCGGCAGACTCTGGGGGAGTGGGGATTGGCGGAGGACGCCCTCGCGGCTGCGTTGGCCCCACAACCGGACAACGACCCCGACACGGAGACGGGCACGCCCGCGGCGGGCACCGCTCTGCTGCTCGCGCTTTCCCTCGCGCTTGCTTGCACGGCGGACACGGCCCCGGATGCGGCACAGGACGCCCAGGACCCCTTCGCGGCCGCGCCCGCCGACGGCCCGTTCCCGGAGATCGGTCCCACCCCGGACGAATACGTGCCCACCGCGGCGGGCGCCCCGTCCACCGACATCTGGCTCGGCCGGCTCGACCGGAACGAGCGTGGCGAGCTCGTTGTCAGCGGTCTCCTGAACGCTACCGACCGTGCCGGCTACGACAATCAGCCCGCATTCGGACCATCCGGCGGCGCCCTCTACTACACGGCCGCGATGGATTCCACGCAGACGGACACCTTCCGCCACCAGCTGCGGGACGGCGCGACGGAACGGGTCACCCACACGCCCGACGCCAGCGAGTTCTCGCCCACGCCCATCCCCGGGCAGGAGGCGTTTTCAACCATCCATGAGACCAACGGCCTGCAGTACCTGTGGCGGTACGGCATCGACGGATCCGAACTGGGGCCGATCTTCGCCACCGCCGAGCCGGTCGGATACCATGCATGGGCGGACGAGCGAACCGTGGCGATGTTCATTCTCGGCGACCCGCCGACGCTGCAGGTCGGCGACGCTCTCTCCGGGGAGATCCGTGTCGTGGCCGAAAACCCGGGCCGCTCGATCCACCGAATCCCCGGATCCAACGAGGTCTCCTTCGTCCGCAAGGTCGGCGACGACGAGTGGTGGATCGAGCGTCTGGATCCTTCGTCCGGCCGGAGCGAGAGCATTGTGCGGACGCTGGCGGCTCGCGAGGATCACGCGTGGACCCCCGGTGGGGAAATCCTGATGGGGGACGGGACCGTGCTGTTCGCCTGGTCCGAGGGCAACGGATGGAGGGAAATCGCGGATCTGGGCGAGGGTGCGGGCGACATTTCGCGCATCGCTGTGAGCCCCGACGGTGCAAGGATTGCCCTGGTGCGAAACCGGCCGGACGACGGGGATTGAGTTCGCTCAGCCCGCCGCGCGCGAAACAACAAGCGCCGCCGGGCAGTACATTCTACAGACGGCACGAAGCACCTCACAGACGAAACCGGCTGCCACCGAATCGAGGAGACAGGCATGTTGGGAGACCTCTTCAGCTTTTACGTAACCTCCCTCGGAGAGTTCTGGAGCTCCGCCATCAGGATCGGCCTCCCGCAAATCCTGCTGGTGGTCCTTCTCATCTGCTGGCTGCGCCGGAAGGGCCGCGGCAAGTCCTGTTCGAAGTCCTGCTGCTGGATCTGGTCGTGCGGGACCGGCGGGAGTTCCTGCTGCTGCTGCGGGGACACCTGTGAAGCCGAAGCGGATGAGGAATAGGTCGTTGCGGAATGGCCCCGGCCCCGTGCGGGGCGTGTGCGCCTAGTCCGCCCGGGTCTCCTGGCGGCCCTGGCCGTCGTCCCGGCCTACGGCCCCGTCCACGGTCAGGACGCTGCACGCGGCCAGCCGGCCGAAGCCCCTACGCTCGACGAGCCGACGATCCGGGCCGTCCGCACCGGCCAGCCGCCGACCATCGACGGGATTCTCGACGAACCGTTCTGGCGCGACATCGACCCCGTCACCGACTTCCGTCAGCGAGTCCCCGTCGACGGCGCTCCGTCGTCGGAACGCACCGAGCTGAGGGTCGCGTTCGACGACAACAACCTCTACTTCGCCGTCGTGCTCCATGACTCGGATCCATCGGGGATCCGGCGCAGCATCCTGCACCGCGAGGGCCGGATCGATCAGGACGACAACATCCGGATCGGCCTGGACACGTACAACGACAAGCGCAACGCCTACATCTTCGAGATCAACCCGTTCGGGACCCAGGGCGACGCGCTGATCACGGACGAGTCCATGACGCTGTCGGACTGGTGGTGGGAGGGCGTCTACGAGAGCCAGGCGCGGATCACCGATGAGGGGTGGGTTGTCGAGGCCGCCGTCCCCTTCACGACGATCCGCTTCGCCGACGCGGAAGCGCTCGAGATGGGGATCCTCATGGAGCGCACCATCCGCCGCAAGAACGAGATGGTGTACTTCCCGCACATCGGCCAGGAGTTCAGCCGCGCGCTGACCCAGGTGTCGCAGTACGCCACCCTGACCGGCCTGGAAGGGTTGCGCCGGGGCCGCTACATGGAGATGAAGCCCTTCGCGATCACGGGGCGCTCGGTGACCGGCGCGCGGGGTGCAGCCGACGGCGAAACCGAGACGCTCAACGACCTGGGCCTCGACTTCAAGTACTCGATCACCTCGAACTTGACGCTGGACGCTACCCTCAACCCCGACTTCGCCCAGGTGGAGGCCGACAACGTCCAGATCAACCTGACGCGCTTCAGCCTCTTCTTCCCCGAGAAGCGCGAGTTCTTCCTGGAGCGGGCGGGGCTCTTCGACTTCGGCGACCCGGAGGAGACGCAGGTCTTCTTCAGTCGCAGGATCGGGATCACGAACGACATCGCGGGGGGCGGACGGCTGACGGGACAGGCGGGACCGGTTTCGGTAGGCGCCCTCAGCCTCTTTACCGACGACGCCCGGGACGCGCAGGGCCAGGTGATCGCCGGCGGCCTCAATTCCGTGCTGCGGCTGCGCGCCGACCCGTTCCCGCGGACGACGGTGGGAGGGATGTTCACGTCGCTGGAAACGGACGCGGGCGGCAACAGGGTGGTGGGCGGGGACGCCCAGCTGAGGTTCGGGGGGTCGAGCTATCTGGAAGGCTGGGTGGCACGCTCCTCCAGGACGGGTGAGGCCTCGGCGGGCGGACCTCCGGGCACGACGCTGGCCCATGCCCTGTCCTCGACCGCGGACCCGTCCTCGCCGTCCACGGCGTTCTCCGTCGCCGGCGAACTCCGCAACAGCCTCGTGTCCGGCGGTGGAGGATTCACGAGCATTCCCGCCGGGTTCGATCCGGCCCTCGGCTTCGTCCGACGCCGCGACATGCGCCGCTCCGAGGCCGGAGGCGCCATTTTCCCGCGCTTCGAACAGAGCCGGTGGGCGCGACAGCTGATTGTCGCGGCCCAGGGAGAGCGCATCGCCGGGATGGACGGCGAGAAGCAGAGCACCTTCTTTCTGTCGCACAACATGCTGACCTTCGAGAGCGGCGACCGCATGATGCTGAACATCACGCGGCGCGGCGAGGTGCTCCGGAATCCGGTCAGGATACAGGGGCGCGAGCTGGCTTCGGGCGAATACGTGTTCAGCGGTGCGCAGATCCACTTCAACAGCAACGACAGCCGCGAGTTTTCGGCCCGTGGCGGCGTTTCCAGGGGAGGATTCTGGGGTGGGACCGGGACCGAAGTCGCGATCGGCGGCATGTGGAAGACGGGACCCTTCCTCACCATCAGTGGCGACTACAGGAGGAACGACATCAGCCTGCCCGTGGAGGACGGCGATTTCGCCACGAGCCTCTTCAACCTGACCGTCCTGGCCGCGGTCAGCCGGTCGCTCTTCGCCAACGCCCTGATTCAGTACGACGATGTCTCGAACCAGATCCAGGCCAACGTGCGCGTAAACTGGATCCATACCCCGGGCAGCGATCTGTTCGTGGTGTTCGACACGGGGTATCTGACGGGCGACCTGCTGGACCCCAGGACGGAGCGCTGGCAGCGCCGGACCGGAGTGGTCAAGCTGACGTACATGAAGGCGTTCTGAGCTGGCAGGAGAGGTGAACCGCCGCATGTTGCTTTTGAATCCCGAGGCCATCGCGCGGTAGCCCGGTCCAAACGCGCCCCCTGCTTGACACGCGCGCCCTCCCATCCGCACTTTGTTCGGTAACCGAACAAAGTAGCCGGGCCCGCCGGGAGGAGTGCAGCCATGAGTTCGATCCGCGATCAGACTCGCGGAGCCGCCACAGCGCGACGGCGGGTGTCGGTCCCGGTCGCCGTCACATCGGCTCTTGCCCTGGTGTCGGTGCTCGCTTCCGCCGCGCCCGCCGCCGCCCAGGACGCCGCCGACCCCCCCATGCCCGTCATCGAACTCGTGAGCGACGACTCCGGGACGCGGCTCACGATCGACGGCGAGGACACAATGGTGCTGGGGGTCAACTGGGACTACTTCCCCATAGGCACGACCTACAACTACAGCTTCTGGACCGAGCCCGACCACATAATCGAGGCGGCGCTCGAGCGCGAGATGTCACTCCTCAAGGCGATGGGCGGCAACGCGATCCGCGCCTACGTCGGAATCACGCCCAGGTGGGTGCGGCACATCTACGAGCGCTACGGGATCTACACGATCCTGAACCATGCGATGGCGCGCTACGGGGTCACGGTGAACGGCGTCTTCAGCGCCAACACCGACTATTCGGACCCGGCGGCGCGCGCGGTCGTCATGTCCGAGATCGAAACGATGGTGAACGATTTCAAGGACACCCCGGGCATCCTCATGTGGCTTCTCGGCAACGAGAACAACTACGGACTCGTGTGGAGTTCCGCCGAGACCGAGGATTTGCCCACCGAGGAGGCCGACGCGGTGCGCGCCCGACACATGTACTCGCTCTTCGGCGACGTGGCCGCACGGATCAAGGAGATCGACGCCACGCGCCCGGTCGCAATGGCCAACGGCGATCTCGGGTACATCGACATCATCGCCGAGGAGATCCCCGACCTTGACGTCTTCGGCACCAACGTCTACCGGGGCATCTCGTTCAGAGACCTCTTCGAGGAGGTGCAGGAGAAGCTCGGCCGCCCCGTAATGTTCACCGAGTTCGGCGCCGACGCGTGGAATGCGAAGAACATGCACGAGGATCAGGTCGCCCAGGCCCGGTACCTCGTGGGGCAGTGGCGCGAGATCTACGAGCAGTCGGCGGGCAAGGGCCTCGTGGGCAACTCGATCGGCGGCCTCACCTTCCAGTGGTCGGACGGGTGGTGGAAGTTCGGCCAGGAGGACCGGCTCGACATTCAGGACACCAACGCCTCCTGGGCGAACGGGGGCTATGTCGAGGACTTCGTCGAGGGCGACAACAACATGAACGAGGAGTGGTGGGGGATCGTCGCCAAGGGTCCTGCCAGCCACGACAGACTCTACGATTTGTACCCCAGGGCCGCGTACTACGCGCTACGCGAGGCGTACACCCTCGATCCGTACGCACCGGGAACGGATCTGGCGGCGATCCGGGAGCATTTCGCCTCGATCCGGCCAGCCGCAGTCGGGCTTCAGGCTCTCGGGGACCGTGCCGCGCTGCTCGCAACCGCCCGCGACCGGGTGCATCTCAGCGGTCTGCGGGCCGAACTGGAGACCTACAGCACCGGCGGCAGTCTGGTGAGTACGCCAGAGGAGCCGCCCGACCGCAACAGCGCCTACCCCAGCCACCGCGGCTTCGACAAGATGCAGTCGTTCTACGCGGACCTGACCGCGCGGCCCACGCAGGCCATCCTCACAAACGTCTCGTTTAACATTCTCGGCGATGTCCCCCGCAACCCCATCGACGAGATCTTCTACGAGAACCGGGGACGCCCGCACACCATCAGGTCGGACGACGGCGAGACGCTGCCGCTCAACGACATCGAGCGACTCAAGGTGTACAGCGCCGGCATCTCGTGGGACGACCGCTGGTTCCGGCTCGACGGCTTCTACCGCAGCGGCCACTACCACTGGGGCTACGAGGGCGACTTCTTCGGGCTCTATCGCGAGGCCAACTACGGGCCCAACCTCGACATCTACAACGGGGCGGCCCCCATCGGGATGGAGATCGCCGGGAAGCGAATGCTGACCGGGTTGAAGGTCGCGATCGGGCCCGAGCTGTGGTGGGGCGCGAATCCGGCGGCCCTCGCCAAGTATCGGCGGAGCATCGGCCCGTTCGAGACGACGGTCATATACCAGGAGGACCTGGCCGAGGCGGGCCGGGCGAGCACCTCGTTCGCGATTCCGCTTCCTCCCACTCGCAAGGCCACCCTCCACACAACGGTCACCCGCGGCAACATGGTCGTGGATGTCGGCGGCATATGGTCGGGGAGCACCAAGGAGGGCCAGCCTTTCCAGATCGTCGACGGAGCGCCCGGCGACTACCGGGTGTTGCAGGACGAGGTCCGGCCGTCCGACGCCTTCGGAGCCAGGGCCAAGCTCACCCTCACCCAAGGACGCCTGCTATGGTACCTGCAGGCGGCGGCCATGGGACTCGTGGCCGACGGCGGCTCCGACGAGACGCAGACCTTCACCGGCTGGACGCTGAAGGACACCGGCCACGGCAACCAGCGCAACGTGATCACGGGGTTCGCGCTGATCCTCGGCAACTGGCAGATCGCGCCCAACGTGCTCTGGCGCAAGCCTCTGGTGGGTCCCGTGCCGCGCGACGCGCCCGCTCCCGGGCGTCCGCGCAACATCCTGGACGATCCCTTTTCGGTCCGCGGCAACCGCGAGACACGCGCAGCCGAGCTCCTCTTCACCTACGACCCCACCCCTGCTACCTGGATGTACAACTGGGACAGCGACATGCGCGAAGATGCCCGCTTCGCCGCCTCGCTCGGCTTTGTCTACCAATCCTTCCAAACCACGCAGGACGCAGCCATCGGAATCTTTGCCGACGGACGCTCAACCTTCCCGTTCCCCGGGGCACCGCCCGCGCGCGATCTATGGGAGGCCAGGGCGCGGCTCGTCGCCAAGCGGTCGCCGGCGGCCGGGGTCATCGCCAACCTCTACGCAGGCACGGGCGAGCCCAACGGCGAAGATGAACGCACGATCAACCGGGCGGGCCTGGACCTCCGCATCATCGGCGGCCCCTTGAAGTTCCAGTCCATGGTACGCCTCAACGACTGGGGGCCCTACGACTACCACCGCGACTTCAACCTGACCTTCCCGCTCCAACTCATGGGCGACATCTCCTACGCCCTCGGTTCGCCGGAGTGGTTCGACCTGCCCCAGACCCGCGTCGGCCTGCGTGCCGCAATGCGAACCCTGGACGAATACTCGCCCCGCTACTGCCCCACGCGAACGCCCGACCAATTCGGTGCAATGGAGTGCAACAGCGCGCTCGGCAGCGAGTACGGTCGCGAGTGGGAAATCCGTACCTACCTGCATATCGGGATGTGAGCGGGACAAAAAGGGTCGGCCTTCCCCACACGGCCGAGAGAGCGGAGCGTGCACGCCGGTTGCTGGCCCGCATGACGCCTGCGCAGAAGATCGGGCAGATGACGCAGCCGGAAAGGCTGCACATCACCCCCGCCCAGGTAAGGGCGCACCATATCGGCTCGGTGCTGAGCGGTGGCGGATCGACTCCTGGCCGCAACCGCCCGGCGGACTGGGTGGCCATGAACGACGCCTACTGGGCGGCCTCGATGGAGGAGGACGACCGCCACCTGGCGATCCCGATTCTGTACGGGGTCGACGCGATCCACGGCAACGGCAACGTGCTGGGCGCCACCATCTTCCCGCACAACATCGGTCTCGGGGCCACGCGGGACGCCGATCTGATCGAGCGGATCGGGCGCACGACGGCGCGCGAGGTGCTGGCCGCCGGGGTCGACTGGACCTTCGCGCCGACGCTCGCGGTGGCCCGGGATCCGCGCTGGGGACGCACCTACGAGAGCTACTCGGAGGATCCGGCGCTCGTGACCGCGTACGCCGACCGGATTGTGAAGGGGTTGCAGCACTCGAATGGCCGTGGCGAAGGCGTTGCCGCGGGCCTCGCCGGAGTGGGACCGGAAGGGGTCGTCGCCTGCGCCAAGCACTGGGTCGGCGACGGCGGGACCGCAGCCGGGGTGGACCAGGGCGACACGCGCGCCGACGAAGATGAACTGCACCGCCTCCACATCGCTCCGTACGTGGCCGCGATCGAGGCCGGCGTGCACACGGTCATGGTGTCGCTGAGCGCCTGGAACGGCGAGAAGTGCCACGCGCACCGCCAGCTCATCCAGGACGTGCTCAAGGGGCGCTTGGGGTTCCGCGGCTTCGTCGTCTCGGACTGGAACGGCGTCGAGCCCCTGGCCCGCGCCTACGACGACGCGATCGTCATGGCCGCAAATGCCGGCATCGACATGTTCATGGTGCCCGAGTCGTGGCGGGAGTTCATCGCCGGCCTGACCCACGCCGTGGAGCGCGGCGCGGTGCCGATGGAGCGGATCGACGACGCGGTCGAGCGGATCCTGCGCGTCAAGTTCGCGTGCGGCCTCTTCGACCGGCCGCGGCCCCGCGTGCGTCCGGGATCGAACGGCGACTGCTTCGGCTCGCGCGAACATCGCGAGGTGGCCCGCGAGGCCGTGCGCAAGTCGCTGGTGCTCCTCAAGCACGAGGGCGGGGTGCTCCCGCTCGACAGGAGCGCCCGGATCCTGGTCGCGGGCCGCAACGCGCACGATCGGGGGCGGCAGTGCGGCGGGTTTACCGTCGAATGGCAGGGCGTGTCGGGCAATGATCGGATCGTGGGGGGCACCTCGATCTGGGAGGGGATCCGCGCGGCGGCGCCGCGGGCGCAACTGTGCACGAACGGCGGGGCCCGCGCGGACACGGCCGACTTCGACGCGGCCATCGTGGTGATCGGCGAACGCCCTTATGCGGAGGGGCTGGGAGACATCCGCGAGGAGGGCCCGGTGCGAGCGGGCGCCAGCAATCTGCCGCCGGGTCCGGGCGCGCTGAGGCCCTACGGCGACACGCTGGAACTGGCCACGCTGCACGCCGGGGACCTGCGAACCGTTCGAGGGTTGGCGGCACGGGGGATTCCGGTGGTTGCGGTGCTCGTCTCCGGCCGGCCCATGGTCGTGAACGACGAGCTTGCCGCTTCGACGGCGTTCGTAGCCGCATGGCTGCCCGGCTCGGAAGGGGTCGGCGTGGCCGACGTGCTATTCGGGGACCACGACTTCACGGGCAGACTGCCCTTTTCCTGGCCGCGCGAGATGCGGGGCGCAAACAGCGCGCCCGGGAACGATGGACGGGTGCTCTTTCCGCTGGGCTACGGACTGCGGCTGGGGGCCGTGGAATAGTGTAGGTCGTCAACGGCTCCTCGACGCCGTCCCCCGGCGCCGTTCCAGCTCGGTTCGGACCTCCAGGGCGCTTTGTTCGGTGATCGGGTACCGGTAGACCGCGTAGATCGCAATTGCGGAGGCGAGGAGCGGCAGGATGGCGTCGTAGAAGCGGAGCCAGAGGATCGTTCCCTCGGGCTGGTTGGCGCCGAGAGCGGGATCGAGCCCGGTCGAGTACAGCAGGAAGCCGCCCAGCACGATGGCGCCGCTCTGGCCCAGCTTCACCATCCACCAGAAGACCGATCCGAACATGCCCTCGCGGCGCTCGCCGGTGACGAGCTCGTCCATGTCCACCACGTCCGCGATCATCGATCCCATGAGCGTGAACAGGCCGCCCAGCCCGAAGGCCAGGAACGGGGCGGGGAGGAGTGCCAGCATGGGGTATTCCGGCGTGTAGCAGAACCACTTCAGCACGTAGCCGAGCATGGAGATGCCCGTCGAGACGAAGAAGGCGTTCCTCTTTCCGATCCTTGTGCCCAGCCAGGTAACGAAAGCGATCACCAGGAATCCGGTCACGGTCCCCAACGTGCCGACGACGCCCGCCAGACCGGCCCCCGCCGCCACGTTGCCGCCCGCGACGTAGAACGCGAACACCCAGAACTGGAACTGGGAGATCATGATGAAGCTGTTGAACATCAGGAAGGTCGCGATGCACAGCATCAGGAAGGGGCCGGTTCTGACCGTCCGCCAGAGACCGCGGAGGAATTCCATGGTGCTTTCCGCGAATCCCGGGCCCTTGGCGTGGGCGTCCGCGGCCCGGCCGCCCCCGAACATGCGCTCGCGGAGCAGGACGGCGGGCAGCACGCCGAGCACGATGGTCGCCGCGCAGATCGCCAGCGCCACGAACCGGGCCCCGTCCATCTGGTTTCGGAACCAGGCCGCGTTGGTGACGATCACCAGGAACCACGGGCCGATCACGAACACGGTGTTGGAGACGAAGTTCTGCACGCCCATCAGACGGGTGCGCTCGTTGTAGTCCGGAGTAAGCTCGTAGCCGAGCGCCACCCAGGGCGTCGCGAACACGGTGTACGCCAGGAAGAACACCAGCGACCCGATCAGGAAGTACCAGAAGTAGGCACGCTGGCTCCATCCGTCGCCGATGGTCTGTGGGGTCCAGATGTCCAGATGGAGGTGGGTCATCTCGCTGGCGTCGACGGGGTTGTCGCCGAAGTCGATCGTGGCGAGGCGCACTTCGGTGTAGTGCTTGACGTCGTCTCCGTCCGCTTGCGCGTCCGCGACCCGGGCCTGGTCCGGGCCGGTGGTCCAGTACAGCACGGGGATGTTGTCGTAGGCGCCGCTGAAGATCGAGATCACGGCCTCGGGCGGCGCCGTGGGGGTGGGGGCGGGGGTGTCCGGAACCGCGATTTCCAACGAGGCCTGTGCGGCGCTCGCGGCCGGGGCGGACGAGTCGGCCGCCGCCGCATCGGCCGCGCGATACAGATGAACGTTGTCGACGTGGAAATCGGTCAGGTCGCCGGAGAGCAGGATCTGCGACAGGTTTCCCCGGGCGCCGAGCCCGTCGAATTCCGCAAGCGGCACGTCGATGCCAACCCAGCGGCCCGTTGCCAGCGTGGGTGGCCGGATGATGACTTCGCCCTCTGAATCATCGTCCGTCTCTACGGTGACGATGCCCCTCAGGAAGTCGCCCACGCCCTCCATGGACCCTGCTCGCACGCCGTCGGGCCCGTTGTCCACCAGCTTGAGCCGGAACTGGGTGGGTGCGGGCATTTGCCAGAGCAGCGCGAAGACGATTCCCGCCGAGATTGCGCCCACGAACAGGAACGGCCGGCGGCGGCCCCAGCGCGAGCGGGTGCGGTCCGAGACGAAGCCCACGAGCGGGTCCGTGAGCGCGTCGAAGAGGCGTGGAAGGCCGCCCAGCAGGCCGACGACCCGAAAATCCATGCCCAGTGCCAGCGTGAGCACGGGCATGAGGTTGCCGATGCCCTGCGCCAGGAGGTTGTTCACGAAACCGCCGATTCCGTAGACGACCTTGTGCGGGAACGAGATGCGGTCTGCGGAGGCGGTTCGGCGGCTCACGGGTCAATCGGCACGGTGGACGCGAACCCAGTCGACGAGCATGGACAGGGGGAACTGCGTCGAGGCGTCGGGAGGGCCCAGGAAGCGGCCGCCCACGGCGACGTTGAGCAGGATGAAGAAGGGATGGTCGAAGACCCATTCGCCGCTCGGATCGTCGCGGTTCACCCGGTGATACAGCTCCCCGTCCACGAACCAGGCGATGCCCGCTTCGGTCCATTCAACGGCAAAGACGTGGAAATCGGTGTCGAAACGGCCGTTCTGGAGCGCATGGCGTCCCGAGATGCCGCCGCCGCCCGAATAGCCGGGTCCGTGCACTGTGCCGTGCACGACGCTCGGCTCCTGGCCCCGGAATTCCATGATGTCGATCTCGCCGCACTGCGGCCAGCCCACCGAGTCGAAGTTGCCCCCCAGCATCCAGAATGCGGGCCAGATGCCCTGGCCGCCGGGGAGCCGGATGCGGGCCTCGAAGCGCCCGTACGCCTGCTCGAAGAGCCCCTGCGTCTTGATGCGGCCCGAGGTGTAGGCGCTTCCCCGGTAGGACTCGCGGCGGGCGGTGATGGCGAGGTTGCCGTTGCCGTCGAGCGAGACGTTCTCGGGGCGGTCGGTGTCGAACTCGAGCTGGGCGTTGCCCCAGTCGGTGCCGATGTCGAAGCTCCAGTTGGCCGGATCGGGGAGCTGCCCGGCGGGGCCTTCGAACTCGTCGCTCCAGACCAGCGTCCAGGTGGGGTCGGCGTCGGAGCCGAAACTCGAGCAGGAGAAGAGGGCGAGGGTTGCCACAAGGGCAGGGAGCGCGCGCGGCCGGGAGGTCATGCGGGCGCCACGCCGGGAAAGAGTCGGGGGTTGGCCAGGCCCGCGACCAGCACGTGCGTGGCGGCGCCCAACGCCACGGCGCGGTCGCCGAGTTCGCTGGCGCGGATGTCCGAGGCGGCTGCGGAGGCCACGAGCGTGCGCGTGGCGACGGCTTCGCGCAGCGGTCCGATCAGACGCTCGCCGGCCCGCGCGAGGCCGCCGCCGAGGATCACCGAGCCGGGGTTGAGGAGGTTGAGCACGCCGGCGACGACGATGCCGAGGCGCATCGCGGCTTCGCGGACGACCTGGAGAGCCAGGGGGTCGTCGCACAGGGCCGCGTCCTCGATCGCCCGAATGTCGGGTTCGCTTCCGGCGAGGACGCTGTCCGGGAAGCATGCGAGCAGGTCTCCGGCGCGGTCCACAAGCTGGCGCGTGCCCACGAAGGTGGCCAGACAGCCGCGGTTGCCGCATACGCACTGGGGGCCGCCGGGGTCGATGGCCACATGACCGATCTCGCCCGCGACCCCGGTGGCGCCGCGATGGATCCGCCCTCCGATCATGATGCCCGCGCCGACTCCGGTGGCGACCTTCAGGTACACGAAGTCGTCGATACCGACCGCTTCGCCCCACCATCGCTCGGCCACGGCCCCCAGGTTGGCGTCGTTGTCCACGAAGACCGGGACGCCGAAGGCGGCGTTAAGCCTTTCGATGACGCTGTGGCCGCGCCACGCGGGCAGCACCCGTTCGAGCACGCGGTCCGGCGAGTCCGGGTCGACCGGGCTGGGGACCGCGACCCCGATCCCCATGAGGCGCGACCGGTCGCCGCCCCACTCGCACAGACAGGCGTCGCCGAGCGCCTTGATGAGCGCTTCAGCGCCCTCCGGATCGGTTTGCACGGGATGGGAACACTCCCGCCATGCCAGCGTGCGTCCGCGGAGGTTCGTGAGAATCACCGAAACATGGGTCGCCCCGAGGTCAATCCCCAGGATCACCGCGGCCTGGTCCCGGAATCCCACCAGAATCGGGCGCCGTCCGCCCCTGCTTCTCCCGGCCCCCATCTCCGCCACCAGGCCGGTGTCCAGGAGCCGTCCCACCACGTCGGAGATGGTCGAGCGGGACCGCCCGGTGTCCCGGGCCATCTCGGCCCGGGACACCTCCCGGCGCCTCCACACAAGGTCGAGGACCGTCCGGGTCAGCTCGTCGTCCGGCACGACGGCGCCGCCACGGATCACCGGCGCAGGTACACGTTGTCGACGAACACGGTGTTGGGGTCGCCCGAGATAATGAGCTGGGCCATGTGGCCGCGTGTGGTGAGGCCGGTGAAGTCGGCCAGGGGCAGGTCGAGCTGTAGCCACTGGCCGGTGGCGAGGCCGGTGGCGGCGTCAAGCGTGATCTCGTGTTCGGTGTCGTCACCGACCCCGGGTCCTTCCCAGACTCCGTTGGGGCCGAAGTCCACCAGCTTGATCTTGAACGCCGCATTCACCGTCTCGTCGGGTGTCCAGATGTCCATGCGGAAGTGGGTCATCTCGGAGGCGTCGACCGTCTGCGACGTAAACTCGATGCCGGCGAAGACGAGACCGGTGTACTTCTTCACGGCGTCGCCCGCGATCTCCACGTCCTCGACGTTGGCCTGATCCCAATCCGTCGACCAGCGGTCCACCATGACGTCGTCGTAGGCGTCGCTGAAGAACGAGATCACGCTGTCCGCGACGTGCGTCGGGGTCGGCGCGGGCTCCGCGGGCTCGGCCGGCGGGGGCGGCGCATCGCCGGTCCTGAAGTAGACGTTGTCCACGTAGACCGTGTTGGGGTCGCCCGAGATGATGAGCTGGGCCATGTGGCCGCGTGTGGTGAGGCCGGTGAAGTCGGCCAGGGGCAGGTCGAGCTGTAGCCACTGGCCGGTGGCGAGGCCGGTGGCGGCGTCAAGCGTGATCTCGTGTTCGGTGTCGTCACCGACGCCGGGTCCTTCCCAGACTCCGTTGGGGCCGAAGTCCACCAGCTTGATCTTGAACGCCGCATTCACCGTCTCGTCGGGTGTCCAGATGTCCATGCGGAAGTGGGTCATGCCGGTCGCGTCGAGGGGCGCAGAAATGAACTCGATCCCCGCGAAGCCGAGGTTCGTGTACCTCTTCGCCGCGTTCCCCGCGATGTCCACATCCTCGACGTCGGCGTCATCCCACTCGGCCGACCAGGTGTCCACCATGGCGTCGTCGTAGTCGTCGCTGAAGAGCGACATCACGTCCTCGGCCGCGTGGGTGGGACTCGGCGGACCCTCGGCGGGCATGGGTTGGGCCATGACCGTCACGGTCGCGCCGGCGCTCGCGTCGCCTGACGTGGCCGTCACCATCGTCTCACCGTTGGCCACCGCCGCGACCATTCCGTCCGCGTCGACCGTGGCCACGCCCTCGTCCGCCGATGCCCACGCCACCGCGGCGTCCGCGGCCACGTTTCCGTTCGCGTCGGTCACTTCGGCCGTCAACTGCGCCGTCTCGCCCAGCATCGTCAGGGTGACTTCGCTCGGCATGACGGTCACGGCGGCCGCAACCTGCGCCACCATCACGGAAGCCGTGCCGCTCGCGGCGCCCGAGGTCGCGGTGATCGTCGCCGAGCCGTTGCCCGCCGCGGTGACCAGCCCGTTCGTGCTGACCGTGGCCACGGCGTCGGCGCTCGACGACCAGGCGACCGCGGCGCCCGCCATGGCGTTCCCGTTCTGGTCGAGCACCGAGGCGGTCAACTGGGCGGTTTCGCCCAGCGACGAGAGCGAGGCCGTGGCGGGCGACACCTGGACCGTCGTGGCAACTGGGTCGGGGTCCGGAGGTGGAGCGGTGGTGTCGTCGTCACCGCACGAGAGCGTTGTGAACGCAACGAGCAATGCCGACGCCATGTACAGGCGATGGTTGAGCGACTTCATGGATTCTCTCCTGTTGGGTGGCTGGGCCCGGTTGCCGCCCGCCGGAAATAGACGTTGTCAACGTAAACCGTGTTCGGATCTCCCGAGATGATCAACTGTGCCAGATTCCGCCTCGCGGCGAGACCCGTAAAGTCCGCCAGAGGCATGTCCAGCCGCACCCACTCGCCGGTGGCCAGCCCCTGGGCGGCGGTGAGCGTGACTTCGTGCTCCGTGTCGTCGCCGCCCCCGTCGTACACGCCGTTCGCGCCGAAGTCGACCAGCTTCACCTTGAATGCTGCCGCCGCAGTCTCGTCGGGCGTCCAGATGTCCATCCTGAAGTGGGTCATCGCCGTCGCGTCGATGGGCGCCGACGTGAATTCGATTCCCGCGTACGCCAGGTTGACGTACCTCTTCACGGCGTCGCCGGCGATCTCCAGGTCCGCCAGATCGGCCACGTCCCACTCCGCCGACCAGGTGTCCACGGGCACGTCGTCGTAGGCGTCGCTGAAGAGCGAGATCACCTGGTCCGCCGCGTCGTCCGGCGTGGGAGGGGGCATCGACGGGCCGGTCGGAACGGAGGTCTCGGTCCGAAGGAAGTAGATGTTGTCCAGATAGACGGTCGGGCTCGATCCCGAGATGATCAGTTGCGCGAGATGGGCGCGGCCCGTCAGTCCGCCAAAGGCGAAAAGGGGGATGTCCAGGGTGTTCCACTGCCCGGGCCTGAGCGGCGGGTCCGACGACGGACCCAGGGTAACCTCGTGCTCGCTGTCGTCGCCCCCGCCGAAGACGCCGTTCGCGCCGAAGTCCACCAGCTTGACGCGGAAGACATCGGCGTCGGTGGTCCAGAGGTCGACATGCAGGTGGGTCATCGACTCGGCGTTGATGAGCGACGAGGTGAACTCGATGCCCGCGTAGGCGAGGTTGGTGTACTTCTTGACCGGGTTCCCCGCGATTTGCAGATCCGCCACGTCGGCCAGATCCCAATCCGCCGACCAGGTGTCCACCGGGACGTCGTTGTACGCGTCGCTGAAGAGCGAGATCACGTCGCTGGCGGGCGCCGTGGGCACGGGAGCCGGGTCCGCGGGCGGGGTCTCGACGTTGACCGTGACCGCACCCGCGGCGGGGGTCGATCCCAGCGAGGCCGTGATCGTGGCCGTGCCGGAGCGCACCAGGGCAATCGACCCGTCCGGTCTGACCTCGGCGACGTTGGCGTCCGACGAGATGAAGGTGAAGTAGCCGGGAGCGGCGCCCACGGTCACGTCGGTGCCGTTCACGTCGAAGGTTACCCGCGTGCCCTGCACCGTCAGGCTGCCGCCGACCTCGCCGCCCACCGTCCGCGAGTCGATCGCGGGCCGCGGGTTGATGATCGTGCCGAGCCGTTCGAACTGCACGTCGTCGAACAGGATGTCGTAGCCGACCGCGTGCTCGGAGCCGTCCGCCACCAGAAAAAGCCCGCGCTCCCGAGCCAGCATGGAGGGCAGCGGAATGGGCACGGCGTACTTTGTCCAGCGCGTCGACAGGGGCAGGCCGTCGACCGTGGCCGGAAAGCGGGAGGTGCCGGTGTTGTCGTCGCCGATCCCGACCCGGTCCAGCGTTATGGCCGTGGTCGCGCGCGCCCAGAAGGTGAGGGCGTCGAATCCCGACAGGTCGCGGGGCGCGAGCGAATAGAAGGCGCCCCCCGCGTAGCCGCCCGATGGATCGTTCGGCGCCGGCACCGTGAACTTGAGCGCCGCCGTGCCCCCGTAGACGTCGTCGTGCTCGATGTCCAGCGCATCGATCTTGGATCCGCCGTAGGCCCCGAACTGCACCCCCGGACCGAAATCGTCGATGAAGACCGCTGCCTCGGGCGGGAAGCTCGCCGGGTCCAGATCGGTCAGGTCCCGCTCACAGGCAAGCGCGAGCGGGAGCGCCGCGAGCGCGGCGATTCGGGCACACCGGGAGGCTGTCATCGCGTGGCACCAGGTTGATCGGATGTCCCGCGGCCGGTCCAGCAACTGCGACGCGACGGGCAGCCGATTCCTACTTTGTTCGGTTGCCGAACAAAGTGCGGAGCCGACCATACCCTGTCAAGGCCATCAAGGGTGCTCCGCCATCGACCTGGCCCACTCGGGAACGACCGCGGGATCGATGTCGAACACGTGCAGCCCCACCGTGAAGACGATGGTGGCGATCACCAGCACCCCGATCAGGTTGAGGAAGATGCCGGCGCGCGCCATCTCGCCCACCGTGATCCGGTCGCTGCCGAAGACGATCGCGTTGGGCGGTGTGGCCACCGGCATCATGAAGGCGCAGGACGCGGACAGGGTGGCGGGGATCATCAACACGAGGGGATGGGTGCCGGTCACGACCGCCACGGACGCGAGAATCGGCAGGACCATCTCGGTCGTGGCCGTGTTGCTGGTGAATTCCGTGAGGAAGGTCAGCGCCGCGCAGACCAGGAGGATCATCACGAACACCGGCAGACTCCCCAGCACCTCGAACTGGCTGCCGATGAGCTGCGCGAGTCCCGTCTCCTGAAAGCCCGCGGCCAGCGCGAAGCCGCCGCCGAAGAGGAGCACGATGTTCCAGGGCAGGCGCGGGATCACGTCGGGGCCCATGACGCGCGTCGCGCCTCCGGCCCGGTTCCTCACGGGTATGAAGAAGAGGATCGACGCCATTGTGATCGCCACCGTGCCGTCGTCGATGAACGCCGCGTCGGGCAGCAGGCGCGACCAGCCCGGCAGCGTGAGAAAGCCCAGCTCCAGATCCACGCGGAAGACCCACAGCAGCGCGGTCGCCGCGAAGATCCCGAGCACCGCGCGCTCCTCGAACGAGATGGTGCCCAGGCCCTGGCGCTCCCTTTCGACCACCCCGTGATCGATGGTGACGCCCTCCGGGACACGGTGCAGCACGTGCGTGATCAGGAACCACGACACGACCAGCATGATCAGGCCCACCGGGAACGCCATGATGAGCCACTGGCCAAAGGCGATCGCGGGCGCGTCGGGGAAAAGGATCTCGAAGATGCGCACGAACGACAGATTCGGCGGCGTGCCCACCAGCGTCGTGAGCCCGCCCACCGTGCACCCGTACGCAATCCCCAGCATCAGTCCCACAGAGAGGTGGCGCGCGCCGTCGCGGCCCGCCTCGCTCTCGATCTGCAGGCAGATGGCCAGGCCGATCGGCACCATCATGACGGCGGTGGCGGTGTTCGAGATCCACATCGACAGGAACGCCGCCGCGACCATGAATCCGAGCACGATGCGCGCCGGCCCGCCGCCGACCGCGTGGATGATGTTGAGCGCGATGCGCCGGTGCAGATTCCACTTCTCCATCGTCAGGGCGATCATGAAGCCGCCCAGGAAGAGCACGATCGTGCTGTTGAAGTAGATCGGGGCGGTGTCGACCCCGGACATGATGCCCAGCAGCGGATAGAGGACGAGGGGCAGGAGCGCGGTGGCGAAGAGCGGAATGGCGTCGGTTACCCACCAGATCGCCATGAGGAGGGCCACCGCCGCCAAACGGCTGGCGGGCACGTTCGTGGCGTCCACGGGGAACGCGAGCAGGAGGACGAAGGTGCCCAGTCCCAGCCAGATGCCGAGAGCGCGGCCCTTCGAGGTCGATTGTCTTTCGACGGCCATGTGGTGTTGTCGTCAGGGGTAGCCCGCAAGAGGCCGGGACGACCGTTGCCGTCCCGGCCCCTTCGGTGGTTGGCGGTCCGCGGCCATCATGCCCGCTCGAGGTCGGGCCGCGGACGCCCGGCCGTCAGGACTGACGGCCGGACGTGGCAATCTACCGGTTCGACCCCTCCTTCGTCTCGTTGTCAGCCGCCCTGGCCTCGCGCTCGGATACCGCCTGGGCGTACTGCTCTTCGGTGAGATAGGTCACGTCGACCCAGGCGTGGGCCATTTCGTCGACGGTGCGGTCGCCCCAGCCGACCCACTGCGTGTGGTCGGGGTTGTGGGGGTTCTCGGCCGTGTTGTCGTGCCAGGCGGTGAACACGAGCGTAGTGCCCGCGGGCAGGATGGGCGCCGCGTGGTCGGCGTAGATGTAGTTGACGTGCCAGTTCCACTGGAAATCGCTGACCTGGCTCAGGATTTCCTTGCGGCCGTCCGGGTAGATGGCGGCCATCGACATGGCCTTGCCGCGCATGTGCATGTGGGGCTGGTAGTTCTCAAGCCGGGCGGGCCACCGGAGCGTGTGGAAGTCCTGCGTGACGGCGATCTTGCCCGGAGCGATGTCGAGCCCGTCGCCGGTAGCGTTGAACATCCGCAGGCGGGTGCGGTTCTCGGGAACCTCGCCCTTCGGATAGAACCAGAGTCCCAGCTCCACATGGCTGTCCCTGACCTCCCGGCCGATAGCGTGGAGATGCACCTCCCACCGAATCCTCGACCCGGGCAGCATGAGCTTGCCGGTGCCTTCGGGGAAGATCTCGCCGACCTTGCCGACGGCCCACTCCATGAACAGCCCGGGGCCGCCCATGGCCCGGCTGCTGGTGGCCAGCGCGGCGGTCTCGGGCGTCATCTCGTCGGGATCCTCGTCCTGGATCAGGTAGGCAAGGGTGTGGTGCGTGATCCTGATGCCGTCCGGAAACGAGGGCCGGATCTCGATGGCCCTGACCCAGCGTTCCTCGGTAAGTCCGGTCTCGGTCGTGGGACGGAACCACTTGTCCTGGGTCTCGGCGGCCAGCGTGTACGGCTGGGAGCGGACGACCAGGTCGGGTTCCCCGAAGCGCTCGGCGAACTGCCACACGCTCGGATCCGGGAACTCCGCCGGGGGCGGCAGGTCCGCCTCGTCGCCAAAGGGCATGTCGCTGTCGAGCCAGGCGACGAAGGTGTCCATCTCCTCGTCGGTCAGGCCCCGATCGTTCTTGAACTCCTGAATGCCGACGGAGCGGTCGATGTGCCACGGCGGCATGACCCGCGCGGCCACCTTCTCGCGGATGCGCGGCGCGTAGCGCTTGACGGCCTCGTAGGTCATGAGCGACATCGGCGCGATCGACCCCGGCTGATGGCAGACCTGACAGTTCTCCTGGAGTATCGGCGCCACGTCGCGCGCGAATGTCGGATGCTCCTGCGCGATTGCGGGAGCCCGCCCGGCCACGAGGGCAAGGGTGAGCGCGAAGCCTGTGACTGCGACCCTGTGAATGGTCTTCCTGCGGCGCATGTGGTCCTCCTGACCGTCAGTGCGTGACCCGTACTCTCACGAATCCGTTTGTCCAGCAGCATTGGGCGTGTCCGGCGCTGGACACTCCCGACGCGTCGTTGGCCCTTACCCGGAGCACGTAGTCCCCCGGCTTCTCGAACGTGGCCATTGTCGTCATCCTTCCCCCCGTGATCGGCGCCTCGCCGCTGTCCTCGCTGAAGGTGATCTCGCCGGGCCCCTGGTGCTTGAACCACGTCAGGTCGATGGCCGACCGGGTGGCCCGTCCGGTACGCCCGCGGCCGTCGTCACGCGCCCAGACGCTCACCGCGACGGGTTCGCCCGCCTTCGCTTCGACCGCCTGGCTCCAGATCCCTCCCGGCCCGGCGCCTTCCGGACCGCCCTCCGCGAAGGCGAGCACGGGCGGCGTGTTGCCCGCTCCGGCTTCACCTTCGAGCGCATCGATCTCCCAGTCCGTGTGCAGGGATCCCGGAATCGAATACCGCTCGCCGCGGAAATCGATCGTCCACACCACCGTCCTGTCACCGAAGTCGGCCGGCACGGTCACCGCGAAGACCCCCCAGTGGCGGCGCGGATGGAAGCGGGTGGGCTGGAGGCCGTCGAGGTCCGCGGGCTCCAGCCGGTTGCCGGGCCCCGGCGCGATTTCGACAACCTCCTCGAAGTTCCGGTTGAAATAGCCGAACGACAGGCTGAAGGTGCCATCGGGATTTCGGTACCAGCCCTCGTAGACGGGTGTGACCGTAAGGCCGGAGGCCGTGCGGATCCCGAGGGGGACCTGGGACGCACCGCGGTCGGCGGTAGCCAGGACCGCGCACGCCGCGACGATCGCTGTGAGGGGAATCGGGGGGAATCGTTGCATGCAGAGGCGAGGAAAAGGGGACGGTATACTGACATTAGGACGTGGGTTGGCTCCACGCAAAACGCGCCAGCCGATGCAACTCCCGGACCGGTTTCTTCTGTCAACTCGGTGAGGCCCTTCGATTCGCCGCAGCCCCATCGGCGGAGCCATGTGATGCAGATGAAAGAAGCCGGATGATGCAAAGGCACGACGTCTCAATTCCAGGCTCCCGCGCCGCGGTGCCGTCTCTGGCCCTGGCGGCAGTGACCGCGGTGATCACTCTGCCGGGTTGTGGCGTTCCGGCCGACGACCCGTCGCCCGTAGTCCGCCGCGACAGCGCCGAAGTGGAGATCGTGGAGGCCCGTCGGCCGTTGTGGAGCGATGGCGGCGGGTGGACGCTGGGCCCGACACCGCTGGTCGATCTGACGATGAGCGGCACTGGACCCATGCACGAATTCGGATCCGTGGTCGGCATGGATTCCTCGGCGACAATCCCTCTTCGACCCGGCGGGAAGTCGCGGCGAGGACGCCGTCTTCGGGCACCCGGCCCGCCTACGACGACATCGTCGTGGATCCGGCCGGGGCGTTGTGGCTCCTGCAATTCCGGGGTCGGACCGAAATGGGACAACCGCAGCGCTGGGAGACTATCGATGCGGAGGGCGTCTGGCTCGGCAGCCTGGATTTGCCGCCGAGATTCAGGGTCCTGGGCATCGAACTCGATGCGGTTCTGGGGGTCTGGCGGGACGAACTCGATGTCGAGCATCCGCAGGTGCTTCGTCTGGACAGGGGAGGTTAGCCAGCTGTCGGGTCACTCATCGGGTTGCGGGTTTCAGGAGCCCGGGGGAGGGCTTTTGGCGGCCGAGCGTATCAGGTCGAGCACTTCCATCAGAATCGTCTTTCCCTTGTCGCGGGCATAGAAGCGGCGAACGCGTGCGTAGCGCGGTCCCGGCTCCATCTTCATCCCCTCTTCCATCACCCACTTCTGAAGCTCGCGGGGGCGCGGACCCCACCAGCCGCGTTCCCGGTAGTCCTCGTCCAGCAGGATCACGACGGGGATGGAACGGCTCGTTCCGTTGGTGAGGTGCGCATCCATGATGTCGAGATTGTCGTCCCGGGTCAGCACGCGCAGCTCCATGCGGTCGAGCGCCTCGGTCAGGCGGGACAGCACGGGCAGGATGTTGATCGCGTCCCCGCACCAGTCCTCGCTGAGGGCCAGCAGATGCCAGGTGCCGGGAATCGCGCGGGCCTCCTCGACGGTCTCGGCGGGGACCCGGACCCGGTCGTACAGTCCGTGCCAGAGTTCTTCGTTCCTGGCCACGGTCTCCAGGTAGGTGGGGAAGGGCAGGGCGGATTCGAATCGGTTGCGCATGAAACGGTCTGCGGTCGGCAATCGCCTAGCGACGGTCCTCTCGTGGGGTGATGACGCGCAGCAATCCCTCCTGCGCGGCCGAAGCGACCAGCCTGCCGTCGCGGGTGAAAAAGCTCCCCGTCGCGAAGCCCCTGGCACCGTGGGCGACGGGGCTCTCCACGACGTACAGGAGCCACTCGTCGGCCCGGAAAGGGCAGTGGAACCACATCGAGTGGTCCAGAGACGCGGCCATGAGATCGCGGTCCCGGACGTTGCGGCCGTGGGGCTGGAGGGCGGTCGACAGAATACCATAGTCCGAAGCGTAGGCGAGCGCGGCCTGGTGGTGGGCCGGGTCGTCGTCCAGTGAGCCCGAAGACCTGACCCATGTGCGGCGCAGCGGCGCCCGCGCTTCGCGGTCGAAGGGGTGGTACGGATCGACGGGCTTGAAGTCCAGTGGCCGATCCTGGGTGAGCACCTCGCGCAGGCGCGCCGGAATCTTCTCGGGCGCCTCCCGCACGATCTCCAGTTCGGAGCGCAGTTCCTCCGGTGGCGGCACGTCCGGCATGGGAGCCTGGTGGGAGAGACTCTCCTCCGTGCGGTGAAAGGACGCCGACAGGGTGAAGATCGCGCGGCCGTGCTGGATGGCTGTCACGTTGCGCGTGGTAAAGCTCCTGCCGTCCCTCAGGCAATCCACGAAATAGACGACCGGGATTTCGAGGTCGCCCTCCAGAATGAAGTAGCCGTGCAGGGAGTGCGCAGCCCGGTCCGCCTGCTCGATGGTGCGCCGGGCGGCGACCAGCGCCTGGGCCAGCACCTGGCCGCCGAAGATCCGGCCGGAGCCGATGTCCCGGTTCCGGCCCCGGTAGATGTTGTCTTCGATGCGCTCGAGGTCGAGCAGCTCGATCAGCGCTTGCGTCGAACGGGCCATGGTTCCTGATGGTAGTGAAATGGCTTCGGCGGCGAAACGGGTTGCGGCACGGGGTGTCGCGAGCGTCGCGATGGACGACCAAGTACCTTTGTACGCTGGCCGAACCTTCCACCGGTTTGCAGAGGACGCACTATGGCTTGCCCCCGACCGACCCGCTTGACGCTGGCCACGGCGGTCGTGGCGCATTTGGCGGCCGGATCGTCATTCGCCCAGACGACCGGCGGGTCACGCGGCGGGAGCGGTGGGCCCGGCATCGATGTCGTGGAGCTCACGGCGGTACAGGTCGGCGAGGACCTCCGGTCGGGCCGATACACGGTCGTCGAGCTGGTGGAAGCCTTCCTGGACCGGATCGAGCGCTACGAGGACCGATATAACGCGTTCATCTCCATGAATCCCGATGCGCTGGCCACGGCCGCCTCGCTTGACGAGGAACTCCGCACGGACGGCCCCCGCGGACCCCTCCACGGCGTCCCGGTCGTCATCAAGGACAATCTGGACTACGCCGGACTGGTCACCACCGCGGGCTTCGACGGCTTCAGTTCGGCCACCGGAGGCGTGGACATGGTACCCGGCGATGACGCTGCCGCCGTGGAGCGCCTCAGGGAAGTCGGGGCGGTCGTGCTCGGCAAGACCAACATGCCCGACTTCGCCGGACACGGCACCAGGACGCGGAGTTCGGTCGCGGGGGAAACGCTCAACCCGTACGCCGTGGACCGCGTGCCCGGCGGTTCCAGCGGCGGCACGGCCACCGCGGTCAACGCCAGCTTCGCCGTGCTGGGTCTGGGGACCGAAACGGGCGGCTCGATCCAGAACCCTGCCGCCGCGCAGGCCCTTGTCGGCGTCAAGCCCACCTTCGGACTGGTTCCCGTTGAGGGCGCGCTGCCCATGGACGCAACCTACCGGGACGTCGTCGGTCCAATCGCCAGGACGGTTCGGGACGCCGCCCTCACGCTGGACGCGATTGCGGGCCCGACGCCGGAAGACCCCGCCACGTTCGCGGCCGTGGGACACATTCCCGAGGACGGGTATGTGGCGGCCCTCGACGCTGCGGCGCTCGCGGGCAAGCGGTTCGGTCTCGTCGGCCCCGGGTGGCGGGAGTCGTACCTGCCGCTGGCCCCCGAAACCGAAGCGCGATATCGAGAGGCCGTTGCGGTACTCGAAGCGCAGGGCGCCAGCGTCATGGAGGACCCCTTCGCCGGCCGGGGCTGGGTCGAGCTGTACGAGGAGCGTCCGTCCGTACCCTCGGTCGGCAGCCACGACCTGCTCGTATACCTCCAGGGCCTGGGGCCGGACGCGGCCTTCCACAGCGTCGAGGAGTGGGAGACGCTCACGGGCCGCGAATTCCGTCGTGGCCGTCGCGCGCGTCCACCCGCCGCGCCCACCGCCACAGAGGAGGGGGATGCGTTCCAGGCGTGGCGGATGGAGATCCGTGCCCTGTTCCGGGCGGTACTGCGGGAGAACGAACTGGACGGCCTCTTCTTCCCGCAGGCGGGCGAGCCCATTCGGCCGATGGTGGAGGATCCGGAGCGCCCGGACTACCGGCCCAACAACCACGCGGAGCTGCCGAGCAACATCGTCAACGACATTGGACTGCCGACCGTCACGGTGCCCTTTGCGTACTACGACGACGGTACGCCGTTCGTGCTGGCCTTCATCGGGGATCTGTGGACGGACGCCGATCTTCTGGCGTACGCGTACGACCTGGAACAGGCGACCCTGGCGCGGGTCCCCCCGGAGTTGGTGGCCGGGGAGCGCTAGCCATCCTTGCGTCCGGCCGGCGCGCTTTCCAGTCTCTTCAACCACGACCGCTCATCCACTTGACGATGGCGGCCAACCAACTCGCTCGCCGGCAAAGCTCCGGGTAAGGCAGCCCAATGTCCGCTCCATCGACCAGAACACGATCCCTCCGAGACACACTCGCGCTGGTCTTCCCGCCGCTCGTCGCGGTTGCGGCCCTCGCGTCCGCCGGCGCGGTGCCCGTGACGGCGCAGCAGACGCACCCCACGATTGCCGAGAAGACCGAGGGCACGACCGCGATGGAGGGGTTCTTCAATCTCTACTGGGACGACGATGCGGGAGTCCTGTACTGGGAACTCGATCTCGCGGGCGGCGAATTCCTGTACCAGATCTCGATGGGCTCCGGCCTCGGCTCCAACCCGGTGGGGATCGATCGGGGGCAACTGCGCGGCACCCATGTCCTCGAAGCGAAGCGGGTGGGACCCCGCGTGCTCCTCATGGAGCCCAACTACCAGTTCCAGGCCCGGAGCGACAATCCCACCGAGGTGCAGGCCGTGCGCGACGCCTTTGCGCCATCGGTGTATTGGGGCTTCGACATCGCGGCGCGGACCGGAGACCGCGTGCTGGTGGACGCCACGCCCTTCTTCATCCGGGACGCTCGGAACGCGATCGCCCAGATCGCACAGCGCGGCCAGGGATCATTCCGGCTGGACGCGTCGCGCTCGGCGATTCACATGCCGGCCACGGAGTCGTTCCCGGAGAATACCGAGGTAGAGTCGCTGCTCACCTTCACCGGCGACGACCCGGGCGGGCTGGTGCGCGGCGTGGCCGTGAACCCCCAGGCGGTCACGCTCAGGCAGCATCATTCGTTCATCCGGCTGCCGGACGACGGGTATCGCACCAGGGTCGCGGATCCGCGTATCGGCGTGAACGGTCCCACCATCTTCGACTACGCGACGCCCATCGACGAAGACCTTCGCCTGCGGCTGACGGCCCGGCACCGCCTGCAGAAGCGCAATCCCGGGCCCGCGCCCTCCGAGCCGGTGGAACCCATCGTCTACTACGTGGATCCCGGCACCCCCGAACTCATTCGCAGCGCGCTGATCGAAGGGGCGGCCTGGTGGGCGGACGCCTTCGAGGCCGCCGGCTTCATCGACGCCTACCGGGTCGAGGTCCTTCCCGACGGAGTGGATCCGCAGGACATCCGCTACAACATGATCCACTGGACGCACAGGCGGACTCGGGGATACTCCTACGGCAACACGGTCACCGATCCGCGCACCGGTGAAATCATCCGGGGCGTAGTCAACCTCGGCAGCCTCAGACTGCGGCAGGACTATCTGCACGGTCAGGGCATGGTCGCGCCGTTTGCGGGGACGGTCGGCGGCGGCGGGCAGGCCGGGGGTGCCGGAGACCATCCGGGCCACAGCATGGCGTGCGGCCTCGCGGCCGTTCCCGACTTCGAGTACCTGGCACAGGTGTCCGCGAACTCGGACGCCGTGGAAATGGCGCTGGCGCGTGTCCGCCAGCTGTCCGCGCACGAAGTCGGCCATACCATCGGATTCCCTCACAACTATCTCGCCAGCACCTACGGGCGCGAAAGCGTGATGGACTATCCCGCGCCGTATGTCGAGATCGACGACGACGGCAACCTGGATCTGGGGAACGCCTACGTGCAGCGGATCGGGGAGTACGACAAGCTCTCCGTCAACTGGCTCTACCGGGAGTTCCCCGAGGGCACGGACGAAGCCGCCGCGCTCGAAGAGATCGTCATGCAGGGCATCCGCGACGGCCTCATCTTCATGGCCCACACCAACAACAACTTCATCGGGGCCGGACACCCCGGGGCCGGTGTCTGGGACAACGGCGCCAACCTGGTGGACCACCTCAAGCACGAAATCCGGGTGCGCAATATCGGCATGGAAAGCTTCGGCACGTCGATGATCCGCACGGGACGGCCCCTCTCCGACCTCGAGTTCGTGCTGCTGCCCCTGTACATGCACCACCGCTTCCAGCTTCGCGCGGCTGCGCAGTCGCTGGGCGGCGCGGACTATGCCTACGCTTTGAAGGGAGACGGCCAGACATCGGTTGCGGTCGTACCGGGCGAGGAGCAGCGGGATGCGCTGGAGACGATCCTCTCGGCGATGACGGTGGATTTCCTGGCGCTGCCGGAGGAGGTGGTCACGATGATTCCCCCGCCGGCATTCCGCCACGACGAGGGCGAGGTCTTCGCGGGCCACACGGAACTGCTCTTCGACCCGCTGGGCGCGGCCGAGGCGGCGGCCGCCTTCACCGTCGGCGAGATCCTGCACCCTGCGCGGATGGCGCGCCTGGTCGTCTATGGCAGCATGGGCGACTACCCGGACCTGGAGGAGGTGACCGACCGGCTGCTCGCGGCGACCTGGGATGCTCCCCGGGAAGGCAACGCCTACCGCCGCCAGGTGCAGCACGTCATTCAGCGCGCGGTGGTCGACCGGATGATGCAGGAGGCCGGCAGCGCAGCCACGATGACCGCGGCACGCGCCGTGCTGTCGGACCGCCTGGCGGGGCTGGCGCAGCGCCTGGAGGCCGTGGCGGATCCGTCGCCGCACGAGCGCCTGGTCGCGGCGGACATTCGCCGCTGGCAGGAACGGATCGAGAACACGACGCCCGGTCCGGCACTCCGGCTCCCGCCCGGCGACCCGATCGGCGGCGCCGCCGCGAGGGATCCGGGGAGACGCCGGGATCCGGCCGGGGGCTGAAAGCGCGCGACGGGGCTGGCCGATGGAATCCACGGACGGGGGTGATCGCAAGGTCGCCCAACTCGAAGCCGCCGTCAGCGCCACGCAGGGCGTCCAGCCGTGGCGCCGCCTGTTCCACAGCGGTGGTGGCGTGACCCTGGCGGTATTCGTCCACTTCGTGGGGGCCGAATCGACGGCGGCAATGGCCAGCATCGGCGCAGGACTGGGTGCAGCGTTGATCCTGGATTGGATGCGTCTTCGCTCCGTACAGGCGAACACGGCCTTCTTCCGCCTGTTCTCGCGTCTCGCGTCCCCGCGGGAAGCCGACCGGATCGCGTCGTCGACCTGGTTCCTGGTCGGGGCGCTGGGGGTGCTTCTGCTCGCACCACGGCTGTTCGTGCCCGCAATGCTGGTGCTCGCGTTCGCCGATCCGGCAGCGAGCGTAGCAGGACGCCTGTGGGGGAAGCGCTCGCTGGGAAAAGGCACGTGGGAGGGCACATGCGTGTTCTTTCTGGTCGCGGTTGCCGTGTTGACACCGATGGTGGGATTGACGGCGGCGCTTGTCGCCGCGGCGGTGGCCGCGACCCTCGAGGTGCTCCCGACGGGACTGGACGACAACCTGATCGTTCCGCTCGCGACCGCGCTGGCTCTGCGCGTGGTCGGGATGTCCGCTTGACCCCGGCGGCTTTTCCTGTCAGCTTTCGCCGTTACCAATCAGGAGCAAGTCTGCGCGGTCAGTACCTTCCAAATCCACGACGGGCCGAGAACCCTAGCAGGGGACGCCCGTCATCTTTCTTTCCGCAGCATCCCTTCCAGGCCCCTTGATGTTCGTGCGGCCGGGTCGAGGATCAGCAGACTTGCACCGCCACGAGGGAGAGCAGCAACGTGCGTATGCAGGGAACCGTCAAGTGGTTCAACGACCAAAAGGGCTTTGGCTTCATTTCCAGGGCCGACAATGGACAGGATTGCTTCGTCCATTTCTCCGCGATCCAGTCGGAGGGCTTCAGAAGCCTCGCCGAGGGTGAGAAAGTCGAATTCGATGTGGTCGACGGCGCGAAGGGGCCGGCGGCCGAAAACGTCGTCCGGGTGGAATAGACCACCGGTAGAGTTGCGGCGCCCCCTGTGGTGACACGGGGCGGCGCCGCATCCGCAAGCGCCACCTGACCAGCCAGCCGGCTGGCGCAACAACAGAGCGTATCCCGCGCGCGGTCGGGCGATCCCGGCTGCCAGGTTCTACTATTCGCGGGAATCTTCTACGCGCCCACGGCCTCCCGTTGCGCCCGCGATCGAGCCAACCAGGCTTGACCGGTTGACGACGGGTATCTGGACCCGGTAGCGGACATCGGTCCCGAAATTCCGCGTGAGGACCTTCGCATCCAGTTTGCGAAGGACGGGGTCGATCCTGCCGGACGCCTCGTACGGAACGGTGATCAGGACCGCAACGCGGTTCACCTTCCGCTCGGTCGGGCAGGCCGCGAGGACGCCCTTGGCACCTCGCGCATAGGCGCGTGCCAGCCCGCCGGTTCCAAGCTTCACTCCGCCGTAGTATCGGGCGCAGACGACCACCACTTCGCCTACCCCGGAGTGGAGCACCGCCGTGAGGATGGGCATGCCGGCCGTGCCCCGCGGCTCGCCGGCGTCGCTGGAGCCGATCCGGGCGGTCGATCCGGGCGGCCCGGCGTTGAATGCCCAACAATGGTGGGTGGCCCCCGGGAACCGGTCTCTTACGGACTGGACGAACCGGAGAGCGGACTCGCGCGACGCGGCACGCCCCGCGCAACTGACGAACCGGCTCCGGCGGATCACTTCCTCAAAGCGCGCCGTGCCGCTGGGTACCGGATAGGGATCTTCCAAGCGCAGGCTCCTGGAGGTCGTGGTGATCCGGGACGTGGCGCGGACGCGGCGCGGGCTTTCCATTTCCGGGTTGCCACCTTACTCTAATACCGTGCCGGCCGATTGAGAATCAGTTTCAATCTCAACGGATCCCACCGAAGCATGCATGAGGCCCCCGAAATGGGTAGTTCGTCCGCGAACCGCCGGGAGGAAGCGTGAAACGCGTGCCGGAAACGGAGCAGCAACCTGCCGATCGCATGCTGGCGGACGTCCCGCTGGAAGAGGAGGTTGTCCTGGTCCGGATCGACGTGGCCGGCGAGGACGTTGAGCCGTTGCTCGAGCGGGGGATTGTGCCCGGGTGCAGGCTTTGTCCGGTGCGGCACGCTCCGGCTGGAGGACCCACGGTCTATCGCGTGGACGGTGGGCTGGTCGCGCTACGCAAGGAAACCGCATCCTGTCTGTGTGTGCGCAGCTCGCTGGAAGCCGCGGGGGTTCTCGACTCGAATTGAACGTAGGGACCGGGTCGACCGCGCGGAACCGGGGTTCGGCGCAGGGGGTCGGGGTCGATAAGGGCACGCCGCTGGTTGCCGTTGTAGGTCCCCCGAACGCAGGCAAATCCACCCTCTTCAACCACCTCACCGGTCTTCGCCAGCGAGTGGCGAACTATCCGGGCGTGACCGTGGAACGCAGATGCGGCACGGTCAATCTGTCGGCTGGGCCGGTGGAGTTGATCGACCTGCCGGGCGTCCACGGCCTTTCAGCGCGCAGTCTCGACCAGATGGTCACCCGCGACGTGCTCCTCGGCGAATTCGAAGGCGACCGCCAGCCCGACGCGATCGTGCTGGTGCTGGACGCCACACGCCTCGAGTCGCACCTGATGGTCGCCGAGCCGGTTCTGGGCCTCGGCATCCCGACGCTGGTCGTGCTCACCATGGCCGACGAACTGGGCCGGCGGGAAGGAGCGCTCCGTTGCTCGGGCCTGTCGAAGGAGCTGGGCGTGGAGGTGGCGCTGGTCAACGCGCGTGACGTCGCGACGCTGCAGCCGGTGCGTGTCTTCCTCGAAGCGCTCCACACGGGGGGCGAGGAGGTGCGCGCGTGTCCGATCGTCACCGTGGCCGAGCACGCAGAGGGTAGGGGCGGCGGTCGGGTCCTGCCCATGATCGACCTGTTTGCGGAACGCCGGCAGCGCGCCCGCGAACTCGGTCGCTCGGCCGGGTTCCAGGCTCCCCGCCTCTCGCGCACGACCCAGCGCCTGGATGCGCTGGTGCTGCACCGATTCTGGGGACCCCTGGTCTTTGCGGGGGTCGTCGCGCTGGTCTTCCAATCCATCTTCGCCTGGGCGGTGCCGCTGATGGACGGCACGGAGGCTGCCATCGCCGCGTCCGGGAACTACCTCGCAGCGGCGCTTCCCGAGAGCTGGTTCCGCTCCCTCCTGCTCGACGGAGTGTGGGCGGGTGTCGGTTCCGTGATGGTGTTTCTGCCCCAGATCCTGATCCTCTTCTTCTTTATCGCGATCCTGGAGGATTCGGGCTACATGGCCCGTGCGGCCGTGATTGCCGATCGGCTCATGCACCGCGTCGGTCTCCAGGGCAAGTCGTTTCTGCCCCTGCTCTCGGCCTACGCGTGTGCGGTCCCGGCCATCATGTCCGCCCGCACGGTGGAGGACGAACGGGACAGGATCGCCACGATCTTCGTCGCGCCCTTCATGACGTGCTCGGCGCGCCTGCCGGTGTACGCCCTGCTGATCGCCGCGTTCATCCCCGCCCAACCCCTGCTGGGACCGTTTTTCGGTACCCGTGCGGCGGTCCTGACAGGGCTGTACCTGATGGGAGTGATGGCGGCCATCGTGACGGCGGCGCTCCTGAAGCGCACCCTGCTGCGGGGTCGCTCCGCCCCGTTCGTGATGGAGCTGCCTCCCTACCGGCTGCCCACGGCGCGGTCGATTCTGACCCGGCTGCTGGATCGCACGAAGGTCTTTCTGCGCCGCGTGGGCAAGATCATCATGGCTGTCACCGTGGTGCTCTGGGCCCTCACGCAATTCCCCAGGACGCCGGGAGGCGAGACCCCGCCGATCGGTGACAGCGCGCTGGGGCAGGTCGGCCAGGTCATCGAGCCCGCAATCGAGCCGCTGGGATTCGATTGGCGCATCGGTATCGGTCTGGTGACCTCGCTGGCGGCCCGGGAGGTGATCGTCGGGACACTGGGCACGATTTACGGAGTCGAGAGCGAGGACGAAGAGGCGTTCGAGCTCCAGGCGGCGCTCCAGCAGGATCTCGACCTGGGTGCGGCCGTGGGACTCCTCGTGTTCTTCGTGTTCGCGCTCCAGTGCATGTCCACCGTCGCCGTCATGCGGCGCGAGACGGGAGGCTGGCGCTGGCCGACGCTGCAGTTCTGCTACATGCTCGTTCTCGCCTACGCGGGGGCGTGGGTCGCCAACGCCATCCTGTAGCGTCGGCAGTCCCCAGCCGGCATCAGGTCCCGCCGAGATCCGCACGCTCTACGACACGCGCGGCGGCCGCTTCCTCAGGACGAACAGTCCCTCCTTGATGCTGGACACGATGACCACGCCGCTCTCGAAGTACGGGTACACGCTCCACGCACCGGCGAACCCGGGGTTGTCCTCGCCGAAGGGCACCGTGTCGAAGAAGCCGATCTCTTCGGGCGACTCCGGATCGGAGATGTCGAGAATGCGCAGTCCGCTGAGATAGTTGGCCTGATACATCAGGTCACCGATCACGTACAGGTTGTGGTCCGACGACGCAGTGGTGCCGAAATGCTCCTTGACCAGGATCGGGTCGTTCAGGTCCTGAATGTCCCACACCAGCGTGCGCGTCCGCGACACGTTGCCGCCCAGTTCATCGGTCTCGTCATTCATATAGAAGTAGCGGTGGTCGTCCGAAATCCACCCCTGGTGCAGGTAGCCGGTGTTGGGGTAGGAGGATGCCGACAGCGGCACGGTGGCGTCCTTGTCGGTGACGTCCGCGATCGACAGCGCGTTTTCGTTCGCGCCCAGGCAGATCTCGCGCCCGACGTACTCCTCGTCGGGGCCGTTGTAGCGGACGCACTGTGCGTCGTGACTGTACCCCGTTCCCGCTCCGCCCGTGTTGGCGTCGGCAAAGCATCCGGCAAAGGCGGGGTTTGCCGGGTCGCTCAGATCCATCATGTGCAATCCGCCGCCGCAGGTCTCTCCCCCGCCGGAAGCCCCGACCACGTAGGCGAAGCCGGTTTCCTCGTTGATCACGATGTTGTGGGCGGAGTTGATCCCGTCGTAGACGGTGGTGGGTTCGAAGGTGACCGGCGGATCCGCCACGTCGCGCAGCTGCGTCAGGTCGAACACCTGCACGCCGTGGGCCCCGGCGTTGTCGGCGACCACGAATGCGTGGTTTTCGTAGACCTTGATGTCCCGCCACATGTTGACGATCGCGCCTTCGGTCAGGGGCATTTCGCCCAGGTACACGGGATTGCCCGGATCGCTCAGGTCCACGAAGGTCGTGCCGTCGGCCCGGCCCATGATCGCGTACTCCCGCCCGGACTCGGGGTCGGTCCAGCCCCAGATGTCGTTGGCGATCATCCCGCGCTTGCCCCCGAGGTCGCTTGTCGGAAGGAACGCGACGAGATCGACTTCGCTGCACGCGAATCCCGCGGCGGAGCCGTCTTCGCACTCGTTCGCTTCTCCCAGCACGGCAGCGATGCCGGCGTCGTCGTCGACGATCGTTCCCTCCGCCTCCCAGCCGTCCGGAGTGCGTTGGAACACGAAGCCGGCACCCTCGAAGAAGTCGGCGCCCGGGGCGCCCACCACGGCGAGATCGTCGTCCACCGCGACGGCGATGCCATAGAAGGCGAACGGGCTGCCCGGTCCGAAGGTGGCAACCTGTGCCCAGTCGCCCGTCCCGTTCCGGCGGAACGCGAATCCCCCGCCGATGCCGCCCCCGGTCAGCGGGGTCCCGGCCACGACGTCGTCGCCCGAAGCCGCAACCGCCATGCCGAAGCCGGACATGGGGGTCGGGGACTCGGGCCGAATGGCGTTGGCGAGGGTCCACTCCCCGGAACCGGCTTCCGCCGACCGCGTGAAGTGGAACACGGCGCCGGTGAACTGGGCGCTCAGGGGCGCGCCCGCGAAGACCTCGCCCCCCGACAGGGCGACGCTGGCACCCAGCGAAGCCGGTCCGGGATCGGGGGGTGCGAGGCTGCCGACCGGGGACCAGGTCCCGTCTCCACCACCGTACAGGTGGACCGAGCCCGGCTGGAAGTTGGGCGGGCCGGTGCCCGGAATCAGGGCGATGCCGCCCCCGGGAGCTCCAATGGCGAGCAGGTTGCCCTCCAGGTCCATGGCCGTGCCGAAGCCGGCCCCTGACGGGACATCGCCGGGACGCAGGGTCGCGGCTTCCGAGTACCCGGTCTCGTCCCCTGCGAAGACGACGGCGACGCCCGTTCCCGAATCCGCCCCGGGAGCACCGACGACGATGTCGCGGCCATTGGTGGCGACCGTCGCCCCGAAGCGGTCGTCGGCGCCGGCCGTCGACCGAGTCAGGCGTTGCTGCAGACGCCACTCGCCCGACGTTCGCCGGTAGACGTAGACCGCGCCTGTTCCGTCGTTGGGGGCACCTACAACCATCACATCGCCGGCTGCGGCCAGCCCTTCCCCGTACGCGATCGCCGACTGCGCCTCATCCGGGGCCAGCGACGCCGTCTCCGTCCAGGAGTCCCCCGCGCGGCTGAACACGTGCACTCCACCCTGCCGATTGCCCGGCATGGGGAAAAGCGGCAGGACTCCGGGCCGACCGACGTAGATGTCGCCGTCCACCACCGCGACGGCGGCGGAGAAGGCGGTGAGAGCGGCCGCAATTGAGGCAGGCGAGTCCGCCTCGGCGGTGGTCTGGCCATGGATGGGCAAGGGACCGAGAAGGGTCAGGGCGGCCAGCGCGATGAGCCCGGGCGGCACATTTGTTTGCGGACGGTGTTCTTGTGTTGACATGACTCGTGGTTCCTCGGGGTCGGGGATCCTGTTCTTCCCGTCGGGTGGGCCGACGCGCATCCAATAGTGCGCCGTCGAGCGCACATTAGCCAAGTGCTGCGGTCATCTCCTATCGTACAGGGATGCAGACACTGCCGCCGAATCGTTGCCGGAGCTCCTCCGTGGCCGTCGCGCGTGCCCGTCGCGTGTTCGCGGCCGCAGTCGTCTCGAGCGCCGCGTGCCTGGCGACCGCTACGTGCGATTCCAGCGTGCGGGAACCCGTGCACCTCGCCACGGCGCATCAGATGGGACCGGTGGCCTACCGCGATCCGGCCGGGGCCGTTTCGCCGGATGGGCGGCTGCTGGCGTATACCCAGGGCAGGGAAGTGCTTGTGACCGACCTGAACGGCGGCGAGACCCGGAGCCTGGGCCTTGCGCCGAGTCAGGTGCGCTACGTGACCTGGCACCCGGACAGCCGGCGCCTTCTCGTGCACGAACGCTCGTTCGACCGGCGCAGGCAGGGCTGGTTCGTGTACGACGTGGCCTCGGGCGCCAAGGAGGCGCTCTGGGCGAACGGATACAGCGCCGCGCTCCCGCCGCGGGACGCGTTGCTCGAGCTCGCGTGGGCACCCGACGGCGCGTCGGTGGTGGGCGTCGTGCGGGGATCGGGCGGGTCCCGGGTGTGGAGAATCGGCGCGCCGGGCGATTCAGGGGAGATCGTTGCGGACGCCGGCAGGCTCTTCTACCCGGTCGTCTCTCCGACGGGCGAGGTGGCGTGCATCGAGCGTGAACTGGGCGTGCAGCACCTCAGATACCCGTGCCGCGAAGATCCCGTCACCTGGCTGGACGGGCACGAGCCGTACGGCCGCGTGGCGTTCTCTCCGGATGGGTCCGACATCTACTACGCGGCCCCCGGCGGGGACGGTGTCCTGGAGCTCTGGGGCCGGCCGGTGGGCGGAGGTCCCGCGGAGCGTCTCGCCACCGACGAGCGTGACGTCTATGGTCCCGGGGTCACCACCGATGGCGGGATCGTGTATCGGAGCCAGTACTACATGGTGACGCTGTCTGCCGTCCCGGCCGGCGGCGGTGAAGTGACCCGAATCACCGCATTCCAGTCCGAGACGCCAACCTGGAGCCCTGCCGGCGACGAAATCTCGTTCACCTTCGGACGCTGGCGCGTTGCCACCGACGACGTGAACTACCCCGACATCGACCAGCACATCGGCATCGTCGACGCGTCTTCAGGATTGCCGAAGACAGCACCGGACCGCGTGGTGCGCAGTTCCTACTCCGAGGATCAGGGCATGCACTGGTCGCCCAACGGCCGCTGGATCGCGTACCACAGCCACATCGACGACACGGACGACATCTATCTCATTCCGGTGGACGACCCGTCGTCGCCGCGCCTGATATCGGAGCATGGCCACGAAACCGGCTGGCCCCGCTGGTCCCCGGACGGCAGATGGATTTCCTTCCCGAGCTATACGCGCGACGCCGCGGGAGCGAGAAAGAGCTTTCTCCATGTCATCCCCGTGAACCAGGAAACGGGTGAGACGCGGTCGCAACAGATCGTGCACATGGGCGACTTCCCCCACGATGCGCTGCAAGCCGAGTGGACGCCCGGCTCCGGGGCGCTGGTCTTCGAAGCGGCGGAGGGCGCGGGCAACAAGGCGCTATACGTGGTCGAGCGTTCAGGCGGCACGCCCGAGCGCTTCCACGAATGGAACTCCGACCAGGTTCATTCGGGCATCTCGGTGTCCCCGGACGGCGCATGGGTGGCGTACATCGGTCCCGGACGGGACGGCTTCTTCCAGGTCCATCGGGTGCCCTTCGGCGGTGGACCTTCGGAACAGTTGACGACGGATCCGACGCAGAAAACCCAGCCGGCGTACGATCCGACCGGCAGGATGCTGGCGTACACCGTGTTCAGCTACGAGTCCAGGTTCTGGCGGCTGCGGCGTTAGTCAGGGCCTGGTTGCGGAGGGGCAGCGCCCCGCGCTCACAACCGTTGCATCCCCCCGGTCACCTCGATGTCCACGGGCACGCCGCCAGCGGTGCGAGGCAGCCGACGGCGCAACCCCGCATCGTCCTTCTCCAGGTAGACCTTGATACAGGGCTTGCCCTGCCGCAGTCCGATCGCCGTGCCCACCACGCCCTTCATCCCCATCACCTTCCGGGTGACCTCCCTGCGCGCGCTCTCCACGGAATCGCCCACTGTCTCAGCTGCCATCGATCGTGACGTCGAACCGCTGCAGGACCAGGTCGATGGGGTTCGCCAGCGTACTGGTCTGACTGCCTGCGAAGAGAAGGGCGACGGGACGGCGTGCCTCCTCGTCGCTCCCTGCCGAGACGATCAGTGAACCGGAGTCTCCGGGTCCCGAGAAGTTGCCGCCCGAGATCACGACCTGCCCCGTGAAGCGGGCGGTGTTGTCGCGGAATCCCACGTTCATGGTGGCGTTGATGCCGCTGATTCGGCTCAGGGTGTGCCCGGTGGTGCGTCCGTATTTCTGCACCTCCATTCCGAGCCGCGCCTTGACGGTTTCGCTGCGCGGGGTCCCGTACCCGTTGCTCGGCGTTCCGTTGCCGAGCTGTTCGATGGTGGTGGTGGCGATGGCCGCATCGATCCGGTTGGCGGGACAGGTCGGGAATGGCGCGCAGAACCTGATCGGTTCGAAGTCGTGGAGGGTGCCGATGGCGTCGGTGGGGTTGACGCCCCCGTCGACCGTGCCCGGCTGCAGGACGTGGTCACCGAGCTTGGCGGCGTTGCGGTTGGCGTAGACGTGATTGTTGCTGAGCGCGAAGACCTTCGAGCCCGAAACGACCCTCGCGCCGATGGTGCCGGCGGTCACGTCGATCTGTCCGGTCGAAACGCCGATGGGGACGGGCCGCGGGAACGACTGCCTCGGATCGGTCGGCTCATTCCCGTCAGCGCCGTCCACGGGATCGCCTGCCGAAGCCGGCATGTCGCCCAGGGCCTGGAAGGCACCGGTCACCTCGGTCACGTATTCGTGCCCGTCCAGACTCGCGGGGAGCCCCAGAACGCCGGCGCTTGCCAGGTACACCTTGACGACGGGGCGGCCATCGAGGCCGATCGAGACGGCGGTTCCGGCCACGCCGGGAATGTCCAGAAGGTCCGGGTTGTGCCGTTCCTGCACCGCCATTGCACCGGTCAGATCGCCGTGCGCGAACGCCAGCAGGCCGCCTCCGGCATCTGCAGGCCCCCCGGTGGGGCGGAAGAAGACGAGATCCAGCCCGATGGCCGCGACCAGCGTCGCGTACCGGGCGAACCGCTTTCCGGACATGTGCGCAACCTCCTCGCCGTCGCAACGTGCCATGTATCCGATACCGTGCGAACCTCCGGAAGGTTTCGCCTAAGGCGCGGCCGCGCCACCCCCCACCCGTCCTGGACGCGACAACCTCTCACTCTTCCGGGAACAGTTCCCCCTGGTGCTCCCCCGCATCGGGAGGGAAGCGGCGCAGGCTTGCGCGCTTGCCGTCCCAGCGCACGGGCATCGGAATGTCGACATGGTTTTCGATGGCGGGATGCGCACACGATCGCAGCATTCCGGTCGCGGCGGTCTGCGGGTCCTCCAGCGCCGACGCCACCGTGTGAATGGGTGCCGCCGGGACGCGATGGCTCCGCAGGAGCTCGAGCAGGTCGTTCACGGAGTGGCGCCGCGTCCTCGCCGCGACGATCTCCGCGAGACGCCGGCTGTTGGCCACCCGATCCGCATTCCGCGCATAGTCGGGATCTTCCGTCAGGTCCAGCTCCAACGCGCGGCAGAGGCGTCCGAAGATGTCGTCGTTGCCCGCCGCGATCATGACCGACCCGTCGGTGCACGGGAACGCTTCATACGGGGCGATCATGGCGATCGACGTGCCCATGGGGCCGGGAAGCCTGCCCGTTGCGAGGTAGCTGGTCAGGTGGTAGGACATCCACGCGAGCGACGTGTCCAGCAGCGAGGCCGTGACATGGCAGCCTCTTCCCGTTCGCTCCCGTTCCATGAGGGCTCCCAGTACGGCGATCGCGGTCCACGTGCCCGTGCCGAGATCGACGATGGACGTGCCGACCCGGACCGGTTCGCCGTCCCGCTCTCCCGTCACGGACATCAGGCCGGATCGCGCCTGCATCAGCGGATCGTAACCGGGGTCGTCCCGGAGCGGCCCCTGCGGTCCATGGGAGGTCACCGACACGTAGATGACCTCGGGATTGCCGTCCCGGACCCGGTCGTACCCGATCCCGAGCCGGTCCGCCACACCGAATCGCAGGGCCTGGATCACAACGTCGGCCCCCATCGCAAGGTCGCGGGCGCGCTCTCGGCCGTCCGCGGTCTTGAGATCGAGGATCACACTTCGCTTGTTGCGGTTGACCGCCTGAAAGAGGTGGCTGTTCCCGCCGATGAACGGTGGTCCCCAACGCCGCGCGGGGTCCCCGCCGGGTGGCTCCACCTTGACGACGTCCGCGCCGAGGTCGCCCAGGATCTGGGCCGCGTAGGGGCCGGCGAGGTTCTGCGAGAAATCCACGACGCGCACCCCCGACAGCGGCGATATCCCGGGTTCATCCGACGGATGATCCGCCCTCTCCCGGCCGGAACTCCCGGCACCGCAGGTTGCGCCGCCTGAGGGTCGTCCGGATGCGTCGATTTCGCTCACTGTGGAATCCGCTCCCCTTGCTGGCGCAGGGCCGGCGAAGCTTTCTTGCAGGGATACCCGTCATGAGTGCAGGATGGAGCGCCCTTCGAACGACGGCAAGATAGAGGAATATGGAGACGATTCGAATCCCCAACAGCGCGACGTATTCCCCGGTCTCCCTGACCGACCTGATGTTCGCGGCGCCCCTTGCCTCAAGACTCCTGATGGGGGCCACCCTGCCGGGCCGGCTTGTCCAGGCCGCGGCGGCCGGCGCCTACGCGGGCAGCGTGCTCAGTGACTGGGCGTCGCGTCGCGGTGTCCGCAAGATCGATTTCCTCGCGACATTCGGGTCCGATATCAAGCACATGGACGAGATGCCCGAGGCCCGGCGCTTCGAGGACGTCGAGCGTTTTTCAGCCGAACTGATGGCGATTCACGAGCCCGTCGGGCGCGAACGGGACATCCTGGCCGGCGACGTGAACGAACGCCTTACCTCGTATATCGCATCGGTCACGGGACAGCGCGTCGAGACCAGCAGTTCGGTGCGCGAGATGACCCTGGCACGCCTCATGATGCCCTTCGCGATCGGGAGCTGCGACATCCTGTCGGGGGACATCGCCGTTTTCCGGAGTACGGGTGTCTTCGAGCCCCATATCCTGGCGCACGAATTCTGTCACCGGAAGGGCTATCTGAAGGAGCTCGAAGCGCAGGCCCTGGCCTATCTCGCGCTGGAGGGTTCACGGGACCCGCAGCTTCGCCAGGCCGCGCTGGCGGAACGGGTCTACCGCAACCTCAGGGTCCTGGACGGCGACGATCCCGAGCGCTATGGGGAGCTTCTTGACGCGACGCCCATCTCGGGCACTTTGCTGGAGGACTTCCGCCGCCTTCGTCCCCCCGATAAGCGCCCCAACGCGTTCACCACCGCAATGCGGGAGCTGTATGATTCCCGCATGAAGCTCACGGGTCAGAACGGACTCTCCGACTACGACCGGGGCTTCACCAACTTCCTGTATACGTACGAACGCGGTGCTGCGAACGGTCGGGCACCCGGACCCTGAGGACCCCGCGGCGTCCCCGGGGGCCAGCCACTACGGACGCCCTCCGACCGCCCAGCGGCCCGTCGCTACGGACGCCCTCCGACCGCCCAACGCATCGTCAGCCCGGATGCGCCGGGTTGGAAGGTGCTCGGCATGGCCTCGAATTGAATCCGATCCAGGGTCAGGGGCACCCAGCCCTGGCGCTTGACGAAACGGCTCAGCACCACCCCCGCCACCACGCCGACTCCGGCGCCCAGCGCCAGTCCACGCATCACGGCCTGACCCTCGGAGCTGTCATCCGGACAGGTTGTGATTTGCAGCCCCACCTGCAGTGCCTCCTGGTTGACCCGGCACTGATCGTGCCACCCCCAGGCAAACGTGGCTCCGGCCGCGGCCGAGACCAGGGTCATCACGGCAACCGAGCGTCTTGTGTCGCGTACGGCGGCGCGGCGCTCGACCAGCGGCTGCTCGCTGAGAGGGATCCAGTACACCGGTTCAATGCCGGTCTCGAAGAGCAGGGTGTCGCCACGCATCCCGACGACGTTGCCCTCGATCACCACGGGGAGCAGTCGCGGCGGGGACGCCGGCCCTCCCCGAAGCACGGTCGCGCCGGTGATCCGGACCACCGAGCCCATTTGGAGTTCGTGCACGTCCCCGTCCTGGCCTGCCGCAGCGCCTCCGGGGAGCATGATCGAGACCGCCAGCAGAAACGCCGGCCGTATCGGGATCAAGGGTCTTCTGTCGGTCGGTGGACGCATCGCCGTTCCAGCTTCGCCGGGCCTGCGGCTCCGGGTCGTCAAAGGTAGGGCCGGAGCCTCGGGTCGATCGAAAGGATGACCTCGAAGCTACCGCGTGGCAGCCCCCATGCGCCATCGATTCGCAGAATGTCGTACAGCGTGCTCAGGCCGACACCGGCATAGGCGCGCAGCCCCTCCGTGGGCGTGACGCTCCAGTCCTCCCGGAGCGCGTCCGGGGTGGCGCCCACCGCCCCGGCGCCCGCGAGAAGCCTTGCCGTCAGCCATCCAGGGCGCAGGGCGAACGCCGCTTCTCCTGTCGCCAGAACGAAGCGGCGCCCCCCGAATGCGCGGAACCCGTGGCCCGGCAAGGTGCCGCGGCCACCGACGAAGAAGAGCATTTGCTGCGGCAGGGCGCCCCATGCCGCGCCGGCTTCCACCTTCAGGTTCACGCGCCGCGAAAGGTCCCGGGCGGCCAGCCTGGTGTCCAGACGTGCCAGCACAGTCAGATTGCCGCCGCCATCCCACCTGCCCATCCCGGCGTGCACCGCTGCCTCGGCTCCCCATGTCGGGACTCCCGCCCATCGGTACCGCAGCTCGCCGTCGGCTCCGGCAAAGACGCCCTCGCCGACGGGCCGCAGGGGACGCTGGTCTGCCCCCGAGCCCAGTCCCCGCGCCCAGAGCGCAGTGGCGCCGCTCAGTTCCTCAACCCGGCCGCCGATGGTGATGGAGGCGCCGTCGCCGACGCCGCGCTCGATGGCCAGACGGAGTCCGGAGGCGAAATAGGGGTCGGTGTAGTCGACGCCGCGCAGCAGCGTGGAGAGCGTGTTGACGGCTCCGGAGGCCGCCGTGCGGGGACCCGCGTCCTGCAACCGTCTTGCGTAGAGCTCGAACGTGGTCGTGGTCAGGCCGTGTTGGGTGCCGAGACGGCCGCTCAGCGTTCCGGAGAGTGTGCCGGGGGCCGACTGGTATCCGGCAAGCGTCTGCAGCCTGAACCGGTCACGCGGCGTGAAGGACATCCCCAGCCCGAAATGCACCCCTTCCGCGCGGTTGGCCCGGAGCACCGAGGAGAAGGCGTCCGCGTGGACGCGCACGCGGGGCAGTCCGCTGACCAGGCGAGCGCGGGCCTGGCGCCGCACCTCTGCCTCGATCCGGGCCATGCTCACGGGCGAAAGCCCTTCCTCCGCCATCCGGTCCATGAGTCCCGTACGGAATTCGGTGGAGTCGGCTGCGCCGTAGGGCACCATGGTCACCCTGGGGCCCTGGAAGAACCCCGGCTCCATCAGGGGGTCGAACTCGTAGCCGGTCACCTGCAGGGTCGCGCGAATCACCGAACCCACCGGGAGGTCGAGTTGCGGAATCTCGCGGCGGACCTCGACGACCTGTCGGTACGGGAGCCACAGCGTCTCCTCCCAGAGCGCGTGTTCCAGCCGTACCATGATCCGGTCGCTGCGAGGGTCCACATAGGAGGCCGGCGTGAAGGTGAACACCATCCTCACGAGCGCTCCGGTATCCGCCTCGACGAACACGCTCCCGACAAGGGCCGGAACCGCCTCGTCGCGCGGGTGCACCTCGATTTCGTACACCCTGATCGGCCTCGGCAGCGTGGGAGCGCTTACCGTCAGCGAGTCGACGATGCGATAGCGATACGTGTCCTCGCCCTCGCTCCCGAGAGGATGGGGGACGTCGCGCACGTCGCGGCCCTCGCCGATCGCAATGCGGTCCCCAAAGCCGTTCTGGACCGCGGTCAGCCGATCGATGTAGTACCGGAAGTCCTGTACCGGCAGCAGCTCCTGGCGCCGGAGCGCGCGGATGACCTGGCGTGTCCGCCCGTCGGCACTGCGGAAGAGATCCACCGCCACCTGGTCGACCCGCATGGGGACGGGCTCGCCGCCGTCGTCGCGGTCCAGGTAGAAATAGACGTGTCCCTCGGCGCGCGCCTTGTAGGATACCGACGCCGAAGGCGGGGGTGGGGATTCGCGCAGCTCGCGCGCCTGACGCACGAGCGAGAGGACGACGGGGGCATCGAATTCGGGTTGCTGCGCGAGTGCCGGTGGGCCGACCACGGAGGCGCACAGGAAGGGTGCCATGCAGGCAAGCCGCGCTGCCTGACCGCGCACACGGAGGTGGCAGCGCGAATCGCTGCCGCGGGCTGTCAGGTGACGTCGCTGAGCGAGAGCCCGTTCTTCCGTAGGAATGCCGCCAACCCCATCTTGTCGATCGACCGAAGCGCGGAAGTGGAGACCTTGATCCGTACCGACTTGTTCAGTTCGGGAACGAAGATTCGTTTCGTCTGCAGGTTCGGCAGCTGCCGCTTCCTGGTCTTGTTGTGAGCGTGGGAGACGTTGTTCCCGGTCAGGGGCCGTTTCCCGGTGATGTCGCACTTGCGGGACATCGTGATCCTCCGTTTGTACCCCGAACGCCTATTTTTCTTCCCGGAACAGGACGTGGCGCCGCAGCACCGGGTCGTAGCGCCTGAGTTCCAGACGCTGGGGGTTGTTTCGCTTGTTTTTCGTGGTGGTGAACCGATAGGGGCTTTCCGTGCTGGACATCTTGACCATCACTCGAGGTCCCTTGCCCGACTTCTTCGCCATGATCTCTCCCTGGCTGTTGCCAGCCGGTTCGGGTGGCCGGCCAGCGACTTCAAACGGTCGCCCAATAAGATAGCCCGTTGACCGAAATCGTCCAGACTGGGTAATATTAGGATCTGTACACGAACACGGTCGTCCCTTGACGCCCGGACCGACGCACCAGCCCGGAACAGGCAAGTCGTGAAGAAAGACATTCATCCCAACTATAGGCCCGTCGTCTTCCAGGATGTCTCGACGGGCTACTCCTTCCTGACCCGCTCCACCGTTGCCACCAAGCGGACCATCGAGTGGGAGGACGGCAAGGAATACCCGCTCGTCACCCTCGAGGTGTCGTCGTCGTCGCACCCGTTCTACACGGGTACGCAGCGGCTCCTCGACAGCGCCGGGCGGGTCGAGCGTTTCCAGCGCCGGTACCAGAGCGGGAAAAGCTAGCCCCGCTTGCGTCGGCCAGCGCCTCCGGGGACCGACCACCTCGTCTACGCGGTTCCGGACCTCGCAGCCGGGGTCCGTGACGTCGAGGCTCGCCTCGGTGTACGCCTGGCGCCCGGCGGCAGCCACCCGGGACTCGGAACGCGCAACTCCCTGTTGCGTATCGACGGCCGCGTCTACCTGGAGGTTGTGGGTCCGGACCCGGAACAGCCCGCGCCGCCCGAAGGTCTGTGGCTCGCCCGCGGCCGGGCCACGCTGCCGGCGCTGGTCACCTGGGCGGCCCGTTCCGGCGACCTCGACGCCCTGGCCGCCGGTCCGGGCGGCCACCTTCTTGGCCCGGTGCGGTCCATGTCCCGAGCCAGGCCCGGCGGCGACCGCATCGCCTGGACGCTCACGATGCCCGGCGACCCGCGTCCCCGCCACGGCATCGTTCCGTTCTTCATCGACTGGGGCGACACGCCGCATCCGTGCGCCGAACTCCCCGACCGGGGCGTCCGTCTCGTCCGGCTGCACGGCCGCCATCCCGATCCGGGCACGGTGCGGCGCGAACTGGAGCAACTCGGGGTCGACCTTGATGTGACAGCGGGGCGGGCGGGGATGGTTGCCGTGCTGGAGACGCCGACCGGCGTCCGGGTCACACTCTGACGCGCACCCCCCTCAGGGTCCCTCTTCGACCTGGGCGTACGCGTCGTGTTCGTGAATCGACTCGAGGTTGACCACGTGCACCCTGAACCAGGTCACCCTGCTCATGGCGCGCAGGCGCAACGTGATCTCCCGCACCAGATCCTCCACGAAGCGCGGGTTGTCGTAGGCCCGTTCGGTCACCCACTTCTCGTCCGACCGCTTGAGCACGGGGTAGAGGTCGCAGGAGGCTGAATCGTCGATCAACTCCACCAGGTCCTCGATCCACAGTTCGTCGTCGAACCGCGTCTGCACCGTGACGATGCCGCGCTGATTGTGGGCGCCCCGCGCGCTGATCTCGCGGGAACAGGGACAAAGCGTGGTCACGGGCACCGTGACCGTCAGCACGAAATCGTCCTGCGCGCCGCTCGAGGCGTCGAAGGCGCAGTCGTAGGACAGGAGTCCCGCGGCGCCCGTAACCGGCGCCTGCTTCTCCATGAAGTAGGGGAAGGATATCCGGAGGTGGGCGGTCTGAGCGTTCAGTCGCTCGCGCATCGTCTGGAGAATGGCCGGAAGCGACTCTACCGATATCTCGCCGTCGTAGGAGTTGAGGATCTCCATGAACCGGCTCATGTGGGTCCCCTTGAAGTGCGAGGGGAGGTCCACGGACATGTCGACGCTCCCCACCGTGTGCTGCGCGGTCTTGCGCCGGTCCCTCACCGCGATGGGAAAGCGGATGTTCTGAACACCCACCTTGGCGATGGGAACCTCTCGTCCGTCCGGAGTGGCCTGCACGTCGGCGAGCGCGGCCGACTCGAGTGTCCTGGTCATATGCAATCCGATGCGCCGGTGATCTCCGGCTCGGTCAGTCGTTTTTCGTCGATGATCCGCATCTTGCGTTCGACGACGGCCGCCAGGTCGATTCCCCGGCTGTTGGCGAAGTTCAGCAGGGCGATGCACACATCCGCGGCCTCGTCGTCAAAGGCGGCCCGGGCGACCTCGCGCCCCTTCCACACCTTCTTTTCGAGATTGGCCAGCTCGCCGGTTTCACCGGCCAGTTCCAGGGCGAAGAAACGCGGTGGACGCTCGGGGAAGGCGTCCTCCTGGTAGCGCCTGAACTCGGTCTGCAGGGTGCGGAGTCCGCCGTAACCGGCTGGAAGCTTTTCGCTGGCGGCATCCCTCAAGGGGTCGTCGGTCATGGGAGTCGTGTCCGGGTCTGCCGGGCGGAGGGTCCGCCCGCGCCGTGAAAAAATGCCACAAATGCCGCATATTGTCGAACATGACCAGACAAGACGGAGGGCAGGACACCGCATCGGGCCGTGTCGCGGCCGGTTCCGCAACCACACCGGTTCGGATCGGAATCGTCGCGGTCTCGGACCGGGCGTCCCGTGGCGAATACGCGGACCGGGGGGCTCCCGCCGTGGAGGAATACCTGGAGGAGGTGCTGGTGACTTCGTGGCGGGCCGAGATCCGGGTCATTCCCGACGAGCGCGACCTGATCCGGGCCACCCTGGTGGAACTCGTGGACGACGTGGGGTGCTGCCTCGTGATCACGACGGGCGGTACCGGGCCCGCTCCCCGCGATGTCACCCCCGAGGCGACCGCGGCGGTGCTGGAGAAGGAACTGGCCGGGTTCGGCGAGGCAATGCGCGCCGTTTCGCGGCCTCATGTTCCGACCGCGATCCTGTCGCGTCAGACCGCCGGCGTGCGGGGGTCGGCCCTGGTCATCAACCTGCCTGGGTCTCCGAAGGCCGTGCGCGAGTGCCTGGATGCCGTGTTCGCCGCGGTGCCGGACTGCGTGGACCTCATCGGCGGGCCGCGTCTGGAGACGGATCCGTCGCGGTTGGTGGCCCATCGGCCGCACTAGCACGGTGTGCCAGGGCGGTGCGCTTGATTTCCGCTTCCGACTCCGCAACCTTTACTGGCTACGCGGCGTGTCGGTGCCGCCACGCACAGAACGTCAACTGCCGAGAGAACCGTCGATGGCCAAGAAGGGCAAGCTGGAGAAGAACGACCGCCGTGAGAAGCTGGTCGCGAAGTATGCCGTACAGCGGCGTAAGCTGACCGCGATCATGAAGGACGCCAACGCCTCGCCCGAGGAAAAGCGACAGGCGATGGCGGCCCTGCAGGCGCTGCCCCGGGACTCCGCGGCGGTACGCTACCGCAACCGCTGTCAGATGACGGGGAGGCCACGGGGCTTCATCGGCAAGTTCGGGATCTCGCGCATCGCGTTTCGCGACATGTCGCTGCACGGCCTGATTCCGGGGGTTCGCAAGTCATCCTGGTAGTTCCCTGCGGCGTTTGACGGATCGGGTCAGGCGGGTCGGCAGGTCGTACTACGACGAGACCACCTATTTCGACGCGGCGGCACACCTGCAGGACTTCGAGAGCCGTTTCCAGCGCTATCGCGTCGCCAAGGTGACCGAACTGTACCCCGGACGGCCAACGGATCGGGTCCTGGACATGGGGTGCGGTTGGGGCACCATCAGCTACGCGCTCGCGCCCAGGGTCCGCGAGGTCGTCGGCGTCGATTTCTCCGAGCGCGCGGTCTCGGGATGCAATGCGCGCGTGCCCGTGCACGGCGTGGACAATGTGGTGTTCCAGGTCGGGGACGCTCGCGCCACCGGGCTGAAGGAGAGCTCGTTTGAGGCGGTGGTCGCGGCCGACCTGTTCGAGCATCTCTATCCGGACGACTCGGAAGCCGTCGCGGCGGAGGCGTTTCGAGTGCTCGCGTCCAGGGGCGTGTTCGCGGTGTGGACACCCTGTCGGAGTCACATCCTTGAAGTGCTGAAGAACAACAACATCATCCTGAAGCGGGATGTGAGCCACGTGGACTACAAGTCGATGGCGCGCATGAGGGGGCTCCTGACCGGGGCCGGCTTCCGGATCGAGCGCGCCTACTTCGCCGAGTCGCACCTGCCCGGGCTGAGTGCGCTGGAACGTATCGCGCAGCGCTGGGTGCCCTTGCTGCGGCGCAGAATCGCCGTGCTGGGGCGGAAGCCGTGAAGACCGCGCTGACCGAGCACGCGGGGATCGACGTGCCGCTGATCTGCGGCGCCATGTACCCGTGCAGCAATCCCGAGCTGGTGGCGGCCGCGTCGGAGGCCGGCGGCATCGGGATCCTGCAGCCCGTCAGCCGCACCTACGTGCACGGCTACGACTTCCGCGAGGGACTGCGCTACATGCGGCGCCTGACCTCCCGACCGATCGGCATGAACGCGCTGATCGAGAAGGCGTCCAGGAAGTACCACGAGCGCATGGTGGAGTGGATCGATATCGCGCTCGAGGAGGGGGTGCGGTTCTTTGTGACCTCGCTGGGCAAGCCCGATTGGGTCGTGGACAGGGTCGCGCCGCACGGCGGGATCGTCTACCACGACGTCACGGAGCGGAAGTGGGCGCTCAAGGGACTCGAGTCGGGTGTGCACGGTCTGATTGCCGTGAACCGGCGTGCGGGCGGACATGCAGGGCCCCGTGGGGTCGAGGCGCTCTTCGACGAGGTGGGGGACCTGGGTGTGCCGGTCGTGTGTGCCGGCGGCGTCGGGACGCCGGACGAGTTCGCGCGTGCCCTGTCGCTCGGGTACGCCGGCGCCCAGCTGGGAACGCGCTTCATTGCCACGCGCGAGTGCACGGCATCGGACGCGTACAAGCGCGCGATTCTGGACGCTGCGGAGGATGACGTGGTGCTGTCGGAGAAGCTCACCGGCGTCCCCGTGTCCGTGTTGAACACCCGGTACATCCGCCGCATGGGCCTGACCGCGGGTCCGGTCGCAAAACGCCTGCTGAGGGGCAGCCGCACGAAGCACTGGATGCGGCTCTTCTACGCCGTCAAGTCGTTCTGGCAGCTGAAGCGTTCGCTGACCGACGAGGAGCGGGAGCTATGGCAGGCGGGGAAGAGCGTCGCCGGGATCTCGCGTATCGAGGGAGCGGGCGAGGTGGTGCGGCGCTATGCGGCCGCCGCCGGCAGGAGCGAACCCGCGCCGCTAGCCCGAAGTTCGGGCCCGAATCGGGCTGATTCCTGGCCGTAATCTGTTGTGGGCACGGGACTTGTACGCCAGTTCTCGTATGGGATATATGTACCCATGTAATAACAAAGTGATATCGTTGACATAACACATGATAGTCGTTACGATCATAGTCATGTATATCGAACGCGTGCCCAATCGGAACTCCCCGCCCGCCGTCCTCCTGCGCGAGTCCTTCCGCGAGGGCGGCAAGGTCAGGAAGCGCACCCTGGCCAACCTGTCGAAGTTGCCCGACGACATCGTGGACGGGCTGCGTATCCTGCTCAAGGGCGGCGTCGCCCTGAAGTCCTTCGGGGACGCTTTCGAGATCCTGCGCTCCCGCCCCCACGGACACGCCGCCGCCGTGCTGGGCACGGCCCGCAAGCTGGGCCTCGAGAGACTGCTGGACCGCCGTCCGTCGCGGATGCGGTCGCTGGCGCTGGCGATGATCGCGGCGCGCGTCCTCGACCCGCGCTCGAAGCTCGCCACCGCCCGCGGCCTCAGCTCCGAGACCCTGGCCGACACGCTGGGCGAGGAGACCGGCACGGCGGACGCGACGGCGGAGGAACTCTACGAGGCGATGGACTGGCTGCTCCGGCGGCAGAAGCGCATCGAGCGGACCCTGGCGGCGAAGCACATCGAGGACGGCTCGCTCGTGCTCTGCGACCTGACCTCGGTGTACTTCGAGGGCGCGAAGTGCCCGCTGGCCAAGCGCGGCTACTCCCGCGACGGCAGGCGCGGCAAGCTGCAGATCGTCTTCGCCCTGCTCTGCGACCGGGACGGCTGTCCGGTGGCCGCCGAGGTCTTCCGTGGCAACACGGCCGATCCCGGCGCCGTGGCCTCCCAGGCCGAGAAGCTCGCCGCGCGCTTCTCGCTGTCTCGCATCGTGCTGGTCGGAGACAGGGGGCTGCTGACCGACGCCCGCATCCGCGAGGATGTCGAGCCGGCGGGGCTGCGTTGGATCACCGCGCTGCGGGCTCCGAAGATCCGCAAGCTGGTTTCCGGCGGCGACTTGCAGCTGTCGATCTTCGACACCCAGGACCTCGCCGAGATCTCCGCGCCGGAACTCTATCCGGGCGAGCGGCTCATCGTCTGCCGCAACCCGCTGCTGGCCGCCGAGCGGGCCCGCAAGCGCGAGGCGCTGCTGGCGGCCACGGAGGCCAAGCTCGACCTGGTCGTCCGGGCCACGAAGCGCGAGAACCGGCCGCTGCGGGGCGAGAAGAACATCGCCGTGCGCGCCGACCGGGCCCTGCGCGCGCACAAGGTCGGCAAGCACTTCACCACCACCGCGAGCGACGACGGCTTCTCGTGGGAGCGTGACGAGGAGAAGATCGCCGCAGAGGCGGCGTTGGACGGCATCTACGTCATCCGCACCAACGTGGCTGCCAAGGAGCTCGGGCCCGAAGACGCGGTCCGGGCCTATAAGAGCCTCAGCCGGGTCGAGCGTGCCTTCCGGAGCTTCAAGGGGGTGGATCTCAAGGTGCGGCCCGTCCACCACCGCCTCGAGGGGCGCGTCCGCGCCCACGTCTTCCTCTGCATGCTCGCCTACTACGTCGAGTGGCACATGCGCCGCGCGCTGGTGCCGATGCTCTTCGACGACGACGACCCGGCCGCCGCCGAAGCCGCCCGTTCCTCACCCGTCGCGCCCGCCCAGCGCTCGAAAGCCGCACGTGCCAAGGCGGGCAGGAAACGCACGCCCGACGGCCTGCCCGTCCACAGCTTCCGGAGCCTGCTCGGCGATCTCGCCACCCTGACCCGCAACCGCGTACGGCCCGCCGTCCCCGGTGCCATGACCGCCGACATGCTCGCCCGCCCCACACCGCTCCAGGCCAAGGCCTTCCGTCTCCTCGGCATCCGCCCTTGACCCGTACCCAGTAGCGTACACCCGCCGATCCGAGCTATGTCTCCGCCCTACAACGACTTGACCCATCCCCCAACGGCCGAACTTCGGGCTAGCGTGACCGGCCGCGGCCGGCGCCAACGGTATCCGGCCGCGCCACGCCGGTCGCAGGGAGCGTATCCGTGGCGGGAGTGCCGCCGCTGTCCGGGCCGGGTTCGCCGTCGCCCGGTGCCGACTCTTCATCGGGCTGTGCCAAAACGGTGGTCGTGTCGAAGAGCTCGAAGCGCCTGGACACCGGGACGACCTGGTTGCCGACGCGGACCAGGGGTTCGACCGCGAAGCCTTCCGCCGGCTCCAGCGCGTCCTCCGTGTAGCGGCTCCCCGGGTTCCACAGCACCCACTCCAGGATGCCGAGGTCGTGTGCGGCCTGGATCTGCGCGCGCACTTCGGGGGCTTCGTAGCGCGGCGGCCCGAGGGTGAAGTCCTGGAGCCACGGGCGCGTCGCACCGGCCCCCTCCAGCTCGGCGGAGCGCTGCAACGCGTCTCTGAGCGCCTTGCGCACGATCTCGTAGGGATGGGCGTTGGGGTCATCGAAACCGTAGCTGCCCTCCCAGTAGTGGCTCGGGTAGACCATCGGCAACGCCACGTCGACGACATCGATGAAGGACTCCCACACCTGTCCTATCCCCACGTCGCGGGTCGCGGAGGTGGTGACCCCGAACACGTCCGCGGTCACATCGACCCCGAGGTCCGCGAGCGCGTCGCGGCTGTACGCCAGGAATTCGCGGATCGCAGTCGTCCTCGGTTGCCCGTTCCGGCCCGGAAAGTGTGCCCGGCCGAGCGCCGAGGCGGGCGCATCGGGGAAGCGCACGTAGTCCCATTGAATCTCCGGGAAGCCCATCTCGGCGACCTCGCGAGCGAGATCGACGTGATACTCCCAGACGCCCTCGTTGAACGGATTGAGCCAGACGACCCCGTTGTTGTCCGTCCACACGCCGCCGGCCGTGTCCTGCACGGCCAGCTCGGGACGGGCTGCAGCGAGGACGGGATCCTTGACGATGACGATCCGGGCGACGGGGTAGATGCCGGCCGCCTCGAGCTGCCCCAGCAGCCACGGCATGCTGGGAATGCGGATGTCGCCGGTGGCTCCCGTTTCCTGGGCAAGCGGCACCTTGCTGGGGTGGCTCACGTAACCGCTGGCGTCCTTGATGTCGATGACGAAGGTGTTGATCTCGGTCCGCTGCGCGAGATCGATCAGTGCCGCCATGCGCCGCCTGGAACCGGCGGACCAGGAGTTCACGTAGAGGCCGCGAACGTGGTCGGGGCGCGTGAAGAAGAAGAAGGTGCGTTGGGGCGGGGTCGAATCGGCCTCGCTGACCGAGTCCGGGGCGTCGGTCGCGGCCACGGCGTTACCGACGCTACCGGCCGAGGACTCGTCGGTTTCCGGGTCGGCGGCGGGATCGAACGCCTCTTCGGGCGCCGGCGCGTCAACAGCCGCGCTACCCTCCGGCATTCCGTTCGCGTCGCCGCAAGCCACGGCAAGAAACGCGATCAGGAGCGAAGGAACCGCGACCTTTGGCTCCACGGGCAGTCGTTTCATGATCCAATATAGCCCGAATGCCCGGGGGGGGGTGGTTGTCGAGCGTTCCCGGCCGGCTATCTTTTCCGGGCTGGCCGTCGCCAGCGGTTCTGGGGCCATAGCTCAGCTGGGAGAGCGCTGGCTTTGCAAGCCAGAGGTCACCGGTTCGATCCCGGTTGGCTCCACTACCACACCAGGGGGCAGGGCATGAGAGGGTCTCGTCGCGTTTTGTCGGCTTTCCTTGCGGTCGTCTTGTCGTCATCGGCGTGCGATCCGGCAGCGTCCGACCCGGCTGCACGACCGTCCGCGGACCCGTACCACATTCTGGTCACCAACGACGACGGCATCGAGTCGCCGGGGATTCAGCGATTGGCGGAGGCGCTGCGGGCGGTGGGCGAGGTGACCGTCGTGGCCCCGTGCGGTCAGCGCTCCGGCAGCAGCATGTCCGTGCGGCTGGACCTGCCGATTGGACTGCGTCCGTACGAGGTGGAGGGCGAGGTCTGGGGGCACTGCGTGGATACCACCCCGGCGGGTTCGGTGATCCTCGCGACCCAGGCGCTTGCGCCGCCCGACGGCTTCGATCTTGTCGTCAGCGGGATCAACGCGGGCGCGAATACCGGCGATCTTGCGCGTATGTCGGGTACCGTCGGGGCGGCCATGGCGGGCGCATACTACGGGATTCCGGCCATCGCCGCCTCGCTGGGGGGCCGCTCCATGGACTTCGGCTACCCCTCGGCGGTTGTCGCACGGTTCGTGGAGCAGCTTCGTACGCGTCCGTCCCGCCCGGGAACGGTCTTCTCGATCAACTTCCCGGCTGCTTCCGAGGACCAGGTCGCCGGGATCGCGGCGGCGGGAATGGGTGGCAGCTACCTCCGTCTCGGATACCAGGAGGTCGAGCCGGAAGATGGTGTGCGCGTGTTCGAGCCGCGCATCTCGCTGGAGGACACCTTCCCACCCGGCAGCGACTCCGAGGCATTCATGCAGGGAATGATCACGGTCACGGCACTGCGCTTCGACGCGACGGACCACGACGCGCTTCAGGACCTGTCTTCCTGGGACCTCGACGAGCTGCTGACCGGACGCTGATCGCGCTGACCGGACGCGCCCCTAGAACCGGTACGTGTAGTTCGCCTTGATCGCGCTGCCCCGCGACAGGGTGATCAGGTCGCGGTCGCTGAGGATGTCCAGACCGAGGTTCCGCCAGTTGTGCGTGTAGACCAGGAAGACGTCGTTGCCCGGCCTCACGATCCAGCGCAGCCGCGCGAACAGCCCGACGATGTCGCTGTCGTTGTCATAGCGGATCTGGTTGGTGATGCTGACCCACTGGTTGGGATTCCACTCGCCCTCGACTTCGTAGACATCGGCCGTGAAATCGCCCCGCGGCAGCGACACCGCGTTGTGCTCGAAATTGGTGGAGATGCTGACGCCGGGATTCGGCCTGAACGAGGCTCGGGCGTTCATGCGCGTCCGGTCCCCGTCCCAGAAGCCCCCGCGGTTGAATCCTCCGAACATCGACACGCGGCGATGGCCCGCCGTGCGCGCCTGCACGCCCCACTCCCATGTGGTGTAATCGCCCGGGAGAATGTCGATCCCGTCACTCACCTCGTACCCGTAGTCCAGGAATTCGCGGACGCGGGTTGCTTCGATCTCGATGTTGTCCCCGCTCTCGAAGTCGATCCCGAAGACGTCGAACTGCCATTCGCGCTCTTCGAGCACACCGGTGTCGAGATTGGTCAGATTGCGGAACTGCACCGCGAAATCGAGCTGCCGGATCCAGGCTATGCTCTGGGGCCTGGGCGCCCAGCCGATGCGCGGCTCCACCCGGCGGAAACCGTTGCGGGGCACGAAGCCGAGTGTCGGGCTGTAGTCGTCGCCGAACTCGCGGTACGAGATGTGGGCGCTCCAGATGTCGTTCGGGAAGTTGACCCGCAGTCCGCGGGCGGTGAGATCGTTGAGCGACCGGTCGACCGTGGGATCCGGGTTGGAGTTCCAGACGAAGAAGGCCTCCATATCGAGACGCTTGTCGCCGAGGAAGTGCCGTGTACTCAACTGGGCATCGACGCCCACCGTGTGTCCGTCGGCTACAACAAGGCCATCGGCCCCGGGTGCCGCGGCCCTGCGCGTGTAGATTGCGCCGATCGTCGACTGCTCGAAGATCGAGCGCTTCATGCGTGCGACGGTGAAGGTCTCTCGGGGGATGCTCACGTCCGCCAGACTGCCTTCGTCAAAGAAGGAGTGGGCCGCGGTGCCGATCTGGTAGAAGCCGAGTTCGTACTTCCCTGCCTGGCCGGTCAGCCGCGTGCCGTACTGGATGGGTACCTGCTGGCCTTCGCTGAGCCCGATTCTGCGTGAAAAGAAGGGCGTGGGGCTGCTGCGGGGCGCAAAGGTGAATACCCCGGAGCCCTCCAGGAAGAAGTCCCGGCGCTCCCGAAAGCGCTGGGGGAAGCGTGTCAGGTTGACGCGCCGTTCGTCGCTTTCGACCTCGGCGAAGTCGGTGTTGATGCTTGCCGACGCGCGCAGGCTGGACGTGAGGCTGTAGTTGACGTCAAGGCTGACGTCGCTCGGAAAGGTCGTCGGGTCGACGTTGTCGGGGACGTTCTTCCAGGTCGTGACCGCCGAAGGCCTGGCTTCGAGTCCCATGCCTTGTGAAAGATTTCTCAAGCCTGTGAGGCGCCCTGCGTGCACTGGCCGGAAGAGCCCTTCGTTACGCCGGTATCCCCGCCAGAGGATCTCCTCGTTCCGGTGCCGGATCGTGCGCTGGAAGTTGATCCCCCAGCTGTCCAGGTCGGGGTTGAAGTTGAGCGTCCTGAACGGGATGCGGATCTCGGCCGACCAGCCGTCGTCCCGCTGCGCGGTGCGAGCCTCCCAGATTCCGTCCCAGGCCTTGCCGCCACCGCCGCCGCCGCCGCCGCCACCGCCCCCGCCCCCGCCCCCGCCGCTTCCGGTCAGGATCCCGTCTCCCATCAGCCCGGCCGGATTGATCTCGAAGAAGTACCCGGTGCGCCCGTCCAGGAAGGTGTCGAGGATCCACATGAAGCGGTCGTCGGTTCTCAGGCTGGCGTCGCGCTGGCGCTGGTAGGCCAGGATGTTCGCCGGATCGCCGTAGAGAACTGCGCCGATATAGAGGTTGTCCTGATCGAAAACGACGCGGATTTCGGTCCGCTCCGAGGGTACGCCCCCCTCGACCGGCTCCTGCTGGCTGAAGTCGGTGATCGGATTGGCGGTTTGCCACACGGCTTCGTCCATGCGTCCGTCGAGGTCGATCCGGACTTCCACTGGCAGCGCCGCGGCCTCCAGTACCGGCGGCGCCCCGTTGTCTCCGTTGGTCGTCTGCGCGGCCGCGCCACCTGTGGACGCGTGCACGGCCAGGGGAAGCAGGGCAGATGCCACGAGGCCCGGCAAACGGGCTGACATTGATCTCATTCGCGTTCGGTTCCCCTATGACCGCAGTTCGACAAGTCGCCGGCCCGGTACAATGGCACGATAGGCGCTATCGGAAAAGACACCGCGACCGGGGTCTTCGTTGGCGGGTCTGCAGGGGTTCACTATTGTACAGCAGGATTCCCACCGAGAAAGGAAGAGGACCATGTTCCGCAATCACACCGTGCCGCTCGCCCTTGCCATGATCCCGATGCTGTCGGCCGGATGTGGCGGCGGCGGCGATTCGGCGGAGTCTGAACCCGCCGCCGCGGAGTCCGTGGAGGCCATGGGAGAGACGGGGGCCGCCGATGCCATGGCCGGCCTGCTCAACCCCAACCTCGCCGGCGAAGACGAACTCGGATCGGTCCCGGGGATTACGGCGGACGTTGCCGCGGCGGTGGTGGGTGGGCGGCCGTACCTGCGCGCGGCGGATGTGCACGCGGTGCTGTCGGGGGCGATCGGGGACGACGCGGCGATGGCGGCCTATGAATCGCTCTGGCTGCCGATCAACCTCAACGACGTGACGAACGACGAGATCCTGCTGATTCCGGGCGTGGGGGATCGGATGGCGCACGAGTTCGAGGAGTACCGCCCGTACGACGGCATGGGCGAGTTCCGCAGGGAGATCGGCAAGTACGTGGACGAGGAAGAGGTCGAGCGGCTCGCGCAGTACGTGTACGTCCCGATCGATCTGAACAGCGCCACCCGCGAGGAGATCATGGCCGTTCCGGGAATGACCGAGCGCATGGCGCACGAATTCGAGGAGTACCGGCCGTACACCGATCTCGACCAGTTCCGGCGCGAGATCGGCAAGTACGTGGACGAGGACGAGGTCGCGCGGTTCGAGCGCTACGTGACGCTGAACTGACAGCGGCCGGCGGGGCGGGGCGGGACGCGCGCCGCGGGGGACTGGCGGCAGTGCGATGATCCGGGCGATCATCTTCCGGCTGCACCTCTCGGTGGCGGTGGCCGCCGGGGCGGTCGTCCTGATGCTGGCCGCGACGGGTGTCGTGTTGTCGCTCGAGGAGACGGTGACGGGGCTTGTGGAGCGCCGGTACTTCGCGGCGCCCGGGGACGGGGCCGAGCGGCTGGCGCCGGAGGCGATCATCGAGGCGGCGGGGTTGGCGGCGACGTCGCTGAGCTATCGTGCGGACCCGCGCGCGCCGGTGCTGGTGCATGAGGGGCGGGATCGGTACGCCCGTGTGAATCCCTACACCGGCCGGGTGGTCGGCCTCGGGCCGGGGCGGCTGGAGCACTTCTTCGAAGCCGTGCATGACTGGCACCGATGGTTCAATGTCTCCAGCGGCTCCGTGCGCCGTGCGCGCGCGGTGACGGGCGCCGTGAACGTGGCGTTCCTCTTCCTGCTGCTCACCGGGCCGATCCTGTGGATCCCGCGGCCGATCAACAGGCGGTCGCTTGCCAGCGTGTTCATTCTCCGCCCCCGGGCGAGGGGGGCCTGGCGCGACCTCAACTGGCACCAGGCGGTCGGGATCTGGTCGGTGCTGCCGTTGGCGGTGATCGCGGCGACGGGGGTGACCACGTCGTATCCGGGCGCGGGCGACCGGGTGTATCCGGTCGTGGGGCGCGTGGTGCCGGCGGAGGGGTGGCCGGGCGGGGTGGAGGGCGGAGGCGAGGACGGGGTCGCGCTGGAGGGCGCCGAAGAGGGCGCGCGAGGGCCGGGTGCCGACCTGGAGGCCGTGCTCGCGACCGCCGAGGGGTGGGCGCCCGGATGGCGGACGCTGGTCCTGAACGTGCCGCGGCCGGCGGATCGCGAGGTCCGGGTGGAGGTGCAGGGCGGCCGCGCGGGCCAGCCCCACAAGGCCGGGCTGCTCACCGTGGACGCGGCCACCGGCGCCGCGCGCGGCTGGGAGTCCTTCGCCGACGACACCCCCGGGCGGCGCGCCCAGCTGTTCCTGCGTCACGCGCACACCGGGGAGTACTGGGGGTTGGGGGGTCAGCTGTTGGCGGGGCTCTTCTCGCTGGCAGCCGCGCTGATGGTGTGGACCGGGCTATCCCTGGCCCTCCGGCGCGCGCGGCGTTTCGTGCGGTTGCGGCGGTCGCTGCGCGGATAGAGGGCGGAGGCCCCGTCCGAGTTCAGAACGAGGTGGGGTAGCGCGACGGCAACACCACCGTGGGCCGCGTGGACGCGTAGTGGATGACCACGTCGTACCACTCCGGCAACGGAGACTGCGACCAGTAGCGATGGGAGGTGCCGGGATCGTAGCAGCAGCCGATCGCGCGGAAGCTGCGAGGTCCCGCCAGCCACGATGCCCCCGCCGAACTCGTGTCGCGGTTGCGCAGGTCGACGACGTACCGGGGGGCGGCCGGTGTGGACAGGTAGTGCTCGTACGAGAGCGGGAGCGGGGCACCCAGGGTGTGCTCGGCCAGCCCCAGGTAGCTGGAGCCCCGCTGAAGCACCGCGGTGAAGGTCCCGGCCTCGTGGCTGAAGCCGACAATCACCATCGCGTCTCCGTAGGCCCGCCGCAGGAACGATCCCTGGGCGCCCGGCTGGGCGGAAGCGTGGAAATTGTGCGCCCAGAGGACCATGCGCGCGCCTGGACCGAGTTGCCGGTCGATCCAGACGGTGTTCTCTGCCATCGACTGGTCGCGGCTCTGCGCTCCCGTGATCATCAGGTGGTACTGGATGGTGACGCGTACGCTCTGCAAAGCCACCGCGAAGGCTTCCTCGCCCGATGCCGCCTCGTAGGTCTCGCGCCTGTCCAGGAGCGCCTGCTGCACGCCTTCGAGCTCGGCGCCGCAGTCCGCGCGGTACGTGTCTGGCTGGTCGCCGTAGCGCGCGGTCGGAAATCGGCCGGAGGGGTCGTTGGCGTACCGGCCCAGACAGTCGAGATCGGTGGCGACCGCGCCGGCCCGGGCGGAGTCGAACGCCGCCACGTACTCGCGCACGTTGTGCAGGGCCATGCCGGGATACTGCATGTCGAACCCGTGGAAGCCCACGTTGCCCCCGGCCTCGTTGTGCGCGCGCATCCACTCGATCATTTCGAGCACCGATTCCGTGTTCCACGTCCAGAAGTAGAGCCCGGACAGCAGCACCGCCGGATCGCCCTCGCCGGTCCGCACGTAGTGGTCCAGGCGACGCGCCTCGGGCCAGGTTGCCTCGATCGCAAAGGCAGTGAATCCCATCTCCTCGACGAGAAACCGGAGCACGCGCGCCTTCATCTCGAAGAAGTCGCGGGTGCCGTGGGTGTTTTCGCCCAGCGACACGATCCGCGCGTCGCCGACGATATCGCGCAGGAAGTCGATGTCGGAGTGGGGCAGGGAGAGGTGGGAGCCCTCGAACGGATGGGAGTTGGCCTCGATCCACGTGGTGGCCTCGGCGGGGACCGGAGGAGGCTCGGGGTCGGGCGGCGCTTCGATGGGGGCGGTTGCGTCCCCGCCGCACGACGCGAGGGCGAGGAGCGCGGCGGTGAGCGGGATCGGATGGGGCGTGGACGGACGCAGGTGCGGTCTCGGCGGGCGGAATCTCACGCGCTGACTCCCGTCCGGTCGGTCAGGTGCCGAAAAAGATCTCGCTGAACTCGAGTGCGCCACTCTCGGCCAGGGTTGCCGCCTGCGAATACCCGACCACTCCGTCGAAGGCGACCGAGAGGCGCACGTCCGCCACCTCGGAAGCGTGGTTGGTCAGCCGCACGTAGAACCGGCGCGCGGCCTCGATGTCGTACTCCTTCACGAAATCGAGTTCCACCTGGGACGTGTCGGCGCGGACCAGCACGGTGTACCGCGCACCCTGTTCGAAGTCGGCGACCCTTTGGAAGTCGTCGGAGACGACCAGTTCGAGCGGGCCGGGCGCGGTGCCGATGATTTCCACGCGCGCGACGCCCGGGTAGTCCTGATCGTCGTCGAGCAGATTGCACGCGGTGCAGATTGCCACTGCCGCCAATACGGCGGCGCATGACGCGCGAGGGGGCACGGCGGCCCTCCGGACCGCCGTGCCCCCCGTCTTCAAGCGCTCATGCACGCTTTCGCTCCGACGAAGACCGTCAGGACGGCTTCGTCAGGTTGGGGTTGCCTTCGTACTCCTCGAGTGGGAGCGGGAAGCACGTGGCGTCCCCGTAGGAGCCCCACTCGGTGGTCGGGTGGGTCCCGCTCGGGAAGAAGTCGCCCACGCCCTGGTTCTTCCAGCGCCGCAGATCCCCGATCCGGAAACCGCCCATGTACATGTCACGCCCGCGCTGATCGCGGAGTTCGGCCATCAGGTCGGAGCCTGACAGGTCGACCGGCGCCTGCTTGCCGGCCGCGCGCCGCGCGTTCACGAAATCGAGCGTCGACCCGGCCGGACCCATTCCGTCAGGGCCCGCCGCCTCGTAGTAGTGGTGCATCGCCTCGAGCCCCGAGGCCATCCTGATGTCGGTGCCCCGCTGGTAGAACGGCGGTTGACCGCCATCTGCGATGGCTTCGCCGTTGTATCCGCTGAACGGCAGGGACTGAAACGGCTTGTACAACCGTGTGAGGCGGTTGTGGCCCAGCGACCAGCTGGTCGTGTGCTGCACCCGCGGGTCGGTCTGGCCGGCGATGATATCCTGCTCTCCGAACTCTCCGTTCAGGAAGTTCGGGTGCACGCCGAGCGAGTGGTTCCCGCCGTTGATCCTCCCCCAGAGCACGAGGTCGGTTCCGCCGTCGGATGTCTGCTCGTATTCGACCCAATAGACGAAATCCGCAGGTACTTCGGATGCGTGCTGCATCACCTGGCTGTGATTGCCCAGATTCAGGTGTGAACGGGCAAGGCCGACGCGGGCCAGGTTGACCAGGTCACCACGGCCCGCGGCCGCGGCCACCTGCATGCCCTCTTCGAATCGGGACAGGCCGCGCTCATAGATCTGCGCCTGCGACGCGATGGTCTCCCCCACATTGAAGACCGCCTCGCACATTGCGTCGCCCAGAATGATGTGGGAATAACCGGCATAGACCAGCGCAATCGCCATGCGCTCATCCGCTGCCGAGTTGTCGATCAGGGTGCGGAACCGTCCCGCGGCGCTGTCGGCCATCACTCGTGCGGCACTGATCTGCGAGAACATGTTGTCTGGGTCGCCCTCGTCGTACCGAACCAGTCTCTGGCTCAGCCGCGCGGTCGATTCCCAGTTGATTCCCGTGATCTGCTCGTCGGTGAACATGCTGCCCCGCCAGATGAACGGGTCGTCGTACATGGCCGAGAATTCGCCGATGACGCTGTTGGTGAGCACGTCCACCAGCAGCGCGTCATTCAGTGCATCCTCCGAAATGCGCTCGGGGTTGTTTGCGATCAGGAGTTCGTCGAGGGTGTCGCATCCTGCGACCGAACCAACGACGGCCAATGCGGCCAGGAGCCGCAGTGTCTTGCTGAATCGAGTCATTTGCTTCCTCCTCTCAGAACTGAAGGGCGACTGACGCCGAAAACCTGCGCGTCATCGGCGTGGATGCGTAGTCGAGCTCACTGAACTCGCGTGTACTGTAGAAGGTGACTTCCGGATCGGACGTGCCTCCGTATTTGGTCCACATCCAGATGTTCCGGCCCGACAGCGTCACCGTCGCGCGGTCCGCGCGGAACGCGTTGCTCAGATTGGTCGGCAACGTGTAGCTGAGTGCGATTTCCCGGAATTTCAGGAAGTCCGCCGGGAACAGGTGCGTCTTGGTCTGACGGCTGAGCCACACCAGGACCTCGTTCGGATCGGCGGCGGGGTTGTTCACCTCCCAGCTGTTGCGGTCGATCCGGTTCCGGATCGAGCAGATCGCGCACCACTGGTGGTGGCCGCCCTTGTAGTCGAACTGGGCGAAGACCCGCAGGTTGCCCATCAGCGTAAAGGTGTTGGAGAACGCGATCTCCCGCGTGGGCAGCTGCGGTCCCACGTACTCCTCGTTGTCGTAGTCGACGGTCACGCCGCCGCCTGGAGTGAGAACGGGGTTGCCGCTCGCGTCCCGTACCACATCGACGGACCAGTACCCGCCCAGCGGGTAGCCCTCGATGTGCTTGTGCACCTGGGCGAACGCGCCGAAAGCGATCTCATCCAGTGCGCCACCGAAGGAGACGAGTTCGTTCGAGTTGGTGTAGAGTGACACGCTCGCGTCCCACTGAAGATTGCGCGTGTAGATCGGGGATCCGGTGAGCAGCAGCTCGAATCCGCTGTTCGCGATCTCGCCGATGTTCACGAAGTGGCTGCCGCTGAACCCGCTTGAGGGCGGATCCGGCACCGAGATCAGCGCATCGGTCGTGCGCTGGTTGTAGTACGTGACTTCAAGAGCGGCGCGACCCTCCAGGAGCGACGCATCGAATCCGAGTTCTATCTCGGTACCCGTCTCGGCCTTGAGGTCGGGATTCCCGTACGAGGCGGTCGATAGCTGGTTGACGGCAATATCGCCGACCACGGTCACGTCTGGCGCATAGGCCCGATCCGCCGTGAAGGGGGCCGGTGCCTTTCCTGCCTGGCCCCAGGCGCCGCGAAGCTTCAACTCGTCCACGTACGGCAGACTGAAGAAGTCCTCGTCCGAGATGATGTAGGACACCGAGGCCTTTGGGTAGACAACGAGCGAGAAGTCGTTGCCGAATGCCGAGTTGTCGTCAACCCGTACGGCCACCGTGCCGTACAGACGATTTCGCCAGGCCGCCTGTTCCTGCACATACACTCCCAGGGAGGTCTGCTCTACGAATCCCTGCGACGCCAGCGTCGTCGCCGCGGTTCCGATGAGGTTCAGGTTGTTGGCCACGAAGCCCTGTCCCTCGACGTAGTGAGACGAGAACTGCTCCCTGACCAGCTGGCCCCCGACAGACAGAGACGAGGCGAGGTCATCGGTGATGTCCGTGCTGATCGTACCCGCGTAGTCGGCTGTCCACGAGTGGTCGACGGGCAGGTCGCGCTGGACCCGACCGCCGGCGGCCGTGGCTCCCCACGGCTGGGCACCGGTGGTGTCGATCTGGTAGACCTCGGTGTTGTTGCGGTCCTGCTTGTCCATCCCCAGCGTGAGGCGGTTCGTGAACCAGTCCGTTGGCTGGTAGTTGACGGTCATGGCGATGGTCGTGCGCTCGGCCTCGGTCTGATTGTCGTACTCGTTGGCCAGCATGGGTCCGAAGCCCCTGAATCCTTCTTCCCACGGTGCGGACGACCCGGGTCTTCCCCTGAAGCCGTTTCGCAGAATCGAGTTCGAGGAGTTGTTCGCAAACGGCATCTGCACGTGGGTCCGGGCGTACCCGACGTTGACCGTCGTCGAGAACCTTTCGGTGGGCGTGAACCCGAAGTTCGCGCGCCCCGAGGTCCGGTTGGAGAAGTTGTTGTAGTAGACGCCCTCTTCGCCGCTATTCTCGAACGAGAGGTAGTAGTTGAAGGCTTCCCCGCCTCCGCGCGCGGACAGGTTGAAGGTGCTGAGATCGGCGTAGTTGTCAGGTCCGCCTTCGTTCTGGCGAAGCGCCATCGGGTGACGCTTCACCGGGTCATCCTCCAACACCGTGTTTTCCGCAACACCCGAGCATCCCGGGTAGATGTCCGGATTGGAGATATTGGACGCGGTGCACCTCCAGTAGTTTGTCGGAGTATTGAGCGCCCACGCGTTGTAGCCGGTCTCAAAGGAAGCGTTCCACACCAGTCCTGATCCGGCACGGCCCTTCTTGGTGATGATCTGGATTACGCCGCCGGCCGCATCCGCGCCGTAGAGCGTCGAGGCTGCCGGGCCCTTGATCGTCTCGACCGACTCGATGTCGTTCGGGTTCAGGAAGTCGAGGGCGTCAGTACCCTGCGCGCCGCCCCAGCCCACGTCGAGGCCACCCTGCGTACCCGACTTCATTCGAACTCCGTCGACATACACGACGGGCGCCAGCCCCGCGGCAAGGGATCCCGCTCCCCGGATGCGAAGCTTGGAACTCGCGCCGGCCTGACCGGAGTTGGCGACCAGCGTCAATCCGGGAGTCCGGGCGGTCAACAGCTCCTGAACGTTGCTGATCGGGGCGATTTCCACGATCTCCGCGGCGTCGATGGTGGAAACCGTGTTGCCCACCGATCTCGCCTGCGTCTCCTGCGCGGTTCCCGTGACCACGATCTGGTCCAGCTGCAGCACCGACTGCGAGAGCGAGAAGTCGAGAACGGCGGTCTCGCCGCTCGTCACCGTCACGCTCTGGGTCGCGGTGCCGAACCCGATGAACTGCACCCGCACCTCGTGCTCGCCCACGGGGACGTTGAGGAGGAGATACTGGCCGGAGGTGTTGGTCAGGCCACCCCGGCGCGTTTCGACAATCTCGACCTGGGCGCCTCCGATTGCCCTCAGCGTGATGGCGTCGACCACCTCCCCCCGGATCGAGCCCGTCTGGGCCCCGAGAGCGGAGGGTAGCGCGAACGCCAGCGCAGCAAGAGCAATGACTCCTGCTGTGGTACGCGGGCTCTTACAAAGTACTTGTTCCATGGCGTCCTCCTATGGACCAAAGATGTATGCGGGGATGTATACACCGTGTCGCGCACACTCGCGCGCTGCGGCCATCCTCGCAATGGACGAGACTACAGTAGCACATGCGTCGCGTGCGCGCTAACATGGGTACACTGTTTGTCAAGAGCTTCGCGTCGCATGGTGCGCCGCGGGCGGGAGGAGTCGTATGAAGGGGACCTGGCGGGAGTGGGCCGGGCCTGGCTGGCCGAGCGCCCTGGCAGCCGCCGCGCTTGCCCTCTTTTGGGGGGATCCGACCGCCATTGCGGCGCAGTCGGGCACGTCGGTGTCGGGCCAGGTCATGGATGAGGCGACGGGCGGCCCCGTGGCCGATGTGGAGGTGTGGATCGACGGTGTGGGGACGCGGATCACCGACGCCAACGGGTCCTTTGTTTTTCCCGACGTGCCGCCGCGCAGCTGGGTGCTCACGGTCAACCATGTCGCGTACGGGGCGCACTGGCAGGAGGTGGAGGTGGGCGACGAACCCCTGCGGCTGACGATCCGGATCGCGCAGGAGGGGATCAGCCTGGCGCCCCTGGTGGTCGAGGCCATGAGCCGCGGGGCCCGGGAGCGTCGGGGGGCGGGCCGCCAGCTCAACCGGATCTCCCGCGAAGAGATCCAGCGGTATCGGGATACGTCGATGACCCTGGTCGAACTCCTCACGGCCCAGGTTCCGGGGATACGGATTACCCGGAGCGGTGTCGTGGGACAGCCGACCTGCGTCGAGTTCCGTGGCGCGCGCGCCGGCAACTTCATACGCGGCCTCGGCAGCAGCGATCCGGGCTGCAACTCCCCGGAGGTCTACCTGGATGGCGTGCTGGTGCGCAACCCGGCGACCCTCTACGCGACGCTCCCGATCGAGTCCGTCGAAAACATTGAGCTGGTGCAGCCATCGGAGGCCGGCGCCCGATTCGGTTCAGGGTCGCTGTGGGGGGCTCTCGTCATCGAGACCAGGAGGCCCGGGCGGAATCCGGACGAGGACGTGAGGCGGCGGGTGCTGGGCCCGCAACGGTATGACTGGTCGCTGGAGCCGGCGCCGCACCGCATGGGCAGGGTCTTCCTGGGGTCCGCGGCCGGCAACGCTGCCGGGCTGGCTGCGGGGATGGCGATAGCCAGCCGCTGCATCGGCTTCAAGGGGCGGGAGGAGGACGTGCTGTTCACCGAATGCAGTGCGACCACCACCATGATGGTCACGGCCACCGCCGTGGCGCTGCCGGCGCTGGGATCGGCGCTGGGCGCTCGTCTCGGCGGCGAGACCGACAGGTCGCACGGGACGCTCGGCGCGGCACTGATCGGTGCGGCGGTCACCCTCATCCCCGGCTACGCCCTCGGGATAGCGGGCCAGCGTGAGGAAACGGAGTTCCTGCAAGGTCTGGGGATGGTGACGCTCACGGTGGCGGTGCCTCTGGTGGCTACGCTCACGGACAGGTTGTTCCGGTCCGAGCGCTAGCTGCCCGCGGCTACAGCGAACGCAGGAAGCGCAGCAGCGCCTGACGGTCGGCGATCGGCAGGGCCGCGAAGGCATCGCGCGCCGATCGAGCTTCGCCGCCGTGCAGTTCGATGGCGCGCTCGAGCGTGGTGGCCCGCAGGTCGTGCAGGTAGGGGCGCCGGTGCCTGAGGCCGAGCAGCGGTGCCGTCCGGTACTCGGTCTCGGTGGCGCCTGGAGCGCAGGTGCTGGCCAGGGCGGGGCCGAGGTCGTGGAGGAGGAGGTCCGAGTACAGAGGCGCGCGGACGCGGTCGAGAGGGGCGAGCGGGGAAGGACCGGTGGTCACGTGGGGGGTGTGGCAGGCCGCGCAGCCGATGGCCGTGAAGAGGGCCTCGCCGTGCGCGATGAGCGGAGCCGCGTCGGGGTCGGGAGCGGGGCGGGGCGGGGGGGCCAGCATGCGCACGAAATCGGTGATGAGGTCGACGGGACCGTCGCCGAGTTCGGGGTCGGGCGCGGGGTCGACGCCTTGCGGGAGCGGGGCGCTGTTGGGGCCGCGCTCGCGGGGGTGCGACGTGGTGGTGATCCCCATCTCGTTGAAGAGGGCGAGGTGGGTAAAGTCGTCCAGCGATGCCACGTCCGCCTTGCGACCGAATCGCCCCGCGCGGCCGTCGGGAGTGCGGCCCACCCGGCCCGAGATGCCGTCGCCGTCGCGGTCGTCGGGATCTGCGGCCTCGTGAAGTGCCTGCTCGGGCACCAGATCGGCCGCTCCCAGCCCGAACAGGAAGGGGACCGCAAAGGTCGCGATGTCCGCCGTCGCCGACGGGATCGTGTCGCGCTCGATGCCGAGCTCCGCGAGGGCGGGCGTCGCCTGTCGCCGCAGATTCTCGCCGCCCTCGCTGGCGAGAATGTCGCAACGTCCGTCCGGCAGCCGGCGGGTCGCCTTGATCACGAGCTGCTCACCCGTCCCGCCGGGCGCCGGGAATGTGTGGCAGGCGCTGCACTGGTTCTCGTTGAAGAGGGGCCCCGTTCCTTCGTCCACCGCGAACACGCGGTCGAAGAGCGCGCGGCCGGCGTCGAAGCGCGCGATTTCCTCGTCGGTCAAGCCCGGCACCGGGTCGCCGACTGCAGCGGCTTCCGGAAGGGTCCGGGAGCAGGCCGCCACGGCCGCCAGCAGAACTACGGCACGAACCACGAAAACGGGGCCAGGTGGGTGTTGGAGCTGTTCAGCCGCTCGATGAACCTCTTGCTGTAGACCCGGAGTTCGGGGTTGTCCGAGCGCCAGATGCCCGGCACCCAGTCCATGGAGTGGATTTCCCGGTAGTCGAGCTGCGACAGCTCCATCATTCCCCCCATGAGGGGTGCTTCGTCCAGGTAGACGCTGATGGGCTTGAGATCGCCGCGCTTGTACATGCAGCTGCCCATCGACCGCCACGGGTCCAGCTCCTCCGGGCACGTGGCGAGCGGCGCATTGGCGTGTCTCCTGAAGATGGCCCCGAGGTCCCGGTCCACGGCGTCCGTGATCGTGGATGCCGAGATCGTGGTCACTCTGAAGGGGTAGCGCCGGCGCCGCTCGTGGAGCAGCCGGTCGCCGCGACTGACTGCGCGCAGGCCTTCCAGCTCGATCGGATCGGGGTTGAGCCGCAGGAAGAGCCCGTTGCCGTCGGCCACCGTAACAGAGCCCTCGAGCGTGTGGTATCCGAGCTGCTCGACCAGGATGTCCCACGTGCCTTCGGGAAAGTCCGTGAATGCGAAGCGGCCACTCACGTTCGTGAACACGAGACGCCGCAGTGCGGGAACCTTGATCACGGCGGCGACCACGGGCGCTCCGTTGACCGCGTCGACGATCTGCCCGGTCAGCGTAAAGGTGGCCGGATCCTGCGCGGTCAGCCCCTCCGCACCGGCCCCGACTGCGAGGCACGCAACAAGAAACGATGCGCGCCGGGCGCGTCGGCCCCGCTTCATCACCACACCAGGGGCGCCAGGCTGATGCTCGTGTTGTCGAGGCGCTCGACAAACCGCCTGGTGTAGACTCTGAGCATCGCCATGCGCGGTATCCACTCCATCGAATGGATGTCCAGGTGACTCAGGGCCGCGAATTCCACCATTCCGCCGAGCAGCGGCCCTTCATCCACAAAGATCCCGATCGGCTTCGGCTTGCCCTTCACCATGACGCACCCGGGTGTCATCCATTCGTCTGCCTCGCCCGAGCAGCCCGTAATCGGTGCCGCCGCGTTGAACCTGAATATCGCCGTCGGGTCCGGATTGATCGCGTTCGCGATGGTCTCGGTGGAGATCCTGACGACGCGGAACGGGGTGCGCCGCCGCCGCCGTTCCAGCAACTGCTCCGAGCGCGTCCGCACCCGCAGGCCCTCCAGCTCGATCGGGTCGGGGTTCAGGCGCAGGAAGAGCGCGTTGCCCTCGGCCACCGTCACCGAGCCATCGAGGGTGTGGTACCCGAGCTGCTCGACCACGATGTCCCACGTGCCCTCGGGGAAGTCGGTGAACGCAAAACGGCCGTTCACATCGGTGAAGACGAAGCGGCGCAGATCGGGGACCTTGACTACCCCGGCGATGACGGGTGTTTCGTTGACCGCGTCGATGATCTGGCCGGTCAATGTGTATGTGACGGTCTCCTGTCCCGACAACCGCGGCGGGCCGGAGACGCTCAGGCCGAGCGCGACCGCGGCGCCGAGAACCACTCCCCTGCGCCGGCGCCAGCTGCCGGGCACACTCACGGAACCCCCACCCACCGGCCCCGCCGGTAGATCGTGCGCGACTCGGAGGGACAGAGCGCCGGCGTCGACGACACCGCGACCCGTCTCTCCCGCGTCATGCGATCGAGGTAGTCCTGGGTATACGCCTTGATTATGGCGCCGAATTCGTAGACCTCCACCAGGGCCAAATCGGCCGGTGCGTACTGGTCGAAGAGCCCGATCCGCACCGCGCGGTCGTTCACGTACAGGCTCACGACGAGCGGCACCCCGTAGATCGTGGCCAGCGGGCAGCCGTAGTTGGAATACCCCTCGAAGTGAAAGCCCTCGCGCCGTGCCACCAGTTCCCACACGTCCTCGTGGCGGCTGTCTCGGAGCGCCTCTCCGTCGAGCTCGTAGGACCACATCTCCGTGGCGTTTCGCCTGCGCCGCAATCGGGTCCTGTAGGTCAGACCGCCGGCCCTGATCTCGTCCAGCGCGACCGGATCCGGGTTCAAGCGCAGGCTCAGCCCGCTGCCCTCCGCGACCGTGACCGATCCGGTCAGGGTGTGATACCCGAGCTGCTCGACGACGATGTCCCACGTGCCCTCCGGGAAGTCCGCGAGCCGGAACCGGCCGTTCACGTCGGAGCTGACCTTTCTTCTCAGCGCCGGGACCTTGACGAGCGCGGCGATGATCGGTGCTCCGTTGACCGCGTCCACTATTTCCCCGCCAAGGGTAAAGGTCGCGCTTTCGGCGCCGCCCGCCGTGTCCTGGGCGGCGGCGCGGCCGGACGGCATGATCGCGCCCACGATGCCCGCCACGCCCGCGGCTACCGCCGCCCCCGCCACCAGCGCGGCCGTGCGCCAACCCGTTCCCGCCGTCACGGAGCCCCCTACCACCGTCCGCGCTACATGGACCCGGTCGCCGCGCGGATCTGCCGGACCGCCGCCTCCACGCGCATGTCCATGCCGACCCGGCCGTACTCGGCCGAGGCCCGCGTGGGATCGCCCGATACGCCGCTGTTCTCGAAGCCGCCGCCGGGCGCCAGCTGATCCTGACGGATGTGACGCGGCTCCACGTAGAGCAGGATCGACGTGTCCGAGATGCCGGCGTGGCGCCCGATCGTCTCCTCGGTCTCGCCCTGCTCCATGAGCCAGTCGCGGAAGCCGTTGTTCGCGTAGTAGTCGCCGATGAAATGCACGGTCGCGCCGTCGCCGCCCCACTCGTCGTTCAACATCGCCGCGACCGCCTCCATACCCCTCTGGTTCCCGCCGCTGTCGCCGATGAACACGATGTCGGTGAAGCCGTGGGCGCGGAAACTGCGAGCGGCGTACTCGACCAGCTTCATGAAGAACTCGTTCGGGAGTGTAATCGTCCCGGCGTACCGCATGTGTCCCGAGGGCGGATCCACCTCTCCCTCCGGGACGTAGGTCACGGCAGGCGCGACCAGGGCGTTGCCGAGCTCGCGCGCGATCCGGTCGCTGGCCTCGTCGATGATGTAGCGGTGCTTGCCCATCACCATGTGCGGGCCGTTCTGCTCGGTCCCGGCGGTGGGCAGGATCACCGTGGTCATGCCGGCGTCGATGGCGTCCCGGATCTCGGTCCAGGTCATCTCCTCGATGAAGACGGTGTTGACCGCCTCCGCCTGGACGTCGGCGGCCGCAGCCGCGGGCGAACCGCCGCCGTCGGCCGGAGTGCCTTCCGCTCCTTCGCCGCCCTGGCACGCCGCGAGCGCGAGCGCGGGCAGCAGCGCCGCCGGACCGCGCATCAGTTGCCCGCCGCGAAGCAGTAGAAGAAGCCGTTGCCGCCGGTGCCCTGCAGGTTCTCCTGGCTGCAGCCGCGAGACGCGTGGGCTGCGTTCCAGGACGTGGGGTTCTGCCCGCCGCCGGTCCGGTCGTGGTGGCCCACCGCCGTGCTCCCGTCCTCGGCGTTGCTCATCCAGTTGCCGCAGTTGTCATAGTCTTCGGCGGTGAAGGCGGTCCCGTCCATGTTCGACCCGGTCAGGATGTCGTGCATGTTGGGGTCGTCGCCGCGGCCGTTCACCATGTCGCCCATCTCCGTCAGGATCGTCTCCTTGGTGAGGTTGGCCGCCTCCGAATGAAGTTCGTCGACGTCGCTGGCGATCATCACGCCGGCTTGGTTGTGCCAGGGTCCCATCCCGATGCGGTCGCGCGCGTTCACGGCGGGGCTGCCATCGTCGCCGATCGTGCTGAGGTAGGCCATCCAGCCCATGCCGCCCGCGCCCACGGCCGAAGCCAGGGTCTCGCAGTGGGCGTCGGCGCCTTCGAGCCCACCGAGGTTGGCGCCGTCCCCGGGACCCGCGCTGGTGATGAAGAAGGTCATCGGGGCCTGTTCGCCCATTTCCCCGGCGTCGGCGTCGGCGTTGCCCTCGGCTTCCGGCGCGTCGCCCGGTGCGCACGCTGCGAGCACGAGCGCGCCCGCGAACACGGTGCAGGTTGCGAGTGGAAAGGTCTTCATTGTGTCACCGCTCCTTCCGTGGGTGTGTCAGTTTCCCGTCGGCCAGGGAGCTCCCTGGTGCATGGCCGTCACGGGCCCCATTCCCTTGTAGACGAATTTCTGGACGCGCTTCCCTTCGTAGGTCTCGGTCGTGTAGATGTTGCCCTGCGAGTCGGTGGCGATGCTGTGGACCGCGAAGAAGAGCCCCGGCTGCCGCCCCCCGTCTCCGAAGCTGGTCAGCACCTCGAGGCTCAGCCGGTCCATCACGTAGACCCTCATGTTCTTGCCGTCCGCCACGTACATGTACTTCTGTTCCGCGTCGCGCGAAAAAGCGACGTCCCAGGTCGATCCGTCTCCCAGCGTCCGCGGCGCCAGCTGCACCTCGTCCACGAACGTTCCGTCCGTGGTGAACACCTGGATCCGGTTGTTGGGACGGTCGCATACGTACACGTGCCCGTCGCGCGATGGATCCGCGCAGTGCACGGGGGTGCGGAACTGCTGGATCAGGGGTGCGTCCGGGTCGTAGCGCGGGGTCGGCGTGTCGTCCGGCTCGTTTCCGTAGGCGCCCCAGTAGCGCTTGAACTCGCCGGTGGAGGCGTCCAGCACCGCCACGCGGCGTCCCCCGTATCCGTCGGCCAGGTAGGCCTCGTTGGCCTCGGCGTCGAACGCCAGCTTGGCCACGCGGTTGAAGCGCGTGCGGCTGTTGCTGTCGGCCGCGCCGGCCTCCGGTTCACCGAACGAGGCCAGGAACTCGCCGTCGCGCGAGAACTTGAGGACATGCGTGTCGTTCGGGCCGTTGCCGCCGATCCAGATGTTGTCCATGTGGTCGACCGTGATCCCGTGATTCGAAGCCGGCCACACGTAATCGTCCGACGGCCCGCCCCATGAGTTCACCAGGTTGCCCTCCGGATCGAACTCGAGCACCGGCGGGGCAGCCCGGCAGCATTCTCCGATCGGCGGATCCGCGTCGGCCCCGCCTTCCGTGCGTTCGGTCAGGTTCCCCCGGTGCACGATGAACACGTGGTCGCGGGAGTCCACGCCGACCCCGATGGCCGACCCGAGCACCATGTGGTCCGGGAGCGGCTTGGGCCAGAACGGATCCACCTCGAACATCGGGGCTTCGACGGCGCTGGCCGACGCATCCTGAATCCGGTCCATGCCGAAATACACGGCGACGATGGCCAGCGCGAGAACGGCGGCGAGAAGCTTGTTCCGCTTCATTGGGGGGCTCCCTTGGTGGGACGTGCGTTGTGACGGCTCGGGGCAAAGTACGGACTGAACGGCTTGTCAGCCAAGGGCCGGGCGCACAGCGTAGGTGCGGGGCGGAATGGCGGGGACCGGGCCAGTGAACGGTTTGGAGGGAGTGGGATGAAAGGCCGAAGACAGCGAAGCGGCATGGTTGTCGCGCTGGCGGCGGCGGCGTTGGCGCCCGTCGGGCCTGCGGGAGGCGCCGTCCCGGACGCGGCCTCGGTCGCGGCGCGGTTCGCCCCCCTCCCCCACGAAATCCCCGCCGACGTGATCGTGCGGGCGTTCGTCAGGGCCGAGGCCGGCGTGCTGCGGCTGGTGGTGCGGGTTCCGCTCACGTCCATGCGCGACGTGGCGTTCCCCGTCCGGGGCCCCGGCTACGTCGACATCGAGGGCGCGACCCCGCTGCTCGCGGACCAGGCGACCCTTTGGATCGCCGGCTACGTGGCGCTTTACGAAGAGGCCGTGCGGCTCGCGGCGCCCGTCGTGACCGAGGCGCGCATTTCGCTGCCTTCCGATCCGTCCTTCGCGGACTACGACCGAGCGGTCGCCCACATGTCGGCCCCGCCGCTCCCACCCGCCACCGAGCTCGTGCTGGAACAGGCCATGCTCGACGTGGTCCTCGAGACCCCCATCCAGTCCGCCGATTCACGCTTCTCGATCGACCCGGCCTGGGCACACCTGGGGATGCGCACGACCACCGTGCTGCGCTTCGTCACGCCGGAGGGCGCGGAGAGGGTCTTCCAGTACGCGGGCAATCCCGGGCGCGTCCGCCTCGACCCGAGATGGCACCAGGCGATGCTCCGCTTCGTCGCGCTCGGCTTCGCCCACATCCTGGACGGGATCGACCACCTCCTCTTCCTGCTCTGCCTGGTCGTTCCCCTGCGGCGCTTCTGGCCGCTCGTATCGGTGGTCACGGCGTTCACGGTCGCGCATTCGATCACACTGGTGGCCTCGGTGCTGGGGATCGCGCCCAACGCGCTGTGGTTTCCCCCGCTCATCGAGATGCTCATCGCGGCGTCGATCGTGTTCATGGCGCTGGAGAACATCGTGGGCAAGACGCTGCGGCGACGCTGGCTGTGGGCCTTCGGCTTCGGGCTCGTGCACGGGTTCGGCTTCTCGTTCCAGCTGCGCGAGTCGCTGCAGTTCGCGGGCTCGCACCTCTACACGTCGCTGCTCGGCTTCAACGTGGGCGTGGAGCTCGGCCAGCTGTTCGCGCTGGCGTTCATGGTGCCGGGACTCGCGCTTCTGTTCTCGAAGGTGGTGGCGCCGCGCATCGGGGGGATCGTGGTGTCGGCGCTGGTCGCGCACACCAGCTGGCACTGGATGGCCGAGCGCTGGGGGGTGCTGACGGCCTACGACTTCCAGCGGCCGGCGGTGGATGCCGCGTTCTGGGCGGCGGTCCTGAGGTGGGTGCTGCTCCTGCTGATCGTGGTGGGCGCGGCGTGGGGGATGGCCGTGTTGTATCGGCGGCTGGCGGCGCGGTTCGCGGCTCGGGACGGCAGCGGGGAGGAGGCAGCGTGAGCTGTGCAGCGCGCCGACTGACCCCGGGACAGCCGCGGCCTCAGAAGGTGGATGTACGCGCCGCCCGAGTCGGGCTCGTGGTATGAGACGACGTACTGGGCACCGTTGGCGAACCCGAGCAGCGCGTCGTCGCCGTGGTAGCGCGCGAGCGTGCGTCCGGTCGCCGGGTCGATCACGTCCAGCCATCCGTCCAGGACCGTCTGCCACGGCGCTTCCGGGATCTGCCCGCCAGGGCCTATCCGCTCCGTCCATTCGGGATCGGGCGTCTGCCAGGCGATCCAGAGCCCGCTCTCGTCGAGCATGCTGCCGACATTGAGAGACCTGGGCCACGTCTCGGTGGGAGGGTTGTGGCGCTCGAAGGCCTCGACGCTGCGGTCGAGGACGCGGGTGACCCCTGGCACGGGTTCCAGGTCCCAGCGCACCAGCCGGTTGGTCTGCTGGCGGACGACCCACACGGTCCTGTCGTCACCGGCCACGACGAATCGTTGGCCTTGCGGGTCCCGACCCGGCGCCGGCTCACCCCCGAAGTACGTGGTGCGGCCTGCGAGATCCAGGATGTGGAGCCGGTGACCGACCGCAGCCGGCTCGGCGGCGGGCACGGCGAAGGCAACCCGGTCCGCGTCCACCACGACTGACGACAGGACCTGCCCCACCGAACCGTCCGTGCGCACCACTTCGAATTCACGATTGAGCAACATTCGCCCCATGCGAAAGTCGAAGACGTGGATGAAGCGGGGACCCACATTGACGTGGGCGATCGCCGCGAATTCGATCGTGCGGTCCTCGTCTTCGCGCGGACGATCCGCGCCGCGCCCCACGATCCCGAGAAACTCGCCGGCCGGGGAAAACACGGAGATCGCGGGGTAGGTCAGGTGCGTGATCAGAAAGCGGCCGCCGTGATCGACCGCAACGCGGGAGAAGGGGGTGATGACGGGGATGCCCGAGTCGTCCCAGGTCCCCAGGGTTGCGACCGTGTCCAGGGTGATCACGCACTCGGCGCAGGACACCTCGCCGGAGACGGGGGTCGGTTGTTGGGCCCGCAAGGGGGCTGCACACGGACCGGGCGCGAACCAGAGCCCCGCGATGAGCGGTACGGCGTTTCGCCGGATGACGTGACTCAAATCCCTTGCAGCGGTCTTGAGGAATCGGGGAATCCGAAGGTGTGGAGTGAACGTAGCTTGCCCCCGTCTGTCGACCCAAACACTATGGAACGGGCTTGCCCGCGCTGCGGGAAGCGAACGCGATCCGTCCCATAGGAGAGGTCCCCATGAATCGCACGTCCCGTCCACGGTCCCGACACGTCGCCCTCCTTGCCCTTGTCGTCCCTGGTCTTGCCCCTTCCGCCGGCTGTGCGCAGTCCGCCGGCGATCCGACCGGCGATCCCCGCTTCGAACAGGCCGTTGACCTCTTCGAGGCCTGGCTGGACGCCAAGATGGACTACGAGAAGCTCCCCGGAATCTCGGTCGGGCTGGTCCACGACCAGGACCTCGTCTGGGCGAAGGGCTACGGGTACGCGCATCCGGACGCGGCGGTGCCGGCGACCCCGTCGACCATGTACTCCATCTGCTCGATCTCGAAGCTGTTCACCTCGATCGGCGTCATGCAGCAGCGGGACGCGGGTAAGCTGCGGCTCGACGACCCGGTCTCGGATATTCTGCCGTGGTACGATCTCGAGCAGGTCCATCCGGATGGCCCGCCGGTGCGCGTCGAGGGGATCCTCACGCATTCCTCGGGACTCCCGCGCGAATCGGCGCAACCCTACTGGACCGGCCCCGATTTCCCGTTCCCGACGCGCGACGAGATCATCGAAGGGCTTTCGGACCAGGAGACGCTCTACCCCGGGGAACGCTACTTCCAGTACTCGAACCTGGGCATGGCGCTGGCGGGACAGATCGTCGAACAGGCCTCCGGGATGACCTATGACGACTACATCCGGGCGCATATCCTGGACCCGCTCGGCATGTCGGACACCTACACGGACATTCCCGAGCAGCACAAGGGTGATCGGTATGCGACGGGGTACACCCGGCTGGGCCGCGACGGTCAGCGGCACAAGGCGGCCTTCTTCCAGGCCCACGGGATCGCCCCCGCCGCCGGGTTCGCTTCCACCGTCGAGGACCTGGCGCGCCTCGCGTCCTGGCAGTTCCGTCTGCTGGAGAACGGGGGCACAGAGGTCCTCGGCGTCAACACGCTGCGTGAAATGCACCGTGTGCACTGGGTGGACCCCGACTTCGACACCATGTGGGGACTTGGTTTCTCCGTCTCGGAGCGCGACGGCGAGCGCACGGTGGGCCACGGGGGCAGCTGCCCCGGCTTCAGGACGACGTTTCAGCTGAAACCCGCCAGGAAGCTGGCCGGGATCGCGATGATCAGCGCGCAGGGCGCCAGCCCGGACGACGTGTGGTCGAAGATGATGGCGACGGTGGGCGCTGCCCTGGAGTCGATCCAGGATGACCCCGGCGGCGGCACCGCGCGTCCGGCTTCACTGGCCGAGTACGAAGGGCTGTACGAGTCCAACTGGGGCGAGACCGTGATCCTGCGCTGGGACGACAGCCTCGTGGCGGTCCGAGTTCCCAACAACGACCCGATGGAGGCGATGACCAAACTCCGCAGAACCGGCGAGGACACGTACCAGCGCGTACGCGACGACGGCGAGCTGGGCGAGGCGTACGTCTTCCACCGGGACGACTCGGGCACGATCGAGAGCTTCAGCGTGCACGGGAACTACTCGCGGAAGGTGCGTTAGGGGGCCGCCCGCCGCTCCTGCGCCGCCGACCTGAGCATAAGGATCGCCGCGTACAGCACGACCACGACCACGAGCCAGCGCATGATCGTGACGTCCATCGACCCGACGATGAACGCCGCGATCAGAACCGCCGGAATACCGCCGATCGCCAGCCCCAGCGCCGCCTTCAGTCCGTAGCGGCCAGCCTTCAGAAAGCGTAGCCCGGCCACCGGCATCAGGAACGCCGACGCGCCCATCATGATCGGGAAGGCCACGGCCGGGTTCATGCCCATGAGGCTGATCACGATCATCGTTGGCGCGTACATGCCGATGCCGATGGTCATCAACGACCCGAGCACGAACAGGCACCCGAAGGCGATGACGAGATTCGCGCCCGAGAGCCCGGTAGCTTCGCCGCCCACCGCCGCGATGTCGAAGATTGCCAGAATGAAGGTCACGGCCGCGATCAACAGCGCGATTCCCATGCCCACCTGGATCCGGTAGCGGGGAAGCTTCGCCACCACTCCCGCGCCCAGCCACGCGCCGAGCACCGCGGCGACCAGCAGCGTGACGAGGGTGACCGGATCCACCGAGATGATCGCGATGAAGATGAACGCCTGGATCACCACCGGCGGCGTGTGCCCGATCATCATCGTGCCCGGGATGTTCTCGTCCGGCACAACCTGTTTGAGCTTGAAGAGCGAGGTCGTGGGCGCGAAGGAGCCGATCCCCAGGGTGTCGAAGAAGTTCGTGACGGAGCCGACCGCGTACTCGTAGAAGCTGGGCGGCCCGCTCCATCCGTCGCCGGTGCGGCCCGCGCGGGTGGCTGCGGTTGCCGCACGGTACCAGGCGAAAAGCAGGCCGGCGGTGAGCAGGCCCAGGGCGATAAAGAGGAACACGCGGGGATCGAGGGAGTAGGACACGTTCGGCTCGGTTTCCTTGACTGAGGCGGACTCGGAATCTGCTGCGGGAAGTCAGGCCGAAGGGTATGTTGGCAGACTCCAGGGCGCCAGCCGGCCCGATGTCGGTCCGCCCCGCAACGCCAGGGAGTCGCACATGGGTGATGAGGGGTCACACGAGGCGCGGTCGGGGGGCGGCAGGTTGAGGATCAATGCGTACGCCATCGTCACGACCCTGCTCACGGTGCTGGGCCTCGGGGGTCTGTTTTCCCTTCGTCGGGTCGGTCTCTACAGTCACCAGGCGTTGGCGATCCTGCTTCTGCTCGGCCTGGGCTGGGCCGTCGCGAGCCGCATCTGGCTGGCGCGGAAGAAGCGTCTGCACCTGGGGCTGCTCCGCGGATTCCGTGGGCGCGACCGCCGGCCACAGCTTCTGCAGGCCGCGGGGCGCGCGAGCTTCTGGACGGTGACCGCCGCTGCGTGCCTGACGGTGTTCCCGCGATCGGCGGAGCTGATGCCGCTGATTGCCATCCTGGGCGGCGTTTCCGTGCTGCGGGTCGCGGCTTCGTTCCTGGTATCGCACCGGACCAACGTCGGACCTACCCTCGTACTGGCCGTCGGCGCATTGATCCTGGCATTCGATCTTGGTCGCGCCGTCCTCGGCGGGAACTTCCGGGGGAGACCCGCCGCCGTCGTGCAGATTGCGCCACCGTTCCATGGCGAGTGGCTGGTGCTGCAGGGCGGTGAGAGTCCGCTTCAGAGTCATCATGTCGTTGCCTACAACCAGCGGTTCGCGCTCGATCTGGTTCGGCTGGACAACGGCGAGATCTTTGGCGACGAAGGGGGCAATGCGGGTGTCCACAGCTGGGAACAGCCGCTGGTTTCGCCCGCGGACGGAACGGTAGTCTTCGCGCGGGACGACATGGAGGACTCCGAGGGTGCGAACCTTGTGACCGATCGTGCCGACGCGGCCGGAAACGTCATCGTGATCGAACTCGACACCGGACTGTTTGTCGTGCTTGCGCACCTGCGGCACGGGACGCTTCGAGTCAGCGGGGGCGACCGGGTTCGCAAGGGTGATCGGCTGGCCCTGGCCGGGAACTCGGGAAACACGACGATGCCGCACCTTCATCTTCAGGTGCAGACCCACCCGGACCTCTGGGATCCCGACAACCGCTCGGTGCCCTTCGGATTCGAGCCTGACGGCCGTGTCCTGGCCCGCAATGATCGGGTGGGGGTACCCCGCTAGCGCTGTCGCCGCCACGCAGTGGAGTCAGGCACTCCCCGGCTGACGACGGCCTCCAGACCCGGTTCCGGCAAGCGGAGCGATGTCCCCGGCACCGTCGGTACCTGCCCGGGGGCATACCGGAGGAATCCCCGCGCGCGGCCGCTCGCGCCATCGATCAGAAGCACGGTCGCCCGGCCCGGCGACTCGGGCTCCGCACCCTGGCCCGCCCGGCCCGCAACGTCCTCCCGTCCCACGGCGTCCGAACCGCGGGGGCCGATCAGTACGATGCGGTCCAGCGAGTCCGCCCATGAGCCCTGTGTCGGGAGCACGAACGCGAACGCCGATTCGCCGTCGCCCTCCCCCGTCTCCGGCATCGCGAACGAGAGCGAAAACAGCGTGTCCTCCCGGGCAGTCAGTCCGGCCAGGAGAAACGGCCCGTCCTCTGCGGGCAGCGACGGCGGCGCGCGCACGACAAACGCCGGCTCCAGGATCGGGACGCTGTCGGCACCCTGGCCGCCCCACAGGAGCAACCCCTGGCCGCCCGATGCCGGCGAGCCCGCCCGCTGCGGCTCCAGCGTCTCGCGGAAGCGAAGCGCCTTGTTGAAATTGTAGTCGCTCACCCACCCGGGTCCGCAGTAGGACATGAAGTCGGGACGCGTCGGGCTGACCGGGAGTCCCCGCAGGAAGTCGTAGCCCCATACACCGATGGCGCCGTTCAGATGGGGGTACAGCAGCTCCATGTTCGGCGGATCGCCGCACGGCGCGTGGCGCAGGGTCATGTTGTGGCCCAGTTCATGGGCGATCGTGGCGCCCGAAAGGCCGGACACGCTGCCCGGCCAGCCAATGTATCCGCGCCCTCCGTATCCGCGCATCACACCCATGTAATAGCCGGTGGCGCCGTCCATCGTCCGCGTTGCCCACGTTTCGCGCAGCAGCGCCGAGCTGTTCTCGAACACCGGGTCGATCGAGGTCCACACGGGTTCGCGGGCAGTGACCGTGAGCTCCTCCACGGGCAGCAGGTCGCGGGTCTGTCGGAAGAGTTCATCGTGCGCCCGCAGTGTCTTCACCCGGTCGGCCAGCGCCTGCTCGGGGTTCGTGTTGTAGAGGAACGGCACCGCCGTGAGATCGAGCGGCCTCACTTGCCGGACATCCAGTGCAGCCCGTCCCTCCTCCGGCCACCGCCGGGGGACGCCTGTGCCGGCCGGGAGCGTGTTTTCGGGGTCGATATCCACCACCATCTCCAGCCCGGGCACCAATACGGAGCCTGGAATGCGGGCGTTGGCGGATGCGTCGAGAGAACTCTCGTCGACCGCTGGAGGAAGGGGCCGCGACGATCCCGGCAGCGACACCGAGTGAACCTCCCGGCCGTCGACGAAGAAGCGTGCCCGCACGGCCGGAAAACTCGCGCTGACCCCGGTGTTGGCCACGACGAACACCCTGAGCAACGCCTGCTCGCCCGCCACCAGCTTCACCGGAACCGACGCCGACTGCGACGCCTGCGTCAGGTAGGCGTGTGTGCCCTCCTCGGCGCACAGCGGCGCCCATCCCGCGATCGAAGCCAGCCACGTGCGGAATTCTTTGTCCGCGGGTGCGCACAATCCCGTCGCTCCAAGATGAAGCTCACGCAGCGGAAGCGCCGTGAACTCTCGCGGCAGCTCGCCCTGCAGACTGCGGTTCCGAGACAGGACGAGTTGTCTGAGGGACGCCAGTCGCCCCATTTCGGGCGGGATCGGGCCGCCGAGCTGGTTGCTCAGCACGTCGAACACCTCCAGGCTGGCCAGGTTGCCAAGTTCCGGCGGGATCGATCCGGTGAGCTGATTCCGGCCCAGGTACAGGTGGGTCAGGCTGGTCAGTTTGCCCAGTTCCGGCGGTATTTCGCCCGTCAGCCGGTTCGCCAGCAGACCGAGCACGGTCAGGTTGGTCAGGCGGCCCAGCTCGCGCGGTATCTCGCCCGTAAGCCCGTTGTAGTAGAGCTCGAGCTCGTCGAGGTTGGTCAAGCGGCCGAGCTCCGGCGGGATCGGGCCGTTCAGCTGGTTGGATCGCAGGTCCAGCCATCGCAGGTTGGCCAGGTTGCCGAACTCGGGAGGAATTCCGCCCTCGAGGTTGTTGGCGTTCAGTCTCAGGGAGACCAGAGTCGAAAGGTCCCCGAGTTCCGGTGGGATCTTGCCTGCCAACTCGTTCCAGCTCAGGCTGAGACCCTCGATGACGGGCATGCGGCCCAGCTCCTTCGGAATCGGGCCGGTGAGTTCGTTAAAGGTGAGTGCCAGCACTCGCAGGGACGGCATGTCCGACAGCCATTCCGGGATTGTGCCGGTGAGATCGTTGGAGAAGAGCAGCAGGAATTCCAGGCGTTCGAGCCTGGAAAGCTCCTCCGGCAATGGACCGACAAGCGCGTTGCTGGAGAGGACGAGTGACCGCAGGCTCCGAAGGTCGCCGAGTTGCGGAGGGATCCTGCCGGACAAGCCATTGTCGTGGAGTTCCAGGTAGGCGACGCGCCCATTGTCGTCGACGCCGACCCCGTACCAGTCGTCCGCCGGGGCGTCGGTCAGCCAGTTGTTCGAATGCGTCCAGTCCGGCCCGGAGGTGACGTCGAAGAGCGCTGTGAGGACACGCTTGTCGAAGACGGCGGCCGGCTCCACGGTGAGCGAGGTAGTGGCTTCAAGGTCGCCGGCGCTGGCCGTGACAGCCGCGATGCCCGGCCCGAGCGCGGCGACCAGGCCAGTGGCGTCCACGGCAACCACCTCGGGGGCGGCGGAGGTCCAGGCGAGCGCCGGGGCTGCGGCAGCCGCGATGGCGTAGCCGTTGGCGTCGGCGGCCAGCGCGGCCAGCGCGATCGAGTCGCCCACCGCCACCGTGTCGATGGCTGGCAAGACTTCGAGCGATACGGCGACCTGGGCGACGCGCACGGTGGCGAGCGCGGCAACGGACGCGCGCTCCGCCGAAATGTCGACCGTGCCATTGTCCACGGAGACGACCTGGCCCACCGCGTCCACCGCGGCGACCGTGGTGTCGGCGCTCGACCACACGAAGTCGAGACCTTCGATCTCGTTGCCGTCGGCGTCGAAGGCCGTGGCCGCCAGTTCGGTCGTATCGCCCAGCGACGCGAACTCGATCGTGTCCGGCGCGATGGCGATGCGTACGGGCGTCGGCAGGACCCCCACGGCGACCTCGGCCACCACGTCACCCGACACCGCGGTTATGAGCGTTCGGCCGACCCCCGCCGCCGTCACCCGGCCCGATTCGTCCACCCTGGCCACCGCCGTGTCCCCGGACTCCCAGGCCACCCGGGCACCCTGGACCTCGTGACCGTTGGCGTCCGCGATGGCCGCCTCCAGTGGCAGTGTCTCGCCGACTACGAGCACCGACGAGTCAGGCGAGACCGCGATGGCTGCGACTTGCTGCTCGACGGTGACCGTCGCCGTACCCGACACACCGCGGACCCTTGCGGTGATCGTGGCCGTGCCGTTCCCTGTCGCCCTGGCGACGCCGACGGTGTTCAGGAGCGCCACGAACAGGTCGCTCGAGATCCAGTCGATCGCCACGCCGGTCATGGGCTGGCCGTTCTGGTCGCGAACATCCGCCGTGAAGCGGACCGTGTCGTCGATCGCGCCCATCGTGGCCGACGCAGGGGTGACGAGGACGGTGGTGACTACCGGAGCCGGACGTCGCGGCGGAGGCTCCGTCGTATCGCCCCCGCACGCGGCCGCCAGCGCCACGGCGAGGACCACCGGCAGGCGACGAGGGCGGGAGAGTCGGAGCAGGGTTGTCATGTGTCCAGACGTCTTGGAGAGGCTTGCGGTCCGAAACGTGCCCCTCAACCTATACACCGGCAACCGTGTACACGTTTCCTGGCGGGAGAACCGAATTGAAGATGCCTCCACGTCATTTCCAGGGTTTACGGTGCGGATACTACGCCCTGTTGTTCGGGTTGCTCGCAGCTCCGGCGAGTGCCCAGCAGACCCTCCACCTCCCCGCCGAGGACCGCTGGCTGGAGGCGGACTTCGAGGAGCTGTACCGTCTGGGCACCATGGCGGGCGAGGATTGGGAACAGTTCGGATGGATCGGGAGTGTTGCCTTCGACGGTGCTGGCAACCTCTCTGTGCTCGACCGTCTCATGTCGAACCAACTCGTGTTCGTGGTGGGTTCCGACGGGCGACTCGTTCGGCAATTGGGTGGACCGGGCGAAGGTCCCGGCGAGTTCAGCTACGCAGCCTCAATGGCCGTCTTCGCCGATGGACGCGTGGCGGTTGCGGACCTCGGCCGCCGTGGCTACCACCTCTTCGGCGCGGACGGAGAATTTGAGCGCCTGGTTCGCATTGCCGAGCCCTCTGCCATTCTCAACGTCGGGCAAGTTGTGGCCCAACCCGGAGCGGATGCGGTCATCGGAGTGCCCTCGCTGGCAACCGCCTGGACCATATCGGCGGCGGCCTTTCGCACCTCCGTCAGGTTCCCCACGTCGCACGCGTTCGAACGAACGTACCTGTCGGGGGAGGAGATTGTGACGGACACGGTCGCGGAGGCCTGGCTGCCCCCGGTCGACATCAGCGACATGGACCATACGGATCTGGTCAACACTGCGCCCAAGCCCACGTCGGCACTCCCGGAATTCAGCCCGGAGCTCCACTGGGGCGTCCTTCCCGACGGCCGCGTGGCGTTTTCGGACTCCGCGACGTATGCGGTCAAGGTCGTCGAGGCAGGGGCGGGTGTCGTGCGAATCCTCAGTCGTCCGTTCCAGCCCGAACCGATGACCGGCCGCATGATCCGCGCCGAGAAGCGCCGCCGGGTGGACAGACTGGAGGAGAACGCCGCTCCCGGCGCGAACCTTCAGGCCCGGCGGAGGAGCATTGAGGAACTCGAGTTCCACACCGAACTGTCCGTGATTCGCGGGCTCGCAACAACCTGGGACGGCAACATCTGGGTGCTGCGGCGGGGCGAAGGCCCCCTGGACAATGGGCCCATCGACGTGCTCACGCCGGACGGCCGCTATCTGGGCAGCTATCCTGCCGGAACCACGGCGCTGCCGGCCGCATTCGGTCCGGATGGTCTCGTTGCGTTCGTCGAGATAAGCGAGTTGGGGGTGCGGACGGTGGTGGTGAAGCGGATGGTTGAACGCCCCGCCGGGGGTGGGCACTCTTCGGCGAAGGGGCGGTAGGCGGGCGGGCGATCCGCCGGCGCGCTTGCGCGCATGTCGCGCCTCGTCGTCCGGACTGTTGCACGCCGCCTGGGGAAGTTCCAATCTGCATGTGCAGTGGTCCTGGACCATGCGACTCCGCCCAGAGCGGGAGGTCTCGGCATTACTATGTCCGATAACGAGAGGACGCGAGCGGCTTCCAGGTCACTTTGGACCCTGACTGCAACCGCGATCCTCACCCTGGCTTGCGGGGAATCCCGCCCCGCGAGTGATTGGACTGTCGTCCGGGACACGCTTCCCTCGGGTCTGGAGCGGGTCACCAACACGCCACCGCCTCGGGCCACTCCCACCTGGGCGCTCGTCGAGGAGATCCGCGTTGGCACCGTGGAGGCGAACAAGCCCGAGTCCTTCGGCGAGATCAAGGGGCTGGTGGGACTCGAAGGCGGTGGCTTCGCGGTTTTCGAATCCCAGGCGATGGAACTCCGGGTCTTCGCGGGCGACGGGTCCCATCTGGCGACCCATGGGCAGCAGGGCGAAGGTCCGGGCGAGTTCGTCGGCGCGAACGGATTGATGCTCGACCCCTCAGGGCGTTTCTGGGTGCCGGACTCGTACGCCGCCCGCATATCCGTATTCGATGCCGAAGACGGCTTCGTGGGTTCGTTCCCGTTCACGAGCTTTGTGAGGGGTTGGGTCTGGACGGGCGCGATGACTGACGACGGACGCGTCCTCAAGCACTCGACGAGCACGATGCGCGTCTTTGATTCCACGATGACCGAAATGCCCTCGCTCGCGCTGCCCCCCGCGGCCGAAGACGTTGGTGACGAGGACCCGAGCATCTTCCTCGTGGAGTCGGCCACCGGATGGCAGGTGCGCCAGGTGCCGTTCCATCCCGGTGGAGCCACCGCGTTCGACCCTTCCGGGGCGATCTGGTCGGCCGCGTTCGGCGACCCATCGCACCGAGTCCACAAGTGGATGCCCGGCGGCGACACACTGCTGGTTGCGGTAACCGAGCGACCGCCCTTGCCCGTCACCAGGGCCGAACGTGACTCGGTGATCCGGGACGTGCGCGCCTGGCTTGAGGAGCGGGACGTCGAGACCGAGGCGGACTGGTCCAGGATCCCTGGCGTGAAGCCTGCGGTGAAGGGACTGTTCACATCCGCGGAGGGTAACCTGTGGGTGCAGACCTCGTCGCCGGGCGGAGGGGTCGTCTACGATGTCCTGGCTCCCAATGGCGCCTACCTGGGCAGCACCGCCCCCGCGGGGCTGGAAACCGTCTTCTGGCTGAGTCCGGTGGTCCGGGGCGACTCCTACTGGACAGTTGTCTTCGACGAACTGGACGTGCCATACGTAGTCCGCGCGAGGATCACACCCGTGCAATAGCCGACCGCTACTTCAGCCAGCCTCCGCTTTCCCCCGAGACACCGAGAGCCATCATGACGACGCGTCGCTTCCACTTTCTCCGCACCGCTGCCATCGCATTGGCATTGCCCGCGGTGTTGCGTCCCGCCCCCGCCACCGCCCAGACCACCCTCGAGACCGCCATCTCGCACCTGCAGTACCGCGAGATCGGGCCCGCGCTCATGGGTGGCCGCATCGCCGACCTCGCCGTCGTCGAGTCCAGGCCGCAGGTCTTCTACATCGCGACCGGAACCGGAGGCGTCTGGAAGACCGAAAACCACGGCACATCCTGGACACCCCTGTTCGACGACCAGCCCACCAGCTCCATCGGCGACGTCACCCTGGACCAGTCCAACCCCAACCTGGTCTGGGTCGGCACCGGCGAGCCGCAGAACCGGCAGTCGTCCGGCTGGGGCAACGGCGTCTACAAGTCGACCGACGCAGGCAACACCTGGCAGCACATGGGGCTCGACGCCACCAAACACATCGGGCGCATCCTCATCCACCCCCGCAACCCCGACGTCGTGTACGTCGCGGCGGTGGGCGACCTGTGGGGTCCGAACGAGGAGCGCGGCGTCTTCCGCACCCACGACGGCGGCGAAACCTGGGACAACGTCCTCCACATCGACGAGCACACCGGCGCGATCGACCTCGCCATGGACCCGGGCGACCCCAACACCATCTTCGCCGCGATGTACCAGCGGCAGCGCACCGGCTGGGGCTTCAACGGCGGCGGTCCCGGCAGCGGCCTCTACCGCACCTTCGACGGCGGCGACAGCTGGACCGAACTCACCGAGGGGCTGCCCGAGGGCGACAAGGGGCGCATCGGCGTCGACATCTTCCGCCAGGACGGCAACGTCGTCTACGCGCTGGTCGAGGCGGACGCCCGCGACCCCGACGCGGGCTTCTTCGGCGGCGCCGGAGGCGGCGAGTCCCGGAGCGGTCTCTTTCGCTCCCTGGACCGCGGCGACACGTGGGAGAAGATGTCGAACACCAACCCGCGCCCCATGTACTACTCCCAGGTCCGCATCGACCCGAGCAACCCCGACCGCATCTACGTTCTCGGCGGCAACCTCATGGTTTCGGACGACGGCGGCCGCACCTTCCGCAGCGACGGCGCGGCGCAGGTCCACGTCGACCACCACGCGCTCTGGATCAACCCCGCCGACCCCGACCACCTCATCCTCGGCAGCGACGGCGGCGTGGCCGCGAGCTGGGACGGCACCGGCCACTGGCGCATGTTCGACAACCTTCCGCTGGGCCAGTTCTACGCCATCGGCTTCGACATGCGCGACCCGTACTTCGTCTGCGGCGGCCTCCAGGACAACGACCCCTGGTGCGGGCCCTCCAACACGCGTTCGTTCCACGGCATCCGCCACCAGGACTGGTACGAGACCGCGTACGGCGACGGCTTCTTCACGATTGTCGACCCCACCGACTCGACCATCGTCTTCTCCGAGTCCCAGAACGGGAACATGAACCGGTACGATCTCACCACCGGCGAAAAGACCCCGATGCGCCCCATTACCGGCCCGCGCGCCGACGGCGACACGGCCAAGACCTACCGCTTCAACTGGAACTCGCCGCTCCAGCTCTCGCCCCACGACCCCGCGACCGTGTACCTCGGCGCCAACTACCTCCTTCGCTCGCGCGACCGCGGCATGTCCTGGGAGGAGGTGGGCGGCATCGACCTCACCCGCCAGATCGACCGCGACGAGCTCGAGATCATGGGCGTGCCCGGCTCCGAGCCCCAGATGTCCGTCAACGACGGCATCTCGACCTACGGCAACCTCACCGCGTTCGCCGAGTCCCCGCTCACCGCGGGCCTGCTCTACGTCGGCACCGACGACGGCAACGTGCAGGTCAGCCGCGACGACGGCGCCACCTGGACCAACGTCACAGGCCGCATCCCCGGCCTCCCCGAGCGCACCTACGTGAGCCGCCTCGAGCCCTCGCACCACGCCGAAGGCCGGGTCTACGCCAGCTTCGACGGTCACCGCAACGCCGACTACGCGGCCCATGTCCATGTCAGCGAGGACTACGGCGACAGCTGGCGCCGCATCACCAACGGCCTGCCCGACGGCTGGTCGGTCAACGTCATCACCGAACACCACCGCGCACCCAACCTCCTCTTCGTGGGCAACGAGGTCGGCGTCTTCGTCTCGGTCGACCGCGGCGAACAGTGGGTTCAGCTCAAGAACAACCTCCCCGTCGTCCCCGTCGACGACATCCTCATTCACCCCCGCGACAACGACCTGCTCGTCGGCACCCACGGCCGCTCCTTCTGGATCATGGCCGACGTGTCCCCGCTCGAGCACCTCTCGGCCGAAACCCTCGCAGCGGCCGGCCGCATTTTCCCGCAGGCCCGCGAGACCATCATGTGGGCCCAGCGCGGCGACTGGCCCTTCGCCGGCGCCACCTATTCGGCGCCCAACCCCCCGCGCGGCACGCTCATCCGTTACTACCTGCGGGATGCTCAGGCAGCGCCGATGGCCGAGGATGAGGGGGAAGAGGCCGACGGTGCGGACGACGGCGACGATCCCGGCGCCGGAGACGGTGCCCCGATGGCCGACGGGGAGCCTGCAGCAACCACCGGAGCCGCCCGGCCCGCCGACGACGCGGACACCGACGCTGGCGCGGCGAGCCCCACCTTCGCGCTCACGATCACCGCTTCGGACGGTACCCGCGTCCGCACGCTGGAAGCCCCGTCAGAGGCCGGCATCAACGAGGTCGTCTGGGATTGGCGTCACGACGCGCCGTACGAGCCGGAGGGCCCGCAGCAGCCCGTCGGATTCGGCCAGCCGGGAACGCCGCAGGGCCCGATCGCCCTGCCGGGCGTCTACACGGTGAGCATGACGGTGGACGGCGAGACCTATTCCTCGACCGTCGAAATCCAGGCCGACCCGCGCCGCCCCATGACCCGGGCCGACCGCATGGCCCGCCAGGACGTGCTGATGAGCCTGCACGCGCTGGCCCCCTCGGTCTACGAGGCCGGTCGCGCGATCGACCGCCTGGAGGAGCAGCTGGACGCCGCCGAGGAGCTGATCGAGGCCGCGGCCGAGCCGCCCGAGGGGCTCACGGAAGAGCTGGAGGCGATCCGCGAAGCGCTCGACGAGATCGACGACGACGTGGGCGAGGCGCGCCGCAACGTGGGGGTGGCCGGCGCCATCCAGGGCTCGTCCACGCTGCCGACCGAGGACCAGATGTGGCAGGTCGGCCACGCGTGGGAGACGATGGAGGAGCTGGTCGGACCACTCAACGAGCTGATCACGTCGCGCGTGCCCGCGCTGAACGCGCAGCTCTACGCCGACGGCGTGAGGCCGAAGCCGGGTGAGGCGGTGGTAATGCCGGAGCGGTGAGCCTATCCGACCATCGGGATGCGGATGGATCCGGTGAGCGAGATGCTGCGGTTGCGGCCCTCGGGTGCGTTTTCGTTGGAGAAGATGTCGGACAACCCCTCGGTGAAGAGCAGCGTGACGCCGAGGGGACCGAGTCTGTAGCCCGCCCCGCCAACGATCCCGACATCGTCGTTCGTGTCGAGTTCCATCTCGTCGCAGCTCCGTTCGGTCGACAGGTCGCGCCCTTCGACCGAAACGTCGATGGCCACATTGCATTGCAGGTCACGCCCCAGGCTCGCACCGGCGAGAATGTGGAAGTCGCCGCCGATCTCAAGCAGACCACGCGCCACGAGATAGTCGATCTCGATGTCCAGGTCACCGGTCGCGCCGTCTTCGCTGATCTGCGATCCGGTGCCCTTCTGGACAAAGCCTGCTTCGGCCCGCAGGCCGACCATGTCGATGATCCGAAGCGACAAGCCTCCCACGACGTTCAGTCCGATGCGGCTTTCCGTGGCTTCCTCGTCCGTCGCGAAGCCCATGGTCGCCCCGGCTCCCAGCATGAAGTCGGTGGTTCTCTGCGCCTGGGCGGCACTGGTGGAAATCGCCAGCAGGAATGCGCATAGTGAGAGTGCGAGCGGCTGTCTCATGGCGGGACTCCTTCCCGGACGGGGGTCGTGGCCACCAACTGGATCATTCATGGTGTGAATGATAATCGTTGATGACCTGAATGACCCGTTCAGCTCCCCCCGTCCAGCAGCTCGAAGATCCGCTGCACCGTAACCGCCGGCACGCCCGGTCCCGTGATCTGGGGATAGTTGTCCGCGTGATCGGTCATGTCGATCCGGGCCGCCGCCTCTTCGTACGTCATCCCCTCCGCGTGCAGCTCCGCCGCCCGCGCCTGCAGGTCCCGCATGTATTCCTGCAGGTAGGTGATTCGCTCCCTGTCCTGGAACGGGTTGCCGTGGCCGGGCAGGACCCAGTCGAAGTCCAGTGACTTGAGGTGCTCCAGGGTGTCGTCCCACTCGTCGAGAAAGCCGTCGCCCATGTACGGCAGGCCCGGGACGAGCAGGTCGCCGGTGACGATCACGCGCTCCCCCGGCAGATGCACTACCACGTCGCCGCCGGTGTGGCCGCGGCCGAAGAAGAGCAGCCGGATCTCGCGGTCCCCGCGGAACAGCGTCATGCGCTCGGACAGGGTCGTGTTCGGACCCATCGGCTCGACCGCCTCCTGGCCCGCCAGGTAGTTCCGCATGTACGCCAGCCGGCCCTCCAGCTCGGCGCGCTCTTCCTCGTCCTCCGCAGCCGCAGCCTGCTCCTCGAGCGCGGCGATCTGGTCCGGCAGCCCCCCCACGAACATCTGGTACGACCGTCCCATCGATCCCCCGTTTTCCAGCATTTCGCGCGTGACCTCATGGCCGATGACGTGCACCTCGGGCGGGTAGATCCGGTTGCCGTGCGCGTGGTCGAAGTGGTAGTGGGTGTTGACCACGTACCGGACGGGCCTGTCGGTCAGCGCCTCGATCTCGTCCACGACCGCCTGGGCCGCCGCCGGCGAGATGTGCGACTCGACCAGCAGCACGTCCTCCTCGTTCACGATGACCGCTCCGTGCGATCCCACGGCGAGGCTGCCGGTGCCCCGGGCGTGGTAGACGCCGGGCACGACCTCTTCGAACTCGAAGGCGGGCCCCTCGAAGTCGGAGCCGGGCGGGGGCGCGGCGTCGTCGGCCGGGGCCGAAGATGGCGGGTCGGCTGCCTGGCAGGCGGCGAACGCCAGCAGGACGGCGGGGGCGTGGGCTTTGGCGATTCTCATGGCGCAACCTGGGGCTCGGGGGCGTGTCCGGCGGTTGCCTTACACTTGCGGGCGCTTCCGTGGACGGCAAGATGGATGAGTGACGCCGACGCTACGGGTCGCAAAGGTCGTTCTTTCCGGAGGCGCTGCCCTGATGAGTTCTTCACCATTCCCTCGCGCCGCTCCCACACGGTTGCCCTCGTGGGGCGCGGCCGTCGCCGCGCTCGCCACCGCCGCCCTCCTCCCCTCCTGCTCTCCTGCCGGCGCTCCTGCCGACGGCGACCGGCCGAGGGTCTCCTCCGCGCCCGTTGAACTCTTCGACGGCCGGGTCATCCCGGGGATGCCCGAACTGCTCGGGATGCGGGCGCAGTACGAGCTGCGGCTGGAGTGGCTCGCCGAGAAGCGGGCGCTGCTGCTCGGCCAGATGCGCACGCACGGGATCGAGATGTGGATCGTGGTGAGCGAGGAGTTCCACCAGGATCCGGCGCTGTACCACGTCGCGCCCCCGCTTCAGTACGCGCGCCGGCGCGACGTGATGGTGTTCGTCGACGCGGGCGACGACGGACTGGCCGCCTACTCCGACTACTGGCGGCCCACCGCCGACTTCCGCCGCTTCTTCGAGCCCCTGCCCGCCGCCCGCAATGCCCGCGGGATCCAGGACACGAGCACCGGGCTGCGGGTCCTGTGGGAACGCCATGATCCCGCCACGATCGGCCTCGCCATCGGCGGCAACCGCGGTCACGACAGCAGCCTCACGCACGACAGCTACCTCTTCCTCGCAGACGCCCTCGGCCCGGAGGCGGAGTCGCGATTCGTCCCGGCGGCCCCGCTCATCGAGGAGGTCTTCGACACTCGCCTGCCCGGCGAACTCGAGCACTACCGACAGCTCGTCCTCGCCACCGACGTGATCGCGCAGACCGCGCTTTCGAACGTCGTGATCACGCCCGGCGTCACCCGGGCCGAAGACATCAAGTGGTTCTTCGACGAGACCATCGCCGAGCTGGGGGTGGGCGGCAAGCCCTGGTTCGAGATCCACGTGGCGGTGCAGCGCTTCGACGAGACGAGCGGCGAGATGATCCCGTACGTGCACCCGTCCCCTGACGACATGGTCTTTCAGCGGGGCGACATCATCCACCTCGACTGCGGCTTCGACTACCTTGGCTTCGCGAGCGACTGGCAGAAGGTGGCGTACATCCTGCGCGACGGCGAGGATGACGTGCCGGACGGGCTCGGGACCGCGCTGGCCAACGCCAACATCGTGCACGAAGCCTTCGCCGCCGCGCCCCGCCCCGGAATGACCGGCTGGGAGGCCACGCTCGCGATCGCGGCGCTGCTGGAAGACGTCGACTTCCTGCCCAGCCTGTACTCGCACCCCATCGGCTATCATGGCCACGCGCTCGGCCCCGCGATCAACGCCCGCGACATGGACCTGTCCTCGCCGCCCGAGTGGGACTCGCACCTGCGCGACGGCTCCTACCGCTCGATCGAGTTCAGCGCCACGACCGCGATCCCCGAGTACGGCGGCGGCACCGTCAGAATCCCGATGGAGGACGACGGCTACCTGACGCCGGACGGCTACCGCTACTTCCGGCCGTATCAGACCGAATGGTACGTGATCCGGTGAGCGGGTCGCGCCCGAGCGCAGCTACCCGGTAAACCCAAACAAAGGAGCAACCACATGGTTCCCGCCCTGAGTCTCTGGCTTCCCATTCTCGTGGCCGCGGTGCTCGTGTTGGTCGCGAGCTCGGTCATCCACATGTTCCTCAACTGGCACAGGAACGACTTCCAGGGCGTCTCCGACGAGGACGGCGTCATGGACGCCCTGCGTGGCTTCGACCTCGCCCCCGGCAACTACCTGATTCCCCGCGCGGAGAGCATGGAGGTCATGAAGAGCGAGGAGTTCCAGGCCAGGGCCAGACGCGGCCCCACGATGTTCATGACGGTTCTGCGCCCCGGCGATCCGTCGGCCATGGGCAAACGGTTCATCCAGTGGTTTGCATACTGCGTGGTCGTGGGGCTGTTCGCAGCCTACGTCACCGGGCTGGCGCTCGGCCCCGGCGCCGAGTACATGGCGGTCTTCAAGGCCGTGTCGACCACGGCTTTCATGGGATACGCGCTTGCGCACGCCCAGGACGCCATCTGGATGTCGCAGGGGTGGCCCGCGACCTTCCGCAGCATGCTGGACGGGCTGATCTACGCGCTGCTCACGGGCGGCACCTTCGGGTGGCTGTGGCCATGACGGAGCGGGGCGGGCAGACGTGCGAGGCGTGCCGCGAGTACTATTGCCGATCATCCCGCCCCTGGACACCCTGACCGGTCGTCATACAACCATGCACCGGTGCCCCACTGTCCCTATTGCGGACGGCCGCCAGCGAGGAGGTGCAGCCATGCGAACAGATGCGTTTGCCCTGTTGACAGCCGCGGCTGCCGCCGTCTTCATCGCCTGCGGTACCGACGCGGATCCGCCGGAGTCCACCCCCGAGACCGTTATCGAGGCCTTCGGTGACACGACGGTCGTCCGCACCCTCTCGGGAAGCGTCTGGGGCACCGAGGCCATCCTCGTGCCCGAGGTCACCATCGGTCGGATGGACGGCCCCGAGGAGTATCTGTTCGGCGGCATCCGATCCATCGCGGTGGCCGACGACGGGACAGTCTACGTCCTGGACTTTCAGGCGCAGCATGTCCGGGTCTTCGATTCGCTCGGGGTGTACGTGGAGACGCTGGGACGCCGAGGCGAGGGTCCTGGGGAGTTCACCAGGCCCGAGGCCATCGCCGCGCTGCCGGACGGGCGCCTTGCCGTACGCGATCTCGGCAACCAGCGCGTCACGGTATTCGGCCCGGGCCAGGGTGAGGTGGCAGATTGGAGTTACACCGGGAGCCTTTACACGCTGTCGCCGCTGTACACCGATGAGCGCGGCCGAACCTATCTGCTCGCCGGCGACCTGGACCGCGCGGACGAGCTCGTCATGGAGATCATCGTGCTGGGTCCGGACGGGACGCATCTCGACACCGTTCCGACACCCTCGAACGACTATGAAGCGCCCGGCGTGAGTGCCGAGGCGCCCGGCATGTCCGTGACTTATGGCGTCCCCTTCACACCCCGGTTTCACTGGACCGTGCACCCGAGCGGTCACTTCCTCACCGGCCTGTCCTCCGACTACCGGATCGAGCTCGCGCGCGACGACGGCGTTCTCCGGATTGAGCGCAGCCAGGATCCCGTCCCGACAGCGGATGCGGAGCGGGCCTACCAGCGCGACCTCACTGTCGGGCGCATACGGATGTCGCTGCCGGACTGGGAATGGGATGGCCCGGCGATCCCGGAGTACAAGCCGTTCTTCCGGGCCCTGCTGGCCGGCCGTGACGGACGCATCTGGGTGCAGCTGTCAACCGAGGGACGTCCGGTGGACAACGCGGATCACGATCCCGAGGACCCCGGCTCATTCCCCGTGACCTGGGAGGAAGAGACCCGCTACGACGTCTTCGAGCCCGACGGGACCTTTCTGGGCGCCGTTGTGGCGCCGGATGAGTTCTCCGGTTTTCCGGTCCCCGTCTTCAGCGGCGACCGCGTGTGGGCCGTGACCGAGGACGAGCAGGGGGTGCAGCGGGTAGTCAGGTACCGGGTCCGGAGGGGGGAAGGGGGATAGCGCGACCAGGGCCGGGGCGAACCGCCCCCCTACCGAAACCTTTCCTGCAACCTCTCCAGCGTGTCCGCCCCCGGGCACAGATCCTCGAACGGATAGCTCGACAGCGGCTCGTCCACCGTGGCCTGGAGCCCGTGAAAGTCGGAGTGCTCGCCTTCCTGCGGTGCCTCCTCCACGTACAACAGCCCCGTTGCGACTTCGCCCGCGCGCTGGCGCTCCCTGATGTAGCCGTACACCTGGTCGCGGTCGGTGGGGTCGTAGTCGTCGGGGACCTTGCGGAACGCGATCCGGCTCCCGTCGTGCATCTGGACCGAGCGGACGTCGCCGGCCTCGAATGACGCGGCGATCTCCTCGGCGGGCGGCACGAAGTCCGCGTACACGAGCTGGTTGTAGTTGTCGCGGGTGTACTGGTAGCTCTTGGTCGAGCCGCGGTGATCGTTGAAGGTGACGCACGGCGAGATCACGTCGATCAGCGCGAAGCCCCGGTGGCGCAGTCCCGCCTTGAGGATGGGGACGAGCTGCTCCTTGTCGCCCGAGAAGCTCCTCGCCACGAATCCCGCACCCAGGTTCAGGCTGAGGAGGACGGAGTCGATGGGATGTTCGCGGTTGACCTGGCCGCGCTTGGCGGTCGAACCGACGTCGGCCGACGCGGAGAACTGCCCCTTGGTGAGCCCGTAGACGCCGTTGTTCTCGATGATGTAGAGCATGTCCACGTTGCGCCGCACCACGTGCGCGAACTGGCCCATCCCGATCGAGAGGCTGTCGCCGTCGCCCGAAACGCCGATGCACACCAGTTCGCGGTTCGCCGCGTGCGCCCCGGTCGTGATCGACGGCATGCGGCCGTGCACCCCGTTGAAGCCGTGCGCTTCCTTGAGGAAGTAGGTCGGGGTCTTGCCGCTGCACCCGATCCCCGAGGTCTTGGCCACCTCGTGCGGGGCGATCTCCAGCTCCCAGAAGGCCTCGATGATCGCTGCGGTGATGGAGTCGTGACCACACCCGGCGCACAGCGTGGACATGGTGCCCTCGTAGTCGCGGCGGGTCAGGCCCAGCCGGTTCCGGGTCAGGCCCGGGTGGTGCACGCGGGGCTTCTTGATGTAGCTCATGGGGCGGCTCCCGGGGCGGCCGCGCCGAGCGCGGCGGCTTCGCGCGGCCCGCTGTCCGCACCGATGTCGATATGACGCGCGAGCCCGTCCATCACGTGGTGGCAGCTCATCGGATAGCCTCCGTAGTAGCGGATCGACACCAGCGCGGCCTTCTCGGCGTCCGTCTCGGCGATCAGCAGCTTCCGCAACTGCCCGTCCCGGTTCTGCTCGATCACGAAGTTGACCTCGTGAGCGGCCAGGAACGGCTCGATATCGGGGTGGAAGGGGAAGGCGCGCACGCGCATGTAGTCCGCCTCGATCCCGCGCTCGACAAGCTCGTCCACCGCCTCCAGCACCGCGCCCCGGCACCCGCCGATCGTCACCAGCCCGATCTTCGCGCCGTCGCGCAGCCGGATCTCGGGCGCCGGCAGATGCGGCGCCGCGCCGTCGATCTTGCGCCCCACCCGTGCCAGCACGTCCGCGTACGGCTCCGAGTCCTCGGTGTAGTTGCCGTACCGGTCATGACCCGAGCCGCGGGTCAGGTAGGCACCGTTGGGATGGACCCCCGGCAGCGTGCGCCACGGGATCCCGTCGCCGTCCACGTCCAGGTAGCGGTGGAACGGCCCCGTCGCCGCCTCGAGCTCCTCCGCGGTCAGCACCTTGCCGCGGTCCGGCCGGTACGAGTCGTCCCATTCGAGCTTCGGGATGACCCAGTCGTTCATCCCGATATCCAGGTCGGTCAGCACGAACACCGGCGTCTGGAAGCGCTCCGCCAGGTCGAACGCCCCGACCGCGAAGTCGAAGCACTCGTGCGGGTTCGCGGGGAAGATGACGATGTGCCTCGTGTCGCCGTGCGACGCGTAGGCCGCAAACTGGATGTCGCCCTGCTGGGTCCGCGTCGGCATGCCCGTCGACGGACCCACCCGCTGCACGTCGAAGAAGACCGACGGCACCTCGGCGTAGTATGCCAGGCCGATGAACTCGCTCATCAACGACAGGCCGGCCCCGCTGGTCGAGGTGAAGGCGCGCGCCCCCGCCCACGCGGCCCCGATGACCATCCCCGCGGCGGCCAGTTCGTCTTCGGCCTGGATGATCGCGAAGCGGTTCCTGCCCGTCTCGGGGTCCTTGCGGAACTGGTGGCAGAAGCCGGTGAAGGCGTCGACCAGCGACGTCGATGGCGTGATCGGGTACCAGGCGGCCACGGTGGCCCCCGCGTAGACGCACCCCAGCGCCGCGGCCGTGTTGCCGTCGATCACGATCGAGTCCTCGTTGCCGTCCATGGGTGCGAGGCGGACGGGCAGGGGACAGTCGAAGTGCTCGCGCGCGTAGTCGTAGCCCAGGTCGATCGCGAGGAAGTTGGCGTCGAGAAGCTTGGCCTTGGCCGCGAACGTCTCCTTGAGCAGCGTGCGCACGATGTCGAGGTCGATGTCCAGCAACGCCGCCAGCGCACCCACGTAGCAGATGTTCTTCATCAGGATCCGGACGCGCGATCCCTTGAAGTTGTCCACGGTCATCTTCGCGAGCGGGATCCCCAGGAAAGTCACGTCGTTCCGGTCCAGGTCGCGGGGCAGGGGCCAGCTGGAGTCGTACATGACCCATCCGCCCGGGGTGACCTCTTTGACGTCCCGCTCGTAGGTGGCCGGGTTCATGGCCACGACCATGTCGAACCGGGCCGTGCGCGCGGTGTGACCGTCCCCGTTGGCGCGGATTTCGTACCAGGTCGGCAGCCCCTGGATGTTCGACGGGAAGAGGTTCTTGCCCGACACCGGAATGCCCATGCGGAAGATCGCGCTGCGGAGCAGTCCGTTGGCGCTGGCCGACCCCGTGCCGTTGACCGTGCCGATCTTGAAGGCGAGGTCGTTGACGCGGGGCGCGGGCCGCTCGCCGTTGGTGCTCGCGGGGGCGTCGCCGCCAATCGCGGACAGTCGGTTGTCCACCGCCATCAGCCCGCTCCGGCCCCCGTCAGTGCAGCTCCGGGCCCCGCCGGTTCGCCATCGGCCGATCCTCCGTTCAGCGCCAGATTCATGATCGACATGCCCGGATGCATTTCGCCGGCCTCGAGCCCCGCGTAGGGGACCAGCAGGTCCGACTTGCGCATGTCCCAGGCCGCCGTGGGACACCGCTCCGCGCACAGTCCGCAGTGTATGCAGAGGTCCTCGTCCTTGACCATGATCCGCCCGGTCTGCGGCAGATCCTCCGAAATGAACAGCGGCTCTTCCGGGTAGTTCAGGAGCGGGGCCGTGAGGCGCTGCGTCAGATCTTCCTCGGGCCCGTTGTGCGTGATCGTCAGGCAATCGAGGGGGCAGATGTCGATGCAGGCGTCGCACTCGATACACAGGTCCGCTTCGAAGTGCGTCTGGATGTCGCAGTTGAGACAGCGCTCCACCTCGGTCAGCGTCTGCTCGATGTCGAATCCCTCCTCGACCTCGATGTCGAGCCGCTTGAAGCGCTCCTGCAGGTCCACGTGGCGCATCTTCACGCGCTCGGCCTCGTCGTAGTCGTTGGAATACGACCACTCGTGCAGCCCCATCTTCTGGCTGATCAGGTTCATCCCCTCGGGCGGACGGTCCGTCAGCGGCCGGCCCTCGCACCAGGCGTGGATCGAGATCGCCGCCTGATGGCCGTGCTCGACCCCCCAGATGATATTCTCGGGGCCCCACGCCGCGTCGCCGCCCATGAAGACGCCGGGGACCGACGTCATGAACGTCGTCTTGTCGACGATCGGCATGTCCCACTTGTTGAAGTCGATGCCGATGTCGCGCTCGATCCAGGGGAACGCGGTGTCCTGCCCGATCGCGAGGATCACTTCATCGCACTCGATGATCTTGCTGTCGTGGACCTCGGCCTTCAGGCGCCCGTTCTCGCCCGGAGTCCAGGTGACGAGGTCGAACTCCATCGCGACCACCTTGCCGTCCTCGATGATGAAGCGCGACGGGGAGTGGTTCTCCAGGATCTCGACCTGCTCCTCGATCGCGTCCTCCAGCTCCCAGGGGGACGCCTTGAAGTACGGCTTGGTCTTGCGCGCCATGACCTTCACGTCGCTGGCGCCCAGGCGCTGCGCGGTCCGGCAGCAGTCCATGGCCGTGTTCCCCACGCCGATCACCAGCACGCGGTCCCCGCAGCTGTCGATGTGTCCGAAGCGGACCGACTCCAGCCACTCGATCCCGATGTGGATCTGCTCGGAATCCCAGCGGCCAGGCAGGTTCAGCTCCTTGCCCTTGGGCGCCCCCGAACCGATGAAGACGGCGTCGTAGTCCTCTTCAAGGAGCGCGGCCAGGCTGTCGATGGAGCTGTTCAGGCGCAGATCGACGCCCATGTCGAGGATGTAGTCGATCTCTTCCCACAGCACCTTGGCCGGCAGGCGGAACTCGGGGATGTTGGTCCACATCAGACCGCCGGGCCTGGCCAGCTTCTCGAAGATCGTGACCTCGTAGCCGAGCGGCATCAGGTCGTTGGCGACCGTGAGCGACGCGCAGCCCGCGCCGATGCAGGCGATGCGCTTTCCGTTCTTCTCCTCCGGAATCGTCGGCAGGAATCCGGTAATGTCGTCGCGGAGGTCGGAGGCGACCCGCTTCAGGCGGCAGATGGCGACCGGTTCGCCGTCCAGCCGCACCCGCCGGCAAACCGGCTCGCAGGGACGGTCGCAGGTGCGTCCGAGAATCCCCGGGAAGATGTTCGACTTCCGGTTCAGGAGGTACGACTCGGTGTACTGCCCGTTGGCAATGAGCCGAATGTACTCGGGGATGTCGGTATGGGCCGGACACCCCCACTGGCAGTCCACCACGCGGTGGTAGTGGTCGGGATTTCGGGTGTCGGTGGGCTTCAGCAAGGGCGGCAGCGCGGCTACGGATTCAGTGCCGGACGGTATTCGTCCGAAGGGGAACGGCGATCCGGCGTCAAGTCGGTGGCCATCCGATCACTCCTTAAGCCCGAGCGACGGGGCGGAGGCGCGGGAGTCAAATCCCGCCCCGCCCACAAACCCGCACCAATGTACGCACGGGGGATGGGGGACGGTAGGGGAAGAGGAAGAGTTGTTCATCGACACGGTCTACCGGTACCGGCAGCCCGAGGATTTCGAGCTGGCCGAGACCGACGGCTAGCTGCTGATGTAATCTTAAGTAGACATCATGTCAACCAAAGTTGACATTCTTGCCTACGCCCCGCCCGCCGGGGTATTCTGACCGGTCCGATTCAGCTTCCCCGGCCCCGGATCCAGCCGTGTCCGACTCCACGCGACAGCCATCCGCACCCTCCTTCGACGATCTGAAGATCCCCGACATGAGTCCGCGCAGTCTGCTGCGCCAGTTCGGACCCGGGATGATCCTCATGATGACGGGGATTGGGACCAGCCATCTGGTCACCGCGCCGACCGCCGGAGGACGCTTCGAGTACGCGCTGCTGTGGTGCGTCCTGCTGGCCTACGTCTTCAAGTACTACGGCTTCGAGCTGGCGTTCCGGTTCACCAACGCCACGGGCAAGAGCCTCATGGCGGCCTATGCGACCGCTCCGGGCAAGGTGCCGGTCTGGTACGTGCTGATTACGACCATCGTGCAGTGCGCGGTGGGGCAGGCGGGGCGGCTGATCGCCGCGGCCGCGGTGCTGTACTACCTGTTCTCGGCGCAACTCGGGCTGCAGGTGCCGCTCTGGGGATGGGGGGCGTTCATCGGCGCAGTGTCGGTGATCATCCTCCTCTGGGGCCGGTACGCGGCGCTCGAGGCGGGTGCCAAGATCGCCGGCGGCCTGCTGTTCGTCTCGGCGGTTGTGGTCTACTTCGTGCGGCCGGCGCCGATCGGCGAGCTTGAACATTTCCTGATTTTCGACGCGCCCGCGGGGTCGTGGCTGGTCATCGCCGGCTTCCTCGGCCTCCTGCCCACAGGCATCGACGTGTCGCTGCAGGCTTCCGAGTGGGGCAAGGCAAAGCGTACCGGGATGGCGAGGATCCGCAGCCGGCTGGAGGCCGCGGGACTGGCGCCCAGCTTCGACCCGTTCGCCCCCAGGATGTCCGACCTCACCGTCGATGTCCGCCGACTGCCGGCGCGGGCGGTGGAGTACAGCCGGCGCTGCTTCAGGATCAGCATCTGGGACTTCCGGCTCGGGCACGTCGTGTCGTTCATCATCGCGACCATCTTCCTGCTGCTCGCAGCGGTCTGGCTCTACCCGAACCCGGTCGAGGGCCGGGCGGTGATGGGCGAGATCGCGGGGATCTTCACCGAGAGCGTGGGCCCGTGGATGATGACGATCTTCATGCTCGGCGCGTTTGCGGCGACCTTCTCCACCGCCTTCAACTATTTCGACGGCTGGCCGCGGATCGTGGGGGCGTGCTGCCGCAACCTCTTTCGGCCCACGGCGGCGCTCGCGGGCACCTCGGCCCGGCGTCTCACCGCGGACCACCGCAGGCGCTGGTACTCCGAGTACAACATCTACCGCGCGACCATGCTGTTCTCGCTGGTGACCGCGGTCGTCTTCATCGCCCTGGTTCCCCGGCCGGTCCACCTCGTGCTCGTGGCGTCGGCGCTCGCCTACTTCGTCGCCCCGGTCATCTTCTGCCTGAACTTCTACTACTGCCTCAAGGTGATCCCGAAGGACGACCCCCACTTCTACCCGTCGCCGTTTGCGCGCACCTTCACCTGGATCAGCATCGTCGTGTTCACGGGAATGAGCCTTATCCTCATACTGGACAGCATCTTCGACGTGGCGCTCTTCGGAGGCTGAGCGGAGCGCGCGTCAAAAAACGTTGCGCGAATACAGCCCCGCCATCTCCGCCCGCTGCCGCACGAGCGCCAGCACCACGTCGATGGTCGGCGTCGGCACCCCGACCAGCCGTCCCAGTTCCTGCACCGACGTCACCAGCGCGTCGATCTCCATCGCGCGGCCGCGCTCCAGGTCCTGCAGCATCGAGGTGCGGTGGGCACCTACCGCCGCCGCCCCGTCGATGCGCTTCTCGATGTCGAGCCGGAAGCGGATGCCGAGCGCCTCGCCGATCGCCTTCGTCTCCTCCATCATCCCGCGCGCCACTCCCCGCGTGCCGGGCTCGGTGGCGACCCTGTCCAGGGTGGCCAGGGTGAGCGCGCTGATGGGGTTGAAGGAGACGTTGCCGAGCAGCTTCATCCAGATCTCCTGTCGGATGCCGCGCACGGGCGCCCGCACGCCGGCCCCGATGAGCGCCCGGCTCAGCGCCCTGATCCGCGGCGTCTTCTCTCCGGTCGGCTCGCCCAGCGTGCAACGGTTCCCGTACAGGTGCCTGATCACGCCCGGCTCCACGATCTCGGTCGCCGCGTAGACGACGCAGCCGATCGCCCGCTCCGGCCCGATCCCGTCCCACTGCCGGCCCCCCGGATCCACGCTCTCCAGGCGCGTGCCCTCCCACTCGCCGCCGACGCGGTGGAAGTACCACCACGGCACCCCGTTCTGCGCGGTGACGACGGCCGTGTCGGGGCCGAGGAGCGGCTGCATGGCGTCCACGACGCGCGTCGTGGAGTGTGCCTTGAGCGTGATGATCACGTAGTCCTGCGGGCCCGCCTCCGCCGGATCGTCGGTGCAGAAGGGGCGCGCGACGAGTTCGTCGCCGTCGATGAGCAGCCGCGCGCCGTCGCGCTGCATCGCTTCGAGGTGGGGGCCGCGCGCGATCAGCGTGGTGTCCACCCCGGCCAGCGCCAGCTTGACCCCCAGGTAACCGCCCGTCGCCCCCGCGCCGTAGATCGCGACCTTCACCGCAGGCGCCCCGCCGCGGTCGCGCCGCCGCACCTGGCGCCCACGGCCGCCGCGCCCCGGATTGCCGCCCTCATCCCCCCAAGCCCAGCTGATCCGCCAATCCGATGCGACGCAGCTTCCCCGTGGGGCCCTTCGGGATCTCGTCCAGAATCACCACCTTGCGCGGCACCTTGAACCCGGCCAGGCGCGTGGCCGCGAAGTCGCGCACGTCGCCCGAACCCGCCTCCGCACCGTCGCGCAGCACCACCGCCGCCGCCACCTCCTCGCCCAGTTTCGGATGCGGCATCGCGAAGGTGACCACCTGCTGCACGGCCGGGTGGTCCATCAGCACCTCGTCCACCTCGCGCGGCGAGATCTTCTCGCCCCCCCGGTTGATGATCTCCTTGAGGCGCCCGGTGATCGTGAAATACCCGTCCTCGTCGCGGAAGCCCTGATCGCCGGTGCGAAACCACCCGTGCGTGAAGGCCTCGCGGTTCGCGGCCTCGTTGTTCTCGTAGCCCGGCGTGACGTTCGGCCCCCGGATGACGATCTCGCCCTCCTCGCCCGGCGCGAGGTGGCTCCCGGCGGCGTCCATCACCGAGACCTCGGGGCCGGCCGCAATCCCCACCGTGCCGGGCTTGCGGGCCGCCGGGGGCAGCGGGTTGCACGTCATCTGGTGCGCGGCCTCGGTCATGGCGTAGGCCTCCACGACCGGCGCCTGGAATGCCTCCTCCAGTTCGGCCATCACGCGCGACGGCAGCGCCGCGGACGAGGAGCGGATGAAGCGGAGGCTGAGGCGTTCCACGACGTCGCGGTTGCGCGGTGCGCGCGCGAGGATCGCCTGGTGCATCGTGGGGACCGCCGAGTACCAGGTGGGGTCGGCGTCGGCCAGCCACCCGAAGAACCGGAGCGCGTTGAACCCCGGCGCGCAGCAGACGCTCGCACCCGCGTGCAGCGTCGACAGCACGCACGCCATCAGCCCGTGTATGTGGAAGAGCGGCATCACGTTGAGACAGCGGTCGCCGGGCTCCAGCCGCAACGTTCGGCGGATGTTCTCGGCGGTGGCGCACACGTTCCTGTGGAGCAGTGGCACGATCTTGGGTCGCGACGTGGTGCCGGAGGTGTGGAGGACGAGTGCGACGTCGTCGGGCCCGGCGAGGCCTCCTCGCTTTGCGGGTGCGCCCTGGGGCTCGCCCACGAAGGAGAAGGTGCCTGCAGGACTGTCCGGCTCCGCACGGATTTCCATGGCCGGCACCCCGAGCGCGGCGGCGGCGGCCCGGGCGGGCGAGTCGTCGCCCTCGGCCACGACCAGCGCCTTCGCCCGCAGGTCCTGCAGGTAGAACTCGAACTCGGGTCTTCGGTACGCGGGGTTGAGGGGCGCGGTGGTGGCGCCGGCCGCGATCGCCACGAAGGCGCTCGCCATCTCGGGCCCGTTGGGCAGCACGATGGCCACCCGGTCGCCCCGCCCGATGCCCCGGCGGTTGAGCGCGCCCACGGTGACCTCGACGTGCGTGCGCAGGCCGGCGTAGGTGAGGTCGCGCCGCCCCGGGGCCGAGAAGGCGGTGTCGTTGGCGGCGCCGGATTGGAGGAGCCGGGGGATCTGGGTTGGAGTAGTCACTTCGGGAGAATACTGGAAGAAGGCCGATCCAGCCATGTCTGCGCCCACCACCGGTCGCCATCGTTCGGCTGCCGGCGTCCGGGACGCCGAATCACGTGAGCTACGGGGGTCATCGATTCCGCCTGCGCCCGCGTGGCATCGCGGCAGCGGCTTTCATATCTTTGAATCGGGTCTGGCCCATCGCGGACCGGGCGCGGGAGCGGAGGACGAGATGAACGAGGTGTGGCTGGCGATGTCGGCGGTCGCCGGACTGGTGGTGGCGGTGGCGGCGGTGTGGCGGATCGTTGCCCGGGCGACAGACACCCTGCGCGGTGAAATCGGCACGCTCCGTGGTGAGGTTGGCGAACTCCGCGGTGAAGTGGGCACGGTCCGTGGTGAAGTCGGCGAACTCCGCGGTGAAGTGGGCACGGTCCGTGGTGAAGTCGGCGAACTCCGCGGTGAGGTCGGCACGCTCCGTGGTGAAGTCGGCGAGCTTCGCGGTGAGGTTGGCACGGTCCGTGGTGAAGTCGGCGAACTCCGCGGTGAGGTCGGCACGCTCCGTGGTGAAGTCGGCGAGCTTCGCGGTGAGGTTGGCACGCTCCGTGGTGAAGTCGGCGAACTCCGCGGTGAGGTCGGTACGCTCCGTGGTGAAGTCGGCGAACTCCGCGAAGAGGTGGGCACGCTACGCGGCGAACTCCGCGGTGAGGTCGGCACGCTGCGCGGCGAAATCGGCAATCTTGGCGGCGAAATCGGCAACCTTCGCGACGAAATCGGCAACCTTCGCGACGAGTTCAGAGACGGTATCAAGAGTGAGATCGACATGCTCCGCCAGAACGACCTCCGTCACCTTACGGAGGGGATAAAGGGCCTCGACGCGCGGATCGACAGGGTCGAGAATCGTGTAACCGAGTCGATCGGCGGGCTTGAGCGGCGGACGACGGCTGCCATCACCGATGTCGAGAAGCGTCTGACGAAGTCCATGCTCCGACTTGAAGCCGGGATGGCGAATCCGCCAGCGGCTTCCATGAGCGCCTGAGGGACGCGAGCAACGGGCGTCCCGGCATTGCGACCCAATACGCCGGACCCTCACGCCTCCGGCAGTGCCAGCGCCACCAGCTCACTCGGATGCCGCCTCGCTCCCACAGCCACGACGATGTACTGCCTGCCCTCGTGCATGTAGGTCATCGGCAGCCCGGTCTGGTTGGCGGGCAGCTCGATCTCGGCGACGATCTCGCCCGTGGCCTTGTCGTGCGCGCGGAACATGTTCCCTCCCGATCCGTACGCGGCGAACATGCCGCCGCCTTCGCCAGCGAACAGGAGCGTGCTGGTGACCAGGACCCCCCCGCGGTCCGGCCGCCCGGTCCTCCCCACGTTGACCCCCTCGAGGGCCGGATGCTCCTTCACGTAGTCGGGCGCGTCGCCGTTGGGAACCTGCCACGCGATCTCGCCCGCGTTCAAATCGATTGCCGTGATCCTGCCCCACGGAGGCTTGAAGAGTGGCAGTCCCCGGGGTCCGCCGCCCTGGCGCAGACGGAGCCCGCCGCCGCGGATGTAGTCCATTGTGGAGATCTCGGGGTCGGTTGAGAGCGCGATCACGCTGGGTGCGGTCGCCGACTGGACATAGAGGTATCCGGTCTCCGGGTCGAGGGCTCCGCCGGGCCAGTTGGCGCCGCCCAGCGAGCCCGGCACCATCAGCGTGCCCTGGGTGCCGCCCTCCATCGGCCTCGTGGGGGGCGTGTACAGCGGGCCGTAGTGCAGCTGGGCCAGGATCTCCTCCGCCTCGGCGCGGAGTTCGGGGGTGAAGTCGATCAGGTCACCCGGATCCACGCCCTGACGGTCGTAGGGCGGCGGCTTCGTGGGGAATGGCTGAGTGGGGGCGGTCCGTTCGCCGGGCACGTCCGTCTGCGGCACCCGCCGCTCCTCGATGGGCCACACCGGCTCACCGGTCCTCCGGTCGAAGACGAAGGTGAAGGTCTGCTTGGTGATCAGTGCAACGGCCGGGATCTCGCGGCCGTCGACCACGAGGTCCGCCAGCACCGGCGCGGCCGGAGGGTCGTAGTCCCAGATGCCGTGGTGTACGGTCTGAAAGTGCCACACCCTTTCGCCGGTGGCGGCGTCGAGCGCGACGAGGCTCTGGGAGAACAGATTGTCGCCGAGCCGGTGGCCCCCGTAGTAGTCGCCGGTGCCCAGCTCGACGGGAAGGTAGACGAAGCCGAGTTCGGGGTCGGCGCTCAGCGCGGTCCAGACGGCAGCGTTGCCCGTGTACTCCCAGGAGCCGTCCTCCCAGGTGTCGTTGCCGAACTCGCCCGGCTGCGGGATCGTGTGAAAGGTCCAGAGGAGCTCCCCGGTGACCGCGTCGTACCCGCGCACATGCCCCGGTGGCATCTCGGGCGCCGGCGGCACGCCGCCGGAGGGCAGGGCGGACCCGATGACGATCACATCGTCCACGATGATCGGGGGGGAACTGGAGCCGATCGGAGCGCGTACGAGGTCGAGTTCGCGCCCCAGTCCGAGGCGCAGCTCGACCACGCCGCCATCGCCGAAGTCGGGTATGGGACGACCTGTCGCCGCATCCAGCGCGACCAGTTGGAAGCCCGGAGTCACGAAGAAGATGCGCGGTCCGGTCTCGGCCGATTCCCACCAGGCGACGCCCCTGCCCGAATTCCGCCTCGGCGCTGCCCGGCCTTCCTCGTCCAGCCGATACGTCCACAGCGTCTCGCCGGTGCCGGCGTCGATCGCCGCGACGATGCGCCTGTACCCCGCCGTGGCGTACAGTACGCCTTCGACCATGAGGGGGGTGGTTCGGTAGTTGTACTCGGGCGCCGGGCCGAAATTGGCGGCCTGCCACCGCCACGCGATCTCCAGGGAAGCCGCGTTCTCCCGGTCGATCTGGCCGAGCGGTGCGTAGCGAGTGCTGCCGGCATCTCCCCCGTAATACCGCCATTCACCCTCTGCGGCACCTCGCTGGGCGGAGCCCCCGGCGGGCGAGAGCGCGATGATCGTGGCGAGTCCCAGGTGGATGTACGCGGCCGTCCGTCTGTAGATCAAGTGGTGACTCCGTTCCGGGTGGATGTCGCCGGGCGCGCATTCGGGATACGTTGCCGAGCCGATGAACGCGTGAACATGACCAGGTCGTGCAGCGTAGGAAAATAGCCGGACCGCAACAAGGAGGGCCGCAATGCTCACAGCCTACGTGTTCTGCCTCGCGGTCGGCGGCGGCCTCTTGGCCATGTCCTTTTTCGGCGACTTTCTCGAGGCCGATGTGGACTTCGACGCGGACGTCGACGTCGACGCGGACCTGGCCGAAACCGCGGCGGGGACCGGGATCGCACAGGTCTTCTCGGTGCGGGCGCTCATCAACGCCATCTTCGGCTTCGGCGCCGCGGGGGCGCTTCTGCATCTCGTGTGGGGCGGTGGCCAGCCCATGCTCACGGCGGCGATCGCGGGGGCGACGGGGCTGGCGTCGGGCGCAGTGATCAGCACCGTCTTCGGGTACCTCAAACGCACCGAATCCGGGGCGCTCAAGGGGGAGGGGTCCTTTGTCGGACTGACGGGCGAGGTGTCGCTGGAGGTTGGACCGGGCAGTCACGGTACCGTAACCGTCCGCAGGGGGGACCGCAGGGTGCGGCTGCGCGCCCGAAACGCCGACGCATCCGGGGGTACACCGACGCTGAGTCCGGGTCAGCCCGTGGTCGTGGTCGAGATGAACGATGGAATCGCGGCTGTGGCCCCGGTCGGGCCCAGGCTGCTGGAGGAATGAACCGGGGCGGCAGCCCCCAGGACAAATACAGGAGGTGGCAGGTGTTCACTCCATTGGGTGCCCTAATGGCGGGCCTGGTGCTCGTGCTGGTAATCATCGTGCTGGTCGCGACGATCAAGACGCTGATCGTGATCTCGCCGCCGAACCGGGCGGCGGTGCTGACCGGGCGCAACCGCCTGCTCACGGACGGTCAAAGCGTGGGCTACCGGTCCATCTCCGGGGGCCGCGTCTTCCGCGTTCCCATCATCGAAACGGTTCAGCACATGAACCTCGAGACAATCCCCATCGAGGTGTCCGTGCGGAATGCCTTTTCAAAGGGCAACATCCCCCTGAACGTCGAGGCCATCGCCAACGTGAAGATCGCCTCCGAGCCGGAGTGGGTCTTCAACAACGCCGTCGAGAGACTGCTCGGAAAGAGCGAGGACGAGATCAAGGCGCTCGCCCAGGACACCCTGACCGGCAACCTGCGCGGCGTGCTCGCAACGCTGACGCCCGAAGAGGTCAACGAGGATCGCCTCGGGTTCGCCAAGGCGCTGTCCGAGGACGCGGGAGAGGATCTGGCCTCGCTGGGGTTCCATCTGGACGTGCTCAAGATCCAGAACGTGAGCGACGAGCGCGGGTACCTGGCCGCGATCGGACGGGAGAAATCAGCGGAGGCGATCCGCCAGGCGGAAATCGCGGAAGCGCGGAAGCGGGCGGATACGCGCGAGGCGCAGGCCGAGGCGAGCCGGCGCGCGGAGGTGCGGGAGGCGGCGGCGGCGATCAAGGTGGCCGAGGCGCAGAACGCGCTGCGTGTTCGCCAGGCCGAACTCGACCGTGAGGGGGAGACCGCCGAGAAGGTCGCGCGGGTGAAGGCGATGGAGGCGGAGGTGGAGGCCGAGCGGATCCTGGAAATGAAGCGCGTGGAGCGTGAGGAGCAGAGGCTGCTCGCCGACGTCGTCGAACCGGCCAAGGCGGAGAAGATGGCGGCGTTTGCGCACGCCCAGGCCGAGGCGGCTCCGATCCTCGAGCGCGGGAAGGCGCAGGTCGAGGTGTTGCGGCGCCTCTACGGGGAAGTCCGCGCGGGTGGCGACGCCGCGTTCGCGGTCTTCATTGCGGAGAAGTTGCCCGAGTTGCTGGAGATCGCGGTGGGGGCGGTGGAGGGGGTGGACATCGACCGCGTGGTGGTCATGGACGGCGGCCAGGGCGAGGGCGTGTCCAATGCGTTGAACCAGCGCGTCAAGGGCGCCTACGGGACGATGGAGGGGCTGGCGTCGGTGCTGGGACTCGACATCCAGGAAGTCCTGAAGCGCGCGGTTGGCGGCGACACGGCCGGAAGCGAGGAAGGGGAGCCTGCGCTGCCTTCGCAGTAGCCGCCCGTGACGTGCCCGTTACGTGTCTGTTTCTCCGGTGACTGCCTGGCAGTGGTTATGTGACTGTTTCGTTACATATGCCCGGTAGCATGTAGCTCTTCAGGTGGTCGTGCCGGCCCGGCCGGCTCGGCGAGTCCGGTCCCGTGCCGGACGCTCTTAAATCGGGAGGTACACCGGGTGATCAGGTTCCGCATGCTTGCGATGGCTGTTCTTTGCGCCGCCGGCACGGCCGAAACCACCCGGGCACAGGTGGAGATTACCGCGCGCAGCGCCCAGGTGCGCTTCGGCGGGCGACTCCATTCCCAGTTTGCCACGAGTTCGGCCGAAGGTGGGAAGTCGACCGATTTCTTCACACGGCGGGCACGGTTCACGCTGGACATCGGGGTCTCGGAACTCCTGGATGCGCGAGTCCAGCCCGATTTCGGGGGAGGCGAACTGGAACTGAAGGACGCGTACTTCCGCCTCAACGTGAGCCCGTCGTTCCGGTTCTCGGTGGGTCAGTTCAAGAGGGCCTTCGACATCTTCGAGCTCAACAGTTCGACCGACATCGTGGTGGTGGAAAGGACCGGACGGATCAACGGTTTCAGTGGTTGCGCGGGCCCGGGAGGCACGTGCGCGCTGAGTCGCTTCACGGAAAAGCTCGCCTACTCCGATCGGGATATCGGCTTCAAGGCCGACGGTTCGATCGGGGACAGGCTGTCCTACATGGCTACGCTCACGAACGGCACGGGCACCTCGGGGGCGGACGAGAACTCGGGCAAGTCGGTCGCGGGTCGAGTGACGCTGCGTCTGGCGGACGGCGTTTCGGTCTCGGCCAACGCGTCCAGGCATGACTTCGTCGGCCCGCATGGCGAGGGCGCAACGGCCACGGCGTTCGGCGGCGACCTCGAGATCGGCGGCTTCCGAAGCGGGACGCACCTGCAAGTGGGCCTGATCGGTGGCGCGAACTGGCGAAAGCCGCGGTCGGACGAGGGCGAGATCCCGAGCTTTCTGACCGGCCAGGTGATCCTGAGCCGGCATGTGCCGCTGGAGAGCGGCAGCTTCGAGGCCGTGGAGCCCATGGCACGCGTGAGTTGGGGGGATCCCGACCGCGCCTCTGGCGACGACGGCGGACTGCTCCTGACGCCCGGGCTGTTCCTCTACGTGGCCGGCAAGAACCGGATCGGGGCGAACCTGGACATCTACGATTCCGCCGCGGGCAGGCGGGAAGTCTCCTTCAAGCTGCAGACCTATCTGTACTACTGACCGAATTCGTCGCATGGGCATCATTGGCACAATGTCGTCACCGCCCGGTGACCCGGTCGTGACAAATCGTCGTGACCGTTCAAACACACCACATCACGAAACGGAGCGAGAAACCGAATGAAGAAAGTCATCCCTATTGCCGCGCTGCTGGTCCTCGCATGCGGCGGCGCCGACAGGGCGCAACGGGCCATGATCCAGAACAAGGGCTCGGATACCCTGCTGAACGTCGCCCAGGCGTGGGCCGAAGTGTACAGCTCGGTCAATTCGAGTGTCGCCGTGGCGGTCACGGGCGGGGGTTCCGGGACCGGCATCTCGGCGATGATCAACGGCACCGTGGACATCGCGAACTCGTCCCGCAAGATGCGTGAGGCGGAATTCGATGCGGCCAGGGAGAACGGGGTCGAACCCGTCGAATACATCGTCGGATACGACGCGCTCGCGGTCTATCTGCATGCCGACAACCCGATCCGGAGCATGAGCCTGGAGCAGCTCAAGACCGTGTACGGGGAAGGCGGCACGGCGACGAGGTGGTCCGATCTGGGAGTTGCCGTGCCGGGCTGCGACTCGGACGAGATCGTTCTTGTGAGCCGCCAGAACAACTCGGGCACCTACGTCTACTTCAAGGAGACCGTGCTCGGCGACGACACCGAGTACAAGCTCGGGTCCCGGGACATGCACGGCTCAAAGGACGTGGTCGACCTGGTGGAGAACACGCCGTGCGCCATCGGCTACAGCGGGCTCGCATACGCCACGGACCACGTCAGCATGCCCTGCGTGATGGCGAACGAGGGCGGGGACTGCGTGGAGCCGACCATCGCCACGGCCGTCGACGGAAGCTATCCTATCGCCCGCCCACTCTTCATGTACACCGCGGGCGAGCCGCAGGGTGCAGTCAGGGAGTACATGGACTGGATCCTCTCGCAGGAGGGCCAGTGCGTGATTCTGGAGCGTGGGTATGCACCCTACACCGAGATGGAGTGCGTTTGAGCCTCTACGACCAGCGCCTGGAAGCCGACCTCGTAGCGATCCGCACGCGGCTGGGCGACATCGGAGAACAGGTCCTGCACAACCTCCGGCACGGGGTGCAGGCCGTCCTCGACCTCGACCGGCGCCTGGCCAACGAGACTCTGATCAAGGATCGGGCGGTCAATCAGGCCACCCGCGAGATCGATCACCTGTGCCACCTGTTCGTGGCCCGGTATCTTCCCAGCGGAAGTCACCTCAGGTTCGTCTCCGGCGTGCTTCGGCTTTCCGTCGCCATGGAGCGCGTGGGCGACTACTCGGTCGCGATCTGTCGAGTGGCGCGGCAGATCGAGTCACCGCTGCCCGATACCGTGCTGCACAATATCGGGTTGATGAGCGAACATGCGGGACGGGCTCTGAGGGCCGCTCTGGACGGGTTCATGGCAGGTGACACGGACGCGGCGCGGGTTTCGCGGGGTTTCGCGGCGCAGACTGCGGCGGTCTACCCCTACGCCTTTGAGATCCTGAGTTCGGCGGCGGACTCGGACCCTCGCCCCGCACGCGACCTCTTCGGCGCGCTGCTGGTCTTTCGGCTCATGCAGCGGACGGCGGAGCAGGCGGAGAACATCTGTCAGCAGACGATTTTTGCCGCCACCGGGGAACGAAAGGGAGAAAAGCGTTACCGCATGCTCTTCGTGGATGCGGACAACGCCATGGTCAGCAAGATGGCGGAACTGGCGTGTGTTGAGAGCTATCCGAATGCCGGCCGCATCGGGTCGGCGGGGCTTCAGGCCGCGACCGGGTTTGCTCCGGCCCTGCTTGCGTTCTGCCGGCGCCGGGGCATCGTTCTGCCGGCCAAAGCCGCTCCCGTGGCCTTCGCCGATGCGCTCGACCCGTTGCGGCACCATCACGTGATCGTGGGGCTCGGAGTGGATCCTGACAGCCATGGTTCCCTCCCCGATCGGACCGCCGTTCTCCGGTGGGATCTGGACGAGGACGTGAGCGGCGACGAACCGAATATCGAGAAACTGTACCGGGAACTCATGCAGCGGATTCGCCGACTGATGACGACCCTGGGGGTTCGGGACGACGTGTGACGCCTCCGGACCAAACCGCGACCGCGCCGCCGCCATCCCCGATGGGTCCGCGTGGTGCGATGGATCGCCGCGACCTGGCATGGTATGTGGACCGCGTGGCCCAGGCCCTCGTCTTCGTGGGCGGGATCTCCGCGATCATCTTCATCCTCGGGATCTTCGTATTCGTCACCAAGGAGGGGCTGGACTTCGTCCTCGGGGCGCTCGATCCGGGGGAGTTCTTTACGTCGATCGCATGGCGCCCCACCTCCAACAACCCGACCTACGGGGCGCTGGCGCTCATGGTGGGCACCGCCAGCGTCACGGGCTTCGCGATGCTGTTTTCCGTGCCCCTGTCGCTGGGCGCCGCGCTCTACATCGGGGAGTTCGCCACGGGGAAGACGCGGGAAGCGCTCAAGATCCTGGTGGAAATGCTCGCCGCGATTCCCTCGGTGGTGTGGGGGTTCGTCGGCATGTCGATAATGAACCCGCTGATCATCGAGACGTTTGACGTGCCGGTAGGGCTGGGCGTGCTGAATGCAGGGCTCATCCTGGGACTGATGGCGGCGCCGATCATGACGACCATTGCGGAAGACGCGCTGAAGGCCGTCCCCGACACCTACCGCGAGGCTGCGGAGGCCCTGGGGGCCACCCGGTGGGAGGTGATTCGCAGGGTCGTGATCCCGGCCAGCAAGAACGGACTTCTGGCGGCGGTGCTGCTTGGCGTCGGGAGGGGGTTCGGGGAGACCATGGCCGTACTGATGGCGTCGGGCCATGCAATCAACCTGCCCACGAGTCCCTTCGACTCCGTTCGCGCCCTTACGGCGACGATCGCCGCCGAACTCGGGGATACGGTGTACGGATCGAACCACTACGGTGCGCTCTTCACGCTGGGCATCTTCCTGTTCCTGGTCACGTTCATCATCAACCTGACTGCGGACGTGGTGGTTCGCGGCATCCGGAAGAAATAGCCCATGTTTACCGCCACGACGCTCAACAGGCGAAGCCAACGGGCCCAGGGTGTGGCCCGGGCCGTATTCTTCCTGATGACCGTCACCCTGGTGATTCCGGTGCTGATCATCGCCGGCACTCTCGTGGTGAAGGGTGGGCCGGCGATCTCGTGGGAGTTCCTCTTCTCGGCGCCGCGGGACGGGATGACGGCCGGCGGGATCTTCCCGGCACTGGTGGGAACCGTCTGGCTGGTGGCGGTGGCGCTGCTGGCGTCGGTGCCGGTCGGCGTGGCCGCAGCCCTCTATCTGAGCGAGTACGCGCCGGACAACCTGCTGACCCGGACCATCAACCTGGCGATCATCAACCTGGCAGGAGTCCCGTCGATCGTGCACGCGCTCTTCGGCGTGGGTGCGTTCGTACTCTTCTTCAACATCGGAGCCTCGATCCTTGCGGCCAGCCTGACCCTCGCCGTGATGACGCTGCCGGTCGTCATTGTCGCGACCCGCGAGTCGCTCCAGGCGGTACCGCAAGCGTTCCGCGAGGCCTGCTGGAACATGGGCGCGACCCGCTGGCAGACGATTCGCAAGGTTGTTCTTCCGAACTCCATCAGCGGGATCCTCACGGGGGTGATCCTCGAGGTTTCCCGGACGGCCGGCGAAACGGCACCGATCATGTTCACGGGAGCCGCCGCGTTCGTGGCCTTCCTTCCCAACAGCGTGCTCGATCAGACGATGGCGATGTCCTACCACCTGTACTACATCGCGACCCAGCAGACCGGCGTGCCCGAGGAGATTCCGTTCGGTGTGGCGCTGGTACTGATCTCGATCGTGTTGCTGATGAACGCGATCTCGATTGGCTTCCGGGTTTACCTGCGGGGGTTGAAGAAGTGGTAGAACCCCCGATCATCGAAGTGCGGGATCTGACTATCTCCTACGATGGACAGCCGGCGCTGCGGGACATTGCGCTGGACATCCACCGGCACGAAATCTTCGGGATCATCGGCCCCGCCAACAGCGGCAAGACTTCGTTCCTGCGGGCGCTCAACCGCATGGACGGCTTCAATCCGGGGATGGAGGTGCGGGGGAGCATCCGCCTCAACGGGAAGGACATCAACGACTGGCGCAACGTGTACGCGCTGCGCAGCAGGATCGGGGTCGTATTGCCGCTGCCGGTGGGTCTGCCGATGACCGTGTACGACAACGTGGCCTTCTCGCCGCGGCTGCGGGGGATTCGCAAGAGGGCCGAACTGGACGAGGTGGTCGAACGGTGCCTGACCCGTGCCGCCCTGTGGGATGAGGTCAAGGACCGGCTGGACTCGTTGGGGAGCCTGCTTTCCGGTGGACAACAGCAGCGCCTCACGATTGCGCGCGCGCTGTCGCAGGAGCCCGAATTGCTGCTCCTGGACGAGTTCTCGATCGCGGTCGATCCGGTGACGACCATGCGGATCGAGGACGTGCTCCGGGAGCTTCGCTCCGAGCTGACGATCGTGCTGGTGACGAACCTGGTGCAGCAGGCGCGCCGCCTGGCGGACCGCACGGCCTTCTTTCTGATGGGTGAGATGGTCGATATCGGCATCACCGAGGATCTCTTCGAGGGCAAGGTCCGGGACGAACGCACCACCGGCTACATCGAGGGACGTTTTGGCTGACGGCGACCGCGGCGAATACGCCATCGAGACCCGGGGCCTGAACCTCTGGTACGGGGACTTCCAGGCGCTTTACGACGTCGACCTGGAGGTGAAGCGGGGGATCATTACCTCGATGATTGGTCCGTCGGGGTGCGGCAAGACCACGCTCTTGCGCACGTGCAACAGAATCATCGAACGACTCGGGTACGTGCGAACGACCGGGAGCGTGAGCATCCTCGGCCACGACATCTTCGCCGATGGAGTCGAACTGGTTCAGGTGCGCAAGCGCATCGGCATGGTCTTCCAGCGTCCGAATCCGCTGCCGATCTCCATAAGGGACAATGTCCTGTTCGGCTTCAGGCTGCACGAAGCGCGGCTGCGCAAGGTGTCGGCGGCCGAGGAGGACCGGATCCTGGAGTCCTCGCTGCGGCAGGTCCTCCTGTGGGACACGGTCAGGGACCGGCTGGACAGGCCCGCGACCGGACTGTCGCTGGAGGAGCAGCAAAAGCTGTGCATTGCACGCCTGTTGCCGGTGAAACCGGAGGTGCTGCTGATGGACGAGCCCTGCTCGGCACTGGATCCGGCCGGGACGGAAGCGGTCGAGGAGCTGATCTGGAAGTTGCGCGGGGACTACACGATCCTGATCGTCACACACAACATGGCGCAGGCGCGACGGGCGTCCGACGAGTGCGTGTTCATGCTGCTGGGGAGGATCATCGAACACGGCCGCACCGATGAAGTGTTCCTGAACCCGGAAAGCTCCGAGACTGCCGACTATATCGAGGGGCGCTACGGGTGATCGGCCGAGGGTGACCGTTGACCGGGAGCCGGACCGGTTGAATTGTCGCTGTCATGGAAAACGTCACCATCGCTGCTCCCGGCCGGCAGGTCGTGCGCGCGTTGCTCGCGGTCTGCCTGTTCGCGGCCTTCAGCGCCTGCGCCCCCGAAATCCCGCGAGCCGACCTGATTTTCCGCAACGGCCGGGTCTTCACCGGTGACCCCGGCCCTGGCGATGTGGCGGCGCTGGCCGTGCGGGCGGGGCGGGTGCAGGCGGTGGGATCCGACGCCGCAGTGCTCCGGCTCCGCGGTCCCGACACCCATGTCGTCGACCTGGATGGCCGCAGCGTCGTACCCGGCCTGACGGACAACCACTTCCACGCATTGGGTGGCGGGCCCGGGGTGGACCTCTCTGCCGCTCGCACCATGGCCGACGTGCTGGGCGCCATCGCGGCCCGAGCCGCCGGGACCGAACCCGGCGGCCTCGTCATCACCAACAGCAACTGGCACGAGGGCCAGTTGGCGGAACAGAGGCTGCCCCTGCGCGACGACCTCGACCGCGCGGTGCCCCTCCACCCGGTCGTGGTGGTGCGCGGGGGTCACGAGTTCATCCTCAACTCGGCGGCCCTGTCGCGGTGGGGCATCGACGAGACCGACGAGTCACCGCCGGGTGGGCGAATCGGGCGCTACGACGATGGTCGTCTCAATGGGGAACTGGTGGATCGCGCCAAGGACCCGGTGCGCCTCCCGGATCGAGCCGGCGAGGATCCGACGGCGCGCTTCCTCGAGACCCAGGCCGTGATGAACGCCCTGGGCGTGACCGCGCTGCGGATACCGGGCGGTACGCCGGAACAGTTCCTCATGTTGCGGCGGTTGGCCGAGGAAGACCGGCTTGCGGTGCGGGTCGAGTTCCTGTTCCGCCTTCGGGGCACGCCGGCGGACGAGGTGCGGGACGTTGTGGAGTCCTGGGGCGCCACTCCGGACCTCACCATGGGCCACCTGTCGGTTGGGGGCGTCAAGCTGGGTGTCGACGGGGGCTTCGAGGGTGGATGGATGCGGGAACCCTACGAGGAGCCGTGGGGCCGAGGCGGCAACTTCCATGGATTGCAGACGATGCCGACCGAGCTGTTCCGCGGAACCGTCCGGGAACTGAATGCGCTGGGTTGGCGCGTCGCGACACACGCGGTCGGCGACGCCGCGATCGACCTGGTTCTGGACGCGTATGAACAGGCGGACGCCGCCACCTCCATCGCGGACCGGCGGTGGACGATCGAGCACGGCTTCATACCCGCGCCCGACCAGTTCGAGCGCATGCGCCGGCTGGGCCTCACGGTCACCGCTCAGCATCACCTGTACGTGGCGGCGCCGAGCCTGGTCGACTACTGGGGCGCCGAACGCGCGGCGCTGACGACCCCCCTGGGCCTCTATGCCGAAGAGGCGATCCCGGTTTCACTCGGGACCGATTCACCGGTGATCCCCCACAACCCTTTTGCCGTGCTCTACCACTTCGCAACCCGCGGCACGATTTCGGCGGGTATCATGGGCGCCGAGCACGCGGTCGGCCGCAGGGCGGCGCTTAGCGCCATGACCGCGGGATACGCCTATCAGGTGTTTGCGGAGTCGGAACGGGGCACCCTGGCCCCGGGAATGGCCGCTGACCTGGCGGTCCTGTCCGGCGACTACCTTGCGGTGCCCGACGCCGGGATCCCCGGGTTGACCGCGCTGATCACCGTCGTGGACGGGAGGATTGTCCACGACGCGCGTTGACTGCCCGGGTGCGCGAACCCCGCGGTCCCGCCGCCGTCCGCGTCGTCCGCATGGCTGACCGCAGTGCGTCCGTGGCGCGCCAGACTCGAAACTGCCCCCTGTCGACCACCGGACGGACATCGCGAAACGAATCGCTCAGGATGCGGGCAAGCGGAAGCCGGCGCTGTGCGACGAGAAGGAGACTGCCACCCCTCGCGAGCGCCGCCGGGGCGCCCTGCGCAAGCGCCTCGACCGTGCGCAGGCTGTGCGCGCCGCCGACGTGGATCGGCGGGTTGGTGACGATCAGGTCGAACGGGCCCCGGACGGCGGAGAGGTCGCTCCCCGGCGCCGGGGTGGCGTCCGGCACATTCAGGGCGGCCGCTGCCAGGGAAATGGCGTCGGGTTCCAGCAGGTGGACCCGGGCGTGGGGGCCCGCGCGTTCCAGAACCGCGGCCCCGATGGGACCCGTTCCCGCGCCGAAGTCCAGGACGCGCGATCCGGCGGGGATCTCGGGCAGGACCTCGATGAGCAGCGCCGTCGCCGGGTCGAGGCGGCCGTACGCGAAGACGCCGGGGTAGAAGGTCCAGCCTCGCGCGCCGGTGCCCCAGTCCACGGGTGCTTCGAGCTTCCAGCTGTCGAGGCCGTCCGGCCGCGGTGGCGGCGCCGTCTTCACGGCGGTGAGCACGCGGCAGCGGCGCTTGATCAGGGCGGGGCGCGGCTCGTCGGTCCCGCCCGGGAAATGCCGCGCCGCCGACCGGATGCCCTCGTTGTTTGCGCCGTAAAGGTGGATACGGCCGCCGTCATCCACTCGGGCCGCGGCAGCGTGCAGGAGCATGGCGGCTTCCAGTGAGGAGCGCGGCATTCGCGCCCACACCTCACCGAACGGGCCTGTCGGAGGCCAGGGCGTGTAGTGCTGGTCCGCAGACGGCAGCCGGTGCCATCTCGTGACCGTGCGCCCGAGATCTTCCAGCGCACGGGGGAGGTGGGGGGAGGGGTCGCCCAGCACAATCGCCGTGGCGTCCGGCGTTGCCGTCTCGCCGCGCGGCCGGTTCCGGGCCCATTCGGCCGCCACCGCGGCGGGCATTTCGCCGGGCGGCGGGTTCACAGCAGCGCGGACACCAGGCCTGCGGCGTTTTCCGCCAACCTGCGCGGCCAATTGCGCTCCGACCACCTGGCCGCGTCGACCTCGGTGCAGTCCTCAAGATAGCGTTTCTGAAGCAGGCGAAGCTCCGAGGCGAAGTCGCTGTCGTAGATCAGCGTGCTGAGCTCGAAATTGATCTCGAAGCTGCGCCGGTCCAGGTTGGCAGTGCTCACGAGCGCAAAATCGCGATCCACGGTGATGGTCTTGGCGTGAAGAAGCCCCTTCGTGAACTCGTGCACTTCGGCGCCCGCGTTGAGGAGCGTCTCGTAGAAGCTCCGGCTCGCGAGCGCGACGAGGGGCGAGTCGTTCTTCGCCGGGACGACGATGATCGTCCTGACGCCGCGGATGGCCGCCGTGGTAAGAGCGGCGAGCGTACCCTCGTCCGGGACGAAGTAGGGCGTGGTGAGGATGAGCTCTTCGCGAGCCATGTGGACGGCGGACTGGATCACGCGCACCAGCGCCTGGTTCTGCGAATTCACGCCCGTGCCGACGATCTGCACTATGCGGCCGTCCGGGAACTCCTCGGGCGGCTGGCCAATGAGGTGGTCGAGATTCTCCTCGGTGTCCATGAACCAGTCCTCGACGAAGAGGGCCTGCAGGTCACGCACCACGGGCCCCTCGATACGGAGCGTCGCGTCGATCCACGGTGCAAAACGCGGCTTTGGGTGAAACGCCTCTTCCGCGATGTTGTGACTTCCGGTATAGCCGACGCGACCGTCCACGACCGCGAATTTTCGATGATTGCGCATGTCGAAGCGGATGGAGGCAATCTGCGTGATCCGCGTCGGCAGTGCGGCGACCACCTGAACGCCCGCATTCCTGAGCGTGCGGCACAGCTCCGATTTCAGGAAGTCACTCGATCCGACGTTGTCCACCAACAGGCGGCATGCGACCCCCCGCGTCCTTGCCCTGACGAGCGCGGCAGCGACCGTTCGCCCGACGTTGTCGTCAAGATAGATGTAGGACAACACGTGGACGTGGTCTTGCGCACCGTCGATGTCCGCCACAAGCGCCTGCGTAAAACGCCCCGCCGACGCCACCAGTCTCAGCCGGTTCCCGTTGCGTGGCAGCGTCTCGCTGCCGAGGCGGGCGAGCCGGGCGATGGCCTCGCTGCCCCAGGGCACGACCGCTGTGGCGGTTGTCTGGTGCCACGCGCGCTGAAGGACGGTACGAATGTTCTTCTGGATCGTGCGGTGACGGCGTTTGCGCTTGCTGCCGGTGCGCACCTCGCCCACGACCAGGTACAGGACGATCCCGCCAAACGGGACCGCGATGATCACGAGAATCCACGCAAGCGAAGATGGCTGGCGGACGCGTGGCCGCAGAAGCACGAAGATCACGAAGACCGTATGCAACCCGATGACCCCGGCAGTAACGAAAACAGCACCCAGGGTCGAAATCATGCCGACAGACGACTACCCGTCCCGAGGCGGAACAATCATGATATGGGCGCCCGGGGTGCCTGCGAACATCAGGTACGGGCCGCCCTCGACCGGCACGGCCGACAGCCCGATCGACTCCTCGGTTGCTCCGGGCACATAGATGACCCATCGCACCATGCCCTCGGCGGTTCGCGTCTCGCTGTTCCACGTCCCGTCGAAGATGTACTGGGCGGCGGACATGACCGGCATCTGGAGCGAGCCCGCCTCCATTTCCTCGTAGCGAATGCGGTACCGGTCCTCGCGACTCGTACCCACCGCGTCCAGTTCCCTGCCGCGGGCGAAGTAGGGCTCCAGCGAAGCGTGGTAGCAGGACGAAGAGAATCGCTCGTTGGCCGGGTTGGAGGCCAGACAGACGAAGTCGTTGGATCCCTCGCGAAGCTGCACGACAGAGCCGTCGGTGGCGTAGCCGAGGACTCGGGCTCCTTCGGCCAGTTCCTCCGGCGCGGCCGCGAGCGCCTGGGCGACCTGCTCTTCGGGGTTCGCTACCTGGGGAGACGCACAACTCCATGCGGCGGACGCGGCCAACGCGGCCAACGCGAGCAGCCCTGGATGAATCGCGGCGGCGCACGACGTTAGGGGACGCGTGGTCGGGGCCAGACGCTCCAGACGTTTCATGACATTCCATCCTTCCCATTGCTGACGGTCCCGGCGGGGCTGGAAGTCCCGTCCGGCGATCCGGTCCCCCGATCACGCATTAACGATCTGCGGCGGGAATCGGTTTCCGAAGATTCGACGATTCTCCGCTGTGGCGCTAGGGGTCGTTGATGAGGGGTTGCGCGACGCGAGCAGGTACCGGGACGCCTCGGTCGGGACAAGGCGTGACCGGAGGATGGGTGGTGCGTCGACTGGCGCGCAGTGGTGGTTTTCGTGCAGATTCGGTGTGCAAGGCGTTGATTGCTCCTCGTGATGGGGCGGGCGAGTGCATCCGCACGAAATACGGCCAAAGCTGAGACAGGTGGCCGCTGCCGCGGCAGCCGGTCTATTGGCGGCGTGTAGTGAGGGGCCCCTGGGTCCCGGACCCTCGGGCCCTCTCGATATCGATCTGGCCCTGCCCTGGGTCGAGGCCTCCCTGGCCGACGTCGGAGGTTCGCCGGAACGCATGGCGCGCGCCGTGGAACTGGCCGGCGCGAACGACCGCATGCGCAGCCTGCTCGTCGTCAAGGATGGACGGCTGGTCGTCGAGGAGTACTTTGGCGACGGGGCCGAAGAAGAGCTGCACGATGTCCGGTCCGTCACCAAGAGTGTTGTATCGGCGCTTGCCGGCATTGCGATCGCGCGCGGGGACATCGACGGACTGGACGATCCGATCGGCGACTATCTGGACGGGGTGACGGGGCGGATCGAGCCGGACAAGCGGGCAATCACGGTGCGACAGCTCCTCACCATGACCAGTGGCCTGGAATGGGACGAGTCGGGCGGATTCGGATCGTACATCGACTGGATTCGTTCGGGCGACTACCTCGGCTTCGTGCTCGAGAAGCCACTGACATCGGCGCCCGGGACCCAATTCACCTACAACTCGGGTGCCGTGCACCTGCTCGGCGTGGTGATCGAGCAGGCGACCACCATGTACCTTCCCAACTTTGCCCAGCACGTGCTCCTCGATCCCATGGGCATTGCGAAGAGCCGGTGGGAGAGTCTGGGCGGCGGGTTCCACAACGGGGGTGCGGGACTCGATTTGCGACCGCGCGACCTGGCGAGGTTCGGACAACTCTATCTGCAGCGGGGATCCAGCGGGGGACGGCAGATCATTCCTGCCGACTGGGTCGACCGGTCCACCATGGGCCGATTCGACTGGCGCTTCGACTCCGGTTCGCTGAAGGGAATCTCCTACGGATTCCTGTGGTGGGTCGCTCCCGACGCCCCCGAGCCCATGTATTTCGCGTGGGGTCACGGCGGACAGTATGTCGTTGTCGTGCCGGGCCTCAATCTGGTCGTCGTCACGACCAACAACTGGTGGCGCATGGGCGAAGCGGCCGAGGACTACGAGCGAGTGACCATGGACATCGTGGTCCAGCACGTCCTGCCCGCCTTCCGCTGAACCGATCAGCCTGCCGGAAAGCGGATGATGTGGGGGTGGTGGCCCTCGGCGTCCAGAAAGCGCAACAGGCCCGCTGTGGACAGCGTTGTGGTCTTCGAGTTGTCCAGCGGATGGAAGTTGAGGGGCTCCGCAGCCAGCAGCTCCGCGTCGAGCGCCACCTGGACAATGCCGGTTTTGTCGTTAATGATCGCGAACGGGGAGACGCTGCCGCGCCGGATCCCGAGATAGCCGCCAAGGCGCCGCGCACTGCAGAAGGTGAGCCGCCTTGTACCGAGCTCTCCCGCCAGCCATTTCAGGTCGAGCTTTCGGTCGGCCAGGCAGGAAACCAGCCAATGCCGTTCCTTTTTGTCGCGCACGAAGAGGTTCTTGGAGTGGGCGCCTTCGATGCGCCCCCGCAAGTGCTGCGCCTCCTCGACGGTGAAGACCGGGTCGTGTGTCATCGTGCGGTGGGACACGCCGAGGTCATCCAGCCGCTTGAAGAGCTCGCGCGGGCCCCTCGGCCTGTCGCCGGTGATCAGCAGCATTCGCTTGTCGTCCTTGGGTGACCGGGTGGCGGCGCTCCATTGCCGCCGCGAGTACGCGAACATCGGGATCACAGTGTTTTCCAACCCGGACATGAGCATGAACGAGCCGGTGAGTGGGGCCGAGGGGGTGTGAAGGTGAGGGGTGATGGAGGGAAGGATATTGGGGTTGGGGTGGCCTGGCGGGCAAGGCGCCGCCCGCGAGGCGAGCGGAGCGAGCCGAGGGGGCGGCGTGCTGGATCACGCGGCGGGGTTCATCGCCATGCCGACGAGGCGGAAGAGCTCCTTGCGGGCGCGCTGGACTTCCCCGGCGGCCTCCAGGTCGGTCGCGGCATGCGCAACGGCGCCGAGTTGCTCGAAGGTGACGCCTGGCTTCAGGAAGCCGTCGGCCCCGGGCAGCGAGACGAGCTTCTCGTAGGGGGTCATGACCAGCTCCTGGGGATACTTCCGGCGTCGACGCCCGCCCTTCCCCTCGGTCTCGACGGCGAACAGGCAGGGCCGGTGGTGGTTACGGCGTATGATCCTGAGAACGGAGTCGGGGGATTGACCGAGCGACAGGCCGGAAGCGGGTCGGAGCGCCGACGCCAAGGCTGGCTTCGCGAGCCCGTCTCGCTCCGCCTGCGGGAGCCGGAGCTGGGACGCCGCGAGTGCGGGTAGGCAGGCGAGGGCCGCGACCGCGAACGAGAGCGCGCGAAAGCTCGGGCGCCTCTCGCGGCTGGGGCACCTCCTGCGGCTGCGGTGCCTCCCGTTGCTGGGGCACGACGCTCCGCCCCTGGGTCGACCGAGTGGGGATCCGCGCTCCCTCCGCATCCACCGGGACATCATGCTCCATTGGGACATCATGCTCCACCACCGGGACATCGTGCTCCACCGCCGGGACATCATGCTCCATTGGGACATACCGATAGAGTAATCGGACGGTCGGCGCACCGGGAGGGGCGTTCCCGGCGGAGGCGCAGACGCGGGGCCGGCCCCGGGCGCCTCTCAACTCATGGTCTCAACCCGCCTTCAGCGCTCGCGTCTCAGCACCTCGACATCGTCCACGAGCCTATCGACGGCGGTGCGGCTCGTCCCGTTGTAGACGCCGCGAATGTGTCCGTCGCGGTCGACTAGAAAAAGCTGCTCGGTGTGTAGGAAGGTGTCGGGGGCCCCGGCCTCCGCCGCCCTTCCCATATCCTCGTGGGAGAAGTAGGCGCGCTTGGCGAGGTCGTCGATGACCTGCCTGCGCCCGGTGACAAGGTGCCATCCCGCCCAGACGACCCGCATCCGTTCCGCGTAGGCCCGGAGCACCGGCACGTCGTCCACCTCGGGAGTGATCGAGTGGGAGACCAGCGCCACGTCGTCGAAGGCGCCCAGGTCGGACTGGAGACGGGCCATGCTCGCCATCGTCGTTGGACAGATCCCGGGACAGGCGGTGAAGAAGAAATTGGCCACGTAGACCTTGCCGCCCAGCGTCTTGTGGGTGACCTCGGCACCGTGTTGATCGACGAGGCTGAACGAGCCGACCGAGTGAAAGTCGGCGGGCAGATCGGAGTGGTCGTCGTACCAGCGAGGCGTGAAGCTCTCGTCGTCGAAGTACGGCAGAGATCGAGCTTCGCCGCCTGGAGCGTCGGTCGGGCGGCCGTCGTTCGTCGCAAGCAGGACTGCGGCGGCGAGTCCGGCCGCCACGCCGCCTATCACGCTGGCGCGACTTGCGGCCCGGCCCACGCTCGCGGAGGTCACGATGGTCACGGCGCCGTCCCTCCGAGGCGCACGGCGCCCTGGTTCACGTCGTCCTGGTTCACGTCGTCCCGGGTCAACTCGAAGCACAGCTTGCTTCGCCTCAGGCCGTAGGTGCGACCGTCCCGCGCCTCGTAATTAGCGTAGAGCTTGCCGTTCTCGCGCCAGGCTCGCTGAAGGCCCTCCTCGCGGCCGTTCACCAGACGCACCTCCTTGAACCGGGCCCCGCTCCGGTACCACTCGCTCTGGAGCCCGTGCGCCACCCCGCGCACGTAGCGCGACACCGAGCGCGGCGTGCCGTCCTCCCACCAGGTCTCCGCCGTTCCGTGGCGCAGGCCGCCGAGGTAGGTCGCCCGGAAACTCGGCGTCCCGTCGGCGTGCCAGCGCTCCGCGAGGCCGTCCCTCCGCCCCGCGCGGTAGGTCGCGCGCTCAACGAGGGAGCCGGCCGGGGCGTATCGGACCGCTGCGCCGCCGAAGGGTTCGCCCCGGAGAGTGACGATACCGTCGCCGCGGCGCGTCTCCAGATCACCGTAGTCCACCTCGACGGCCTGGCAGCCCGCGAGAGCGAGGGCGCACGCGATAAGGGCCGGCGGCCCCGGCGACCAGGCGGCGCGGCGATCTCGGCGGCCGGGCGGGGCCGACCGCGGGGCGCTAGCGGATCGCACTTGGCGTCCCCTGGTAGTCGCCCGGAAAGAGTATGTAGTAGCGGTCCAGGTAGAGCGCGTTCTGGATGTGGTAGTGGTACTCTCCTTCCGGATCGTGCGGCGTCGGGCCGGTGTGTCCTCCCGAGGCGTCCAGGTCGGCCGGATGCGAGCCGTCGGGGTCCCGCCGACCGTATAGGAAGAACCCGTCCGCCATCACTCCGACGAGCTTCTCGTCGTCGTCCGTCCACGCGACGGGCTCGAGGTGGTAGTGGTAGCTCTGCGGGCCGGTGTGCGCGCCCACGTAGTCGAGCGAACCGATCGCCCAGTCGAGCGGTCTTCCCGGGCCCTCCGAGTCGTTGTAGATCATCGCTCCGCTGACCGCAATGCCGATCGGACCCAGGCCGGTCGCCCGGCTCGACGATGCCAGCTCCGGAGTCGCCGAGATGGTCAGGGCGTAGCTCCCGTTGAAGTCGTCGATGTAGCCGGGGGCCATCCGCTCCCGCGTGGTCGCGGTTGGCTCCACGAAGAGCGGGTGATTCGGAGACCAGTAGGGCGAGGTGTGGTTGGGCAGCCCGTTGCTCTCGATAGTCACGAGGGCGCCGTTCAGCGCCACCGTGACGTTGACGCTGTCGAACTCCGCAAAGGCCGGAGCGAGCTCGCCCGGAGGCTCGGGAGCCGTTTGGGCCTCGGTCCCGCACGACGAGACGCAAAGGAGCGCGACGAGCGCGGGCGCGCCGCCGGCAGTGCGGGGTCGGGTCGGGTCTGCTTCGTTTCCGGGGTGGTTCATTCGTCCTCGGCTGGCTCGGTTCGTGTCGGCGGGTGATCCGGGCAAGCACGCTTCGCGTTCGCCGGCCCACTCCACCTGAATACAGGTCGAGACTCGATTTCGTTAAAGGTGAAGGGGTGAAGGGTGGATGGATATTGGGGGTGGGGTGGCCTGGCGTGCTGGATCACGCGGCGGGGTTCATCGCCATGCCGACGAGGCGGAAGAGCTCCTTGCGGGCGCGCTGGACTTCCCCGGCGGCCTCCAGGTCGGTCGCGGCATGCGCAGCGGCGCCGAGCTGCTCGAAGGTGACGCCCGGCTTCAGGAAGCCGTCGGCCCCGGGCAGTGAGACGAGCTTCTCGTAGGGGGTCATGACCAGCGCCTGGGGATACCTCCGGCGTCGGCGCCCGCCCTTCCCCTCGGTCTCGACGGCGAACAGGCAGGGCCGGTGGTGGTTGAGGAAGGGGGAGAGGAAGTCGCGCAGGAGATGTACTCGGACCCGTTGTCGGCATGGAAGGCCGAGACGCGGAATGGGAACGCGCCGACGAGCGCTTCGAGCACGGGAACCATGTAGTGCTCGGTGATCCGGGGAACCGCCGCAAGTTGCTGGTACTGCGTCACTTCGTCGACCATGTTTATCACGTAGGCCCCCTTCTCTCCGTCGCGGTCGCCGCTGTGGACGGTGTCGACGCGCACGAAGCCGGGCCGGCCTTCCGGCCGGGGCCTGCGCCGCTGCCCGATCGGCGAGGGCACCGCCCGGGTCGTGCGAAACGTGGTCCTCGCGTTCCGGTACGCCCGGCGTCTCCGCAGGTTGTAGATGTGGCCGTTGGAGATCTCCGCCAGTCGCTCGAAGCGCCTGTCGCCGAAGACATGGAACATGCGCCACAGGGCCGGCTTCGTCGCCGGACCCGAGAGCTGGCCCAGCGCCTCGTCCATCTCGGCCAGCAGCAGCGCGTCGCCGGGCGTGTAGAACGTCGGAAAGGGCCGGGCAGGTGGACGAAGCCGGTGGTCGCGGATATGGCCCGTGCGGCGCTGCTGCGTGATCAGCCGGGTCAGCTGCGCCTCCGAATAGCCGGTGACCTTGGCGAGGAACTCCCGCACAAGGCCCTTCCCGGCCCTTAACAGGCCGAAGTGGTAGCGGAACCTGACCAGCGTGCGCTCAATGAACGCGTACGCGGCCTCGCGGTTGTGGGGGGTGATGTCCGCAGCCTTGTTCCCGTCGAGGAAGGCGCGGACGTCGTCCAGGGTCCGAATCCGTTCGGTGTGGAGTGTCACGATCATGCTCCCATGATCTGCTCGCACCCTCGCTCATGCTCACTTCCCGTTGGAAACCGGCTTCCTGTTCATACTCACTTCTCATTGGACAACGCTATCACTGGTTGCAGGGATTGCCGACATATACGTTGAAACGTAGGCGTCGAGTATCCAAGGGGGAGGCTGTCGTGTATTGTGCCCGGTCCAGATTGCTCATTGTCGCGCTGACAGGCGTCTTCTTCTACGTGCCGGGCTGCGGCGACGAAATGGTCGTAGTGCAGGATCCGATGCCGCCCGATCTCACGGGTACGTATACCATACAATCCTTTACCTCGGCACTGGACCCCGAGACGACGCTGGTGCCACCGGAAGTGGCGGGCAGTTTCACCGTGCAGCAGACGACGGTCGCCGACGGCGAGGCGACCGGCACGTTCACCACTGATCTGACGCTGCCCTTCGGCGGCAACATCGCGAGACTCCCAGGCTCCGGCACGTACACCAATCGACTGGACGGAACATGGGAGCAGGAGTTCCTGACCGGGCCATTGGTCGACCTGAGCCCGCAGCAAACGGGGACGTACACCTATGAGAGCGCGGTTCTGACGGTCGTGGTCCTGCGGCCCCCCCTCTCGGCCTCCACCACGGTCTGGCGCCGTCAATAGCCGTGCGCGGTCACGTACGGCTTCGCACTGCGCTTTTCGGGCTCGCAGCCCTGGGCGTCTTCGGCCCCGTGACCGCCCAGGAGGATGTCCCCTTCCGCGGCGTCGTCGTGGACGCGGAAACGGGCGCCGCCGTCGCGCAGGCGGAAGTGCTGGTCATGGGCACGCCGCTGGGCACGTTCACGGGCGAAGATGGAAGCTTCTCACTGGTTCTTCCGGGCCCGGGCCCGCATGCGCTGGTCGTGGCGGCATACGGCTATGGCACCGTCGAGCACTCCGTGGTTCCGCAGGAGCCCGGCGAGGACCCGTTTCGGATTCCCGTGACCAGGCGCCTTTTCGAGGTGCCGGCCCTTACGGTCACGGCGAGTCGTGGCGCGGCCCGGCCCGGCGACGCTCCCACGAGCGTGGCCGTGATTGGAGCCGAGGAACTGCAGCGCCGTGACGTCACATCCCTCGACGAGGCGCTCCCCTTTGCCCAGGGGGTGACCTTCAACGCGGGCCACATGGACATTCGAGGGTCAACCGGCATTGCCCGCGGGGTGGGAAGCCGCGTCCTCATGCTGCTTGACGGCCACCGGGTGCTCGGCGGGGTCGGTTCGGCGATCGACTTCGGCATCCTCCCGATCCTGGACGTGGAACGGATCGAGATTGTGAAGGGTCCGCACTCCACCCTCTGGGGGACCAACGCCATGGGCGGCGTCGTCAACGTGATCACGCGGCCCCTGGTGGTCGCCGCCGAATCCGTGGTCCGCGGATACTACGGTGTCTTCGACACGCCCGGGGACGTGCACTTCACGGACGAACGTCTGAACATGCAGGGGCTCCAGCTGCAGCACGCGCGCCGAATCGGCACAACCGACCTGACGCTTTTCGGTGGCCGCGAAAGATCCGATGGTTTCCGTCAGAATGGCAACGTGGACCGCTGGCACCTGCGGGCGAAGGCGGTGTTCGGACCGGAATCCCTCGCCCCCTGGGCGGTCTTCGCAACCTGGAAGAGGGAAGACGCGCAGGAGTTCTTTACATGGCGCTCGGCGGATCGGCGGCTGGAAGTCGATCCCAGCCAGCTGGGCGACTGGATCCGCAACTCCGATCTGGTGGTGGGCCTGACGGCGACGCCGCTGGTGAATCCCCGGCTCAAGCTTCAGATACGACCGCAGATCCAGCACGTCCGCGTACAGAACCACTTTCACGACAACGACGACTATCACCACTCGACGCGGTACGGAACAGATGTTCAGTTCTCGTTGTTCAATGCTGGACACAGCTCCTTCACCTTCGGCGGAGAGGCCGCATATACCGGTGTAGCGTCGAACTTCCTGGATCCGACGCCCAACGTTACCGATATGGCGCTGTTTGCCCAGGATGACATCACATTCTCCGAGACCCTGCGCGGCTCCGTCGGCTTGCGGCTGGACAGGCACGCAGCCTCGTTTGTGGAATCGGACCTGACCCTCAATCCGAAGATCGGGCTCGTCCTCCAGCGCAGCGACCGCCTGAGCTTCCGGACTTCGCTCAGTCGGGGCTATCGGGCCCCCTCGGTCTCCGAGCAGTTCACGTCCACGGTGGTGTTCGGCTTTCGCGTTGTCCCCAACCTGGAACTGCGGGGCGAGTCCGCCTGGGCTGGAGAGGTCGGCCTGACCGCCAGTCCCCGCGACAGGATCTGGTTCGACGCGGGCCTGTTCTGGAGCGAATACGACGGCCTGATCGAGGTATCGGGCGCTCCGAACCAGTTCCTGACGTTTCAGTTCCAAAACGTCGCGGAAGCGAGGGTGAGGGGCCTGGACGCCGGTGCGAGGATCGGGCTGGTGCCGCACAAGCTGAACGCCGAGGCGAACTACCTCCTCCTCGACAGCCGGGACCTCACCACGGGGCGTCAACTCGCCTACCGTTCCCGACACAACGTCACGACAACCCTGTCCGGCTGGACGGATCTGATTGCGCTGGACCTGCGCTACCGCAGCCGACCCGAGGAGGTCCTCGCGTTTCCGCTCGACGAGCGTGGAGCAATCACGCTTGTGGACCTGAGGTTCGGAATGGAGGTCAGGGACATGGAGGTGCAGGCCAAGATTGCCAATCTCCTGCAAGCCGAGTACGTCGACGTTCAGGAACGCAATCCGGGCGCCACTCGTAGCTTCCGTATCACCGTCACTTCCCGATTCTGACCCCGGATCTGCACAGATGAAACAGTCGATTGCCCTTGCACCGGCCGTGCGCGCCGCTGCCGCCGCCACCGCGCTCGGCGGCCTCCTCATCCCGTCTCCAATCGTGGGTCAGGATTCTCAACGTCCATCCGACGGGCCCGCGCTGCAGACGATGCCGGTCGATCCTCTCGTCGAAGTCGATTGGCTCATGCGGCACATCCGCGACGAGGACGTGATCGTCCTGCAGGCCGAACGGCGGGCCGGAACCTTCGCGTCCGGGCATATTCCCGGAGCCCGCCCGTTGCGGTTCGACGAGATCACCTGGGAGGGCGAGGAGGGCTGGATCGTCGAGTTCCCCGAAGTGGATCAGATCGTCGAGGCCCTGCGCGCGGCGGGTGTGCGGCGCGACTCCAGGGTGGTGATCTACGGCGCCAGCATGACTGCGACCGCGCGGACGTGGGTGACATTCGATCTGTTGGGGCTGGGGGACCGGGCATTCGTGCTGAACGGGGGGCTCGAGGCCTGGAGGGCGGTGGGCGGCGAGGTCGCGACCGGTCCGCCCGCCATGGTCGCGCCGGGCGATGTCGAGGCCGCGTCCCGTGTCGACTTCCGGGTTTCGGCGGACTGGATCCAGGCGCGCCTCGGCGACGAGTCCCTCGTCCTGCTGGACGCTCGGCCCGACGACGAGTACACGGGGGAGGACGGGGGCCTCGGCAACGGAGGTCGGCCCGGGCATATTCCCGGCGCGGCGCAACTCTACTGGGAAGAGTTGATGGATCCGGACAACAACACGCGGTTCCGGCCCCGTGCCGAGGTCGCCCGCATCCTGGAGCGCCACGGCGCGGGGGAGGGGAAGACCCACGTCGCGTACTGCATGATCGGGATGAGAGCCAGCGTGGACTACATGGCCGCGCGCATGATGGGGCTGGACATCCACTTCTACGACGGGAGCTGGCGCGACTGGGGCGACCGCCACGACCTGCCGGTCGAACTGGGTCCGGATCCGCGAGACGGGGAGCGTTTCTAGCTGTCGGCCCGTGTGCTAGCGGCCGCCCGTCACCCGATGCTGGACCATCGCCAGCGCGGGCACGATCATCATCAGCACCGCCGTCGCGAACAGGATGCCGAAGCCCAGTGAAGCCGCCATCGGTATCAGGAACTGGGCCTGGAGGCTCGTCTCGAACACGAGCGGCGCGACGCCCAGGAAGGTCGTCACCGAGGTCAGGAAGATGGGGCGGAAGCGCGCCTTCGCCCCCGCGATGATCGCCTCACGGCCGGGCATGCCCTGGCGAAGCCGCTCATTGATGAAGTCGATCATGACCAGCGAATCGTTCACGACGACGCCGCTCAGGCCGATGACCCCGAAGAGGGACATGATGGCCATCTGGAGGCCGAGAATCGCGTGGCCCAGCACGGCCCCGATAATCCCGAAGGGGATGGCCGCCATGATGATCAGGGGCTTCGTGTAGGAACCGAACGGAATGGCCAGGAGCGCGTAGATCGCGAGCAGGGCCAGGGCGAAGCCGCCGCCCAGCGCGCTGAACGATTCGACCTGTTCCTGCTGTTCTCCCCCGAACGAATAGGTCAGCCCCGGATTGCGGCTGACGAGTTCCGGCATGATCGAGCGGTCCAGGACGTTGGTCATCTCGTCGCCGGTGACGACGTTGGTGTTCACGTCGGCCGTGACGGTGAGCACCCTTTGCCCGTCCTTGCGACGGATGGTGGTGGGTGAGCGGCCGAATCGCACGGATGCGACGCGGGCCAGGGGGACCTCGTCGCCTCCCGGAGTGCGGACCAGGTAGCTCTCCACGTCGGCGATGGCGTTACGCTCTTCTTCGGGCAGTCGGACATACACGCGCATGTCTTCGCGGCCGCGCTGCACCCGCAGTGCCTCGTCGCCGAAGAAGGCGGAACGGATCTGTCTGGCCAGATTGTCCAGCGTGAGCCCCAGGGTTCGCGCTTCGGGCAGCAGATCGAGCTGGATCTCCTTCAGGCCCTGATCCTGATCCGCCTGCACGTCGAACACGCCCGCGAATCCGCGGAGTCGGGCCATTACGGTGTCGCCGATCGCGCCGAGGCCGGCGGGGTCCGGGTGCGAGAGCTCGACGTGCACCGGAGCGCCGAAGCTGATCAGCTCGGCGGTGATCGTCAACGACTTCGCCTCGGGAAGCGGGCCAACCGATTCGCGCCACGCCTGTTGAAGGTCGGTTGCGGAGATGTCCCGCTCATCGGGACTCACGAGCTTGAACTCGACCGCCGCGATGTTCGCCTGCGGGTTGGCCTGAGCGTCCGCAGCGCCCGCCGGGCCGCTCTGTCTGGCCGGCAGTCCGACCGTGACATTGACGCCCGTCAGAACACCTTCGACGGCTTCGCCCCCGTCCGCCGCCAGCCGGTCGAGCGCCCGATACCCGGCCGATTCCAGCCTGCCGGCCACGTCCGACGTGCCCTGCACCGGCGTGCCTTCCGGCATCTCCAGGCTGGCCGTCACCAGGTCCGCCTCCACCGACGGCATGAAGTCGACCTTGATAATGCCCGCCGGGATCATTGCAACGGAGACGATGATCATGCCGACGCCGCTCGCGATCACGATTCCGGGCCGGCCCGTCGCGAACCGCAGGCTCCGGTCGAGCGGGCCCTCGATGAACCGCTTGAGGCCCGTGTCGACGCGGGACTGCAAGCGGTTGATCAGGTGGGGCTGTTGGCCGGACGAGGGTCCGCGGCGCCTGGGAAGGTGGGACAGATGGTTCGGAAGGACGAACAGCGACTCGATCAGGGAAAAGAGGAGGACCGAGATCACGATGATCGGGATCTCCCCGACGATCCTTCCGATGGAGCTGGGGATGAAAAAGAGCGGGCAGAAGGCCACCACGGTGGTCAGGATCGCGAAGATCACCGGCTTGGTGACCCTGCGCGTGCCACGGATCGACGCCACCACGCCCCGGTGGCCTCGCTCGCGGGCCGCATAGATGTTCTCGCCCACCACGATCGCGTCGTCGACAACGATCCCCACGGCGAGAATGAAGGCGAAGAGCGACATCAGGTTGATCGACACCCCCAGCATGGCCATGACGCCGAAGGTGCCCACGAACGAGACGGCGATGCCCACCGCAACCCAGAAGGCCAGCCTGATCTCCAGGAAGATCGCCAGCGCGATCAGGACCAGGACGAGGCCCAGCAGGCCGTTCTTTACGAGCAGCCCCAGGCGGTCCTGCAGGATGTCGGCGTCGTTGTTCCAGATCTCGAGCCCCACGCCCGCCGGGAGCGCGGGGATGACCTCCTCGTCGAGGTGGCGCTCCACGGCGTCCACGATCTCGAGAGCCTTCTCGTCGGCGGTCCGGAAGACCTCGACATAGGCGGCGGGCTGTCCTCCGTAGCGACCGATGAGGTCCACTTCGCGGAAGCCGTCGCGCACCTCGGCGATGTCGCCCAGGCGCACAACGGTGCCGTCGCCACGGCTGACGACGATGATCTCCTCGAAGTCCTGCTGCGTGTAGTTCTGACCCGTGGTGCGTATCCGCACTTCCTCGTCGCGGGTGTCGATGCTTCCGGCCGAGAGGTCCAGCGAGCCGCCCCGGACGGCGTTCGAGATGTCGCGGAGGGTGAGGCCCAGCGCCCGCAGCCGCTGGAGCGGGACCTCGATCGAGATTTCGTATTCGCGCACTCCGGTGGTCTCGACGTAGGAGACTTCGGGAAGCGCGGAGAGCGCGTCCTCGGTCCGGTACGCGAGCTCCTTCAGGGTTCGCTCCGACACGTCCCCGTAGATGACGAGGCGGATCACGCTCTGCCGGTTGGTCACCTCCGTGACCTCCGGGCGCTCGGCGCCCGCGGGGAAGGTCTGGATCCGGTCGATCTGCGCCTTGATGTCGTCGAGGAAGCGATTCAGATCCTCGCCGAGCTCCAGTTCGGCAACAACGGATCCGCGGCCCTCCGCCGCGGTGGATCTGACCTGCTTGAGCCCTTCGACCCCCTCGATCTGTTCCTCGATCTTGAGGATGATCGATTCCTCGACCTCGTCCGGAGTGGCGCCGGGATAGGGGACCGAGATGTTGACCCGGTCCAGCGAGATCTCGGGAAAGACCTCCTGCACGAGCGTTGTGAGCGCGAAAAACCCGGCAAGGAGAATGAAGAACATCAGGAGGTTGGCCGCGACGCCGTTTCGCGCCATGTACGCGATCGGGCCTCCCGGCTCCCTCGGGCCCATGCCGTCTTCCTGGCTCATGCGTTACCGGCCCGCCCGGGACCACCCCGTGCGCGCGCCGGCGACCGCCCATCCGGCGGCCGCGCTCACCGCGTATTCCCCGTCTGTACCTGCATTCCCTCGGTTGCGATCTGAATTCCCCTGACGATCACCGGCTGTCCCGGCTCGAGGGCGCCGGTGACGTAGACCTGGTCCTCGGACCGTTGAAGCACCTGCACAGGGACGATGGTCACCAGCGTGTCCTGGCGCGTTGCCCATATCTCGTTGCCGGTACGCAGCGCGGCACGCGGCACCACGGAATACCGCTCGGGCGCCACCCCGTCGATCTGCACCTCCACGAACTGGCCCACCAGAAGCGGAGGTCCCGATCCGGAGAAGGGGTTCGGAACGCGCACGATCACGTCGATGGTGCGCGTCTGCTCGTCAAGCGCGGCCTCGGCGCGGTCCACGTACCCCTCCCAATCATGGTTCGCCTGACCGTAGCCCGCGGTCACGACGGCCCGGACCCGGCGGTTTCCGTCACCGGCAGCCAGTCGCCACAGGTCCGGGACCAGTGCGGCGTCCGAGTCGGACAGGGGCACCACGACCTCGACCGCGTCGTCGGCGTACAGGCGGCCGACGCCCTGGCCCGCCGCGACGAACTGCCCGACATCGACCGATTCGGTCCGCACGGCCCCGCTGAACGGCGCCAGCACCTCGGTGCGCGACAAGGCGAGTTCGGCGTCCGCCAGCGCGGCGCTGTCCCGCGCCAGAGCAGCGCGGGCGGCGGCCAGCTGGGGTTCGCGCAGCGTGAGCGGACTGGCTTCCCCCGTGTTTGCGGCGTCGGGCTGACGCTTCAGGAAGAGCGCATACTCCTCGCGCGCGATCCGGGCGTCCTCCTCGGCCTGCAGGAGCGCCACCTGTCCCGCTGCAACGTTGGCCCGCGCCTGTTGCACGCGGTTGCGGTAGTCGGCCTCGTCGATGCGAAAGAGAACATCGCCGCTCCGGACGCGTCCGCCACCCTGAAAGGCCGGCGACACCCACGCGACCTTGCCATTGATCTGGGCCGAGACATCGATCTCCGCGCGGGGCCTGACCGTGCCCGCGCCGAAGACGGGGATCGCGCCCTCCCCGGCGGTCGCGGGTGCGGTCGTGACGAAGGGCACCGCTGACGGCGGCTCGCGCAGCGGGGGTTCGGGCCTGAGCTGAAACATGATCACCGCGATGATGATCGCGCCCAGCAGGATGCCCGAGGCAATCAAGGTGTTCTTGAAGCGACCCATCTATTTGCTCCCTTCCGAGTTGCGTGCGTTGCCGTCGTCGGCCGACCCCGTGACGGGGACCATTTGCAGCCCCTCCAGGGACTCGGGCGGCGCCGTCCATTCCCCACCCAGTGCGCGGTGCACCGCCAGACGGGCCAAGGCCAGGTCACGGCTTGCCCCGGACAGGGTCGATTCGACATTGAGGAGTGTGCGCAGCGCGTCCAGGTAGTCGGTGTAGCCTCCGACCCCCGATGCGTACCGTTCCGACTGGAGATCGACCGAGCCCTGGGCCTCCTCGCGCTGGGAGACAAGGAACGCGTGGCGGCGGTCCTCGTTGGCGAGGGCGGCCAGAGCGGCTTCGACCTCGTAGACTGCCGTCACCACCGTGCGGCCGTACGATGCCGCGGCCTGGCCGAACTGGGCGCGCGCCAGCGCGATGTTCTGCCGGATGCGGCCCCCCTGGAAGATCGGGGCGGTCAGGTTGCCCAGCAGGTTGCGGAACCACTGGTCCACGTTGAAGAGCCCGTCGGCCTGCGCGGACTGGACTCCGATCGTGCCGGAAAGAGACAGCGACGGAAGCAGTTCCGCCCTTCGCGCGCCGATCGCATACCGCGCCGCGTCCAGTCGCAGCCCAGCGGCCAGTACGTCGGGGCGCTGGTAGAGCAGGTTCGCCGGGACGCCCACAGCGACCGGATCTCCCAGGGGCACGGGGGCGAGCGAGTCCGGCAGGATCGCTTCGAGCTTCCCGCGGAACCCGCCGAGCAGTACCGCCAGACGCCCCTCGGCATCGGTCAGGAGGGTCTCCAGCTGGGGTAGAGCGGCCTGCGTGTTGCGGAGGTCCTGTCTGACCTGGTAGAGCTCGAACGAGGTGACTAGCCCGCGGTCATACCGGGTTTCCGCCAGCGCCTCGCGCTCCATCAGCACATCGATCGTGCGCCGGGCGAGATCGGAGCGGCGACGCAGATCCACGATCTCGAAGTAGGTCGAGATGGTTGTCGCGAGCACCCCGATCCGGGCGGCGTGGTAGTCCGACTCCGAAGCCATGTACTGGGTGCCCGCCGCGCGGGCATCGTTGCGGGCGCGTCCCCAGAAATCGAGTTCGTACGCGAAGTCGACGCCCAGCGAATAGGTCGTGAAGGCCAGACGGTCCGGGAACTCGAACGCTCCGGGCAGCGCGCCGTCTTCGCCACCCGCCAGCTTGCGAAACTGCTCGCCGAATCCGGCGTTGGCGGGCGTGTCCTGATCGGTGGCGGTGGCGCTGGCCTGCAGCGCCGGGAACAGTCCCGCCCTGGCGATACCCGCCTGTGCCCGGGCCTGCTGCACCCGGGCGACCGCCTCGGCCAGGTCGAAGTTCGCCGCGAGGACCGAATCGACAACCGTGCTCAGCACGGGGTCCTCGAAGATCTCCCACCACTCGCGTGACTCGTAGTCTCCGGGCAGCGAACCGCCCATGAAGTTGCCCGGCAGCTCGGCGACCGGCTCCGGGACCGCCGGAGGCGGCACAAACGAACACGCCGACGGCAGGAAGAGCGCGCCCGCGGCCAACAGCAACCGTCGCGCGCCGAGCCCGGACATCGCGGTCCCGCCGCCAGCACCGGCGGGTGAAGTCAGTGTCCCGTTCATGTGCCCTCTCGACCGTGTGTAGCGTTCCCGCGGACGTCCCGCGTCAATCACGGAGCCTCTCGCGCGGGGCTGGCGCGATCGCCCTCCCACACGAAACTTTCCCGGGCGTCCGGCACCGACGCAAGTACGACGAGCCTGCTCTCCCACGACAGCGAGATCACCAATGACGATAACCCGAAGCGTGGCCACCCGCAGACTCCGCAATCCGGCGGCATTCCTCGTCATTGCTCTTGTCGCGGCCTGCGACGTGCCGCAGGATGCCATGCCCCCGGAAACGAACGACAACCCTGGCGACTCGCCGCCCGCGTTTCAGGTCGACGCGTCATGGCCGCTGGAAATGCCGAACAAATGGATCATGGGGTCCGTGACGGCGGTGTTCGTTGACGCTCGCGACCACGTCTGGGTGGCACACCTGCCGGAGACCCTGACGCCGGAGGAGACTTCGGCGGTTCAGGAACCGCCCATAGGGACCTGCTGCGTGCCCGCACCAGCCGTGATCGAGTTCGATCCCTCCGGGCGCGTGGTGCAGGGATGGGGCGATCCGTCGCAGGATATCGCCGAATACCCCCGCAACCCCCACGGTCTCTTCGTCGACCACAACGATTTCGTCTGGGTGGGCACCTATCGTCACCACCGGGTCATGAAGTTCACGCGCGACGGCGAACGGGTCATGACGCTGGGCGAGTACGACGTAACCGGCGGGAGCGACGACACCCGGCTGCTGGGAGGGCCGGCGGGCATCTGGGTGGATCCCGGTTCGAACGAGGTATTCATCGCCGACGGCTACGCCAACCGCCGCGTCATCGTCTTCGACGGCGAAACGGGCGAGTACAGGCGTCACTGGGGCGCGTACGGCGAGCCGCCCGACGACGAATACCGGTACGACTATGCCGGCCGCGACCCGGATGGCCCGCCCCCGCTCCAGTATTCGACCGTCCACGGGATCATCGGGTCTGCCGACGGCCTGATCTATGTGGCGGACCGGCGGGGCAACCGGATCCAGGTCTTCCGGCAGAGCGGGCAGTACGTGACCGAGAAGACGATCGCACCGCGTACGCTGGCGTCCGGCTCGGCCTTTGTCCTGGCACTGTCACCAGACCCCGATCAGCGCTGGCTGTACCTTGCCGACGGGACCAACCACAAGGTCTGGACCCTGCGCCGCGAAGACCTCGAGGTGGTGGGTGAATTCGGACGCGGAGGACGGCAGGCGGGCCAGTTCCTTCGCCCCCACGGCATGGATGTCGATTCGCGCGGGGCCCTGTACGTCGGCGAGGCTTCGACGGGTCGCCGGGTGCAGAAGTTCAGCGCCGTCCCGGGCTCCTACGGAAGCTCGTAGTCCAGCGCGAGGGTGTGGGTTCCGTCCGGCGCGACGGCGATCTCCATCGAACCGGTCAGCCCGGCCAGCTCGCCGGTGCCGGATCCGGGCACGACGTGTCCGGCGGTTGTGGGTGGCGCGCCGGCGGCCACCACTCCCCAATGCTGCAGGACGAACGTGCCCTTCCTGCCATCCAGGCTTCCCTCGACCCGTTCCGATGCCACGTACCCGGCGTTCTCGCTGTTGCTGGCGGGATCGGCCCGGCACATCAGGAGCCTGGCGCGGCCGACGCCCTCGAGTTTCCCCCGGTAGCGCTTGAGCACCATCGCCTCGCCGAGACTCGGGCCGTCCTCCTCCTCGCCGTACGGCGTCTGTTCCCACCCCGTCACTTCGAATTCCGAAACGATGCGGCGCCCCATCAGATTGCCGCCGCCTGGGACGCGGTCGCCGCCGCCCCCTCGAGCACCTGCTCCAGCGCCTCGGCGAAGGCGGTCACCGTACGATCGACATGACCGAGCTTGTCCAGCCCGAAAAGGCCCAGGCGGAAGGTGCTGAATCCCTCGGGCTCACCGCACTGCAGGGGCACGCCAGCCGCGATCTGTACGCCCGCCCGCGCGAAAGCGGTCCCCTGCCTGATTTCGGGATCGTCGGTGTAGCTGACGACCACCCCGGGCGCCTCGAAGCCCGGTGCGGCCACGCTCCTGAAGCCCCGTTCGGCAAGAAGCGCCCTGACGCGGTCGCCGAGTTGCCGTTGCCGGGCCTTCGCCTTCTCCGGGCCGAATGCCTGCAGCTCCACCATCGCGTCGTGCAACATGCGCAGCGCGTCCGTGGGCATGGTCGCGTGGTAGGTGTGTCCGCCCTCTTCGTAGCTCTCCATCACGCGGAGCCAGCGCAGCAGGTCGCACGAGAAGCTCGTGTTGTCCGCCGGGTCCATCCTCGCCAGCGCCTCCGGACCCAGCATCACGAGCCCCGCGCACGGCGACCCGCTCCACCCCTTTTGCGGGGCGCTGAGCAGCACGTCTACGCCGCACGCCTTCATGTCGACCCACATTGCCCCCGCCGCGATACTGTCGAGCACGAAAATGCCCCCGGCGGCGTGCGTCGCGTCCGCCACGGCCCGCAGATAGCCGTCTGGCAGGAGAATCCCGGCCGACGTCTCCACATGGGGCGCGAACACCACATCCGGGCGCTCGGCCGCAATGGCCGCCGTGACGTCGGCGATCGGCGGCGGCGCGAATGGAGGTTGCGGACCGTCGGCGACGGCGCGAGCGGTAAGCACCGTCTCCGCGGACGGGATCCCTCCCGCCTTGAAGATCTGGGTCCAGCGGTAGCTGAACCAGCCGTTGCGGATGACCAGGCAGCGCTTGCCGGTGCCGAACTGCCGGGCCGCCGCCTCCATCGCGTACGTTCCCCCGCCGGGAACCACGGCGACGGCTTCCGCGCCGTACGTCGCCTTCAGCGTCCCGGAGAGATACTTCATGATGTCGCGAAACCGCGCCGACATGTGATTCAGTGATCGGTCGGTGAAGACGACCGAGTATTCCAGTAGTCCGTCGGGATCTATGTGGGGATGCAGCCCGGGCACTTCCGCCTCCTTGGATCGGGATGAGAAGTGATACGTTAGCCAGAGGGTCCCACGATGAGAATAGAGCGCGCCTCGGCTCCGGGTTCGGTGCGCCATGCAATGCGAGGCAAGTGATGATTCAGCGAGTCAATCGGTTGGTTGCGGCAGTCGCGGTGGTGCCGCTGTTCGTCGGCGCCTGCGGGGACGCCGTTGCGGTGCTTGGGTACGAACTGCGGCGCACGCTCCCGCACGACCCGTCCGGATACACGCAGGGATTGCTGATCCACGACGGCGTGTTCTTCGAAAGCACGGGCCAGTACGGAGAGTCCGATGTCCGGCAGGTCGACATCGCGACCGGCGAGGTGCTGCGCAGCCACGCGCTCTCGGACGAGCATTTCGGCGAGGGGATCGCCCTCGTCGACGACAAGCTGATTCAACTCACCTGGAAGGCGGGGCTGGCCTTCGTCTACGATGCCGCGACGCTGGTGCCGGAGGGCACATTCGCGTACGAGGGCGAGGGCTGGGGACTCTGTCACGACGGCGAGTCGCTGTTCATGTCGGATGGCTCGGATACGCTGCAGCGGCGGGATCCGGCCACCTTCGAACTGCTGGACCGGATCGACGTCAAGCGGTCCGGCTTCTCGGTGCGCAACCTGAACGAACTCGAGTGCGTCGGCGACCACATCTACGCGAACATATACCTGAAGGACGAAATCGTGCGGATCGACAAGTCGACCGGAGAGGTTACGGGCCAGCTCGACGCTTTCGGACTCTCGCTGGTGAGCGGCCGGCCGACGGACGCGGGCGCGGTCTTCAACGGCATCGCCTACGACGAGGCCACCGGCACGTTCTACGTGACCGGGAAGCTGTGGTCTTCGATGTTCGAAATCGCCATCACGGACGAGTAGCTCCCTTTCCCCCTATCCGAACAGCAACCGGTCGAGCCCGCGGACCAGTCCCCGGACTTCGCCGACCCGCCGCGCCGCCAGCAGCGTTCCCGCCACGTACGGTTCCGCGCTCTCGCCGGCGTCGTGGCGAATGGTGAGGTGCTCACCGGGGAGCCCGAAGAGGACCTCGACCGAGATGACGTAGCCGGGAAGCCTGACCGAATGCACCTGCGTGCCCGCGATTCCCGCGCCGCGGGTCCCCGGGACGCCCACGATCTCGTCCACGGGAACCTCGATGCGGTTGGGCGAGACGGTGTCGAGGTACTCCGCCAGCTCCATCGCGGTACCGCTCGGGGCGTCCGGCTTCCCGGAGTGGGCGTAGTCGACGATCTCTCGGTGCGGCAGGTGGCGCGACGCGATCCCGGCCAGGTGCTTGAGGCACGCGGCCGTCAGCGAAAAGTTGCCCGCCGCGATCACCCCCGTCCCGTGTGCAACCGCTGCGGCCTCGATGTCGCTGTAGTCGGAGGCTCCCAGCCCCGAGGTGCCGATCACCACCCGCGTACCCGCCTCCAGTGCGGTCAGTGCGTGGCTCTTGACCGCGAGCGGATGCGTGTAGTCGATCCAGACGTCGGGTGCCCGGGACAGCGCGCTCACGGGATCGGCCGTGATCTCCACTCCCGTGCGCGCCCCCCAGCCGAGCGCGTCGCCGACATCCGTTCCCGCCGCCCGGCGCGAGACCGCCGCCACCAGCTCGAACTCGTGAGAATCCCGCACCGCGGCGGCCACCTCGCGCCCCGTCCAGCCGGTGACGCCCGCGACGCATGCCCGGAGGCTCACCCGAAGAGCTCCCTGAAGTCCCCGCTCCCCGCGAATTCCGCAAACCCGGCGACATCCTCGGCAGCTTCGCCGATCCGCTTCACCCCTCGCCGGATGTCGTCCATGCTGTTGGCGATCGACAGCCGCAGGAAATCCTGCCCCTCCGCACCGATCCTGCCGAACGACGCCCGGTCCATCGACGCCACTCCGTACCGGTACAGCAGGAACATCTGGAGCACGGCCGCCGGAGTCGCCCGCTCGCGCGCCGCGGCCGGCAGCCGGGCCCGCGCGTCGTGCACGCCCAGCCGCTCGCACGCCCCCGACACGTCGGGGAAGACGTAGAACGCGCCCTTCGGCAGTCGGCACCTCACGCCCGGAACCCCGTTCAGCGCCGGCACGATCCAGTCGCGGCGCCGCTCGAACTCCCGCACCATGCGTTCGACCTGCACCGCCGACGCCGGGTCTTCGTACGCCGCCGCTCCCGCTTCCTGGAGGAACGGAGGCACGCACGACATGATGTTGATGTTGAGCTGCTTGAAGATCGCGGCCTCCTCCTCGGTGGGCAGCACCGCCCATCCCAGACGCCACCCGGTCATCGCGAACCCCTTGGAATGGCCGCTCGCCAGGACGGTGCGCTCGGGCATGCCCTCGTGCGACATGATGCTCTCGTGTTCGAGGCCGTCGAAGAGGATGTGCTCGTAGATCTCGTCGGCGTACACGCGCACGTCGGGGCGGCAGGCCGTCCGGATCGTCTCGGCGATCCCCGCCAGTTCGTCGCGCGACAGGACGCCCCCCGTCGGATTCGAGGGCGAGCACAGGATGATCACCTTGGTCCGCTCGGTGATCAGCGCGGCGAGATCGTCCGCGGTGAAGGCGAAGTCCCTGTCTTCCGAGAGCAGCAGCGGCACCGGCGCCGCGCGCGCGAAACGCACCCACGATTCGTAGATCGGGAATCCGGGAGAGGGGTAGATGACCTCGTCGCCCTCGTTCACGTAGGTCTGCAGCGTGTAGCCGATCGGGGGCTTTGCGCCCGGGGTGACGATGACCCGGCCGGGAGTCACCTCCACGCCGCGAGTTTGCGTCACGTGTGCCGCAATGGCCTCGCGAAACGGGAGGATGCCGGCGGGGTCGCAGTAGCCGGAGTTCCCGGCGTCCAGCGCCTCGCCGGCGACGCGGTTGAGGTGCGGAGCACTGCGAAAATCGGGCGCGCCCAGGTTGAAGCGGATCACGTCCATTCCCCTGTCGACGCATCGCTGGATGTCGTCTCCGAGCTTGAAGGCGTTTTCCGTACCCAGGTGACTCATGCGCTGGGCGATCAGTGCCAAGGTGCTCTCCTGTGGGCATGGGGTGGGGGAGCGCGGTCGCGCGGGCTCGCGGACGAGACTGGCAACGGAAGCTGCCTACCCGGTATGATCAGAGCAACCCGCCCGTTCGGCCCCAGTCCCAGGAGGCAGTCCCGTGAAGCGTCGAACCAGCCGCCGCTCCTTCCTCGCCGACATGGCCGCCGGCGCCGTTGTCCTCCCCGCGGCCATCGCGCGCCCCGACGCTCCGGCCGCCCCGCCCGCTGGTCCGGCCTCCCCGACCGACGAGTCCTACTGGAAGCAGGTCCGCGCGCAGTTCTCCTTCACCGACGAACGCGTCCCCATGAACGCGGCCAACCTCTGCCCGTCGCCCCGTTCCGTGGCCGCGCGCGTCGAGGACCTGACCCGCGACATCGATCGCGACTGCTCGTCCAACAACCGCGCGAAGTTCCGCACCCTGACGGAGGCTTCCCGGACGGCCGTGGCGGCCCAGGTCGGCGTCAGCCCCGACGAGGTCGCGCTCGTCCGCAACACCAGCGAGGCCAACAACACGATCAACAACGGCGTGCCGTTGAGCGCGGGCGACGAGGTGGTTGTCTGGGATCAGAACCACCCGACCAACAACGTGGCGTGGGACGTGCGGGCGGCGAGGTTCGGGATCACCGTGAAGAGGGTAGGCGTGCCGCGTCACCCGGCTTCGGCCCAGGAGCTGAGCGACCCCTTCGTCGCGGCCCTGACCGCCCGGACCCGTGTGCTGGCGCTCACCCACGTCTCGAACGTCAGCGGTGTGCGGCTCCCCGTCCGCGAACTCGTCGAGGTGGCCCACGCCCGCGGCATCCACGTCCACCTGGACGGCGCACAGAGCTGGGGCGCGCTCGACGTCGACCTGCGCGAACTCGGGTGCGACTCGTATTCGGCTTCGTCCCACAAGTGGTTCATGGGCCCGAAGGAAGCGGGCCTGCTCTACGTCAGGGAGGACCGGATCGCCGAGATCTGGCCGAACATCGTGGCGCCCGGTTGGGGGAGCGACGCCGACCCCGACGTGAAGGGGGCCCGCAAGTTCGAGTCAATGGGCCAGCGGGACGATGCCTGTCTGGCCGCGGTCGGCACGACGGCCCGTTTCCATGCCGCGATCGGCGGCCGCGAGACCGAGGAGCGGATCAGCGAACTCGCGACGACCCTGAAGGAGGGGCTCGCCGAGCTCGGGATGACCCTGGTTACCCCGATGGACCCGGCCCTCGCGGGCGGCGTCTGCATCATCGAGGTGCCGGGCGACCGCGGCGCGGCGCTGCGCCGCCTGTACGAGGAACACGGGATCGCGGGAGCGGGCACGGGCGGACTCCGGCTTTGCCCCCACGTCTACAACACCCGCGAGCATGTGGAGCGGGCGGTGGCGGGCGTAAGGGCGCTGCGCGAGGTGATCTTAGGGTAGGTGTTCGATACTTAACAATAATGTTTAGTATCGTCGCCGTCGTTTGCAGAGCCGGTCGCGCGGTGCTACCGCCTGACCGCAGTCCCCATCACCTCGAAGCGGGCCCCGAAGAGAAGCGGACCCGATCCGAGGAACGCCCGGGCGGGGAACTCGGTGGTGAAGTAGGTGCGGTAGACGCTGTTGAAAGCGCCGTAGTCCGCTACGTCGGAGGCGAACACCTGCACGACGACGAGGTCGTCCATGGTCAGACCCTCGCCCTCCAGGACACCCTTCATGGCATCGAGGACATTGGCGGCTTCCTGTTCCGCCGTCTCGGGAACCTGGCCTCCCTCGAGCCCGAGCATGCCGGACACGTAAAACGTGTTGCCGACCCACACCGCTCCGCTGAATGGCGCCACCCCGTCGCCGTCGGCGGGCGAGCGCGGATTGACGAACTCGACCGCCGGCGCCGCGTCCGCCATCTGGGCGTCGTCGGCCGTGGCGGCTTCCTCGCAGGCCATGGACAGCACGAGAACAGGGGCGGCGAGGGCCGTGACGGGGGAGTTGCGCAGGATTGTCGAAATCATCGGGGCGTACCTTTCGCGTATGGAACCGTGTCGGCGAGATTAAGGGTGGCCCGTCCGGCACGGCAAGACCCCAGGGACGCAGGACGCCCCGGCACGGCATCGGAAAGTTTTACCTTGAGTGGCCGGTAGTAGGACCTGGCATTCCCCGAATCCCAGAGGAACCCGCGCATGACCCCGAACCTCGAATGGCGGTACCACCGCCCTGGCTGAACCAGCTGCAAACGTACGCAGGAGTTTCTTGCGCAGAACGGAATCGAAGCGGCTGAAACGCGAAGCGCCACACGGGACCCGGTGGTGGCCGACGATGCCCTGTCGCTGCTCGAGGGCATGAGCGAGCTCTGCGTGGCCAAGGGCAAGAAGGTGGTGCGCGTCGACCTCTCGGCGGACGACCGCCCCGCGGACAAGGAGCTCGTCGGCATGATGGTGAGCCGGTGGGGCAAGCTTCGGGCGCCTGCCATGCGGGTCGGCACCACGTTCGTCGTCGGCTTCAACCGGGACATTCTGGCATCGGTCTTCGGGACCGGGGACGGCTGAGCGGCGACACCGCGATACTGGCGGTCCAACCGGTTCCTTCACAGCTTTTTCGCTGGGCAGACCAGTTCTGCCTGACCCAGGCCACCGAAGTCCCGGAACCGGAGTATTCGCCATGCGTCACGCGCGCGCCCTCACCACGGTCTTCACCCTCTCGCTCGCCCTCCATGCCGCCGCCGTCCCGGCTCTGGCGCAAGAGCGCGCCCTCGACCACGAGGACGTCCTTCACTGGAACACCATAGGCAGCCCCTCGCTGTCGCCGGACGGCAACTGGCTGGTGTTCGTGCTCACGGCCATGGAGGGCGACCCCGTCCTGACGGTTCGCGCGGCCCGCCCGGGGGCCGAGGCGCTGGCCTTGAGGGGATCGAACCCGCGGTTCACCTCGGATTCCCGGTTTGTCGTGTACGAGGTGCCGCCGGTTGAGACCGTGGTGGACTCGCTGAAGCGCGAAGGCAAGTCCGGCGACGCGTTGCCTGAGGACTCGCTGGGCGTCGTCGACCTTGGAGGAGGCGGCAGCGGGATGCGGGCGCGCACGGTGGGCGCCGTCGAGAGCCACCGGGTGGCGGGCAGCGGAGGCTGGGTGGCCTACGTGCCGGTCGAGGAGGACGAGGCCGAAGAAGAGGAAGCCGGGGGCGAAGAGGAGGAGGCTGCCGCCGAGGAGCCCGCTCGGGAGCCCGAACCGGAGGAGGAGACGGCCGGAGAAGAGGACGACGAGGAGAAGGAGAAGGACGAGGGCTCGCTGCTGGTTTTGCTGAACCTTGCGACCGGCGAGGAGGTGCGGTACGAAAAGGTCACCGACTACTTCTTCGCCGACGAGGCTCCGGTTCTGGCATTCGCGACATCCACCAGCGACGGATCGGGCGACGGTGCGTACGTGGTCGACCTTGAGACCATGGCCCGTCACGCGGTGCTCGAGGGAGAGGGCAACTACAAGCAGCTGGCCATCTCCGAGGACGGCACGCAGACGGCGTTTCTGTCCGACCGCGACGACTACGAAGCCGATCAGCCCGAGTTCACGCTGTACCACGCCGCCTCGCCCGACTGGACGGGCGCGGGAATGGCCAGATCGGCCACCGCCGGGATCCCCTCGGGGTGGTGGGTCAGCGAAAACGGCGACGTGAGCTTCTCGGACGGCGGCGGCCGCGTCCACTTCGGAACGTCGCCCCGCCCCGAGCCGGAGGAAGAGGACGAAACACTCGACGAGGACAAGGTCACCCTCGACGTGTGGAACTGGAAGGACCCCTACCTGCAGCCGATGCAGCTCGTGCAGGCGAGCCAGGAGCGCAATCGCACCTATGCGGCCGTGGCCCACCTGGACGGTGGTGCTTCCGGCGGCCGGGTGGTGCAGCTGGGCACCCCGGATGTTCCCACGGTGCGCTTCGCGCCCGAGGGCGACGCGTCGCATGCGATCGGCACGACCGACATGCCCTACCGGCAACTCATCTCCTGGGACGGGCGCTACAACGACATCTACGCGATCGACGTCGCGACCGGCGAGCATCGCAGAATCGCCGAGAAGGTGAAGGGCTTCTTCGGCGCGTCGATGTCGCCCGCCGGCGGCTACATGGCCTGGTGGGACGGGGAGGCCCGGCACTGGGTGGTTGCCCCGACCGCGGGCGGCGATCCGGTCGCGGCCAGCGCCGCCGTGCCTCACCCGGTCTGGAACGAGCTCGACGACCATCCGGACCTGCCCCCGCCGTACGGATCCGCCGGCTGGACCGAGGACGACGAGGCATTCCTTTTCTACGACCGCCATGACGTCTGGCGCTTCGAGCCCGCCACCGGCGAGACCACCAACCTCACCAATGGCGCGGGCCGCGAATCGGGCACCCGGTTCCGGTATGCCCGCACCGACTTCGACGAGCCCCACATCGCGGAAGGCGAGGCGCTCTGGCAGGCCTTCCACTATCTGAACAAACAGTCGGGCTTCCACACCGGCCGCACCGACCGGACCGCCACGCCCGAGCCGGTCGTCATGGCGGACAAGACCTTCCGCTTCCGGGGCAAGGCGGACGACGCGGACCGCTGGCTGGTCACCCGCGAGGACTTCCGCGAGTTCCCGGACCTCTGGGTGACCGGTGGCGAGGGCGCCGACATCGACTTCACCGGCATGGTGAAGATGTCCGACGCCAACCCCCAGCAGGCCGAATACCGCTGGGGCTCCGCGGAGATCGTGGAGTGGGCCTCGAACGACGGAATCCCCCTTCAGGGCATCCTCTTCACACCCGACGGCTTCGACCCGTCCAGCGAGTACCCGATGATGGTGTACTTCTACGAGCGCATGTCCGACGGGATCCACCAGTACCGCTCGCCCCGCCCCGGGGGCTCTTCGGTCTCGGTGCCGTTCTACGTCAGCCGCGGGTACGTCGTCTTCATCCCGGACATCCCGTACGAGATCGGCTATCCCGGCGAGAGCGCCCTCGACGCGGTGGTGCCCGGCGTCCTCAGCCTCATCGCGCGCGGCTTCGTGAAGGAGGACAGGATCGGCGTGCAGGGACACTCGTGGGGCGGCTACCAGATCGCCTATATGATCACCAAGACCAACCTGTTCGCGGCGGCCGAGGCGGGTGCGCCCGTCAGCAACATGACCAGCGCCTACGGGGGCATCCGCTGGCAGTCCGGCATGAGCCGCATGTTCCAGTATGAGCGTACGCAGAGCCGCATCGGCGGTACCCTGTGGGAATCCACGAACGAGTACCTGCACAACTCGCCCGTCTTCTATGCCGACAAGATCCACACCCCGCTCCTGATGATGCACAACGACGAGGACGGCGCGGTGCCGTGGTACCAGGGGATCGAGATGTTCGTCGCCATGCGCCGCCTGCAGAAGCCGGTCTGGATGCTCAACTACAACGGCGAGGCGCACGGCCTGCGCAGGGAACCGAACCGCAAGGACTGGGCGATCCGCATGCAGCAGTTCTTCGATCACTACCTCATGGATGCGCCCGCGCCGGTGTGGATGGAGGAAGGCGTGCCCGCGATCCTGAAGGGAAAGGACCTGGGGCTCGGGGTGAGGAGGAAGGTGTCGTAGACCGGGATATGGGCGAATGAAGCATCGCGCGGTATTGGGGGCGAGGGGGGGCTTGCTGTCGACGGCCACGCTCCTGGCCATCGCCGCCTGCACGCCGCCCAAAGCCGATCCGCTGCCCTCGGGCGCCTACGCGTTCGGCGTCTACGGGGACGGCCCCTATTTCTTCTGGGAGAATGGGCGGCACCGGCGGTTGCTGGAGGATGCCGCGGCCTCCGATCTCGAATGGCTGGTGCACATCGGCGATATCCTCTGGACACCCTGCACGGACGACGCGTTCCGCGAGCGCCGGGCGCTTCTGGATGCCGTGGAACTGCCTGTCGTATACACGCCCGGGGACAACGAGTGGACCGACTGTCACGAGGAGGGGTCGGGCGGCTACGACCCCCTCGAACGCCTCGATGCGCTCCGAAGCGTCTTCTTCGACGATCCGGAGCGGAGCCTGGGCGGCCGTCCGATGCAGCTCCTTTCGCAGGCGTCCAGGCCGGACTACCCCGATTTCCCGGAAAACGCGCGCTGGAGCCGGGGCGGCTTCGTCTTCGCCACCGTGCATATCGTCGGATCCGCGAACGGTACGCTGACCTTTGCGAATCGCACCGCGGCGCACGATGCCGAAGTGCTCCGCCGTACGGAAGCCGCGGTGGCGTGGCTGGAACGGACGTTCGCCACGGCACACGCCGACAGCGCGAAAGGCGTGGTGATCATCGCCCACGGCAACGTCTCCCTGGAAAGGGGGGGTGCGTGGGGCGACTGGGGATCCGAGCCCTACGGACCCTTCGTATCCGCGCTCGAGCACCACGTTGCGGGTTTTGCGGGACCGGTCCTGTTCATCCACGGCGACTCGCACGAGCAGCGGGTCGACCAGCCGCTCCGCGACAGCGCGGGCGTGGTCCACGCCAACTTCACCCGCCTGGAGACCTTCGGTTCTCCGGACATCGGCTGGGTGCGAGTGGTGGTCGACACCGTCGGAGGCCGTTTTGTGGAGTTCGAGCCGCGACTCATGCGCGGCTGGTTCTGATGCCGGGCCGCGTACTGGTCCCCCTCCGGCCGCCGCCTTAGCTTCCAGCCATGCCCATCTACGAGTACACCTGCCAGGATTGTGACCTCGACTTCGAGCGCCTCGTGCTCGGCGGGCGCACCCCGTCCTGTCCGGAGTGCGAGAGCGAGAACCTCGCGCGGCGTTTGTCGCTGCCGCGCGTCAAGTCTTCCAACACGCGCGAGATGGCGATGCGCGCCGCCAGAAAGCGCGACGCGGGTCAGGCCCGGGACAGGATGCACGAGCGCATCCGGTATGAAGAGAGCCACGACCGGCACGGCTGAGCGTTGAACCCGGTTCGAGCCCTCGCGCTGCTCGCCGTGACCGTCGCTTCGGCGGGTTGCGCGCCCGACCGGGCCTCCGGTGTCCTGGAGACCATCGCCGGGGAGGCCCGCGCCGCCATCGGGGCGTACGTCGAGGCCATCAACGCGATGGACCTCGATTCGGCGGGCACGTTCTACTCGGACGCGCCGGGATTCCAGTGGGTCGAGGACGGCGCCGTGCGCTATGGCTCCGCCCGCGAGGCCCGGGAATCGTTGGCGGCCCTGGGCGCGATGGCGTCGTCCACCCGACTCACGCTCAGCGACCTGTCGATCACGGCGCTCGGGCCGGGCAGCGCGGTTGCGAGCTGTCACTTCGAACAGGAGATCGGCGTCGAGGGCGCGGGCGGGTTTGCATACTCCGGGGCGATGACCATCGTCCTGCGGAACGAGGACGGCCGCTGGCTCTTCGCCTCCGGTCACACGTCGACCGCTTCGTCCGCGTCCGGCCGCGCTGAAGAGGCCTCGGCCACCGGCCCCGGGGAACGCCCGTGACAAACGGCGAGTCCGGCGGCGGGGTGGGCGGCGCGCAACCGTCCCCGGGACTCAGCAGGCGCCTGGGGCTGCTCGGGCTGACCGCGACCGGCATCTGCGCCATGCTGGGCGCCGCGATCAACATCATCCCGATCATGCTGCAGCGGAACGTCCCCGGGATCGGGCCGCACGTCCTCGCCTCGTATTTCTTTGCCGCGATTCCGGCGCTGGTGGCCGCGCTCGCCTACGCGAGCCTGTCGTCGGCCATGCCCCGCGCGGGCGGCAGCTACATCTACGTGAGCCGCTCGCTCAGCCCCTACTGGGGGTTTGTCGCGAGCTTCTCGCAGTGGTTCGGGCTCTCGATCGCGATCGGTGTGGTGTCATACGTCCTCATCCCGTTTCTGAGGGACATCGCCGATGCCGTGGGATGGGAGGCGGTTGGGGCGGCGCTCGACACCGGACCGGTCCGGGTCGGCCTCGCGCTCGCGTTCCTGTGGACCTTCGTGATGGTCAACCTGCGCGGCCTCGGCGTGTACCAGGTCACGCTCGTGCCGATGATGTTCCTCATGTTCGCGCTCGGCAGCGTGGTCATCGTGGCGGGCTTCATGTTCGATCACGGGGACTTTGCCACGGCCCTGATGGCCACCGAGGGCCGCGCGGTTCCGCCGCCCGGGGAGGCGCCCTTCCGCATCGGCCCCTTCCTCGCGGCCGCCGCGCTGCTCTTCTCGAGCTTCATCGGCTTCGATTCGATCGCCCAGGCGGGTGGCGAGGCCCGCAACCCCGCCCGCAACCTCCCGCTCGCCACCTGCCTCGCGGTTGTCACGGTCGGCGCCTTCTACATCCTCTTCACGGCCGCGATCTACCACGCGGTCCCGTGGAGCTTCGTGGCCCAGGAGGCGCAGCTCCAGGACCTCACCGCGCCCGGCCTGCTCGGCTACCTGCTCCCCACGGGCTGGACGGTGGCGATCGTCGCGGGGGCGGCGGTGGCGCTCATCAACGATCTCCCCGCCATGCTGCTCGCCGTTTCGCGCCTCATGTTCGCGTGGGCCGAGGACGGGATCTTCCCGCGCGCGGTCGCCAGCGTCAACGCGCGGTGGCGAACCCCGCACGCGGCGCTTGTGGCGAGTGGCCTGATGGCGACGGTGGGCATCCTGGGCAGCCATCTGGCCGGCGATTTCTTCCTGGGCATCGACATTCTCGTCACCGCGATGCTGGTCAATTTCCTCCTGATGTGCCTGTCGCTGCTCACCCTGGCCAGGCGCAACCCGGAACGCGCGGCGCGCATGAAGGTGCTTTCGGCGCGCGCGGGCCAGCTCGTGGCCGGTGCCGCCGGCGTCGTGCTGCTCACCGTCTTCCTGGTCGTCCACATCAACAAGGATCTGAGTGCCGACGTGAGTGCCTGGTACTTCCACTCCACCTGGGTGTGGATCGGCGTCATGGCTGTCGCTTCGGCGATCTTCTTCGTGCGCGTGACCCGGATGCGAAGACAGGGCGCCGACACGGGCGCCCTCTTCCGGGAGCTGCCGCCGGGCTGATGGAACGCGCATTGCTGGGCCCGGGACTCGAGGTGTCCCGCGTTCTGACCGGGCTGTGGCAGGTTGCCGATCAGGAACGGGGCGGGCGGGCGCTCGATCCGGAAGTCGCGGCGCGGGCCCTCCACCCGCACGTCGACGCGGGCCTCTGCAGCTTCGACATGGCGGACCACTACGGTTCCGCCGAAATCATCGCGGGGCGGCTGGCCGCGCGCCGGGGCAACGTCCAGCTCCTCACCAAGTGGGTGCCCGAGCCGGGTCCCGCGAGCGCGGAGGCGGCAGCGGCGGCGGTGGACCGCGCGCTGGATCGGCTCAGCACCGACCGAATCGATCTCCTGCAGTTCCACCCGTGGAGCTACGCGGATCCTGGCTGGCTGGACAACCTCTTCCTGCTCGCCGAGCACCGTGCGGCCGGCCGGATCCTTCACCTCGGACTCACGAACTGCGACGCCGTCCACCTCGACATGGCGATCCGGACCGGCGTTCCCATTGTGTCCAACCAGGTGTGTTTTTCGCTGCTCGACCGCCGCGCAGCGGGCGCGATGTCACGGGTCTGCGGGGAGCACGGTGTGAAGTTGCTCGCGTACGGAACGCTGGCGGGCGGCCTCCTCAGCGACCGGTGGCTGGGCCGCGCGGAGCCGGCGATCGACGAATCGCTGACCTGGTCGCAGATGAAATACCGTCGCTTCGTCGACCAGGCGGGCGGCTGGGAGCGGTTTCAGGCACTGCTCGGCGCCGTGCGCCGCGTTGCGGACCGGCTCGGTGTTTCCATCGCCAATGTCGCCTGCCGCTACGTCCTCGATCAGCCCGCGGTCGCCGGCGTCATCGTCGGTGCCAGGCCCGGGAAACGGAGCCACATCGAGGACAACCTCAGGCTCTCCCGGTTCACGTTGGACGCGGATGCGCGCCGGGCGCTGGAGGCGGCGTGCGATGCGCTCGATCCGATCGCCGGCGACTGCGGCGACGAGTATCGGCGCCCCCCCTTCCTGACCGCTTCGGGGGACCTCAGCCACCACGTGACGCACTTTCCGGCACCCTGGCCGGCCACGTTGGGCGGCGGTGTGGCGCGGGTTTCCACGGGCACCCCCTGGGAGGCGCTGGCGGGCTACAGCCGCGCCGTGCGAAAGGGCGACCGGATTCACGTGTCGGGCACGACCTCCAGCCACGCCGGCCGGGTGATCGGCGGCCGCGATCCCGCCGCGCAGACCCATTTCATCATCGACAGGATCGACGGGGCGCTGCAATCGCTGGGCGGGTCGCTGGAGGACATCGTGCGCACCCGGGTCTTCATTCGCGACGGCGTGGACTGGGAGCCGGTGGCCCGGGCCCACGGACTGCGTTTCGCGCGCGTTCGCCCCGCGAACACGCTCGTGCGGGCGAACACGGTGGACGACGACCTTCTCGTCGAAATCGAGGCGGACGCAGAGCTGTCGTGAAGGCGCCCGCTCCCCCGCGCCCCGGGGTCATCCTCTTCGACCTGCTGTCGGCGCTGCTCGACTCGTGGTCGCTCTGGGACGACATCGCGGGGGGCCGCGGATCTGGACGCCGCTGGCGCATGGAATACCTGAACCTCACCTATGCGGCGGGCGCCTATGTCCCATACCTGGACCTCGTCGCCGCGTCGGCAAAGGGCGTGGGCCTGCCCGCTGCCGCCGCGCACGAGCTCGACGCGCGGTGGGACGAACTCGCGCCGTGGCCGGGGGCGGCCAGGGTGCTGCGGGGGCTCGCCGCGGACAGGCCGCTGGGCGTGGTGACCAACTGTTCCGAAGCGATGGGGCAACGCGCGGCCGACCTGGTAGGCGCACCGTTCGACGCGGTGGTCACCGCCGAGTCCGCGGGCTTCTACAAGCCGGATGCGCGCATCTACGCGGCTGGCGCCAAGGCCATGCACGCCGCCCCGGACGAGGTTCTGTTCGTGGCGGGATCCCCTTTCGACGTCGTTGGAGCGAGCGCGGCCGGCCTTGCGGTGGTGTGGCACAATCCGGCCCTCCTGGCCTCGCCAGCCGCGGAAGCGGCCGCACTCTCCGTCTTTGACGACCTGCGGGAACTCGCCTTGCTGCTGGCGTGATCCCCTCGCGCGGTTACCTTGACTCCCTGCTCCTGGCCGCTGATTCGTCGCCCCGGTTTCCCTGGAGAAGGTTGACCCCCATGTCCGCTCGCCGCTGCCTGTCCGTTTCGCTCCTGCTATTGCCCCTCGCCGCCTGCGTGCCCGAGGCGACGCTGGAAACCGACTCGCAGAGGGCCAGCTACGGGATTGGCCTGAACATGGGCCGGTCGCTCGTCGACGTGATGGAACACGTGGACATGCCCGCGCTGATGAAGGGGCTCAACGACGGCCTGGGAGACGCGGACCCCGCGTTGTCGCACGAGGAGATCCAGGCGGCAGTGACGGCCTTCACCGAGGCGATCGAGGCCGCCGCCGCGGAAGAAGGCATAGCGGAAGGGGAAGCGTTTCTCGCCGACAACGGGGCGAGGGAAGGGGTCATCACCACCGAGTCCGGCCTGCAGTACGAGGTGCTGCAGGAGGGCGGCGGCCCCGCCATCGAGTCGGGCCAGATCGCCGTGCTGCACTACCGGGGCACGCTTCCCGACGGTACGGTGTTCGACTCTTCCTACGACGACGATCCCGCCACCGAGGACCAGCCGGCCAGCTTCGGCGTCGACAATGTCATCTCGGGCTTCTCGGAGGCGCTCAAGCTGATGGCGGTGGGCAGCCGCATCCGGGTGGCGATCCCCAGCGAGCTGGCGTACGGCACGGCCGGGGCGCCGCCGAACATCGGCCCCAACCAGGTACTCATCTTCGAGATCGAGTTGCTGGGCGTGCAGTAGGCTCGCGCGAGGCGCACGGGATCACCCGTCCCGCGTCCGCCGCCCCGCGAGCAGGTAGAAGACGAGCCCCGCGCCGATGACCAGCGGGGCCATCGCGGCCTCCGCCGGCCGGTCGATGGCGATGTACGCCAGGGTCCACAGCGTCAGCCCGATGTAGACGAGCGGCGTGACCGGGAATCCCCAGGCACGGTAGGGGCGCGGGGCATCGGGCTCCCGCACGCGCAGAACGAGGACCCCGGCGACCGCCAGGAGGCTGTTCAGCCCGAGGGTGAAGCCGGCGAAGACGAGAATGGACTCGAACGACGCCGTGAGGATGAAGCCAAGCGTGAGCACGGCCTGGGTCACGATCGCGACCGCGGGGATTCCGTGCCGGTTGACCCGGCTCAGCCGCCGGAAGGCGTGGTAGTCCTCGCCGATCACATGGAGCACGCGAGGTCCCGCCATGACCATCGCGCTCACCGTGGAGACGAGCAGCGTGGCCAGGGTGACCCCCATGATCGCCGCGCCCACCGGACCGAACACGTGGGTCGCGGCTACGTAGCCCACCTCCAGCTTCCCCTCCAGCTCGGCCATCGGGGCCGCGCGCAGAAAGGCGTAGTTCAGCGCGACATACAGGACCATCACCAGGAGCGTGCCGGCGCCGAGCACGCGGGGCAGGGTGCGGCCGGGGTTCCGCACCTCTCCCGTGAGATAGGTGGCCGCGTTCCAGCCCGTGTAGGCGTAGGAGACGTAGATGAGCGAGACGGCGAAGGCGCCGCTGAAGACGAGCGCGCCGTCGCCGGGCACGGGCAGCAGCGACACGGGCTGCGGCGTGTCGACCATGGTGGCGGCGGCGACGCAGAAGGCGGCGATCAGTACGATCTTCGCCGTGGTGAACCATCGCTGGAAGAGGCTGGAGTTGCGGTGCGTCGTAGCGTGGACCGCGGTGAGCACGACGACCAGTCCCGCGCCGAGCCAGGTCGGCGAGAGGGTGGGGAAGACGGAGGCGAGGTATGTGCCGAAGGTGATCGCGGCCAGGGCCGTTGGGGCCGCGAACCCGATCGTGGCGGAGATCCAGCCGGAGATGAACCCGGCGACCGGGTGGTAGATCCGCGACAGGAACGTGTATTCGCCGCCCGAGCGGGGGATCGCCGCGCCGAGTTCGGCGTATGAGATCGCGCCGCAGAACGCCGCCACGCCCCCGACAACCCAAAGGAGCAGCAGGGGGAAGGTCGAATGGAGGTCGAGGAGCTGGAAGCCCAGGCTGGTGAACACGCCCGTGCCGATCATGTTGGCGACCACCACCGACAGGGCGGCGTAGGGGCCGTACCCCCGCACGCCTTTCATTGGCGCTTCACCTCCTCAGTTGCGAGATTGGGCCGCGTACCCCCCAATACTCTCCTCTTCGCACGGTTCGATCCAGCGTTGAAGCAGCTACCCATTGTCGGCGTCATGGGCTCCGGTGCCCGCGCGCACGAGGATCTTGCCGCGCCTTTGGGACGCCGTCTGGCCTCGCTGGGGGTTCACCTGCTGACGGGAGGCGGGCGCGGGGTCATGGCGTCGGTCTCTCGCGCCTTCGCCGAAGTGGAGGGGCGCGCGGGGCTGGTGATCGGGATCCTCCCGCACCTGGAAGCGGACGGTGGGCCCGCATCGCCCCCCGGGTATCCCAATCGCTGGGTCGAGTTGCCGATCCGCACGCAATTGGGGAAGCAGGGCGCGGAGGCGGATTCGCGGAACCACGTCAACGTGCTCACCTCGGATGTCGTCGTGGCGCTGCCGGGGAGCTCGGGCACGGCGTCGGAGGTCGACCTGGCCATCCGGTACGGCCGGCCCCTGATCCTCCTGGGCGATCTCGATCGGGCGCAAGACCTCCCCGGGCCGGTCGCCACCGCCGCCACCGTCGACGAGGTCATCGCGTTCGTGAGGCGCTCCCTGTTCGAAGCGGGTCCGCCACCCCCTGCCCAGCAGCGACAACCCGAAACGCAGGCGCCACCGCGCGAGGGCGGCGCTCAGCAGTAGTGCCGCGATGCACCCGCCGACCCCCTCCCGACCGTCCCGCCTCGGCGACATCGTCGGTTTCTCGATCGACCGGGTCGCGCAGGCCGCCGAAGCCGACACGGAAGTCCTTCGCCTGGAAAACCTCGACACCGACATTCCTCCGCCCCGGGCGGCGATCGAGGCCACCCGCGCCGCCGTCGGCGAAGACGATGCCAACAGCTACCTCCCCTTCCTGGGCAGCGCCGAACTGCGCGCCGCCGCCGCCGCCCACGTCACCCGCCTGAGTGGCGTCCCCCACGACCCGGACACGCAGACGATCGTCACCGCGGGCGGCACCGAGGGGTTGTTCAACGCGCTCCTCGCCCTCATCGAGCCGGGCGACGAGGTCGTGGTGACCGACCCCACGTACGCGGGCATGCTCTACCGCGTCCGCCTGGCCGGCGGCTTGGCCCGTTTCGCGCCGTTCGTGGTCCGCGACGGTGGCTGGGCGCTGGACCTCGACCGCCTTCGCCGCGCCGTGACCGGCCGCACCCGCGTGATCTTCCTCATGAACCCGTCCATCCCGTCGGGCGCGGTCCTGACCCGCGAGGACTGGCACGAAATCGCCCGTGTATGCGAGGAGCGCGGCATCTGGCTGCTCTACAACGCCGCGATGGAGCGCATCCTCTTCGACCGCCACCGCTACATCCACCCCGCCGGCGTGGGCGGACTCGCGGACCTCACGATCACGGTCGGCTCCGTCTCCAAGGAATACCGCATGATCGGTTGGCGCGTCGGCTGGGTGACGGGCCCGAGCCGCGTCATGAACCGGATAGGGTTGGTAAGCATCTACAATGTCGTCACGCCCGTCGGGATCGCGCAGCCGGGCGCGCTGGCGGCGCTCGTCGATCCTGCGGGAGGCGGCGTGGCGGACGCGGTCGCGGAGTGGGAGCGCAGGCGCGACACCGTGCTGGCCGAGCTGGACGGCCTCCACGTCGTGCGCGCAGACGGGGGCTGGTCGCTGCTGGTGGACACGGGAGCGCTCGGCTGCGACGCTGCCACCGCCTCGGCCCGGCTGCTGGAGCACGGCAAGGTGGCGGCCACGCCCATGACCCACTGGGGCCGGGAGAACGCCGCCCAATTCGTGCGGATCGTCTTCAGCAACGAGCCCGTGGAGCGGCTGCGGGGGCTGGGGGAGCGGTTCAGGCGGGCCTTGGGGCTCTGATACTAAACCAATATGTTTAGTATTCGGGGCCCGCCAGTTCGTCCATCCACGCCTGGATTGCGCGCTGGTGGTAGTTGGGGCTGAACATCATCCACTCGCCCAGCTCGACGGGGACCTCGTAGGCCTCCGCCGCGTCGTCCGAGTTGATGCCGCGCCGCCACGCGTCCCGCGCGGCCTCCTCCACCGAGTCGATGAGCGCGACGTATCTCGACATCGCTTCGGCGTCCGCCAGCGGGCCGTGGCCGGGTACGAAGGCGTCGGCGGCGATGGCCTGCAGGGCGCGGACCGAGCGCGACAGCCGGGACGGCACCGCGTCCATGTAGTTGGGGAACATGGCGTTCCACACCAGGTCCCCGCACCAGACCGGCCCCTCGCCACCGTCCACCTCCACCGACAGGTCGCTCGCGGTGTGGCCTCCGCGCGGCACCACCGCCACCGTGCGGCTGCCGAGGTCGATCTCGCCGGGACCGTCCTCGGGCACGACCACCACGTCGGCCCAGGGAGCCTTCGCGGCCTCGTCGCCGGGAGATCCCTGCACCAGGTCGCGCGTCACCGCGGTGGCTCGAAGTGCGGGCGCGCTCTCGCCGCCTTCCGCGTAGCCGGCGGGCCCGGCCGAGTGGTCCCCGTGGTAGTGCGATACCACGACGTGCGTGGGCCACCGCCCGGTAAGCGCCCGGGCCTGCTCGGCCGCCCACGCCGCGCCCTCGGGCGTGGCGAACGCCTCCACCACCAGCGTCCCCTCCGACCCCCCCACGATCCCGCCGTTGCATACGGTGGTGAAGTCTCCGTCAAGCGGCGTGGACACGATCGCGAACATCCCGTCTCCCAGCTCCTCGATGCGCGCAAAGGGCGTCTGGGCGACCATCCGGCGCGCACCCGCCCCGCTCCACCGGCGCAGCGCGGACGCGCTCAGAAGGGGTGCCGCGGCGGCCAGGTACGAGGCGCAACCGGCGGAGGCGGCGACGAAGCGGCGGCGGCTGATGCTCATGGTGATCCAGTCCGGTACAGGTAGATGTTTGCCGCGAGGCGCCCGCCCAGGAACGCCACGACGGCGGCCGTGGCCCCGACCCATCCCAGCCCCCAGGCCAGCACGGGGAAGAGGACCACAATGCCGAGCAGTCCGAGCGTCGTCGCCATCGTAATCGCCTTGGTGCGGCGCCTCAACACCATAACCGCACTCTGGTGCGCCAGCCAGAAGGCCATCCCGGGCACCGGGATCAGCACCAATGCCGGGATTCTTGCGTATCCGGACAGCTCGGGAGTCAGCCCCGAAACGGTCTCGAACCAGACGCCGAAGAGGGGCGTGAGGACGATCAGCGCGTAGGCTGCAGTGGCCGCCAGACCCATGCGGAGCGCGAAGCGTCCCACCGGCCTTCGGTGCTCGAATTCGTTACCGGTCAGCGCGATCGCGGCCTCCTGGTAGCTGAGCCCCGCAGCGCGGAAGAGGAACGACAGCGAGTGCACGACGGGAAGCACGGCCAGTGATTCCAGCGGGTCGCGGGCGCGGCCCACGAAAAAGGTGAGGATCGGATGCGTGGCCAGAGCTACGAGCGAGGTCAGGGCAAGCGGGTAGTAGAAGGCCAGAATCCCCCGGTAACTCATCGGCGCGGTCCCGCTCTCCCGGGGCGATGTGGCAAGCACCCGCCGGATCGCCCCGGTGGCCATGACGCGGGCCGCGACGGCCTCGACGCAGACGCCGATCGTCAGGCTGGCGGCGCCCACCCAGGCACCGTGCAGGTCGGTGAGCGCGGGCAGCGTGAACGCGCTCCCCGCCATGGCGATGAGGCGAAAGACGGTTCCGAACGCGACCTGCCGGGTCCTTCCCGCGCTGATCATCACGCCGTGAATGAAGCGCCGGTAGCCGATCGCGGCGGGCCATGGCAGGTAGATCCAGAGCGCCCCGTAGATGATGTCGGCGACCTCGCGGGGCAGCGCGAGGAGTCCCGCGATCAACGGCTCGAAGATGGCCGGTATCAGCAGGAGGGCGACCAGCAGCGTGGCCAGCGCGTTGAGCCCGTGGGCGAAAAGGCGCAGCTTGCGGTAGCCGTCGCTGTCACGCACCAGTGCGGTGGCGGCGGTCATGAGCATGATCACCGGCGCCTCGACCAGGATCGCGATGGCAAAGACCACGCCGTGGGACGCCAGATTGATCTTGGCGTCGGGCAGGCGCGCGATGGTGGCTGCGATGAGCGGGCCTTCGAGCGCCATCATTACCCAGGTCGCGGCCAGGGGGGACCAGAACCGCGCAATGTGGCCGGAAGTGAGCGTCCCGCGGGGAGCGGGGTTCATGTTGGATGGGTCTCCGCGCGGACCGAACGGCCGCATTTTGGGGATGAACGACAGCAACTACGATAACGTTGGCAGGCCGGCACGTGCGTGACCCATTCAGCGAGACCAGCGCCTGGGGCGGTTGCCGACCGGACGGGCGGGGCGCCTTATGGCTCCGCATCGCGCGCTCCATGCCGGGTGGCTGGCCCTGGAGCCGGTTCGCGCTCATCGCCCGCCGCGTCGCGCGCCGGCACCTGACCGGCCCCGTCGACGTCGCGGTCTGGGGGCAGCGTCTGCGCCTCTTCCCGGACCGGTCGGTCTCGGAGGCCGGGATCCTGTTTCTGCCCCGTTCCTGGGATCGGGCCGAACGCAGGCTTCTCGCGCAGTGGGCCGAGCCGGGATTCACCTTCGTGGACGTCGGTGCCAACGTCGGCGGCTACTCCTTCTGGGTCCTCTCCCTCGTCCGCGGCTCGGGTGCCATCGTCGCGGTGGAGCCCAACCCCGACCTGGCGCGGCAGCTCCGGTTCAACGTGCGCGTCAACCGGGTGGGGGACCGTGTGCGGGTGGTCGAAGCGGCGGTTGGCGCGGCCAGGGGCACCGGCGCGCTCGCCGTCAACGCGCGGAACTCGGGAGAGGGGCGGCTGGTCGGGGCGGGGGCCGGGGCATCGGCCGAGTCCGCCGAACGCGCAGCCACCACGATGCCCGTGCAAGTCGTCACGCTGGCCGACGTCGTGAAGGACGCCGGGCTCGATCGGCTCGACTGCCTCAAGGTCGACGTGGAGGGATACGAGCCCGAAGTCGTCCAGCCCTTCTTGCGTGACGCTCCGCGAAGACTTTGGCCGCGGCATCTGATCGTCGAACTCAAGGCCGATGCCCGCGACGGACGGCGGTCGCGCGGGCTGGAGGCGTGGCTGGTTGCCAGGGGGTACCGGCTCGAACTGCGGACCAGGCTGAACGGGCTTTTTCGCCTGACTCGAAGCAGCGCCGATCTGGCCTGAATCCCGGTCGCCGCACTATTGTTGGGGACCGTTGTGCCGGGACCGTTGACCGCCAGGAGTCCGTCGATGAAGCCGCTCTGCCGCCTTGCCATCTGCTCCGCCATCGCCGGCCTTGTGGCCGTCGCCTCGTCCGAAGCCGCATCGGCCCAGGCGCGGCCGGAAGCGGTGACCCGCGCCTCCAAACCGGACGGCTGGGCTATCTCGTTCGCGCCGAGAGTGGGGTACTTCCTGCCCCAGCACGGCAATGCCGGTGGCCAGAGGACGGCGCGTCGGCCGACCTACGGCGTGGAACTGGCCGCCAGACGCAATGGGTCCTGGTACGGCGCCCGGGCGCTCTTCGAACGCTCGACGCGCTGGGCCCCGCGGCGCGACCCGGAAGGCGTCATCCCGTCCAGCGGCCTGACCGCATTCGACGACGAACTGGATGCCCGGTACTTCGAGACCGTGGTGGTGGACCTCATGGCCTACACACCTGCGTACGACGGCGTCCGGGCCTACGTGTTCTCGGGATTCGGCTCCAAGATCATCGGTTCTCCGGACCAGACGCCCATCCTGCCCTATTCCCTGGTCGGCGCCGAGCGCGCACGCACGCTGCACGGCGGGTTCGGGATCGAGGCGCCCGTGGGCAGCGGCGCGGCCGTCTTCGAGGTGGGCGACTACTACGGCAGGAACGGCGGCGAGAACCGCGTGCACGACGTTCACATCACGCTGATGGCCCGCTTTTCCGGCGTCGGCGACTTCATCAGGACCCTTGTCACGGGCGAAGAGTCGGACGGATAGGAGACCGCACCGCCGTCCGCCCCCGCGCGATATGCGGGTGGTGCGCCTCCAGGATCCCCGGGCGTTTCTCGACCGGGCGGAGTCCTGGCTGCTGCAGCGCGAAGCCGAGAACAACCTGCCCCTCGGGATCGCTGCGTCGCTCGTGGGGGTGCGCCCCGCGGCGTCAGCGTCGGGCCCTGCCAATGCGGCGCCGGGTCCGCTCTACTTCGCGACGATCGAGTCCGGTGGCGGCGTGGTCGGATGCGCCTTCCGCACGCCGCCCTACAAGCTGGGCCTGACACGCATGCCGCTGCACGCGGTTCGGCTACTGGCACGGGACGTGGCCGAAGTGTATGAGGAGTTGCCCGCGGTCCTGGGGCCGGTCGCGGTTGCCCGCGCGTTCGGCGAGGTCTGGAGCGCCCTCGGAGGCGTCAGGGCCACGCCGGGCACCCGGCAACGGATCCATGTCCTGGAGCGTGTGACGCCGCCTTCGCGGATGGCGCCGGGAGGAATGCGTCTCGCCGGACCCGCGGACATCCCCCTCGTCGCGCGCTGGCTCGCCTCGTTCATTCGGGAGACCGGGCTGGGAGAGGCGGGAGACCCCCTGGCGAGTGCGCGCCGACTGTGTGGTGAAGAGGGCGGCAAGCGCCTGCTCGCGCTGTGGGTACATGAAGTCCCCGTGTCCATGGCCGGCTTCCCGGCGCGCACGCGCCACGGGGTTCGGATCGGCTACGTCTACACGCCCGAGAAGCGTCGCGGGCGAGGCTATGCGACTGCGCTGGTGGCCGAACTGAGCAGCCATGCGCTCGATTTGGGCTTCGACCACTGCGTCCTCTACACCGACCTCGCGAACCCCGTTTCCAACAGGATCTACGGCGGAATCGGATACCGCCCGCTCCAGGATGTCATGGATGTCGACTTTGAGTAGTCTTCTCGCATGATCGATCTCCGCAGCGACACCGTCACCCGCCCCTCGCCGGCCATGCGCGAGGCGATGGCCCGGGCCGTCGTCGGCGACGACGTCTACGGCGACGACCCGACCGTGAAGCGGCTCGAGGCGCGCACCGCGGAGCTGCTCGGCAAGGAGGACGCCGTCTACATGCCCACCGGGTCGATGACGAACCAGGTGGCCATCCGCGCACACACCGAGCCGGGCGACCTCGTCCTCATGGATGCCGCGTCCCACGTGGTGCGCTCGGAGGGGGGCGGGCCGGCGGCGCTCTCGGGCGTCACGGCTCAGCGCATCGCCGGCGACCGGGGCATCTTCACGCCCGGCCAGGTGCGCGACGCGCTGGGCACCTCTCACCACGGATCGCCCACGACCCTCTCCCCGCCGCCGACGCTTCTCTGCGTGGAGAACACGCACAACGGCGGGGGAGGCAGCATCTGGCCGCTGGAGCAAATGGACGCGGTCGTGGGCGTCGCTCGTGCTGCCGGGCTCCGCTGCCACCTCGACGGAGCCCGGCTCTGGAACGCGTCGGCGGCGACGGGGATTCCGCCGGGACGCTACGCACGCGACTTCGACAGCGTCTCGGTGTGTTTTTCGAAAGCGCTGGGGGCGCCGGTGGGGTCTGCGCTGGCCGGCTCCGGGGGGTTCGTGCAGCGGGCGCGGCGGTTCAAGCAGCTTTTTGGCGGCGGGTTCAGGCAGGCGGGCATCATCGCGGCGGGGGCGCTGTACGCGCTGGAGAACCACCGCGCGTGCCTGGCGGAGGATCACGCCAGGGCAGGCCTCCTTGCCGATGCGCTGGTCGGGGTCCCGGGCGTGGAACTGGTCCGGGCCCACGTGGAGACGAACATCCTCCGCTTCTCCGTGCGGTGCCCCGCGGGCGACTTCGTGGACGCGTGCATCGCGCGGGGCGTCGCGATGCTGGTGTCGGGACGCCACGATGTCCGGGCCGTGATGCACCGGGACGTGTCGATGAGCGACGCCGAGCGCGCCGCGCAGGTGGTTCGCGAGGCGATGCCGACGCTTGATCCGTCAGGATGACCGTCCGTTGCCGGAGGGCGTGATCCCGGCCAGCATCGCTTCGATCTCCTCGATGCGTTCGCTGGCCTCCGGGAATCCGGTCAGGTAGGCGCCCCCCGGCTCGACCAGCTTGAAGAGCGCCGCGGCCTTGGCCAGGGAGGAGCGCGCCAGGTCCGTCTCTCCGGAAGACAGGCGCTCCGCCCCGTCCGTCATCAGCACCTCGGCCAGCAGCCAGCAGCGCGCGGGATCGACCTCGCCCGTGGGCGCCATCATCGCGGGCAGCGCGTCGACGGACGCCGCGCGGGCGAGATCCAGGTCCATTCCTGCGCCGGCCGAGGCGCGACGCAGCGTGTCCTCCACGTCGGTGGCCCGGGCCGCGCCTCCACCCAGGATCGCGTTTCGCAGCGCAATCAGCACCGCGCCCAGCTCCTCGATCATCCGCAGGATGTAGTCGCGCTGCACCATCAGCCCGCGTACGCCCACAGCCACTCGCGGCTGGCCGGATCCAGCGCCTCGGGATCGGCGACGTGATACAGGTCGCCCGCCAGATCGCGTATCAGCAGGCCGCCGCCGGCAATCTCGACCGGCCAGTCGTCCAGCCGTGTCTGGAACCGCCTTGGCCCCTGGCGTGTTCGGACTGCCCAGTGCCGGATCTCAACCTCCTCGGATACGTCTTCAACCGCGGTAATCTCCAGGAGGAATCCGGCCTCGGCAAGCGCACGCTCCAGCGCGGCGCGCGACTCCTCATCCAGCCTCGACACATCCCGGACGTAGGCGAACTCCTCCTCGTCACTGTCCCGCAGAGAGATGTGCCGGGTCGGATCGGACCACGGAAAGCACCGGTGAACCACGACCGGCGCATGGCGTCCCGCGGTGTCGGCCCACAGCTGGCCGTCAGGCCGCCAGCGAAGCGCGACCCGGTCTCGGCCAGACCCGCGTTGCTGCACACTTGCTCTGTTCACTTCAATCGTCCTTGTCAGTTTCGATCTGCAACTCGTAGAGCCTCCTGTAGACTCCGTCCTCGAGTGCCAGCAGCTCTTCCTGGGTGCCCGCCTCGACGAGGTAGCCGTTCTTCATGACGAAGATCCGGTCCGCGCGGGCCAGCGTGGAAAGCCGGTGCGCGATTGCGAACACGGTTCTCCCGGAAACGAGCCGGTCGATCGCTTCCTGGATCTTGCGCTCGGTCTCGGTGTCGACGGCCGAGGTGGCCTCGTCCAGGATCAGGATCCGCGGGTCGTGGAGGATCGCGCGGGCAATCGACACGCGCTGACGCTCGCCTCCGGACAGTGTCTGCCCGCGCTCCCCGACCACGGTGTCGTAGCCCAGCGGCAGCCGGCAGATGAAGTCGTGCGCGTTGGCGGCCCTCGATGCCTCCACCACCGCGTCGAGCGATGCCTCCGGGTCGCCGTACCGGATGTTCTCCAGAATCGTGCCATGGAACAGGTACGGATCCTGAAGCACGATCCCGATCTGGCGCCGGAAGTGGCCCGTGTCGAGCGTGCGGACATCGGTTCCGTCGATCAGCACGCGCCCGCCGGTGGCGTCGTAGAAGCGTGCGATGAGGTTGGTGATCGTCGTCTTGCCACCCCCCGAGGGTCCCACCAGTCCGATCATCTCACCGGTCCGGACCGAAAACGACACGCCCTTCACCACCTGCTTGACGCCATCGTACCCGAAGGTCACCGAATCGAATTCCACGGCCCCTCGGACCGGTTCCAGCCGAACCGGGCGGGCGGCATCGCGCACCTCCGGCTCCGTGTCCAGCACCTCGAAGACCCTGTGGGCCGAACTCGTTGCCCTGTTCATCACCCTGGCCATCTGGCCGATGACCTCGATGGGCTGCACGTACATCGTCATGTACAGGAGGAACGAAACGAACGTCCCCGGCGTGAGGTTGCCGGGGCTTCCGGGCGCGCCCAGGAGCCTTGGCACCGCCAGCGCCCAAACGGCCATGGTCATGACGTGCACGCCCAGCATCAGCGCAGGCCAGAAGACCGTCCAGACGCGGTGGATGCGGTTGAACTCGCCCATCGCGGCGTCGTTGCTGGCGTTGAAGCGCCGCTTCTCCCGGTCCTCCTGGTTGAACGCCTTGACCACGCGCATCCCGGGGATCGTGTCCGACAGAATGTCCGTGAGCCCCGACCACTTCCGCCACGCCCGCGCGAACAGACGGTGAATGCGCTCGCCGTGCCGGAAGATCGACCAGCACAGCAGGGGCACGGGGAGAATCATGACCAGGCCCAGCCGCCAGTCCAGGTTGAGCAGGACGGTGCTCAGCCCCGCGAGCATCACCGCCGACAGCGACACGTCCACGATCCCGAAGGCCAGGAACTCCCACAGCCGGTCGGTGTCCGAGCTGACCCTTGTGATGAGGCCGCCCGTCTTCTTCCTGGCGTAGAAGCTCAGGCTCAGACGCTGCAGGTGTTCGTACAGCTCGGTGCGCAGATCCCGCGCCACGTACTCGCCGAGCACGCTCATCTGCTTCAGGCGGACGTGGGCGGCCCCCTCCCGCACCAGGTACATCAGCGCCATGCCGGCCACGGCGATCCAGGCCGTCCGCAGAGCATCGGCCATGGCAAGCGAACCGTCGCGAGCCGGTCTCACGACCTCGTCGATCAGGTAGCCAGCCAGAAACGGCGGCACGAGACTCACCCCGGTGATGAGGGCCGCGGCGGCGAATCCGGCCAGCAGCCGCGACTTGTAGGGTCCCAGGTAGCTGAGCAGCCTCCACAGAACCGCCCTGCGCGTGCCCCCCACCAGCGCCTGGGCCTCGCGAACCGGGCCGGCCACGCCACGTTCGTATTCGAGGTCCGCGTCGGCGAGTGAAGCGCCGTCGCCACCTTCGAGGCCGGGCACGACGGCGGTGGGCTCGGTCCCGACTTCGAGCACGAAACGAAGATTCTCCATCGCGCGCCGCTGGCGGTGCGTGTAGCGCAGGCTCGCCAGGGGCCGGTCGCCCGGCGGTCCCAGCACCAGCAGGACCGTGCTGCTCAGTCCCGGCACCTCGCGGACGGCCTCCACGTCCCGGCGCTCGAACGAGTCGATCCTCCACGAGCCGTCGTCGCGCCGGGCCGCGGTCGCCCCGCGCGAGGGCCCCACGGCGAACCAACGCTCGGTGAGCGTCAGGGACTCGTCCAGGTCGGCCATCGCGTACAGCTGCACGGGCTCCCCGTTCCAGCGGTCCTCGATGCGCCGCCGCAGCTCGGCGGGCATGCGCGCCGGCTGGTCCGTGTAGCGCTCGATGATTCTGGTGTCTTGCGTCAGGTGTGACATGCGTTCTGCTGGCTCCTCAAGAAAAATCGGCCCCCCGGCGGTTCGAGCGCCGGGGGGCCGATTCGGTCCGATGGACGTCGATCTACCGTTCTATGGCGCTCGCTCCCTGGTCGCGGTCGTGACGGGGTCGTGGATGGTCGGTCTCATTGCTTCGCCGTGTGTCGGGAGTGAAGGTTGTCCACCTGCGTTAGCCGTGTACTACGGGGCGGGTGCCGGCGAGGTTTCGGCGGGCCCCGGTGGGGAGAGGACATTCGATGACACCGAAGTGTTGGGCCGTGTTCGTGGCACGGGTGATCCTGGGGCTCGTCTTCTTCGCCGCCGGATTCTGGAAGGTGTTCAGGCTCGGCGCGGTGGAGCACGCCAGGAGCCTCTTCGTGGAACCCTACGCATCGGGCCCGCTGCCCGAATGGTCGCTCTGGTTCACCGGGGTCGTGGTCCCGTACGTGGAGCTCATCGGCGGCGCCCTCATGCTCGCCGGCTGGAAGCGCTTTGCGGCGGCGGTCGGGCTCGGTTGCGTCCTGATGCTGGTCACGTTCGGGCACCTCCTGGCCGAGCCGCTGTACGCCTTCAACGCCCACGTGATACCGCGCGTGGTGCTGCTGGTTGTCGTCCTGGCGCTGTTCGAGGAAGACCGGTTGAGCCTGGACTCGTGGCTGGCCCGGCGGGGCGGGGCAGCGTCGCCGAACCCATGACCGCGCCGACCGAAGCCTTCGCGTGGCGTCTCCGCGGCCACCTCTACCGACGGATCCGGGACACCGGAGCGGTGCCTTCGCGCGCCGAGCTTGCCACCGACTTCGGCGGGGCCGACACCGAGATCCACCGGGCTCTTCGCTTCCTGGCCGACGCCTGCGTCCTCGCCCTCGACGAACACGGCGAAGTCTGGATGGCGCACCCCTTCTCGGCGGTGCCCACCCCGTACCGGGTCGAAACACCGGCCGGGGCGTACTGGGCGAACTGCGCCTGGGACGCGATCGCGATACCCGTCACTCTCGACACCGACGGACGGACATCGAGCAGGTGTCCGCACTCGGGAGCGGTCATCGATCTCGTCGTGACGGGGGGACGCGTCGAGCCCGGCGGCACGGTCGTGCTCCTTCCCGTTCCGGCCCGGCGCTTCTGGGACGACATCGGCTTCACCTGAAGCAACATGCTTGCCTTCCGGTCGGAAGGGGACGCGATGGCCTGGGCGGCTGTGCGCGGGCTGGAGTCGGCCGCCGCTGTCGGCATCGGGACCCTGGGCGAACTGAGCCGGGGCTGGTACGGGGGGCGGATGAGCGACGATTGGCGGCCCCTGTCGCCCGCCGCGAAGAAAGCCGCGGTGCGGAGCGCGGGGCTGAGCGGGGAGTTTTGGGAGCTGGGGTGATTGCGGGAGCGCGCAACCGCAAGCATCCTGCTACCTGTCGCGCCACCGCCCATTCAACTACAACCGAGGCCACGCATGAGCCGCATCCCCGTTGCCGCCACCTCCATCTTTCGCAGGCTGCCCGCGATCCTGTCCGGGACGATGTGCGCCCAGGCCAATGCCGCGCCCCTCACAACCCCCCTCCTCCCCCCACCCACCACCATCGCGCTCACCCTCGCGGTCGCCCTCTGCGCGACCTTCGCCCCTCTCCGCGCCCAATCTCCCCCACCCACCGCCGTCGACGAGGGCCTCCTCTCGGCGCTCGAACTCCGCGGCATCGGCCCGGCCTTCATGTCCGGCCGGATCGCGGACGTGGCCGTCGACCCCACCAACCGGAGCGTGTGGTACGTGGCCACCAGCTCGTCGAACGTGTGGAAGACGGTGAACCGGGGGACGACCTGGACGCCCATCTTCGACGACCACCCCTCGTACTCCACGGGCTCGATCGCCATCGACCCCACCGACTCCAACGTGATCTGGCTCGGGACCGGCGAGAACACCAGCCAGCGCAGCGTCGGCTGGGGCGACGGCGTCTACAAGAGCCTCGACGGCGGGCGCACCTGGTCGAACACCGGCCTGCGCACCTCCGAGCACATCGGCCAGATCCTCATCGACCCTCGCGACCCGGACGTGGTGTACGCCGCGGCCATGGGCGGGCTCTGGGCGCCCGGGGGCGAGCGCGGCCTCTTCAAGACCACCGACGGCGGCGAGACCTGGACCCCGGTGCTGGAGATCAGCGAGAACACCGGCATCGCCGACGTGGCCATGGACCCGCGCGACCCGGACGTGCTATATGCGGTGGCGTTTCAGCGGCGGCGGCACGTGGGGGTGCTGGTTGCCGGCGGGCCCGAGTCGGGCGTGTGGAAGAGCACCGACGGGGGCGAGTCGTGGCGTGACATCACCCGGGGGCTGCCTGCGGGCGACCTGGGCCGAATCGCGCTGGCTGTATCGCCCATCGACCCCGACGTGCTCTACGCCAATGCGGCCGCCACCGAGGACAACAGCGGCTTCTACCGGTCGCCGGACCGGGGCGAGACGTGGGTGCGGATGTCCGACTACATCGTGGTCGACCCGCAGTACTACGGCGAGCTCTACCCGGACCCCCACCGGATGGACCGGGTCTACGCCGTCGACGTGATCATCCACGTGACCAACGACGGAGGGCGCACCTTCGACCGGGTCAACACCCGCTTCAAGCACGTCGACAACCACGAGATCGTCTTCGACCCCGACGACCCAAACTACATGCTGGTCGGCAGCGACGGCGGACTCTACGAGACCTTCGACGGCGCCCGCACCTGGCGCTACGCCTCGGGCAACATGCCGCTGATGCAGTTCTACCGCGTCGGCATCGACAACAAGGCGCCCTTCTACACGGTCTACGGCGGCACGCAGGACAACTCGTCCGTCGGCGGCCCCTCGCGCACCGACAACGTCCACGGGATCCGCAACAGCGACTGGTTCATCACCCACGGGGGCGACGGCTTCCAGGCGCGCGTCGACCCCGAGGACCCGAACATCGTCTACACGCAGTCCCAGTACGCGGGCATCGTCCGCTACGACCGGGCGAGCGGCGAGGAGCTGGACATCCAGCCGCAGCCGGAGGCGGGGGAGGGCGCACTGCGCTGGCACTGGGACTCGCCGCTGATCATCAGTCCGCACAACTCGCGGCGGGTGTACTTCGCGGCCCAGAAGCTCTTCCGCTCCGACGACCGCGCCGAGACGTGGACGGCGGTGAGCGGGGACCTGAGCCGGGGGATGGACCGCAACCAGCGTCCGGTAATGGGCCGGATCTGGCCCCCCGAGGCGGTGTGGAAGAACGTCTTTACTTCGCCGTACGGGACGATCGTGGCGCTCGACGAGTCGCCTCTGGTCGAGGGGTTGCTGTATGTGGGGACGGATGACGGACTGGTGCAGGTGAGCGAGGACGGTGGTGGCGGGTGGCGGCGGCAGGAGGTGTTCCCGGCGGTGCCTGCGATGGCCTACGTGGCAGATGTGGTGGCGTCCCGGCACGTGGGCGACCGGGTCTACGCGGTCTTCAACAACCACAAGGAGGGCGACTTCGCGCCGTACGTGGTGCGGAGCGACGACCGGGGCGCGACCTGGACGAACGTCACCGGGGACGTGCCGGACGGGCAGTCGAGCTGGACGCTGGTGGAGGACCATGTAGACCCGGACCTCCTCTTCCTGGGCACCGAGTTCGGCGTCTTCGTGACGCGGGACGGGGGCGGCTCGTGGGTGCGGCTGCGCGGCGGACTGCCGACGATCGCGGTGCGCGACCTCGAGATCCAGCGCCGCGAGAACGACCTGGTGCTCGCCACGTTCGGGCGCGGTTTCTACATCCTGGACGACTACTCGCCTCTGCGCGGGATGGACGAGGCCGTCGCGGGGGATGCGGCGCACCTGTTCCCGATCAAGGACCCGTGGGCGTACATCCCGGCGCGCCCCCTGGGCGGGCAGGAGAAGGGGACGTTTGGCGACGCCTTCTTCACGGCGCCCAATCCGCCCTTCGGCGCCGTCTTCACGTACTACCTGCGCGACGGCCAGGAGTCGCTCAGGGAGCGGCGGCAGCGGCTGGAGCGGGAGGCGCTGGCGCGGGGCGAAGACATCGCCTACCCGGACCAGGCCACGCTGACCGCCGAAGACATGGAACGGCCCCCGGAGGTGTTCCTGGTGGTGTCCGATGCCGCCGGCGAGGTGGTGCGGCGCGTTCCCGGGCCCCGGCGGGCCGGGCTGCATCGCATCGCCTGGGACCTGCGATACGCATCGCTGCAGCCGCCGTCGCCCGGCGGCGGCGAGGCCGACGGCCCCATGGTGGCGCCCGGGGAGTTCTCCGCGCGCGTGGTCCTGGTAACCGGCGACGGCTACGAGGATCTCACGGCGCCGCAGTCCTTCACGGTCAAACCGCTCGGCACCGCGACGCTGGCCGCCGCCGACCGGGACGCCCTGCTGGCCTTCCAGCGCGAGGTCGCCGCGCTGCAGCGGGCCGCCGTCGCCGTGGATCGCGCGGCGCGGGAGACCTCGGAGCGGCTGGGTCTGCTGCGCCGGGCGGTGCGCGCCGCGCCCGGGCTGGACGCCGCACCCTACGAGACGCGCCTCACCGCCCTCGAGGAGCGGCTGTTCGAGATCCGGCGCGTGCTGTCGCGGGACCGCACCGCCCTCGACCGCGCCGAATTCGCACCGCCGTCGGTGTTGCAGCGCATCTCGCGCGTCGTGGGCGCGCAGTTCAGGGCGACGTCCGCGCCCACCACCACCCAGCGCGAGAGCCAGGCGGTCGCGTCCGCGCAGCTGGCCGAGATGTCGGAGGCGCTGCGGGCGCTGGTGGAAGGTGACCTGGCCACCCTGGAGGCGGAGTTGGAGGCGGCGGGCGTGCCGTGGACACCCGGACGGCCGATTCCGAGGTGGCTGCGGTGAGGCGCATGGCACGCGCGTTCAACGTGGCCACAGGATAGCCGGCATGACAGGCGCGCACCCTTCGCCCGCGGCCAGCGCAGTCACAACCGCTATCCTGCTCATCGCCGCCTCCTGCGACACCGCTCCCCCGCCTGTACACACGATACACACCGACTCCGCCGGGATCCCCATCGTCACCGCCGTCGCCCCGCTCTGGGGACCGGACGACGGCTGGACGATCGATTCCGAGCCCCTTCTCGAGATCGGCACGGTGTCCGGCGCGCTCGAGTACCAGTTCAGCGACGTCGTAGCCGCCGTGCGGCTGAGCAACGGCGATGTCGTGGTGGCCGACCGGGGCGCTTCCGAGCTGCGGAGCTATGACCCAGCGGGCACCTTCCAGTGGCGCGCGGGGAGATTCGGACAGGGTCCCGGCGAGTTCGAGGGCCTCGACTTCCTCGGAACCACGACCGGCGATTCGCTGGTCACGTACGACGAGACGCTTATGCGCGTGCAACTCTTCGACGCCCGGGGACGAGTGGCGCGGACCTTCGACATCCGTCCGCAGCGATTCGATTCCGACGGCGCTGGCGGCACGCCGTCCCCCGACGACCTGTCGGGTCCCGACAGGGCCGTGGGGGTTGTGGGGCGCGACCTGATCGTGCGCTTCATGGAGTCGGCGGACCTGAGGACGAGCGGTGTCGTGCGGTGGATCGACGAGCGTCCGGTGGCCATCCGATTGGCAGACGGCACCGCCAAGGACCTGATTGTGGTCGGCGGCGAGGAGGTAGTAATGCGGGGCGGCCGCAGGGAAGGCCGGTACGCGTTCAGCAACTACCCCGAATTCGGGGCCTCGGCGGGCCGGGTCGCCGTGATCGATACCGATGCCTACTCGGTCCGCGTGCTTTCCCCGGTTGACGGCGCCATCGAGCGGATCGTGCGGCGCGACGTTGCGCCGCGGGAAGCGACGGACGCGGTCTTCGAAGAGCACCTGGCCGGAATCCTCGACATGGTCAGCGGCGCTCCTCCCGAGGAGATCGACCGCGTTCAGCGCATGTGGCGCGACTTCCACAGAGCCCCCGTGCTCCCCGTGCTTCGCTCCATCCACGTGGACACCACCGGACACCTCTGGCTACAGCCCTACTACGTGGCCGGCGCCGACCCTCCTCCCTTCGAGATCCACGCCCCGGACGGTTCGTGGCTGGGCAGCGTGTCGGTGCCGCCCGGGCTCCAGCGGGCCTTTGTCCAGTACCAGGCGCCCTACATGGAGATCGGAGCCGACTACGTCCTGGGGGTCTGGACCGACGAACTGGACGTTCAGTACGTGCGGATGTATCGGATCAACAGGTAGCCTGGATCCAGGCAGCCGCGTTTCCGCTATGCCGACGGCGGGCTGGCCGTCTCCTCGTCGAGCCTGAAGAGCTGGGCGCGGATTCTCCAGTCGCGCCCCTGGCGGATCAGGACCGTCATATGGATTCCGCCAACGGTCCGTGATCTGCGCGCATCGCGCATCTGGAAGGTCAGCAGACCGGAGACCATACCCATGCGCCCGCTCGCGTCGAAGTCGGTAAAGGCGGCCTGCACCTCTCCGGTCCTCTCGAGCAGAGTCACCAGCTTCTCGCGGATCGCCTCGCGTCCCTGGACCGGGGCGTCGTTGGTGAAGATGAAGGTGGCGTCCTCGGTGTAGAGTTCCAGTACGGCGTCGAGATCATCCTCCGCCCACGCCCGGCGCCACCTGGACAGGATCTCGTTCGTGTGCTCCAGGACGTCGGCGTAGAATTCGGCTCTGGCGGCGGCCGCCGAAAACCCGTCGCTGCCCGGCGCTCCCGGGTGGCGGCGCGTCTGTCCGTCGGCGTCTGCTGGAAGCAGGCCCGCCGACAGGACGAGGGCGATGGGCAACAGGCGACGCGTCATACTCTGTCTTCCGATCATCAGGCCGCAGACAACATGTTGACCGCAGGCGTCCGTGGGGGCCGGAGGTCACACATCTAGAATAGGCGTTCGGGCGAGTCTCGCCAACTCGGTCGGCCGGCGGGAGCATTGGAGCCCAAGGTTGCGGAAATATTTAGGCTTGCCTAAATTCTGCCAGATTCCAGACCTCGACGCAAAGTCCACCGACCACCCATCCCCGGCCCCATGACCGATCCAGTCCTCGCCCTCGCAGTCTTCGCCGGTCTGGTCGCCCTTGGCTGTGTCGTGCTGTGGCCCGGCTCCGGCGCCGCCGCCCGGATGCGTCGACTGGCCCGCCTGACCGAGCGCGTGCGGCTGGAAGACATGCTCAAGCAACTCCACAAACTGGAGTACGACAGGCACTCCGCCACGGCGGACAGCGTGGCAGGCGGCGTTCAGATCTCACGGCACCAGGCCATTCGGCTGCTGCAACGGCTCGAGGAAAAGGGACTGGTGACGGCAAGCGGGACCCGGTTCAGCCTCACCGAGGCGGGTCGTGCACAGGCTCTGCGGATTGTCCGCACCCATCGCCTGTGGGAGCGCTTTCTCGCGGACCGGACGGGAACGCGTCCCGAGGAGTGGCATGATCAGGCCGAAGCTCGGGAGCACACGCTGTCGCCGGAGGAGACCGAGGACCTTGCCTCGGCGCTCGGCCACCCCGTCTACGACCCGCACGGCGACCCGATTCCCACGGCCTCGGGGGAAATCCCCGCCCGGTCGGGGGTCCCGCTCTCGTCTCTGAGACCGGGCGACCAGGCCGTCATCGTTCACCTCGAGGACGAACCCGCCGAGATCTACGGTCAACTGGTCGCGCTTGGACTGGGTCTGATGGAACCCGTCCGGCGATTGGAGGGGGAGGCGGGAAGGGTGCATTTCCAGACCGGTGACCGGCAGTACGAGGTGTCCAGTGCGCTGGCGCGCAACGTGACGGTTGAAATCGCGGAGGACGTGGCGGGTCCGCGCTGGTCCCGGACGCTGGCCGAAATCGAGCCGGGCGACTCTGCGACCGTGGTCGGGATCTCGACGCGGTGTCGTGGTCCGGCCCGCCGGCGCCTCCTGGACCTCGGGGTCGTGCCGGGCACGGTCGTGCAGCCCCGGATGCGCAGCGCCGCCGGCGATCCGGTTGCATACGACATCAGGGGCGCATTGATCGCGTTGCGGCGCGAACAGGCCGCGCTGATCCATGTCGACGGCGAATCGCCGGAGGGCGTGGCATGACCGGTCAGGCAGCAGCCGCGACGGCCCATGGGCCGGGGCCGCGGCGCAACCGCAACCTGGTCCGCCTTGGCCTGAGTCCCCACAAGTGGGATCACCTGATCGCCCTCGCCGGCAATCCGAATGTCGGCAAGACCACAGTCTTCAACGCTCTTACCGGGCTTCGGCAACACACCGGCAACTGGCCCGGCAAGACCGTCACCCGGGCCGAAGGCGCGTTCCTGCACGACGGACGCCGGGTCAAGGTGGTGGATCTGCCGGGCACCTATTCGCTTCAGGCAGGCAGCGTCGACGAGGAGGTCGCCCGCGATTTCATCCTTTTCGGTCAACCGGATGTGACGGTTGTGGTGGTGGACGCCATGCGCCTGGAGCGCAACCTGAACCTGGTGCTGCAGATCCTGGAGATCACCGATCGCGTGGTCGTTTGCCTCAACCTGGTCGACGAGGCGCGGCGGCACGGCGTGTCGGTGGATCCGTCGTGCCTGGAGAAGGAGCTCGGTGTCCCGGTTGTGCCGACGGTGGCGCGTCAGGGTGAGGGGATCGACGCACTGCTGCGCGCGGCCTCCGAAGTGGCCACGGGCGCCCGCAAGACCACACCCCGCCGCCTGCGATCGCATCCGGCCGGTGTGGAGGAAGCCGTCGACGCCCTGCAGCCCCTTGTCGTGGAGGCGTTTCCGGAGCTGCCCAACGCGAAGTGGGTGGCCCTGCGGCTGCTGAACGGGGACGAGCGGGTTGCCGAGGCCGTGCGCTCCGGCGAAATCGGCGATCTCAATCCGGACACGACCCCGGAGGTGTCCGGCACCGGCGACGGGACGCCGGGGGACGAGCCGGCTCGAGCGTCACCACCGGAGGTGACCGCGGCCAGGGCGCGGATTCTGGATGCGGCCACGCGTCAGCGCTGGACTCTGCGACCCGGCTTTCAGGATGCCGTTGCCGAGAACCTCCACAGGGAGGCCGCCCGGATCGGCGAGGCAAGCGTTCACAGGGGGTTGAAAAAGGCGAGCGCGGGACTGGACCGTCGCCTGGATCGCTGGCTTACGAGCCGCATCCTCGGCTTCCCGCTCATGCTGGGCATCCTGGCGGTCGTATTCTGGCTGACGATCGCCGGCGCGAACGTCCCTTCGGGGATGCTCGCCACGCTTCTGATCGACAACCTGCACCCCGTGCTGCAGGGGTTCGGGGAATGGGCCCGCATGCCCTGGTGGCTGAACGGCTTTCTCTTCGATGGGGTGTATCTCGCGACCGCCTGGGTGGTGAGCGTCATGTTGCCGCCCATGGCCATCTTCTTCCCTCTTTTTACCCTGCTTGAGGACTTCGGCTACCTGCCGCGGGTGGCGTTCAACCTGGATTCGCTGTTCAAGCGCGCAGGCGCGCACGGCAAGCAGGCGCTGACCATGAGCATGGGCTTCGGCTGCAACGCGGCCGGGGTCGTCGCCACGCGTGTGATCGACAGCCCCAGGGAACGCCTCATCGCCGTCATCACGAACAACTTCTCACTGTGCAACGGGCGCTGGCCGACCCAGATCCTGATCGCGACGATCTTCATCGGCGCTCTCGTGCCCCCTCATCTCGCGGGCGTGGTCTCCGCCGGCGCCGTCGTGACGATCGCGCTGCTCGGGATCGCGTTCATGTTCATCACTTCGTGGGGACTGTCCAACACCGTGCTGAAGGGCGAGGCCACCACGTTTTCGCTCGAACTGCCGCCGTACCGCCCGCCACGGGTCCTGCAGACGCTGTACACCTCGATCATCGATCGCACCCTGATCATACTCTGGCGCGCGGTGCTCTTCGCGGTTCCCGCCGGCGCGGTGATATGGCTGATTTCGAACATCGCCTTCGGCGGTGCCTCGCTGGCCGAGCACGCGATCGACTGGATGAACCCCTTTGGTGTCCTGCTGGGGCTCAACGGGGTGATCCTGCTCGCCTACATCATCGCGATCCCCGCCAACGAGATCGTGATTCCGACCATTCTGATGCTGACCGTCCTGACCCTGGGCGCGCCGGAACTCGGGTCGGGGGCCGGGGTGATGTTCGAAGGGGACTCCGTTGGCGACATGGAGGAGCTGCTGGTTGCGGGAGGCTGGACGCTGCTGACCGGCGTCAACCTCATGCTGTTCAGCCTGCTGCACAATCCATGCTCCACGACCATCTACACCATCTACAAGGAAACGAAGAGCGGCCGCTGGACGACGCTGTCCTCGCTGCTGCCGCTGCTCATGGGGTTCGTGGTCTGCTTCCTCGTGGCGCAGTTCTGGAGGCTCGCAGGCGGTATGTGACTTCTGGTTCGTCCACCGGCAGTCAGTCGCCGGAGCCGTGAACCTCCGCCGCCTCAAGCATCGCCGATACGGTGCAGAACTTGACCCTTGGCCGTCCCTGGGCTTCGCCGAGCGCCGTTTCGCGGGCGTCCAGACGAGCCCATCCCTCGTTGTCGACCCAGCGAACGCCACCCCGCTCCAGCAACCGGGCGAGATCGTCCTCCGTGTCGCGCTCGCTCCCGGCGAAGATCCCCGCACCACGGTCCTCGGCCATGAGGGCGACCGTGGCGGCCGCGTCGGCCTTGTTCGTCCCGATCACGCCCGACGGCCCCCGCTTGGCCCACCCCACCACATACTCGCCGCGAACGACCTCGGTGCCGCCGGCCCGCGCCACCACGCGGCCGCCCTCGTTCGGCACGATCCCGGCGCGCTCGTCGAAGGGCACGCCCGGCACCGGAGCGCCCCGGTATCCCACGGAGCGGATCAGCATCCCGCACGGCAGCGTCTCCACCGCGCCGGTGCCCTCGGCCCTCTGGTAGCCGTCGTCCTGAGCGACCAGGCGGTTCCGCTCGACGCGCACGCCGCACACCTTGCCGTCGCTGCCCACGACCTCGATCGGCGACACCAGGAAGCGGAAACGCACGACTCGATCCCCGTCCCCCGCCTTGCTTTCGGCGTACCCGCGCAGCGTATTCATGTTGCGCTTGCGCACCGCGTTGTCCTCGATTTCGGCCGCGCTCGCGTCGTCCAGCGCCAGTTCGGCCGCGTCCACCTCGGCACAGACGCCGTCCAGGCGACCGAATTCGCGCAGCTCCGGGTTGGTGAATGACGCCTGCGCCGGGCCCCGGCGACCCAGCAGCGTGACCCTTCTCACCCGGGAGTTCCGCAGCGCCGCCAGCGCGTGGTCGGCGATATCGGTGGTGGCCAGGCGGTCGGGCCGGAGCACGAGGATGCGCGCCACGTCGATCGCGACATTTCCGTTTCCCACGACCACCACGTCCTCGCAATCGAGATTGAATGCCTCGGTCCGGAAGTGCGGGTGGGCGTTGTACCAGCCCACGAAACGCATCGCGGCGTGGCTCCCGGACAGGTCCTCTCCCGGAATGCCCAGGCGGCGGTCGCTCTGGGCCCCGACCGCGTACACGATCTGGTCATAACGGGAGCGAAGGTCCTCCAGCGTCACGTCCTCGCCGAGGGTGACGTTGCCGAAAAAGCGAACCTCGTCCCGCGCCAGGATTTTCCGGTAGACCCTCGCCACCGACTTGATGGCCTGGTGGTCCGGGGCCACGCCGTCGCGGACGAGCCCGTATGGCGCGGGCAGATTGTTGATCATGTCGACCGCGACGCGGTCATCGCCCTTCAGCAGCGCCTCGGCCGTGAAGAAGCCCGCCGGTCCGGCTCCTATGATCGCGATGCGCGTCGGCGAGGTTTTCACTGTATCGACGATCCCCGGGCGCCGTGCGGCGCGTGTGCGGTTGACCGGGACCGCGCGCGCAGGCGAGCTTCCGGTCGCACCATGCAGAACACACTGATTCGAGGAACGAAGATAATGACTGGGAACAAGGGGCATGGACCGCTCTGCCACGCAACGCTCGCCGCGGCGCTCATCGCGGTTGCCGCCTGTGGTGGCGGCGATTCCGGCTTGGGGGGGTCGGAAGAGGCACCCGACGCGGACATGAATCAGGCGTCGACACCTGGCACCGAGGCCGTCGATCCGCTGGCCGGGATGGATCCGGCGCTTTTGCCGGAAGGCGTGACGGTCGCCATGGTGGAGCAGGGACGAGACCTATTCAATGGCGGAGGAATCTGCTATACCTGCCACACCATCGAGGCCACCGGCGGACCGCTTGCGCCCGACCTCACCGACGATACCTGGATCAACGTGGACGGCGAGTACCTGTCGATCATCGAGCTGGTCAAGACAGGGGTCTCCCAGCCCATCGAGCATCCGGGCGCGATGCTGCCGCGTGCCGGAATGCCGCTGACCGACGAGCAGGTGGAGGCGGTTGCCGCCTACGCTTACATGCTGAGCCGGCTGTAGGGTCCGCGGACCGCTAGGAGTCGAAGAGATCGCCCTGGGTTCCACCGTGCCTGCGGAACCCGGTCGTCGAAAGGCGCGGCGCCTTCCGGTCCAGCCCGAGCTTGCGAGCGGTGGCGCGGAACAGTCGTTCGAGCTGTTTCGCGTATTGTCCCCTGCCGCGGAAGCGGGTATGAAACCCGGGGTCGTTCAACCTGCCGCCGCGCATCTCCCTGATCCTGAAGAGGACCCTGGCCTTCCTGTCGGGGAAATGGGTCTCCAGCCAGTTGGTGAAATGGTCGGCCACCCCCAGGGGCAGCCGCAGCAGCAGAAACGACGCGTATGCCGCTCCCGCTTCGGCCGCCGCCTGCAGGATGGCCGGGATTTCCTCGTCGTTCAGTCCCGGGATCACGGGGGCCACAAACACGCCGACCGGTATTCCGGCGGATGAGAGGCGCCTTATCGCGTCGAGCCGCCTTGCAGGGATGGAGGTGCGGGGCTCCATCACGCGTTGCAGTTCGTTCTTCAGGGTGGTCACGGACAGGGTCACGTTCACGCATTCGTGCTCGGACAGGTCGCGCAGCACGTCCCCATCCCGGGTTACGAGATGGTTCTTGGTCACGACCGCCACCGGGTTTCTGTAGTCCCGCAGCACTTCCAGGCAGCCCCGGGTCAGGCCCAGGCGCCGCTCCGCCGGCTGGTAGGGATCGGTGACGCCCGACAGGCCGATCAGCCTGGGCCGCCAGGAGCGCGCCCCAAGCGCCTCGCGCAACAGCTCGGGCGCTCGGTGCTTGACCAGGATCTTCCGCTCGAAATCCAGTCCTGACGAAAAGCCGAGGAATTCGTGGGTCGGGCGCGCGTAGCAGTAGACGCAGCCGTGCTCGCAGCCCCGGTACGGGTTGACCGATGCGTCGAACGGGATGTCCGGGCTGCGGTTGGTCGCTATGATCTCCCTGGTGCCATCCGCGAGAAACTCGGTGCGGGGAGCTGTGGGGCCTAGGTGCTCCGGGTCGATCTCGGTGTGCACCGTTTCGAAACGGTTGGGAGGATCGTAAGGTACGGCACGCCCCTTGAGCCGGTGGCGGATCGCAAGGCGCTTCCGGGGACGAGCGGGATCCCTCCGGAGCTTGACAGTTGGAATTCGCATTCCTCAATTTCGGACTTTATTCGGCTTTTTGCAAGGAGACCTCTCCGAATGACGATAGAAGAGCTCGAAAAGAGGCTGAACAGCCTGGCGGACCGAACGCTGAGATACCACTACATCATCCAGCTTGGCCGGCGGCTGCCCCCGATGCCCGGCGAACTGAAGACGGAGGAGAATCAGGTGCGCGGATGCATGAGCCCGGCCTGGCTCGCCGGCGGCCTGGAAGACGGTGATCCGCCGGTCCTCCGCTTCGTGGGGGACTCGGAGTCCGTCATCGTGAAGGGACTCTTCGCGATCCTGGCGGAGGTGTACAACGGCAACCCGCCGGAAGAGGCCCTGGCCGTCGACCTTTCCGATATCTTCGACCGTCTCAGGCTGGGTGAGGCCCTCAGCCCGAACCGGCGCAACGGATTCTACTCGATGGTCAAAAAGATCAGGAGCGTGGCCGCGTCACTCTCGTGAAGGCACTTCAGACGGCTTCGATCTCGTATCCGATGCGCCAGTTGGTCATGTTCTCGGGGTCGTCCGAACCCTCGTCGCCGGGCTGAATCACCGCGACATGCTCCCCGATGGGGCCCGTGAAGGTCCTCCGGTAGGTGTCCAGTTGGTCGTTGGCGCTGAACTGGTCGAGTTCCTCGCCTCTCAGCTCGACGACGAGGTGATCGGTCACCTCGCCCTCGAAGAGCACCTTGTCAAGGTTCTTGAGGCGGTTCCAGCGTGGGCGGTCCGAGATCGAGTAGTGCCCCTGTCCGGGCATCCGCGTCTCCTGCACCTGACCGCCATGGTTGTCCGTGATCACCTTCGCCCAAAAGACGAACTCGCCCTTCTCCTTGAAGAACGGTTCCAGGTTGTCGAGGACCTGCAGCCACCGCAGTGTAACCCTGATCCGCGTTCCGCCCTTTCCAGTCATTTCCGCCTAGCTCCTTGGTCTGTGGGCCCGAGCCACCCGGGCAACCGTCGGCGTCAAGGTACGACAAGTCGGGGTCACTCGTCCAGACCCCATTTTCTGATGAAGGTTTCCGGCTGCACCCCCAGGCCGTCCGCGATCCGCGTGATGTAGTTGAAGAAGGCGATGACCTGTACGGCGTCGTGGATCGCCCGGTCACTCAGCCCCTCGCCCCGAAGCCGATCCAGGTCTGCCTCCGTCATCACCGTCTGTTTGCCGGTCAGCTTCGACGCGTAGTCGCACAACGCCCGGTCGGCCGGCGAAAGCGGCGCCTCGCGCCAGCCGCCCGCGATCCTGTGCACCAGCCCGTCGCCCTCCGCTTCGCCCATGCCCATCTCCTCGACCTCTGCCCGGAGGTCATGCGCGTGCGCCTGGGTTCAGTAGAAGCAGTCCAGCTCGGCCGACACCACCGTGGCCAGAAGCTCGCGCTGGAACCGGGACAGGGGAGACGGACCGAACATGATGGCCCCGTACTGCGCCATGGTGGCCCTGAGGACCGGCGCATTCAGGCTCATCACCCGCACGATGTTCCAAACGCGTCCGGAGCGTGCCACAGCCGCGTTGAATTCTCTTCGCAGGAGCCCGGTGGCATCCGCGGGCGGGATTTGCTCGATCCAGGCCATGGGTCAGTCTTCCAGCGTGTCTCCTCGAATATCGTAGCGTCCGAAGTAGAAACCATCAGTGCCTCGGCTGACTTCGTCAACGGTCGCCCTCAGCGCCGGCGTCTCCAGCCGGGCGTCACTCGACCGGCTCGAATCGCTGCAGCATCCGGGTGTGCAACGCGGCCGCCAACTCCTTGCGATGAGCGGCGCGCACCGGAGCGTCGCCAAACCGGATGGTGCATTGGATCCGCCTGAGTCCGAACAGCGCCAGCACATGCGGCACGAAGCCGATCTCCTGCCACCAGCAGACCCGGTCGCGCGCCGCGGGGCTTCCCGGAGGCGTTCGATACGATAGCGTCAGCCAGTACACGGGCATGTTGCGCTCCGCGGCGCCGGCAAGCAGCGCCGGCTTGAGCGGGCGAATGGTCGATCCGTCGGTGCTGGTCGCTTCCGGGAAGATCAGTACGCGGTCGCCACGTTGCAGGGCTGCTTCCATGCGGTGGCGCACGCCGATCACGTCGCGCTTCCGGGCCCTGTCGACGAACACGGTGCCGCCCAGTGCCGCCACGGCTCCCCAGAACGGCCAGCGGCGCACCTCGGCCTTGGAGACGAAGACCGCCGGCGCGACCGAGTCGACAACCACGATGTCCAGGTAGCTGAGATGATTGGAGACGACCAGGACGCCCTCGGGTGGGGGGGTCCCCTCGGTAGATACACGGACCCCCGTCAGGAGCATCATCCCACGGCCCCAGGTGCGTTGCGCACGGCGCCGGATCCGGCGTCGCAGGGGGTCTCCCGCGGCCGGCATCGCAAACGTGGGTGTCCAGGCCGCAAGCATCGCCGCGGCGACGACGGTGGTCCACATGAACACCGTGGCCGTCCGGAAAACCGCGCGGGCCCACTCCCGCGCCCGCAGCCGCTGCCGTTGAGGCTCTTCAGGCGTGGTGTCGGGCCCTTCGGCAACCGTCTGCAACTGGGTCCTCGGCTCCTCGTTCGGCGAAGCGGATGACTGGTCCATGGAGAAGCTACAACGGGCGTCCAGGCGCCGCATGGGGGCTGGAAGGCGGCGGTCCGCGAAACAAACCGATCAGGGCGTTCGTACCATCAGGAGCGTGGCCCGATGAAGGCCCGGGAATCTGCAAGCACACGCGGGAAGCCCCCCAAAAGACCCGGAGAGGAACCCATGTCCGACCCGTATTCGGAAGCGACTCGTTACGACCGGCGGGGAATGTCTCCGTTGGCAAAGATCCTGGTCATCCTTGCGGGATGCGCCGCGTTGGGGATGACGGCGCTCTTCGTCGTGGGCCTCCTGTTCGTGCGCAAGGCATCCGAGAGAGCTGTCGATTTCCGTGAGAACCCGGCGGAAGCCTTTGCGGAGATGGCCGAACGGTTCGCCGAAGACGTCACGGTCGTGGCGACGGACGGGAACGCGGAACACGTAACCCTCCGCTTCGGCGACGAGGGCGAGATGGTCACGGTGGACGTCGCACAGGCGATGGACAGGATCCGGGAAGGCGTCCGGTTTGACGGCGAAGCGAGCGAGTCCGGCGGGCGGATCCGGTTCCGGACCTCCGACGGCGAGACCAGGATCGAGCTTCGCGGGGACAGGGACGGTGGCTTCCTCTACATCGAATCTCCCGACGGCGAGATGCGGTTCGGTGCCGGCGAGGAGGCCCAGGAGTTGCCGGGTTGGGTTCCGGTGTATCCCGATGCGCGGATACGGGACCTGCTCTTTTCCACGCGGACGGAATCGGGGCGGTCGGGCGCCGTGGTGCTGACCACCGACGCGCCCGCTGCCGATGTCGTGGCCTGGTATGGTGACCGGCTGGACGAGTCGGGGTACAAGACGTCGGTTGTGGTGGTGGGGCCGGACGGAGACCGTGGACGCCTGGAGGTAACGTCGGGTGGGGACGAGGGGCGCAAGCTGTCTGTCGTGGCCGGACGGGACGACGAAGGGAGTGGCGTGATCGTCCTCTTCTACGGCGAGTCGGAGTAGGTCGGGCGGGAACAGGTCCGTCCGGCTGTTTGCGCGCTCCCTAGCGGGTCCAAAGCAACAGGGCACCGTTGCCTGCACGGGCCCCATAGCGGGCAAGGGCTTCCAGGGGCGGTACGATCTCCAGGCCCGCCAGATCCGCCGGCGTGATGCTTCCGAGGACTTCGGCCGGGTCGTGCACGGGAATGTCGTCCACGACTACCGCCACCATGGCGCAGGCGCCCGCGCGCCCCGCGATGTCGTCCTGGTCGGCGAAGCCCAGTTGATCTCTCTCTCCGGCCAGTCGGCCGCGCGTCTTGGGCAGGACCGAGCGATTGCGCCCCAGCTCGACGCAAAGTCCGGTCTCCGGAGCTCCGGTGGAGAGTGCCATGCGGCGCGCCCGGAGTCCCGGAATGTTCATTGTAGCCAGGAGCGACACCAGGTCGCTACGGGGTCCCCGCGACTCGATCTCGGCACGTGTCAGCCGCCCGACCAGCGTGCCTCGCGAGCGCTCCCCCGACAGGAGGCCTCGAAGACGCCCGGCATCCGGCGTGTTGCGCGTTGACCGGACCGTGAGCGAGTCGAGCGCGATCGGAGTCGGGGGCAGCAGAACGTCGACGGTCAAGTCGTCCGCGCCTACTTGCAGTTGGGGGGAGATCGCCTGTTGGTACCCCACCCGCGCGACGCCCAGCATGTACGAGCCGCTGCCCGGCGTGTCGATTGCGAAGATGCCCCCGGCATCGGTGAAGACGCTGGCCACCCGGTCGCCGGCTTCGTTGACCAGCACAACCAGAGCGTTGCCGACGGGACGGGTGGAGATGGGGTCGGTCACGGTGCCCCGTACCGTCTGGGCGACGCAGACCTGCCCCGCCGGCAGAGAGCCTGCCAGTACCGCCAGCACGGACGCGACCACTTTGAATTGCATGCTATGCCCTCTGTTTTTCCTCTCCAAGGTACTATCCTGATCGCGTACGTTCCACCCGCCACGACGACCCGGTGCCAGAGGAAGCTTCCAGATGCCACACCGCCTCGGATTGACCCCGTGTTTCGCGCTCGCCTGCCTGCTCACGACCGGTGCATGTGGCCCCGAATCGGAGGAAGTTTCCGACGCGGGGACCGGCGAGACGCTCGACTTGCCCGCCATCGCCGCCGAGGTGCTGGAGCGCGCGGCGCTGCAACCCGGTGAACGGGTCCTGTTGCTGGGACAGGCGGGAGGCCGGTGGGACCCGATTCTGCCCCTTCTGAGCGGGGGAATCCGGGAGGCGGGAGCCGTCTACGTGGGTGCGGTGGATATCTTCGGGGCGCCGCTGCCCGGCGCGGAGTCCGCCGCGTTTGCGACGGGGCTCGGTCCTGACCCGGACGGGTGGGGGGCAGCGCTGGCCGATGTGGATCTCGCCGTGAAGCTTCCGGGCGCCACGCCTTCGCCCGATGTCGAATACGACGTTTATCGCGCGCTGCAGGATGTCCTGCGCGGGGACCGCGCCCGCACCGTGCACTTTCACTGGGCCGGCGCGACCTCGTTCGGGATGGAGGAGCTTCCCGTGGACGAGCACGTCGACATGGTGTACCAGAGGGCGCTGCTGGAGACCGACTACGAAGCGCTGTCAGCGACGCTGAGCGCCTTCGAGGCCGCGTTGCGCGAGGGCGTGGTCAGGGTAACCACCCCGGCGGGGACCGACATTGGCTTCGAGGTGGCCGACCGGCCGGTGACGCGGCAGGACGGGGACGCGTCGGCGGCGCGAAGCGAGGAAGCCCGGAACCTGATCGACCGTGAGGTCGAGCTTCCCGCCGGGGCGGCGCGCGTGTCGCCCGTGCTGGCGACGGTAGAGGGGACGATCGCCTTTCCGCCCGCCGAGTGGGGTGGCAGCGCGGTCGAAGGGCTGGTCCTGAGCTTCGAGGAGGGCCGCGTCGTCGACGTGGAGGCGGACAGCGGGAGGGAGGGGGTGATTGCGGAAATGGATGCCGCCGGCGATGCGGGACGTACGTTTCGTGAACTTGCGGTGGGACTCAACCCGCTGCTCGCGATTCCCGACGGGGAGCAATGGATCCCGTACTACGGATACGGCGCCGGGGTGGTGAGGCTCTCGCTGGGCGACAACACCGAACTCGGTGGGGCGGTCGGCGGAGGATACGTTCGCTGGAACTTCTTCACCGACGCCACGGTGGTTGTGGACGGGGAAGTCTGGGTTCGGGACGGGTCGCTGGTCGCGCGCTGACCGGCGGCCTTCGGGCGTTCACGCCGCGCTGCCTCGCCTCTCCGCTGCGAAGAGGCGGTCAATCTCCGCGGACGCATGGGCGGGCGTCCACTTCGCGACCGCCCAGTAGGTGAGGAACGAGAGCCCCACGCCCGGGAAGACCTGGTGCATGCCTCCGGTGCCCGGCAGGCGGTTCCACAGGAGGAGCACTGCGAGCCCGACGGTGAACGACGCCACGGTGGCGGTCCCGTTGCCCTTCCGCCAATAGAGCCCCATGAGCAGGGCCGGTCCGAAACACGCGCCGTAGACCGCGCCCGAAAACGCGGTGAGGGCCACCACGCCGTCGGGAGGATTGAGCGCGATGATGGCGGTGATCAGGGCGAAAAGCGCCACGTACCACCGGGTGGCCTTCAGGGTGCCGCGCTCCGAGGCGGATCCGAACGCCACGGCAACCAGGTCGCGCTGCACGGTCGAGGCGAGCACGAGAAGGACGCTGTCCAGCGACGACATCGCCGCCGCGACCATGGCGAGCAGGAGAAACGCGCTGGTCCCGGCCGAAAAGACATCCTGCGCGGCGAGCAGGCGGGGCACGACCAGGTCGGTATCGGCCAGGCCCCCGGGAATGATGTTGCGCGCGTACAGCCCGACCGGGATCAGAAGCGAATACACAAGAATGAATGCGGCCGTGGACACCCACACGCCCTTCCAGATCGCCGCTCTGCTTTCGAGCGCGTAGAAGCGCGACAGCTGCCGTGGCTCCACCGCGAACTTGACGGTTGCGGCGAACACGACCCCCAGCGCCAGCGGCACGGACACGCCGCCCCCCCATCTCAGGAGGGGTTCCGTGGACGGGTCGCTCGCCAGCGCTCCGACGGAGCCGAGTCCGCCCGCCGCCGCGACCGCTCCGCGAAAGAGGAGGATGCCCGCCAGAATCATCACCACGCCCTGCACGGCATCGGTCTTCACCACCGAGATGAAGCCGCCCACGACCGTGTAGATCATCACGATGAAAAAGACGATGATGATCGCCGTCCGGTACGGGATTTCGAGGAAGACCTCGAGCAGGTTCCCGATTCCCTTGAACACTGCCGTCATGTAGAAAAACGACGCGAAGATGACGATCACGGCCGCAAGGACGCGCGCGGAAGTGCTGCCGAACCGGAAGCCGATGAAATCGGGGATCGTCAGTGACCCGAGGGATTCGGTAAAGGTCCTCAGTCGCGGCGCCACGGCGATCCAGGCGAACAGCGAAAACCCGACCACGGCGGGGACCAGCAGGAACCAGGTGATCCCCCAGTCATACGCCTGTCCCGAGAAGCCGACGAACGAATTCGTGCTGGAATAGGTGGCGAAGAACGAAAGGCCGATGGCGATGGGCCCCATGGAGCGTCCTCCGACGAAATAGTCGGTGACGCCGCTCGTCTTGCGGTTGCCGTGCCAGGCGTGGTAGGCGAGAAGGACCGTGTACAGGAGCAACAGCGCGTGAACGATCCAGTACGTCCGCAGGTTGTCCAGGATTGCCTGAATCAAGCGGGCTCCTCGTTCGGATGGGGGTCCCGTGCGTGGCCGGGGGCGGCGGTGGGCCCGGCGGGGCGGGCGGCGGACCGCGTGAACATGCGGGAGACGGCGTCTTTTCGCACCTTCCCCATCGCGCTGCGGGGCAGAACATCGACCGCGATGAAGTCATGGGGAACCTTGTACGGGGCGAGCCTCTCCTTGCCCCACGCGCGCAACGCGGGACCGTCCTCGGCGTCGAAACCGTCGGCGGGCACCCACGCCGCGCAGATCCGCTCGCCCCATTCGGAGTCCGGCAAGCCAACCACGGCAAGGTCGCGGATCGCCCGGTGCGTCCGGTACAGCTCCTCCACCTCCAGCGCCGACACCTTGTAGCCGCCCGTCTTGACAATATCCACGTTGCGCCGTCCGAGGATCCGGTAGTAGCCCCCGTCGCCCTCCAGTCCCTCGTCACCGGTGCGGAACCAGCCGTTGCGGAAGGACGCATCCGTCTCCCGGGGGCGCCGCCAGTACTCGCGGAATACCTGTGGGCCGCGCACCGCGATCTCCCCCTGGCCTCCCGCGGCGACGGGCCGCCCTTCATCGTCGACGATCCGCACCTCGACCCCGGGCAGCGGATGGCCCACGTGCCCCGCGAGGCGTTCGCCCTCCAGCGGATTGGACAGCGCCATGCCGATCTCCGTCATTCCGTACCGCTCGAGGAGCGCGTGTCCGGTGATCTCCCGCCAGCGGCGCAGTGTGGCCACGGGAAGCGCCGCCGAACCCGACACCATGAGACGGAGCCGCCGCGCCCCCCGGGCCCACCGTTGCCGCGTGGCGCGGGGGGCGTCCTCCCAGGCCCGGATCAGGCGGGCGTAGACGGTGGGGACCGACATGAACAGCGTGATGTCGCCCGACGCGAAGCGCTCCCAGGTGGCGGCCGGCGCCCCCGGACCGAATTCGCAGGCGGCGCCGGACCAGAGGGCGCAGGCCAGGGCGTTGACGAGGCCGTGGACGTGGTGGAGCGGAAGCGTATGGAGAATGCGGTCGCTCTCGCGCCACGCCCACGCGGTGGTCAGCGCGGTAATGTGAGCCGTGACGTTGTGGTGGGTGGTCACGACTCCCTTGGGCCGCCCGGTGGTGCCGCTGGTGTAGACGATGAAGGCGGGGTCGGTGGAGCGGAGCGAAGGCAAGTCGGGGCCATCGGTGCCGGAGCCGGGTTGGGGCGGGGACGTTGTGGCGGCGGCTTCCAGCACGGGAATGCCCTGCGCCGACGCGGCACCCGCCAGGGCCGCCGAGTGCGGCAGCGCCGGATCCAGCACGACGACACCCGGTTGGGCGTCCGCGAGCACGTATTCGAGTTCGGGGGGCGGGTGTGACACGGCAAGCGGCACCGCGACGCCGCGCGCCAGCCACGTGCCCAACTGTACCGCCACATGGTTGCCCCCGGGCGGTATCAGGTAGGCCACGCGCTCGCCGGCCAGGGCTTCGTCGGGCGACTCTCGCGGCGCCGTGGGATGCGCGGATGCCGGCTCCGGCGAGCGCGAGGCCTTAGCCGCTTCCACCAGGCGGTTACGGGCCGCGGTCGCGGCGGCCATCAGGTCGGCGTAGCTCCAGCGGCCTGTGTGGTCGATCACGGCTGTCCGGTCGGAATGGGCGGACAGCGCGAGGCGGGCCGGGAGGGTGTTGATGTCGGGGGCGATCGGAAGGCGGCAGGTTGGAGGCAGGATGTCCGTGGCGATCCGGAAGTTGAGGCGATACCCACGCGCCCGACAAGCCGCAACACGTTGTGTCCCGAACAGCGAATGTTGGCAGGGTGCCTGGAGGGGCCCATCTTTTCCTCCATGTCCGTCGACTCCAACAAGCCGTCGGATTCATCCCGTCGCGGTGACGCCGTCAGCCGGGGCGCGTGGGCCAGGATCCGCGGCGCGGCGCTCCTGGACGGGAGTGTGTACGACGAGGTGGCCGAGGATCGGAGCGCGACCCGCCAGGCCGCCTGCGTGGTCGTGCTGGCCTCGCTGGCGGTGGCGAGCAGCGATTACCCTTTGGGATGGATTGAGATGGCCAAGGCCGCCGCCGCCGGCATTCTGCAGTGGTGGGTCTGGGCAGGCATCGCCTACGGCGTGGGCGGAAAGGTCCTGGGGGGCAACGCCAACCGGGGAGCGCTGATCCGTGTTCTGGGATTCGCCAGGGGGCCCGGCGCTCTTGCGGTCCTGACGCCGCTGGTGGGCGGGATCCACCTGGCTGCGCAGGCCTGGGTGCTCGTGGCCGGCACGGCGGCGCTGCACCGGACGATGGGCTTCGGTACGGGGCGGGCGCTGGTCACGGCGCTCCTGGGAATGGCGCCCTACTGGGCGGTCCAGTTTTTCTACCTCCACTGACAGGTCGGACTCACATGCAGGGGACAGAGGCAATTCGGCGGGGAAGCGGTGGCGCCCTGGCCGGGCTGGCGGCCGTTGCGTTGCTGGCAGGCGCCGCGGGGCCACCGCCGGACACGCCGCGGCCGGGCCAGGGGCAGCCGGACGGTGAACGGCTCGTCGCGTCCCTTGGGTGCGGCGCATGTCACGATGGAGTGCCGGAAGCAGAGGACATCCGCCGGGTTTCCCCCGCGATGGGCCCGGGGGCAGCGCCACTGGCGCCGGCCTACGTCTTCCACTACATGGCCGATCCGCAGACGATCCGGCCCGACATCGCACCGGCGCGGATGCCCCGCTACGACCTTACCGAGCGGGAGCGTCTGGCCCTCGCGCTCTTCGTTACCAACGAGCGCGAGTTGAGGGGTGTCGACGATGCGTTTCTCGCCGCGCGCGAGCGTCACCCGGACACGGACCGGGCCGAGGGCCGAACCCTGTTTCAGACCCTGAACTGCGCTGGATGCCACGCGCATCCGGAGGTCGCGCCCCGGCGCACCGCGCCCGACCTGAGCTTCCAGGGATCGAGGGTTCTTGCGGACTGGATGGCCGAATACCTGTCAGGCCCGGTGACGATCCGGCCCTCCGGGCCCGTTCCCGGCCTCGGCGGACAAATGCCCGACTTCCGCCTCGAGTCTGCCGAGGTGAATGCGATCACGGTCTATCTGATGGGCCTCTCGGCTTCGACGATAGCCGCATGGGATCCGGCCGATCTGTCCGCGTTCTCCATGGAAAAGGCCCAAGCGCTGTTGCGGGACCGATGGAGTTGCCTGGGCTGTCATCAACTCGGTGACGACGGTGGCAGGATCGGGCCCCGTCTCGATGGCATCGTTCATCGGCTTCAGCCCGGATACGTTCGCTCACTGATCGAGGAGCCGGCTCACGTGGCCGCCGGCATCGTCATGCCGGGGTCGCTGGAGCAGCCGGACCGACTCGATCTGGTCGCGTCGTACCTGCTTCGCCGGGAGGCGGCGTGGCTCGGCAGCGATCCCGTCCCGGGAATGCCGGCCCTGCCCGAGGCCGCCGTGCCTCCCGCAGGAGAAGCGCTCTACCTGTCCCGTTGCGCGCCCTGCCACGGTGTGGACGGTGCAGGGGACGGCTTCAACGCGCCCTTCATGCCCGTCGCTCCCGTTGCGCATTCCGATTCAGCGGCGATGTCCCTTCGTCCCGACGACACCCTGTACGACGGGATCCATGCCGGAGGCTGGATTCTGGGCAAAAGCCACCGCATGCCGGCGTTCGGCAAATCCCTGGACCACGGTCAGATCAGGTCCCTGGTCGCCTACATCCGCACGCTCTGCAACTGCCGGGGTCCCGCCTGGTCGCGCGACGGCCGCCGCCCATGACGGCGGACCGCGGCCGCTAGAACTGCCAGACTGCCAGCAGCTGGACGGTATTCTCGTCCACGTCGGTCCCGAGCTTGTTGCGCCAGTACTGGTACTCGATGCCGACGAACAATCCGTTGGAGCCGCCGATATCCCAGCGCAGCTGGGGCTGTCCGAGAATCGATCCCGGCACGTCGTTGCCCAGTTCGTCTGTCGTGGCGGCGAAGTACTCCGCGTGGCCGCTGACGGAGAAGGACTGGTTGCCGAGGTTGAACGGCAACAGTCCGTTGATGTCGATCCCGAAGCGACTGTTCTGGTGCGGCGGACTCCCGCCGTCCAGGCCATCGGTCCCGTCAACGCCGAGCATGAAGTCGGTGTTCAGGAAGATGAAGCCCGGCAGGTTCCACGCGATGCGCGCGCCCGGCAGCCACTGGAGCACATTGGCGTCCGTACCCATTGCCGCTCCCATGAAGAGGCCGAAGTCCGCGAAGGGTCCGAAGCCGAGATCCCGTCCGCTGAGCTTCTGCAGGCTCAGGTTCGAGTACCACTCCCCGTAGGCGTCCTTGTCGTTGAAGCCGTCGTTACCTCCGTCCTCCGACAAGTCGATAAAGAAGAAGTTGTCGCCGAACCTCCAGAAGGACGCGTGCTGTATGGTGAGCACGACGGTGCCGGTGCCGGTTCCCGCGAAGGGGTTGGTGAGGCTCCCGTACTGGACATGCATCTCGGTCTGGGCAAGCACGGGGGCTGGCATTATTGCAAGCAGCAGGGCGGCGACCCGGGCGCGCGATCCGAGCCTGGCGGCCATGGTCAGCCTCCTGGTTCGATGGTACCGGGCACGCGGATGCGATCGACAAGCTCGCGGACGCTCGCCGGGGGTGACGGCGTAAACCTGGACACCGTAAACGCAACGACGAAGTTGAGCAGCATCCCCACCGTGCCGATCCCTTCGGGTGAGATGCCGAACCACCAGTTCTCCGGCGAGTCCGCGGCCGGATTCACGAAGCGGAAGTAGATGATGTACGCGGCGGTGAAAGTGATACCCGACACCATCCCGGCGATCGCCCCCTCGCGGTTCATGGTGCGCGTGAAGGTGCCGAGGATGATCACGGGGAAGAATGACGAGGCCGCCAGTCCGAAGGCGAACGCCACCGTCTGGGCCACGAATCCCGGCGGGTTGATCCCGAGCAGGCCTGCCACAAGGACGGCAAAGGCGGCGCTGATTCGGGCGGCCAGCAGCTCGCCCCGCTCCGAGATGTCCGGCTTGAGCGCCCGTTTCAGCAGGTCGTGGCTGATCGCCGACGAGATCACCAGCAGCAGTCCGGCCGCCGTGGACAGCGCCGCGGCAAGACCGCCCGCGGCCACGAGCCCCACCACCCAATTGGGCAGACGGGAGATCTCGGGGTTGGCGAGCACCATGATGTCGCGGTCGATCGTGAGTTCGTTCTCGGCCGCGTCGCCCACGTACTGGATGTTGCCGTCTCCGTTCCTGTCCTCGTAGGTGATGAGTCCGGTGTCCTCCCACTTGCTGAACCACTCCGGCATCTCTTCGTACGGCTGCCCCGCCACCGTGTCGAGCAGGTTGGCGCGCGCGAAAACCGCCACGGCTGGCGCGGTCGTATAGAGGATCGCGATGAAGAGGAGCGCCCAGCCGACCGAGATGCGCGCGTCCCGCACCCTCGGCACCGTGTAGAATCGGATGATCACGTGCGGCAGTCCGGCCGTGCCCACCATGAGCGCGGCCGTGATGAAGAACACGTCGATCATCGACTTCGTGCCGTCGGTGTACGGCGTGAAGCCCAGCTCCCGGTGCAGCCCGTCCAGCTTGTCGAGCAGGAAGACGCCGCTGGCCGGGTCGGCGCCTCCGAATCCGAGCTGGGGGATGAACGTCCCCGACAGCATGATCGCCAGGAAGACCGCCGGCACCATGTAGGCGAAGATCAGGACGCAGTACTGCGCCACCTGGGTGTAGGTGATCCCCTTCATCCCGCCCAGAACCGCGTAGAAGAAGACGATCCCCATCCCGATGACGACGCCGACCGTGACGTCCACCTCGAGGAAGCGGCTGAACACGATCCCCACCCCCCGCATCTGCCCGCTCACGTAGGTGAACGAGACGAAGATCGCGCACGCCACGGCCACGACCCGCGCCACCTGCGAGTAATAGCGCTGGCCCACGAACTCCGGCACCGTGTACGCGCCGAACTTGCGCAGGTACGGAGCGAGCAGCATCGCCAGCAGGACGTAGCCGCCCGTCCATCCCATCAGGTAGACGGACCCGTCGTACCCCATGAACGAGATCAGCCCCGCCATCGAGATGAACGATGCCGCCGACATCCAGTCGGCCGCTGTGGCCATCCCGTTCGCCAGCGGTGACACGCCCGTGCCGGCCACGTAGAAGTCGCGCGTCGAGCTGGCCCGCGACCAGATCGCCACCCCGATGTACAGGGCGAAGGAGATCCCCACCATGATGAAGGTCCAGAGGCGGACGTCCATGGGCTAGATCCGCCCCCTCATGCCGCGCCCCCTCATTCCTCCGCCACCCCGAATTCCCCGTCCAGCCGGTTCATCAGCCGCGCGTACACGAAGATCAGCACCACGAACACGTAGATCGACCCCTGCTGGGCGAACCAGAACCCCAGCTTGAACCCGGTGCCGGGGATCCGAATCGCGTTCAGCGCATCGGCGAAGAGGATCCCGAAGCCGTAGGACACCACGAACCAGATCGAAAGAAGGATGCCCAGGTAGCGGAGGTTGCGGGACCAGTAGGCGTTGGTGTCGGACATGGGAGAGTTGTGGGGAGGAGGCCGACGCGTTCGATGCGGCCACAACTTGGGCAAGCGCCGCACCCCACGCCAGCCCCCTACATGAGCCCCGAAATCACCCCGTCCCCGTCGATCGTCATGTTCAGCGCGGCCGGCCTGGCCGCCAGCCCCGGCATCGTCATGATCGACCCCGTCTTCACGACCACGAATCCCGCGCCGGCCGACGGCGTGACATCGCGCACCGTGATCCGGAAGCCCCGCGGGCGCCCCAGCAGCGCCGGGTCGTCCGAGAACGAGTACTGGGTCTTGGCGATGCAGACGGGCGCGCCGGCCAGCCCGAAGGACTCGAGACGCTCCAGTTCCGCGGCAACCCCGCGCTGGAAGTCCACTCCCGAGGCGCCGTAGATCTCCGTGGCCACGGTCTCGATCTTCTCCTTCAACGGCATCTCGTCCGGGTAGAGCGGCCGGAAGGCGGCGTCGTCGCTGTTGGCCAGCTCCCAGACGGTGTCGGCCAGGTCGACGCATCCCGCGCCACCGCCACCGTGCGGGTCGGCCTCCACCGCGGCAATTCCGCGCGCCGCGCAGCCGTCCAGGACGGTCGAGACCTCCGCGGGCGTGTCGGACGCGAACCGGTTCAGCGCCACCACCGCCGGGACCCCGAACTTCGCCACGTTCTCGACGTGGCCGTAGAGGTTCTCCATGCCGCGCTGGAGCGCGCCCACGTCCTCGGTCGCCAGACTGTCCCTGGATGCTCCCCCGTTCATCTTGAGCGCGCGGATCGTCGCGACGATCGCGACGGCATCGGGGCTGAGCCCGCCCAGGCGACACTTGATATCAAAGAACTTCTCGGCCCCCAGGTCGGCCCCGAAGCCGGCCTCCGTGATCACGATGTCCCCGAGCTTGAGCCCCGCGCGGGTCGCGATCAGCGAATTGCAGCCGTGTGCGATGTTGGCGAACGGCCCCCCGTGGACCAAAGCCGGGGTGCCCCCCAGCGTCTGCACGAGGTTGGGGTGCAGCGCATCGCGCATGAGGATGGTCATCGCCCTGTGTGCGCCGATGTCGCGGCAGCGCACCGGCTCGCGGCTCCGCGTGTAGCCGATGATGATGTTGCCCAGACGGCGCTCCAGGTCCGCCAGGTCGCGCGCCAGGCAGAAGATCGCCATGACCTCCGATGCGGCCGTGATCATGAACCCGTCCTCGCGCGGTATCCCGCCGAAGGGCCCGCCCAGCCCCACGATGACGTTGCGCAGCGCGCGGTCGTTCATATCGACGGCGCGCCCCCAGGTGATGCGGCGGTGGTCCAGCCCGGTGCTGTTCGGCCGAAAGAGGTGGTTGTCCAGCATCGCCGAAAGCAGCGAGTGTGCCGACGTGATCGCGTGGAAGTCGCCGGTGAAATGGAGGTTGATGTCCTCCATCGGAACCACCTGGGAGTAGCCCCCGCCGGCCGCCCCGCCCTTGATCCCGAAGACCGGGCCCAGCGAGGCTTCGCGGATGCACAGCACCGGGTTTCGGCCCCGCAGATTGAGCGCGTCGGCGAGTCCCACGGAGGTTGTGGACTTGCCCTCGCCCGCTGCGGTCGGGCTGCATCCGGTCATCAGCACCAGCCTGGCCCCGCGGTCGGGACGCGCCTCCACCACGTCCAGGGGGACCTTGGCCTTGTCATGGCCGTATTGCAGGATCTCGTCTGGACCGAGCCCGACGCCGCCGGCGATCTCGGCGATCGGCTTCATTCGGTGAGCTTGCGCGATTTCGATGTCGGAAAGCATGGTAGTTGTCGGAGAGAGGGTGGAGGCGTGCATTGGGACTTGAGGACGCCAGGGCGCGAAAAACGGCGATCAAAGTCTGGCGCGGATGTGAAGTGCGAGCAAGGGGGATGCACATGTGGGGAGCGATTATCGGGGACGTTATCGGTTCCGTCTACGAGTGGGACAGGATAAAGACGAAGACGTTCGACCTGTTCCACTCGGAGGGCCACTTCACCGACGACTCGGTCTGCACGGCGGCAATCGCCGACATCCTTCTGCACGACCGCAGGGCGCCCGGGACCCTTCAGAAGTGGTGTCGCCGCTATCCGGCGTCCTACGGCAGCTGGTTCGTCGACTGGATGTGGTCCGATCACCCGGAGCCCTACGGGAGCTTCGGAAACGGCGCCGCCATGCGCATTTCGCCGGCCGCGTTTCTGCACTACGACGACCTCCAGGCCGCACTTGCCACCTCCGACCGGCTCACGGGCATCACGCACAATCACCCGGAGGGGATCAAGGGCGCGCGGGCGACGGTCCATGCGACGTGGCTGGCGCTCGAGGGCGAAGAGGCGCACGTCATCCGGAGGACCATCTCGGCTCGCTACCGCTACAACCTGGTGCGGTCGGTGGACGACATACGGACGTTCTACCGGTTCGACGAGACGTGCCAGAACACGGTCCCGGAGGCGATCACCTGCGCGCTCGAGTCGACCTGCTTCGAGGACGCGATTCGCAACGCGATCTCCCTGGGAGGTGACTCCGACACGCTCGCCGCCATCGCGGGCCCGATCGCGGAGGGGCTCCACGGCATTCCGGAAGGGATCCAGCGGGTGGTCGAGGAGCGATTCCTGGCGAAGGCCCCCGACATCGCCGAGGTGATGCGCGAGATGTACGACGAGGTCGAGAAGCGACGCGCGAGGCAGCGGGCGCGCCGGCGGAAGACGGCTACCAGGCCGCGGCCCCGGTTTCCGGCCCGGCCTGGCTGAGCGCCGGCGGCGTCCCCGCCGGCTTCAGGGCCACGGGGCACGCCTTGAGCGCGGCCGTCTGCGTCACCGGATCGTAGCCGCCCCCGGTCAACACGTTCACCGGCACGTCCTCGAAGGCGAACGACGCGAACACCGTGCCCCTCGGCGACTTGGTGGTCCCCCGCACCTTCACGTACACGCACCCCCGCGGATTGCTCAGCTCGGCGTAGCCCCCGTCTTCAAGCCCCAGCCGCACGATGTCGTCGGGGTGCACTTCCAACGTCTCCTCGGATAGCAGGTAGTCGATCCCGTCCGACCGCCCGGTCTGCGTCCGCGTGTGGTACTGCGGCAGCCGCCGGCCGGTCGTGAGCCACATGGGGTAGTCCTCCGAGATCGTCTCCTCCGGGTCGCGATACTCCAGCATCTTGAAGATGCCGCGCCCGTTCTCGAATCGCTCCTCGTGCAGCCTCGGCGTCCCCGGGTGATCGCGGGTGGGCACGGGCCACTGGTACTCGCCCCGGTCTATCCGGTCCCAGTCGAGGCCGTTGTAGAGGGGTGAGAGGGCGCAGAGTTCGTTGAAGACCTCCCTGGCGGACCCGAAATCGAAGCCTTGCCAACCCATTCGCCGGGCGAGTCGGGACAGGATCCACCAGTCGGGCCTTGCTTCGCCTGGCGGCGGCACCGCCGCACGCAACCGCTGCACGCGGCGCTCGGTGTTGGTGCAGACGCCGTCGGTCTCGGCCCAGGCGGTGGCCGGGAACACCACATCGGCCACCTTGGCCGTTTCGGTCATGAAGATGTCGATCACGACCAGGCAGTCGAGGCTCTTGAGCGCGTGCTCGCAGTGATTGCGGTCCGGGTCGGTGACCAGCGTGTTCTCGCCGTCGATGATCATCGCGCGGATTCGGTCGCCGCACAGGTCCAGCGCCGTGACCTTGGTCATCCCGATCTCGAGGTCGACCTTGCGCCCGTACGCCTTGTGGAACTTCTCCTGGTGAGCCGGATCGGTGACCTTCTGGAAGCCGGGGTAGTTGTTCGGCAGCGCGCCCGCGTCGCCCGCGCCCTGGATGTTGTTCTGCCCGCGCATGGGGTTCACCCCCGTGCCCTCGCGGCCCAGGTTGCCGGTCATCAGCGCAAGGTTGCAGAGGCTCTGCACGTTGTCGACGCCGCAGATGTGCTCGGTGATCCCCACCGTGTAGTAGATGGCGCCACGGTCGGCCCCGCCGTACAGCAGCGCCGCCCGCTCGATGTCATCCGGGTCGCACTCGCAGATCTCCGACGCCCACTCGGGCGTGTAGCGCTCGACGTGCTTCAGGAAGTCCTCGCCGTGGGCCGTGCGCGCTCCGACGAATTCCTCGTTCACCAGCCCTTCGCGCGCGATCACATGCGCCATCGCGAGCAACAGGGACACGTCCGACCCGACGCGGATCGGCAGGTGGACGTCGGCGATCTCGGCCAGCCCGATCCGTCGTGGATCCGCGACGATCATCTTCGCGCCGCGCGCGAGCGCCCGCTTGAGCCGCGTGGCCGCCACGGGGTGGCACTCGGTCATGTTGGTGCCGATGCAGAAGATCACATCGGGCTTGTCCATGTCCGCGAGAGGGTTCGACATGGCCCCTCTCCCGATTGTTGCCGCCAGACCGGCGACTGTAGGGGCGTGTCAGGCACGGCTGCAGTTGTCGATGTGGTTCGTCCCCAGTCCCGCCCGGATGAAGCGCTGCATCATGTAGGCGGCCTCGTGGGGCGCGCGTCCGGAGGCGATCCCGTAAACGGCTTGACGTCCGTGATCCCTCACCACCCTGCTCAGCTTTCCCGCCGCACGGTCCAGCGCCTCGTCCCACGACGCGGGGCGGAGTTCACCGGTCTCCCCGTCGCGGACGAAGGGCGTGGCGAGGCGGTCGGGGTGGTGCACGAAGTCGAAGGCGAACTGGCCCTTGACGCACAGCGCCCCTTCATTGGCCGGGCCGTCCATCGCGGGCAGCACGCCGACAATCTTCTCCCCGCGTGTCATGACATCGACCGAGCAGCCCACCCCGCAGTAGGGGCAGATGGTGCGCGTGGTCTCGGTCTCGCCGGGAACGTCCCGGTTGGCGAGAGCCTTCAAGTCCCCCAGCGCACCGGTGGGACAGGTCTGTATGCACTGCCCGCAGAAGGTGCAGGCGGAGTCCTTGAGGTGGCCGCCGAACTCGGTGGTGATCTGCGTGTCGAAGCCGCGATTCATCACCGATATCGCGTAGTCTCCCTCCTGCTCCGCGCACACGCGCACGCACCGGTAGCACGAGATACAGTTCTCGTAGTCGCGCTTGATGAAGGGGTTGTCGTCGTCCGGGCGGCTCCTGCCCGATGTCGCGCCCGCGAAGCGGCCCGTGCGGGCATCGTAGCGATCCAGCAGCGTGGCCATTTCCTGCGATGCGTAGCCGTGCATCGGGTCCACGTCGGTGTCGCGGTTCTCCGAGGCCACCATCTCCATGAGAATGCGGCGCTGCACTTCGATGCTCGCGGTCCGGGTCCGCACGACCATGCCGGGCCCGGCGCGCGTCGTGCACGACGCCACCGGGTTGCGCGCACCCTCCAGCTCGACGACGCAAAGGCGGCAGCCGCCGAAGGGCTCGAGCCGGGCGTCGTAGCAGAGTGTCGGGATTTCGCTGCCGTGGCGCTCCGCCACTTCATACAGCGTCTCGCCCCGAGTGAAGGCAACCTTCTCCCCGTCAAGGGTCAGGGTCAGCGCCGCGCCGTTGTGCCTCATCGTGTCACCCCTTCCTTGGACGCTCGCTCACGGCGGGGCCTGGCGGGCCCCCCACGTGCGCGCGTATCCGGTCCGGGAAATAACGGATCAGGCTCTCCGTAAGCAAGGGCGCGGCCTGTCCCAGCCCGCACGCGCTCGTCTTCTTCATGACTTCGTTCAGGTCGGTCACTTCGTCCACCCAGGCCTCGACGTTGCGGGGTCCATCGCCCTCCAGCCGTTCCACCAGGCGCTGGCATCCGATCCGGCACGGGAAGCACTTCCCGCACGACTCCTCGGCGAAGAACTCCATCGATTCCCGGGTAACCCGGATCATGTCGCGGGAGTCGTCGAACACCATGATCCCGCCCGCGCCCAGGAAGCTGCCCCTGGACCGGATCGAGGGCTCGTCCAGCGTGACGCCCAGGTCCTCCCCCGCGAGGAAGCCCCCGGACAGACCCGCCATGGTGACGGCCTGGAAGGAACGTCCCGGCAGAGCCCCGCCCGCCCAGTCGTTGAGCAGGTCCATGAGGGGCAGCCCGATGGGAACCTCGTAGTTTCCCGGCCGGGAAACGTCGCCCGAGAGGCTGATCACCTTGGTGCCCGCGTGATCGCCGAGTCCCAGATCCCGGTACCACTCCGCGCCGCGCGCCAGAACGGGAGGCACGGAGGCCAGCGTCTCCACGTTGTTCACGACCGTGGGGAGGTCCTCGTAGCCGTGCGTGACGGGGAAGGGGGGGCGGTTCCTGGGGAACGGGTGCTTGCCCTCCAGCGAGTTGAGCAGGGAAGTCTCCTCGCCGCAGATGTAGGCCCCCGCGCCGCGCCGCACCATCAGATCGAACGAGAAGTCCGAGTCCAGGACTGCGTCGCCGACCAGGCCGGTCGCAGCCGCCTCGGCGATCGCGCCCTCCAGGATGTCCAGGGTCTCGGGGTACTCGTAGCGCAGGTAGATGAAGCCGCGTTCGGCGCCCGTGGCGTAGGCCGCGATCGCCATCCCCTCGATCAGCGCGTGAGGATCGTGATCCATGAGCAGGCGGTCCTTGAAGCAGCCGGGCTCCCCCTCGTCCGCGTTGCACACGATGGTCTTCGGGGTGCCCGGGGCCTCCGCGACCGCGCGCCACTTCCGGCCGGTCGGGAAGCAGGCGCCACCCCGGCCCGCCAGGCCGCTGTCGTCCAGGGTCCCGATCACCTCGTCGGCGGTCATTCCGGTGACCGCGGCGGTCAGCGCCTCGTATCCGCCCCGTGCGCGGTATCCCTCCAGCGTGGCTCGCCCGGCGTCGCGGATCCCCGCGAAAACGCATTCCTCCACGCCCGCGGGAGGGAGAGGCGGCAAGGGCGACGGGCCCGTCACGAGGCTTCCCGCGGTCTTTCCCGTCATGACCGTGCGGCCGTGGATGACCGGGACCGGCTGGTCACACCTGCCCGGGCACGGCATCGGGTGCGGGTCGTGTCCGGCGGCCCGGAGGCTGGCGGTCAGGACATCGGCGCCGCGGAGGCTGCAGACCGGTCCGTTGCACACCCGGGGCCGCTCCGCCCCCCCCTCCTCGCGGGAAAAGTGGTGGTAGAAGGTGACCGTCCCGAAGAGGTCCGCGAGCGGGATGCGCAGCCCCTTCGATACCGACCGCAACGCCTGCTCCGACAGGTATCCGTCACGGGCGTGGAAGGCGTGGAGGAGCGGAAGCAGGGGTGCGGGTTCGTCCTTCCAGCGCGCAATGAGGGCTTCGTCGGTCGGGTTGGGCATCCGGGCTGCGCCGTGTTGCGGGGAAGGGAGGTTGTCGGGTCGGCAGGAAGACGCGTTCGGGTGGCTCTTCGCGGAATTCCCCTGCGCTCTACATAATAGTTGGAGGAAACATTTGACGACACCGGAAAGGAAGGGAACGGCAATGGGCCCACCCCGTGCAGGCAGGAGCAGTCCGGGCGGCCGCGGCCGCAAGGCGGCCCGGGTGCGCGTGGGACGCCTGCGTGGCGGCCGGTTCTCGACGCGCGGTGACAGCGTGGCGGTCGAGGAGCCGATGGAGGTGCGGTTGGAGGTGCCGGGCGACGAGGGGGTTCGCGAACATCCGATCTCGGTGACGATGAGGACGCCGGGGGAGGACTTCGAACTCGCGGCGGGCTTTCTCTTTACCGAAGGCGTGGTCATCGATCCGGCGGCCGTGGCCGACGTTCGCTATTGCCGAAACGTGGATCCCCAGGAGTACAACGTCGTGACGGCTTCGGTGCGGGACCCCGCCGCCTTCGACGCCACCAGCCTGACGCGCAACTTCTACGTCACCTCGTCGTGCGGCGTGTGCGGGAAGGCATCGCTCGAGGCCGTGGAGGTCATGGGGTGCCAGCCGGTTGCCGACGGCACCTTCGCCGTTGCCGAAGGCGATATCCGCGCATTGCCGGACAGGCTCCGATCGCTGCAGCGGACCTTCGAGCGCACCGGTGGCCTTCACGCGGCCGGACTCTTCGACGGCGACGGGCGGATCACGCTGGCGCGAGAGGATGTCGGTCGCCACAACGCCGTCGACAAGGTGATAGGAGCGCTGCTGTTGTCACGCTCGCTCCCCGGCTCGGAGCTGGGCGTGATCGTGTCGGGCCGGTCGTCGTTCGAGATCCTTCAGAAGGCTGCCATGGCGGGCTTCCCCATGGTGGTTGCCGTGGGCGCGCCGTCGAGCCTTGCGGTCGCCTTTGCCCGGCGCTTCAACCTGACCCTCGTGGGATTCGCAAACCGGGACGGGTACAACGTCTACTCCGGGGGGGACCGGATCGTGCGGGGCAACGGGGCGGGGGAGTGAGCGCGCGCCCGAACCGTGACGGACGGCCGCTGCTGGGTGTGGTGCTGGCCGGTGGCGAGAGCCGCCGCTTCGGGTCGCCCAAGGCGCTGGCCACGCTGCATGCGAAGCCGTTGTGGCGGGTTGCGGTGGAGAAGCTCGATGCGGTGTGCGACCGCGTGGAGGTATCGGCCAACGACGCGCGCGTGGCCGGCGCGGCGCGTTCGACGGTCGGGGTGTTCGCGGACCGCACGGCGAACGCGGGACCTCTCGGGGGGTTGCACGCGGCCTGGAGGCGCGCGGTCGAACTGGGCAGCGAGGGGGTGATGGTGCTGGCGGTCGACACGCCCTGGGTGCCGGAGAAGGCGCTCGCCCGCCTCGCCGAACAATGGCGGTTGCACGGGACGGCGTGCGCCGCGGCGACCGGTCCGCCCTGGGGCTTCGAACCGTTGACCGCGGTCTATCCCGTCTCTTCGCTGGGTGCCCTCGAGGACGCGTTGCGGAGCGGCCTGCGCAAGGCCGGCGCGTTTGCGGAGTCCCTGAGCCCCGTGGTGGTGGACACGGGCGTGGCGCCCGCCCGCTTCCGCAGCGTCAATCGTCCGGCGGACCTGCCGCCTCCCGCATTCTCCATCGTCGGCAACAAGAACTCGGGCAAGACCACCCTGACGGTCGCGGTGATCGCCGAACTGACGCGCCGGGGGCGCAGGGTCATGTCCGTCAAGCACGGCCACCACTTTCGGGTGGACACGCCCGGCACGGATTCGTGGCGCCACCGCCACGAGGGCGGCGCCCAACGCGTGCTGCTCGCAGGCCCGGACGAGTTCGCCGTGATGGGTGGCTGGGAGACCGATTCCGAGCCGCCCCTCGACCTCCTGCTGTCCCGCCACCTCTCGGAGGCGGAGATCGTGGTCGTCGAGGGATACCGCCACGAGGAGCTGCCCAAGATCGAGATCTTCCGCTCGGAGGCGCAGCCCGAGCCCGTTCTGGGACCGGGAGCGGCCGAAGAAAGGGGTGTTCTTGCGGTCGTCACGGACCGGGACGACCTGCTGTGGGCCGTGCCGGTGCTGAATCCGGACGCCGCCGACGCGGCCGCGCGCGTCGCTGACGTAGTGGAAGAGGCGCTGCTATGACCACGCCGCCGCCCGGGCGCCTTGCTTCCCTGGACGCCTTCCGGGGTCTGGCCGTCGCCGGAATGATCCTCGTCAACAACCCGGGAAGCTGGTCGCACGTCTACGGCCCCCTCAGGCACGCGCCCTGGCACGGCGCCACGCCGACCGACCTGGTCTTCCCGTTTTTCCTCTTCGCTGTCGGCGTGTCGCTGTCCTTCTCCTTCGCGGCGCGGACGGCGAGGGGAGGCTCGCGTCGCGACCTCTGGACGCACGTCGCGCGGCGCGCCCTCATCATATACGGGCTCGGCCTCTTCATGGCGGCATTCCCCGGCTTCGACCTCACAACCGTGCGGCTCGTCGGGGTCCTCGCGCGCATCGCCCTGGTCTACCTGGTCGTCGGCACGCTGGTCCTGTTCCTGGCCCGGCGGACCGTCTGCGCCGTCATGCTTGCGCTGCTGTTCGGGTACTGGGCCCTCATGTCGTGGGTGCCCGTCCCGGGTTTCGGAGCGGGTGACCTTTCGCCCGAAGGCAACCTGGCCGCGTACCTCGACCGCATGATCCTGGGCGTCCACATGTGGAGCGGCGGCGGCGGCATATATGATCCCGAAGGCCTGCTCAGCACGCTCCCGGCCGTGTCGACCACACTCTCGGGGCTCTTTGCCGGAGACTACCTGCGCACCAGGCGGATCGCTGCCGCCGACAGCAGCCTGGGACCCCTGGGCCGTCTCGCCGCGGTGGGAGCCATGCTCGTGGCGGCCGGGCTCGCCTGGGACGTCCTGTTCCCGATCAACAAGCCGTTGTGGACCAGCTCGTACGTGCTGTTCACGACCGGGTGGGCTTTTGTGGTGCTCGCGTCCCTGTACTGGCTGATCGACGTGCGGGGCTGGCGCACCTGGGCGAAGCCGTTCGTGGTGTACGGCATGAACGCGATCACCGTCTTCGTCGCGTCGGGGCTGGTCGCCAAGGCGCTGGTGCTGCGGAGGGTGTCCGCCGGCGCGGGCGACGCTACCACGTCGCTGTACAACCGGATCTACGAGGTCGGCTTCGCCTCGTGGGCCGGCCCGCTGAACGGGTCCCTGGCCTTCGCCTTAGCGACGGTCCTCGTGTGGCTCGCGGTCCTGTGGGCCATGTACGCGCGCCGGATCTTCATCAAGGTCTAACAGTCCTCGACGCTCGGCGGAAGCGCCTTCTCACTGTCCGCGGCACGCAGCTGCGCGTCGAACTCGGACGCGTCCTCCAGACGGGTCAGCGATCCCTGCAACTCGTCGAGCTGCGCTTCGAGAAGACCGAGCCGCCGTTCGACGATCTTGATGGACTCCTGCGTCCCCTGTCCCTCGAAGTAGCGTCCGAGCGCCTCGACGATGGGTTTGAGCGCGTATCGCGCCGTGAGCCCGATGATGGGCACCAGCACGACCGAGACGCCCATGATCACGGCGACGAGCGCTACGAAGTCGATGGGAAGTACCTGCATGGTGGTTCCTTTCGGCCGACAAAACTTTCACGGTGCTCCGAGCGTAGGTCCCGCTATCACCTCCCGGTCGCGGTGACCGGGTAGCGCGCGGCACCCCAACAAGGATACTGGGAATGAATACGTGGAAAGTCACACTCGCGTTCCGCGGGGCAAGGTACGCCCTGCCCACGGCTCTGCTCTTCGGGGGGCTCGCTCCCGCCTCCGGGTCGTTCGCCCAGGAGACCTATCGGCTGGACGGCGGTCGCGTGGCGATCTACAACCTCGCGGGCGAGGTCGAGGTCGTGAGGGGCCGTGGAAGCCAGGTTGAGGTCGACATCAGCCGCGGGGGCGCGGACCGGGCCCGTCTCCAGGTGGAGGTCGGACGCGTCGGGAACGCTGAAGCCCTGCGCGTCATCTACCCGGAGGACCGGATCGTGTACGAGCGGATGGGACGCTCCAACACGACGATCCGCGTGCGGGACGACGGGACCTTCTTCGGCAACCGGTCCTTCGGCGGTCTTTGGGACGGGGACGAGGTTCGGATTTCGGGACGCGGCCGGGGGCTGGAGGCGCACGCGGACATGGTCGTGCGCGTACCCGCGGGCGTGGACGTCGCGATTTTCCTCGCCGCGGGCTCGGGACGCGCCGGCGGACTGGAATCGGATCTCGGGTTCCGTACCGCCTCCGGTGCGGTCGAGGTTGCCGGCATCGTGGGCGATGTCGATGTCGATACGGGATCCGGATCGGTCACGATCGCCGATGTGGAGGGGGACGTGACGGCCGACACCGGCTCGGGGTCGATCGGCCTGGAGGACATCCGCGGAGGCCGGCTGTCCGCCGACACGGGTTCGGGCAGGGTGAACGGGAGCAATGTCTCGGTCGGCGAACTGCATGTGGACACGGGTTCCGGGGGCATCAGGATCGAGGGGTTGAGCGCCGCGGACGTCGAGTGCGACACCGGCAGCGGCTCGGTGCACCTCGGAATGCTCTCGGACGTGGACAGGCTGGTCGTGGACACGGGGTCCGGCAGCGTCTCGGTGGAAGTGCCGCGCGACTTCGGCGCCGAACTGGAGCTGGACACCGGAAGCGGTGGAATCAGCGTCGACGTTCCCGACCGGGTGGTGGAGAGCTCCAGACGGCACCATTTCCGGGGCTCCGTAGGTGACGGCGACGGAACCGTCGAAATCGACACGGGCTCCGGTGGCGTGACCATTCGCCGCGGCTGACCGCCTGGCCATTCGCCGCGCCTGGCCGCCTGGCGTCCTCCTCGTCCGCCCCCTGTTCCGGAGCGCCGTGGGCGATGTCCGTCGCCGTCGCCGGATCTTTTTGCGGCGGTGCGATGTAAAACTCATGTTGACCTTGACCGAAATGGATTCGTACATTACTCAGTCTTCCGACTGAAACTGCGGCGTCCTGGCGACGGCCTGGGCGGTGGCCGTATTGTGTGCGGCTGTGCGCCCGGCCCGTCATTGGTGCGTCGCGGTGTGCGGAGAGTCCCGGGGACCTACCATCGAGAAGAGAGGAAACATGAGGAGTTGGCTACGGATCGGGATTGTCGCGACGGGCGTGTCCGCCCTGCTCGTGGGGCCCCTGCTGCCGGCGCCGGCAGGCGCCCAGGTGGCGGAGCGCTACAGGGTGATGGTGACCAACCTGATGCCGCTCAACGACGCGAATGACGACTTCGGCAAGGACCTGGCGAAGGAGTTGCGGGACCTTATCAACCAGTTCCCCACCCATCAGCCGGTGGAGGAGAAGGAGATCAGGGACGCGGCCGACAGGTTCGACCTCGACATGGAGGACCTCGACTGCGTCCGGTCCCTTCAGCTTGCCGGCCAGATCAATGCGCGGGTCGTGTTCTGCGGCACCTATACGGAAGACAAGGATGCCGACACCTTCTCGCTACAGGGGGTCCAGTTCGCCGCCCCCGGTGGTCCTGCCTTCATGATCGAGGACAAGACCTGGCACAAGGACGATCACGATACTGCGGCCATCGAAATCTCCGCCGAGTTCGAAACCTACGTCGGCCAGCTTCGCGCGGCGCAGTTCTGCGGCGACTTCTACCAGTCCAAGGACTGGGAGGGAGCCGAACGGAACTGCACCTCGGCGCTCGAGATGAACCCGGACAACGCGCAGGTCAGATTCGTCTACGCCAACGTCCTCTTCCAGACCGACCGGCTCGAGGAATCATACGAGGAGACGGTCCAGGTCATAGAAGCGGACCCGCTGCACGAAGGCGCGCTTCAACTCGCCGGGTACGTGGCGGCCAACCTGGAGCGCAACGACGAGGCCCGGGAGCACTATTCGGCCTACCTCGCATTGAATCCGGGTGATGCGCGCGTACGGATGCAGATCGCCTACGACCTGGCCCAGGCGGGTGACGTCGAGGGTGCGATGCTCCTGACCGAAGAGGGGCTCGCGATCGCGCCGGACGACGTGGAACTGGCGCTTCGGCATGCCGCCTTCGCGACCCGTGCCGCACAGGACATCGCGAGCGCCGCGGAGCCGGGGGGCGCGCTTTCCGCCGAGGCGGCCGCACTCTATCGCAAGGCGATCGGCTCGTACGAGATCGTGTACGGGGTCCAGGGCGACGAGATGGAGGTGAGCCACGTACTCACGATGATCGCCGGCTACATGGAACTGGGGCAGCTCCAGGATGCGATCGACATGGCCGCGCGCGCGCTCGAGACCCACGGCGACGACGCATCGCTGTGGTCCCGCTATGCCGATGTCCTCAAGAGGGCCGAGCGCGTTGACGAGGCGATCGCGGCGCTGAACGAGGTGGAAACACGGGACCCGGACTTCGCCAACGTCAAGGCGCGGCAGGGCTCGTGGTTGCTGGACCTGGGGCAGGAGGACGAGGCCCTGAGCTTCCTGCAGGAGGCGGTTGAAAAGGGCGAGCAGACCGCGGACGCCATGGCCGTCCTGCTGCTGGCCAATGCGCACTCGAAGGGCGTCGTCCCAAAGAACTGGGGACATGCCCTGCGCGTTATCGGTCTTGCGAAGTCCTTCGAGAACGAGGTCGACGACGGCACGAGGGGGCAGCTGGACTTCTGGCACGGGTTCTCGCTCTTCAGCCAGGCTCTGGAGCAGGAGACGCCACAGACACTGGAAACTGCCCAGCTGACGCTGCCCAAGTTCCAGCAGTCGGCGCGGCTCTTCGCGCTTCCGAGGGTGGGGTCCTACGCCGAAGCCAACTCCATCGGGCTGCAGCAGTTCAGGGACGCGACCCAGCAGTATATCGAGATTCAGGAAGCGATTATTCAGAGAGGTCGCTGACCCCACACGTCGCCAGGACGCGAGCGACCGGGGCGCCGCGGGCCATTTGAGCCCGCGGCGCCTTTTTTTTACCCCTGAGCGGCGCTCCAGGCGGCATCGGGTGGGGTTCAGTGTTGCGAAGTGGGGGTCATGTGTATTAATGTGGGAACTTATGGGATGAAATGGGATATGAGACCATGCCTGGACTCCTTGGCCGACACGAATACCAGATTGACCCAAAGGGGCGGGTCAGCTTGCCCTCGGCGTTTCGTCGTGCCGTGTCCTCATATCCGATGGTGCTGCTGCAGTGGCAGGACACGCATCTCGACCTCTTTCCGGAGGAGACCTGGGCGGACATTCGCAAGAACCTGCTGGGCTATCGGAGGGCGAGGGGAGACCGGGGAGCCTACGTGCGACGGATCACGGCCAGTGCGGTGGAGGTGGAGCCGGACAAGCATGGGCGGATCCGCATTCCGCCGTGGCTGCGGCAACGGGTGGGACTCGAGGAGTCCGTCGTGTTTGTCGGCGCCCTGGACCGGATCGAGTTGTGGCCTCCGAAGCGATTCGAGGAGCACATCTGCACGGTGGACGAAGACGATGAAGACTTCGCGGCCCAGATCTTCGGGTGAATCTCGTGTACGCGTCCCGGAGTACCACCGTCCAGCGCTCGTGGAGGAGGCCATGAGCTACCTCACCGGCGTCGGAGGGCTGTACCTGGACGGCACCGTCGGCGGCGGCGGGCACTCCCAGGCCCTCCTCGAGCGGTGCCGGGACTGCCGGGTGCTGGCCGTCGATCGCGATCCCGAGGCCCTGGGCGCCGCTCGCTCACGCCTTCGGCCGTTCGAGGGACGGATCATGTTCGGCCAGATGTCGTTCCGGCACGCGGCGAACGATCGTCGCGTGCGAGCCGAGGGGCTGGCGGGGGCGCTTCTGGATCTGGGCGTGAGTTCCCATCAGCTCGACGCGGACGAGCGCGGTTTTTCTTTTCGGCGCGGCACGATCCTGGACATGCGCATGGATCCGGATGCGTCGCTGACCGCTGCCGCGTTCCTGGCGTCGGCCCCCCGTGACGAGATCCTGAGAGCGCTGCGGGACGGTCAGGCGCCGCGGCCGGCGGTGCTGGCCGCACGCATCGTGGGACGCCGCGCGGACAGGCCCTTTCGGACCAGCGACGACCTCGTCGCCGTCCTGGAATCGGTTCTCGGCCGACGAGCGGCACACGCCGAGAAGGCGCGCCTCTTCCAGGCGCTGCGCATCCGCGTGAACGGAGAGATCGAAGCTCTGAAGGCGGCGCTTCCCGCCATCCGCGATGCGCTGCTGCCCGGTGCCGTATTCGTGGTCATCTCGTACCACTCGGTCGAGGACGGGGTGGTCAAGCGCGCCTTCCGGGAATGGAGCGATCCTTCCCACGGGCTTCCCCGGCGCCTACCCGTGCGCGCCGCCGAGCTGGAGAGCCGGGGCACCGTGTTGACGCGAAAGCCGGTAACGCCGGGCCGCACGGAGGCCGAGAGCAACCCGCGCGCACGCGCTGCCAGGCTGCGGGCCTGGAGACGGGCCGCATGAGGCCCCGCCCGAGGCGGAAGAGGGGGAGGGGGATCGTTGTAGTCGTCGCGGTGACTGCCTCCCTGGCGACGCTCGCCTGGCGCCAGTCAACCACCCGGGAAACCCTCGAGGCATTGGACCGGCTGGACACCGAACTGGCCGTGCTGGCCGACCGGCAGGAAGAGCTGGCGCTTGAGCTGGTCGGCATCGAACGGCGCTCCTGGATTGTCGCCGAAGCTGCCGAGAGGCTTGGGCTTCGACCGCCGAGCGAACGGGAAACCGTGATCGCGTCGGGAGGCACTCCATGAGCCTCAAGCGACGTGACCCCTACCGGAAGGTCGAGATCCGGCGCCGCTGCATGTTGCTCTTCTGGGTGGCCCTCGCGGCCGTTCTGCTCGGACGCGCCGCCGAGGTGCAGGTCGTCGAGAGGTTCGCCTGGATGGAGGACGCCGTCGCGCAGCAGCGAATGAGCCGGGTCGTTCCCGCCCCCAGAGGCCGCATTCTCGACCGCAATGGAGCGGAGCTGGCTGTGAGTCACTGGCGGGCGGCGGTGGGGATTGCGCCGGGCGAGATCCGGGACCTGGAGGAGGTCGTCGCCGCGCTTGAGCAGAACCTCGGGCTGCGTCCCGATCTGGCGCGCGATGTGTCTGTTGATACACGACCGTGGCGTGTGGTACCGGGCCGGTACTCCATGACGCAGGTCGAACGCCTGCAGGGAGTGCGTGGCGTGCACGTCCAGGGCGAGTTGCGGCGGCTCTACCCCCGCGAACGGCTGGCCCGCGGCTTGCTTGGAGTCGTGCAGGACGGCGTCGGAACGGGAGGAATCGAGCAGACGATGGATTCGGTGCTGGCGGGAAGAGCCGGGCGGCAGATCGTGGAGCGTGACAATCGTGGGCGGCAGATACCGGGTCAGGTGATCACCGTGCAGGAGCCGGTTGCCGGCCGTGACGTCGTGCTGACGATCGACGAGGATCTGCAGGCACTGGCCGAGCAACTCCTCGCCATGTCCGTCGACTCCACCGGGGCCCGGGGCGGGGATCTGGTCATCACCGATCCCCGGACGGGCGAAATCCTTGCCGTTACATCGTTGACCGAGGGGTCGAACAACTCGCTGTCGGCGATCAACGCCCCCTACGAGCCGGGCTCCACGATCAAGCCGTTCACCACGGCCGCGCTCCTGCGGCACCGAGTCGCGTCCCTCTCGGACTCGGTGGACACCGGTACGGGGAGCTGGGAGGTCGGTACACGCCGGATCAACGATATCCACGGCGGTGGCTGGCTGACTCTCTACCAGGTCGTCCAGCGCTCGTCGAACATCGGCATCGCCAAGTTTGCGGAACGGCTCACGGAGGGGCAGCAGTACACGAGCCTGCGCGACTTCGGATTCGGCACGCGGACCGGGGTCATGCTCCCGGGAGAGGCGGCGGGCATCCTCAGAAGGCCGGAACAGTGGTCGGCGCTGTCGGGCCAGTCCCTCGCATTCGGCTATGAACTCTCGGTGACGTCGTTGCAGATGGCGATGGCCTTCGGGGCCCTGGCGAACGATGGCTGGCTGATGGAGCCGCGCCTGATCAGGGAGGTGCGCGACCGCGACGGGACGCCCATGCGCCCGGCCAGCCCCCGGACGGTGCGGCGCGCCGTGCCGCGGCAGGTTACCGAGGCGCTGACGCCGGTTCTGGTCGATGTCGTGGAGCAGGGGACGGGCACGCGCGCGCGGATGACTTCGTTTCTGGTCGCGGGCAAGAGCGGGACGGCCCGCGCAATGGGGGACAACGGACGCTACGAGGGCGATGCCTACTTCGCCTCATTCGGCGCCTTCTTCCCCGCGGACGATCCACAGCTTCTGCTCTTCGCGAAGCTGGACCGCCCTGCAGGCGACTACTACGGAGGCGCCGTTGCGGCCCCCCTGACACGGGCGATGCTGGAGGGCCTGTTGCCGACGCGGCGCATCCCCGTGGATCGGGACGCGCTGGCGCTGGCGCGGCGCCCCGTCGCGGCCGAGTCGGTGAGTGAGCCGCTGGTGCGCTTCGCGGCCGCCACGCGGGAGCCCGAGCCACTGCTTGCCGCGCCGCTCGCCGATCCTTCGGACCGGCGCGCGGGAAGCATGGCGCTTCCGGATCTGAGCGGGACTCCGATCCGCGTCGCGCTCCGAAGACTGCACAGGATGGGCCTGAGGGTGTGGCTCGAGGGCGGAGGAGCCGTGCTCATGACAATTCCCGCGGCGGGAACCGGGGTCGTGGCCGGAGACACCGTGCGAGTGTTGGGGCAGGAGGGGTGACCGTGGCCATGGAACACGTGCTGGCGGCGATCGAGGACGCCGGAGTGATCGTCCGGCGGATGGCGCCGCCACGTGGCCAGTTGAGGCGCCTGGAGGTCTCCGGCGTGCAGCAGGACTCGCGCGCCGTGACCCCGGGTGACCTCTTCGTGGCCTGGGCGGGGTCAACGCATGACGCCCACGAATTCCTGGACGGCGCCGTGGCGGCGGGGGCCGCGGCTGCCATCGTGGAGCGGCCGGTTCCGGGTGTGTCCGTCCCCCTGATCCAGGTCGACAACGCGCGGCTCGCGGCGGCCGTGGCCTCCGGCTTCGTGGCTGGGGCGCCGTGGCGCAAGCTGCGCACCGTGGGCGTTACCGGCACAAACGGCAAGACGACGACCGCACTGTTGCTGCGTGGCCTGTTGGGAAGGGAGGCGCGGTGCGCGGCGATCGGCACGCTGGGCGTGGTCGGCCCGGACGGCCGTCTCGAGGACGGTACGGCAGGGCTCACGACGCCCGGGCCCATAGGGCTGGCGGGGTGGCTCGCCGCGCTCGCCCGCGACGGCGTCGCGGGAGTCGTGGTCGAGAGTTCCTCCCACGCGCTCGATCAGTTTCGCCTCGACGGCATTCGCTTCGATGTCACGGCCTTCACCAACCTGACCCGTGATCACCTGGACTACCACGGCAGCCGCGACCGGTACCTCGGAGCGAAGGCACGCCTGCTGGACCTGGGGAAGCGGGGCGCCACCGCCGTGATCAACGCCGACGACGAGGCCTGGCGGGCGCTCCGTCCCAGGGGCCCGACCGTAACCTACGGCGTGCGGTCGTCCGCGGACCTGCGCGCGGCCGGAGTCCGTCTCTCGTCGCGCGGCTCCAGCTTCGAGCTCGTGTGGCGGGGTGGCCGGTACCCGGTCGATCTGCCCCTGCCGGGCGGCTTCAACGTCTCCAACGCGCTGTGCGCCGCCGCATGCGCCCTCGCACTGGGCCAGGAGCCGGGCCGCGTGGCGGAAGGACTGGCCGAAGCCTCCCCGGTGCCGGGACGTCTGGAGTGCATCGTGCGGAAGCCGTTCGATGTATTCGTCGACTTCGCCCATACGCCCGACGCCCTGGATCAGGTCCTGAAGGCGCTGCGGCCGCTGGTGTCCGGGCGCCTCATCGTGGTGTTCGGGGCGGGCGGGGATCGTGATCCGACCAAGCGTCCCGAGATGGGAGCGGCGGCCTCGCGCCACGCGGATCTGGTCGTCGTGACCTCGGACAACCCCCGCACCGAGGACCCGGCGGAGATCGCCGCGCAGGTGTCGAGCGGCGTCTCGGCAGTCGACGCCGTGGAGATCGTGGACCGCCGCGAGGCGATATGCCGGGCGCTGGACGGGGCCGAACCGGGCGACGGCGTGCTCCTCGCCGGCAAGGGCCACGAGACGTACCAGATCGTGGGGACCGAGAAGCGGCCGTTCGACGAGCGGGCGATCGTGCTCGACCACCTGGGAGGCCGCGCATGACGGACACGGCCTTCGGTTGGAGCGACGCCTCCGTGCGGCGGGCGCTTGGGCTGTCCGGCGGAGATCCCGTGTGCCGGTACCGTGGCGTTGCCACCGACACGCGCACCCTGCGGCACGGCGACGTTTTCGTCGCGCTCGAGGGGCCCCGCTTCGATGGACACGAGTTTGCGCCGGAGGCCGTCGCGGCGGGGTGTGCGGCCATCGTCGCGAGGCGCGATCCCGGAGACCTCCCCGTGCCCGTGTATCGCGTTGCGGACACGCTTACCGCGCTGGGCGACCTTGCTCTGCACCGGCGCAGGCACGCACGCATTCCGGTGGTCGGGATCACGGGATCGTCGGGCAAGACCACCGTGAAGGACCTCACGCTCGGCGCGCTCTCGTCGACCCCGCATCCGCACGGCACGTCGGCAAACGACAACAACCGCGTGGGCACGCCCCTGACGATCCTGTCCATGCCCGACCGCGCGACGTCGCTGGTTCTGGAAATGGGCACCAACGAGCCCGGCGAGATCGCCGAACTGGCCCGGGTTGCACGCCCCACGGTCGGAGTGGTCACGACCGTCTCGGAGACGCACGTCGAGCGGCTCGCGGATCTCTCGGGGGTGATGTCGGAGAAGCTTGACCTGCTCCGTGCCGTCGACAGGACGGGGATCGCCCTGGTGGGCGACGAGCCGCCGGAGTTGGCGCGCGAGGCCCGCAGGATCCATCCCGATGTCGCGGTTAGCGGCTGGTCGGACCGGGCGGACAGCGATCTGCGACCGTTCGACGCCCGCCTGCGGGCCGACGGCACGTATTCGTTCACCTGGATGGGCGAGCCCGTTTCCATGCGGATTCCGGGCGCTCATAACGTCTACAACGCGCTGCTGGCCCTCGCTGTGGCGCGCTCGTTGAACGTGGCGCCGACCCACGCCGTTGCGGGCGTCTCGGCCGTCGCGCCCCGCGCCCTGCGCGGCGAGGTGCGCACGGTGGGCGACGTCACCCTCCTGGTCGACTGCTACAACGCCAACGCGGCGGGAATCGAGGCCGCGATCGCCACCCTGGCGGGCATGCATTCCCGGGGGCGCAGGGTAGCCGTGCTTGGCAGCATGCTCGAACTGGGACCCCGCTCGGCCGCGATTCACCGCGAGACGCTGGACGCGATCCTGGGCGCGGACATCGACCGGTATGTGGTGACCGGGGCCTTTGCCCGGGCGGCGGGCGACTTCGTGGACGACCGCCTCGTCGCCGTGACGCGCGTGAACGACCTGGCCCGGCGTCTGCCCCGGCTGGTCGGCCGGGGTGACACGGTGCTTCTGAAGGCTTCCCGGGGCGTCCGGCTGGAGCGCGTCATCCCGAACCTCGAGGCCGGTTTCGGAGGAGCGCGCGCCTGATGCTGTACCACCTGCTCCCCCGGCTGGAAGACGTTCACATCGTCTTCAACCTTTTCAACTACCTCACGGTCCGGTCCGCCGGCGCGATGGCCAGCGCGCTGGTGCTGATGTTGATCCTGGGGCGTCCCTTCATCGCCAGCATGCGCGCGCGCGGCATCGTGAACGTACCCCGCAACGGACTCGACCGGGGCCAGGGTCCGAAGGTCAACATGGGCGGGGTGCTGATCGTCGCGGTCGTTGCGGTCTCGACGCTGCTCTGGGCCGAACTGACGAATCCGTACACGATCATCGCGCTCGCGGTGATGCTGTGGATGGGATCGATCGGCTTCCTCGACGACTACCTCAAGGTCGTGCGCAAGACGCCGCGCGGTCTGGTCGAGCGCTACAAATGGGCGGGTTCGCTGGGGCTTGGCCTGGCGCTGGGAGCGTTCCTCGTCACGTGGGGCCCCATCGCGCCGGTAGGGGCCACGACAACGAACCTGCCGGTCTTCGACGAATGGCAGCTCGTCTTCACTCCGGCCGCGTACCTGCTGTGGGTGACCGTGGTGCTCAACGGCGCCACGCACTCGGTGAACATGACCGACGGGCTCGACGGACTCGCGCCGGGTCTGGTCGCGATCGCCGTCGGGACCTTCGGCATCTTCGCGTACGTGATCGGGCGAGTGGACACTTCGGCGTACCTCGGGCTCTTCTACCTGCCCGGCGCCGGAGAGCTGGCCGTGTTCGCCGCGGGAATCACCGGCGCGGCGCTGGGCTTTCTCTGGTTCAATGCCCAGCCCGCGCAGGTGATCATGGGCGACACCGGCTCACTCGCGCTGGGGGGCGCCATCGGGGCCATGGCGGTGCTGCTCAAGGCCGAGCTGCTGCTGGTGGCGGTGGGCGGCGTGTTCGTGGCCGAGGCGGCGTCGGTGATCATCCAGACCCAGTACTTCAAGTACACGAGACGGCGCTACGGCGAGGGTCGGCGCGTCTTCAAGTGTGCTCCCATCCATCATCACTTCCAGATGATCGGATGGAAGAACGAGCAGGTCGTGGTCCGGTTCTGGATCCTGGGAATCCTCTGCGCGATGGTCGGCTTCGCCACGCTGAAGCTGCGATGAAATCAAATGAACGAGAGACAATTGCGGTCATCGGGTTGGGCGCCAGCGGAGACGCCGCGGCGCGGCTGGCCCTTGCAACGGGAGCGAGAGTTCATGTCACGGATACGAGCAGCGAGGACGCAGTTGCAGCCCGTGGAGCCGCTTTGCGGGATCTCGGAGCCGAGGTCCGGCTGGGCGGACACGCGCTGGAGAGAATCGCGGCGGCGAGCACCGTCGTCGTCAGTCCCGGCATCCCGCCGACGGCGCCCGTGCTCACCGCCCTACGCGCACGGGGCGTCGGTTGGGTATCGGAGCCTGAGTTCGCCAGCCGGTTCATCCAGAGTCCACTGACCATCGTGACCGGCACGAACGGAAAGACGACCACGGCGGCGCTGAGCGCCCACCTCCTGCGCGAGGCGGGCGTCGACGTGGCCCTGGGGGGGAATATCGGCGGCAGCCTGGGCCCGCCGGCGTCCTCCGTGGCCGCCAGCCGCCCGGCTGCGGACCGGATCGTGCTGGAGCTGTCGTCCTTTCAATTGGCCGACATTCGGGATCTCACCCCGGACGTGGGCGTGATGACCAACCTGGGCGTCGATCACATGGACCGGTACGCGAAGGTGGAGGACTACCACCGCGACAAGCGCCGGCTCTTCGATGCGGGCGACGCCGACACGACCTGGGTGCTGAACGGCGACGACCGCGCGGTGCTTGACATGGCGCGCGGCGCGCAGGGCTCGCGCCTGACCTTCTCGCTCGAGACCTCCGCCGCGCCCGGAGCATGGCTGGACGGGGACGAGCTGACGGTGGATACGGGCGGGGGTCCACGCCGGGTCGCGAGGACGGCCGACGTCAGGCTGGTGGGAAGGCACAATCTGGCCAACGCGCTGGCCGCGCTGCTGGCGGCGGCCGCCTCGGGGGCCACGCTCGACACCGCGCGTCGTGGTCTGCGCTCGTTCGCGCCGCTGCCGCACCGGCTCGAGCCGGTCGGAACGGTGGACCGGGTGCGGTGGATCAACGACTCGAAGGCAACCAATGTCGCGGCGGCCGCGGGGGCGCTCAGGAGCCTGGACGGTCCCGTGGTCGTTCTTGTGGGCGGGACGGACAAGGGGGAGGACTTCGGTGACCTGGTGAAGGCGATGAAGGGCCGAACTCGCGCCGCCGTCGCGTTCGGGGCCGCGGGGCCGCGGGCGGCGGCCGAGATGGCGGGACGGGGGATCCCGGTGGAGCGCGTCGATGGCGCCTTCGAAGATGTGGTGGAAGCGGGCCGGCGACTGGCTCGGCCGGGCGACACCCTGCTTCTCGCGCCCGCGTGTTCCAGCTTCGACATGTTCGAGAACTACGAGGCACGGGGCGCCGCGTTCCGGGCATTGGCGTCGGTATCCGGGAGGGCCTCGCGATGACGGTACTCGGCGGCGTCTCGCGCACCCGGCCTGCGCGCCGTCGTCGCATGGGGCGGTCGCGGCGGCGGGCCAGGTGGGCGCTCGACGTCGCTGCCAAGGCGCGCAGGTCGCTTCCCGAAACGGGGATCGGGCAGGGCTGGGAGCCGACCACGATCATGGCGTTGACGGCCGTGCTGCTGCTCTTCGGCCTCCTCACGCTGCACAGCGCGAGTTCCGTGATGGCGCAACGCGGAGACCTTCCCCACTACCACTACGTGGCCCGGCAGGGAATCGGGGCCGCGATCGGGATCGTGCTCATGGTGATTTGCGCGCGCATCCCCACGCGGTGGTGGCAACGGTTTGCGCATCACATCCTCGCTGGAGCGATCGTCCTCCTCGTCATCATCATCCTGCCCTTCACCGAAGCGATCGCGCCGTCGGTCAACGGTGCCCGCCGCTGGCTCCGCGTCGGCGTGACCTTTCAACCCTCGGACATGGCCAAGCTCGCGGTCGTCGTGTGGACCGCCGCGCTCGCGGTTCGGAAGCAGCCGCTGATGCGCAGCATGCGTCGTGGACTGGCGCCGTTCATCGTCGGGTGGGTGCTTGTCCTGGTTCCGGTTGCGCTGGAGCCGGACTTGTCCACGGCGTGTCTGATCGTCGCCGTGGGGATGTCCATCGTCTTCGTGGCCGGCGCACGCATTGGACACTTCGTGGTGCTCGGCCTGGCCTGCATTCCCCTGGTCGGCCCCATGCTCGTTTCCGGATACCGTGGCGCCCGTTGGGAATCCCTGTTGCTCAATCCCGGCGTTACACCGGAAGGCTCGGCGTTTCAGAGCTACCAGAGCCTCGTGGCCATCGGTTCGGGTGGGGTGACGGGGGTCGGCTTCGGAGAGGGAAAGCAGAAGTTCGGATTCCTGCCCGAGTCCCACAACGACTTCATCTTCGCCATGATCGGCGAGGAATGGGGACTCGTCGGCACCGTCGCCGTAATTCTCTGCTTCCTTGCCATGATCGTGCTCGGTTTCAGGATTGCGCGCCGCGCCAGGGACACGTTCGGAGAACTCCTGGCCGTCGGAGTCAGTTCGCTGATCGGGTTCCAGGCATTCCTCCACATCGGAGTGGGGCTCGGCGTCATGCCGGTGACCGGCCTGTCGCTGCCGTTCATCTCCTACGGCCGCAGCAATCTCGTGGCGATGCTGGCGGCTGTGGGCATACTCGTCGCCGTTGGCCGGGAAGCTCCGGGAGGCGAAGTGAAGCGCGCCGGGGAGGGGCCGGGATGATGGTGGTCTTTTCCGGCGGAGGCACCGCGGGCCATTTCCATCCGGCCAGGAACATCGCCGAGGCCCTGTGCACGACCATGCCCGGCGTGGAACCCTACTTCGTGGGCACGACGGGACGCATCGAGGCCGCAGAGCTTCCCGCCCTCGGCTATCCCTACAGGCTGCTTCGGGTTGCGGGCCTCCGCAATCCCGTGAGGGAGGCGCGCCGGCCGGGATCGCTGCCGGTTCGGGCGCGCCGGGCGCTGGTCGCGACCGGAGACAGCCTGCGCGCCCTGTGGCTCCTGGCCGGGGGCGTCCTGAGGTTGCTTCCCGACTTCCGGAGGCGGGAGGCGGCAGCCGTGGTCCTCACCGGAGGCTACGTGTGCGCCCCGGCCGGCATCGCGGGACGGTTGCTCGGCCTTCCCGTGATTCTGCAGGAGCAGAACATGCATCCGGGAAAGACGACCCGGCTGCTTGCGCGGTGGGCAAGCCAGATCCACCTCGCGTACCCGGAGGCGAGCGCGGCGCTCCCGCACCATGCCAGACGAAGGGTGATTCGGAGCGGCAACCCGATCCGGCCACTGCCCCCCGCGGAGGCCCGGGACAAGGCCGCCGCCCGCCGTGCACTGGGACTGCCGGAGACGGGCACGCTCGTGCTGGTCGTGGGCGGGAGTCAGGGCGCCCGCAAGATGAATCGTGCAGCAATCGAGATTCTGCAAGACCGATTGCCGATCGATGGACAATTCGTCCTGTGGGTGACCGGACGAGCTCACCACGCCGCGGCCGAGGCGGCCCTGACCGGGTTGGCCGCCGATCGATTCGCGGTCGTGCCCTACCTCGAGGAGGGCGCGATGTACCAGGCGCTCGCGGCGGCCGATCTGGTGGTTTCGCGCGCTGGGGCCATGGCCACCTCGGAGTTTCTGGCGTGGGGACTTCCGGCGATCCTGATCCCCCTGCCGACCGCGGCGGGCGATCACCAGACGGCGAACGCGCGCGCGCTGGCCCGGGCCGGGGCGGCGGTGCACCTGCCCGAGACCGGGACGCTGACCGGGGCGCGGCTCTGGCGCGAGGTCCGGAAGCTTCTCGATACGCCCGGCAAGCTGGACGCCATGTCGCGCGCCGCTGCCGAACGTGCGCGGCCCGAGGCCGCCCGGGAGGTTGCAGCCGCCATCGCCGACCTGCTGGGCGCCGACCGGGAGACATCGCGATGACGCCCCGGCTGCGCTCCCTGGCCGCCCGCGGTCCCATCCACTTCATGGGGGTGTGCGGCGCCGGCATGGCGCCCCTCGCCGAGATGGTGCTCCGGAGCGGGGCCTCGGTCACGGGTTGCGACCTGGCCGGAGCCCGCTCGGAGGAGGTTCTGTCCAACCTGGGGATGAGGTTCACGCTCGGGCACCATCCCGCGCACGTCGAGTCCGCGGCCGCGGTCGTCGTGACCTCCGCGGTACCCGCCGACCACCCCGAGCTCAGGGCCGCCGGGGCCCGGGGAATCCCCGTGCTCAAGCGTTCGGTCGCACTCGGGCACTGGGTGAACGAGGGGCGCGTCGTCGGCATCGCCGGCACGCACGGCAAGACGACGACGACGGCCATGGCCACGCACGTGCTGGAACACGCGGGTGTCGACCCCACCGGCGTCGTCGGTGGCGAGGTTCGCGCCTGGGGCGGCAATCTGAGGCCCGGCGCCTCCGACGTCTTCGTGGTCGAGGCGGACGAATACGACCGCTCGTTCCTCGACCTCGACCCCGGGGTGGCCGTCGTGACCAATCTCGAAGCCGACCACCTCGACATCTACGGCGATCTCGCGGGGGTCCGCACGTCCTTCTCCGACTTCATCGACCGCCTCGATCCGGCCGGCACTTTGTGGGTCTGCGGCGACGACCCCGGCGCCGCGCGGATCGGTGTGGAAGGGGGGAACCGCACGCGGAGCTACGGGCTCGGCGCGGGCGTGTCGCTGCGTGGGACCCTGGTGCGGGACAATGGGGCGGGGAGCGTCTTCCACGTGACCGAGGACGGCATCGGCGCGGGTGACATGACCGTGCCCGTCCCCGGGCTGCACAACGTTCGCAACGCGCTGGCCGCGGCGGGCGTCGGGCGATCGTTCGGCGCGGCCTGGGACGATATCAGGGCCGGACTCGCCAGCTTTCCCGGCGTCGGGCGGCGTTACGACGTCCTGGGAATCGCCGACGGCGTGCAGGTGATCGACGACTACGCGCACCACCCCACGGAGATTTCAGCGACGCTGGCCGCCGTGCGGCGAGCCAACCCCGGGCGGCGCGTCGTGGCGGTGTTCCAGCCCCACCTGTACACCCGCACGCGTGATTTCCACGCCGAGTTCGGCAGGGCCCTGCGCGTGGCCGATCTCGTCTGGGTCACCGACGTGTACGCCGCCCGCGAGAAGCCCCTGCCGGGTGTGACCGGCGAGCTGGTGGCGCACGCGGTGTCGGGGACGGACACACGCTATCATGGCCAACTGGCCACGCTTCCCGCGAGGGTGGCCGGGGACCTCTCGCGCGGCGACGTGTGCGTCGTGATGGGTGCCGGTTCCATAGAGAGCGCGGGACCCGCGATCCTTGCCCTGCTGGGGAATCGCGGGGAGGAGCCACGATGAGCCGCACCCTGATCCCGCCGCTGGAGGCAGGACCCCGTGCCCGGCGCGGCTTCCGGGTCGTGATGACAAGAATTGCCAAGCGCATGGCGTTGATGCTGGGGGTTGTCGGCGCCGCGGCCGTACTGGTATTCCCCGGTCTCCGCCTTGCCGCGCGGCTGCCCCATTTCCGCGTCACCAGGGTGGAGATCGCGGGCACGAGCTACCTGACCCGGGCCGAAATCCTGGGTGCGGCCGGGATCGAAGCCGGAATGAGCGTCTGGGAACAGACGTCGCAACTCGAGGAACGCATCGAGGCGCTCGCGCTTGTGGAGTCGGCGACGGTCGAGCGGGACCTGCCGTCGACGCTGTTGTTGACGATCGACGAGACCGAGCCCGTGGCCCTGGTCGCCGAGCCGATTGTGGTGCCGATCGACAGGGCCGGGAATCGCATCCCGTTCGCCCCGCGCACGGCCCTGCCGGATCTGCCGCTGGTGCGCGACATCTCGCCCGGGGCCGCCGCTCCCTCCGCGCTGCCCACGCTGGCGCACGAAGTGTCGCGGTTGGCGGAGCAGGTGCCCGAGATCTTCGCGGTCCTTTCGGAGGCGCGGGGCGGTGATCGCGAGGTGACGCTGCTGCTGGGCGAATCGGGCGTGAAGGTGCGCTATCGGCCCCCGTTCTCCGAACCGAGGCTGCGTGCCGCGATCGTCGTCCTCAACGACGCGGCGAAGCGGTTTCCTGAGCGCTCTCCCCACGAGGTGGACCTGCGCTTCGAGGACCAGGTGGTCGTGCGGACCGTGGCGACAGCGGCGGCGGGGGGAGGATAGCGTCGATGAGATCGATACTGGTCGCGGGGCTGGATGTCGGTTCGACGACCACCCGTGCGGTAATCGGGCGGCTTGTACGGGACTTCAACCGCCCCGAACTGCGCATCGTGGGCGTGGGCCGCACACCGACGGTAGGGGTCCGCAAGGACATGATTACGGATCTTGAGGGCGCGACGAACAGTATCCGGGTTGCGGTCCAGGAAGCCGAGCTGATGGCGGGGATGCGCGTGGACCGCGTGTACGTTGGCGTCTCGGGTGACCACGTGAAAGTGAACCGCTCCGTCGGTGTCGTGGCGGTTGCCGCCCGCGAGATCGTGCCACGGGACGTGGACCGCGTACACGAGGTGGCGCAGGCCGTGCCACTGCCGCGCGACCGCGAGCTCATGCACGCGATCCCGCAGGACTATCAGGTCGACCATCAGGGTGGCATCAAGGATCCCGTCGGGATGCGCGGCACGCGACTGGAAACGGATCTGTTTCTCGTTACCGGGTGCGCCACGGCCCTGGGCAATATCGTGCGGGCGGTCGAGAGGGCGGGCTACCGGGTGCAGGATGCGATCGTCGAACCTCTGGCCGCGGCTCGCGCTGTGGTGCCCGAAGACGAGAAGGAGCTCGGCGTTGCAATGGTGGACATGGGGTCCGCCACGACCGGCCTGTCGGTCTACTACGAGGGCAAGCTATGTGACCTCGAAGTACTGCCCCTGGGGGGCTCCATGGTCACGAGCGACCTGATACGGGGCCTTTCCATCCCGTTCGCCGAAGCGAGTCGTGTGAAGGAGCACCACGGCGCCGCGCACGCGCGCATGGTGGACCCCACGGAACTCGTGGAACTGCCGGGAGCGAACGGCCACAGCCGCAAGGTTGCCCGCAGATTCGTGGCGGGCCTCATGGAGGAGCGCCTTCAGAGCATGTTCCTGCGAATCAGCCGCAGGCTCAACAACACCTTTGGCGCCGATTCGCTGGCCGCGGGCGTCGTGATTACCGGGGGCGTGGCACATACGCCGGGCCTTGTCGAACTGGCCCGCAAATGCCTCGCAACGCCTGTGCGGGTCGGCGTGCCGCGCGAGGGCCTGTCCGGGCTGATCGATGTCGTTGCCGCTCCCGGGTTTTCCGCCGCAACGGGACTCGCGTTGCACGGGGCCGACTACTTCATGGATACGGGTGAGGGCGCTTCCACCGTGGCCTCGGGCATGGTCACGCGAATGGGAGCCTGGCTCAAGGAATTCTTCTAGTGCGGATTGTCAAACCACGGGATCAAGGATCCCAGGAAAGGAGATGAAACGATGATTTTCGAACTCGACGATGCCCCGAAAAACCGGGCCCTGATGAGGGTGATCGGAGTGGGAGGGGCGGGCGGCAATGCCGTCAACCGCATGATTGACGAGGACCTTGAGGGGGTCGAATTCATCTCGGCCAACACGGACGCGCAGGCCCTGAATCGTTCCAAGGCCCCGCATGTGATCCAGCTGGGCAAGCGTCTGACCCAGGGTCTCGGTGCCGGTGCCCGGCCGGGGATCGGCCGCCAGGCGATTGCGGAGGACGCGGACGAGGTCCGCGAGGTGCTGGAAGGAGCCGACCTGGTGTTCATCGCCGCCGGCATGGGTGGCGGTACGGGGACGGGCGCGGCTCCGGTCATAGGCGAGATGGCGAGAGAGATGGGCGCGCTGGCCATCGCGGTGGTGACCCGGCCGTTCGCGTTCGAGGGCAAGAAGCGCCTGCGTCAGGCCGAGCAGGGACTGGCGGAGCTGAAGCGCACGGTCGACACGATGATCGTGGTCCCGAACGATCACCTCCTCTCCGTTGTCGGGAAGGGGACGTCGTTCAAGGATGCGCTGAAGAAGGCGGACGAGGTGTTGCTGCAGGCCACACAGGGGATCAGCGACCTGATCCGGGTGAGCGGCGAGGTCAACGTCGACTTCGCCGACGTGCGCACCATCATGGCGTCGTGCGGAGCGGCGCTGATGGGCACGGGGGTCGGCCGCGGCGAGAACCGGGCCGTCAGCGCGGCCAGGGACGCCATCACCTCCCCGCTCCTCGACAACATCTCGATTCGCGGGGCCCAGGGCGTGCTCATCAACATCACCGGCGGTTCCGACCTGACGATCGACGAGGTGACCGGCATCTCGACGATGGTCCAGGAGGAGGTCGGGGAGGACGCGGAGATCATCTTCGGCACCGTCCAGGATGCGACGATGGAGGGTGAGGTCAGGGTCACCCTGATCGCGACCGGCTTCAAGGAAGGCGGCGGAAGGCGGGAGGAGAAACAGGTGTTGCGCCCGCGCTTCGGGGCCTCCCAGGTCAACCGGGCGACCGAGCACAGGCGGGCGGCTGCCGGCGGCGGCGTCGAGCCGCCTGCCGTTTTCCGCGGGGAGGCCACCGGGAGTCCGCAGGCGCACCTCGGTGTCATGCAGCAGCGCGATACCGCGGAGACAACCAACCTGCATTCCCTGGGATCAGGTAGTACAATGACACGACGCCCGGCCGCCGACGCCGGTCTGGGTGGCACGCGTGGCACCTTGATCCGCAGGGAGCTGGAGCTGCCCACCTTCATCCGGAGGAACTACGCCTGATCCCGAGGCTCGACAAACGGACGAAACGCATGCTGAGCGCCGCGCTACCGCTGGTGGCGGCGGCGCTCACCGTCGTCCTCGTCTCATGGAACCGCCCCGGCTTGCCGGAAACGGATGCCGTGGGCGGCGTTTATGCGAGCGCGCCCGAGGTAGTGGAGGTGCGTTCCCTGTCCACGGGAGTCACCTTCGGACAGCTCCTGGAGGACGCGGGCATGCGCAGTGCCGATAGCGGCAACCTTCTCCTTGCCTTCCGGGAGCAGGCCAACCCGCGGCGCATGAGGTCCGGCGCGGAGGTCCGGATCGTCCGGCGCCGATGGGGCGGGGACCCGCTTCGGATCGAGGTCGATCTCGACCGAGACCGCCTGGTCCGCCTCGAGCGCGCCCGAAGTGGATGGACGTCTTCGCTGATCGAGTTGGTGACAACCACCGACACGGTTTTCGTCGCGGGGGAAATCCGATCCAGCCTCTGGACCGCCATTCTCGGCAACGAGGGGCTCGGTGGCGTGCCGCTGGCGGATCGACGCCAGATGGTCGGGCGATTGGACCGGGTCTTCCAGTGGCAGATCGACTTCAGCCGCCAGATCAGGCAGGGCGACACCTATCGTTTTGTCCTCGAGCGTGAAAGGCGTCCAGATGGAAGCATGCGTTCCGGCCAGCTTCTCGCGGCGGAGCTGGTGAACGGCGGCCGACCCTACTACGCGATCCGGTTCGAGCCGAGCGACGAGCCGGCGAGCTGGTTCGATCTGGAGGGACAGTCCGTTCGCCGCGCGTTCCTCATGAAGCCGATCGAGCTGAGCCGGATCTCCTCCGGCTTTACCAACAGCCGATTCCACCCGATCCTTCGGCGCTGGCGGGCGCATCGCGGCGTGGACTACGCCGCCGACTCCGGCACGCCGGTGCAGGCCACGGGCAGCGGCGTCGTGATTCGCCGGGGCTGGGGCGACTCCTATGGCCGGGTCATCGACGTGCGGCATCCGAACGGCTTTCTGACACGCTACGCGCACCTCAGCGGATGGGCGCGCGGGTCGGCGGTGGGTTCACGCGTGACCCAGGGTCAGGTGATCGGGTACGTGGGCATGACCGGGCTGGCGACCGGCCCCCACCTCCACTACGAAATGCACGTGGGCGGCCGGGCCGTCGACCCCATCGCGATCGACCTGCCCGCCGAGGACCCGGTCCCCGCGGCGGACATGGCGCGCTGGGAGCGGGAGCGGGACGGCCGACTCCGGCTGTTGCTCGGGCTTCCCGGTCCCGAGACATTCCGAGAGCGGCGTACGGAAGCACGGGTGGTGGATTCGGACGGCTGACCCGCGGCCCCTACATTGAAGATCATGGTACCAGCGCTCCTTTTTCTGCTCGTTGCGGGCGGCGTTTGCGGTTGGGTCTACTACCGGCGTGAATTCCGCGTGCGCGCGCGTCCGCTGCTTCTGGCCGCGCGGATCGGGGCGGTAGCAGGCGTAACCGCACTGATCTGGAACCCGATCGTCGCAACCGCGCCCGCGGACGCTTCCCCGGGCCATTTCGTAATCCTCGACGCGAGCGCTTCCATGAGCGCCAATACCCCGGACGGTGTGCCGGTCTGGGACGCTGCGGTGGCGCGGGCACGGCAACGGGCGGCGGATGGGGCCCGGTTGCTCTCGGCTGGAGGATACGTCACGGCGATCGATCCCGATTCGCTGGCCGCGGTCTCGCCATTGGCCGTCCGTTCCGTGCTCGGCGAGGCGGTTGCGATTGCGGCCGAAGCGGGGGCCAGGGAGATCACGCTCATAACCGACCGGCGCGTCAGCGACCCGGTCGCGATAACGCGGACCGCGAGGCAGCTCGGGGTGGGCGTGTCGGTCGACAGCTTGCGGGCGCCTGGCGCCAACCTCGGACTGGCCCGCCTTGTGGTGCCTGCCACAGCGGAGAGCGGCCAGCCGATCCGGGGCAGGGTGGATGTGCAGGGGACGTCGCAGGAGGATTCCGTGACGGTCATGGTCCAAGTCGATGGTCGACCGGGACAGGTGCTCCGCCTGGCCGCCCCCGGGCAGGGCGGACTCGGCACCGCCGAATTCGCGTTGGCAGGACTCGCCGCGGGGTCGCACCGGGTGACCGCGCGACTCGATGTGCAGGACGCCTTTTCGCTGGACGACGAGCGGACGGCGGTCGTGGAGGTGGACCCGGAAGAGACCGGAGTGCTCCTCGTCTCGTTCGCACCGGACTGGGAGCCGCGATTCCTGCTGACCGTGCTGGACCAGGTTACGGGGCTGCCCGTGCGTGGATACCTGCGCGCAGGGCCCGGGAACTTCCAGCCCATGATGGGGGTTGCGGAGGAGGTGGACGAGGCCGGGCTGGAGCGGCTTCTGCGCCGCGCCGAAATGGTGGTCGCGATGGGCGTGGACGGCGCGGCGCTCCAGTTTCTGGAACGGGCCACAGCCCGTACGCGAGGCCTGATCGTCTTCCCCGCGGACGGTGCGGGGGCCGCGTTGGCGGGCGTGGCCGCGGGCGCACCGCTGCCCGGAGAGTGGTATCTGCACGAGGCGCCTCCGTCGCCGATCGCCGGAGAGACAGGCCGGCTTCTCGACCTGCCTCCGCTCAGTGGCGTCCTCCCGCTGGTGGACGACGGAGGCGGGGAGGCGTTGAGCGTCCGTCTGGGGGGTGCCGGCGAGCCGGAGGCGGCCCTGGTGCTGCGCGACGAAGGCCGCCGACGCGTGGCTGCCGTGCTGGCCCGCGGTTTCTGGCGCTGGGCATTCCGCGACGGCGCGCCGCGTGAACACTACCGGCGGCTGTGGGCCGCCGTGGGCGGCTGGATCCTGTCCGAAGAACCGATGGCCGGTGGTCCCGGTGTGCGGCCGGCCGAGCCCGTTCGTGGGCTGGGCGTCCCGGTTCGCTGGCGTGGCAGAGGGTACGAAGGAGAAGAGATCTCGTTGAGCGTCACGGATTCGGCCGGCGCGCCGGTGCTCGACACGGTCACAGTCGTCCCGCCCGGTGCGCTGTTCACAACGCCGTCCCTGCCCCCGGGACGCTACCAATACACCGTGGCCGCCTCCGATACCGCCGTGGGTACCCTCCACGTGGAGCCCTTCACCGGGGAGATGCTGCGCCGCGCTCTGGATCCGGCCCAACTCACCGTTCCCGTCGGCGAGCGGGGACCGTCCACCCGCAGCGGCCGGCCGCTGCGGACGTGGCCCTGGCCCTATCTCCTGGTCCTTGGCCTCCTGTGCGCGGAATGGATCGGACGGCGGCGGGCGGGCTTGCGGTAGCAATGAGCATCTGGAGGCGCGCGCTCGCGCGAGCGATTCCCGCGTCGTTCGGCAGAGTCGACGCTGCGGCTCTCGAAGACCTGGAAGAGCGGCTGATCATGGCGGACTTCGGGGTGGAGGCCAGCGCGCGCTTCGTGGCCGCCGTGGACACGGAAGCCCGCAGGGGTCGGGTGCGGGACGAGAGGGGGCTGCGCGCGGTCCTCGCCGATCAACTTCGCGCCGTCTTCGACGGTGACGGGAGCGAGCCCCTGGCGGTGGCCGCCAGCCCTCCGACGGTGTATCTGATTGTCGGCGTCAACGGCGCGGGCAAGACCACGACCGTGGGCAAGCTGGCACGCGGTTTCGTGTCGGCGGGACAGAGTGTGGTGGTCGCCGCTGCCGACACCTTCCGTGCCGGCGCGATCCCGCAACTCGCGCGATGGGCGGAGCGGGCCGGGGCTGACTTCGTGGGGGGCCAGCCGGGCGGCGACCCGGCGGCGGTCGCCTACGATGCACTCGAGGCGGCGTTGGCCCGGCGTACGGACATCGTGCTCGTAGACACGGCCGGGCGCCTCCATACCCACCGGGGCCTGATGGAAGAACTGGCCAAGGTGGAGCGCGTGATCCGCAAGCGCCACGCGAGTGCTCCCCACGAGACGCTCCTCGTCCTGGATGCGACGGTCGGACAGAACGGACTCGTTCAGGCGCGGGAGTTTTCGCGCACCGTCGGCGTCACCGGCATCGTGCTCACCAAGATGGATTCAACGGCCCGGGGGGGCATCGTCGTGGCGCTCCGCGACGAGTTGGGGATTCCGGTCCGGCTGGTGGGCGTGGGCGAAGCCCTGGACGACCTTGTGCCCTTCGAGCCGGAAGAGTTCGTCAGCGGCCTCGTAACATGACCCTGCTCGACAAGCCGGTGCAGTTCCTCAAGGGAGTCGGACCGAGGCGGGCGGAAGCGCTGGCCCGCATGGGGATCCTGTGCGCAAGGGACCTGTTGTACCACGTTCCGCGACGCTACGACGACGCTTCGACGATCACGCCTCTCGAGCTCGCACAGGTCGGGATGAACGTGACCGCGGTGGGAGAGGTGCGGAGCAAGGGCGTCGTGCCCACGCGGTCCGGCCTCCGCATCTTTCAGGCCGTCATTCAGGACGACACCGGGATCATCACGTGCGCCTGGCCCGGGCAGCCCTGGGTCGAGCGCGGCATGCGGGTGGGCGACCGGGTCCTGGTTACCGGCCCGGTGAAGTTCTTTCATGGCCGCCAGATTCAGCCGCGCGAACACACGCTCCTGGCCCGTGCCTCCGATGGGGCCCGCTCGCCCGACTCGCCCGGCCGGATCTTCGCCATCTATCCGGCCTCGGAGGAGCTGCCCCAATGGATCTTCCGGCGCGTCGTCTCGCAGAACCTGGACTGGCTTCTCAAGCAGGTGAACGCCGAGGAGTATCTGCCGGACGCGGTCCGGCGAGACCTCATGGAGCTTTCCGACGCGCTCGAGACCCTGCACCGCCCCCGCTCCCTCACGGAGGTGGACGACGCCAGGCGCCGACTCGCGTACGACGAGCTCTTCTTCCTCCAGCTCCTGCAGGCAAGGGAACGCTACCGCGCCACGCGTGAACGGCCCGGAATCGCGTTCCAACGCACCAACGAACTCATCCGGGCGTTGCACGGACGCCTGCCCTTCAGGCTGACGGGCGCCCAGATCACGGCACTGCGCGAGATCTACGCGGACATGACGTCCCCGCGGCGCATGAGCCGGATGCTCCAGGGCGATGTGGGTTGCGGGAAGACGCTGGTCGCCCTCTTCGCCATGCTGTTGGCTGTAGAAGGAGGGTACCAGGCCGCCATGATGGCGCCGACCGAGATCCTCGCCGAACAGCACGCGCAGCGCATCGGCGAGCTGGGGCTGGATGTCGCGCTGCTGGTGGGCTCCCTGACCGGCGCCCGCAGGAAGGCGGCCCGTGCCCGGATCGCGGATGGCGACGCCCGGCTGGTCGTGGGCACGCATGCGCTCATCCAGGAGGGGGTCGACTTCCGCGCGCTCGGCCTGGTGGTCGTCGACGAGCAGCACCGCTTCGGCGTCCGGCAGCGCATGGCTCTCGCCGAGCGGGATCCGGCCCCCGATGTTCTGGTCATGTCGGCCACGCCGATCCCGCGCTCGCTCGCCATGGCGGTCCACGGGCATCTCGACATCAGCGTGATCGACGAACTCCCCCCGGGCCGCCGTCCCGTCACCACGAGGCTCGTGGGCCCGGACGAGCGCGATCGGGTCTTCCGCGAGGTCGGGGAAAGGCTCGACCGGGGACAACAGGCGTACGTGGTCTACCCCGTGATCGAGGAGTCCGCGAAGACCGAGTTGCGCGCCGCCGAGACAGAGTACGACCGGCTCCGGCGCGAGGATTTCTCGGGGCGTGAAGTCGCGCTCCTCCATGGACGAATGCCCGGCGACGAGAAGGACGGCATCATGCGGGCTTTCCTGGCGGGCCATGTGGACGTGCTCGTCGCCACCACCGTGATCGAAGTGGGGATCGATGTACCCAACGCCACCGCCATGGTGATCGAAAACGCGGAGCGGTTCGGACTGAGCCAGCTGCACCAGTTGCGCGGCAGGATCGGGCGCGGCGACCAGGCGGGGGCGTGCTTCGTGATCTCCGACGGGGCGGAAGGGGCGAACGACCGGCTGCAGGCATTCGCCCGTACGACGGACGGATTCGAGATCGCGGCGGAAGACCTTCGCATTCGCGGCCAGGGGGACTTCTTCGGGGCCGAGCAGCACGGGCACCGGGCGGACCTGAAATTCGCCGATATTGTCAAGCACGGCGACCTCATCGCTCCCGCCCGGGACCGGGCTCGCGCCCTGGTCGACGCCGACCCGCGGCTGACCGCCGATGACAACGCGCTGGTGCGGCTCCTGCTGGAGCGGCGCTACGGCGATCGGCTGAAACTCTTCGGGCTGGGTTGAACCGGCCATCACGCTTCCGGTAGCTTCCGAATCCAATGTCCCAAGTCAAGGATCTACCCCGCCTGGCAGAGCAACCGGTCACCGTTTCGGGATGGATCGCCTCGGTCCGCGTGCACGCCAGAGTCGCCTTCGTCGTTCTGCGCGACGGGACAGGCGTGGTTCAGGGCGTTGTCGTCAAGTCCGCCGTGTCGGAAGACACCTGGGCACTGGTCACCTCGCTCACGCAGGAGAGCTGCGTCGCGGTCGGCGGCGTGGTGCGGGAGGACGCCAGGGCGCCGGGCGGATACGAGCTCACCGTGTCCGACGTGGAGCTCATCGGCGCCAGCGACGAATACCCGATTCAACCCAAGGAGCACGGCGTCGAGTTCCTTCTCGACCACCGTCACCTGTGGCTGAGGTCCAGCATGCAGCGCGCGGGGCTGAAGGTGCGGGCGGAGGTGGAACAGGCTATTCACGACTTTCTGTACGGGCGTGACTTCGTCCGCATCGACACGCCCATCCTTACGGGGGCCATCGGCGAGTCCGCGGGCACGCTCTTCGAGACCGACTATTTCGGTGAACGCGCGTTCCTGGCCCAGACCGGGCAGCTCTACGTGGAGAGCGCCTGTCCGGCCTTTCGCAAGGTATACTGCTTCGGACCGACCTTCCGCGCCGAAAAGTCCAAGACGCGGCGTCATCTGACCGAGTTCTGGATGGTCGAGCCGGAGGTGGCGTTTGCCGATTCCAACGACAACATGACCCTTCAGGAAGCCTTCGTCTGCTATATGGTCGAACGCGCCCTGGAGCGCTGCGGACCGGAGTTGGAGGTGCTTGGCCGTGACCTGAGCCGGCTGGAATCGGTGGTCGCTCCCTTCCCCCGAATCAGCTACTGCGAGGCGGTCGAGCGGCTGAATGCCGAGGGACGCAAGTTCGAATGGGGCAGGGACCTGGGCGCCGTCGAGGAGACGCTCATTTCGGACTGGTTCGACCGCCCGGTCTTCGTCTACAACTACCCGAAAGAGGCGAAGGCCTTCTACATGAAGGAGAACCCGGCCGATCCGCGCACCGTGCTGTGCAACGACCTGCTCGCCCCCGACGGCTACGGCGAGATCATCGGAGGGAGCCAGCGGGAAGACGATCTCGACCGTCTCCTGGCGCGGATCCGCGAAGAGGGACTGCCCGAGGAGGCCTACGAGTGGTACCTGGACCTGCGGAAGTTCGGAACCTTCCCGCACTCCGGCTTCGGATTGGGCCTGGAGCGGACGGTTGGGTGGATTACGGGTCGGCCGCACATTCGCGAACTCGTTCCGTTTCCGCGCCTGATCAACCGTCTGAAGCCGTGAGCGCGGACGCCGGCGCCCTGACGGGCTGACCGTTGGCCACGCTCGTCATCGATCTCATGGACCGGCGGCCGATCTGGGCGCTTCCGGATCGTGCGCGAGAGCGCATTGCCGCCGCGGTGCCGGCCGACTGGACGGTGAAGTTCATGGAAACGCCGGCCGACGGTTCGGGTGACGGGATACAGCGCGCGCCGCCTGAGCTGCTGGAGGCAGTGAGGGGCGCGCGCGTGTACATGGGATACGGGATCCCCGCGGAGGTGCTCGAGGCCGGCCCCGGGATCGAGTGGGTGCATTCGGGCGCCGCCGGCGTGGGTTCCTCGCTGGGTCCGGAGATGCTTTCCAGCGAAGTACTCTTCACCAACTCGGCCGGCATCCACGCCGAGCCGATGTCCGAGACGGTGCTCGCGATGATCTTCCACTTTGCGCGAGGCCTCGACCTGGCGGTGCGGGCCCAGCGTGAAGGGCGCTGGAGCGCACGGTCCTACTGGGCGGCCGATGCGCCGGTTACGGAGGTCGGCGGAGCCACGGTGGGGATCGTCGGGTACGGCGGGATCGGCAGGGCGGTGGCCCGCAAGGCCGCCGCGCTGGGTTGCCGGGTGCGGGCGGTGCGCAAGCGGCGCGCGGCGGGCGGTGGGGACGGGGTGGAGGTGGTTGCCGGAGAGGACGGGCTGAACCACGTCCTGTCATGGTCGGACTACCTGGTGCTGACGGTTCCCGAGACCGGGGATACGCGGGGAATGATGACCCCCGAGAGGCTGTTCGCGATGAAGCCCGGAGCCGTCCTGATCAATGTCGCCCGCGGAAGGCTGCTCGACGAGGATGCTTTGCTGGAGGCGCTGAATTCGGGTCACTTGCGTGGGGCAGGACTCGACGTATTCCGGGAGGAGCCGCTGCCCGGCGGTCATCCGTTCTATGCGCACCCGAAGGTGGTGATGACTCCTCACGTGTCCGCGACGACCCGCCGTTTCTGGGATCGTGAAACCGACCTGATCACGGACAACATCGGCCGGTTCGTACGCGGCGAGCCCTTGCGCAACCTGGTCGACAAGGACGCCGGATACTAAAGGACGGCTCCCCGGGTTCAGCCCGTCCCATCGCAGCATGCTCGTGTCCCTGCTTTTGCCGCGGAAACGCGGCCGCGGGCGCGCCGTCACCCGCCGGCGCCTGCTTCGATGGCCTCTCGTGCGCCTCCGTGAACCGGCCCCGGCAGCCCGGATACCGGCAGCCCCGGTCCCGCTCTTCGAGCGCCCGGCGGATGTGCGGCGGGATCGTCCGCGTCTTCCGCCCCACGCTGACTGCCTTCCCCTCCCGGTGCAGCATTTGCACCAGCGACGCATCGCACGCCATGCGCCGCGACGTCTCCGCGCTCACCCGCACGACCGAGAACGCCCGCCGCTGGTGCCGTACCTCCTCGGCCGTCAACTCGCCGTTGCGCGACAGGTGCCGCCATCCCCGCACCATCCGTTCGAGCTCGGCGGCGACCCGCACGTTCTCGCGGCAGGTGCCGATCGTGCGTCCGGTGCTCCAGGCGAGTTCGACGATGCGCTCGCCAAGCTGGGCGATGGTCATGTTCTGATCCTCCAAGGCCCAGGACGCGAAAAGTCGCCTCGCGACGGCTCGAATGGGTCCCACATCGCCGATCGCCCCGCCCGGTGCTTCCTGCGGCCCCTGGCGGCCATTGTGGCAGACGTCCGGGACCTCGCCGCGACCGCCCTTTCAGAACCTGTCCATAGCTGGATGGGACTGCGTTCCCGCGTTTTGGGACAGGAGTTGGCTGAAGAGCGGGCCGGCGGGCAATGTGGGGGATCGGCCGCGCGCTGGAGCGCTCACCACGTTTCCGCGGCAAAACGCGGGACACCCGCATGCTCGAATGGGACACGGGGGCTCTCGGCCCAGCCACGCTCGGCTACCTGGCCCACCGGGATCGCAGCCACCTGCTCCACAGTGGCACCGCGCCCACGTCCACCGGCGCGTTGGTCAGTAGCTCGACAGCCAGCGTGGCCCGCAGCCCTCGCTTACCGCTAACCCTAACGTTACGTCAGGGTCGTCCATGGCCGCCGAGTACGCCGGGAGGCTCTGGCCACTGTCAGGGCTTCGGCCCACCCAAGCACGCCCGGTGCCAGCACTCCGCCCCCCCGCGGCGGGCCGGGTGCCAGCCTTGGCGGCCCGAGGGTCACCGACCAGGCGGAGCGCGAACCCCGCGTCGCCTCCGAGGGCTGATTACCGGTTCCGAATAGCAGCCGTCACGACACATACGCCCTGAGCTTCGCGACCTGGTCGTGGTCGCCCAGCACGATCAGGTCGTCCCCGGCGCCGAGCCGCATGTCGGCCTTCGGGTTGAACAGGATGTCCTTGCCCGGGCTGCCCCGCTTGCTGACGGCGATCACGACGAGCCCGGTCCGCTCCGGGATCCGCGCCTCCTTCAGCGTCAATCCCCGAATCTTCGCCCGTCCGCCCACGGTGGCCTGGTCGATGTGGCGCGAAAGGTGAACCCCCGTGGAGGCCACGTCGAGGAACGAAGCGACGGACGGCCGCGTGAGCAGCGACGCCACCCATACCGCCCCGGTCACGTTCGGGCTGACCACGTGATCGGCGCCGGCCTGGTACATCTTGGCCGTGGTCGACTTGCCCTCGGCCCGCGCGATGACCACCAGCTTCGAGTTCAGGTGACGGGCCGACAGGCAGACGAACAGGTTGTCCGCGTCGGCCGAAAGGCAGGTGACCAGCCCCATGGCCGAGTCGATGCCCGCCCGTCTGAGCACCCGGTCCTCGGCCGCATCGTCGTCGATCACCAGCACGTCGGGATCGACGTTGCGCAGGGCCTCCGCCGCCTCGGGGTCGCTCTCGATCACGACGTAGTCCTTCTTCGCGCCGAGCAGCTCCACGATGACCTGAGTCCCCATTCTCCCGCTGCCGCAGACGATCACGTGGTCCTTCATGCGACGAATCCTCTTCATGGTTGCACGCTTCCTGTATGTGTTGCGGAGGTCCATCCGCACCATCGACGTCGTGATCAGGGCGAACCACGCCGCCAGCCCCGTGAGGCCGCCGATGAGCATCAGGATCGTCCAGTAGCGTCCCGCCTGCGTCAGCGGATGCACCTCGTGGTAGCCGACCGCGGTGATCGTGATGATCGTCATGTAGAACGAGTCCGCCCAGTTCCACCCCTCGATCCAGGCGTAGCCGACGGTCCCGACGACGACCAGCAGGACGAAGAAGGCCACGACCATCGCGACCTGTGAGCCGCGGAAGATCACGGGCGCCGCTCGAAGATCAGGTCGCGCACCCGCACACCCGTCACCGTGAAGCCGCTTACCCGGCCCGCTCCGTCCCGCACGAAGCGCACCTCGGGCAGGTACCACTGGTCGCCGGTGAATTCGTCCTCACCGGTGGGCGACAGCACGCTCGGGTCGTTGCGCCAGTGGCTGGCGACAAGCCGTCCCTCGCCGTCGACCTCCAGATCGTACGTGCTGTCCAGCTCGGGACTGCGGTAGCTGCCCGCGTACTCCCGCAGCTGTTCGGCGGTCAGGCTGGGTCCCTCGGCGTCGGGCTCGGGCTCGGGCGCCTCGGGTTCGGGCCCCATGAGGTCGCCGATGTAGACCTCGGCCACCCGCCGCGCGCGTCCGGCCGGGTCGCAGTCGGCGACGTTGCAGAAGACCGCGATCGAGAGGTTCTGTTCCGGAAAGCGCACGAAGTTGGTGCGGTAGCCCACCCACGAGCCCCCGTGCCCGAAGGTCCGCAGCCCGCGGTAGTCCCCGACCGCGAGCCCATGCGCATAGTCGAGCGTATCGCCACCCGTCAGCACGCCCGGCCGCACCATCGTGCGAAGCATCTCCTCGCCCCCGACCTGCCCCGTCTCGTAGTTGCGCATCCAGCGGATGAAGTCGTCGATCGACGTGTGCAGCGACGACGAAGCGAGCGCGGTGAGCTGGTTCGGCATCCGCTGAAAGCCCTCGGCCTCGGCCACCGGCGCGTACGATTCCGCCCGTCCGGGCACGACCTCCAGGTAATCGTCCGAAAAATGCGTCCGCGTCATCCCCAGCGGCCCGAAGATCCGCGACTCGGTGTACTCGCGAAACGTCATCCCCGACTGCACCTCGATCACCCGCGCCAGCAGGTTGTAGCCCGTGTTCGAATACGCATACTCGGAGTTTGGCGGGAAGTTGATCGCCTGCTGATGGTAGAGCATGCGCAGGATCTTCTCGAACGAGATCACGTCGGTAAAGCCGATCCCCCCGAGCGCCATCGTGTGCGGCCAGTCGCGGATCCCGCTGGTATGATGGATCAGCTGCCGCGCCGTGATGGGCACGCCGAAGTCCGGCAACTCGGGGACGTAGCCGCGCACATCGGCATCCAGGTCCAGCCTGCCTTCGGATTCCAGGAGAAGAGCCGCGAGAGCCCCGAACTGCTTGGAGATCGACGCAATGTCGAAAACCGTTCCCGGCGTGATGGGGATGCTGTGGTCCATGTGCGCGGTGCCGTACCCCGCGCGGTGCACCACTTCGCCGCCCATCACGACCCCCACGGCCGCGCCGGGACGCTCGCCCGCCAGGTCCGCGAAGATCGCGTCGATTCGGGGATCGGTGGGACCGTCCGAGCGTTCCGGTTGCGGCGCGCAGCCGGCGAGCGCGGCAGTCGAGAACGAGGCCAGGGCGGCCATCGCCACGAGTGGGTTCCGGTTCATCATTCCGACTCCTGCATGTCGAGGGACCGTGGGGCACAGGTTGCCACGGTGGCGCGACCCTGCGGGGATTGCAATAGCCGAGCGTCCCCTCGCTGAGCCCTGCGCCGCTACGACCCCTTCACGAGCCGGTAGCGGACGATGTAGTCGACATCGAATTCGTCCTGCTCGGTGCCCCACAGGAAGTCATCGCCGATGTGGCCGACCTGCAGCCCCACGGGGATGAGGGCCCGGGCCACGGGGATCCCGTTCGGGTCGAGGACCCACCACTCGCCGAAGGCCTCGCCGGTGTCGTTCTCGACGGGGTCGAACCGACGCACCCAGATGTGGCCGGCCTCGTCCAGCCTGACTTCACCGACCGGCGGCACGTAGGCGGGCTTGTAGGTGGCGTCGCGAATGCGCTCTTCGAGGGCGGCCCTTGCGAGCCCCGGCTGCCGCCGGCTCATGAGCTCGTACAGGCCCCCGGTGACGGCCACCACTGCGGAGTCGATGCGCTCGGCTGCCAGCGGAGCGGGGGTGTAGGGTACGCGAACCGAGAAGGCCGTGTCCCCCGCCAGGCCTATCCGCGTCACCGTGAAGACTGCCTCGCCCTCACCGGTCCAGGCGCGGCGCCCGACGATCAGGAGGCCGTCGTCGAGAACCGTGTAGTCGACGCCGTCGCCAAATGCCTGGAAGCCGTAGGTCCCTCCGCCTTCCCTGAGGAGGGCAAAGAGGTCGCGGGGCTCGTGCGGGTACCGCCAGATGGTCCTTAGTGCCTCGCCCTCCGCGTCCAGGTGCGCGAAGGCGGTTTCCGTAAGCTCGCCGGTAGCGATATCGTACGCAGGCATCCGCCCGATTCCGAGGAACGTGCCGTCCCGGAAGGGCCTGGACGGGCGGGGCGGCGACCCCTCCGGGCCGCCGATGTCGACCTCGGGCGACACCCGCCCAAGGAACTTCCCCTCCGGGTCGAAGTAGCTCACATGAAAGCCGCCCCCATCCCAGACCCACAGCGAGTCGCCGAAGAACCCCATGTCGCTGGGCCGCAGGAACTCCCCCGGTCCCTCGCCTTGCCTTCCCACCAATCCCGAGAGCGTGCCGTCGGCGGACCAGCGCCGTATGGTGCCTTCGCGCCCGTGCAGGGAGTACAGTGACCCGTCGGGACCCGAAACGAGGCCCGTCACCGGGCCGAAGACGTATAATGGGTCGTCGACCGAGCCGATCCTCACCTCGGGGCCCGCAAGGGTCCACGGATCGCCGGTGAAGAGATCGGGCGCGGAGCCGGTTTCGCTCTGGCACGCCGCGGCCCCGGTCAGGGCGAGGAGAATTGCGCGGCGGCGAGTGTCCAGCGGTGCGCACATCATCTGTTTACGACAATTTCGGACATATTTGCGACAAAAACGGACAAGTGCGATGATAAAGGACACACGACGGAGTGCTGACCATATGATCGAAGTCACCGGGCACGCAAACCGGCGCCCATCATCCAGGTACACGCTCGCCACGGGGTTGTGCCTCCTGTTCTCGGTCACCCCCGGCCCCGCGGCGGCACAGGCAGGCCTGGAGGGCACGGTCCGCCAGGCCGCAACCGGCGCGCCCCTCGCCGGGGTGCAGGTCAGTCTGCCGGCGCTCAGCCTGGGCGGCATTACCGATCCGGGCGGCAACTACACGGTGTCGGACATCCCCGCCGGGACGCACACCGTCGAGTTCGCCAGGATCGGCTTCGGCACCGAGGTCAGGGAAGTCACCCTCGCCGACGGCCAGACCCTGCGCCTCGACCTGGAACTGCGCGAGGCCGCCGTGGCGATCGAGGGACTCGTCGCGGTGGGGAGCCGGGCGCGCCCGCGCACCGTGACGCAGTCGGCGGTGCCCATCGACGCCATCGCGTCGCAGGACTTCATCGAGCAGGGCGACACCGACCTCAACGACCTGCTCCGCACGGTGATCCCGTCCTTCAACGTCAACCCGCAGGCCGTGGGCGACGCGGCCCGGATCATACGGCCCGCCAGCCTGCGCGGACTGGCGCCCGACCACACGCTGGTGCTGGTCAACGGCAAGCGCCGTCACCGCGCGGCGGTGATCACCTGGATCGGAGGCGGGTTCGCCGACGGCGCCCAGGGGCCCGACATCTCGTCGATCCCCGCGATCGCGGTGCGCCAGGGGGAGGTGCTTCGCGACGGGGCGTCGGCGCAGTACGGCTCCGACGCGATCGCCGGGGTGATGAACTTCACGCTCAAGGACGCGCCGTCCGGGGGAAGCCTCGAGTTCCGCACGGGCACGTTCATGGAGGGCGACGGCGAGTCATACACCCTGGCGGGCAACATCGGGCTCCCGCTCGGCGAGAACGGCTTCGCCAATCTCAGCGCCGAGTTCGGCGCGTCGAACCCGACCAGCCGCAGCGTGCAGCGGGACGACGCGGCGGCCCTGATCGCGGCGGGGAACACGCATGTGCGCGACCCGGCCCAGATCTGGGGCGCACACACCGTCGACAACGACTTCAAGCTGTGGGGCAACTTCGGCCACTTCGTCCGCGACGGCCTGCAGCTCTACGGGCACGCCAACTACTCGACCGAGACCGTCACCGGCGGCTTCTTCTTCCGCAACCCGAACACCCGGGCGGGGGTGTACAGCCTTGACGGCGGCAAGACGCTGCTGGTCGGCGACCTGCTCGACGCCCGCGACGGCGTGCTCGACGGCTCGGCCGGGTGTCCGGTGGTCAACATCACCAACTGGGTCCCGGACCCGGTCGCGCTCGGCCGCGTGTTCGAGGACCCCAACTGCTTCACTTTCCAGGAACTCTTCCCCGGAGGGTTCACCCCCCAGTTCGGGGGCGACGCGCTGGACGCCTCGGTCGTGGCGGGTGCCAAGGGACAGACCCGGGGCGGCCTGCTGTGGGACGCGAGCGTCGGCCTGGGGCGCAACGCGATCGACTTCTTCATCGACAACACGGTGAACGCATCGCTGGGTCCGGATTCGCCTTCGTCCTTCGATCCCGGCATCTACCGGCAGTCGGAGGTGAATCTCAACGTCGACCTGAACTATGCGGTAAACGATGTGGTCAACGTTGCCGGCGGCGCGGAGTTCCGCGACGAGCACTTCAAGATCGGGATCGGCGAGGATGCGTCCTGGGTGATCGGCCCGCTGGCCGCGCAGGGGTTCAGCTCCGGATCGAACGGCTTCCCCGGCTTCAGCGACATCGCGGCGGGGGATTGGCACCGGGTGAACTTCGCCGTGTACGGGGACCTGGAACTGCGCAGCCGGGACGACCGCTGGACCCTCGGCGCCGCGCTCCGCACCGAGCGCTTCGCGGACTTCGGCACCACGGCGAACGGGAAAGCGGTGGCGCGACTCGCGCTTGGCGAGGCGCTGGCCGTCCGCGGGAGCCTCAGCACCGGATTCAGGGCGCCGACGCCGGGGCAGCAGAACGCCTTCAACGTGACCACCGGGTTCGACCGGACGCTGCGGGAGCTGGTCAACAACGGCACGATTCCCTCGACATCCAGGGTGGCCGAACTCGCGGGCGGCAAGCCGCTCGACGCCGAGAAGTCGGTGAACGCCAGCTTCGGCTTCGTGGTCGACGCCGGCACGTTCACGGCCTCGGCCGACTACTTCCGGATCGCCCTGTCCGATCGGATCGCGCTGAGCCAGGTCTTTTCGCTCGATCCGGCGGACGCCGACCGCCTCATCGCGGAGGGGATCACCAGCGCGCGGAACCTCGCCAACTTCCGCTTCTTCACCAACGAGTTCGACACGCGCACGCAGGGGGTCGATGTCGTGGCGTCCCTCGTCCCCGGCGGGGCGGGCGGCACCGAGTTCAGCCTGGCGTTCAACCACACGAACACGAAGGTCACCCGCTACAACCCCCAGGTGCTCGACGACGTGCGCATCCGGCAACTGGAGGATGCGCTGCCCGGCACGCGCTGGATGGCGTCGGCGCGGAGGACCCTGAGCGGCGTCTCGGCGCTCACACGGCTGAGCTACTACGCCGGCTGGTTCGATGCGCGTGACGACCGCGCCTACCCCGGCGAGTACCTCGTCGACCTGGAGGCATCCTACCCGGTCACGGCGACCTCGAGCGTCACCATCGGCGCGCAGAACGCGCTCAACCGGTATCCCCAGGAGAACCCCGACGCCGCCGCGGTGGCGGGAAACCGCTACAGCTCGGCGACGCCCTTCGGCGCCAGCGGCGGATTCGTGTACGTGAAGGCCGGATACCGCTGGTAGGCTGACCTCGGCCGTCTCAGGCGCGATCCTCGTCGCTCTCGGCCCCCCGGGCCTCGCGGATGAACTCGTCCGTCCCTTCGGGCAGGAACAGGTTGTCGGAGATCTCCGCGATCTCTTCGGCCTCCCGCCACGCCTGTTCCAGCAGCCACAGTTCGCCTTCCAATGCACGCCGCTCCTGCTCCTCGTGGAGCGCCATCTCGAGTGCCAGCTTGGTCGGCTTTGGCATCTTGTTGATGTAGCCGGGCACGCCCTTCTTGTCCTGGAATCGGTCTCCATCGGCGACGTCGAGCAGAAATCGCTCGGGGTGGCCGATGGCCTCGATCTCGTTCACCGCGTGCTGGACCGTTTCCTTCGTACCGCCCATCGAGTTCATCCGGGGAAGGATCGCGCCGGCGAAGCGGCGGGCCTCGGGACCCTCGTGCCAGGTCTTCTTCTTCCGCTTGCGCACCTGAACCCTGAAGCCGAGGTCGTCGTCGGCGGGGCGCACGCGCGTGCCCAGCAGGTCCTGGCGCTTGAGCTTGATGGTTCCTCCGCCGTCGGGGTGCAGCTTGACCATGGTCCGTGCGTTCATCCACATGTTGACGAAGTTCCCCGACTGGCTGAGCATGAAACCGCTCAAGACGCCCGCCGCGGCACCCCCCACCACGATTCCCCCGAAGACGGCCAGCCCGGCGGCGCCATACAGGATCGCCTTGCGCCGCCGCCGCCCGAACTGGTCCCCGTAGCGCCACGCCGCGAACTCGGGCCGCATGGGTTCGCCGATTCGGACCAGGGTCAGCCCCTCGGGGTGGCGGGCGAGCCCGATGTTGTCGGTGGAGACCCGCACCCGGGTGTCGCGAAAGATCCGCTCGCAGTCTTCCACCGCCTCCCAGCGCTCCTCGAGCGGCGTCAGGTTCCAGCGCTCGCACTTCCTGCACACCACCCAGAGCCGGCCGCGCGCGGCGTCGAATGCCAGCCTGCACCCCACGGGGAACGTTTCGATGACCTCGTTCTCGCCCAGGGGCTTGCGGCAGAACATGCAGGACCGGTACAAGGCTGCTCCAGTTGACTTGGCGGGATCGGCGTCGTAACCAACGTAGGGTACGAGGTTGGCGGGCGCCTTGTTCAGGTGGGGTGTTCGGCGCGAGGGGCCTACGGGGTCATCGCAGCAGCTCGACCCCCTCTGTTCGCGCCGCCTTCCGATCGAAGGTGTAGAGCGGCCGCGCACCAGACCGGTCCGCCGCGGCAAGGATCATCAGATCCGAAAACCCCGGGCCACCCGTTCGGTAGCGAAATGCGGCTCGGGCGACATCGTCCGAAGCCTCGACAACCAGATTCCGCGTGGCCACGAGTTGCTGCAGGATCGTCGCAATGCGCTCGCGGGAAACGCCGTAGGCCCGTTCCAGAACCCAGACGAGTTCAACTACAACCTCTCTGCACACATAGCCTGGACGCTCGGTCGTGAGCGATTCAAGCAAGGCGCTGGCGGACTCCGCCTGCTGCTCGTCGTCGCGCACCAGATAGCGGACGAGGACGTTGGTATCGAGGGCGATCATTCCTCGGACGCGCCGTCGGCTGCAGCTCGCTCCATTTCCTCTACAGTGACGGGTGGGCCATCGTGCTTCAGCACGCCGAACAGCCGACGAATGGGCCGCACGGGCAGCAAGCGCACCTCGCCGTCGAGAACGACGTAGCGCACGCGGTCACCGGCCTGTACGCCCAGCGTGTCCCGGACGGGCTTGGGGAGCGTGGTCTGTCCTTTTTTCGTTACCGCAGATTCGAGCATGTCAGCACCTCCATTTGCCTTACAGTGTACAGTATCGCCTTACATTTCGCAATAAAGTAAGTGCTAGAGGCAAGCGCCGCGCCGATCCATTGTAGGACCATGCTTGTTGGCTGGTGTTCCGCGCCACAATATCGATTCCAGCGTTACGCGACGGCACGGCCGGCAAGTTGGACGACTGACGACAGGGGGACATCATGCCGCAGGAGACCACCGCACTGATCAACGACCCCATGGGCGTCTTCGCCTTCCTCGCCGGGGTCGTCGCGCTGGTTTTCTGGGTCTCGGAACTGCCGCGCTTCCGCAAGCTCTTCGAGGTCGTTCCCCCGGTCATCTACGTGTATTTCCTGCCCATGCTGGCGACGACCGCCGGGATCACGCCGGCGGCCTCTCCACTCTATGACTGGACGGTTCCGTACCTGCTCCTCTTTGCGCTGTTGATGCTGATGGTGTCGGTCGACCTCGGCAGCGTCGTCAGGCTGGGGCCGGTTGCGCTGTTCATGGTGGCGGCCGGCACGCTGGGGATCATCGTCGGGGGGCCGGTGTCGCTGATGATCTTCGGGGGCATGCTCCCGGCCGACGCCTGGACCGGATTCGCCGCGCTCTCGGGGAGCTGGATCGGGGGGACGGCGAACATGGTGGCGATCGCCGAAGGCGTGGGGACGTCGCCCGACGCGATGGGACCGGTGATCGTGGTCGACACGGTGGTGGGGTACGGTTGGATGGGCGTGCTGATCGCGATGGTGGGGCTGCAGGGCCGGTTCGACCGGCGGACGAAGGCGCGCACGGCCGCCATCGAACGGACCAACCGCCAGCTCGAGGCCATGAAGAGCGAGCGGCGCCCGATGACGCTGCGCGACGCCGTCGTGATGATCGGATTCGGGATGGCGTGTGCGGTGGCCGCTCAGCGGCTGGGACAGCGGCTGCCCGCGTTCGGAGATCCCACGATCATCAGCGGCACGACGTGGGCGATCCTCATCGTCGTGACCGGCGGGCTGATACTCTCGTTCACGCGGCTCAGGCAGATGGAGACGGTGGGCGCGTCGCACCTGGGCTACACCGCGCTCTACCTGCTGCTCGCCGGCATCGGGGCGCAGGCGGACCTCAGAGCGGTGCTGGACGCACCGGTGTACCTTGCCGCGGGTGCGGTCTGGATCGCGATCCACGTGGCCATCCTGCTGATCGCCGCGACGATCGTGCGGGCGCCGTTCTTCTTCGTGGCGACCGGCAGCATGGCCAACATCGGCGGCGCGGCCTCGGCCCCGGTGGTTGCGGGCGTCTACCACCGCGCCATGGCGCCGATCGGGCTGCTGATGGCGGTGGCCGGGTACATCCTGGGCATCTACGGCGCGCTGTTGTGCGCCTGGCTGCTGGGACTGGTGGGGGGCTGAGGGCCGCGGGAGCGCCGGCTGGTTGCCGTGTACCGCACCTGCATCTACTGCAAGAAGGGCCTGGGCAGCAACGAGGTCGTCGAGGAGTTCCCGGTCGGGCGCCGTTTGGCCTTCGACGCGGCGAAGGGGCGGCTATGGGTGGTGTGTCGCCGCTGCGAGCGCTGGAACCTCACTCCGCTGGAAGAGCGATGGGAGGCGGTGGAGACGTGCGAGAAGCTCTTCCGGGGCACGCAAGTCCGCGTTTCCTCAGAAAACATAGGCCTGGCAAAGCATGCGGAGGGACTGGAGCTTGTGCGGATCGGCAAGCCGCTGAGGCCGGAGTTTGCCGCGTGGCGGTACGGGGATCAGTTCGGAAAGAGGAGGAGGCGCGCCTTCGCAATGGGAGCTGCCGCGATCGTTGCCGGAGGCGGAGGCATGGCCCTGGGTGGCGCGTTGGTGGGATTGGGGGGTGTCGGCCTCGGGTCGTTTGTCTACCACTCCGTCTTAACCTGGAGGAGGGTTCGTCCGTCGGTATTCTTCCGCCCGCAAGACGGGAGACTCAGGTGGATGAACGGACCTCGCATTGCCCGCGCTCGACTGGTACCGGCGGAAGACGAAGCCGGCTTCAGCATCGAAGCGGAGGCCAGGGGCGTGCTCTCCTTGGAGGAGCGGTTCGACGGGGAGGACGGGGTGCGTGCTCTCGACGCGATTCTGCCGATGATCAATGCCGAGGGCGGTTCCCGGAAGACGGTACAGGACGCCGTCTCGAAGATTGCTTATGCCGGGCAGCCAGGTCGGTTTGTGAGGCGCCTTGCACACCGGCGGCAAACCCCATATTCACCCGCGGGCGTACAGATGAGTTCGCTGCTGAAGCCCACTCGCCTGGCGCTTGAAATGGCACTCCACGAGGAACAGGAGCGTAGGGCATTGGAGGGCGAGCTTTGGATGCTGGAACGCGCCTGGCGGGAGGCAGAGGAAATTGCCGCGATTTCGGACAACCTGCTGGTGCGCAAGGGTGTGGAGGACTTCATTCGGAAGCACGGGGACGAGCGTGAGCACAAGGGTCACGGTTGAGCACACTTAAGGTCGAATACCACGGACCGCAGCGGCCGGGAGGCACCGCGGCGAAGCGCCAGCGCCCGGAAGGCCCGCGTCGCGGTCGGCTGCTGCGACTTCCGCTGCGCCTGCTCCGCTGGGCCGTGCTCGCCGTCTTTTTGGCCATTGTCCCCTTTGTCCTTCTCATTCGGGGCGGGGTGTTCGCCTACCAGCAGTGGGGGTTGGAGCCGTGGCCGTCGCTGGCGGTGTCGGCCGCGGCGACGGCGCTGCTCCTGGTGCTCTACGCCTGGGCCCTGGGCCGCCGCCTCGGTGCGGGGAAGGGACTCAAGTGGCTGATGACCCGTGGCGCGGCGGCCCTCGCCGTCGCTTACGTGGCCTACTCGGTTGTCTACGTGGGCAGCGCCAACGTCAAGTCCGATGAGGTGCGCGCCGAGTACGCGGCCCTTCATCCTCTGCTGCGCATGGGCGCGAGCGCAGTGTTCCTTGCGGACGCGGGCGCGCTCATCACGGACGCAAGCCGCACCCCGGACTTCTACCGCCGGTTGGGACTCTCACCGAACGAGTCGTCCCTGCACTTCAGACAGGACGACGGCTTTGTGCACGCGCTGGATCTGCGCACGATCGGCCGTCCGGAGTGGCGGAACCGCACAGTCGAGTTGACGTTCCGGGCGCTGGGCTTCAATACGCTGCGCCACGTGGGGACGGCGGATCACCTGCACGTGTCGTTGAGGGCGCCGGGATAGGGCAGCGGCCGTCAATCGAGGCCATCGGCCACAGCTGCGTCGAGATCGCTCCAATCCTCGCCGGCAGCTGCAATGGCCTGGTAGGTCTCCTCCCAGGTCGGATTCCCGTTCTTGCCGCCTCTGAGCTGGACCCCTTTGGCCACCTCCTCAGGTACGACCGACTTACCGCAGCCGCGTCCCCCCTCAGTCATGCGGGTGCCCCTCCTCGTAGTGCCGGGCCAGGGCGTCGCCGCCGAAGTCGTTTTCCAGGTCCCGCCACACGGAGTGGACGTGGTTGGCGTTGCCCTGGGTGTTGTCGTACTCGATGAGGAACGAGGCCGCGTGGACACGGTAGTAGTGGCCGGCGCCGTATTCGGTGGAGCCCGCCCAGGCGAAGTAGAGGTCGTCGGGCGAGATCTCGTTGTGGATCCGCGCCATCCAGGCGTGGGCGGCGGCGGCGTCCATGTTGCCGACGTACTCGCCGATCACGCCCATGAGCACGTCGCGCTGGGCGTCGGTGAGCCGTGAGGCGGGGATTCCCTCGAAGCCGTCGAGCCGCGCCTCTCGGTCGTTGCCGGTGATGATGTCGCGGGGCGCCTCGTCGGCGATCATCGCCATCTCGAGCTGCTCGGCGGTGAGGCTCTGCACGAGGGAGCGCGCCAGGTCCTCTTCGCGGCCGAGGGGGCGCCAGCCGGCCTTCGGGCCGGACGGAACGGTCGCCGGGTTCGCTCCCATGAAGGCGGGCCCGGTGACGGTGAGCTCGTTCGACGGCGAGGAGAAGTTGAGCGACAGGTGGTGGCCCTCGAAGCGCCACGCCCAGGGCCCGCCCGTGTCGGGGTCGCCGAAGATCGCGACGTAGTAGTCCTCGGGATCGCGGCGCTCGGGACGGCCCTCGATGACGCCGAGGACCCGTTCCAGCTCGATGACCGCGTTGGCCTTGTGGTAACCCTGGCTGCTCAGGGTGGCCTGAAGGATGGCGTGGGCCGCGGTGCGCTGCTCCAGCGTCATGTCCTTGAGCGGGAGGCCGTTGCGCGATACGGGCGTGAAGGCCCAGTTGAACCGCTCCTCGTCGCCCAGGTCGAAGGTGGCGCGGCCGCGCGCGTCGCCGTCCAGAAGGGACAGGAAGGTTGCCGCGGCCCCCGCAACGCCGTCCTCGCTGGCCGCCGGTGTGGAGGTGGTGCCCTTCGGCATGGCTTCCCAGGCCACGGCGGCCAGCGCCGCGACGCAAACGCCGAGCATGAACAGTCTGGTGGTCTTTGTCCGGTTCATTTTCTTCCTACCCTTCTTCTGCCTGAATCATTGCCGCTACGGCCTGTACCTCGTCGAGAACCCTCAGCAGGTTCCCGCTCCAGAGCATGCCGATCTCCTCTTCCGTGTAACCGCGCCGGACGAGCTCCAACGTAACGTTGAAGGTTTCCGAGGCGTCGTCCCAGCCGGCCACGCCGCCGCCGCCGTCGAAGTCCGAGCTGATGCCGACGTGCTCGAGGCCGATGAGGTTGACCATGTAGTCGATCTGGTCGACGAAATCCGACACGCTGACGTCGGGGGGGATGTCCATTGCTGCCGCCCGCTCGGCCGCCATGGCCCGAACCTCGACCACCTTCGCCATGTAGGCGTCGCGTTCCTCGGGGGGAAGGGCGAACATCGCGCCCCGTCCGAGTATTTCCACGCCCATTTCGGCTGCCACCTCGGCCTCGATCGCGTCCCTGGCGTCGCGGTGGGCCGCGTTCCTGGTCGTGTTGACGAAGGAGCGCAGCGCGACGGTCTGCACCACGCCGCCGTTTTCGGCCACCGCGTGCAGCTGCTCGTCGTCGAGGTTGCGGCTCACGTCGCTGAGGCCGCGGGCGGACGAGTGCGACGCCATCACGGGCGCACGGGTCATCTCCAGCGTCTGCATGATCGAGGGCTTCGACGGGTGCGAAATGTCGATCATGATGCCGAGCCGGTTCATCTCGGCGATCGCCTCGCGGCCCATGTCGCTCAGGCCCCCGTGCAGGAAGTTGCCGTCGTTCTCGCCCGAGTGCGCGTCGGACAGCTGGCTTGGACCGGTGTGCGCCAGCGACATGTAGCGCGCGCCCCGTTCGTGGAACTCCTCGACGCGCGCGATGTCGGTGCCCAGCGGGTATGCGTTCTCGACGCCGATCATCGCGACCAGCTTGCCGGAGGCCGCGATCCGGCGGACGTCGTCGGAGGTGAGCGCCAGCTCGATCCGGTCGGGCGCGTACTCGTTCACCATGCGGTGGATGGCGTCGAACTTGTCGACCGCGTTCTCGTAGGCCGTAGCGTAGCCCTCGTCGTTGAGCAGACCCTGGGACGTGTAGACGACGAACCAGCCGACGTCCAGCCCGCCGGCCTCCATCTTCGGCAGGGTGACCCGTGTGGGCAGGTCCATGGTGTAGTTGCGCTCGGCGGTGAAGTTCGACGTGCTGATGTCGATGTGCGAGTCGAGCGTGACGACCCGGTCGTGGATCCCGCGGGCACGTTCGATCATCGCCTCTTCGGATTCCTCGGCGGGGTCGTCCGCCGCGTCTTCGGGTGGGGCGCAGGCGGTCGCGCCGGCCGTGAGGGCCAGGGCGAGGGGCATGGCGAGGTGCGTGGCTCGGCGGATGGTCATTGCGGGCTCTCCGATGCTCCGGTGGGACGGCAGGACTGGCGTTGGTGTATCGTCCTTCAACATAGGTGCCCGCGGGCGCTCTGGCATCCGGCACTTTCCCGTCGGCGTCCCATCGGAACATGTTTCCGCCCATCCATTCCACTTCCGAGGCCATTCAATGGGAATCGTCGACTCCACCCGCCGGCGCCGCTTCTCCGCCGAAAAGATGCAGAAGCTCAACCTCTTCGAGACCGACCAGATGTTCTGCGACGTCTACTGCCTCGGTCCCGGGCAGGCCCAACACGTACACACGCATGCTGGCGCAACGAAGTTCTATTATGTGATCGAGGGCGAAGGCCGCTTCACGGTGGGCGACCGGAACGAAGTCCTGGGCGCCGGCGCGGTGGCGTGGTCAGAGCCGGACGAGCCGCACGGCGTGGCGAACGAGTCCGAGGGCGACCTGGTCCTGCTGGTCGCGATGGCGCCGAACCCGAACCGGTAGGGGGGTCGCGCGGCTAGTCCCACCCCACCCGTCCCGTCCGCCCCACCGCGTCCACTCGGATCGTCAGGATGTCGATGTCGTGATACTGCTGGTGGCGGATCGACGACGCGTAGTGTCGCAGCAACCGAAGCGGTGTCTCGGTCTCGACGGGCACGCTGGCGGTCGCCTCGCTGAGCATTGCAAGCTGATCCTCGATGTTGCTCGCGTCCGTCGTGGCGATGAACTCCAGATCGGCCGGCCCGCCCCGCTCGATGGCGGTCACGCTCACGGCCAGAAACGCGCTCGTGCTTCCCATGACCAGGATGTGGCCGGCCCCGATGCGCCCAACCTTGCGGGCCTGGACCGCCGTGGTGAGCCCACTGATCACGAGCGCCGCAAACACCGCCCACGAGAGGTATTCATCGCTGCCCCCGGCCACGGTGATCATGATCATCGGGGTCAGCACGATGCTGGCGATGCAGAGCATGGCGTACTGAACCCCCAGCCCGATGGTGATGGGCAGCGGGGGGCGGTCGTCGGGCTCGTAGCGGACGTCCTGGCGGGTGTCGCCGGGGCCAGAGTTGCTCATCCGCGCTCCAGCCTGTACACGGCCTCCCGCAGCACGTCAAGCGCCAGGTCGATGGTGTCCAGGTGCGTGCGAAACGCCAGCGCCGCCATCCGGAGCATGAACCTGCCGCCGACCGTCGTGGAGGACATGAAGACCCGGCCATCGAGGTGGGTCTCCTCGACGAGGGCCTGGTTGAAGGCGTTCGCGCTGCCCGACTCCGGGACCCACCGGAACGTCACCACGGTCAGATCCGGACTCGGTCCCATCTCGAACCCAAGGGACTCGACCTCGCGCTGGAAGTACTTCGTCAGCTCGAGCTTCTCGCGCAGACACGCCCGGAAGGACTCCTCACCGTACAGCAGCAGCGGCAGCCAGACGCGGAGCGCCCGAAAGTGCTTGGTCAGCTCTGGCGACACGGCGGCTGGCGAGCGGCCTCCCCCTTCCGACTCGACCGTGTCCTGCAGGTAGCTGGCGTAGTAGGCGTGGGCGTCCCGCAGCGCGTCGCGGTTCTGCACCAATACCGCTCCCGTGCCGTATGGCAGGAACATTCCCTTGTGGGGGTCGAGGACCACCGAATCGGAACGTTCCATTCCGGCCAGCGCGGGCCGGAACTCCGGGAGCAGCGCGAAGAAGCCGCCGTACGCCGCGTCGACGTGGAACCACAGGTCCTCGCGCTCGGCGATGTCGGCGATCCGGTCCAGCGGATCGATCGCGCCGGTATCGGCGGTGCCCGCCGAGCCAAGGACGAGCCACGGGCGAAGTCCCCGGGCGCGGTCGGCCGCGACGAGTGTGGAGAGCGAGTTGGGACACAGCCGGAAGCCGTCGTCCACGGCGACGTCGCGGCGCACGGTCTCGCCCATGCCGGCGACGCGGATCGCCTTGTGCACGCACTGGTGGATGTGGGGTGTGGCGTACACCACGGCGCGCTCGAAGTCGCGGGCGCGCAGCCCCGCGGCCTCGCGGGCCGCGACGATGGCGGTGAGGCTCGCGATGGACCCGCCCGAGGCGAGGTTCCCGTCGGCGGTGGGGGGGTATCCGACGAGACGTGCCATCCAGTCGAGGACCAGGTCCTCCATCTCGACGGATCCGGGCCCCACAAAGCGGACGCCGGCGTACTCGTTCGTTACCGCGGCGAGGTAGTCGGCCAGCGACGAGGCGTAGAGTCCGCCGCCGGGGATATAGCCCAGGTGCCCCTGGTGGGATGGCAGGAGTCCGGGCCGCACGACGGACCGCTCGAACCGGTCGATGAGCTGTCCGATGGGATGAGCCCCCTGTCCCGGATCCAGCTTCCGGAGTTCCTGGACCGCCGACTTGTCGTGGTTGTACGCGGGCATCTCCGGGAGAGCGTTCAAAAGGCGCTGGGCGTAGCCGTGAGCCGCGCGCATGAGCCGGTCGCGCCCGGCCGAATCGGGATCCAGCGACCGCGCTGCCGCCTCCAGTTCGAGAATCCGCGCGCGTTCGGGGCTGGTTGAGTTCACTGGGGCTTTCGGCGGTGCCGGGCGGGCCACGCGGGGTGTCACCATGGATCGTCCGGGAACACCACCCGCGGCCCCTCGCCCCGTTCCTCCATGGCGTCCATGTGCAGGAAGTACTTCCCGACCCCGGCCGCGCCCTGCATGTGCCCCGTCTGAGCAACGAGCAGTTCGGGTTGCACGCGGTGCTCGGCCTGGGTCCACTTGCGGCCGGCGCCGGCGGGTGTGCCGGCGGTCGAAGCGCGCTGGACGAGGTCGGTGTTCAGACGGTCGACGAAGGCCTTGTACCCGGCGTTGCCGGTGGTGCGGTGCAGGGTCAGGAAGTGCTCCGCCGCGCCCGCCGTGCCGCAGCACTGGCTGATGTTATCCCAGAACCCGGGGGTGCGCGTCTCCGGGATGCCCGTGTCCATGACGCCGCGTGCACCGCGCGCAACCCAGTCGTGCCACTCGGGGTCGCCGGTGATCTCGCCGAGCTGGTGGAAGAGGCGGTTGGTGCCGACGGGGCCGTGGCACCACGAGAGGTAGTAGAGGTCTTCGCCGCCGGGGCGGGAGTGGAAGATGCGGTACCCGGTGTTGTCCAGCGTGGCCTGCGAGGTGAGATAGCGCGCGCCCGCAAGCCCCGCGTCCAGGAACGCGCGCTCTCCGGTGGCCCGGTGCAGGGTGGCCAGGAAGTATGCGATGCCGGCGGTGCCGTGTGAGAAGTTGGGCATCTCGCGGGCGTAGCCGGGCCACATGTCCCAGCGGAGGCCGGTCGGGGTCTCGACGGCGCGTTGGAGGAGCCGCCTTCCCGCCCCCTCCGCAGTCTCCAGCGCGTTGTCGTAGCGGAGTGCGCGGCCGAGGTGGAGGAGCGCAAGACCTGTCCCTGCGGTTCCGCTGATGATGTCGTTGGATTCGATCGCGTCGCTGCCGGCGAGCCCCGTGTAGAGGCCGGCGTCCTGGACTTCGTCCACCCTGGCAGCCAGGTGCGTCGCGCCCTGAACCGCTGCGTTCAGGTACCGCTCGTCGCCGGTCGCGTAGTGGAGTTCCAGCGCGAACGGGATGACGCCGGGGGAGTGTGTATACAGTGTGTAACCCACGGACTCCGGATCCGTCGGGTCGGCGGGCCAGGTGGCGCCGTCGGGCGTGTCGATGCGGGCGGCTTCGACCCACCGCCAGGCCTCCATCGCGAGCTCCAGCCACGGGCGTTCGGCTGACCCGAGGGCCAGCGCGCGGAGCAGGCTCGGCGAGAGGGCTGAAACTGCGGCCGCCGAGATGAAGGTTCGTCGCGACAGCCCGTTGGCGCACAGATCGCACATGCCTGACCTCCTGGAATTCCGCGCTCAGTTTCCGGTTGCGTTTGCCACGCCGGGCAGCTCGCCCGGCTCGTCGTCCCACCACCACATCGGCGCGATCTCGCGGTTCCCCGGATGAATCTCGGCCAGGGTGTCGGCGTCGTACAGGCGCCCGTTCACCATCACCATGTGAATGCGGTTCGTGTTGCGGATGTCGTCCAGCGGGTTCGCGTCAAGGACAACCAGGTCGGCCAGCTTCCCGGCCTCGATCGTGCCCAGATCCTGGTCGAGGCCGATCGCTTCCGCGCCCATGATCGTCGCCATGCGGAGCGCGTCGAGTTCGCCGATGCCGCCGGCCGCCATCGCCCACAGCTCCCAGTGGTATCCCAGCCCCTGCAACTGGCCGTGGCTGCCCACCCCGGCGCGCCCGCCCGCCTCCACGAGGTCCTTCACGAAGCGGGCGTGGTCGGCAAACACGTGCTCCTCGTCGCGGAACCACTGGCCGCGGCGGCGCGTTGCGGCGTCGACGACCGAGTGGGGCACGAACCGGCGGAGTTTGGTGTCGTCGTGCGGGTTTTCGCGGCTGTAGAAGTAGTTCTCGGCCCAGGGCCCGCCGTAGGAAACGAGCAGCGTCGGCGAGTAGGCGCGGCCCTGTGCCTTGAAGAGCTGCACGTAGTCGTCGTACACCGGGTAGATGGGGATCGAGTGCTCCAGGCCCGGGTAGCCGTCGATCGTCTCGTTGAGGTTCTGGCGGATGTTGAGCGACCCCTCGGTGGTGGGCATGAGGCCCAGTTCGCGGGCCGCCATGATGATCCACTGGCGTGACTGCCGATTCCCGGCGACGTACATCTTGATCGTCTTGGTGTCGAAGTAGCTCGAGTACCTGGACAGGATGTCCCTCGCCTTGTCCTCGGAGTCGATCATGTGCTGCCAGAAGACGCCGGGTCCGGTGGAATAGACGCGCGGGCCGACCAGCTCGCCGGTGCGGACGCGGTCGGCGTAGCTGAGAACGTCGGTGGTGCCGGTCTGGGGGTCGCGCGTGGTGGTGACGCCGTAGGCCAGGTTGGCGAGGTAGGGCCACACGTCGGAGCGGTGGAGGTTGCGCGCGGGCCTCATGTGGGCGTGCGTGTCGACGAAGCCCGGCACGATGGTCTTGCCCCCGAGATCGATCACGCGGGCGTCGGCGGGCGGATCCAGGGAGCCGGACGGCCCGACGGCAACGATGCGGTTGTCGCGCACCAGGATGTCGCCCTGCTCGATCACGCCCGCGCCGGCGACCGTCACGACGCGCGCACCGGTCAGCAGGGCGGTGCCGCCGGGGATATCCCGTGCCGCTTCGATGTCGATCCAGACCTCGGCGGGCTCGTAGCCGGCTTCGTCCTCTTCGCTCTCACCCTCCTCTTCCTCGCCCTCCGCTGCGGCCTCCTCCGCCTCGCGCGCCTCCTCGAACGCCTCCGCCGCATCCAGGTCGTAGGTGAAGAACGCACGGCCGAGCGACCAGTGCACGGCCCGGCCGCTTGCCGCCCAGGCGGGAAATTCGCCTCCCATGTCGGTGAGTCGGCGGGCCGGAACGGCGGCGTTGTCCGGGTTGCCGACGTTGATCAGGGGCGCGTCGCCGCCCACCACGGGGACGGTCGCCGTGTAGATCTGCCCTTCGATCAGGGCCATGACCTGGTCGCCGCGCGGCGCCATCCGCAGCACAGACGGCGTGAGCGCGTTCTGGGACCCGGGCGGGGTGGGCCCGCGCACGCGCACGTGCCGGCGCTCGTCGGTCCCGTCCCAGCGAATGGATACCAGGACGTCGGGGCCGCGCTGCAGGTAGATGCGGTCGGCGGAGGGCCCGCTGCCGCTCCGGCTCACCCCTTCGGCGAAGTGGGGCCAGCCGCGCCCGTCCACGGGGGCGATCACGCTGGCGGCACCCGGTCCGTCGCCGCTGCCCACCCACACGATCTCGGCGGGCGCCGGCGCGCCCGACCCGAAGCCGCCGGCCGACTCCCGGAAGTCGCGCGCGTAGCCTCTCAGCGCCACGATCCGGTCCCCGTCCGGCGACCAGGCCGGCGTCACGTACACGGCCGCCATCGTGGTCAGGCGCACCGGGGTCCCGTCTCCGTCCGCGCGCGTCTTGAACAGGTGGCCGCCCTCGCCGTCCCAGGTCGCGTAGACGACCCAGTCGCCGTCGGGGGACCACGCGGGGTAGTGCTCCGAGTGCTCCGCGCCGGTGAGGCGGCGGGGGTCGGAGCCGTTGGCGCCCGCCACCCAGAGGCGGTCCAGCGCGGTGAACGCGATCCGGGAGCCGTCGGGCGAGGGGACGGCGTCGCGGATCTGCCGGACGGTGAAGGTGGGCGTGTCCTCGATCGGGTAGTCGAAGTCGACGACGGGGCCGAGCGCGAGGTCGTACTGAACCCTGAACGGGATCTCCTCCGCGCCGCCCTGCTCGACGTCCAGCTTCCAGATCCTGCCGCCGTAGCTGGCCACGAGGTAGCGCGAATCCGGGGTGAACGACATCCCGGGAAGCACGTCGAGGGTCGCGCGCGACTCCTGGTCGTCGTGCTGCACGGGGTGGGCGAGCCAGCGTTCGTCGCCGGACTCGAGGTCGCGAATCCGCAGCGCCGTGCGGGCATCGTGGCGCGTGCCGTAGACAAGCCAGCGGCCGTCGGGGGACAGCGTGGGACGGACCCCCGAACCGAAGCGCGAGGTGCGGGTGTAGGTCTCGCCGGTCTCGCGGTCGTACGCGGCGAGCTGGTACTGCGGCAGCTGCGCGTTGTACGTCCAGTCGCCGGTGCGCCGCGCGTGCCAGATGTAGCGGCCGGTGGGGTCGAAGGCGGCCCCGATGGTCTTCAGGTTTTCGGGCTCGTCGACGAGCTGCACGCCCGAGCCCCCGTCCACGTGGTGCAGCCAGAGCTTCGGCAGGCCGCCGCCGCGGAAGCCCCCCTTCGACGACACGATGTAGTTGCCGTCGGGCGACCAGTCGGGCGACTCGGTCCGGTTGGACGCCCCCTTGGTCACCTGGATGGTGTCCGATCCATCCATTGACATGACCCAGACGTTCTGGCCGCCGCTGCGGTCCGATGTGAAGACGATGCGCGAGCCGTCGGGCGAGAACCGCGGCTGGGCGTCGAAGGCCATGCCGGAGGTGAGCTGCGTGGCGTCGCCGCCGGTGACCGGCACCGTGAAGAGGTTGCCGAGGTGGTCGAAGACGATGGTCGTGCCGTCCGGGCTGACGTCCAGCGAGATCCACGAACCGACGGTCATGTCGATCGCGAGGGCGCGGTCGGCGGGGAGGGGGAGGGCGGTGTCCCCGTCGCCGTCGGACTCCTGGGCGAGGAGTGCGGCGGGGGTGAGGAGTGCGGCGGCGAGGAGGAGGGTCCGCATGATGGCACAGCCTTCCTGTTTTTGCGCGGGTGCGGTCGATTCGCGGGAGTGGTGGGTCGCGGCGTAATATGGGGCTGGAAGTCGCTACGAGGCGAATAGTGTTGCGGGACGCGCGCCGGCCGCGCGGGGACTTACCCCGTTTACGATGGTGAATCGCCCTTTACGTCCCTGATTGCGGCAACATCCGGCCAGTGGCAGAGCAGGTAGCGGCGCCCGTGGCGGATGTCTATTGGCATAACTTGAACTCCATCCAGTGACCGTGACGAATCCTGTCGGCCGATTCTTCACGCCATACATCGAAGCGACCATGACCGATCTGGCGCTCTACCAATTGTTCGATGTCCTTTTCGTGGTCTTTCACACCGCGCTCATCGTCTTCAACACGCTCGGCTGGATCTGGCGAAGGACGCGGCGGCTCCACCTGCTCACCATCTCCGCCACCCTCCTTTCCTGGTTCGGCCTCGGGATCGCGTACGGGTGGGGATATTGCCCGCTGACCGACTGGCACTGGCAGGTCAAGCGGACATTGGGGGAAACCGGCCTCCCGGCGTCGTGGGTGAAATACTACCTGGACGGGCTCACAGGCGTGGCCTGGGACACGGGGTTCGTCGACGGCCTGGTCATCGGCGCGGCGCTGGCGGCGCTGGTGCTGTCGGTCACTCTGAATCTGCGGGATCGACAGAACCGGTAGCGCCCCGCGCCCCGCATCAGGCGGCTCGCGTCCGCGTTCCGTTGGTCCCCTTCTCCGGTTCCGGCCGCCCCATCCCCTCGCGCCGTCCCATAGCGACATGCGAGTGTCCCTGCTTTTGCCGCGGAACCTCCATGGCTCTTCTGGCCACCCCATAGTCTGGAAACTAAGCTGGAGTCTGGGGACAGAGGTCGTAAGCGTTTCTGGTGCATTGAAAGCCCGACGCGGAACCTGACCTGGGCGTTCCGAGGGACCCCGTAGTGCTGACCGGCCCGAGCGGCCGCAATCGCGTATAGGAAATTCGACAACCATGAACGCCCTCCCCGATCCACTGGAGCCCGTGAAAGGAGGCGGGAATGGATGTCATGATCGAACGGTGCGCGGGCCTCGACGTGCACAAGAAGACCGTGGTGGCGTGCGTTCGTACGCCGGGCAGGGAGGTGGCCGGCCGGCACAAGGCTGTCCGCACGTTCGCGACGACGCTGGCGGGACTGGAGGCGCTCCGGGAGTGGCTTCGGGGCAACGGCGTGACCCATGTGGCGATGGAGTCGACGGGCGTGTACTGGAGGCCGGTCTACGTCGTGCTTGAGGACGACTTCGAGCTGTTGCTCGTCAACGCCCGCCACATCAAGCACGTTCCGGGGAGGAAGACGGATGTCCGTGATTGCGAGTGGGTCGCGCGGCTGCTGGAGTGCGGCCTGCTCAGAGGGAGCTTCGTTCCGCCGCCGGAGATCCGCGATCTCCGAGACCTGACCCGTCTGCGAAAGTCGCTGATCGGCGAGCGGAGCCGCCAGATCAACCGGGTGGCGAAGACGCTCGAGATGGCCAACATCAAGCTGGGCTCGGTCGTGACGGACATCATGGGGAAGACGGGGCGGGGGATCCTGGATGCTCTGGCGGCAGGCGTCGAAGCCCCGGAAGCGCTCGCCCGGCTGGCACAGGGGTCGCTGAAGAAGAAGCGCAAGGAGCTGGCCGAAGCTACCGCCGGCCGGATGACGGAACACTACCGCTTCATGCTGGGCCGGCATCTCCGGCTGATCGACGAGCTGTCGCAGCACATCGACGAACTCGACGCCCGCATCGAGGAGCGTACGCGCCCTTTTTCACGGGCTGTTGACATCATCGAGAGCATGCCGGGTATCGCGCAGCGTGCCGCCCAGACGATTCTGGCCGAGATCGGGCCGGACATGACGTGCTTCCCGACAGCCGGGCACCTGGCTTCCTGGGCCCGGGTCTGTCCGGGCAACCACGAGAGCGCCGGAAAGCGCAAGTCCGTGTCCACCGGCAAGGGCAATGCCTGGCTGCGCGCGACGCTTGGACAGGTGGCGTGGTCGGCGGCACGGACCCGGGGCAGCTATTACTCGGCGCTCTACCATCGCCATAAGGCTCGAGGCGGCCCCCGAAAGGCCATCTCGGTCGTGCAACACGCCATTCTGGTGGCACTCTGGCACATGCTCTCGACGGGTGCGTCGCACGAAGATCTGGGCGACGATTTCTTCCTCCGGCGCGACAAGGAGCGCCGCCGCCGCTATCACATGCGCCAACTCCACAAGCTCGGATACACGGTGGAAGCTGCAGCCGCGGCGTGAATCTGCTCTCAGAGGTCGCCAATACCACAACCCGTTCCTGTATCATGGGTTACACTTGATCCAAGACCGATAGGTTTCATAGGAAACGCGGGCGGTGGGGCGGGCGTGGTCGGGCCGCCAGCCTCCAGAGCCGAGTTCCCCGCCAGCGCCGCCTCGACGGCCTCCCTCGCCGCGGCCTCGATCTCCCACGGGATGGCGCCGGCCGCGAGCCGCGCCGCGCCGTTGTACATCTGCCCGGGCCGAAGCGGTGGGGCGGGGGGCAGGGCGGGCGTCAGCGCCGGCTCGTTCACCGGCGGCGGCACGCTCCCCAGCATCTTGCCACCACGCGTGAAGAACACCGCCTGACCCTTCGCGTCCAGCGCCATCCGCACCCGCCCTTCGTGCACGAGCCGGTGGTGCCGCCGGCAGAGCAGCACCGTGTTCGCCAGACTCGTCTCGCCGCCGTCGGCCCAGTGCCTGACATGATGCGCCTCCGTGAACCGGCCCCCGCAGCCCGGATACCGGCAGCCCCGGTCCCGCTCCTCGAGCGCCCGGCGGATGTGCGGCGGGATCGTGCGCGTCTTCCGCCCCACGCTGACTACCTTCCCCTCCCGGTGCAGCATTTGCACCAGCGACGCATCGCACGCCATGCGCCGCGACGTCTCCGCGCTCACCCGCACCCCGTCGACCTCCGACCGGCCACCCTCGCCGTGCTCCTCCAGCGTGGCCATCTCGGCATGCACCGTCACCTGGTACCGCTCGGCCCGCGTCCCGCTGTGCGCCGCCTTCAGCCCCGCCGCCAGCGCCCGCTCGGCCACCAGTCCCGCCGCATCGGCCCTGCGCTGGCGGCTCGTCGGCCGCGCCCCGGGGTCCTCGCCCCGGTACAGCGCGTCCGTTGCGGCCTCGATCGCCCGCATCAGCACGGCCCCGGCCTCGGGCTCGAGCCTTCCGCGCACTACGTACGTCCCGTCGGCATCGATCACCACCGAGAACGCCCGCCGCTGATGCCGCACCTCTTCGGCCGTCAACTCGCCGTCGCGCGACAGGTGCCGCCATCCCCGCACCATCCGCTCGAGCTCGGCGGCCGAGCCCTTGTCGGCCAATTCGAGCAGTTCACCTTCCGTTGCCTTCGTGGCCACCCGGGTGATCGCCCGCACCTTGGTGTAGGACAGCCGCCCGGCCTGCATCTCGGCCGAGGTCTTCGGCAGGTCCTGTAGCGCATGGGCGACGCGCACGTTCTCGCGGCAGGTGCCGATCGTGCGGCCGGTGCTCCAGGCGAGCCACTCGGCGCACGAGTTGAAGGCGTCGGCCCACCCCTCGCGGCGGTCGAACTCGGCGATGAGGGTGAGCATCTCGTAGGTGGCGATGTTGATCCGTGCGGCGAGTGCGACGATGCGCTCGCCAAGCTGGGCGATGGTCATTTCAATCCTCCTCAAGTAGCAGTCCGGCAAAGGGTTAGGTGCGGCGGGAGTCGTGCTTCGTTCCGCGCACCAGTAAGTTAACTACCGTTTTTCGGCCCTCTGTATCGGCCCAGGACGCGAAAACTCGCCTCGGGACGGCTCGAATGGGTCCCGCACCGCCGATCGTCCCGCCCGGGGCTTCCTGCGGCCCCTGGCGGCCACTGTGGCCGAGGTCCGGGACCTCTCCGAGACCGCGTTTTCAGAACCTGTCCATAGCTGGATGGGACAGCGTTCCGGCGTTTTGGGACAGGCGTTGGCTTGAGAACCGGCCGGCGGGCTGGTGGTCCGGCGGGTCGGCCCCCCCCACGTTTCCGCGGCAAAACGCGGGACACCGGCATGCTCGATTGGGCGCCCACCCCGCCCCCCACTGGCGAGACACCGCTGTTCCGCCCAGCTTTCCCTCGCGCCAATTCGCCTCTGACAGGAGCACCAGTTTTGACCTCGACGACGTCTGCCCTCACTCTCGTGGCATCCGCCGCCCTCCTCGCCTCACCTCTCCTTGCTCAGGACGGCGGGGACGCCGCCGCTTCCTCCCGCTGGGAGACCCGCCATTCGATCATGGTCGGTGGCGAGACCGTCGAGTACGATGCGGTCGTGGCCTCCACCACCCTGACCGACGACGACGGCGAGGCGGCGGCCGAGCTCTTCTACACCGCCTACTTCCGCACCAACGGGGCGCCATCGCGGGACCGGCCGCTCGTCTTCTCATTCAACGGCGGTCCGGGCTCGGCGTCCTTCTGGCTCCACATGGGGATCATGGGTCCGCGCCGGGTAGTCACGCCCGAGGTCGGCCCGCAGGGTGCGCCGCCCTATCCGCTCGAGGACAACGACTACACGATCCTGGATGTCGCGGACATCGTCATGGTCGACCCGATCGGGACCGGTTTCAGCCAGCTGCTCGGCGACACTCCCGGCTCCGACTACTGGGGCATCGACGAGGACGCGCGCTCGCTCACGCAGTTCATCCGGCGCTTCCTGAGCGAATACGAGCGGTGGAACTCGCCGCGCTACCTCCTTGGCGAGAGCTACGGCACGACCCGCGCGGCCGTGCTGGCGCGACACCTGCAGGGCGGCAACATCGATCTGAACGGGATCGTGCTGGTCTCGGCCGTGCTCCAGTTCAACACGATCCAGTTCGCGGCCGGGGACGACCTGCCCTACATCGTGAACCTGCCCTCCTACGCGATCACTGCGCGCTACCTCGACGCGCTGCCTGGCCCGAACCCGCCCGACCTGGAGGCGTTCATGGCCGAGGTGGAGGCGTGGTCGCTGACCGAGTACGCGACCGCGCTGCTGGCGGGCGGGACGCTGGACGCCGACACCCGCGCACGAGTGATCGACCAGATGCACCGCTACACGGGACTCAGTCACGACTTCATCGACAAATCGGATCTGCGCGTGACCGCGCCCGCCTTCGAGGCGGAGCTGCTGCGCGACGAGGGACGCATCGTCGGACGCCTGGATGCGCGCTTCACGGGGCCGGCCGGCGACGTGCTCGGCGGACGGCCGTCGCACGATCCCCAGTCGACGGCGATCAGTTCGGCGTACACCTCCGCCTTCAACAGCTACGTGCGCGACGAGCTGGGCTACGACGGCGACCGCGAGTACGTGCCGAGCGGCGGCACCCGCAACTGGAACTGGGGGCGTCTGGGCGGCGGCGGGGGCTTCGTGCGCGGCGGCGGCACACCCAACGTCGCGCCGGATCTGGCCACCGCCATGAAGCGCAACCCCAGCCTCGAAGTCCTGCTGATCAATGGCATTTACGACCTCGCGACGCCGTACTTCGCGGCGGTGTGGACGGTGGATCACATGGGTCTGCCGCCGGACCTCAGGGACAACATCGAACGGGCCGATTTCGCCGCGGGTCACATGATGTACGTCGAGCAGTCGCTTCTGCCGCAGTGGAAGGAGACGCTGGACGCGTTCATCCTTCGCACCTCCGGGCGTTCGGCGCCCGTGTCGCAGTAGGCTGGCCCGACCTGGCCGCGGCCCGGCCGATCCAGCCACCTCATGTCCCTGACCGCGCTGGCCCTGGTGCTGGGGGCCGGATTCCTGCACGCATCGTGGAACCTCATCCTCAAGCGCACCAGCGAGCGCCTGCTTGTCACGTCGTGGGGACTGCTGATCGGCGCGGTCATCTTCCTGCCGGCGCTCATCCAGGCCGGGCCTCCCCCCGCACAGGTATGGCCCTACGCGGCCGCGAGCGCCGCCGTGCTGGTGGGGTACTACACCTGCCTTGCGCGCGCCTACGACCGTGGCGCGTTCTCGCTGGTCTACCCGGTCGCGCGTGGCACTGCGCCGGCCATGCTGACCCTCTGGGCGATCCTCTTTCTCGGCGAACGGCCCAGCGCGGTCGGCATCGCGGGGATCGGGTTGATCCTGGTTGGCCTCGTGGTGCTGGGCGGCGCGCCGCTGTGGGCCGGACGGGACGGAGAGCGCGGTTGGCAGGCGCTTCGTACGCACACGCGCGGCACCGGCTCCGCCTTCCTCGTGGCACTGCTCGTGTCGGTCTACACGGCCATCGACGGCGCGGCGATACGGCACTGGACGCCGATTCCGTACCTTGTCGTGGTGTTCGCGCTGGCCGGAACCGCCCTGATCCCCCTGCTCGCACTGCGCCGTGGCAGACATGTGTTTTCAGTGTTGCGCACCGACTGGCTCCCCACGGTGGCGATCGCGGTAGCGACCCTCGCCGCCTATTCCCTGGTGCTGCGCGCCTTCCGCATCGCCCCGGTCGCCTATGCCGGTGCCGCCCGCGAAATCGGCATCGTGTTTGCCGCCCTGGCCGGATGGCTTCTCCTTGGCGAGCGCTTCGGCGGCGTGCGGACCGTGGGCGCGGTCACGGTGTTCCTCGGAATCGGCCTGCTGGCGGCGGCATGATCTTCCGGCCGGTCACCCTGGAGCGCGGGTGGGCCGCGCCGGGTGGCGGCGCCACGTGATGAGGCGGGAGTTGAGCGGGCAGCCCACGGAGTAGGTTCGATGATCCGTGCCGCTTGCGCTGGAGGCGCATGGGCTGAGATTGTGGGACTTGTTCAGAGTCACGGCGGGGAGAAGGGAAGGGGAGGATCGTGATGTCACGCCAGCGCGTGAAGTCGTTCGACGAACTACAGCGGCAGGGGACCGGCAGACAGTCGGAGGGTGGCTTTCACGAACTGCGCGTTCGCGCCTCGGTCGCCCCGCACGCCGGTCGAGAACCGATGCGCTCTTGCCGCGACATCGTGCTGGAATGGCTGCGGGGCAAGCTGCAGGAGGACCTTCCACGCAAGGCGAGGCGGCACCGGGGCTTTTCGCTCCGGACGGGCAACGCGGTGTGCAAGGGTGTCAGGGTTCGCGACGGGGACAGCGACCAGTGGGCGGTGATGATCGAGCGAAGTCCCGCGCCGGACCGCGAGGTCGCCTCCGAAATCGTCGTCTCGGGCACGGCCGCGCGGCCGGTCGTGATCTGCATCCGCGTCGTGGACCGGTCGATTGTCCCGCGAGACGTGGAGAAGGAGTACCCCGCGGAGCTGCTCGCGGAACTGGCGGCCCGGATTCCCCTGCGGCAGAGCGGGCGCAGACTCGCCTGCGAGCCGGTCATGGTGGAGTCGGAGCAGACGATGAGGGGGTTTGTGACGTTGCTGCTGGATCCCGACCGCCAGGTGCCCTTTGCAGTCCTCACGCTGCCCTCCGATGCGGCCGATCGTTCCGCCGTCGAGACACACGCGCATGCCCTGGCGCGAGCCGTCACCGGACTGGCCGTTGTGTGGGTGCTTCCGCCCGCAATGACCTTTCGGCTGACCGAGCGCGTTGCCCGGCACCTGTCGGTGTTCAATGGCGCGTGGCGGCTCTACCTGCCGGGTTTCGGCACGGACTCGTCAAAGACCGACCATCCCCTGATCCTGTGGGACCGGTTGAACCAGGACGGAGGTATTGCGCGCGCCAGCGGGCGGTTCCTGCGCGTGTCGGCCGAGGCGAGCGGGAAGGTTGAAAGCGACGATCAAGCCCCCGGCTACGCGGCGCTGGAGCGCGAGGCCGCCAGCGTCGCCGGTCGTCGGGGAGGACTGGTGTCGTTTCTGCGCAGATCGATCTGGGGTGGGCCGGAACAGGTCGCGGTCGTTCGCGAGCCGCCGCCCATGCCCGCTCCCGGATCGCCGCGGCCCTCGCGCCGTCTCAGGGCGGCGAGGGAGACCGCGACCGCCAACGCAAGGCGGTACGAGCGGGTGAAAAAGCGGGTCGACACGATCGAACGGGAGCGCGACGAGGCACGCAAGCGGGCCGAACAGCTCGCCGGCCTGGTCCGGGTGCTGGGGGGAGATCCGGACGCCAGCGTTCCATTCCCGACAACCTGGTCCGAATTCGCCGGCTGGTGCGACGAGAGCCTGCGCGGCCGCCTCGTTCTGACCGGAGCGGCGCGGCGCGAACTGGACGGCGCCCACTTCGCGGATGTGGGTCTGGCGGCCCGATGCGTCCATTGGCTGGCGGACGAGTACCGGACCGGCAGGCTCAACGGCGGCAACTCCGGGTTGCGGGGACGGATCACGGGGATAGACGGCGCCTTCAACGTGCCGTGCGGACGCGACAGCTTCGAGCACTTCCGGGACGGACGCCGCCATGCCGTGAACTGGCACATCAAGCGGGGCGCCAACACGCGCGACCCCCGCCGCTGTCTCCGCATCTACTACTTCTGGGACGAGCAGACGGGTCAGGTGGTCGTCGCCGCCATGCCCGGGCACCGGAAGAACGCGCTGAGTTGACCTAACGGGCGGCCACCCGCTTCTTTTCCACCTCCAGGGCCCCGAGCGCCACACCGTCGGTAATCCACGACGGGGCCGGTTCGCCCTTCAGGTAGTGCCCGAACCACTCCAGGATGCGGCGGTGGTAGTCCTTCTGGTTGGCCTCCTGCCGGAAACCGTGATCCTCGCCTTCGTAAACCAGCAGCACCATCTGTTTCTCCGCTCGCCGGGCGAAGTTGAAGAACTCGGTCCCCTGATCCCAGTCCACGACCCCGTCCTCGTCGCCGAAGGCCATCAGCAGGGGGGTGTTCATGTTATGCACCTCGTGGATCGGCGAATTCCGCCGGTGTGCCTCCGGATCCTCCCAGAACGGCACCTCCATCCGCGCCTGCCCGGTCTCCCAGTGGCTCAGCTCTGCGATCCCCGGGTTCCAGTGCAGCTGGCCCATGAAGCTGACGAAATCGGTCAGCGGCGCGCCCGCCACCGAAGCCGCGAAAATGTCGGTCCGCGTGGGCAGGAACGTCGCCTGGTAGCCGCCCCACGAGTGCCCGATCAGACCGACCGCCTCCGGATCCGTCACGCCCATCTCGACGGCCTTCGCCACCGCGGCGCGCACCGATTCCAGCGCGCTGATGCCGGGGTCCCGCGCCCGGTACACGATGTCGGGCAGCAGCACCGCGTACCCGTGCTGGGTCCAGGCCGTGTAGTTGTAGTAGTCGCGCTCGCTGGGGACGCGGAAGAAATGCATTTGGGGGGAGAGCATCTCGTAGGTGTACACGATCGTGGGCACCGCGCGTCCCTCCTCGTGGTTCGCGGGAAGAAGAAGTACGAACTGGAGGTCGCGGCCTGATTCGCTGACGAAGTCGACCAGCTCCGCCCGGCCCCACGCCACCTCGTCGATGAAGGGGTTGATGGCCGTCGCCTGGACGGGATTCGCCAGGTCGGGGCCCGCAACGAACAGGTCGGGCGGGTCGGTGAAGGACATCGCGCGGTAGAGGAGGACGTCGGCGCTGTCGGCGCGGACCAGGCCGGACAGGTAGGCGTCGTCCAGGATCAGGGTCTCGACGGCGTCGCGGTCGCGCGCGTCCGCCCAGCCGTCCGCGAGGCGGGCGTAGCCGCGCTGCTCGGTCTTCTCGTTGTAGAGGGTGAGGTAGGGGCGTGAATCGGGGTCGAGGCCGGGCTCGTCATCGTCGTCGGCGACGCGTGCGACGCGGTGGGTGATGCCCGTCTCGGCGCCGCGGGTCACCCGCTGGCCTCCCGAGCCGTCGGGCGCGACCCGCCAGATGTCGTGCTTGCCGTACAGCAGGACAGCCTCGTCGTCCTCCAGCCAGGCGCCGGGACCGAAGCCGTGCGGCGGGGTGACGTCGGTGGGCGTGTCGTAGTCGGTGTTGGCGAAGTTTTCCGCTAACCCTGACGTTACGTCATGCTCGGTTCCGGTGCGGAGGTTGAGCGTGTGATACGCGGAGCCGTCCCACCTCAGAAGCCACGCGCCGCCCGGGCTGGGCCACTCGTAGCGGACGCGGCCGAGGAGCTGGCGCCGCTCGCCGGTGTCCACGTCGACCGCCCGGACATCGTGGTAGGGACGGCCGAACATCGCGCCCCAGGGGTAGGGATCGGCGTCGTCCTCCAGCGCGGTCTCCCACCCGTGAAGCAACTGCGCGCTCGCCATGAGGTCCGAGCCGAGCACCACCACGCGGTCGTCGTCGACGTGCCAGACCGCCAGCAGCGTGCGGCTGCCATCGCGGGCCTCGGCGACTTTCTGTTCCGGGAAGAGGCGCACGTCCTTCGTGTGCCAGAGTTGCAGATCGGGCAGATCGGGTTCCTCTTCCGGGGAGCCCTGCGCGTCCTCCGCGTCCGGTTCGGGGTCTTCGTCCTCCTCTTCGTCCTCCTCCTCCACAGGCCGGAGCCCCACCGAGATCATGCTGCCGTCGTCCGACCAGGCGGGCGCTCGGTGGCGGACGACCTCGAGGGTGTCGGGAACGCCCGCTGTCCCGGCCCCGAGGACCATCGTGTCGACGCCGCGGCCGAGGTCGCGCCAGGCGAGCACGTCAAACGCGGTGCCGTCGGCCGAGGCGGGGTCGCGGGACCGGAGTGCCGCGAGGTCGTGGGAGTCGTCGCGCCAGCGCAGGCTCCGGTACGCGGACCCGGACGCGTCGGCGGAGCGGAGGGCGCCGGTGGCGGCGTCGAAGATCTGCACGCCGTTGCCCACGTCGGTGCCGGTGGCGACCGCGAGCGCCAGCATCGATCCCGTGGGGCTCCACGCCATCTCGCCCACGTTGCCGAAGGTGGTCTCGGCGCCGGCGGCCAAATCGACGATGCGCACGTCGGCGCCCTTGCCGGCCGGCTCCTCGGGCGCGTAGCCGTGGAGCGCAATGAAGCGGCCGGAGGCGTCGAAACGGCCTTCCGAGACGGCTTCAAATTCGCGGGCCTCGCCGGTTTGCAAGTCCATCACGGACGCCTTCTCGCGCACGGGTTCGTTGCTGTTCTCGCGTTCCTCCGGGGGCAGGCCGACGGTCCAGACCAGCCAGCGGCCGTCGGCCGAGAAGGCGGGCGCCGAGCCCCATGCGAAGACGCGGGTGGAGTCCTCGGCCAGCTTGCGGACGCGAAGCTCCGAGGTCTCGTCCACGCGGGTGACCACGTACGCGATCCAGTCGCCATGAGGAGAGAGGGCGTCCGCGCCGAGGCTCTCCCACCGGCCGTAGTCGTCGGGCATGACCGGGGGGCGGTCCTGGGGGGAGGCGGGGGCGGGAACGGAGAGCAGGACGGCGGCCGCGAGGAAGGCGGTGCGGTGCAGGCGAGCGTGCATGGGAACTCCCGGAGAATGCGTCGTGACCCATCGTGTGCGTGCGTCCAAGCATCACGGCGGGCGCGCCGCGGCGCAAACCCGCTAACTTCCCGCCATGTACGACCGGATTGTCTGCCTGACCGAGGAGCCGACCGAGATCCTCTACCGGCTGGGCGAGGACCGGCGGATCGTGGGCATCTCCGGGTTTACCGTGCGCCCCGCCCGTGCGCGCAAGGAGAAGCCGAAGGTCTCGGCGTTCACGTCGGCGAAGATCGACCGGATTCTCGCGCTCGAGCCGGACCTGGTGTTCGGCTTCTCGGACATTCAGGCGGACATTGCCGCCGACCTGATCCGGTGTGGGTTGGAAGTCCACATCTTCAACCACCGGTCAGTGGCGGAGATCCTGCGGACGGTCCGGGCGATCGCCGGGCTGGTGGGGTGTCCGGAGAAGGGCGAGCGCCTGGTGGAAGAGCTGCAGGCGGGTCTGGACCGGGTGGCCGAGCGCGCGGCTGAGCGGGCCGCCGCGGCGCCACGCCGCCCGCGCGTCTACTTCGAGGAGTGGTACGACCCGCTGATCTCGGGGATCCGCTGGGTGTCGGAGCTGATCGAGCTGGCGGGGGGCGAGGACTGCTTTCCGGAGTTTCGCGAGTGCGGCCTCGCGAAGGACCGGATCATCGCCGACCCGGGCGAGGTGGTGCGCCGCGCCCCCGACGTGATCATCGGGTCGTGGTGCGGCCGCAAGTTCCGGCCCGAGAGGGTGGCGGCGCGCGAGGGGTGGGGGGATATCCCCGCCGTGGCGGACGGGCACCTGTACGAGGTCAAGTCGCCGTTGATCCTGCAGCCGGGTCCGGCCGCGCTGACCGACGGGGTGGAGGCGGTGGCCAGGATCATCGGGGGGTGGCGGGGGTAGCAAGCGCTTCGGTCGGCCCATTTTTCTGGTTGCGACCGGACTCCTTCCCTCATACTGTATTGAAACCAGTACCCAGGTCTGTAATCACTGACCGGGTGAGCTGGATCCGCCGCACGACGTTGTTCAGTCGGTCTGCGGCACTGGAGGACCCAGGATGGAAGGCCAGGAGCGGTTGCGGTCGGTTGACTCCGTACCCGACGTGCGTCCAGCGCTTGCATCTTCCCCTGATCCTCGTCTTTTGCGGCCGGAATCCGGATCAGCCGGATCCGCTGTCTGCCCACTCTCTTTCCGGAGGTGCTCATGGGCAAGCCACGTCTGAACTGCAGTTTCGCCATCCTTCTCACATTCACCCCGATCGTCGCTCTGGGTGCCGCGCCGATGGATGCGCAGGCCCAGGGCGGGACAATCACGGGCCAGGTGACCGACGCCGAAACGGGGGCGCCGGTCGAACTGGCTCAGGTGACGGTGGAGGGCACCAGGATCTCGGTCACGACCACCACCCAGGGACGCTACCTGCTGACGGGCGTGTCGGCCGGTCTTCGCACCGTGACCGTGCAGCGCCTCGGCTATTCCGACGCTTCCCTGGAGGTCACGGTGGCGGAAGGCTCCGCCGTCAGCCTGGACTTCACTCTGAACACCGCCCCGGTGGGCCTCAGCGGAATCGTCGTGACGGCTACGGGTGAGCAGCAGAAGCTGAGCATTGCGAACGTGATCGCGACCATCGGCGCCGACTCCATCGTCACCAGCGCGCCCATCACGAACGTGACCGACCTTCTCCAGGGCCGGGTTCCCGGCGTGATGACCTTCAGCAACGCGGGCATGACCGGCTCGGCGGCCCGCATCCGCATCCGCGGCTTCAACAGCCTGTCCCAGGACAACTCGCCCCTCATGATCGTCGACGGGGTGCGCGTAGAGAACTCCACGGGCGGTGGCAGCCAGATCGGCCCCAGGCAATTCAGCTCCGGCTGGACCGCGGGCGCGGTCACCGACCTGAACCCCGAGGAGATCGAGTCCATCGATATCGTAAAGGGCCCGTCGGCCGCGACGCTGTACGGAACGGACGGGGCCAACGGCGTGATCATCATCCGCACCAAGCGAGGCCGCCCCGGGGAAGCCAGGTGGAGCGTCTACACGGAAGGCGGCATGATCCAGCAGGCCGCCGACGTGCACCAGGGGTACTTCGCGTGGGGCCGAAACGCCGACGGCGCGTCCATACGCTGCGAAAACCGCGTCCGCGTGGCGGGTGGCTGCATGTTGGACAGCCTGACGACCTGGAGCGCATTCCGTGACTCCCCTGCCGCCCCTCTCGGGATCGGACACCGGGAGCAACTGGGGATTCAGGTGTCTGGCGGGGTGGAGCGCTTTCGCTACTTCCTGGGCACCGAACTCGAGAACGAAACCGGGTACCTGCAGCTCTCCGAGTCCGAGATTCAGCGCAAACAGGCGGAGCGGGGAGGTGTCGAGATACCCAGCTGGCAGAGGCGCCCGAACTATCTCAGGCGATTGAGCATGCGCGGAAACGTCACGGCGCGCCTCAACGAGACCGCGGACATCAACTTCTCCACAGGGGTGACCCTCCAGCAAAGCCAGATCCCGAGCAACGGCGTCTTCTGGAGAGGCAGCTGGGGACCCGGATACAACGACGACAATGAAGGGTGGTGGCTTGGAGACCGCCCGGGTGACCTGTTTTCCACCCGGAGCGGATCCAACATCACCCGCTTCACCACCGGCATCAACGGGAACTGGATACCGCGACCGTGGCTGACGTTCCGGGGCACGATCGGTCTCGACCATTCGGCTCAGTTCTCCGATAACCTGCTGCGGCGGGGTGAGGACACCTCCGGAGCTCTCAGCACGGGTTTCCGGAACCACATTCGCTCGGATATCGCCCTCTACACCATCGACCTGGGGTCCACCTCGGAATTCGACATCAATCCGTCGGTCAAATCGAGGACTTCGTTCGGGGTTCAGTACAACCGCCGCCACCAGGGGGTGGCACAGGCGCGCGGCACCGATCTGCCCCCTGGAGCGCAGACGGTCAACGGCGCCGCCAACTACATGGCGTCGGAGTCCAACGTCCAGTCGGTGATTGCGGGTACCTACGTCGAACAGAACTTCGACCTGGCCGGTCGTCTTTTCCTCACCGCCGCGATTCGGGCCGACGGGGCCAGCAACTTCGGCAGGGATTTCAAGACCGCCTGGTACCCCAAGGGAGGTTTCTCCTGGCTGATATCGGAGGAAGGTTTCTTCCCCCGGGGCTCGTTTATCAACAGTCTGCGATACCGTTTCGCATACGGAGCCTCCGGCGTCCAGCCGCAGGCAACCGACGCCCTGGCGGACGTCCGCTTCGCCAGCGTCTTCGTGAATGGCCAGTCGAGGACCGGAGCGAGTCTGTTCGCGCTCGGCAACCCCAATCTCGGGCCGGAGCGGGTGACCGAATACGAGTCCGGGTTCGACCTCGAGCTGCTCGACAGCCGGGTTCAGCTGGAAGCCACCGCGTACTATCGCAAGAGCGTGGACGCCCTGGTTCGGCGGGCCATGCCCCGATCGGTCGGCATTACCGGCACCGGGCAGCTGGACAATGTGGGTTCGGTGCGGAACATGGGAATCGAGGCCGACGTGCAAGCCGACGTCTTCGAAATGGGAGGCGTCAGATTCAGCATGAACGTCAACGGCTCGGTGAACTCCAACAAGCTCCTCGAACTCGCCGAAGGACTGCGTCCACCGGAAGATCGCTTCATCAAGTTCGTCGAGGGCTATCCGCTCTACGGACAGTGGGATCGTCCGGTGCTCGGCTGGAACGACGACAACGGCGACGGCGTCCTGCAGGCCGACGAGGTGCAGGTCGGCGATTCGATCATCTTCATCGGCAATACGAACCCGACCAGGATGCTCAACTTCACGCCGACATTCTCGCTGTTGGGCGGCAGACTTCACGTGAGTTCGCTGTTCGTGTACCGGGGAGGCTGGGTGCAGACGAACTTCAGCGAGCTCAACAAGTGCAACTTCGGCAGCTGCCGGGCGCGGAACGATCCGGAAGCCCCGCTGCATTTGCAGGCGCAGTACATCGCCTTCACCAAGCCCGGGCTGACCTACGCGGGATACCAGGAAGACGGGACCTTCACGCGGTGGGCGGAGGCGTTGGTGTCGTACACCTTCCAGCCGGGCGCCCTCCAGCCGCTCGGGCTCGGAGCCAGCAGTGCGACGGTATCGCTCAGCGCCAGAAACCTGATGCTCTGGACGGACTATACCGGTCCCGACCCGGAGGTGACGGCGAACCCGTCTCTGAGCGGCAACTTCGGAACCCGCTGGGACCTGGGTTACGACAACCCGACGGCACCACCGGCACGCTACATCATCGTGCGCGTGAAGCTCAACTTCTAGAAAGGAGGCAACCATGTTCGAGTGCAAGAAAAAACCGTGCTTCCTCGTAGCCGTCGCCGGAGTGCTCATGGTCGGTTGCGACACACTGACCAATGTCCATGCGCCCGATGTCGTGCAGCCGCAGGATGTCGACAACGCCGAGGGTGCGGCGGCGTTCGGCGCTGCCGCGCTCGACAACCTGTACGGACAATTCGCCACCATGACCTCCACCACCGGACGGTTTTCGGACGAGTTCTACCTGTCCGACTCCTTCAACGCCTTTGCCGCCGTCGACTACCGGGAGCAGGCCGTGACCTACACCGAGTGGGGGCCGGTCCTTCTGGGCCGGGGGCGAACCTTCGCTCAACTGGGAATCGACCTGTACCTCGAACACGCGCCGGACGAGCGAGCCGCGATCGCGCAGCTCTACGCCGTGCGCGGCCTCGCGGCACTGCTCCTGGGAGAGGTCAACTGCAACGGGACCCCCCTCAGCGAGGTGGTCGACCTGAAGCCGGTCTACGGCGGACCGATCACCAGCGACAGCGCGACCATGCGGGCCGTGGCGGAGCTTGACGTCGCGCTCGAATACGCGGCCTCGGACGCCCGCATCATGAACCTCGTTCGCGTTGCCCGCGGCCGGGCGCTCACGAACCTGGGCCGTTTCAGCGAGGCGGCCGCGGCGGTCTCGGGCGTGCCAACCGACTACGTCTATCTGGCCGAGCTGAGTGCTGCCGGGTCCGGGCTCCAGAATCCCATCTTCAACACGAACAGTCTGACGGACGTATGGGGCGCCATCACCGTCTCGGACGGTGAAGGGACCAACGGGCTCGACTTCGTCAGCGCAAATGATCCGCGCGTGCCGACCGAGCTCCTTGGCGTTGGCAGGGACGGCGAGACGGACCACTACTACTTCACCGGGTTCACGGATCGGTATCACCCGATCACGCTGGCGTCCGGGATCGAGGCGCGGCTCATCGAAGCCGAGGCGGACCTGAAGTCCGGCGGCGGCCGGTGGCTGTCGATCCTCAACGACCTGCGAGCCGTCGCGATCGATCCGCCCCTGGAGCCGCTCATGGATCCGGGAACACCCGACGCAAGGGTGGATCTCGTGTTCCGCGAGCGCGCGTTCTGGCTCTTCGCCACGGGTCATCGCATGGGCGACCTGCGGCGGCTTCTGCGCCAGTACGGGCGGTCGCAGAACGACACCCACCCGGTGGGCCACTACAAGGGGCCGCAGAGCTATGGAACCGACGTGGTGTTCATCCTGACGCTGTCGGAGCAGTCGAATCCGGAGGGGTTTGTCTGCATGGACAGGAACCCGTAAGAGGGCGTCGAGGAGCCCTCTCTGCGACGCAGGGGCAGCGCCCCGGCCCGCCAGGTGCATCAACCTGGCGCGGTCGGGGCGCGCTGATTATGTTCATATGATACATGTATGGAGTTCATATGAACGAATCCGATCTTCCGGCACGGCTGGTTCGCGAGGCCCGCCCGGTCTATGGCGAGCCCGCCCAACTCGAACGGCTGCGTCTGGCCGCGGAGTCCGGCCTTCCTGTGGACGCCGTCAAGGTGCTGCAGGGGGAGTTGAAGCGGTTCGGGGTGCAGCGGCCGTCCGACTTCGTGAACGGGATCGTTTCACGGGCAACCCGCCAACGACGGAATCGGCTGAACAGAGAAGAGAGCGAAGTGGTGCTGCGCGTGGCGGCGGTGATGGCGCTTGCCGTGTACGTGTGGGGCGAAGAGCCGGGGGCGGCGACGTTTCTGACCCACCCGCACCGGATGCTCGGAGGCGCCATTCCCATCGAGATGGCCCTGTCGGAGGTCGGTGCGAGGCACGTGGAAGACATCCTGTGGGGCCTCCATTACGGCCTTCCCGTGTAACAGGCCGGGGCGAAGACACCTTCCTTGGACGTCTACCGGATTCACGACCGTCGCTTCGATGCCCTCAGCGGGTTCGGGGCCGGAGCAAGAGGCGGGCGATGGAACCCGCGCGGCGTGCCGATCGTCTACACCTCGCCCGCGTACGAAGGCACGTTGCTCGAGGTTCTCGCACATGTGGAGGCGAGTCACATCCCGAAGGGACATGTGGCATCCCGCATTGTGCTGCCGGGTGGTTGCGCCGTACGGGTCCTTGACGAGGCCGACCAACCGGATTGGTCCGACCTGACGGCTTCCAGGGACATCGGGCGCGACTGGGTTGAATCGCGGCGATCGCTGGCCCTTCAGGTCCCCTCCCATGTCGCGCAGCCGTGGGGACGAAATGTGCTCCTGAACCCGCTTCACGCGGATTTCGGTCGGGTCCGTGTTGCGGATGTCGTGGATGTCGGCTGGGATCCCCGGTTGTTCTGACTGAGCGGTCAGCGGACCACCAGGGGTGCGCCCCGGCCCTGCCCTGCGGTATAGTCCACTCCTCGGAACTCCCAAACCCCGGAGCCCACCCCCCTTGCAATACTCCCTCCTAGGAAACAGCGGCCTGGTCGTCTCGCGCATCGCGCTCGGCTGCATGAGCTTCGGCAGCCGCAAATGGCGCCCCTGGATGCTCGAAGAGGACGAGGCCATGCCCTTCTTCCGGCGCGCCGTCGAACTCGGCGTCAACTTCTTCGACACCGCCGACGTGTATTCGCTCGGCGTGAGCGAAGAGATCACCGGCAGGGCGGTCCGCGAGTTCGCCGTCCGGGACGAGGCGGTGGTGGCGACCAAGTGCCGGATGCGGATGGGCACCGGGCCGAATCGCGGCGGCCTCTCGGCGAAGCATATCATCCAGTCGTGCGAGGCTTCGCTGCGGCGGCTGGGCCTGGACCGGATCGACCTCTACCAGATCCACCGCGCCGACCCGAACACGCCTGTCGAAGAGACACTGGCCGCGCTCGACCGCCTGGTTCAGGACGGCAAGGTCCTCTACCTGGGCACCAGTTCGATGTTCGCCTGGGAGCTGATGAAGATGCTCTCGGTGTCCGAGCGAAACGGCTGGGCGCGGTTCATCTCCATGCAGAATCACTACAACCTGGTCTACCGGGAAGAAGAACGTGAGATGATGCCTTTGTGTGTGGATCAGGGGTTGGGCGTCATTCCCTGGTCGCCCCTGGCGCGCGGCCTGCTCACGGGCAAGCGCTCCCGGGGGATGCACGACGCCTCGGCGCGGGACGAACACGACGCCCCTCTGGCCGACGAGCTGTACGACCACGACTCGGACTGGGATATCGTCGACGCGACCGTGCGGGTTGCCGAGCGGCGCGGCGTCGAACCGGTGCAGGTGGCGCTCGCGTGGCTGCTCTCGCGGCCGGCCGTCGCGGCACCGATCGTCGGCTTCACGAAGGTCGGGCAGATGGACGCGGCGGCCGCGTCCGTCGACCTGGACCTCACCGAGGAGGAATGCGCCGAACTCGAGGCCCCCTACCGGCCCCACGCGGTGCGCGGCTGGCTCGGCGGCCCGCTCCGCCTGCCGGGGATCAGCTCGTGAGCGCCGGCACGCGCCCCGGCATACCGGGCCTGACCCTCACCCGGGAAGACTTCGAGGCGGCCTACAGGAACGTCGGGCCCCATGTCTACAAGACCCCGCTGCTCACCAGCCGGTCGCTCAGCCAAGCGTGCGGTCTCGACGTGCGCCTCAAGGCCGAGCTCTTCCAGCGCGGTGGCTCCTACAAGGTGCGCGGGCCGCTCAACAAGATCGCCCGGCTGACCGACGAGGAACGGGCGCGGGGGGTGATCTGCTCGTCGGCGGGGAATCACGCGCAGGGCGTGGCGATCGCGGCGCAGCACTATGGCGTGAATGCCGTGGTGTGCATGGCGGAGAACGCGACGCCGGCGAAGGTCGCCGCCACGGAAGGCTACGGTGCACGGGTCGTCCTGCACGGCAGCATATGGGACGAGGCCAACGAGAAGGCGCTGGAACTGGTCGCGGCGGAGGGCTACACCTACATCCATCCGTTCGACGATCCCGACCTGATCGCGGGGCAGGGCACGCTCGGGCTCGAGATCATGGAACAGTTCCCCGAGGTGGAGCTGGTGGTGGTGCCGATCGGGGGCGGCGGCCTGATCTCGGGGATCTCCATGGCGGTGAAATCGTTCAACCCGGGGATCCGCGTGATCGGCGTCGAATCGTCCGGGGCGCCCGCCATGAAGCGCAGCGTGGCACAGGGGTCGCGCGTGACGCTGGACACCGTCGACTGCGTCATCGACGGGCTCGTCGTGAAACGGGTGGGCGGGAACACCTGTTCCGTGGTGTCGCGCTTCGTGGACGAGATCGTGACCCTCCCCGACGAGCAGATCTTCGAGGCCGTGCTCTGGCTGATGGCGCGGGCCAAGGTGGTGACCGAGGGCGCGGCCGCGTCGCCGGTCGGTGCGCTCCTGCAGGGGCTGGTGGACGCGCCCGCGGGGACGAAGACGGTGTGCGTGCTCAGCGGCGGGAATCTCGATGTGAAGAAGCTTCGGGGTATGTCCTGGAATTGAGTTGAGTGGGAAGGCAAGGACCTGCACCGCATTGCCATCGGAATGTGTCAGGATTATCATTGAGTTTCTGACAAATCGTTGGGACCGTTCCTGGAAGAGCAGAAGATGACCAGCCTGCCAAAACGCATCATGGAACTCGCGGATGCGCTGCCCGAGGCGGCGCCGATCTGCCCTGGTACGCTGCTTCACCTGGGGAACCGTGCGGCGGTGGATCAGGCGTTGTCGCGATTGGCTCGCAGGGGCCGACTGCTGCGAGTTTGCCGGGGGGTGTACATGCGGCCGATCGAGACCCGGTTCGGGTTGCGGCCACCTTCTCCGCCCAAAGTCATCGCGGCGCTTTCAGCCCTTTGGGGCGACACGATCGTGCCGTCCGGGGGGGCCGCGGCGAATCTGCTCCGACTGACGATGCAGGTGCCCATACGAATGGTGTATCTGACGTCAGGCCCGAGTCGGAAGCTGCGGCTGTATGCGTTGGTGCTCGAACTCCTTCACGCCCCCCGCTGGCAACTCGTGGCGCCAGGGCGGCCAGCTGGCTTGGCAGTTCGGGCAATGGCCTGGCTCGGCCCCCACGAAATCGAAGAGAGCCTCAAGGTCATCAAGCGTACGCTCTCCGAAGCGGACCTGGCTGAACTTGCGGCTACACGAGCCATATTGCCGTCCTGGATGGCTGGGCCCGTCAGCGGGCTGGTGGCTCATGGATAGCCTGGACTTTCAGAGGCTGCCCGTGCCCGACCGCCGTGAACTGCTTGATTCCGTCGTCGGAGCTACAGGGCATCCTCCAGAGCTGCTCGAAAAGGACATCTGGGTGGTCCAGACCCTGTCTGTCCTTTTCGGCGCACATTTCGGAGCGGACCTCGTGTTCAAGGGCGGCACATCGCTCTCGAAGGCCTATCGAGCCATCCGAAGGTTCTCCGAGGACGTCGATGTCACCTACGACATCCGGCGTTTTGCGCCCGAGTTGGTGGGTGATGCCGGCCGGGAGGCGCTTCCGCCGACCCGCAGCCAGGAGCAGCGCTGGACGCGGAAGATCCGGCCGCGCCTGGTTGAATGGGCAAGGGACGAGGCCCTGCCGGCGCTCGCCGAGGGCATGACGACGGACGGATGGCCTGCCAGGCTCCGCGCGGAAGGGGACCGTGTCTACCTGCGCTATGATCCGTTGTTTGACGACTACGGATTCGTCCGGCCCGAGGTCATCGTTGAGTTCGGCGCCCGGTCGACCGGTGAACCTCGCGAACAGCGGCTCGTGAAATGCGACGCGGCCAGGTTTGTCCCCGACATCAGCTTCCCCACGGCAAGTCCGTCCGTCATGCTGCTCGAGCGCACCTTCTGGGAGAAGGCCACGGCCATACACGTCTTCTGCCGCCGCGCGCGCCACCGCGGAGCGCGTCTCTCCCGCCACTGGCACGACCTGGTGCGCCTCGACGACGGGGGCCACGTCGAAAATGCCCTGGCGGACCGCGAGTTGGCCCGCGCCGTCGCGCGCCACAAGGCGATCTTCTTCAGGGAACGGGGCGTCGACGGGGACTGGATCGACTACATGGCGGCCGTCTCCGGCCACCTTCAACTGATCCCGGATCAGCCGCTACGCGACATCCTGGCCGAAGACTATCGTCAGATGCAGGGGTCCGGGATGCTGCTGGAGGATGCCGAGAGCTTCGAGGACATATTGAACCGGTGCGCCGGAATCGAGGCGAGGGCCAATGCGCGCTGACAGGCCCGTACCCGGCTCGCGAGACGCCCACTACCTGGTCCGCATCGCCGCGGAAGTCGCGAGCAAGTCCAACCGCACGCGCCGCCGCTTCCACAAGCAGCTGGTCCGCAACCTGAACGACGCCCTCCGCACCACCGGCGCCAATCCCCGGATCCGCGACCGCTGGAGCCGCCTGTTCATCACGCTGGCACAGCCGGGTGGGGCATCGGCAGCCGGCGAGGCCATGGCAGCAGCGACCCGCGTCTTCGGCCTCAGCTCCTACTCAAAAGTCGACGCGGTGACCGACGCCGACCTGAGCGAGATCGTTCGCGTCGGGCACGACCTCTACCGTGACGCCGTCACCGGCCGCCGCTACGCCGTCGCACCCCGCCGCACCGGCCGCCACTCCTTCTCATCGCGCGATGTCGCGGTGGAACTGGGTGCCGCCCTCAACCCCTACGGTACCGTCGACCTGACCACCCCCGAAGTCACCGTGCACGTGGAGGTGCGCGATCAGCGCGCCTACCTCTTCCGCGGCCGCACGGACGGAGCCGGCGGCCTCCCGCTCGGGGTGCAGGGCAGGGCGGTGTGTCTCATCTCGGGCGGCTTCGATTCGGCCGTTGCGGCGTGGCTCCTGCTCAAGCGCGGCGTCGCTCTCGACTACGTCTTCTGCAACCTGGCCGGACCCGCCTTCGAGCGCTCCGTGATCCAGGTCACCAGGGTGCTCGCCGACCGCTGGAGCTACGGCGACCGCCCCCGCATTCATGTGGTCGACTTCGGCGAGGCGGTCGGCCGGCTCCAGGCCCAGGTCACCCCCCGCTACTGGCAGGTCGTGCTCAAGCGGCTCATGTACCGGGCCGCCGGAGGCGTCGCCGCGGAGATCGGCGCGGACGCCCTGGTCACGGGCGAGTCGCTGGGCCAGGTGTCGTCCCAGACGCTGCGCAACCTGCGCGCGATCGAGGCCGCCGCGTCCCTTCCGGTGCTGCGGCCGCTCGTGGGCTTCGACAAGCAGGAGATCATTCGCATCGCGGAGCGGATCGGAACGGCAGCTCTCTCCGCGCGCGTCAAGGAGTATTGCGCGATTCTCGCGGGGAAGCCGGTCACGGCGGCGAAGGTGCTGGCGGTGGATCGAGAGGAGGCGCCGCTCGATCCCGGCCTGGTCGACCGCGCCGTGGCCGCGCGCAGTGTGCTGGACGTGCGGAAGCTCGCCGACTCGGACCTGCAACGCGACTACCTGTGGCTCGATGTCCTCCCGAAGGGAGCCCGCGTGATCGACTGCCGCCCCCCTCAGCAGGACGACGGGTGGCGTCATCCCGGCTCCAGGCGGGTCCTGCCAGCCGATTTCCCCGACCTGGTCAAAATACTAAACAAAGATGTTAAGTATGTCTTGTTCTGCGACAACGGCATTCAGTCGGGACAATTTGCAAATCTTTTACAGACAGTGGGTTACGAGGCTTATGCATTGAAGGATGGAACGAAGGCGCTGCGGGGATGAGTGCACCCATTCCTGCGCGCATACTCGCCCTGTCCCTGCCGTTTCTCGTCGGTTGCGGCTCCCCGGACGGTCCGGGCGACGTCGCCGACGAGCTCATCATCGCCTGGCCCGCCTCGCGCGAGCCCGCGTCGCTCGACGGCCACATCGAGCCGTACCAGACGGCGTGGCTCATCGACTACATGATCGCCGATCCACTGTTGATCATCGGCCCGGACGGCGGGTTCCACCCGGCTCTCGCGACGGGCTGGTCGTCCAACGAGGTGGCCGACGAGTGGACGTTCACCCTGCGGAGCGGCGTCGTCTTCCAGGACGGCACGCCCTTCAACGCGGAGGCCGTTCGATACAACGTCGAGCGCATCCTCGACCCGGCCACGCGGTCGGGCGAGATGGCGGCGCACGTCGGCCCGGTCGAGCGCGTGGAGATCGTCGACGACACCACCGTCACGCTTCACTACGGGGCCCCGTGGGTCACCGTCCTCGACGCCTTCCGGCGCGTCCCGATCTGGTCCCCGGCGGCGGCGGAGCAGTGGGGCATCGAGGCGTTCGACCGCCACCTGGTGGGCGCGGGTCCCTTCCTGCTGGAGGAGTGGGTCCCCAACGACCACGTCACAGTGCGGCGCTGGGACGGCTACGGCGGCTGGAACTCGATCAGCAGCGATTCCGGCCCTGCGAAGGTCGAACGCGTCACCATCCGCTTCATCGGCGAGGAAGCGGTGCTGGGCAACGTCGTCCGGACCGGCAACGCCCACATCGCCATGAATCTGCCCACCGCGTACATCGACGATTACCGGGACGCCGAGGGCTACTCGCTGCTCACCGGCTACCAGGCCGGGACCGGTCTCCAGATGGTCATGAACACGCGCCGCCCGCCGTTCAGCGACCTCCGGGTCCGGCGGGCGCTGCTGTACGGCACCGACCAGCAGGCCATCAACGACCTGCTGTACGATGGACACTATCTGGTGTCGGACGGCCCGCTCAACACGGTTCACCGTTGCTACCGGGAGGGGGGCTCCGACGACTACCCCCACGACCCCGGGACGGCGATCCGGCTTCTGGAGCAAGCCGGCTACACCGACCGCGACGGCGACGGCGTTCGGGAGGCGTACGAAGTTCCCGGCGTGGAAGACGGGACGCCGCTCCGGGTCCGCTGGACCATCCTCGACCGCGAGGAAATGGGCGAGGCGGTGCAGGCGCAGTGGCGTCCGCTCGGGATCGACCTGGTGATCGAGATCGTTCCCGGCCCGGTGCAGCTGGAGCGGGTGAACGCCCGCGACTTCGACCTCATCTACGAGCGGCAGCGCAGCCCGGACCCGCTGTTGATGGACATGCTCTGGAACTCGGCCCATGATGTGGTCGGCGGGTGGGCCTGGACGGGGTTCGTGGACGCGGAACTGGACGGTATCGTAAGCGGGCTGAGGGTGATTCCCGACCCGGAGGCGCGGTGCGAACTGGCGCGGCAGGCCCAGCGCATCGTCATGGACAACGCGCTGATGCTGCCGACGCTGAGCGAGCCGATCTTCTACGCGGTGTCAGACGAGGTGCGGGGATTCCAGCTGGCGTCGGAGGGACAGTTCTACTTCGTGCACAACGTGGAGTTGGTGCGCGAGTAGCAGAAGGTCACTGCCGCGCCTCGATGGAGCGTCCGTTGAGCGGCTGAACCGGGCGTGCGTTCATGGCATAGCGGGCGGCGAAGGCGTCCACCTGGGCCTGGGAAACCGAAATCGATTCGGTCATCACCACCCAGCTGACGATTTCCGAGCACGGCGGCGTGGTGAGCGAGCCGGCGTACCTCAGGTGACCCGATCCCTCCGGCAGGAACCCGCGCGGATCGAGATCCGCAATCGCTTCGGGCGACTCGCCGGGATCCGGGATCGCGTCCCAGATGCCCTGGACGACCGGGTCGGCTTCGCCGGCATCCATGAAGACCCCGATCACGGCGAGGTCCCCTTCCTCCGCCTGGTGAACAAAGTGCACCTCCATCGGAGAGGCCTCCCCTTCGGCCGTGTGCTCGCTGGGCAGGTGGAAGTGGAACTGCAGCAGCGAGAACGACCGCCCCTCCAGGACGATCCCGCCTGCTTCCGGCACGTCGACCTGTATCGTGTGCCCGTTGTCCACCACGCGTCCCTCGGCGGGTTGCCACTGGACGTCGAGGCCGTCTCCTTCGACCGGTACGGCGCCGGTCAGGTCCACCGGTGACTGCTGCATGCCGCTGGCGCACGCTTCGAAGGACGGGTCGAGTTCGCCCCAGCGGTCCGTGCCGGTCGCGCCCTCGTAGGCCCAGTCCGTGTAGTCCTGGTCTTCCCCCGGCTGGCAGGCCTGCAGCAGGCCGCCCAGGACGACGGCGCCGACCATGACGAGGCCACCGGCGGGTACTTTGGTGAATGGGTGTTCCTGCGGCATGAGCTCCTCCCGGTTTTGACGTGGTGTGGGGAATCCTTTGTCCGTTTCAGGCGCCCCGTCAATGGCGCGGCGAGTTCGCTTCAACCTAGACTTCCGACATGCCACACCGAATCGACCGGCGAAGGAAAGCCGACCGGTAGCAGCCGCCCCCATGCTCGCCACCTACCTCGCGCGCCGCTTCGCCCAGCTCGGCGTCGTCCTGCTTCTCGTTTCGGTGGCGGTGTTCTCCATCATGCACGCCCTTCCCGGCGACCCCGTACAGCTCATGCTCTCCGGGGCCGAGAGCGGGTCCGTCACACCCGAACGGCAGGAGCAGCTGCGCGAGGAGATGGGGCTGAACGACCCGCTTCCCGTGCAGTACGGGCGCTTTCTCCGCGGCGCCGTCATCGGTGACTTCGGCACCTCCGTCCGGCTCCGCGCACCCGTCCTCGACCTCATTCTCGACCGACTCGGCTCCACGCTGGCCCTGAGCCTCGGCGGCATCCTCTTCGCCGTGATCATCGGGGTCGCCACCGGGGTCCTCGCCGCGCTCAAACAGGGGTCGTGGATCGACGGCTTCAGCCGTGTGCTTGCCTACGCCGGTGTATCGCTGCCCCTGTTCTGGCTCGGCCTGCTGCTGATCCTGGTCTTTTCGTTTCAGCTGTCCTGGTTTCCACCGGCGGGCTCCGAAGGCGTGCGGTCGCTCGTCCTTCCCAGCCTGTCGCTGGGACTCGTGTCGGCCGGCGTCATCGCGCGCCTGACCCGCGCCTCCCTGCGCGAGGTCCTGGTCGAGGACTACATCCGCACGGCCTGGGCGAAGGGTCTCCCCAAACGCATTGTCTACCTGCGCCATGCGCTCCGGAACGCCCTGATCCCGGTTCTCACGATGCTCGGCCTCCAGTTCGGTGCGATGCTCGCCGGGGCCGTCGTCACCGAGACCGTCTTCAGCCGGCCCGGGCTGGGCCGCCTCGTCGTGAGCGCGATCCTCTGGAAGGACTATCCGCTGGTACAGGGGATCGTGCTGTTCATGGCCGCCATGTACGTCATCGTAAACCTGCTCGTGGACCTCCTTGCGGCCTGGCTCGATCCGCGCATCCGCGACGAGGTGCCCGCATGAGGATCGCGGGCCGCAGGCCGTCTCCCGGCTTCATCGTCGGTGCGGTGATCCTCGCGGGCTGGGTCCTGATCGCGCTCCTGGCGCCCGCGGCCACGCCCCACGACCCGCTGGCCACCGTCTCCGGCGCCCGCGAAGCCCCCTCGGCCGAGTTCTGGTTCGGGACCGACCGGCTCGGGCGGGACGTGTTCAGCCGTGTCATCCAGGCCGCGCGCGTGTCACTCGTGCTGGGGTTCATCAGCGTGGCCATCGGGGCGGCACTCGGTTCCGCGATGGGTCTCGTGTCCGGCTACTACCGCGGCCCCGCCGATGCCGTGCTCATGCGCGTTGTCGACGCCATGCTCGCCTTCCCCGGCATCCTGCTCGCCCTCGTCGTGATCGCCGCGCTCGGGCCCAGCATCACGAACGTCATGATCGCGGTCGGCGTCTCCACGATACCGCGCTACGCGCGCCTGGTGCGCAGCACGGTGCTTACGGTTCGCGAGCAGGCCTACATCGAGGCGGCCCGGCTGATCGGGGTGCGGGACATCCGCATCATGCTCCGGCACGTGCTCCCCAACACGGCGATTCCGCTGCTCGTGCTCTCCACACTCGAGTTCGGGCACGCCATTTCGGTCGGCGCCGGCTTGAGCTTTCTCGGGCTGGGCGCGCAGCCGCCGACGCCGGAGTGGGGGCTCATGGTTGCGGTGGGGCGCGACGTGCTCGGACGGGCCTGGTGGATTTCGACCTTCCCCGGACTCGCCATATTCACGGTGGTGATGGCCACCAATCTTCTGGGCGACAGCCTGCAGGAAATGCTGGATCCGAGGCTGAAAGCGAGGTGAGATGAGCGACAGGTTCGTTGGGGTGCAGATTGGGCCCGCCAGCTTCGTGGACGAGGGGGTCGACGCCGTGCTCGACACCCTGCAGCAGCGCGTGGGCGTGAACGCGATCCTGCTGGGCACGGTCAGCTGGCTGGGGCTCAAGATCGGGCGCAGCATCTCGTGGAAGATCGACGGGTGGCCCGACCACGGGGTGCCCGAGCCGCTGGAGGTGCAGGGGGGCGCGTACCTGGCGGACCACCCCGAGTTCTACCGCAACACCTCGATCACCGGCTTCCGCGCCCCGGACGAGGGGATGCGGGACCGCGACATACTGGAAATGGTCATTCCCGGGGCCCGGGCGCGGGGGATGAAGGTGATCCCGGAGCTCATGGAGCCGCTCTTCAAGTACGCGGGCCACGGATCGGCCAACACCGTGCAGATCCCCAACCTGGTCCAGTACATGGAGGTGGACTACCTGGGCCGGATCGGCGGGGCGCCCTGCCTGGAGAACCCGGACTACCGGACCTGGTGGCACGCGCTCATCGAGGACCACTGCCGGAGCTACGATATCGACGGCATCATGTGGTGCAACGAGAGGCGGAGCCCACTCGACCAGCTGGTCGCCGGGATGGCTCCGGGGTGCTTCTGCAGGCACTGCTTGGCGAGCATGGGAGCCGGCGGTATCGACGCGGAAGCCGTGCGGCGGGCGTCAGGCCTCCTCCACAACTACTTCCGACGCGCGCGGGCAGGCGAGCGCTTTGCGGACGGCGCGCTGATCACGGGGCTCCGCACACTTCTTGAGAACCCCGAGTTTCTGCTGCTCGAACGGCACTGGGTCAGGCGCAACAAGGACCTGGACCGCGAACTGTACGGGCTCGTCAAGTGGTGCGATCCGGCGCTCGAATTCGGGCTCAACGTGTGGAACCGCAATCACTTCAACCCGCTGCGCAAGGCGCAGTGGCCGTGGGCCGAGACGAAGGATCATGCCGACTGGGTCAAGCCGATCACCTACCAGCACCAGTCCGGCGGGATCTACCGGGGCGAGATGGAGCAGCTGCACGCGACGCTGCTGCGCGACCTCGACCCGGCCGGGATGACGCCGATCATGTACCGTATTCTGGGGCTCGACGAGGCGCCGTGGGACGAGCTCATGGGTGCGGGAATGCGCCCATCCACGTATGTCGGCGGCCAGTGCCGGGCGACGATTGAAGCGCTGGACGGCGAGTTGCCCGTGCTGATGGGGATCGGCGTCGATGCGCCCCGCGCCACCCCGGACCAGGCGATGTGCACCCCGGAGATCGTGTACGAGAGCGTGCACGCGGCGTATGGGGCGGGGGCGGCGGGCGTGATCTACTCGCCCAACTACGCGAGCATGCGCCTGACCAACCTCGACGGCGGCGCCCGGGCGCTCGCGGAACTCGGAATCTGACGCAGGGAGACTCGCATGCCCGAAGCACCAGCCTGGAAGTTTCAGCCGGTCCTGCAGGACCTGGCTCCGCGCGAACCCGCATCGGTCACGCTCCGCGGCCGGGTAATCACGGGGGTGGGGGACGAGGTGATCGAGGACGGCCACGTCACGCTGGCGGGTGGGCGGATCGTGTCGGTCGGGGCGTGGGGTGCGGGGGCCCCGGCGGGGGAGGGTCGGGCGGTCGTCGCGGCGGGCGGAACGATCCTGGCGGGCCTGATCAACAGCCACGCCCACCTGGCATGGGACGGCATCCACGACCTTGCCGCCCAGTCCATGCACGACGCGCCCGAGATCAGCGCGTACAAGGCGGCGGCCAACATGCTCGCGAACCTGCGGGCCGGGATCACGCTGGTGCGCGACCTGGGGATGAACCGGAGCGGGGCGTTCGCGAAGCAGGCCGTGGAGCAGGGGGTGTTCGCGGGTCCGCGCCTGCTGATCTGCGCCGAGGCGATAGTGCAGACGGGCGGCCACACCTACTGGTGCTGCCGCGAGGCCACCGGCGCCGACGAGATGCGGCGCGCGGTGCGGGATCAGGTGAAGGACGGCGCCGACCTGATCAAGATCATGATGTGCCACGACCTCCTGGAGTTCACCGACGCGGAGCTCGAGGCCATCGTCGACGAGACGCACCGGAGCGGACTGCCCATCACCGCGCATGCCACCTTCGACGCGGCGATCGAGCGGGCCGTGGACTTTGGCGTCGACACGGTGGAACACGGCGGCAGCATGTCGGACCGGACCATCGGCAAGCTGGTGGAGAAGGGCGTGCCGATCGTCACCACCTTCTCGCCCGTCGTGATCCAGTCGAAGCCCGAGGTCGCGCGCACGTACGACATCCCCGAATGGAAGATCCGGGAGCGGCAGCACGCGGTCGCCGACAGGAGCCGCTACGACGGCCTGTTGCGGGCGGCACGGGCCGGGGTGCGCATCGTGTTCGGGACCGACGCGGGGAGTCCCGCGGTGCGGCATGGCGTGGTGGTCCCGGAGATGGAGTTCATGATCGAGGTGGGGGTGGTGGCCGACAATCACGCCGCGATCATGAGCGCGACACGGGAGGCCGCGATCATGAACCGGCTGGACGACCGGATCGGCACGCTGGAGGCGGGGAAGGAGGGGGACGTGATCGTGGTGGACGGCAACCCGCTGGAGGATCTGGGCGACCTGGAGCGGGTGCGGATGACGTTCGTGCGCGGGTGCTGCCTGTACTCGCGGCCGGGGGTGTGATGAGCGCCCACCTCGCCGCGCGCGCGGTCAGCGTGAAGTCGAGCTTTCGCACCCGCATGCTCGAACTGGCCGGCGGGCTCGACGACATCATCGCGCTGGGCCGGGGCGACCCGGACTTCGAGACGCCGCCCGCCATCGTCGCGGCGGGCGCGGACGCCCTGATCGGCGGCTACACCCACTACAGCCCGCCTCCGGGACTCCCGGAACTCCGCGAAGCGATCGCGTTTCAGCTGAAACTTAACAATAATGTTAAGTATTCGGCCGACCAGGTCATCGTCACCAACGGCGCCCAGGAAGCGCTCCTGATCTCGATCCTGGCCCTGGTCGATCCCGGTGATGAGGTCGTCCTCCAGGCCCCGCGCTTCAACGCCTTCGACTACATGGTCAAGCTGGCGGGCGGCCGGATCGTGGACGTGCCGACGCTCGAAGGGGACGACTACGCGCTCAGGGCCGACGCCATTCGCGAGGTCCTCACCGAGCGCTCGAAGCTCCTGGTGATCGCGAACCCGAACAACCCCACCGGCGGACTGACCCCGCGCGGGGAACTTGAGCGCATCGCCCGGCTGGCCGTGGAGCACGACCTCCTGGTCATTTCCGACGAGATCTACGAGAAGCTGATCTTAGGCGGCGCCGAACACGTGAGCATGGGCGCCCTCGACGGAATGCTCGAACGCACCGTCACCGTGAACGGCTTCTCCAAGGCGTACGCGATGACCGGGTGGCGCGTGGGCTATCTCGCGGCGCCCGCCTGGATGATGGAGTCGGCCGTCGAGATCAAGCACACGCTGAGCATCTGCACGCCGCCGGCCCTGCAGCGCGGGGCGCTGGCGGCCCTCGAGACGGGTGACGCGGCGGTCGCCTCGATGCTGGCCGAGTATGAGCGGCGGCTCGCTCTCGTGCTCCGCCGCCTCGACGAGATGGGCATCTCGTACGGACGCCCCGGCGGCGGGATGTACGTCTACGCGAACATCTCCAGCACGGGGCTGGACGCCGAGACCTTCTGTCTCGAACTGCTGCGCCGGGAACAGGTCATGGTCTTTCCCGGCACGATGTTCGCCGACCCGGCGAACCGCCACATCCGGATCACGCTGCTGTCGGCGTTCGAGTCCATGGAGGAGGCGCTGACGCGGATGGCGCGCTTTGTCGCACGGGTGCGCGGGGCGCGAACGGCTGCGCCGTCGTGAGCCGGGACCCCATCCGCATCCTCCTCGTCGGCGCCGGCGTACGCGGGACCATGTGGGCGCGCGTCATCGCCGAAGCCCCCGACGCGACGCTGGCCGGGATCATGGACCACGACGAAGCACGGGCCCGGCGCGCCCGCGACGATCACGCCCCGGGGGCCCTCGTCGCGCCCGATTTCGCCGCAGGGCTGGTCGGCTCCGAAGCCCGGGCGGACGCCGTCGTCATCGCGACCCCGCCCGCCACCCATCACGGCCTCGTCAGCCGCGCCCTGGCCCACGGCCTCCACGTGCTGTGCGAGAAGCCGCTCTCGGAGGACCTCGGCGAAGTCGCCGACCTGATCGCGCGGGCGGACGCGGCCGGGCGCCACCTCCTCGTCGGGATGAACTTCCGCTACCTCCCCTCGTCGCAGCGGATCCGGCGCACCGTGCGCACCGGGGAGCTGGGCGCGTTGAGTCATGCGCACTTCACCTACAACAGACAGCGCGACGGCAACAGGGACGACCTGAACGACTACGTCATGTCGATGGCGCACCCCATGCTGCTGGAGCAGAGCATCCACCACTTCGACCTGCTGCGGCATTGCTACGGCGCGGAGGTCGATTCGCTGGTGTGCGACACGTGGCGGCCATCGTGGAGCACCTACGAGGGCGACTGCTGCGTGTCGGTCCTTTTCCGCTTCGAGAACGGGGTGCGCGCGAACTATCTGGGCACCTGGACGGCGGCGTGGAACCGGATGGACTTCCGCTGGCGCAGCGATTTCGAGCGCGGCGCACTCATTCAGCGCGAGCAGTTCGAGGATCTCGTGCGCGTGGACTTCGATCGCGGGCTGGGGCTGCGCGGGCCCAACTTCAAGAGCGATGCCGACGCCGAGACGCCGGTCGCCGAGCCGCTCGAGCCCTGTGTGCCGTTCGTGGACGACACACGGGCGCTTCTCGCCGAGTTCCTGGGGGCCATTCACGGGGAGTCCGATCCTGTGACTACAGCCGGCGATCACCTGGAGACCCTCCTCCTGGTGCATGGCTGCATGGAGTCGCTGGAGAGCGGGCGATGGGTGGCGATCGCCGAGCTGCGGGACCGCTTCGCGCCGCCGCGGGCACCGGCCCGATGACGGTCGCCCCGCCGGCCGGCCCGTCCCGCGACCTGCTCCGCGTGCGCGGCCTCCACACGCGCTTCCTCGGCGACCAGGGCGTCGTCCACGCGGTCAACGGCGTGAGCTTCTCGGTGCGGCGCGGCGAGACGCTCGCGCTGGTCGGCGAGAGCGGCTGCGGCAAGACGGCCGCGATGCTCTCCGTGATGCGGCTGCTGCCGGCGCATCGAACCAGGGTGGAGGCCGACGAGGTGAGCTTCCGCGGCCGCGACCTGCTGTCGCTCGACGACGAGGGAATGCGGCGCGTGCGCGGCGGCGAGATCGCGATGGTGTTCCAGGATCCGCGCACCTCGCTCAATCCGGTGCTCACCATCGGCCGCCAGATCGCCGAGAGCCTGGAGCTGCATCGTGGCCTGGGGCGCCGCGAGGCCCGGGAGCGCGCCATCGAAATGGCTCATTCGGTCGGCATTGCGCGTCCGCATGAACGAATCGACGATTATCCCCACCAGTTTTCGGGCGGGATGTGCCAGCGGGTGGCGATCGCGATGGCGCTCTCCTGCGACCCCGACCTCCTCATCGCCGACGAGCCCACGACTGCGCTCGACGTGACCATCCAGGCGCAGATCCTGGACCTCGTCGCCGAACTGCGCGCGGCGCGCGACCTGGCGATGATCTGGATCAGTCACGACCTGAGCGTGGTGGCGAACATCGCCGACCGGGTCGCGGTGATGAAGGCCGGATCGATCGTCGAGACCGCGCCCGCCGCGCGGCTGTTCGAAGCGCCGGCGCATCCGTACACGCGCAGTCTGCTGGCGACCCTGCCCGCCCTCGGCGCTGGCGGCGCGGCGGCGCGGGAGCGTCCCCTTCTCGAAGTCACCGACCTGAAGAAGCACTTCCCGGTGCGGCGCGGGGTGCTGCAGCGGCGCACGGGATCGGTCCCGGCGGTCGACGGGGTCGCGTTTCAGCTGAAACGCGGCGAGACGCTGGGGCTGGTGGGCGAAAGCGGCTCCGGCAAGACCACCGTGGCCCGTACCGTGCTGCGCCTCACACCTCCGACGGCCGGGCGCGTCGTCTTCGGCGGCGTCGACCTGGGCCGGGCAACGGCTGCGGAGCTGCGCGCGCTGCGTCCGCGCATGCAAATGATCTTCCAGGACTCGTATTCGTCGCTCAATCCGCGCATGAGCGTGGGCCGCTCGATTGCGGAGCCGCTGCTGCAGCACACGACGCTGGGCCGCGCCGAGCGACGTGCGCGGGTGGCCGAACTCCTGGCCACCGTCGGCCTGGATCCGGACGTCGCGGCCCGCATGCCGCACGAGTTCTCGGGGGGTCAGCGGCAGCGCATCGGCATCGCGCGCGCCGTGGCCGTGAAACCCGACCTGATCGTCTGCGATGAGCCCGTCTCGTCACTCGACATCTCCATCCAGGCCCAGATCGTCAACCTCCTCGCTGACATCCAGGCACGGTTCGGGCTGACGTACCTGTTCATCTCCCATGACCTGGGAATGGTCCGTCGCCTCTGCGACCGGGTGGCGGTGATGTACCGGGGCAGGATCGTGGAGACGGCGCCGGTGGAGACGCTCTTCCGGGACCCTCGGCATGAGTACACTCGGGAACTCCTGGCGGCGGTGCCGCTCAACCCTACTCCCGCCAGGGATATGCCGGCCGCCTCCGGTGCCAGTCCGTCTCCCGCTGGTACGCCATTCCCAGATCCAGCACGCTCTGGTCGTCCATAGGCGAGCCCACGATCTGCAGCGACAGCGGCAGGCCGTCCTCGTCGAAGCCGCACGGAATCGCCAGGCCGGGGTGCCCGACCAGGTTGGCGATGTAGTTGAGCCGGGGGGTGCGCGCGCTGACCTCCCCGGGCGGCTCCCACTCGTTGCGCGCAGGAATCGGCCAGCCGTCGCGCACCTCCCGCATCGCGGCGCCGTTGGGCCACGTGGGGGCGATCACCGCGTCGTAGCGCGACAGGATCTCGTCGGCTTCCCGCACCAGCTGGTTGCGGATCCGCTGGGCGGTCAGGTAGTCGGCGGCGGGCATCATGCGGCCGGCCATCCAGCCGGCGCGCCGGTCCTCGTTGAACGAGAACATCCCGGCGGCGCGGCCGTCGTCGAAGAGCGACTTGAAGTTGGTGCCGCTCTCGACCGTGACGATGGTCGTGAAGAGGGCGCCCGTGGGCCGCAACGGCAGTTCGATGTCCTCGACCTCGACCCCCATCTGCGCGAAGACGTCGAGCGCCTCCTGGAAGACGCGGCGGGTGTCTTCGGAACCCGACAGCTCGAACTCGGCCCGGTGGACGCCCAGGCGGCGGCCGCGCATCGGGCCCGGGTCCGGGCGGAAGGCGAAGGGGCGGTCGACGGTGGCGTTGTCGCGCGGATCGTGCGCCGCGATCTCCTGCAGGACGTGCCCGCAGTCCTCGGCCGAGCGGCCGACGGGGCCGATCTTGTCCAGGCTCCACGACAGCGCCATGCAGCCGAAGCGGCTCACGCGGCCGAACGTGGGGCGCAGACCGGACGCGCCGACGGCGGAGGCCGGGAAGACGATCGAGCCGCCCGTCTCGGTGCCGATGCCGAAGCCGATCAGCCCCGCCACCGCCGCCGACACCGTGCCGCTCGACGACCCGAAGCTGGTGCGGTCGAGCTTCCACGGATTGAGCGCGGAACTGGTGTTGCCGCCGGCGAACTCGCCCAGAGACATCTTGGCCATCATGACCGCGCCGGCGTCTTCCAGCCGGTCGATCACGGCGGCGTTCCGGTCCGGGACGCGGTCCCGGAAGATCCCCGATCCCCACGTGGTGCGGATGCCGCGCGTGTCGAGCAGGTCCTTCACGCCGTAGGGAATCCCGTGCAGGATGCCGCGGCGGCGCCCCGCGGCGAGTTCGGCGTCGGCGCGCTCGGCGGCATCGAGCGCGTGGTCGCGCGCGATCGTGACCATGGTGGCGAGCTTGCCGTCGTGATCCGTGCGCGGCTCGCTGGGCAGGTCGAACGGGGGGACGTCGAGCGCGTCCGCACGGTCAAGGTAGGCCTGCGTGAGGTCGACGGAGGTGACCGCGCCGCTCTCCAGGAGGTCGGCGAGTTCCCTCACCGTGAGGAAGAGGATGTCTTCCTGCACCTGTCAGCCCCTCCAGAACACGGTGAGGGGTGGCTCGTCCGGGTCCAGGGGAAACTCGCGCAACTGGCGCTGCACGTTGATCATGTTGGCGAGCGCGGCCCTGAGGCGGTCCAGCTCCTCGGCGGTTTCGTAGATGCCGCGCGGCCCCTGATGATCGAGGAGCGTGCGAGCGGTTTCGGCGGAGACCTCGCCGGTGTCCGCAACCTCTGTGCAGGCTTGCTGCCACAGCAGGGCCATGGCGCCTGCGCCGGTGGCGGCGGATGCGGTGAACTGTCGGCGGTCCATTGTCATGGGTTATAACTTCCGTCGCCGTTTCAGTCCACTTCAACCCGTCGTTACCCCATTGCGAGCCCTCCACATCGAGCCTCTGGCGGACTGGATCCGCGCCCTCTTTCAACGCACGGCGGACGAAGCCGGCATCCAATTCGTCTGGGGAGACGAGCTGGATGGCGCGGAGCTCGTGCACGCGGCCGCGGGCGCGGATGCGCTGTTGACCGCCACGCGCCGGATCGGGGGCGAGCTCATCAAGGCCGTGCCCCGGCTCCGGCTGATTCAGGTGCAGGGGCGGGCGCCCTGGGCGGTGGACATGGAAGCCGCGGCGGCCGCGGACGTTCCCGTGTCGGTCCTGCCGCACCGCGGTGCGATCGCGGTCGCCGAACAGACCATCGCGCTCATGCTGGGCCTCTATCGGAAGCTCGTCCCGGGCCATCTCGGGACGCGCGATGCCGCCTACAGGTCCCTGGGCGTCGAGCCGGTCCGGACGACCGAACGGAAGATCGCCTTCAACTGGCTGGGCTATCCGGACGTCCACCAGCTTCACGGCAGGGTCCTCGGCCTCGTGGGATTGGGCGGTATCGGCCTCGAAGTCGCCCGCCGCGCCCAGGCGTTCGACATGAACGTGGTCTACTGCAAGCGCTCGCGGCTGCCGCGCGAATACGAGGCCATGGCGGGCGTGCGCTACCTCCCCTTCGAGGAGCTGCTCGCGAAAAGCGATGTGGTCAGCCTTCATGCTCCGCACACGGAACACACCGAGGAGATGATCGACGCTGACGCGCTACGCCTCATGAGGACCGACGCGATCCTGATCAACACCGCCCGCGGCGGCCTGGTCGACGAGGCCGCGCTGGTCGACGCGCTCGGGGACGGGCGGATTGCGGGCGCCGGACTGGACGTGTTCGTCGACGAGCCGCTGCCGGAGGGCAACCCGCTGCTCGACGCCCCCAACGTGCTTCTCTCGCCACACGTGGGCGGCGGCACCGGCGGGGGACAGGCCGGAATGGCGCGGGACATCGTCACGAACCTGGCCGCTGCCACGAGAACGTCATGATACGAGAACCCGTACTGGTCCTGGCGTTCATGCTGGCCGTGGTGGCGTTTGCGCGCTGGCTCGAGGAGCGCTACGAGCCGATCAGGAAGATCAGCTCCGCGGTGGTGTGCACGCTGCTCGGAATCACGTTGGCAAACGTGGGCGTGATCGAGCACACGGGGCCGGTGCACGAGGGCGTGTTCACGTTCGCGATCCCCTACGCGATCGTGCTCGTGATCATGGGGACGCACATGAAGGAGCTTGCCCATGCGGGGCGGCCGCTGCTGGTCGCCTATCTCGTGGCCTGCGGGGGCAGCCTTGTCGGGGGTGCGGTGGCGGGCGCGACCATGGCGGGATGGGTCGGTCCCGAGACATGGAAACTGGCCGGGGCGTTCTCGGCGGCCTTCGCGGGCGGCGGTATGAACTTCGCAGCCGTGGGCCAGGGGCTTGAGGTCGAGCCGAGCACCTTCGCCGCAGCGGCCCTGGCCGACAACCTGTCCACGGTGCCCTATCTCCTGCTGCAGGTGTGGCTGGCGGGGGTGCTGGCCGCAATGTTCCTGCGCCGCTGTGGTCCGGGCCGGGCTTCTGTTCCGTCCGGGGGCCCCGGCGGAGACGACGAACAGGTGCCCGACGAAGAGGCCTTGCGTCGCCGCTGGACCGATACGGACATCAGCATCACCGACTTCGCCGTTCTGGGTGCGCTCCCTCTCGCGGCCCTGTGGGTGGCGCGCCTCGTCAGCAATGCCTTTGGCCAGCCACTCGCCACCATGCCGGATACTGCGCCGCTGTACGCACTGGTCAAGTTCCTGAGCGAAGTGCCGGAAGTGCTGTGGCTTACCACCATCGCGCTCATCGTGGCTCAACTGCCGTGGGTCAGGCGGCTGCGGGGCGCCGAAGTGCTCTCCTACTTCGCGCTGCACATCTTCTTCATCGCGCTGGGGGCGGCCTCCGATCTTGCGACGGTGGTCGACGCCGGCGTGCCCATCTTCAGCTTCATGATTGCGATCATCGGCATCCACGTCGCCCTCGCGTACGGGCTGGGGTGGCTGTTCCGCATCGACCTTCCCACGGTCTCCATCGCAAGCCAGGCGGCGATCGGCGGGCCGGGATCGGCGCTTGCGATCGGCATGGCGATGAAGTGGCACAGGCTGGTGGCGCCTGCGGTGATCGTCGGGATCTTCGGGTATGCACTGGGGAACTACCTGGGCTTCGCGTGCGCCCGATTCGTGAGCGCATTGCTGGGCTGAGGCTGGCAGCGAGGCGATGCATCCGGTCCAACCTAACCGCGTTGAAAGCGTCAAGGGCGTTGACGTGCTCGTCACGGGCGCCGGGCGCGGACTGGGGAGCGGCGTCGCGGCCGCACTTGCGGCGGCGGGTGCGCGAGTATTGCTGGCGGCGGAGGTGGCGGAAGAACTCGAGTGGACCGCCGCGCGGATCCGTGCGGCGGGCGGGCGGGCGGGGGTCTGCGTGGCCGACCTGTCGCGCCGGAATGGACGCGACCGCCTGGTGCGGCGAGTCGCTCGCGAAGCCGACAACCTGCGTGTCATTGTCAACAACGCCGGCGTGCTCGAGCGGCGGCCGATCGAGGCGCTTGACCGGGCGCACTGGGACCGCACGATGCGCGTGAATCTGGAAGCGCCGGTCTTCCTGACGCGCGACCTGCTCCCGATGCTGCAGGAGAACGGCGGCTCGGTGGTGAACGTGTCGTCCCGGGCAGGGGTCGAGGGATTCGCGGCGCAGACGGCGTACTGCGCGTCGAAGTTCGGGATTGAAGCGTTCACGCGCTGTCTCGCTCTTGAATTGGCCGGGACCCAGGTGAGCGTGAACGCGGTCACGCCGGGGATCCACCTCAAGCCGACTTCGCTCACGCGCCGCTACGCGGAGCGGCAAGACGCTGCGACCCGGGCGCGCTGGGAGGATCCCGCGCAGCTGGCGCCCGCCTTCGTGTTTCTGGCCGGGTTGCGTGGTGAGGTGACCGGGCGCCGCTTCGACGCGCATGTCCTCACGCAGGCCCTGGAGAGGTGGGGGCCGGAGGGCGTCGTTCGCCGCGCGGGTGAGGTCGCCGAGTACGGGCCGGAGAGCGGGCCGTGAAGGGGGCGGTGGAGTCGGGGTTGTCCTGGCGCGCTCGCACGGCGCTGGACGCGTGTCGCGGCCTCGGTGCGGTCGACAGTGCGGCGCCCGTCCCGACGCCGGGCCTGCTCGACAGCCTGCGCCACCACCTGCTCGCGGGCGAGACGCACTATCCGGACCGCCCGGGCATGCTGGAGCTGCGGCGCCTCGTCGGGCTGGCTCTTCCGAGCATCGGGTACCCCGAGCGCGGTCCCGACGGCGTCCTGATCACGGCCGGTGAAGGGGAGTCGCTCTTCGTGACGCTGTTGGCCCAGGGCTCCGGCGTAGAGGTTCGGGTCCTCGGCGGGCGCTTGAACCGTCACGACGCCCTGCTCGCGTGGGCGGGAATCGGCAGGAGTGAACCGCCAGTCGCGGGCCCGGCTCCGGCGCCCTGGGTCGATGTCGTCGGAGATCGTCTGTTCCGCGCCGATGATCCGCACGGCCTGCCCGCGTCCGCGTCCGCCGGCCATGAATCGGGCATCGTCATCGGCTCGCTCGACGGACTCGGCGCGATGCGCCCGTTCCGTCTCGGCTTCGTCGCCGCGGCACCCGAGACCCTGTCCGGTATCACCAGGTGGAAGCAGGCCTCGTCCATCTGCTCGCCGGCCCCGTCCCAGAGGGCGGCGCTGTGGGTTCTGGGAGCGAGGCCGTGAAACCCGACGCCGGCCGCGCCGCCCGTCGCAAGGGAGAACGGGCCACCTCGCTCCGCTACCGGATGATGGCCCTGGCGCGTGCCCGCTCCGACGTCATCTCGCTGGGACGCGGCGACCCCGATCTCGACACACCCGCCGCCATCATCGAGGGCGGCCTCGCCCGCTTCGCGGCCGGAGCACCCCGCGACGGTCCGGGTCCGGTGCGAGGCCTGCGGTCGCTACGCGAGGGCATCGCCGCGCGCTACGCCCGCGAGCGCGGAGTGGCGGTGGACCCCGCCACCGAGATCGCCATCACGAACGGTGCCCAGGAGGGGCTGTTCCTGGCCATGCTGGCCCTGGTCGACCCGGGTGACCGGGTTGCCTGCCAGGACCCGCGCTACAGCTCGTACGACCAGGCGATCGGGGTCGCGGGCGGCGAGATCGTGCCCGTTCCCACGGGCGGAGATCTGCCGTTCCACCTGGACGGCGACGATCTGCGACAGAGGGCCCGGGGTGCAAGGATTCTCGTCTTCGTCAATCCCTCCAACCCCACCGGCTCCTGCGTCGCGCCCGCCGGCGTGCACGCGATCGCGCGGGCCGCCGCCGAGCTCGGCCTTGTCGTTCTCTCCGACGAGATCTACGAGGATGTCGTGTTCGGCGACGAACCCTTCCTCTCCTTCCTGTCCGCCGAGGGCGCCCGCAACCGGGGCGTGGTGCTCTCGGGCTTCTCCAAAGCCTACGCGATGACGGGCTTCCGGGTGGGCTACCTGATCGGGCCGGCCGCGTTCATCGATGCCGTCGAGGCGATCAAGAGCACGACCTCGGGCCCCTGCCCGTCGTTCTCGCAGTACGCTGCGCTCGCCGCGCTCGACGCGGACCCCGATCCGCGCCCGGCCTTCCAGTCGCGCTACCGGGCCAGGCGCCGCGCCCTGATGGCCGGATTCGCGCGGGCGGGCATTCCACACGGCCCGCACGGGGGAGGGCTGTTCATGTGGGCCGATGTTTCCCGCTGGGGCATGGACGCCGAGACATTCTGCTACCGGCTGCTCGACGAAGCGGGCGTGCTCATGTTCCCGGGGAACTCCTTCGGGGAGCGGTGGCGCGGCTGGGTGCGCGTCTCGCTGCTCGCCCCGGAGGCACGGATCCACGAGGCGATGGAACGAATCGAAGACTTCACCAACAAGCTGGAGCCATGACCGATATCCTCATCAAGGGCGGCACGATCGTCACCGCCGACCGCATGGAGCGCGCCGACGTGCTCATCGAGGAGGGGCGCATCGCGGCGATCGTGCCGGATTCGCCGTCCGGCGGCGGGTTCGACCACCAGACGTTCGAGCGTCGCGGTGCCCGCATCCTCGACGCGCGCGGCCACTGGGTGATGCCCGGCGGGATCGACACGCACACGCACCTCGCCCATCCCATCGACCGGCTCGGAATCACCACCGCCGACGACTTTCACACGGGCACGGTCGCGGCCGCGTGCGGGGGCGTCACCGCAATAGTCGACTTCTCCCTCCAGCGCCGCGGCGAGTCGATGCTGCACGCCCGCGACCGCCGTCTCGCCGAGATCGAACCCGACGCCATCATCGACTACAGCTTCCACACCATCGTTACGGACGTACGTGAGGAAGTGATGGATGAAATACCTGTTCTGATTGAAGATGGGTTTCCATCCTTCAAGGTTTACATGACCTACGGAGACAAGATCGTCGACGATGCCGGGCTGTTGCGGCTGCTGGAGGTCGGCGGCGCCAACGGGGGGCTTGTGTATGCCCACTGCGAGAACGATTGCGCCGTCACCTGGCTGATCGAGCGTCACCTTGCGGCCGGCAAGACCGGCCCCGCGTTCCATGCCCCCAGCCGGCCGCCGGAGGTAGAGGCCGAGGCGACGCAGCGGGCCATCATGCTGGCCCGACTCGTCGACGCGCCCCTGTGTATTGCGCACGTGACGTCGGCGGGCGCGGCGCGGCACGTCGCCGAGGCCCGGGCCGCGGGGGCCCCGGTGGTTGCCGAGACCTGTCCGCAGTACCTCGTCCTCGATGACTCGGTCTACGACGCCGAGGGCGGGTTCGAGGTGGCGAAGTTCGTCTGCAGCCCCCCGATGCGAACCGTCGACCATCGCGATGCGCTGTGGACCGCGCTCGAAGCCGGTTCGATTCAGCAGGTATCCTCGGATCACGCGCCCTTCCGGTACCACGACCAGAAGACGACGGGGCGCGGCAACTTCACCCGCATTCCGAACGGCCTGCCGGGCATCGAGACCCGGCTGCCCCTGCTGTTCACCTACGGCGTCAAGACCGGTCGGATCTCGCCGCAGCGGTTCGTGGAGCTTGCCGCCACAAACCCGGCGCGCATCTTCGGCCTCCATCCGCGCAAGGGCACGCTCGACGTGGGCGCGGACGGCGACCTGATCGTGGTCGATCCGGATGCCGAGGTCGTGATCGACGCGGCGGCGCTCCACTCGGCCGTGGACTACAGTCCGTTTCAGGGGATGCGAGTCAGCGGCTTCCCCACCTGGACCCTGTCACGCGGCGAAGTGATCGTGGACGGGGGCGAGGCGGTGGCCGAGCGGGGCAGGGGCAGGCGGGCGGCCCGCAGCGCGATCAGCCCGGCGACGCTGCCGTAGCAGGCCGGTTCTCCCGCACCTCCTCGATAATCCCGAAGAAGCAGCACCACTCGCCCGCCAGCACGGACGGACGGGAGCGCAGCCCGAACACGACCCCGTCGGCGGGTGCGACGACCTCGGCCTGAACGTCGCCGTAGAGATCGTAAACGCGCCCCAGCGGCGTCCCGGCGGGAATCTCCGTTTCGAAGGGCACGTCCGCGCTTCCGACCCACATTCCGGAGGCAGGCGCCAGCAGCGCCCGTTGGTGGCCCATCCGCAGGCGCCCCGCGTAGCGCGCGTGGCCGTCGAGCATGCCATAGTGCCGCATTACGTTCGCGTAGCTTCCCGCCAAATCCTCAGCCACCGCATGAAAATCCGCGGTCAGCGTGCGACAGTTGCCGCCGAGTTCGACGGTGATCCCCGCCTTGCCGCGCTCGGCGATCTTCGACGACGGGTTGGCGCCGCCGACACCGCTCCGAAACACCAGGTCCCACTGCGGACCCATCGCCGCCGCGAGCTCCAGGCTGGGCGGATTGTCGGCCGCGAAGATCATGTGGGCCAGGTACGAGTGCTCGCCGCCGGAGTGGATCGCGATCTGCAGGTCGCAGGCGTCGCGCATCGCCTCCCAGTGCGCCCACGCCGCCCGCTCGGTAGGGTAGCCGTCGGCGCTGCCGGGATAAATCCGGTTCATGTCGTGCGAAAACGTGTCCAGCGGATCGCCGCGCTTCCCGGCCTCGAACGCGGGGACGTTCATGGCCGGAACGCCGACCACCGTCCCGCGCAGCTCGTCCGGCCGCAGGTCCTCGAAGAGCTTGAAAATGGACAGCGCGCCCTCGGGCTCATCTCCATGCGTCGCTCCATTGATCCAGAGGACAGGACCGTCCGCCTCACCCCGGCAGATCAGGACCGGGATCTCGCGCATCCGCCCGGAGGGGTCGAGACCCACCGGGATCGCGCCTCTGGCGTGCGTACCGCTGGCCGCCCTGGCCGTCCCAACCGAGAACACGTCCGGCATCATTCCTCCATCGGTTGCGATTCGTCGCGGTGACCGCCCGGCACATCCCCGCGTGGTGACACGGTGGCTTGTACCGCACGGAACGACCACGGCACCCCCAACTCGGCGGCGAGTTCGCGCAGCCCCGCCACCGTCTTGCGGTCGACCGGGATCCCGCGCCGCGACCGTTCCCGCGCACGCCGCTGCTCGGCTGCACCGGGAAGCTGCACGGGGCGGTCAGGGTCGATCGGCGGCGCTGCCAGCACCTCCGCGACCAGCGCCTCCAGCCGCTCATCGAATTGCGGCTTCGGCATGAACGCGTCCGTGTCGATCGCGATCATCGTGTGGGCGACGTCGTAGTCGAGATCATCCTGGAATACCTGCCTCCCGAAGAGCGAGCCCGTCAAGACACCGGTGAGGATGTCGGTGACGAGGCTGAGCCCGTAGCCCTTGTAGTCGCCGATCGGGAGCATGGGACCGTCCATCGCCGCGGTGGGGTCGGTGGTGCGGGCGCCGTCGGGGGTGAGCGCCCAGTGATCGGGCATCGCCAGCCCGGCGCGTTCCAGCCACCGCATCATACCCTTACCGGACTGGGTCAGCGCCATGTCGAGAACGATGGGATCGCGCCCCCCGCGTGGTACCGCGATTCCCCAGGGGTTGGTGCCCAGCACCGGCCGCGTGGCGCCCCACGGAGCCATTTCCGCGCCCGCGTTGGTCATGGCGATCCCGATCAGGCCCGCGTCGGCCGCGCGCTTGGCGTGATAGCCCGCGATCCCGAAGTGGTTGCTGTGCCGCACCGCCACCATCGCAATGCCGCTTTGGCGCGCGATCTCGATCGCGCGGTCCATCGCACGGCGCGCCGCCACGTACCCCAGTCCCTTGCCGGCGTCGAGCAGGGCCGTCGCGGCCGACTCCCGCACCCATGACATCTCGGCATTCGGCCGGATCCCGCCGTTTCGCATCCGCCGAGCGTAGCGAAACAGCTTCTCGAGCCCCTGTCCCTGTCCGGGATGCCACCACAATGACGCGGTGATCACGCCGTCGGCGTTGATGCGCGCCTCCTCCTCCGTCGCGCCCAGCGCCCGCAGCACCGTTTCGGCGAACGCCCTGAGCGACGGTTCGGTGAAGCGCTCGACCGCGACCCCGTCGTCGAGGTGGTAGGTCAGGGGATCAGGCGCCGGGCGCGCGGCCTCACGATGAACAGCCCCTCGCGGCGGCTCGACAGCAGCACGCTTCCGCTCTCGAAGTACGGGTAGACGCTCCAGGTGCCGTCGAAGCCGGCCTCGTCCGCGCTCCAGGGCGTGGTGTCGAAGTAGCCGAGTTCAGTCGGGTTCTCGGGATCGCTGATGTCCAGCACTCTCAGTCCCGCGCGGTTGTTCGACATGTAGAGCCGGTCGCCCTTCACGTACATGTTGTGATCCGTGGCCCGCGTGGGGTTCATGTACTCGCTGAGCAGAAGCGGGTCGTCGAGGTCCGCGAGGTCCCAGATCAGCGTCCGCGTGGCGTCGACCAGGCCCCCCACCTCGTCCAGTTCGTCGTTCGAGTAGAAATAGCGGTGATCCTCCGTGAGCCAGCCCTGATGCGCGTAGGCCACGTTGGGGTAGTCGGCGGCGGCCACGGCGACCGGGTTGTCCTTGTCGGTCACGTCGGCTATGGACAGCGCGGTCTCGTTGGAGTTCACGCAGATCTCGCGGCCGGCGTAGTCCTCATCGGGTCCGTGGTAGATGACGCACTGGGTGTCGTGCGAGTTGCCGGTGTTGCGCCGCCCGGTGTTGGGGTGGGCGAAGCAGCCGGCGAAGACCGGATTGACCGGATCGTTGATGTCGACCATGTGGGACCCGCCCCCGCAGGTCTCGCCGCCGTCGGACGAACCCACCAGATAGGCGAAGCCCGTCTCCTCGTTGATCGCGATGTTGTGGGAGGACGCGATGCCGGCATACATCGCGGTCGCCTCGAACTCGCGCGGCTCGGTGACGTCCCGAAGTTCGGTGAGGTCGAAGATCTGCATCCCGTGCTGGCCGGCTCCGTCCGCAACGACGAAGGCATGATCCTTGAAGACCTTCATGTCGCGCCAGCTGTTGGCCCGGCTGCCCTCGGTCTTGGCCAGGTTGCCCAGGTAGCGCGGGTTGTAGGGGTCGGTAACATCGACGAACGCGGTCCCGTCCATGCGTCCGACCAGCGCGTACTCGCGCCCGTCGAGCGGATCCGTCCAGCCCCATACGTCGTTCAGGCGCGCGCCCCTTCCCGCGCCCAGCTCTGCCCACGGGACGAACGAGAGCAGGTCCACGTGATCGCAGTCATAGCCTGCGGCGTCGCCGTCGGCGCAGGCGACTTCGCCACCGTTGATGGCGGGGAGGGGCGCGTAGTCGACCTGGAGAACCGCGCTGCGCGTCCACTCGCCGGAGTTGTCGACGAACACGGTCGCGGCACCCAGCCCGAAGTCGGCGGCGGGATTGCCGAAGGCGGCGATGTTGTCTCCGAACACCAACTCCAGGCTGCCGATCACGGTCGTGCCATCACCGGCATCGTACACCTCGGAGACGCCGGTCAGGGTCCAATCGTCGCCCCGTCGGGCATACGCGAACAGGCGTGACGCACCGCCTACCAACAAGGCGGTTCCATCGGAGGCAAGCGACTGCCCGTAGCCCGGCCCGGCCTCGTTCTCGGGCGACAGTTTGCCGATCGCCGTCCAGGCGCCGTCGGCTTTGGCAAAACGGTGTACGACCGGTTGCTGCGAGTCTCCCAATGTCAGCTGGCCGACAAGGACCTCCTCGCCGGCCACGGCTACCGATATGCCGAACACAACGAATCCCGCGGTGGCGGGGTCAGGAGGGGCAAGCTCCGTCGGCGGCCCCCAGGACCCGGATGCGTCACGCTCGAACACATGGGCCGCTCTGCCCGTCGCGCTCGCGCTCGCAAGCAGGTTGTCGCCCAGGTCGAACCGGTCTCCAACGCCATCGGGCAATTCGACTGTGCCCCCTGGCGACCACATCCCGTCCTCGGCCAGACGAAACGTCGCAAACACGCGCCCACCTCCTTCACGCGTCGCGACGGAGATCATCTCGCGTCCAGAAGCCATCAGCGACGCGCCGAAGCTGTCCAGACCCGTTCCGGCAAGCGTCTGGATCGGCTCCCCATCCCCGGTCAGGACCTCCGCAAGGCTGTACACGTAGATCCGCCCTTCATCTCCACCATCCGCCCCGACCAGCAAATGGTCGCCGGACCGGGCAAGAGCCCTGCCGAAGCCGTCGCGCACCGCGGGCTCCGGCGCGCGCAGCGACCAGACCTGGGTCCACTCGCCGTCGAAGGCGTAGCCACGCACGGTCCCCGGCTCGCGCTCGTGCGCGGATTCGCCGACCAGGACTTGACCGTCGACCACCAGCACGGCCCCGCCGAAGGCCTGGGCCGCAACCGGTGTCGGCGCGTTCGCGCACAGTCCGCCGAGCGCGAGAACACCCGACGCGCGCAGAGCCGCCGGGAAGGGTGCGCGGGCAAGCAGATCGGAAACGAATCGCGGAAAACGCATTTGGAACCCTCCGGAAGGCGAGCGAATGGCGGCGACAGCCGACTACGAAGGAATCTACTGTCCGCGGCCGCGGGCGAAATCCCCGCTGCCTCGGGCAGCCGTCACCGGCGCGCGTGCGGACGGACCACGAACAACCCTTCGCTCCGGGTCGACACCAGCACGTTCCCGCTCTCAAGGAAGGGATAAACGCTCCAGGCCCCGTTGAAACGGGAAGCACCCGCAACAGTGGACGCCGCATCGTCCGGAGGCGCGTCGCTTGCAGGAGCCGCGTCGAAGTACCCCGCCTCGACGGGCCTCAAGCGATCACCGATGTCCAGCACACGCAGGCCCGACCGTTTGGTGGCCAGGTAGAGCAGGTCGCCGCGGACATACAGGTTGTGTTCCGGATCGTCGTTGGGGGCCGTGTACTCGGCGACCAGGATGGGTTCGTCCAGGTCGGTCACGTCCCAGACCAGAGTGCGCTGGCCGTCCACGAGGCCCAGGACTTCATCCAGTTCATCGCCCATGTAGAAATGGCGGTGATCCTCCGTGAGCCAGCCCTGATGCGCATAGGCCGTGGCGGGATACGCCGCGTCGGCGACCGCCAAGGGATTGTCCTTGTCCGTCACGTCCGCGACCGACACCGCCGTTTCGTTCGCACTCACGCAGATCTCGCGACCGGCGTAGTCCTCGTCGGGCCCGTGGTAGATCACGCACTGGGTGTCGTGCGAGGTTCCCGTGCCCCGCCGACCGGTGTTGGGGTGGGCAAAGCAGCCTACGAAGACGGGGTCGACGGGATTCTGGACGTCCACCATGTGCAATCCGCCGCCGCAGGGCTCCTCGCCCGTCGAACCGGTCAGGTACGCGAACCCGGTCTCCTCGTTGATGGCCACATTGATCGCGGACTCGACTCCGGTGTACACGGCGCTCGGCGCGAAGTCGCGTGGCTGGGTCACGTCCCGGAGCCGGGTCAGGTCGAACACCTGCATCCCGTGCCCCTCCGTGCCGCCCGCCACCACGAATGCGTGATCCCTGAACACCTTGATGTCGCGCCAGATGGTCATCCGGCTCCCCGCGGTCGCGGCCAGGCTTCCCAGGTAGCCGGGATCGCGCGGATCGGTCACCTCGACGAAGGCGACTCCATCCATTCGCCCGACCAGCGCATACTCCCGGCCATCCCGCGGATCCCTCCAACCCCACACGTCGTTGAGCTTGACGGTGTCGACGGCGCCCAACTCCTCGCGTGACATACGCCCCAAGAGGTCCACGCGATCGCAGGCATGGCCACCGGCCATCCCGTCGACGCAAGGAATCGTGCCGTCGGCTTCCTGGGTGCGGGTCGGCGCCGGAATGCACAGCAACAGGCCGAGAGCGACCCGCGCTCCCCAGGCGACGGTCTGCAGGCTGGTCAAGTCAATTCCACCAGTCCCACCGCCATCCCCGGCAACTCGTCCGGGTGGACGAACGCCGCCATCCCCCCGTCGAACCCGTGAATCGTGTGGTCGAGGATGCGGACGCCGCGCTCTCGCAACCCGGCCACGTCACTCTCCAGGTTACCCGTTTCCATCGCGATGTGTTCCAGCCCCTCGCCCCGCTCCCGCGGGAACCGGCCTGCCCGCGACGCGGGATCCCTGCTCTCCAGCAACCGCAGGGCGCACCGGTTGGCGAAGTCGATATGAGCCTCGCGCATCGCCGGACCCTCGTCCGCGGCGAAGTCCCGCGCGGCCAGCCCGAAATACCGGTCGAAACGCCGGCGCGCATCGTCCAGGTCGTTCACGCAGAGGCCGATGTGGTGCAGCCGCGAAACCTGCATCGACGTGCTAACCGGCTTGCCCACCGCCTCGGGCGGATAGACCCAGCTGCGCTCGTGCGACTCGATCAGCTCGACGGTCAGCCCGGGCAGCTTGTCGGGAAACACGAACGCCTCGTAACCGTCGTTGGCGTCCAGGATCCGATCTTCCCACACGCCGACACCGATCTCGCGCAGATGCGCGACGTCGGCCTCGATGTCGTCGGTCTCGAGCGCGATATGCTCCAGCCCCTCGCCGCGTTCGCGGAGGAAGCGGTTGACTCTTGACCCGGGATTCCAGTTCTGCACCAGGTGCAGCCAGCACTCGTTGCCGAGGAGGATGCGGGCGTCGAGCTGCATGCCCTGGCCCTGATCGTCGCGGAAGTCCTGCGCCCGAAGGCCCAGGGTGTGCTCGAAGCGGGCGCATGCATCGTGCAGATCCCGAACAACCATCCCGATGTGCTCGAGACGGAGGATCATCGGCGGGAGCCGCCCGTCACGGGGTCGTTGCGATACACCCGGCCCGCTCGCATGACGAAGACGACCCGCTCGATCGACCGGATGTCCACCGTCGGATCGCCGGCGACCGCGATCAGGTCCGCGGCGAAGCCGGCCTCGACCGCGCCCAGCGTGTCGTCGAGACCCAGCGACCTGGCCGCCAGGCTCGTCGCCGACACGACCGCGGCCATCGGGTCCTGCCCGCCCTCCTCGACCCGGTACACGAGCTCCTTCCAGTTGTGGCCGTGTGCTCCGGCGACCGCATCCGTGCCGAAGACGATGTCGAGGCCGTCCACGGTCAACGCTTCGCGGAAGGTCTCCAGCGCGACCGGGACCGCCGCGTCCATCTGCGCGAAGCCCTCGGCCGTGTAGTTGCCGATCCCCAGATAGCGCTCCGCGTTGGCGAAGTAGTTGTCGAAGATGAGATGAATGTGCGGGTCGTAGTACAGGCCGCGCTCCGCGAGGAGCTGCAGGGTTGCGCGGTCAAGGAGGGCGCCGTGCTCGATCTGGGCGCATCCGGCCAGCGCGGCGCGGCGTGCGCTCTCCGGGCCGTGGGCGTGCACGACAGCGCGAAGCCCCAGTTCGCGGGCCCGTCCGCAAGCGGCGTCAAGCTGCTCCTGGCTCAGCGTGGGCCCGCCGCCCACCCGGATGCTCTCCGAGGCGAAGATCTTGATCACGTCGGCCCCGGCTGTAGCGACTTCGTCCACGTGCGCCCGGATGTCATTTGGATCGCCGGTGCCCGCCGTGACCGGCCTGATCGAAGTCAGCACGCGGGGTCCCGGCAGCGAGCCGCCCGCGATCGCGTCGCGCACGGGAATGTCTTCGGGGCCGCCGACGCTCTGAACCGTCGTGACCCCGCTCCTGAGCATGTTCCAGCCGTTTTCGGCCGCGTACAGGACCCGTTCCTGCGGGCCGTCGGTAGAGGCTGCGGAATGGAGTCGGTCGGTCTCGCGATCGAAGTGCCAGCCGAGGTGAACGTGCGTGTCGATCAGCCCGGGGAGCAGCGTGGTCCCGGGAAGGTCGTATACGCGGGCGCCCTCGGTGGATCCCGCTTCGGCCACGGCCGTGATCAGCTCCCCGCGCACGACGACTTCCCGGCCGGTGAGCGAGCCACCCCGCCCGTCCAGGATCCTGTCGGGGCGAAGCACTATGGGACTCTCGCTTCCTGATCTGCCGCCGCCCGAACCCTCGCCGCCGGACGGCGTTGCGACTTCGGATTCCCCGCCGCAGGCCAGACTCAGGCCGGTCAGGCCGAATAGGAGCCTGAGATGTGTCGCGAGCGGGCGCGGGCGGCGCGGCGCCTGGCGCGTTGTGCCGCGGCCGGAGCGCCAGAGCGCGCGGTGCTTGCATACAGATGCAGTCATATGTTCAGCCCTTGCCGGGGGGGACGACTCCTGATCATGGCCCGGGTGGTGGAGGCCGTCAATCTGGCCTCGGTGTCCCATCCCGACATGCCTGTGTCCCTGGATTTGCCGCGGAAACGCGGGCCGGCCGGAGCAGGGGGCGGGGCGAGCGAGCTCCCCAATAGGTGAGCCCGAGCACCACGTTGGTGGGCAGTATCCAGTTGACGGTCAACTCGTGTGAGCCGTCGGCCGGTATGCCGGGTACGTTGCCGGTGCCGATCTGGGTGTCGCCCGTGGATATCATCGTATCCGGCGAAGTCCCTATGCTCACGGTGGTCGGAGCAGCATTGGGTTGCATCAATTACGGCTAGCGCGGAAGGAGGCGGCCCATCACAAGGCGGCCGACAGCCGCAGATGACCGCCGTCGAACGGCTCCCGCACGAAGTGGTCCAGGTCCCAGCGGAGCCCGGCCGTCACCTCGAAACCCGACCGGAACCGGTGTCCCGCTTCCGTGATCAGTCGCTGATTCTGTGAGGTGAGCCAAGGCGCCTGGGAGCCCGCATCGCGGTCCAGAAGGGCGTAGGCCAGGCGGCCCGTCCATCCCGCCTCCGTGTACCGGACGAGGGCCGCCCGGGCGAAAACCTCACGATCACGGTGCTCGCGGAGAGCGCCCCCTCCCGGCGAGCGCCATTCGGGTCGCCGCACCCGCGCCAACTCCGTCTCGACCGCCCACGGCGGGTTCAGGCGGGTCCGTGCGCGGGCGCCCACGGTCACCGTCTGCTCGCGCAGAGTGAAGTCGAGCCCGCTCGCGGGCGCCCGCCGCTCGGTGTCCGCCCTCGCCCAGGTGCCGTACAGCGCTAACGTCACGCGCTCGAGCGGTGTGACCTGGAGGAGTGCTCCCAGGAACGCGACCTGTTCGACCTGGGTGAACGGAGCCAGACCGGTTGCCGGAAAGGTCACCTGTACCTCGCTTCTTCGGCTCGATCCCGCGTGCAGCTCCGCTCGCCAGCGTGACGCCGCGGCCCTCAGGGTCGTGCGAGCGGCGAGGGGAGCCCCCGCATAGTCGTAGTGGGCGTCCACCTCGTCCGCCCTCACTCCCAGGCCCTGGAAGATCGCTTCGTTGAAGGCGTCGAGCGCTGCGAGGCGCACCTCCAGCGTCCAGCTCCGCTCTTCCCTGTCTCTCCAGGAGCGTGCCAGCGCGACCTCCACGTCTGCGGACGGCTTGAAGAAGTGGACGCCGAGCCCCACCTGCACGGTCCACGGCGTCCCGAGCACGTCGCGCCAGCGCATGCCGACCCACGGGTAGTCGCGCCGTGCCGTGAGCGATCGCTCTCGGCGGAAGCGTGCCATCAGGTCCACGGGGCCGGAGACGTGGATCTCCTGGCGCCAGTCCACGACGTTGAGGATGTGCGGATGGCTGATCGAGGCCCCAGCAATCCGAATGCCGTTGGGCAGCTCGGCCCAGCGTGCGTCTTCACTGGGATCGAAGAGGGCCGAGCGGACATCCAGCTCGTACTCGTGGTCCATTTTGGGGTTGATCCGCTGGAAGGTGCCCTCCTCTGCTAGACGGCCGTAGTAGGCACCGTCGCGGTCGAGCAAGGACAGCCACACCTGATCCGCCCAAGGCGCGAGAGTCGCGAGAGCCGCCGAGTCGGTCTCGCCCGTAGGGAAAGTCGCGGATCGCTCTGCGCCCGACTTGACGCGGAGCGACGGCACGGCGAGGAGGGAAACTCCGGCCAGTGCGGCGGCCAGACCCACTGCCTCCCGACCACCCAATCCTGGAGGAGGGCCTGCGTCCCTGGCGTCGCCGCGGGGACCCGTGCCGACTCCTCCAAGCTTCCGGACGAATCCTCCCTCCGGGTTCACGACGACGATCCGCGCGCCCTGGCTGTCCACCACGTACAGGTTGCCGAGCCTGTCGAGGAGGCGGTCCTCCGCGGGCAGTTCGACGACTTGCTGCGCGGCAAGCGGGGACGCGATCAAGGAAAGAGCCACCGTGAGAATCGTGCCTACGATGGCCGTCCGACATCTCATGACACCTCATCTCCTTACCGAGGGCAATATGTTCTTTTCGAAGTCATCGACCCGGTTCGAGCTTCTCTGCGGGCGATGGTGAAACCTAGTCTTTCGCGACAGACGCGGAAAATGGATCGAAGGGGGGCGACAGCCACCCTCGCCAGCCCGTTTGTACCCACAAGGGGTATGCTGGCCACCGCAGCCCCCGTCCCGCTCCTCGAGCGCGCGCCTGAGGTGCGGCGGGATCGTCCGCGTCTTCCGCCCCACGCTGACTACCTGACCGTCCCGGTGCAGCATTTGCACCAGCGACGCATCGCACGCCATGCGCCGCGACGTCTCCGCGCTCACCCGCACCCCGAGAACGCCCGCCGCTGGTGCCGCACCTCTTCGGCCGTCAACTCGCCGTCGCGCGACAGGTGCTCCAATGGGCGGCCCGCCGCGCCATGGACGCCGCGCCCCGCCCGCCCCGCCGCGGACCGCAAATCCCGGGACGCGGTCAGTCCGCCTTCAGACGTTCAGCAAGCACCTCCACAAGGTGCCGCGCCCGCCGACCGGTTCCCGCGCGGATCTGAGCGCGGCAGCTGAAGCCGTTGGCGATCACCGCGTCCTCCGGCGCTGCGGCCCGAAGGGCGGGGAAGAGGCCCAGCTCGCCCATTGCACGCGACGTGCGCAGGTGTTTCGCGGTGTATCCGAACGACCCAGCCATTCCGCAGCAGCTGGACTCGATCAGCGTACCCCGAACCCCCGCGCACGCGGCAAGAGCTTCAACGGTGGCCGACGCGGTGCCCGCCGCCTTCTGGTGGCAGTGTCCGTGAATATGAACGGTGGACTGCGGTTCAGAAGCTGACACGGCGCTGGTGCGCTCCGCCAGGAATTCGTCGATCAGGAACCCCTGGTCGGCCACCACGCGGGCGTGATGGTTCTCGTTCGCCGGCAGCAGATGGAGGGCCTCGTCCCGCAGCGTCAGCAGGCAGCTGGGCTCGAGTCCCACGATGGGCAGTCCCCGCCGCGCGAGGGGTGCCAGTGCCGCGACGGTGCGTTGCAGTTCCGCACGCGCATGGTCGAGCATGCCTGCGCTGATGTAGGTCCTGCCGCAGCAAAGAGGTCGGCCACGGGCCCGCGATGGGGTCGAGGCGATCGGCTGAAGACCCAGCCCGAGAAGCACGGACTGAGCGGCCCGGGCGACGTCGGGGTCAAAATATCTGGAGAATGTGTCCACAAAGAGGACGACAGGTGATGCGTCCGAGGTCGTATGCGGGTTGTGAGGGTCGGTCGTGACATAATCTGGTTTCAATTTGTCCACTGCCATAGGCGACATTCTGGAGCCGGCGTCGGCGCCCACCGGGCCGGCGCTCGCCAGCTCCCCGTCCTGGAACGGCCTTCCATGCCACTCCGGCAGCGCGTTCGCGGCCGCGATGCCGAGCGCTCGTTCACCGAGCCATCGCATCGCCCGGCTCCGGTTCCGCAGGTTGAGCACCCGGGCGAACCGGCTTCCGACCGGCGCAAGTCGGGGCAGGGAGGCGATGATGCGCTCTCGCAGGGGGATACCGCGTCGCCGATGTCTCAGGTGGAGGACTTCGGCCTTCATCCTGGCCATGTCGACCCCCGCCGGGCACTCGCGCTGGCAGGCCTTGCAGCCGACACAGAGTTCGAGGACATCGGCGACCTCATCCCCCTCCAATCCCTCCGGCCCCAACTGACCCGTCAGCGCCTGGCGAAGCACGTTGGCGCGGCCGCGGGTGGTGTCCGCCTCCTCGCGGGTAACGCGGTACGAGGGGCACATCACGCCCGGGTCCATCTTGCGGCAGGCTCCGTTGTTGTTGCACGCCTCGACGGCACGGGCGAAACCGCCGTCGGCCGACCAGTTCGTTGCGACCGGCAGGCTCGGGGTCCGGTAGCCGGGGCCGTAGCGGAACAGTACGCGGTCATCCATGCGCGGTGCGCCCACGATCTTGCCCGGGTTCATCATGCCGCCGGGATCGAAGGCGTCCTTCACTTCGCCAAACGCCCGTGCCAGACGGCTCCCGAGCATCGGCTCGATGAATTCGGAGCGCAGGATGCCGTCGCCGTGCTCGCCCGAGTGGGATCCCCGCAGGCGCACGGCGAGCCGCAACACCTCCTCGGCAATCGAGCGGAAGGCCTCAATGTCGGAGACATCCTTCATGTTCAGCGACGGACGCACGTGGAGCAGGCCGACCGAGGCATGCGCGTACCAGGTACTGCCGGTGCCGTGGCGCGCGAAGATGTCCTCGACGGCGGCACCGAATTCGGCCAGCGCGGGGAGCGGTATCGCGCAGTCTTCGACGATCGAGACCGGCTTCCGGTCGCCCTTCATCGACATCACGATGTTCAGCGCCGCCCTCCGCACGCCCCAGATCGCCGCCTGCTCGGCGGGGTCCACGGCGCGGGTGACCTCGCGGCCCGGCCCGGTGGCGTGCACCACCTCTTCCAGGCGGCCGAGCTTGCCGGGGAGCGGATCGGCCTCATCGCCCGCGAACTCGACCAGCAGCACGCTGTGCGCGCGGGGCGGGATGAGCGTCTCGACGGTGGAACGGAACGTCGCGTTCCGTCGCGCCAGACGGGTCAGCGTATCGTCGACCAGTTCGACCGCGTGCGGACCCAGTTCGACGATGTGCTGGACGGCGTCCAGGGCATCGAGCAGCGACGGAAAGCCGCACACGCCGAGGACGCGGTGCGCCGGCCTGCGCGACAACTTCAGCGTCAGCTTGCGGAAGAATGCGAGCGTGCCCTCGGAACCCACGAGCAGTTCAGCCATCGACCCGCTCGGACGCTGCAGCCGGTGCAGGTTATAGCCGGCTACGTGGCGAAGGACCTTCGGGACCCGGGCTTCCAGCTCGTCGATCTCGCGGGCGGCGATGGCGCGGATGCGGTCGGTGAGCCGGCGCGCGGTGGCCGGGGCGGCGCTGTCGTGGCCAGGGTCCGGCGGGCCGAAGTCCACGATTCGCCCGTCGGCCAGTGCGGCCTCGATCCGGATCAGGTTGTCGGCCATGATCCCGTAGCGTATCGAGCGCGCGCCGCCGCTGTTGTTGCCCGCCATGCCGCCGAGCGTGGCCCGGCTGGCGGTCGCCACGTCCACCGGGAAGAAGAGCCCGGTGGGGCCGAGCATACGGTTGAGCTGGTCCAGGACGATGCCGGGTTCGACCTGGACCGTGCGCGCCTCGCGGTCGAGCGCGAGAACCCGGTCGAGGTGGCGGGAGGTGTCGATCACGAGGGCGCGGCCGATCGCCTGGCCGCACTGGGAGGTGCCCGCGCCCCGGGGAAGCACCGGTACGCCCTCCTCGCGCGCGATGGACATCGCCGCTCCGATGTCGTCGAGGGAGCGCGGGAGCACCACCCCCAGCGGCTCGATCTGGTAGATCGATGCGTCGGTCGAGTAGAGCGCGCGGGTCAACGCATCGAAACGCACGTCACCCTCGAGGTGCCTTCGCAGGCGGTTGGCGAGCCTCAAGCCCGCCCCGCCCTCCGATCGGGGACCATCCGCTTTTGCGAACATGCCGAAAGGTGCGGACCGGCGGTCCGCTGTGAAACCCCGCCGCCGCCCGTAGCTGTCGGCCCGGAGTCCCTCCTACGGAATGTTCGGGTTGTTGTTCTTCTCCAGCAGCGGCAACGGCAGGCAGGTCGTGCTGCCGTAGAATCCGCCCTTCGGACCCGAACCCTCCTGGAAGACCTCGCCCGGAGGAGGCGAAAAGGGCAGGCCAAGGCGGATCTTGGTATAGAAGTGCTGCCCCTCCAGGAACAGTTCGCGGTTACGCTCCTGAATCAGCTGCGCGCGGATCTCGGCGTCGCTTCCGCCCTCGAACATCGGCAAGCCGGCCCCGGCGTGCAGCTGGTTGATGATGTCCACTGCCGTCTGGCCGCCGGCGGCCTCGGCCATGATCAGCTGCGCCTCCGCGTAGCGGGCGATCGGCATCGGGCTGTCCTGGGCGGGGTACTTCTGCTGCGTCCAGAGCGGGGTCAGGTCGTCCGAGGCGGCGGTGCGTCCCTGGTCGACGACCGTCACGCGCGGATCGGGCGTGCCCATGTAGTCGAGGTTCCAGAAGACGCGCTCCACGCTCATCCTCTCGTCGCGGTTGTTGAGCGTCCAGATCCTGTTCGAGGAGCGGAAGGACGCGGAACTGAAGTGCGCGTTGCGAACGAACCCCGCCGGCACCTGGGCCGCATCGGAGGCGGCGCCCGAGATGTTCCCCTGGTTCAGGCGGGCGCGGGCCCGGCCCACCATGGCCATGTTCGCAATGTCAGGCGGTCCCTCGCTGGCGGCCATGCTGAACTTCTCTTCCGCGAGGGCGAACATCTGCTGCGGCGTCAGCTCGGGCCCCCCGTCCACGGCGGCCGAGCACATGGCCTCGCCCAGCAGCAGGTGCGCGTACCCGGAGTAGGCAGCGGACGTGGCAATGAGTTCCGCGTCGCCGACCTCCTGCGAGACACCCAGCGCGTTGTCCGCCGCCCAGCGGGCGGTCGACAGCGTCGTGTAGACGCCGGGGTCGGCGTCCGCGCAGGTGAAGTTCGCGTAGACCCCGCCCGATTCCTCGAAGCTGCGGCGGTCGTAGGGCCACATGCGCGCCGCGAGCTGGCCGTCCACCAGTTCGTTGCCCATCAGGCCCCCGGCCGCCACCCATTCGCTGAAGGCGCACTCGAAGTCCGCGACCGCGCTGGCGACCAGTAGCGGCGCGTTGTCGGGATTGGCCAGATCGTCGGCCCTGACCCGGCTGGGTGCGTCGATCTCCAGCAATGTGTCGCAGGCCGCGAGCGGAAGCGCCAGCAACAGCGCCGCGCCCGCGAGCCAACGGTGCGTTGTCCCCCACCGGGATGTCCCGTCGTGTCTCGATCGAATATTCATTTCTCTTCCTCCGGTCTCAGAACGACAGGTTCAGCGTCACGGTCAACTGATTGAGCTGGGGCGTGTTGTCCTGCTCCAGGAGCGTGTACCCGAACTCGACGAACGACGCCTCGGGATCGAGGCCGGTGTAGTTGGTCCAGGTCATCAGGTTGCGCGCGGTGAGCGTCAGCGTGCCCCGGGAGGCGCCCATGGGGCTGACGAACTGGCTGGGCAGGTTCACGCTCGCCGAGACCTCACGCAGCTTGGCGAAGCTCCCGTCGCTGAAAATGAAGGACCTGAGCGGGCTGCCGGACTGGATCTCGGCGATGCGCGCGGGATCGTACTGCTCCGGGAAGAAGTTCTCGTGGCACTGGTTGAAGACCTGGCAGCGCGCGCGGAGGTTGTTGTCAAACTTCGTGAAGCCGGTCTTCCAGTCGACCAGCGCGTAGATGCGCACCCGGTCGAACAGCGTGAGCGTGGTGCCCAGCGACCCCTCCATATCGGGCGTGACGTGGCCGAGGTACAGGCGCGGAGCGTTCGCGCACGGTACTGGTGACCCGCCCAGCTCCAGCGGTGTCCCGTCGGGAAGCTTTTTCCCGTTGGGGTCCCCGCCGTCGCACATCGGGTCGACCGCTCGGGCTGTGGGCCCCGTGCCCTGCAGCGTCGCGCTCACGACCTTGCGGCGGAACCACGACGCAACCGGGAAGCCCGGTACGCGGCGCTGGCTGCCGGCCGCAATGTATCCCGTCCCCTGGTCGATGCCGCCGAGGTCGATGATCTCGTTGTTGTTCGTCGCGACGTTGAGCGCGAGGTCGACGCCGATTGCGTCGGACTGATAGGCCAGCGCGTTCAGCTGGATTTCGAATCCCTGGTTCCGGATCTCGCCCGCGTTCACGAACTGGCTCCCCGGAAAGCCCAGCGAAGGCGGCAGATTGCGCGACAGGATCGCATCCTGAGTGCGTGTGTTGTAGTAAGTGAAGTCGAGCCCGAGCCGGCTGTCGAAGAATCCGGCTTCGAAGCCGACCTCGATCTCCGAGCCCTTCTCCGGTTCAAGTGCGTCGTTGCCGATGAACTGGGGCGTGACCGCCGCGATGCCGCCGCCGCCGGTCACCGGAGCAAAGGTGCGCAGCGCGGCGTAGTCCGCCGGCTGCTGTCCGGACGTGCCGAAGGCGGACCGCAGCCTGAATTCGCTGACGCCGGGAAGGCTGAAGAAGTCTTCGTCGCTGAGCACCCATGAGACGCTCGCCTTGGGGTAGACGACAAAATCGTAGTCCTTGCCGAAGGCGCTGTTGTCGTCGCCCCGGATCGCCGCCGTAAGGAACAGGCGGTCGCCGATCTCGACTCGCTCCTGCACGAAGAGACCGACAGTGCTGTTCTCGACGAAGTCCTCGCCGCCGAATGTCTGCGCGAGGGCGTCGACGACCGTGAGTCCCGGGGCCGGGAAGTTGTTCCCTTCGGTCACGAGGAACTCGGTAAAGCGGCGATAGTACTGCGCGCCCGCCGTGGTGGCCGAGCGGATGGAACTCGTGAGGTCGAAGGAGGCGGTGGCGCTGTAGTCGAAGGTCGTGTTCTCGACATCCCGCGACTGCACGAACTTTCCGCCGCGCGCCGTGTTCGCGCCGAAGAACTGCGCGATGTCCGGTGCCATGCGTTCCCAGAGTTGCATGTTGTCTTCGAAGACCCGGTCCTGACCCACGTTCAGGCGGTGGCCGAGCCAGGGTGTCGGCCTGTGGTTGGCGGACATGCTCAGGGTGAAGCGCTCGGTGTCCTGCCAGAACTTGAACGCCTCGGAAATCACCTCCGGCGGATAGCTGATGAAGCCTCGGAAGCGGGTGTCCCGGTTGCCCGGCAGGGCGAACATCGTGGCCCACATGCGACCTCCGCAGCCTGCCTCGCAGGCGAGATTGGTTCTCCCCTGATTGTATCCGATCGACGCGGTCAGGTCGTAGCTGGGATCGGTCGACAGGGTGATGTTGCTGCGGGTGCTCAGCCGCCAAAGGCTGTTGGTGGGCTCGATGCCCTCGTTGAATTCAAGGTCGGCCCCGAGGTAGTAGCGGACATCGTCGCTCCCGCCCCGCACGTTGGCGCCGTAGCTCTGCAGGTGCCCGGTGTCGAAGATCGTATTGCCGAGCGCCCGCTCCGACTCGAACAGGTTGTGCTGATAGGGTTCGCCGGTCACGGGGTCGTAGCCCCAGTTGGGCTCGATCCGGGTCTCCGCGTTGTGGAACCAGTTGGCTCCCTGCCGAATGGTGATCCCCCATTCGGGCGCTCCCGACCGCCCCTTCTTGGTGAGGATCTGGATCACCCCGTTTGAGGCTTCGGTGCCGTAGAGCGTGGCGGCCGCTGGTCCCTTGATGATCTCGATGCTCTCGATGTCCTCGGGGTTGACGTCGTTCAGCCGGTTCACCACACCCGACCCGAACCCCTGGATCGAGATGCCCGTGCCTACGCCGTTGTCGAGCCGCACGCCGTCCACGTAGATGAGCGGCTGCGTGCCAAGGGAAAAGCTGGAGGCTCCGCGGATACGGATCGTGGGTCCGCTTCCCACCATCCCGGTCCCCGGTGTCACGACGACGCCTGGAGCCCGTCCGTTGATCAGTTGGCTGACGTCCGGTGTGGGCGCCAGCGCCACCTGGTCGTCGGCGTTGATCGTCGCGATTGCGGTCCCCACCGCGCGCCGCTCGACCGCGCCCGCCGTGCCCGTGACCACGATCGCGTCCAGGTTGATGGCGGTTGCGACAAGCTCGAACCGGACGCCCTCGGCCGGCGCCGTGACCGTCTGCTGCTCCGCACGGTACCCCAGGCTGACCACGCGGATGGTAACCGGTCCGGCCGGCACCGCAATGCGGAACGCACCCTGCGAATTGGTAAGTGTTCCGGAACTCGTCCCCTCGACGAAGACCTGTGCGTTGGCGACCGGTGCTCCCTGCTCGTTGGCGACCGTGCCCGACACGGCCGTGTTCTGAGCGCCGAGCGGGCTACCCACGAGCGCGCCCACCGCGACCGACGCCACGACCGCAAACCATCGAATCCGCCCACGCGGATTTGCGAATTTCCGCATTGCCCCCTCCTGACCTGCCCAGGAATGATCTGCGCACACCCGTGCCGCAAGACCCTATTTCCTATCGCCCTGGCAACGGCTCTTCGCCGACCGGACGCAAACATCTTCGGGGGGCGTTTTCGACTCCGCGGACAACGTAGAGTTCCGAACCTGACCGGGCAACCCGGGACCGGCTCTCTTTGGTGTCTGGCGCGGGCCGCGCGATTCCGGCATCTTGCAGTGAACCACCTTGCAGTGAACATCTTGCACGGCCGCAACCAGCGCGCACCGCTAAAGCACCACCAGGGAGGTCAGCCAATGCAGGAGCGGGCCCGGGAGAGTGACCACACAGACCTTTCCCGCGAGGCGCTCCAGGCACGGGGCCGCGCCGTGGCTCTCCTGGCGCTGCTGCCGGCATTTCTCGCCGCAGGTTGCGCTCCGGCCCCGGAACAACAGGAAGTCCTGGCACTCAGCTTCGGGCATGTGGGTGCGCCGGGATCGCTGTTCGCGCTTTCCGCCGAGGAATTCGCGGCGCGCGTCAACGCCCGCCTCGAGGGAGAGGCCGAAGTCCTCGTATACGGTTCGAGCCAACTCGGCGGCGACGACGTCCTCCTGAACAAGCTCAGGCTGGGAACGGTGGACATGGCGCTGCCGTCGTCGATCATGTCCTCACGGATCCCGGAATTCGGCATCTTCGAGATGCCCTACCTGGTGCGGGACCGGCGGCACATGGCGCGGATCGAGGAGGAGGTGATCTGGCCGGTGCTGGCGCCGCTCGCCGAGGACCACGGATACCGGATCCTGGGCGTTTGGGAAAACGGGTACCGCCACGTCACCAACAACCTGCGCCCGGTGCGTGCGCCGGAAGACCTGGCGGGGCTCAAGCTGAGGACGCCCCGCGGGACCTGGCGCGTGAAGCTTTTCCAGAACTACGGAGCGAATCCGGTCCCGATGGCGTTCTCCGAAGTGCTTATCGCGTTGCGCACCGGTGTGGTGGACGGCCAGGAGAACCCGCTCGCGCAGATTCACGCATCCAAACTGAACGAGGTGCAGCAGTATCTGTCGCTCACCGAGCATGTCTACACGCCCGCGTACGTGACCGTTTCGCCCGAGCACTGGCCGGACATTCCGGAACATGTGCGCGCGGTCGTCGAGGAGGAGGCCCGCGTGTTGCGTGACTTCGTCTACGAGACGGCCAGGCGGCTGGACCGCGAGCTGCTCGTCACGCTTGCCGACACCGAGATCTCGGTCAACTGGGCCAACGGAGACGCGTTCGAGAGAGCGAGCCAGCCCATCTACGATGAATTCACCACGAGCGTGGAACTGGGCCAGGAGCTGGTCGATCGTGCCCTGAGGGTGGCCGGGTCCGAGTAAGTCGGCCCTCAGCCGTGTCAGACGCCTCAGCTACATCCGAACGGCACCGTAACGGCCCGGATCGGATGAGCAGCATCTTCCAGAGGGCGCTGGAAGCGATCGTGATCGTCATCGTGGTCGCCCTGGCCGTCGTGGTGGTCATGGGCGTGGTCTACCGCAAGGCCGGCGCCGCGCTGGTCTGGTACGACGAGGTCGCCGCGATCCTCCTCGCCTGGCTGACCTACTACGGAGCCGCCCTGGCGGCGCTGCACCGCGGTCACATCGGGGTGCCGGCACTGGTGGAGCAGTTGCGTGGAAGGGTGCGAACCTCCGTCGTCATTGCCGGTGAAGTCGCGGTGATCGGTTTCTTCTCCGTGCTGGCCTGGGCGGGCTGGGTGGTCCAGTCGGCGCTCGCCGGGACGAGCCTGGTAAGCCTTCCCGGCGTATCGGCCGGCCTCGCCCAGTCCGTGATCCCGATTGGAGCGGTGCTGTTCATCCTTGCGCAGCTGCTCAGTCTCCCCCGGGTGCTGCGCGGCGAAGCGGTGGCGGAGGAAGGGACGCTGCCTTGACCGTCGCCCTGGTTCTGCTTTTCCTGGCGCTGATCCTGATCAACGTGCCCATCGCGGTCGCGCTGGGTGTCATGTCGGTGGCGGCGATTATCGCCCTGGGTGGCTGGGCGGCGATCCCCAACGTGGGGCTGGTCATGTTCTCGGGGGCGACCAAGTTCCCCCTGATCGCCATTCCGCTGTTTATCCTCGCTGGCACCATCATGAACGCGACGGGGATCTCGCGGCGGCTGATCGCGTTCGCGTCGGCGGTGTTCGGGTTCATTCGCGGGGGGCTATCAATGGTGAGCATCTCGGCCTCCATGTTCTTCGCCGAGATCTCGGGGAGCGCGGTCGCAGACGTTGCTGCACTCGGGTCGATCCTGATTCCGGCCATGAAGAAGCGCGGCTATACGCGCAACTTCGCCGCTGCGGTGACCTCCTCGTCCGCGACGCTCGCGGTGATCATCCCGCCTTCGATCCCCATGATCCTCTACGGCGTCATGTCCGGCGCGTCCGTGGTCGAGCTGTTCGTGGCCGGGATCATCCCGGGCGTCGTGGGGGGCGTGCTCATGATGTTCGCGTCGTACCTGTGGGCGCGGCGCAACAACCTGCCCGTGGAGGAGGCGTTCCGGATCGGGCGCGTGGTCGAGACGTTCAAGGCGGCCGGGTGGTCTCTCCTCCTGCCGGTCATCATCCTGGGCGGGATCTTCTCGGGCTGGGTGACCGCGACCGAGGGCGCCGGCCTCGCGGTGGCCGCCGCGCTTGCCATCGGCGGTGTGGTGTACCGCGAACTAACCGTTGCCGGGCTGCGCCGCGCGGTACTCGAGTGCGGCCACCAGACGGCGGTGGTCATGCTGCTGGTGGCGGCGTCGGCGCTCCTGGGCGATTTCCTTACCGAGGCGCGCGTGCCGCAGCAGGTAGCGCTGGCCATCACGGGCCTGACCGACTCGAAGCTGGCGATCCTTGCCCTGCTCAATGTCTTCCTGCTGGCGATCGGGCTCTTTCTCCACTCGGCCGCGGCGATCATCCTTGTGGTGCCCATCGTGATGCCGCTGGTGCAAACGCTGGGCATCGACCCGGTGCACTTCGGACTGATCGTGACACTGAACCTCGGAATCGGACAGCAGACGCCCCCGGTGGCTTCCGTGCTGGTGACTGCCTGCTCGGTAGCCAAGGCGGACATCTGGGCCGTCACCAGGGCGAACCTGTGGTTCATTGCGGTACTGCTGGCGGTGTTGCTGGTGGTCACCTACGTGCCGTCGTTCTCGATGGCGCTCGTCGAGGCGTTCTACCGATGAGCAGGCCAGAGCGCGTCATGGCAGCGCGCGACGGCGGCGTGGTGACCATTACGCTCAGCCATCCCGACAAGCTCAACGTGCTCGACATGGCCGGCTGGGAGCGTCTGGGCGCGATCTTCGAGGGGTTGTCGGCCGACGATTCGGTGCGGTGCGTGCTGGTGAAGGGGCAGGGGGGGCGCGCCTTTTCGACCGGATCCGACATCGGCGCGTTCGGGGCGCAGCGGAGCACGCCCGCGCAGGTGACGCGCTACGCGGCCGCCGTGCGGCGGGGCGTGAGGGGCGTGTACGACTGCCCGCACCCCACGGTGGCGGTGGTGCGGGGGCTTTGCGTGGGGGGCGGGCTCATCATCGCGGCGTGCTGTGATGTTCGGGTGTGCGGCGAGTCCAGCCGCTTCGGTGCCCCGATCAACCGTCTCGGTGCGACAATGGCCTACGAGGAGATGTCGCCGCTCCTTGCCGCGGCCGGGGCCGGGGCCGTGCTGGAGATCCTGCTGACGGGCGACCTGGTGGATGCGCGCCGCGCCCGCGAGATGGGCATCGTCAACCGGATCGTGCCGGACGGGGAGGTGGTGGCGGAGGCTGAGGCGGTCGCGCAGAACATCGCGCGAGGCGCTCCCCTCGTGAACCGGTGGCACAAGAAGTTCATACGGCGTACGGCCGACCCGGACCCGTTGCGTGAAGAGGAGCGGGAGGAGGCGTACGAGGCGTTTCGGACGCGGGATTACCGCGAGGGGACGGCGGCGTTTCTCGAAAAACGTCCCCCCCGCTTCACTGGGGAGTAGGGTGAAGGCCGGGCCGCTCGCCGGGACCAGGGTGGTCGAGTTGGCGCACGTCATGGCCGGGCCGACGTGCGGGCGCATGCTTGCCGACATGGGGGCCGATGTCGTGAAGGTGGAACCGCCCGTTTCCGGCGACCCGACCCGCGCGTTCGCGCCGCCGGCGATGGGTGGGACCGCCGCCGCGTTCATCATGATGAATCGCAACAAGCGCGGTATCGTGATCGACCTCAAGACGGAGCCGGGGCGAGAGGTGGCACGGCGCATGCTGGCGCGCTGCGACGTGGTGATCGAGAACTTCCGCGAAGGCGTGATGGAGGGGCTCGGCCTGGGGTACGAATCGCTCCGTGAGGCGAACGCCGGCCTGGTCTACTGCCAGATCACGGGCTTCGGCAAAACGGGTCCCCTGGCGTCGCAACGAGGGTTTGACCTCATCGCCCAGGGCATGACCGGGCTGCTCAGCGTGACCGGCGAAGGTCCGGGCCGGCCGCCCGTGAAATGCGGTCCGCCCCTGACCGACATTACGGCGGGGATTCTGGGTGCGATGGGCGTCGTTGCCGCACTACTGGCGCGCGAGCGCACCGGGGTTGGCCAGCGGGTGGACACTTCACTCTACGAGGCGGGCATTACGCAAACCTTCTGGCAGTCGGCCGTGGCGCTGGCGACGGGACAGTCACCCGATCCCCTGGGTTCCGCGCACCCGCTGGCGGCGCCCTACGAAGCTCTGCCGACCGCGGACGGGTGGATCACGGTCGGGGGCTGGAACCAGGTCAACTGGCTTCGGCTGGTGAACGTGCTCGGCCTGGAGGAGCTGGCCGAGGACCCGCGTTTCATGACGAATGCAGCCCGCATGGCGAACCTGGACGACCTGCGGGCGGTGCTGTCGCGGCGGCTGCAGACGGCGTCCAGCGCGACGTGGCTGGAGCTGCTGGAGGAGGCCAACGTTCCTGCCGGACCCGTGTCCACGATCATCGACATGCTCACGCACCCGCAGACCGCGGCCCGCGACATGGTGGTCCGGGTTCCACAGGGCGATGGCGAGGCTCAAGCGCTAGGCATGCCGGTCAAATTCTCGGAGCCGGTGACGCCGGTGGAGCGGAGCGCGCCGCGAATGGGCGAACACACGGAAGAAGTGCTTGCGGAATACGGGTTCAACGCGAGCGAGATCGCGAAGCTGCGGCGGCTCGGGGCAGCGGGCGGTTGACACGCGGGGCCTCGGTGGGGACCATGAGCGGATGAGACGTTGGCGATGGGTCGGACGAATGGCGGTGGCGGCTGTGGCCGCGTGGGTTGTCGTGCCGCCATCCGCCGCCGCCCAGGCGCCCGATCCCGGCAGCTACTCGCCCGCCGTGCACGAGGTCATCGAGGAGCGTGGCCACCTCGTTTCCATGCGCGACGGGATCCGGCTCTCCACCGACATCTATTTCCCCGATGGAGAAGGCCCCTTTCCGGCGATCCTCACCATCACCCCGTACGACAACAACGGCCCGCGCGACCGGGCCCGCTGGTTCGCGCGGCGCGGTTACGTGGTGGTGCTCGCGGATTCGCGCGGGCGCTACGACTCGGGCGGCGAATGGGATCCCTTCATCGTCGAGCACAAGACCGACGGATACGACCTCGTGGAATGGATCGGTGCGCAGCCATGGTCGAACGGGAACGTCGGCATGATCGGCGGCTCGTACCTGGGGTGGACCCAGTGGTGGACCGCCAGCCAGGCGCCGCCATCGCTCAAGGCAATCGCACCCGAAGTCGCCCCCCCGGATCCCTTCGACAACATCCCCTATCAGCAGGGCATCATGCTGGGGCCCTTCGTGGACTGGGCCGCGTGGATGTCGGGACGAACGGCACAGGTGAAGGAGGAGGGGCCGTATGGAGGGTTCACGAACTCGCGCTGGGAGGATCTCCTGCACGCCCCCTACCTGACCCTCGACGAGGCCCGGGGGATGCAGGACGGCGGCTGGTGGAAGTCCTGGATCAATGGTTACGTGGCCACCGACCCGTACTGGGACGGGATGGAATACCAGTCGCCCGAGACCTGGTCGCGCATCACCGTACCGGCCCTGAACATGACCGGATGGTTCGACGCCGACTTTCCGGGTTCGCCCATCAATTACCTCGGGATGAAGGCCCACGGAGCCACACCCGAGTCGCGGCGCCCCAGGCTGATCATCGGGCCATGGTTCCACGGCCTGAACGACCGGGTTGTCGGCGGCATCGACTACGGACCCGAGGCTCGGATCGACCTCGACGGCTACATCGCGCGCTGGTACGACCACTTCCTCAAGGGCATCGACAACGGCGTCGAGAACGACCCGCCGGTTCATGTCTTCGTCATGGGACCGAACCGGTGGTACACGGCCGACGGCTGGCCGCTGCCGGGGACCGAGTGGACCGACCTCTACCTGACGTCGGGCGGAAGCGCGAACTCCAGCCGGGGGGATGGCGCCCTGCGGTGGGAGATGCCCGCGGCGGACGGGTCCGACACATACGTCTATGACCCCAACGACCCCACCCCGTCCCCCTACGGCGACCACGGACACATTCCCGGCGCCGTCGAAGCCGGCGGGCCCGCCCTGCGCGACGACGTCCTCGTCTACGAGACGCCCGTCTTCCAGGAGCCGATGGAGGTCACCGGGCCGATCGAGGCGGTGCTCCATGCCTCGACTTCGGCGCGCGACACCGACTGGATGGTGCGCCTCGTCGACGTCGGGCCGGACGGATCGGCGATGCTCCTGGCCGAGGCCGTCATGCGCGCACGTCACCGCGACCCCGAAAACGACGGCCGCTTCAACTCCGACCGCCTGAGCGAGATCGAGCCGGGACGGGCGTACCGCTACCACCTGGAGTTCTGGCGCGTGACCGGCAGCGTGTTCGGTCCCGGCCACCGTATCCGGGTCGAAATCTCCAGCAGCTATTATCCTTTCTATCTGCGCAATCTCAACTCGGGACGCGACAACGCGGGGCTGGCGGGACCGGACGAGGCGGTGGTGGCCACACAGACCATTCACCACGGGCCGACCCATCCGTCCAAAGTCGTGTTGCCGGTCATTCGGAGGCGATAGACCGTGGACTTGCTGGACAGTGTGCGTGCCGTGTGGGGCCTTGTGCTCGCCTACGCGGAGCCCCGCTGGCTCCCCAGCCTTGTGGCCGTGGTCGTTGCCGGCGCCATCTACCTCATTGCGGGATGGGTGCTGCGGCGGGTCGAACGGCGGCTGGCCGCGCGGACCGAGACCCAGCTCGACGACGAGTTCGTGCGTCTGTTGCGCCGGGCGGTCCGGCTGACGGTCGTCGCATGGATGGTGTGGCGGATCGTGGGCGAGTGGATTCCGCCGCTCGGCGCGCGAACCCCCGAAGGCGACTGGATCGCGAACGACACCCAGCCCCAGGATTGGGTGTGGGGCGTCTGGACGATCCTGGTCTTCTTCCCGATCAGCCGGTTCGTCGGCCACGTGATGTCCAGCTTCGAGACCAAGGTGATGTCGCGGTCGGACACCGCGCTGGACGAGACGGCGCTGCCGATGGTCAACAAGTTCGCGCGCTTCCTCGTGGTTGCCGTCGGAGTGCTCCTCGCGCTTCCGCAACTGGGCGTGAGCATTGCGCCGCTCCTCGGGGGCGCCGGCGTGATGGGGCTGGCGCTGTCCTTCGCAGCCAAGGATACGCTGTCCAACCTCATCGCGGGGGTGCTCCTCATCATGGATCGGCCCTTCCAGGTGGGGGACAGGATCGAGCTGTGGAACGCGCCCAGGGAGACGGGCACGTGGGGCGACGTGGTGGAGATCGGCCTGAGGGCCACGAAGATCCGCAATCCCGACAATCTCGTGGTGGTGGTGCCGAACAACGAGATCATGCGGCGCGACATCATCAACTACACCATGTCGGGCGAGGACATCCGGCTCAGGATTCCCTTCTCGTGCGCTTACGAGTCGGATATTGAGCGGGCCAAGTTTCTGCTGAAGGAGACCGCGGGCGAGGTGCGCGGCGTGAAGCTGGATCCGGCACCGATCGTGATCGTGCGGGGCTTCGGGCCGTCGGAGGTGAACCTGCAGTTGCGCGTGTGGATCCAGGAGGCGCGGAATCGGCGCCGGATCGCCGACGAGATCACCGAGAGGGCGATGGTGAAGTTCGCCGGCGCGGGCATCGAGATCCCCTATCCGAAGCGGGAACTGTACATCAGGGGGGGTGGGGCGGAGGGGTTGCTGCCTAGCGGGGAATAGCGGTCAACCGGGCGCATGTGTCACCGGAGGTATCGATGAACACGGAAGACGGAGCGCGCCGATTCGGCGTTGGCATCGCCGTTGCGGCATGAGCCTCGACGTCCAACGCCACCTGGCCGCGGTAGAGCGCTCGGTGTCGTCCGTGCAGCGCGATGGCCAGAGTGCCCGTGCGGTGATTCTCTCCCGAAGCTTCGCGACCACGGTCGAGGACCTGTGGGACGCGGTGTCGAACAGCGAGCGCATTCCGCGCTGGTTTCTGCCGATCGGCGGCGATCTCGAACCGGGTGGACGGTTTCAGTTCGAGGGAAACGCGGGTGGTCTGATCGAGGACTGCGAACCGCCGTCGCGCGTTGCCGTCACCTGGGAGTTTGGGGAACACGTCAGTTGGGTGGAGGTGCGCTGTGCGAGGGTCGATGCGGGGCGGGTGCGGCTCACGTTGACCCACACGGCTCCACTAACCGGGCACTGGGACGAGTATGGCCCGGGCGCGACGGGCGTCGGCTGGGAGATGGGCTTGCTGGGACTTTCGCTGCATCTCGCCCGTCCGGATGCGCCGAAGCCGGACGAAGCCGCTTTCGCCGTGTCACCCGACGGGAAGGCGCTCATCGTGGGCAGCAGCGAGGCGTGGGGTGAGGCTGCCATCGCCGCTGGAATGGAACCGGGAGCCGCGCGGGCAGCGGCCGGACGCACGACCGCGTTCTACACGGGCGAGCCGGTGAAGGACGACCAGGCGGGATCAGGGTCCGCGTCGCTCTAGCCCGAACTCCGCGCCGGCCGCCGGCACTCCGGCCACTCCATTCCCTCCGGCATCGCCCGCCGCGTCCGGGGCATCATTTCCGGGTCCTCCGACGCCAGGTAGGCGAACATCGCGGTCATGACCGCGTCGTCGCGCAGGTCCTCGAAGACGATCTTGTCGAAGGTGTCGCGGTTGGTGTGCCAGGTATAGATGCTCGTGTCCCAGCGGTTGTCGGCAATGGACCTGTCGCTGCGGCCGTCGCCCACGTGGAAGCTGAACGCCGGCACGCCCGCGCACAGGAAGGACGCGTGATCTGTCCCGCCCGACTCGGGCATGCCCGGAATCTCGAGCGTCACCAGATCGGCCAGCTCGCTCGGGATCCTGGCCAGCCACTCCCCGAAGCGCCCCGCGGCGGCGGCGAACCCCTGCATGGGGATGAAGGTGACCGGCCCGTTGCCGTGATCGATGTTGAAGACGGTGTGGGTGCGCGCGAGGATCTCGGGGTGGTCCTCGGCGAAGGCTCGTGAACCGTTCAGGCCCTGCTCCTCGCCGTTCCAGAGGGCGCCGATGATCGTGCGCCGGGGCCTCGGGACCGCGCTCTTCAGGATCCGCATGGCTTCCATGACGGCCACCGCGCCCGTGCCGTTGTCGAGCGCACCGTCCGCACCGTCCCACGAGTCGTAGTGACCGCCCAGGATCACGTACTCCTCGGGTTCGGCGGTGCCGGGGATCACGGCGAACGCGTTGAAGACCGGCACCTCACCCAGGAAGCGGGCCTGCGCATCGACACGCAGTACCGGGCCCTGACCGTTTTCGGCCAGACGGTACACGAGCCCGTACGCCTCGCAGCTCAGGTCCAGGACCGGCGCCCCCGCCGACCCGGTGCCGAAGATCTTGTTCACGCCCCACCCCTCGGACCACTGCGACCGGACGATTCCGGCGGCGCCGGCGGCGTCGAGTGCTTCCGGCAGGAGGCGCCGGTCGACGCCTGTGTTCTCCACGCGTTCGCGCCACTCCGCGACTGAACGCTCGCGCTCTGCCGCCATGCGGTCCGTCGTCTCGGGCCGGGCGAACCACGCCAGGTTGTCCGGCGCGCGGCAACTCGGCTCGGGCCGCGAGATCAGCACGAACCTGCCGCGCGCCTCGGGCAGCCACGCCTGGAACGCCTCGGGACTGCCCGCGTCCGCCAGGATCACCACGTCCGCTTCGACGGGCCCGGCCGTAGCCGGGCTCCATGCGGCGGCCATCCCCTCGAGCGTTCGCACGCGCGGCGAGAGGAGATCGATGTGTGTAATCCCCCGCTCCCAGCCCCGCCATGTGCCGTACTGCTCCTTGTACCCCTCGATGCCCCACTCCGCGAACCTGGCCAGCGCCCAGTCGTTGGCACCGGCCATGGCGGGCGAACCGGTCAGGCGCGGCCCGATCGAGTCCATCATCACCTGGCCGAGTTCGTAGACCTGCGAGCGCTCGACGCCCTCTTCCCAGATCATCCGGATCACCGGGTCGTCGGAGGGAAAGGACTGCCCTGCGACTTCGGTCAGCGGAGCCGCCAGTGTGGTCAGGAAGGTCAGCGAGCTGGAGAGCCAGACTTGTTCCGAGAGCTTCATGGATCGCTCCGCGATAAGGGTTCGACCTGCCACACGCGATACTATCGCGATACTATAGAGTCTGCGCGCTCCAAAATCACTGGACGGGGCCACACATCCCCTTCAACCCTGAGGCAACACCAGATGCCCACGAAGAACAAGGACTGGTGGCCGAACCAGTTGAACCTCAAGGCCCTCCAGCGCCATTCCCGCTCGGCGGATCCCATGGGCGAGGACTTCGACTACGCCGAGGAGTTCAAGTCGCTCGACCTTGACACCCTGAAGAAGGACCTCTTCGAGCTGATGACAACGTCGCAGGACTGGTGGCCGGCCGACTACGGCCACTATGGGCCGCTGTTCATCCGGATGGCCTGGCACAGTGCCGGCACGTATCGCATCAGCGACGGTCGGGGGGGCGGCGGGGCCGGTACACAGCGCTTCGCGCCCCTCAACAGCTGGCCGGACAACGCAAACCTCGACAAGGCGCGCCGGCTGCTATGGCCGATCAAGCGGAAGTACGGCCGCAAGCTCTCGTGGGCCGACCTGATGATCTTTGCCGGCAACTGCGCCCTGGAGTCCATGGGATTCAGGACGATGGGCTTCGGCGGCGGTCGCGAGGACGTGTGGGAACCCGAGGACATCGACTGGGGATCCGAGGACACCTGGCTCGGAGACGAGCGCTACAGCGGCGACCGCGAGCTCGACGAACCGTTCGGGGCCGTTCAGATGGGCCTGATCTACGTGAATCCGGAGGGCCCGAACGGCAAGCCGGATCCCCTCGCGGCGGCCAGGGACATCCGGGAGACATTCCGTCGCATGGCGATGAACGACGAGGAGACGGTCGCGCTCATCGTCGGCGGACACACCTTCGGAAAGGCGCATGGTGCCGCCGATGTCGGCCGGTACGTCGGCCCCGAACCGGAGGGCGCCGATGTGGAGGAGCAGGGGCTCGGCTGGAAGACCAGCTACGGCACCGGCAAGGGAGGCGATTCCGTGACCAGCGGGATCGAGGGCGCCTGGACGACCAACCCGGTCAAATGGGACAACAACTTCCTGGAAAACCTCCACGGCTACGAGTGGAAGCAGGTGAAGAGTCCCGCCGGCGCGGCGCAGTGGACGCCGACCGATGACGCCGCCGTGGGCACCGTGCCGGACGCCCACGACCCGGCGAAGAAGCACGCCCCCATGATGCTGACGACGGACCTTTCGCTGCGGATGGACCCGGTCTATGCGCCGATCGCGAAGCGCTTCCTGGAGAACCCCGAGGAATTGGCGGACGCGTTCGCGCGGGCGTGGTACAAGCTGACCCACCGCGACATGGGGCCCGTCGTGCGGTATCTGGGTTCCGAGGTGCCCGCCGAGCCGCAGCTGTGGCAGGATCCGGTCCCCGAGGTCGACCATGAGCTGATCGGCGCGGACGACGTCGCAGACCTCAAGGGCAGGATCCTCGCATCGGGCCTGTCCGTCTCCCGACTGGTCTCGGCCGCCTGGGCCTCGGCGTCGACATTCCGCGGGACCGACAAGCGCGGGGGCGCGAACGGCGCGCGTATCCGGCTTGCGCCGCAGAACGGCTGGGAGGTCAACGAGCCGGCCGAATTGGCGAGGGTGCTCGGGGTCCTTGAGGGGGTCCAGGGGGACTTCAACGGTGCGCAGACTGGCGGGAAGCGGGTCTCGCTCGCCGACCTGATCGTGCTGGGAGGGTGCGCGGCCGTCGAGCAGGCGGCGAAGAGCGCCGGGCACGACGTGGAGGTGCCGTTCTCGCCCGGCCGCACGGACGCGTCGGCGGAACAGACCGACGCGGAGTCGTTCGCCGTGTTGGAGCCCAGGGTGGACGGGTTCCGCAACTTCAACGGAAACGGCAACGGGAGACCGGGCCCGGAGCTCCTGGTGAACCGGGCGGACCTGCTGACCCTGACCGCTCCCGAGATGACGGTGCTGGTCGGCGGCCTGCGCGTCCTGAACGCCGACTTCGGGCGGTCCCCACTCGGCGTCCTTACCGATTGGCCGGGGACGTTGACCAACGACTTCTTCGTCAACCTGCTCGACATGGATATCGAATGGCGGGCGGCCGACGGAGGCGAGGACCGGTTCGACGGGCGCGATCGCAGGACGGGCGAGGTGAGGTGGACCGGCACAAGTGTCGACCTCGTCTTCGGTTCGAACTCCGAACTCCGGGCGTTTGCGGAGATCTACGCGTGTGACGACGGACAGGAGGCCTTCGTGCGCGACTTCGTGGCGGCGTGGAGCAAGGTGATGAACCTGGATCGCTTCGATCTGGCCTGACGGCCGGTTCCGCATGCGTCTCGAAGGCAAGCGCGCCCTGGTCACCGGCGGTTCCCGAGGCATCGGACGGGCGATCGCCCTGGGATTGGCCCGCGAGGGTGCGCACGTGGCGGTCAACTACCGGACCAGCCGCGACGCCGCCGGGAGCGCGGTCCGCGAGATCGGGCACGTGGGGCGCCGTGCGGTCGCCGTGCAGGGCTCAACGGACTCACGTTCGGACGTCGAGCGCTTCGTCGCCGAGGCACACGGTTTTCTGGGCGGCCTCGACATCCTGGTCAACAACGCCGGGATTCTGAAGCGCACTCCGTTCCTCGAGATTGGCGAGGACGAGTGGGACGCCATCCAGAGCGTCAACCTGAAGGGCTACTTCCTGGTCGGGCAGGCGGTGGCGCGGCGCATGGTGGAGGCCGGGACGGCGGGTGCGATCGTCAATGTGTCGTCGGCCGGACAGGCGGTGGCCGCCCCCAACCTCACGCACTACTGCGTGTCCAAGGCGGGGGTCGAGATGCTCACGAAGCAGATGGCGCTCGAACTCGCGCCCCACGGCATACGGGTGAACGCCATCGCGCCGGGTCTGATCGAGACCGACATGAATCGGGCCGACATCGCGCAGGAAGAGTTTCGTGAGGGCCGCCTGGCGCGCATCCCGCTCGGCCTGATCGGCGTCCCCGGCGACGTGGTGGGAGCCGTCGTGTTTCTCGCGTCAAACGACGAGGCGCGCCTCATGACCGGCGCTGCCGTGTTCATCGACGGCGGCCAGACCGTCTGAGGTGCACAGGGCTCGACGGTTCGCCCTGACAGTCGCGACGCTTGCCGTCGTGTCCTGCCGTGCTCCCGGACCGGGCGACGGCGACCCGCCCACCTGGGAGGTCCGCTTCTCACACGTGCTGTCGACCAGCTCGGAATTCCACCTCATGGCGGAACGCTTCCGCGACCTCATGCTCGAGCGCACCGACGGGCGGTTCCGGGTCGTCATCTATCCGTCCGGACAGCTCGGGGGTGAGCGGGTGGCCTTCGAACAGATCCAGGTCGGCGCGGTGCACATGGCCATCACGGGCACCCCCGTGCTATCGGGTTGGGTGCCCGAGGGCCAGATGTTCGATCTCCCCTACCTGTTCGAGACTCGTGACCATGGCCTCTCGGTGATGAGCGGCCCCATGGGGGACTGGTGGCGCGATCTCCTCCTCGAACGCACCGGTGTCCGCTCGCTGGGCTTTCTCGACTACGGCTTCCGCCACGTCTACAACAAGCGCCGCCCCGTCGAGGCGCCCGGGGATCTTTCGGGCCTCAAGCTCCGGGTCCTCCAGAATGCTACGTACCTCGCGGCCTATTCGGCTCTCGGCGTCCAGGCGACCCCGATGAACTACGGGGAGGTCTACTCGGCGCTCCAACAGGGCGTGATCGACGGCGGCGAGGCCAATGCCGTCGGCTTCGTGAGCAGCCGGCTCCACGAGGTGGCGAAGTATTACAGCTTCACGTCCATCACCTACAACCCGATCACGCTCCTGGTTAACGAGCCGTTCTATCGGGCGCTTCCCGAGGATGTCCGGGAGACGGTCGACCGCTCCGCGGCTGACGCGCTCGCCTACCAGAGCGACGAGGCGCGCCGTATGGAGGCCGAGGCGATCGAGCAGATGCGGTCGGCCGGCGTGGAGATCTCGCGCCCGGACCTGGCGCCGTTCGCCCCGGTGGTGCGGCCGCGGATCCGGGACGAACTGGCCGATCGGCTTCCGGATGGCGAGGCGCTGATCGCGAGGTTGGTGGCGGAGGCGGGACGCGAATGAACCGCCGGCTCCGGACCCTCAACCGAGTCCTGGTAGCGCTCGAGACCCGGGCGGCTGGCGCCTTGTTGGTCACGGTCTGCGTCGTGGTCCTGCTCCAGGTCCTGATGCGCTACCTCTTCGCCTACCCGAACCCCTGGAGCGAGGAGGTCTCGCGCTTCTGCTTCATCTGGCTGTCGTTGCTCGGGGCCTCGCTGGCCGTGGAGCATCGGGCGCACTTCCGGTTCGACCAGGTCACGAAAGGGCTCGCGCCCCGTTTGAGACGGGCGGTGGAAACGGGCGCCAGGGTAGTCGTGCTGATCTTTGCGCTCCTCCTCGTCGGCACGGGCATTGTCCTGATGGACCTCACTGCGGGAGAGCGGTCGGCGGCGCTGAACCTGCCGATCGCCCTTGTTTACGCCGCCGCGCCGGTATCCGGTCTGATGATGGTGATCCACATGGCGGCGGGGTGGGGAGCAGATCGCCCAACCGGGGACAATCCCTGATGGGAGGCCTCCTCCTCGGCATCTTCGGCGTCCTGGTGCTGGCCGCCGTGCCCATCGGCTTCGCGCTCGCGCTCGCGGCCGTTGTCGCCATCGTGTTGGCCGATCTCCCTCTGGTCATCATCCCGCAGCAGATCGTCGCCGGGATGGATTCGTTCCCCATGCTGGCCGTGCCGCTCTTCATTCTCGCCGGCTTCCTGATGGATGTCGGGGGGATCAGCCGGCGCCTGGTGACGCTGGCGCGAACACTCGTGGGGCACCTCCCCGGCGGGCTCGGACAGGTGGTCGTCCTGGCCGAGATGTTCTTCTCGGGCGTGTCGGGCTCGACTTCCGCGGACGCGGCCGCCATCGGGGGCATCATGGTGCCCCAATTGACCAGGAACGGGTACAGCCGGGCACGCGCGACCGCCATAGTGTCGGCGGCGTGCGGGATGGGTATCCTGATTCCGCCGGCGATCGTGATGGTGGTCTACGGCGTCATCGGCAACGTCTCGATCGGCGCGCTGTTCGTCGCTTCGATCGTTCCCGCGCTCCTCATCGCCGTGGGACTGATGACCCAGATCGGGTGGCAGGCGCGCAGGGCCGGGTGGCCGGCCGGCAAGCGCGCATCGTTCGCGGAGGTCCGGCGCGCGGCGGTCGACGCCGTGTTGCCCCTCTTCATGATCGTGGTGATCCTGGGCGGCATCCGCTTCGGTATCTTCACGCCCACCGAAGCAGCCGCCGTTGCCGTTGCCTACGCGCTGCTCCTGGCCGGGCCGGTTTACCGGTCGCTCACCGCCGCGGAGTTGTGGAGGAAGATCGTCCAGACCGCGATGGTGTCGGGCATGGTGCTGTTCGTCGTAGGCGCCGCACGCCTGCTGGGCTGGGTGCTGGCCGTCATGCAGGCACCGCAGTCGCTGGCATCTTCGCTGGTGGCGATGGGTGGCGGCCAGACCGGGTTCATGGTCCTTACCATCCTCATCTTCCTTCTCCTCGGCGCGATTCTGGAGGGCGTGCCCGCGGTGGTGCTGCTGACGCCCATCCTGCTGCCCCTCGCCACGCAGCTCGGGATCGATCCCGTGCACTACGGCGCGGTCATCGTGGCGACGCAGGGGATCTCCGTGTTTCTGCCGCCCGTGGGCGTGAGCCTGCTGGTGGCGTGCTCGGTGGGCGGCGTCGAGCCTGCGGAGGTCGCGCGCCCGCTGTGGCCGTACCTGGCGCTGATGCTGGCGCTCACGGTGGTGATTGCGCTGGTGCCGGGCGTGGTGCTGTGGCTGCCCGGTGTGCTGGGGTATTGAGGGCGTAAAGAGCGAGCTCGAACAGGTGGCCTATGCCAAGCCATTCAGCCATGATGGGATAACCCTGTGCCCGCGGACGGCCGGGGTCAAGCGCAACGGCGACGACGATTGGAGGGTTGTATGGATGGAAGGCGTGTCGCGGTGTGGCGAGGTTGGAGCCCTGTTGCAGTCGTCCTCCTCGTGCTTTCGGTCGCCGTGGCCCCCCTGGCGGGACAGGAGGAACGGACCTTCCGGCCGCTCAGGTCGCTGGGCGGAGGCAGCGAACTGACGGCCTCGGTCAGCCTGGGCGACGTCAACGGTGACGGGGCTCTCGATGTGGTCGTCGCCAACGGCCGCCACTGGCCCGGCCAGAACCGCGTCTACCTGAACGATGGACGCGCCGGCTTCACTCTGGCGCGGCGGCTGGGTGAGGAAGAGGCCGGCAGCTACGCCGTCCCGCTTGCCGATTTCGATGGTGACGGAGACCTGGATGTCGCCGTGGGCAACGACCGTACGCGCAACCTCGTGTTTCTGAACGACGGGGCAGGGCGCTTCGCTGCCGGAGCCACCTTTGGAAGCCCGAGCTCGACACGAAGCCTGACGCTGGCCGATCTGAACGGCGACGGGCACACCGACATCCTGGTGGTCAACCGGGGGAGGCAGAACTTCATCTTCCACGGTGACGGGTCGGGAGAGTTCGGTGCCGGAACGCCGTTCGGGGCGGGGGACGACTCCACGATCGATGTGGCCGCCGCGGACCTCGATGGCGACGGGGACCTCGACCTCGTGCTCGCCAACCGGGACGGCGGCGCGAACACCATCCACTGGAACGATGCCGGAAGCTTCGGGCGGGTGAGCGGGTACGGAACCGGACGCGACGAGACTCGCGGTGTGGCGGTGGGCGACGTGGACGGCGACGGCCGCCTGGACATCGTGACCGCGAACATCGGCGAGGCGAACGCGGTGTACTTCGGCGACGGGTCGGGAGGATTCGAGCGCAGCCGGCCCTTCGGATCCATTGACGACCAGAGCTACGCGGTCCGGCTCGCGGACCTGGATCTCGACGGGGACCTGGACATCGTGGTCGCGAACGTGCGCGCGCAGAACGCGGTGTACTTCAACCGGGGCGTCGAGCCGGTGGGGAGCAGCGAGGCCCCGGCGTTCGACGAGTTCCGGTTCGGGTGCGGGGACTGCGCGACCTATGGATTGGCGGTCGGGGATCTGAACGGGGACGGATTCCCGGAGATTGTCACCGCGAATTCGGGCGCGCCCAACGGGCTCTTCGCGAATGTGACTCGGCTACCGCTCCCCCAGATCCCTATCCCGAATCGCCCGACACTCGTGGAAGTTTACTCACGCAGCAGTCGATGCACCCGCACCGTCTGCACGCCCAGCTCATCCGTGTGGAACCCGAGGACGAAGTCCGCACCGATGTCGGTGACCTGGAAGTCGCTGGGAGTGGCAAGGTACCCCACCAGCCGGCCTTCGCCGTCGAAGACATCCCATTCCCGCGGACCCGGATCCTCGAGCAGGTGACTGCGATACCGTTCCACCCACAGGTTGCCGGCCCTGTCGGCGAGGAGTTCCCCGTGGACCGGGTGGTGGCTCGCGTATTCGGTCGCAAGGATCCTCTCCACCGCCGGACCCGATGCGCCTTCCAGACTCCGTTCGACCGCGGCCTGGGCCTCGGCGGTCTCTTCCGGCGTCACCACAGCGGGTGCCCGATCCAGGCGCACGATCTGCCGCACGGATCCGGATCGGTCATGTCCCGCCACCTCGAAGCGGCTCGACTGTCCCACCCAGGCCAGACTGCCGCCCGCCGCGAATTCAGCCCCCGCCGCGAAGCCCAGCGAAAGGCCGTTGCGCCCCAGCGGGCTGCCCGGAAACTCGCCCAGCGTGCCCAGGATCTCGCCATCGCGGTCGACCGCGTACAGGAGATGCGTGGACTGGTCCCTGGTGTCCTGGGACTGCGACCGGGTGAGGCTCTGGATGAGCAGCGTGCCGTCCGCCAGCCAGCCGACCACGTTGGGGGCGGACGCGCCGGGAAGCCGGGGAATCGGGAACGAGCGGCCGAACACGCCTGCCGCATCGAAGAGGGAAACCCGCCCTCCCAGGGGGTCGATCGCCGCGACCGTGTCACCGGCCAGCTCCGCAATCGACCAGAGGATGGTGAACTCGCCGGGGCCTTCACCGGGTCGCCCGAAGGTGAGCACGTGATCACCGGCTTCGTCAAAGACGCGGACCTCCTGTGCGTGCCTGTCCGCTACGGCGATGTGCCCGTTCGACAGCCGGATGGCGTGGGCGACCGCGCCGAAGAGATCCGAGCCGGGACCCTGGCCTTCGCTTCGTCCGATCTCCAGAACGGCGGGCTGCTGAAGGGTCCATTCGTTGCCGGCGACTGGCGCGGGATTCTCCGCGATCAGGACGCCGGCGCTGTCGCGCACGATCGCTGTTTGCGACGAGTTGTCTGGGGCGCAGCCGAAGCAGAGGACCGATAAGGCCGTTAGCCGAAGGGTCTGAAATGGTGGGGCGTGTGGCATGGATCATGGCTCCGGTTGACGTCGGTGGCCTACAGCTTCAGACTCGCTACCGCGCACGCTCGTCCTCCTCCTCGCCCCCGCGCGCCACCCTGCGCTCCTCTTCGATCGCCTGCGACAGTCCGGTCGCGATCAGTCCAGCGGGTACGGCCACGATGCCCATCCCCAGCAGCAGTATCACGAACGTCCAGATCCTGCCGCCCAGCGTGATTGGATACGTGTCACCGTAACCCACGGTCGTGAGCGTGACAACCGCCCACCAAAGGCTGTGGAACACCGAGTCGAACTTCTCCGGCTGGGCCTCGGACTCGAAGTGGTATATGCCCATCGCCGCGATGTACAGCAGGACCAGGGTCGTGAACAGAAAGACAGCCGCCTCGTCGCGGGCGTACCTCAGGGCCCTTCCGATGCGCACCGTTGCCGCGGCGTAGCGGGCGAACTCGAAGGTGCTGAACACGCGTAGCAGGCGGAGGGCGCGGAAGGCCCGGAGGTCCAGCATGCCTCCCCAGACCAGGGTCACGTAGAACGAGAGCAGCGCCACCAGATCGATGATGCCGTAGAAGCTGAGGATGTACGCCCATTTGCGTTCCGCGGTCGCGATCCGGAGAACGTATTCGATCGTGAAGAGGACGATGATGACGTACTCGGCCGCTGCGAACACCGTCTGCCATCTTGGCGAGAAGCTGGTGACCGTCGAGAGGGACATCGGGACGACGGACGCGATGATCAGCAGCAGGACGATCCGGTCGAACCGACGGCCGGCGACCGTATCCGAGCGCTGGACGATGTCTTGCAGATTCAAGGGCGGGCCTCCATGACTCAAGCCACATTGTACTCTCAGGAGAGGGGATCCGCCCGCATTGCCTTGCCTCTGACACCGGCGAAGGTGTGTCCGCCATCAACGTGCACACTGCTGCCGTCCTGCAATACACGGCAAGCATCACTGTCGCCGAATCCTCAACCTGGTCACGTAAGGAGTGCCGACTTCGTCCTCGCCCGCGAAGAGGAGGTAGTCCCCGGTCGCATAGGCCTTGGTGGCGTCGATCCTGACTGCTTCCGGGACCGCGACCCGCCCGAGGAAGACGCCGTCTTCGCGGAATGCGTCGATGACTGTGCCCGCGTCGACCCGTGAGGTTTCCGGGATCACGAAGACGTGGCCGGCGCCGTCCACGAAGAGCCCGGCGATGACCGGTTTGTTCTCCGGCAGGGCCCGCAGATGGTCTCTCATCAACGCGGGGGCGGCGTAGCGTTCGAACGTGGCGCGCAGTTCGTCGCGGTCGGCTTCGTCGACAGGCGCCGGCCTGACGCCTGTCAGCGTGAACACCACGGTTGTGTCACCGGCAAGGGAACGCCTGTAGACCCGGTACTCCCCGCTGGATGCGAACCAGACATCGTCTCTGCAACCCAGGGCCGTCTTGAGCCGCGGTCCGAACCAGGCCGGCCGCCGCAAGCCCACCGATGGCAGATCGGCCAGCTGGAGGACGAACGCCAGATGGGGCAGCGTGTCCAGCCTCTCCGCATCGGGCGACACCCGGACCGGATAGTAGTGGACAAGGTCGACGTCGGACGGGTCGTCACTCCTCTCCCTGTTCGGATAGCGCACCCCCCACTCCATGTAGCTGCCGTCCGGCGCCATCGTGCAACGCTCCGTGATGAGGCCCCAGGTCGCACTGCGGACCCGCGTTCCGATCAACGTTCCGTCCGGTCCGAAGATGGAGTAGCGCGGCGCCCCCTGGTCCGCCACCCACAGCGTGTCTCCCGGTGCGATGGCGGGTCCCAGCGCTTCGCGAAACTCCCCCGCCCCCTGTCCCTGTCCGCCGAGCGTCCGCAGGAAGCCGCCCCCGGCGTCAAGGACGTGGATCTCCTGCGTCAGGCCGTCCAGAATGTAGATGTTGTTCCGGGAATCCGCAGCCACTGCGATGACGTCGCCCAGGTACCCATCGGGTGGCCCCCAGATCCGCAGATCCTCCTGGAGGGTCCATTCGGCAGTGGTCGTCCAGGCCGACGCAAGCGTGTTCTCGACGGCGGCCTGCGCGCGCGCATCCACCGGTGCCGCGCCGATGGCCAGGAATGCGGCCATGGTGACTGCGGCGGGGTATTCGGTCATCGAGAACATCCGGTGGCGTGGCATCGTTCGATCAACCCGGTGACACGGCTTGGGGCGGAAGGGTTGCTGGCGCCTGCGGAGCGAAGGGGGAATCTGACGCGAACGAGGTCCTGACGCTAGGAGTCGGGCGCGAGCGTTCGGGCGCGCTGATCGTTTCCCGATCCGAGGGCGGCGGATGGCAAGCGTTCATACCGTCGGAATTGTCTACTTTGATTTACATTTTGTCAGCCGTAGTTTAAATGTTGGCTCTGGGCGACGAGTCAGGACTGACCTGCGGTGCGGAACCATCGATTCGACCGAACCGCGCTCACCGGCGTAGCTTCCCGGAATCATGCTCCCAGCACACATCACCAACGCACATATCGACGAAGCCATTCGGCGGATCATCCATGACGGCGTGCCGCCGGACAGAAGTAGCCGCCGCTATTGCTTGGTGACCAGCGGTGAGCATTTGCCCCCGAAGTACGCGATCTCGGTGGCCCATCGCGTCGCTACCGGCACGGAACTGGCCTCACGCCTGTTTTCCGGTGGCCAGGAGTCCAACAGATTCCTGCGACAACGTGGCTTCGACGTCGTCGAGTGCGACTGTGGCGGCCGGGCTGGTCCACCGACGCCAGGAATCCGCTTTCCAGCCATTCCGACCCAGTCCGGCGACCTTGTCGGCTACCTCCGCGGGTACGTTGCGAGCCGCCTCGTCATCGAGGGCGGATTCGACCCCGACTGGATAAGGCCACGTCCGCCGATTACCGTGGACCGAAACCGGCACGGATCGTTCCTCTCGCATGATCCGGATGCCGCCAAACCGGATCGACGGATTCTTCCGGGCGCACTGAAGGCCGCAAGACCCGACGTGACCGTCACAATTCCCGCCATTGGGCCCATGCTAGCATTGTCGTTGGAGGGGACGGAAGATGTAGCGGTCACACCCGGTCGAGTCCCCGAAATGACGGGCCGGCTTGAGCGTTTCGCCGGAGCCTGCGTGAATCTCCACATGATCTACCCGGCGTTGGTGTATGGATTCTGGCACGTCCTCGGCGTAAGCCAGGTTCAGGATCCTGTTCCGGTCACGCTGGCCGACCCTGTTGGTGGCCCAGGCGACCACGGCGACCGTGCTTCGCGGAACGGCGAGTTTGTGGCTGAGCTTCGGCGCTACCATGACGCCTTGGCTCGCCTCTCGGAGCGCGAAGACATCCGCGATGAGCCGTCTCGCCACGAAGCCTGCGCTCTGACGCTGATGGAGCCCAGCGCCGGATCCCAGCGAGGCATCCTGAATCCCAACTATCCTGAACCTGGGTCGCTACTCCACTACAACCGGATGTTCCGGCGGCTACTCGCGGTCTACGATGACCGCTTCGTCAACAGCATGACGGCCCTGAGTCGGACGACCGAACGGAGGGTCTGGCATCGCGACTCCCCGTTGTTGGCGGAGGCCACCGTCCCGGACGGTGTGCTCGCTGAGATGGAGCCGCGGGTGGAGGAGCAACCTCCGTTGTCTGCCAGGTCCGGCTGCGAATAGGGGACAAACTCGCCCGCAGACGCGTCTTCGGCTCAACGACCGTTCCGGTTTCGGTGATAGCGCGAGACCCTATATTGGACCGGTGAAATGCACCGGCCCAGAACCGTCCATGCCATAGCAAGGTCCGCGAGCAGAGAGGAGGATCATGCCCCCCACCGACGCAATGCCTCAGCAGCCCGCTACAGAGTCCGTGCCGAGGCGCCGTCTGCTCGGCTCCTACTACACTCCAGATGAATTGGCGGCGCTGCTGGTGCGGTGGGCGCTGGCGGACGGAGACGGACCCGTCCTGGATCCGAGCTATGGCGGTTGCGCGTTTCTGGAGGCTGCCGCGCAGGTACTCTCGAAAAGCGATCCGTCAAATGCGGGAGCTCGTGTCTACGGGGTCGACATTGATCCGAGTTGTATCGAGACGGCGCGCGACAGCGACCTGTTGAAGGAGGGTAACTGTATTGAGGCCGACTTTCTGGCGGCATCCTCCGATGATCTCCCAGGCAGTCCGTACGCGGCCATCGTAGGCAATCCTCCTTACGTACGACACCACTGGATCATGGGCGATCAACAGGAGTCAGCCCGGGCCGCTGCAGCCGCGTCGTCCGTGCCGCTCCCCGCGACGGCCAGCCTCTGGGCCTACTTTCTCCTTCATTCGCTGAGGTTCCTGGCAGCCGGGGGTCGACTGGCCATGCTGGTGCCGGAGGCGGTCTTGCAGACCGACTATGCGGTGCCTCTGCGCGAGATGCTGGCCAAGCGGTTCGGGATCAGCCGTTTGATCCACATTCGTGACCGGCAGTTCGAGCATACGGACGAGGCCGTGGTCGCGCTGGCGTGCTCGGGATTCGGAGAGAGTGGAACCATCGAAACAATGTCAGTCGATTCCGTGGAGGGTCTCCGGTCGGTGCTGCTGAGCTCCAACGGGCGCCCTCCTCAGTGCTCTCCCTTCCCGCCGATCGCTGGGGACACCCTCGGCAATGCCATTGCGCTGCTGCGCCGAGTCGGCAAATCTCCCGAAGTCAAGCGGTTGGGCGAGGTGGCGTCCATAAGGGTCGGAGTAGTCACCGGCGCGAATCGGCACTTCATTCGTTCCCGAGACGCCCTCGACGCTCTCGATATCCCGGCCGATGTCCAGCAGGGCATCGTGTCGCGCACGAGATGGCTGAAGGGCCTCGAGTTCACCGACTACGACCACGAGACGCTCTTGGGAATCGGGGCAGCGGCGCTTCTGGTTCGGCCCGAGAGCGCGGAACACGACCGCCTTGTCGACCCCTGGATTCAAGAAGGCGAGGAAGGAGGCATCAACGAGCGATATAAGTGCGCGCTCCGGAGCGACTGGTTTCGGGTTGACCTACCGCCCCTGCCCGACGCCTTCGCGACTTGTGCGCGCGCGGGATCGCCCCTGCTCGTCCTCAACCGAGGGGAGTACTTGAACAGCAACGCCCTCCACAGCGTTCGCTGGAAACCCGATCCGGCCGTTACTCCGGAAGCCATGGCCGTGGGGTTCCTGACGAGCGCGGTCTCGGCGTGGGCCGAGCTGCGGGGCCGTCGCTACGGCGGCGGGGTCCTGAAGATTGAGCCCGGTACGCTAAAGAGGATCCCGGTGCCGTTGATTCCGGGTGCGGAAGCTGTCTTCAAGAAGCTCGACAGCTTGCTTCGTGAGGGCCGCGAAGAGGAGGCAAGAAAGATCGCGGACAAGCGGGTCTTGGGCGAGGGGCTGGGCCTTGGAGACCCGGAGATCGAGCTCTTGAAGCACGTGCGTACCAATCTGATGGAGTGGCGCAGGCCTTCCCGGGGTGCTGACGGCAATGGCTAAGTTTACCATCGACACCCATCTGTTTCGGGAGCTTGGAGAGCTCCTGGTGGGCCGTGATTCCACGGCGCTGATCGAGCTGATCAAGAACTCGTACGACGCCGATGCCACCGAAGTGATCGTCCACGGCGAGAACCTCGACGATCAGCAGCGGGGGCGCATTGTGATCCTGGACAACGGAACCGGCATGACGCGGGCACGCTTCGTGTCGGGCTTCCTGCGCATTGCCTCACGCCTGAAGGACCAGGGGACCAGGCGCTCCACGGTGTTCGGCCGCCGGTACACAGGCGTGAAGGGGATCGGGAGGCTGGCCGCGCACAAGCTAGCGCGCCGGCTGGAGGTCTCCAGCGTGCACCGCGAAAAACCAGACGAAGACGTGGGTGAGGAACTCGTCGCCGTTCTCGATTGGGATGCAATAGAGGCGTACGAGACGCTGGACGAAATGCCTGACGATATGGTGTCGTTGATTGAGAATGAAGTTGAGAAGAGTGTCAGGACGGGTACCGCCCTGACTCTGTCGAATCTCAGACGACCGTGGACTCCGGCGGAGCGAGGCCGATTCTTCGCCGAGGTGCAGGCGTTTCAGACGCCGGACTTCGTCCATCGCCCGCTGCCGGACACGGTGATATCCGAGCCCGTGTTGTTCGAGCGTCCAGTCCTCCGAGACATTGGCGGCAAAAGGACGCGACCGGATGGTGGCTTTGAAGTGCTTCTGGAGGGCGAGTTCGAGTCCGGCGACGAGTACTGGGATGTGATTGCGCAGATGGCCGCGTGGGTCATCGAGATTCGCGCTGAAGCAGAGATGGGACGAGTCTACTTCGCGATCTCGCCGACATGTCGCACTCAGGCCGATAATCCCGACGCGCGAGACTACGCGACAACCATTCAGCACCCCGACCCCGAACGCGGGCCGTCGTTCGACGCTCGCATCCTCGTGCGGGAGGGGCGCACTAAGGGGAAGGGGGCTCGGCACCGGCGGACATGGGCCGCCAAGGCGAGCGGAATCCGCGTCTACCTCGAGGGGTTCCGCGTGCTGCCCTATGGCGACGACGATTGGCTGTCTATCGATGCAGACTACACCGGACGTGCCCGCCAGCTCGAGATGCTGAAGGATTGGCCTCTCGCAGCCGAGCTGGAAGATGCGGATCCAGACGAAGGGCTGACTCGCCTCCCCCACATCAACTATTTCGGCGGTGTGTTCCTCACCCAGGAACGAGCGCCAACCCTCCGGGTGCTGGTCAACCGCGAAGGCTTCGTGCCCGAGGCTGCTTTCGACACGCTCGTACGCTTGGTTCGCACGGGCGTGGATCTGTGCACCCGAGTACGGGCGGCGAGTAACCTGAAGGAGCGCTTGCGCCGGCGGGAGGAGCGGCGGAAGGCTCGAGAAGCGGAGTCCTCCCTTGAAGGAGATGACCTGCGGTCTTCTGCCGGTTCGAAGGAGAACGACCACAGCTCCCTGCCGGACCTCATCGCTACGGCAGGCGCGTCGATCAGCGAAGCCCGACTGCTCGTGAGCCAGGGCGACGCGGATGCGGCCCAACCGAAGATGCGGGACGCTGTGCGAGCGATGGAGGAGGCAAGAGAGCGGGCCGACGACGTGATTTCCGAAGGGGCCCTCTTCCGCGTACTGGCCTCCGTCGGCACACAAATGGCCGCCTTCGCACACGAGATGAACGCGTTGCTAGGAGCTGCACAGACCTTGCGCGAGGGTCTCAGGGCGATTCTCCGTGACAGGTCACTCTCGCCATCTCAGCGCCGGCGGGTGAAGCTCGCGTGGGCCGCGGCAACCGACCTTGCCCAGTGGATCGAGCGCCACGCCTCCTACCTTGTGGACGTGGTCACGCCGGACGCCCGCCGTCGTCGTTCACGCCAGTCGGTTGCCGACCGCTTCGACGCGGCCGTCCGTCTCGTCAGGCACTCCGCCGAGCGGCGGAAGATCCAGATCGAGAACCGGATTCCGGCGGGACTCAGGACGATCCCGATGTTCCCGGCGGAACTGACCACCGTCTTCGCCAATTTGCTTACGAACGCCGTAAAGGGTGCCGGCGAGGGCGGACGGATTGACGCCTCGGTCGACGACGACAGTGTGATGCGGGTGCGCGTCCAGAACACGGGTGCAGCCGTCGACCTCGGCGAGGCGGAGCGGTGGTTCGAGCCCTTCGAATCCACGACCGAACAGGTGAATCCCGTACTTGGGCAGGGGATGGGTCTCGGCCTCACGATCACGAGAAGGGTGCTCGACTACTACGGGATCGAGATCGCGTTCGTCGAACCCGACTCGCCGTATGCCACCGCTATTGAAATGATCTTTCCGAAATGAACGCTGATGGTACCGATAGACCGGTCATCCTCGTGGTCGACGACGAGGCAGACCAACTGCGACGTGGCCTGAAACTCGCGCTCAGCGACGAAGCGGCACTGACGGTGCGGCATCCCCAGTGTGTCGAACCTGAAGATCTTGGCAGGGCACATTTGGTTCTCATGGACTATCGACTCGAAGACTGGCCGGAACGCGAGGCTCAGCCTGCAGCTGCCAACATCCGGACCGGTCTGGCTCTTGCCACCGTCCTGAGGGAGGCCGTGGACGAAAGGGCGAATGGCCACCTGACCGCCATAGCGCTCCACACCGGACACCTGCGCGATGCCAGCGGCAGGATTCCGCCACCCTATTCCAGACACGTTGTGGCGCGTCTAAACAATCTTGAATGGGTATTCGAGAAGCGCGATCCAGACCGTTTCCGGGGTGTGGTGCAAATAGCTCGTGGCGCGCAGCGCCTTCAACTTGATTGGCCGGCAGATCCTTCGGCGTCCGAAGCCCGTGTGCGAGAGTTGCTCAAGCTCGATGACGAGAACGAATGGGCTGAACGGGCTTGGCAGCAAGTGCGTGCGTGCCAGCCACCCGTCTACGAACTCGGCGGTGGTCACCACGGGGTATTGTTTCTGCGTTGGTTGCTCCACCAGATCCTTCCTTACCCGTGCTTCCTATGGGATGCGAACTGGGCGGCCGCTCGTCTCCGCCTCCGGGTGAACGATCTTGAGCGCCTTATGGATTCCAGCTGTGACTTGGCGCGGGATATGGAACGCTTGAAATACAATGGCCTTCTGGCTGGGTTCCTGGGTGACCGCTGGTGGCGAACCGCCATGGAGGACTATGCGTGGGCGCTGGGGGGCGGGTCTTCAGGCGGGCCGGACGAGTTCGAAGAGCGGATCCGTGAGAAAGCTGGGGAGGATCTTGCCCTGGTGCGGCCAAGTGATCCGGTGGTTTGCTTGAATTCGGAGCTCCAGCCACATGGGGTTGCGTCTCCTCAGCACGCAGTGAGGGTACGTCCTGACTACTGGCCTCCGTTCGCGGATCCGGCGTGGATGACCATCGACGTGGTAAGGGATGACCCGGAACTCAGGGCCATGGTCGTCCCCCTCGACCAATACCGGGTCGAGCCCGATGAGTAGTGGGGTCACGGGGCTTCAGTTCCGGTGCAAGGAGTTGGTTGAAGAGACGGAAGCGCTTAGGGACATAGCTGCAGGTCTGCTTGCTCCAGATGGAGACGGAGTGCTTGCTGACCTGAGGGGTCAATTGGACCGCGCCTGCGAAAGGGCGACCCAGCATCCTATCGAGATTGCGCTGCGCCCGCTTTGTACTAGGCCAACTCTTGGCTACGAGCCCGGATCAAGGTCTGGAGGCTCGGAGATATACGCCCGCGCGACAGGGATTTGGGAAGTGCGGTCCGTCGGAAGGGTTGGCCCTAAGTGCGAGATAGCGTTCACCGGAAAAGCCTCCGCCGTCATTGAATTGTGGCCTGCCGAGTGCCAGTCGTGCGAGCAGCTCAATGGCGCGAGCCGTCTAGCGAAGTGGCGAATCGAGCTCGGTGCCCACGACTCGCCTGGCTGCTACTTCCATTTCCAGGTCCTTGGTGACTGCAGCCACCCGCCGTTTCCGAAGCATATCCCGATTCCCAGACTACCAAGTCCCTTCGTCACTCCGATGGCAGCGGTAGAGTTCGTACTTGGAGAACTGTTCCAGGATGAGTGGCCGCGTAAGGCAAGCGAAGCCCAACACCACCAAAGCCGTTGGCGAGCGATTCAGCGCAATCGTTGGTGCAGACTGTTGCGATGGCAGGAACACGCTCTGAATGCGGGCGAGTCGTCCCCTTGGATGAACCTCAAAGCCGCGAAACCACCGGATGACCTGTTTGTGAATTGAAGCCTACCCAAACCGCGTCTCAACATACCTCTCCGCACTCTCCCTCGTTAGCTTCGCCGTCGCCGGCCCACTCCGCACGAAGAAGTCCCCCTCCTCCCCACCTTCCATCCCCTTCCACCGCAGAAACACCGGCTCCAGACTCCGCTGGCAGCTCACCACGCACACGGTCCCCCCATTCAGCTCCTGAGTCTTCGGATCCACGCACACCCCCGCGCGATCCCCCAGCCCATTCCGCACGACCTGGACAAGATGCAGCATGAACTTGTCGTCGTTATCCAGCCGGTCCTTCTCGATCCCGACCACCGACCCATCATCCGCCACCCCGATCAGCAGATCGCCCCCTCCGGTGTTCAGGAACGCCGCGATCGTCTTCAGCGCCGCGAAGGTCACCCGGTTGTCCTTCCGGTCCTCCTTGAGATTCCACCGCAGCGTCGACTTGAACTCCAGCGTCTTCGACTCCCCCTGCTTGATCAGCGCCTCGGCGTTCCGGTGCGTACGCAGGTACTGATCGAACATGAGCGTCTTCACCAGCTCGCCGAATGCCTCGTCGTCGGTGATCCGCTTGTAGAGGTCGAAGTTCGAGTCGACGATCTCCTGAATCACCTCCTCCACCTTGTTGTCGAAGGTCAGGCGGACGTTCTCGCGGGTGTTCACGCGGGCGGCTGCGTCGAGGGCGCGGTCCCCCTCGAGCCGGTCCATCATCTGCTCCAGAGTCACCCGGTGCTCCGGGCCCAACTCGACGCCGAAGCGGTCGTTCAATTCGGCGATGATCCGTGACAGGGCCTCGACCTCTTCCTGGGCCCGAGCCTGATGAATCCCGCTCGTCCGGGGATCGAGTACGCCGGCTCGCGCGGACATTCCGATTCCGCCGCTTCCCGTCCGCTGCAGCCGGTACGACTCCATGTCGATGTTCTGCTGCACTTCGCGCGGAAGCTCGGTCCCGTCTCCCGGCAACAGGGGCCGGAGGTACCGAGCAAAGACGTGGAGCTTCTCAAGGTCCGCGTCCTTGAAGGTCAGGATCTGGGCCAGGAACGAGTAGAGGCGGTTGTACTTCCGGAGGCCGCCCCGGAAGTCGGACCGGACGTCGGGGTCGAGATCGCGGAAACGATCCACGACGGCTCCGAGACGCGCATACAACTGGTCCTGGGTGGCGTTGCGCCCGAAGTAGGCCCCGGCGAACTCGTCCACCTCCGCTTCGCTGTAGACATCGAAGTCCCGAAGCTCGTTCTGGATGTCGTACAGCAGGTTCGGGTCGGTCCCCTCCGACAGCAGCGTCGTGTCGTAGTAGGGTTCGAACGCGGCGCGGATGTGCTCGGCCTCGTTGGCGAAATCGAGCACCGCAGTCTCCTCCTTGCCGGGGTGCGTCCGGTTCAGGCGCGAGAGGGTCTGCACCGCGTTCACGCCGCCCAGCTTCTTGTCCACGTACATGGTGTGGAGGAAGGGCTGGTCAAAGCCGGTCTGGAACTTGCTCGCCACGACCAGGAACCGGTACTCGGGCTTGGCGAACTCGGCCGCCGTGTGCTGCTCCCCGATCATATGATCCGCGCCGGCCGAATTCATCCCGGGCTCGGTGTACTCCTTCCCGCCGTCGTCCACCTTGCCGGAGAAGGCGACCAGGCACTTCCACGGATACCCCTTCCCGGCGAGATAGGCGTCCACGGCGAGCTTGTAGCGCACCGCGTGCAGGCGGGAACGGGTGACGATCATGGCCTTGGCCCTGCCACCGATCCTGTCGTGCACCTCGGCGGCGAAGTGCTCGACCATGATCTCGACCTTGCGGCCGATCGCGTGCGGGTGCAGTTCGACGAAGGACTTGAGCAGATAGGCCGCCTTCTTCTTCTCGTAGCGCGGGTCGTCCTCGATGGTCTTGAAGAGCTTCCAGTAGGCGGAATACGTCGTGTAGTTGGCGAGGACATCGAGTATGAACTCCTCCTCGATCGCCTGACGCATGCTGTAGAGGTGGAAGGGCTCGAACTTGCCGTCGGCGCGCTGCACTCCGAAGAGCTCCAGGGTCTTCGCCTTCGGAGTGGCCGTGAACGCGAAGGTGGAGAGGTTGGGCAGGGGACCGCGCTTCTCCATCTCGGCGAGGATCGTCTCCTCCACCTCCTCCTCGGGCGTCGCGGCGCCGGCCTCCTCGGCTTCCGCCCCTTCGAGGCTCCCGGACGCGAGCACCGCCTTGAGGCTCTTCGAACTCTCGCCGGACTGGGACGAGTGGGCCTCGTCGACGATCACGGCGAAGCGCTTGCCGGGCAGCGACCCGATCTCCTCGGCGATCACCGGGAACTTCTGGAGCGTCGTCACGATGATCCGCTTGCCGGATTCCAGCGCCTGCCGGAGTTGCCGCGAGGTCCGGTCGATGTTTTCGACCACGCCGAGCGTCTGCTCGAACTGGCTGATCGCGCGCTGAAGCTGGCGGTCCAGGACGCGGCGGTCGGTGACGACGACGATGGAATCGAAGACCGAGTGGTCCCGGGCGTCGTGTAGCGTGGACAGCTGGTGCGCGAGCCAGGCGATGGTGAAGCTCTTGCCGCTCCCGGCGGAGTGCTGGACCAGGTAGCGCCGGCCCGCGCCGTGGCGGCGGGCGTGGGAGACCATGCGCCGGACGGCGTCGAGTTGCTGGTAGCGCGGGAATATCAGGCGGGTCGTTCGCCGGCCGTTGTCGTCCTCGTCCTTCACCTCGTGAATGAACTGGCGGATCAGATCGAGAACGCTGTCCCGCGCCCAGACCTCGTCCCAGAGGTAGTCCGTGGCGTATCCGCGCCGGGTGGGGGGGACGGGGGGATTGCCGGCGCCGCCGAACTTGCCGCGGTTGAAGGGCAGGAAGCGGGTCTTCGGGCCTCGGAGGTGCGTGGTGACGTAGACCCAGTTCGGGTCGACCGCGAAGTGCGCGAGACAGCGGCGGTGGGCGAAGAGCGTTTCGCGGGGGTCGCGGTCGCTGCGGTACTGCAGGATCGCCTTCTCGACGTTCTGGCCGGTGAGCGGGTTCTTGAGTTCGGCGGTGCAGAAGGGGATGCCGTTGAGGAAGAGCGCCATGTCGACGCTCTGTTCCGTCTTCGTGCTGAAGCGGAGCTGGCGGATGACGGAGAAGAGGTTCGCGGCGTGGAGCCGGCGGGTCTCCTCGTTGAGGCCGCTCGCCGGGCGGAAGTAGGCGAAGTCGAACTTGCAGCCCGAGTCCTTGATGCCCTTGCGGAAGACATCCAGGGCGCCCCGCCGGTCGAGTTCCCGGGCGAGGCGGCTGAGGAAGCGTTTGCGGACATCGGTGCCGTGGTGCTGCTTGAGGCGATTCCAGGTGCGTGGCTGGGTGGCGACAAGGAAGTCGATGACGTCGCGGGGGATGAGGCAGAGGTCACGGTCGTAGTGGGTGTCGGAGGTGCGGCGGTGGTAGCTGCCGGGGGCGAAGCCATCGCCGTAGTGGGGTGCCCGGGGCTCGCGGCCCACTCCCGGGTCCTCGGGGCAGGCGTCGGGGCCCCAGCGGAGGAGGGCGTACTCGATGGCGTCCTCGAAGGCGCGTTCGGAGGTGGGGGCGGGGGTCATGGGACCACTACCTACAGCGCTATTGGGATTGGGGACCACCGCTGGTGATATTCTTCACCCACATGCGACCATTGCTGCTTAGAACAGTCTTGAGTGCCGGTCCCTGCTCGAACGCGATGGTGGCCAAGTGATACAAGGTGAGGACGGCCTCCTGCAGGTTCTGGTTTTCTTCGAGATCCACGACATCCAGGTGCTGTCCTCGGGCCTCGTCGCGGCCGATCCGTCTGGCATGACTCCTGTGCCCTGGACCACCGAAGTGAGACGCGACATTGTTCGCAAGGATCGCCGAGTCATCGCGGGTTCGGAACATGTACCGCTTCAGCCAGTTCTCGACCAGGATCTGCGTGTGCTCAATCGACTTGTGTGCCTCTTCCAGCAAAGCCGGTCCAAAGGCGCGCAGCACCGGCGCCCATGCATGAGCCGTGACGGGATTCTCCAGGATCTGCTTCTTGGCCTGGTCAAACTGCGAGACTATCGAGTGTGCCGAGTAAGGCCTCTGCCCAACGATAAGCTGAGGATCAGTGGGTCCAAGCTGACTCTGCCGACCCATGATTATCCGATCGCATCCCAGAGCCACCATGGTGCCCGCGGACATGGCATAGGTCGGAATCACCACGTGGATGTCGGTGTACTTGCTCCGCAGGTACGATACTATCGTCTGTGCAGCATCCGGCAATCCGCCGGGGGTGTGCAACAGCAGGAGAAGGCTCTTCTGAGGGTCGAGGCCATGAACGCCTGCCATGAATCCGTTGATGTCCTCTTGGTTGATCGCCGTCAGCAGCCCGGGCACCTGCGGCTTCTGGAGAAAAGCGGAAGTGTACGCTACAACATTCCGATCCGAGATCTTGGCGATCTCCGCTACCGCTTGGCGCGTCGTCGCAGCAATCCATTCGCCTCGTTCCTCGGGCGGTCGTCCATTGAACTGGTCCAAGAGTTCAGACCAGGTAGCCATGGCGTCCTTCCCTGACGACCAGGCCAATGGGATTGTCCCATGAGTAATCTGCGGGATGGGGGGCGTCCGCGTCCAAACCGTCCTCGAGATCCGCCAGTTCCATGATGTCTTCGTAACGGTTGAGCGCTTCTTCGAGCAGGCGTATGACCGCACCCTCGGCCGAGCCGTCCTGGACTTCGGGCTGATGGGCGTCTGGCTGACGAGCTTCACTCATTGGGTGTTCTCCTCCGTGTGTGTGATTCGTCCTCTTGCTCGGCTGCCGATGGCGAGGAAGCGCCTTCGGCTGCGCCTCGAAAGGTAATTGCTCGGTGGTGTCGGCGGAATGACGCGGGGTAGTCCGGGAAAGCGCTTGTGGACATCGGCGGCGTGGTGCTGCTTGAGGCGGTTTCGGGTGCGTGGCTGGTGGCTACCAGGAAGTCGAGGCGCATTCGGAGGTGGGGGCGGGGGTCATGGGGCGGGGCGGGGGGTGGTGGTGGAGGGTTCGAGGGCGCGTCTTACGTCGACTTTACCGGTGACGGCGGCGGAGATCAGGGCGGTGCGGTATTCGTTGAGGTGGGCGATGGCGTCGTTGGCTCTGGCGACTGCGGCGTCGACCTTGCTCGTTTCGCGGTCGAGGACGCTGGCGATTGACTGCTGCTCGGCCGTCGGTGGGAAGGGGAATCGATGAACGCGAAGCATGTCCCCGGTGAGGTGTCCAATAGTGCTTCCTTGGCCGCCGGCAAACGCGCCCCGGGCCACCGCTGCCGATAGAGTGTAGTAGAGGAAGCGCGGTGCGTCGCGAACCCTGTCAAGAGGCCGCAGGCGGTGCAATGCCTTCTGGTAGCCACACGGATCGAGTTTCCCCTGCCATATCGCACAACGGCCCGCCTCTCCACCCTCGCAGACAAGCAGATCCCCCCGGCGGACTGTGAATCGTTCGAGTTCATGAGGGCGGATATCCATACTCGGGAGGTCTGCAAGGTTGATATGGTCCCACTGAACATCAACGTTCCGGAGGTATGGAACCAGGTGGTCCCCGGTGATCCGTTTGGTGTCAAGCATCTTGCCGAGCGAGTGTTCGTACCGATACTGGAGGGCGGCGACTTCCCAATGCGCCGGAATCTCCCCCAGCCACTCGACGCCGGAGTCCTTCATGGCGGCATCGGGATCAAGGCCCTTCGTGACCGCGTGGCTGATGAGCGCGGTGCGTTTCTCCTGCAGCAACCTGATTAACTCTTGTTGCTTGGGGATGAGCTCGTCGACTTTGGTCGTCTCGCGGTCGAGAAAGCGAACGATTGAGCGCTGTTCCGACAACGGAGGCAACGGCAGGACACCGTTCATTATCCCATCGGCCGTGAGTCCGAACCGTGTAATGCCATTCGCCGCGACCTGGTACTGTTCTCGCAGACCCACAGCACCGATCGCCCGACCCACAAAGCCTCCGACGCAATTCCGCTTGGGTCGGATCAGGGCAAGATGGTACCCACACACGACATCGGCGAGGTCTTCGGTCACCAGGGCTGGGACAGCGATGTCGGTCCAAGTCTCGGAATCCTTGGTGATGAGGACATCACCCTCGCGCAATGAGAATCTTCGGACTTGAGCGGGCGTGGCCGTCGCCGTCATGAACTCCATCTCGCCGTGGATCCGATCGTGGTAGTACACATCCACGTAGTTGCATAGCCTGACTTCGGGCTCACCCTCCACGGATTTCTTGTCGACGTTGCTGAGCCAGACGTTGGCGCATTCCTTCAACCTCCTCACCTCCCAATGCGCCGGAAGCTCCCCGAGCCACTCGACTCCAGAGTCCCGGCATGCCGGATAGCGTGGCCATCCCAAGACGGCTTCCCGGTTGGGGCCACAGGGCTCAGTCATCTCGATCGTCGTCCTCAACTGCCTCCGCCGGTCTGAAGTCCAGGGCGCACCGCCGGAGGTTCTTGAGGCGTCCAAAGACCGAGGCGGGAATGTCCCTCGGCTTTCGATCGGCGGCCATCAGCGCGAACGCGCGTAGAGGAGCGATTCGAGCAGCGACCTGGCACGGCACGCCTCCGCGGCACGCCAGATCTGGCTTGGCGTGGCCGAGTTCCAGATCAGGGCGTCGTCAAGTGCTTCAAGGGCGACATCGAGGCCCACCTTGTTTCGGAATCGGAAGCAGTCCACGACAGTGCGGGCCGGTGTCGTGATCCGGGCAGGGACCCCCTCGAACTCGGTCTCGACAACGCCGTACTGAAGGGAGGCGCCCGAGAACCGCGTCACGTTGAGCCTGACGCCTGCCATCGTCGGCGTCCGGTGGCCGTGCGGGATTGCGATCCAGGAGCCGAACGGTATCTGCGTGCCGATCTCGTGTACGCTGAGGGCGGAGATGAGCGACACGATGGCGTTCGGCACTCGCGCGCAGACGGCGGCCAGGTCATGTCGCTCGGTGAAGTCGGCGTCCGTGCGACGGTAGAGTCCCCACCCCTCCCGCTCGACGAGTCCGGCGTTCTCCATACGCCGCAGATGATCGTAGGGGATACCGGCAGCCTCCGCGTCCTGGGGGCGGAAGAATGCAGGCAGCCCGGCGTTCTGGAGCCGCTGTGCGTCGCCGTTGGTCTGAGTAAGCAGGTTCATGGCAAAAAAATAGTCACATTCACGAACGGATGTGACATTTTCTATGACCATGAAGTCCTTGCCAGGGCCTGACCTCTTGGTCGAGGAACCCTTGGAAGCACATCGGTCGACGTTCCGCGAACCCTTCGTCCGCCTAGATACCCCGTCAGTTAATACGACCGCATTCTCAGTGCCGGCTCGACCAGCGACCGCGCGCCGCAGACCTCCGCGGCCCGCCAGATCTGTCCGGGAGTCGCTCTTCGGTCATCCAGCGCGTCGTGAAGCGCTTCGAGGGCGGGTTCGAGCCCGATCTTGCTCCGGAAACGGAAACAGTCCACGACCGTGCGCGCCGGAGTTGTGATCCTTGCCGGGACACCTTCGAAGTCCGTGTCCTCCACCCCGTAGGTGAGCGCGGCCGAACTGAATCGCGTGATCCGCACCGGCAGCCTTCCCAGGGTTGGGACCCTCGCCTTGTGGGGGATCGCGATCCAGACGTGGCGCGGTTTCTGAGTGCCGATGTCATGCACCTCCAGCGCCGTGAGCAGGCAGATGACCGCCTGCGGAACCCGCGCGCACACCGCGGCGAGTGTATGATGCCTCGTGATGTCGGCGTGCGTCTTTCGGTAGAGGCCCCATCCCTCGCGCTCGACCAGTCCCAGCCCCTCCAGCCGACGAAGCTGCGGGTAGCTGATGCCGACGGCTTCCGCGTCGCATGGGCGGAAATAGGCGCCGAGATCCGCCTCTGCAAAGCGATCACCAATCTTGGTTTGCTCGATCATCGCGTGTCCGAATCAGAAAATGTCTACAATGGCGACTGGATGCCGACAATTTCTCATCTTCTCGGCGTCCCGTCAAGCCCCTCCCGGCTCCGAAACGTACGATGTTCCCGCCACCTCCCGAAGCATCGCCACCATCTCGCGTTCGATCCTGCGGATGTCCGCCTCGATCTCCCCAAGCGGCCGGGGTGGCTTGAAGCGGTAGAAGCAGCGGTTGAAGTTAATCTCGTAGCCGACCAGTCCCACATGACCGTCGCGAGCATCTCGCTTGCTCGTGTTGATCCAGGCGTCGGACGCATGGGGCTTGACCTCTCGGTCGAAGAACTCCTGGACGCTCGCTGGGATCCCCACCTCGTCCACCGAGTCGGCCCCGTCGGGAAGGGGCACGCGCTCGGTGTCCCGGAGCCCCGGGTCCGGCTCGGGCAGGCCACGTTTGTCACGGCAGATGGCCGCCGTTTCGTCGCGTTCCGAGAGCGCCGCCAGGATCGCCTTCCTGATCGGTGCGCGCAGCTTGATGTCCGCCCTCTTCACTGCCGCGTTGAGTTCGGCGACGAAGGTCTCGCGATCCTTGTGTGAGGTGGTCCCGGTTTTTTGGACAGGTCGTTAAGGTGGATTCCATTATGGAACAGGAGGCACCGAGATGGCCAGAAAGAGACGGAGATTCACGGCGGAGTTCAAGGCCCGAGTGGCGTTGGAGGCGCTCCAGGAGCGCGACAGCGTACAGGCGATCGCGGCACGGCATGAGCTTCATCCGAATCAGGTGAGCGCCTGGAAGCGGCAGCTGCTGGATGCCGTGCCGGAGGTGTTCGCCAAGGGCGGGAGTCGGAAGCTCGCCAAGGAGCATGAGGCGAAGATCCACGAGCTGCACGCCAAGATCGGAGAGTTGACGGTGGAGCGGGATTTTTTTCGGCGCGGGTTGAAGCGCTGAGCCGGACGGAGCGGATGGGGATGATCGAGCCGGACGGACCGCTGAGCCTGTCGAGGCAGAGCGTGCTGCTGGGTGTGAGCCGATCGTCGCTCTACTACCGGCCGAAGGGGGAGAGCGCGGAGAACCTGGCGGTGATGCAGCGGATGGACGAGCTCCACATGGACTATCCGTTCTACGGGAGCCGGCAGATGATGCGGCATCTCCGCCGCGAGGGTGTCACGGCCGGCCGGCACCGGGTCCGGCGGCTCATGCGGCTCATGGGGATGGAGGCGGTCTACCGGCGGCCGCGCACGAGCGTGGCGAACTCGGAGCACCGGATCTTCCCCTACCTGCTGCGCGACCTCGAGATCTCCCGGTCGGACCATGTCTGGTGCGCGGACATCACCTATATCCCTGTCAGCCAAGGGTTTTTCTACCTCGTGGCCGTGATGGACTGGGCGACGCGGCACGTCCTCTCCTGGCGATTGTCCAACACAATGGACGCGTCGTTCTGCACCGGGGCCCTGGACGACGCGCTCATCCGGGCGACTCCGGAGATCCTGAATACCGACCAGGGTGCGCAGTTCACCAGCGCGGCCTTCGCCGACCGGGTGCTGGAGGCAGGCGTGGCGTTCTCGATGGACGGCCGGGGCCGGTTCCTCGACAACATCTTCATCGAACGGCTGTGGCGGTCGCTGAAGTACGAGGCGGTGTACCTGCATGAACTCCGCAACGGGCTGGATGCCGAGCGGATCATCGGCTCGTGGATCGACTTCTACAACGAGGTGCGCCCGCACTCGTCGCTGGGCGGGCGGACGCCGGGCGAGACCTACCGCAACAGCGCGAGGGCGGCATGACCAAGCCGCGTCGCGTCCAGCCGGCCGGTGCCGAGCGCCCGCAGGCTCCCGTCCGTCCATGTGTCCGCGCACCGGAGCGCACACCCATGAGGCCGCGGGCCGGAGGCCCAGCGGGCAGTCCGCCCGCTGGGCGCGCGCTCCCCGACCGCTACCAAGCCCCGCTCGCCGGTCGGGTTCCCCTCCCGGCGAGCGGGGCTTACGATTCACGAAGCAAAGGTTCCCGAGGGCTCTCAAACTCAGCCGGAATCCACCTTAACTTTGCCCTCGAACTGTCCAACGAAGTAGGACCACCCCAGTGGAGGGTGTCGCACATACACCTTAGGGCGTTCCTGATGGAGTCCTGAAACGCACGGCCCTCGGCCCTGGCGCGCTCGCCCGCCTCACCCCGCCTTCGCGACTTGGCCAGATTCGCGAATGCCCGCCGGTCACCCAGCCTCGCGATCCTGTCCTCGCTGGTCCGGAAATTCAGCCGCAGGGGACGCTCGACGGTGATCTTGCGGAATCCGAACCGCGTGGTTGGAAAGAGGCGACTCACGATCACCTCTTCGTCCTCCCCGTCTTCCCGCACCGTCCGCGTCTCCCCGTCGGCGAAGCCCCGAAGCAGCTCCAGGATGTCCGCGGCCTTTTCGAGCGGGATGTCGCGCCGTTTGTTCCCAAGGCTCTTCGTGAGAGGCGACCAGAAGGAGGTGGCGTCGATCAGCTGGACCTTGCCGGCCCGCTCCGGTGCCTTGCGGTTGGTCAGCAGCCAGATGTAGGTGCCGATGCCGGTGTTGTAGAAGAGCTGTTCGGGGAGCGCGATCAGCGCCTCCAGCAGGTCGTTCTCGAGGATGTGCCTGCGGATCTCGCTTTCGCCGCTCCCGGCGTCGCCGGTGAAGAGCGGGGAGCCGTTCATGATGATCGCGATACGCGTCCCGCCCTCCGCCGGCGCCTTCGCACGGGCCAGCATGTGGAGAAGGAAGAGGGTCTGAGCGTCGCTGATCCTCGGGAGCCCCGGTCCGAAGCGCCCGGCCGCGCCCCGTTCGTGCTCCGCCTTGACCGCGGCCTTGTCGCGCTTCCAGTCCTTGCCGTAGGGCGGATTGGCGATCAGGTAGTCGAAATGGCGGCCGGCGTGGCGGTCGTTGGAGAGTGTGCTGCCGAAAGCGACCCTTCTCGCGTCGCGCCCAGTCGGGTCCTTCATGAAGAAGTCCGACTTCGACAGGGCCCACGTCTCGGGATTCACCTCCTGCCCGAACAGATAGATCTTCGCCTGGGGATTGATGGCGGGCCGGAGCACGGTCTTGTTGGCGCTGCGGCCCTGCAGAATGTGCTCCTTGGCGATCATCAGCATCCCGCCCGATCCGCAGCACGGGTCGTAGACGCTGCGGACCACACCGGCTCCCGAGATCCGCGCTTCGTCACCCGCGAGCATCAGGTCTACCATCAGATGGACCACGTCCCGCGGCGTGAAGTGTTCGCCGGGGTTCTCGTCGAGGGCCTCGTTGAAGCGACGGATCAGCTCCTCGAAGATCGTCCCCATCGTCGGGTTGTCCACCTCTTTGGGGTGGAGATCTACCTTGCGGAAGCGCTCCAGCACCTGGAAGAGCAAGCCGGCCTCGTCGAGCTTGCTGATCGTGTTGTCGAAATCGAACCGCTCAACCACCTCCCGCATGTTCTCGCTGAACCCCGCGATGTAGTTGCGGAGGTTGGCGGCCACCTGGGGCGCGTCCGCCAGGAGCCGGCCGAAGTCGTAGTGGGAGGTGTTGTAGAAGGCGAAGCCGGAGGCTATTTCAAGCTGCTCACGCCGATCCTCCAGGCCGCGGTCCTTGAGTTCGGCGTTCCGTGCCAGGACCTTCTCCTTGGTGGGGGCGAGGACGCAGTCGAGTCGCCGGAGCACGGTGAGGGGGAGGATGACGTCCTGGTACTTCCCGCGCTTGAAGCTGTCGCGGATCAGGTTCGCGACATCCCAGATGAAGCTGACGATTTCGGTGTGGGTCATGGGGGTGGGTGTTTGTTTGAGTTTCGAGCAACCGAGCGTTTGTCTCTCAACTGCTGCAAGCTCGTAAGAACGGGTGCCATCCTCAAAGCCCGAGAAGCCCACAACTGCGCTATTGTTACCATTCGATTGAGCCCATTCCTATCTTAGTCCGTGATACGCCATCACGGCTTCTGTAATCGCCCTTGTGGCAGTCTGCAAGCCGGCATTCCATGCACCGTCAAGTGCCTTTCCAATATTCTTCGCAATCCAGGCCTTTGCCTTCTTCCCGAAGAGATCATCCCGAGTCCCGGGAGGCTCGGAAGCCACGATGCTCGCCAGCTCTGTTGCGTCGGACTCCCCGATCCCTTTGCTAACTAGCGCCTCTACGAATGCCCCAGTATCGCGTTCCGTGGGGACAACACCAACATTCGTTACCTCAGCGTCCCCGCCCACGTTTGTAACGGTGCCATAGATGGTCTGGTGATAGATTTGTGTAACTTTTTCCGATTCCGAAATGCTCGTGGAATCTAGTTTGCCAACTGTAATGTCAGCAGCACCCGGTACCGAATCCTGGAGCGCGAATGCAAAGTCAAGTATCCGATTTCGCACAGCGTGTTGAATCTCAACCAAAGATGTCCGAGACAAATAACCGGTTACTGAATTGCAACTGTAGAGCTCGTACACTTTGCCCTGCAACAAGAGAATTAAGTCTGCCGCATCAAACTGTAGTGTGGTGTCGCCGTCTTTGTTGGGGCGTGCCAATTCGTTCACGCTAGCAATGCTGTCGCGAATCTCCTTGCGTGTCCAAGACTCGCCAGCGAACTTATCGATGAGTCCAAGGGGAATGGGCGCGTTCGTGAGAACAGAGCCCATAGGGCCAGAGAATGTTGCCTTATACGACACCGGGACGATGCGATATGGTGGAAGGTCGGCTTCAATAGGATAACCCTGACTTTCGTATTTGATCCAGTCGTCGAGAGGCCTGCTACCCAATTGCGCTGCAAGAGCGCGAAGTCTTAGGAGTACAACAGAAACGTCGGTCTTGTCATCCAGCAGTGAGGACAGTATCCCTTGCAACAGCTTCAACGATCTTCTCCTCCAGTTGTCGTGACATTGTCATTCGACCAGAAGGGACTCCTGTAGTATCCCACGGTCCCGAGGCCAAGCCAATGTAGCGGTAGCGCGAACAGCACGCACCTCGCCTCCCCCTCAACTCACCGGCCGCCCCCTCGGCCGCAACACAAACAACCCCTCGCTCCAGCTCGACACCACCACGATCCCGCTCTCGAAGAACGGGTAATTGCTCCAGGCCCCGCCGAACGCGGGAAGGTCGGCATCATCCGGCACCGTATCGAAGAACCCGATCTCGATTGGATTCTCGACGTCGCTGATGTCGAGCACCCGCAATCCACTCATCAGATTCGCCTGATAGAGACGGTTGCCACGGATGTACTGGTTGTGGTCGATCGTCCCGGTTTCGGCGAAGTGTTCCTTGAGCAGCAAGGGGTCGTCCAGGTCGGCCACATCCCAGATGAGCGTCCGTGTCCGGTCGACGCCGCCCTGGGACTCGTCGGCCTCGTCGCCCATGAAGAAGTAGCTGTGGTCCTCGGTGAGCCAGCCCTGGTGCGCGTAGCCGACGTTGGGGTACTCGCCGCGGGCGATGGCGACGGGGTTGTCGCGGTCGGTCACGTCGGCGATGCTGAGCGCGGTCTCGTTCGCGCCGAAGCAGATCTCGCGGCCATGGTAGTCCTCGTCGGGGCCCCGGTAGATGACGCACTGGGCGTCGTGGGAGTAGCCGGTGCGCTGGCGTCCGGTGGTCGCGTCGGAGAAGCAGCCCAGGAAGACGGGCTCCGCGGGCGTACGCACGTCGACCATGTGCAGGCCGCCGCCGCAGGTCTGGCCCCCCATGCTGCTGCCGACCGCGTACGCCATCCCGGTCTCCTCGTTGATGACGATGTTGTGGGCGCTGGCGATGCCGTCGTAGCGGGCGGTCTCGGCGAAGGTCACCGGCGGGCCCGCGGCGTCCCTGAGTTGCGTGAGGTCGAAGATCTGCACGCCGTGCGTCCCGGCGCCGTCCGCGACGATGAACGCGTGGTCCGCATACACCTTGATGTCGCGCCAGAGGTTCTCGGTGGCCCCCTCGGTTAGCGGCAGCTCGCCGGCGTACCGCGGGTTGGTGGGGTCGCTGACGTCGACGAATGCCGTGGCGTCCGAGCGCCCCACCAGCGCCCAGTCCCGGCCGGTCACGGGATCTGTCCAGCCCCAGATGTCGTTGAGGATCGTGCCGGGATCGGCTCCCAGCGACGCCAGCGGCACAAACGCGACCAGATCGACCTGCGAGCAGTCGAAGGACCCGGTGGCGCCGTCGGTGCAGGGGGCCTCCTCGCCGGTTACGGCAGTGAGTGTTCGAGTGGATTCACGGAGGATCGAGCCCTCGGCCCAGCCACCGTCCCCGCGCTCGAACACGACAGCCGCGCCCAGCCGCATGTCAGCGTTCGAGGCGGCAACCACGGCGATGTCCTCACGCAGGGCAACGTGCGAGCCAAACAGAGCGCCGCGGGAAAATCCGGGCGCGGGGATCGTGGATTCGGGCTCGAGGGCGAGTGTGCGCGCCGCCCCTGCCTCCGCGACCCGGAAGACCTGGGTGCTGCCCGCTCCCTGTCTCACCCCGCTCGCGCCCACCCACGCGCTGCGGCCGTCGAAGGCCACCGCCGAGCCGTAGCCCGCCGGACCCGCTTCGGGGAAGGAGAGGCGATCCGACTGTTGCAACTCTCCGTCGCTGTCGCGGGTGAAGAGGACCGCCGCGCCCGCTCCTTCGTCCGCGCCGGGCGCCCCGACGAGCACGGAGGCGCCCGATGCGGCGATGATGGTTCCGAAGGCGTCGCCGCCGCGGCCGTCGTCGATCGTCAGGGTGGCCGTGGGAGTTGCGCCAGCCGCGAAGTCGGCGACGAAAGCGTAGGCCGCGCCGCGATTGCCGGCGGTCCCGGGCGCGCCGACGAACAGCATGTCGCCCGTCAGCGACAGGGACGCTCCGAAACGGTCGGCGTCGGAGGGGGTGGGGGCCGAGAGGACCGTTGCGAGGCCGCCGCCGGCAAACCGCATGACCGCACCCGGACCCACGTCGGAGGGCGCCCCCAGGAACACGGCATCGCCGGTGAGCGCGACCGTCGAACCGGCGCCGCGCACATCCTGATCCGCCGGTGCCGTGAACGCCACCGTCCGGACCCACTCGCCGTCACCGGTGCGCTCGAAGAGGTGCGCGCCACCGCGTCCTTCGTCACGCCCGGGTGATCCCACCAGCAGCCGGTCCCCGTCAACCGCCAGCGCTGCTCCGAACTCGTCGCCGATCTCGACATCGGCACCGGTGATGACGTAGGCGAAATCCCACCCGTCAGCGGCGCGCTCGAAGACATGGACGCTCCCGGGCGATGGATAGATCGCGCCCGCGATCCCGCCACCCGTGCGCCCCACGAAGATCTCCCCGTCACCGATGGCAATCGCGGCTCCGAAACCGGCGGCTGCCCAGATCGCCTCGACATCGGCGGAGCGGGACTGGGCGCTGAGCGGCGCGGCGTGGCCGAGTGACGCGATGCCATCCGAGGATCCACCGTCCGACTCCGCGAGTCCACTCAGGGCGAGGGCTGTGCTGGCGACGATCGTTTTGGCTCGGAACTTCATGGCGATCCTCCTGTGTCACTGTCGAGTCGGTCCCAAGATCCCGCGCCTTAGGGTCGCGCGCAATATGTAAAGTAAACATTACATCATGTAAATCAAACATTACAATGTGCTTCTGTCCCATTCAGTCAAACTTGGTTTCGGCAGGGGCGCGACGAAGGACGAGCCGAAATAGTGTGTCAGTTAGCCGACATGAAATTCGGTCCCGACGTAGCCGAGGAGCTGCGTGCGTCACTCGGTGAGTCGGAACCTGGCCGAATCTCGGAAGCCGCCACCGCGGTGATCGACTGTGCTACGGTCGAGGACTTCCTCGCCCGCGTGCGCCGGATACGGCCTACCTGATCGACATCCAAGCAAGCCGCCCCCCCGACAACCGACCCGGCGACCTCTCCCAGTAAACGTCGCTCGTCCATCCTCACCGACCCCTCGCTGGCCTGGCCTGCGATCGTTGTTCCCATGGCTGCATCGAACGCGGCGGCTTGCTGACCCGACATTCGATCCCTGGATCCTTGAATGTCTCCGCAAACTCGACACTTCGGCAGGCGGGCCGGGTTACCATGTCGCCGTTTTCCTTCCTGATACCGTTGCCGGACAACTTGCCGCCGGGCTTCTTGAACAACATCCTCAATCCCTTGATCGGAGGAAGGTATCATGGCGACCCCGAGCGATACGACACGGCGCGGCTTTCTGGCGCGGATGGCGGGCCTCGGCGCAGTGCTGGCCACCCCGCGCGCTTTGCTTGGGGAGCGGCCTCATCCGCTGCAGGCCCGACTCCCCACCCGCCCCATCCCCGGTACAGACGAGACGCTGCCCATCGTCGGGCTCGGCTCGTCCAAGCCGGTGCTCGAGATCCCCAGCGAAGGGACCGACCCCGTCGCGGCCGTGATCCGGATGCTTCTGGAGCACGGCGGCCGCGTCGTCGACACCTCGCCGCGAACGCCCGAGATCGACGCCGAGTTCGGCCGGGTGCTGGCCGCGCAGGAGTTCCGCGACCGCCTTTTCGTGGCCACCAAGATCAACACGGAAGGGGAAGCGGCGGGCATGGCGCAGATGCGGCAGAACCAGCGGCTCGTCGGCGGCCGCACGCTGGATCTGCTTCAAGTCGAGAGCATGCGCGATCTGGACGTGCACTGGCCCAACGTGCTCCGGTGGAGGGACTCCGGCGAAGCGCGCTACATCGGCGTCACGGTGTCGAGCAACGGCCGGCACGACGCGTTCGAGGCTGTCATGAGGTCGGAGCCCCTCGACTTCGTGCAGGTCAACTACTCGGTGATGGAGCCGGGGGCGGAGGATCGGCTGCTGCCGCTGGCGCAGGACCTCGGGATGGCCGTGCTGATCAACCGTCCGTTCATGAACGGCAGCTACTTCGGGCGCGTGAGCGGGCGGACGCTGCCCGCGTGGGCGTCCGAGTTCGACTGCGCCACCTGGGCGCAGTTCTCGCTCAAGTACATCCTCGCGCACCCCGCAGTGACGTGCGTACTCACCGAGACGACCAATCCCGAGCACATGGCGGACAACGTCGGCGCCGGGTTCGGCCGTCTGCCCGACGACGCGACGAAGCGGCGCATGCGGGAGCTGGTTCGGGATTGAGAAGGAGGCACCGATGACCCGCCACACAATCACCACGCTGCTCCTCGCGGCCACTGCCTGCACCCCCGCACCCGACCGGGCCGCGCCGGGCGCCGGCCAGCCCGCCCAGATCGACAAGGCCAAACTCCACGGCGTCTGGCAGATCATGACGGTGCGGAACCTGGACACCGGCGAGGTCGACTCGATCGCCAACTACCGCACGATCTGGACCCACTACACCGACTCGCACTGGACCTACGTCTGGATGGACGCCGGCCGGGAAGGGAGCACGCCCGCCGAGTTCGGCGAACTCACCCCCGAGGCCCAGCACGCCGAGAATCGCGCCAAGATGCTCGACGACGAGGGCGAATGGCGCTTCTGGGGCAGCGGCGGCGAGTGGTGGCTCGACGGCGATATGATGGGCTACACGAACGTGGTCTCCATCGAGCCCTACCAGGTCCAGATGGGCGGCCTGGAGAAGGTCGTCTACGTCAACGACACGGCCTACGCGTACCACACCCGGCCCGCCGACGGCGAGGCGGTCCAGGAGTACACGCACCGCCGGCTCGACACGATGGGCGAGCTGGCCGTAACCCGTCAGGGCGACATCGATCCGGCGGACTTGCGGGGCAATTGGCAGATCACCTCGACGCGCAATCTGGCGACTGGGGAGGTGGATGAGGTTTGGGAGCACCGCACGGCCTGGTTCCACGTCACGGACACCCACTGGACGTACGTCTGGATGAAGAAGGGTCGGCCGGTCGTCACCCCCGGCGAACTCGGGCGCATGGCTCCGGAGGCACGCGTGTCGACCCGTTATGCGCAGATCTGGAACGATCGGAACGAGCCCGTGTTCTGGGCGAGCGGCGGCACCTACAGCATTCAGGACTCGATGTTCGTTGTGGGGCCGAGAGTGCTCTCCATCGAGCCCTTCTGGATCGGGGTCGAGGGCGAGGAGCCGATCACGCGGCTGGACCGCGACGCGTACGTCTACCTGTCACCGCCCCGCGCCGATGGCACCGTCATCGAGACGACGCACCGGCGGATCGACTGAGTCAGGCCCTCGCCGGTGCCCCGCGGTTGAACTTCCGCCGGTAGCGCCGGGTCCAGATGGCGATCGCCGGGAGGCCCACGACCGTCGGCAGAATCCACGGCACCACGGCGAGCGGTCCGGCCAGTTGATAGTCCCACAAGCGCTGAACCCCGAAGACGGCGAACGCGGTGTGGAACGCGATCCCGCCGCCGATCATCGATCCGAGATGGCTGTAGAACCACCCCATGCGCTCTGCCCCCGGGTTCCGCATCAGGCGCAGCATGTTCCGGCCGGTGAAGAGGCCGATGGGGCTGAGTCCCAGCAGGATTGGCGAGACGTCGGACCACACCGTGAGCGCGAAGGCGATGAGGGCCACGCTGCTGGCCACGGACGCCCAGCCGAGCGCCTCGTGGAACGGGGTCCGCAGCGCCTCGGGCGCCCTGCGCGTGGCCAGAACCCGTATCCCCTGGCGGACCGTTGCAAAGGTCACCAGACCGAGGTAGCCCAGGAACAGGGAGATGCCGTAAAGGTCGGGCTGGTCCGCGAGACCGATCCCCTGGACCTGGTAGGAGACGATCCGCCCGGCCGCCACGGTCACCGCCGACAGCGTTACGACGTACGCGCAATACACGTAGACTCGCCCGGCGCGAACATGCGTCCGCCCGCCCTTGCGCGCGAACACCGGAACCCAGAATGCCGCGAGGCCGACGAAGCCGGTCGCGACGTGCGCGAAGATCAGGGCCTGGAGCAGCAGCATGACCATGGTCATGACAAGGGGCCTTGCTCGCGACCCGATTCGACTCCCGCTCCCGCCCCGGCGGTCTGTCGGGCCGCGATCCGCCGGTCGATCGCCGCCAGCGTCTCGTCGCACCAGGCCACCTTGGCCGCGAGGGAGTGAATGCCCATCCGGAGCGCGGCGAAATGGTGGAATCCCTCGTCGTTGTAGTGCTCCGGGGCCTCACCGCAGGTGTCAACGATGTCCCGCTCCACCGCCTGGAGCTGGGCCAGCCACCCCGAGTGATGGTCGTGGAGCCGGCTCATGAACGTTCGGGTCTCGTGAATGTCTCCGACCGCGCCCATGAAGTACAACTGGGCCAGGTACGCGAACCGCTCCGTACCGACCGCCGGCTCGCTGCGCAGCCAGGCCAACAGCTCGGCCCGACCCTTGCCGGTCACCGTGTAGACCTTGCGGTCGGGTCCTTTGGGAGACGGCTCACGGCTGCTGCGCAGCATCTGTTGCTGCTCGAGACGCTTGAGGGTCGGGTAGATCTGGCTGAGCCGGGCGGACCAGAAGTGCCGCACCGTCTCGCCGAACACGTTCTTGAGGTCGTACCCGGTGGCGGGCTCACGGAGCAGCAAGGGTATTCGTCTCTCCGGGTCCGCCCGCCGGGTCTCCGACTCTCGCTGTCGGCGTCCTTCCGGCTATCTCCCCGACAGCTCGGCCTCCAGATCATCCAGGGCCACCGGCCAGCGCGGGTGTCGCGCCGCCCTGATCCTCTCCAGCGGCCCCGCCACGACGGTCACGAAGGCCGCGGGGTCCAGGTACTCCCGCGCGACCGCCTTGACATCGTCTGCTGTAACGGACGCCACAGCCCCGGGCCACCCCATCAGGCGACCCGTGCCGCCGTGCCGCACTTGCTCCACCGCAAAGGTCTCGCTCGCACTGGTCGCCAGCTCCAGCGACCGCCGCCAGACCGCGTCGACCAGCCACCCTTTGGCGCGTGTGACCTCGGCCTCGGTGACCGGTTCGTCCGGATCGTGCATGCGTGCGAGTTCGTCGAGGCTGTAGCGGATCAGGGGCGCCACGGCCTCCGGGCGTCCACCGGTCCGCACCAGGAGGAGGCCGCCGCCGGACCCGGTCACGGGGATCTCGAAGTCGTCCCGGTTGGCCAGGCCGCGTATCTCCCGCGCGGCAATGTTCAGGCGCTCGGCGAGGATGAAACGAAGGGCGGCGAGCGCGGCCCGATCCGATTCCGGGACGGCACCCACAGCCCGGCCGATCGCGATCCAACCCTCCAGGCTTGGCACATCCACGGCGTGGAACCCGGTCGCGGGCTCGCCGCGCTCGACCACGTTGACCTCCGCCGCCAGCCCGCCGCTCGCCGCCCACCCGCGGGTCGCCGACTCAAGGACTTCCCCAACCTCGTCGCGGGAGACCGGCCCGCCGACGCCGAACACCACGCGGTCCGCGGCCAGGCTTCGGGCGGCCAGCGCCCGTACCGCCGCGAGCGATACCGTCGTCCCGGGGTCCGGGGGTGCCAGGGGATACCCGCCGATGCGCCGCTCCAGCTCCACCTTGGGACGAAAACCATCCCCGCCGATCCCGGCCATCGGCATGCTGTAGCCCGGACCCGCGCGGTGCGCCCGGATCGTTGCAGCATCCAGGTCGGGGTTCCGCACGAGTTCAACGAGAAGCTCCAGCCCCTCCCGCCAGTCCTCCGGCAGCACGTGAAGCGAGATGTGAGTGACGTCGAGGGTCTCCACCGTGTTCAGCGAGGTGCCCAGCGCGGCGAGGCGAAGCGAGAGCGGGTCGCCGGCTCCCGCCGGGCCTCGGGTTGTCAGCAGCTGAGTCAGAAGCGCCGACGCGCCGGCCTCGCCTTCCGCCTCGTGGAGACGGCCGAGTGGCAGGGCAGCGGTGAGGCGCACCAGGGGGTCGGAGGCCGCGCCGGGCACGACATACGCCCGGGCGCCGCTCGATGTCTCGAAGAAGGCCGCGGCCGGGTCGGGCGGTGTGAACGCGGTGGGTCCGGCCGCGAGCTCACCGGGGTCCTGCCAGCCGTGCTCGAAGATCGGTCTGGAGCGCCCGGGAAGAGTGTCGCCGGCGCTGTCGCCGCATCCGGCGAGCGCGCCCACCACGAGCGCCGTTGATGCCATTGCCGCTCGGGCGACCGGCTTCCGCCGCGAGGCTCCGACGCACCCCCGCCCCCTCATCGCCCGTCCCCCGGCAACTCCGCCCACAGGAAATCGAGCCAGCTGGGCCCGCTCCCCTCGGGCGGCTCGGCCCGCGCTGTGGCGATCACCCGGTTGGAGGGCACGAAGTACGTCGATGCTACCCGCTGCAGGTCCGCCACCGTCGCCGCGTCCCGTGCCGCGATCAGCTCCGGCAGCACGCTCCAGTGGTTCATCGTGTGGTGATGCCCGATCAGGAACGCGAGCTCCTGGGGATTGTCGAGGAACTCCGCCCACTCGACGCGAAGACGCTTGCGCGCCCGCTCCAGCGCCCCCGCGTCGATCCGTCCTTCGCGGAGGTCGGCCACGACGTCCAGCAGCGCCCGCTCCACCGCCGCCAGGTCACCGTCCGACTGCGCGTGCGCCACCAGGTTGATCGCGCCCGGCGACCCGAACCGGTTGGTGTGGATGACCCGGAAGTCGGCCGACACCGCCGCCGACACGCCACTCGCCGCCAGCGCCTGGCCAGCCATGCCGTGAGCTCCACCCAGCAGCGCGGCAATCACGTCCAGCACGGGCCGATCCGGATGCCCCATGCCCGGAATCCGATACCGCACGTGCACCTGAGGTGACAGCGGATCCGTCCAGTCGAGCCGAACCGACCCTCCGGGCACCTGCTCGGCCTCGATATCCAGGGCGGCCGGCGGCTCGGGCCCCCTCGGCAGTGCACCGAAATACCGTTCCGCGAGCGGCACCGCCTCGTCCAGCGTCATGTCGCCCACCAGCACCAGCGTCGCGTTGTTGGGCACGAAGTAGTCGTCGTAGATCCGCCACATCGCGGCCCGCGTGAAGTTCGCAAAGTCGGGGAGGTGCCCGCCGTCCGGCGTGTAGACCGGGTGGGACTGCGCGGTGACACCGTCGATCGCCTCGTTGAACCGCGTCTGCGGCCGGCTCAGTCCCCCCAGTACCTGCTCCAGCACCGTGAAGCGCTGCGCCTCCCACCCTCGCAGGACCGCGTTGACCATCCGGTCCGCCTCGAACCGGAAGAAGAGTTCCATGTGCTCCGGCGGGAGCGCCATGTTCATCTCCATGTAATCCTGCTCGGTACTGGCCGGCACCGGGTCGGTGTGGCGCACATACCCGCCGTGCTGCATGTACCACTTGTACGTGGTCCAGAAGTCCCGGTACTCGTTGTCCCGGTCCTCGAGTTCGTACAGCCGCTCCCTCAGCGCCCGCATCTCGGGTGTGGTCGGCCAGCCCAGCTCGTCGAAGAACACGTCCCGCTCCCGCAGCCGGTTGCGCTCCCGGTTCCGCACCGCGATCAGCTCCTGCTCCGTGTCGTGAATCTCACGCAGAATCGGCAGCTCGGCGGCCAGGTCACGGGTGCCCAGGGTGGTCGTCCCCTGGTGGATCACGTGCTCCAGGAAGTGCGTGATGCCGTGCAGCCCCTCAGGCTCCAGCATCGACCCGACGCGAACCCAAAGGTTGGCGGCAACCCTGGGCGCTCGCCGATCCTCGACGAGCAGGATCGTGAAGCCGTTGTCGAGCACATGCTCCTGGACCTGGAGTGGTGGAGAAGGGGATTGGGGGATGAGAGCGGCGTCCGGCGGGCCCGCGGGCGGCCCCGCCTCCGAATCAGGCGCCGTTGGCCACGCAAGGGCACCGATCGTGCCCACCGAAACGATGAAGAGCAGGGTCTTCATGACTGCGGCCCTCTCGGCCCATGGTGACGAAAGATTGCTACCACGCAGAATGCGGTGCGGCGCTGTCCTGGGCCAGTAGGCCGGTTCCAGGCGAGAATCTGGCAACGCCATCCCTCGTGGATGTCGATGCCCACGGCCGCATCTACGTCCTGGAGCCCTTCGAGTACCGTGTCACGGCCTTCGACTCAACGGGTGTCGCCCTCGGGTCCATGGGAAGACAGGGCGAGGGGCCCGGCGAGCTGGAGTGGGCGATGTCCGTGTCCGTACTGGACGATGGCCGGGCGTACGTCCACGACGGCGCAGGACAGATCGTGGAGCTGCGGATGGGCGACCAGACGGGCACCGAGTCCGCGTTCAACTACGCGGTCATCCTTGCGAATCTGCGCCACGTGGATGTGGGGCGGATCGGGGTGGGGGGCATCATCAGGTAGAGGGGTCATTGCGGACGGAATCTGTCCCATTCAGCCATTCGAGAGCCCCTGCGTTCCACCGATCTTGGTCGCCCGTCGACGCCGCAGGCCCCGATACCATCCACGGAACACGGAGACCAACCCCGTGCCCAACGCCACGCCTCCAACGCAGTCCTTGCTCAAGTGTACCGCATGGCGGTACACTCCACTTTGATCCGATCGCTTCGGCACAGGGGTCTAAATCGGTTCCACGAGCGAGGAGACCGTCGATGGCTCCGGCCGGATCTGGTGGCACGAATCTCGTCGGTCTTGTCTGCTCTCGATGTTGCCGACAGGCCGTCCGACCTCGACCTTCCGCGCTATCGGACCCACCCGCTGAAGGGTGAACTGGCTGGCTATTGGAGTATTGCCGTTTCAGGGAATTGGCGGATCGTCTTTCGCTTCTGGAACGGTGATGTCTACGACGTCGACCTGGTCGACTACCACTGACCACAACGGAGAACTGCCACCATGCCGATGAAGGATCCTCCCCACCCTGGATTAAGCATCTCGATAGACTGCCTGGAGCCCTTGGGCCTGACCGTCACCAGGGCATCCCAAGTCCTCGGCGTAGCTCGCCACACGCTTTCGCGGGTTCTCAATGGCCACGCGGCGATTTCTCCTGAGATGGCGATCCGCCTGGAGAAGGCCGGCTGGTCCAACGCCGACTTCTGGATGCGTCGTCAGGCGGCGTACGACCTTGCGCAGGCGCGGAAACACGAGGATCGGATCGAGGTGGAGCGATGCTGGCCGAAGATGGCCAGCTGAGGTGCGGGAGATTGTTGACCGGTTCGCCTATCCCTCGCCCGGCTGACCGTTGACCCACGCGGTCCACGCCTCGAGATCCGTTCCAAAGTCCTTGCCGCTCACGGCCCTCAGGAAGGCCAGGGCCGGCTCCCGGGTGCGTTCATGCTCCGCTCCGACGTGCGCAAGCAGCAAATCAGGAATCTCGCGTGCCAGTTGCCGCGCGAACTCCGGGTCAACGTCCGTAGCGACGAGGACTTGCAGGATGTCCCTGAACACCCACGGATTCGTGCCGTCGAGAAGCGCCGACAAATGAGCGCGGGCACCCGTCCATTCGACAGGGTCCATCTCCGGCGCCGCCAGTCCGTCAAGCATGATCTGCGCCACCGAGCTGACTCGCGCATGGGGATCGACCAGCGAACCCAGCAGACCGTGCCACGACGTGTGGTCGTCCATGAAGTTGCCGAGCACGAGGGTCGCGATCGACCGCGCCGACCACGATGAGTCGCTGGCGAGCACTTCATGGGCGAGGAGGCGGTCTTCCTCGCCGTTCGCGCCGTCGATCAGGTCCCACAGCTCGTCAACGGTCCCGGGGTCGGCGCCCATTTGTGCGGCACGCCGCCCCGCGCGGTTGAAGACGGCGTTGAAGAAGCCGCCGCGCAGGTGCAGTGTGCCGGCAGCCGCTCTGAGCACCCGCACGTCGTCGCGGGCAACCGCCTTCATGTTCTGCCAGGGCTCCGGGAGAGCGACCGCCTCGCTGCCCGTCGCGCGATGCCGGACTCGTGCGCTGTCCTCCACGCCGATCACGACTGTGTACGAATCGTGGGACAGCAGGTTGAAATATCCCGCCGCCGCGGCTTCAGCGAATCCGAGTTCCTGCTTCAAGACGACGGCACAGGCGTGGAACGGGCGGTCGGGCGCTGTCGCCTGGATCGCGTCGAACAGCTCCTGGGCGTCCCAGTCCTGCAACCCGATGAACTCGACGGGACCGTCGGGCCCGGCAATGACCTGACCCGTCCCTTGCGATGCCGTCGCGGCAAACAGCGCGACCATTCCGACGACCGCGCGCAGGGTGTGTCCTGAATCCATTACAATCCCCCCGGCCTCCGCGCCCTCACCGGCGGCTCCGGCTCCGCCAGAATCTGCACGGCGTCGGTCTCCAGCAAGCGCAGCGCCTCGGCCACCGCGGCCTCCAGCTGCGGGTCGCGCCCAGCGATGACCTCGGCCGGAATCTGGCGCACCTCGATGTCGGGCGCGACGCCCTCGTTCTCTACCCTCCACTCGCCGTTCAGGTCGAAGAACCCGCCGCGCGGCGCCGTCACCAGGCCGCCGTCAATTAGCGGGGGCACGTCCCAGATGCCGACCAGGCCGCCCCACGTCCGCGTCCCGATCAGGGGCCCGATCCCGCGGAAGCGGAACATGTAGGGCAACAGGTCGCCGCCCGATCCGGCCGCGTCGTTGATGATCATGACCTTCGGGCCCCAGATGCCGGCGCCGGGCAGCCTGAACGGCGTGCGGTCGCCGGCGGGGTTGTTGAAGAACCCCATCAGCGGACGGGCCATCAGGTCCACGATGTAGTCGGCGGCCGAGCCGCCGCCGTTGTAGCGCTCGTCGACGACCGCGCCCGCCCGGTCCTGCTGGGCGAAGTAATAGCGGTTGAAGTAGGTGTAGCCGCCCTGCGCGGTGTTGGGGAGCCAGACGTAGGCCAGGCGGCCGCCGGACATCTCGTCCACCTTGCGGCGGTTGTCCTCGACCCACTCGCGCGACCGCAGCGCCCCCTCGTTGCCCACCGGGACGACCTGCACGACCCGCGAACCCTCGCCGTCCGGCGTCGCACCGACCCGCAGCGCCACCTGCCGTCCCACCGTGCCCTCGAACAGGCTGTAGGGGTTGGTGGGGACGCGCAGGTCAACGCCGTCGACGGCGATGATGTAGTCGCCCGCCGCGACATCGATCCCGGGCGCGCTCAGCGGCGACTCGAGTCCCGGGTTCCAGTTCTCGCCGGTATGGATGTGGGCGATGCGGTAGCGCCCCGCGTCCTCCTCCAGGTCCGCGCCCAGCAGCCCGACGGGCACGGTCTCGACGTCGGGGTTGTCGCCGCCGAAGACGTACGAATGCCCGATCGCGACCTCGCCGGCGAGCATGTCGAGGAGGTAGTTCATGTCGGAGCGGTGCGCGACGTGCTCGATCCAGGGCTCGTACATGTCGTAAACGGCCGGCCAGTCCGCGCCGTGGACGTTCTCGACGTAGAGGAAGTCGCGCTGGTAGCGCCACGCCTCGCGGAAGAGCTGGCGCCATTCCTCACGCGGGTCGACGCGCATGCGCACCGCGGTGTCGATCGTGCCGTCGCCGACGCTCGGGCTCCCCGAGGTGCCGACCACGCCCCACGACGGGCCGCTCCGGTAGAGCAGCTTCTGCCCGTCCGCCGAGACGCTGAACTGCTGGATCGGCGTCAGGAACGGCGTCGCCTCGTCGTCGTCCAGCGAATAGCGGTAGAGCGTGCCCGCGCCGGGACCCGTCAGGGCGGCCGTGGGCGACGCGCCGCCTGCGCCCGGTCCCGTGAAGAAGACGACGCCTTCGGGCCCCGCCGCGAGACCCGAGTAGTTGCGCGCCGGGATCCCGGCCGCGAGGATGCGCTGCCCCATTCCATCCCAGTCGATGCGGATGTCGTCCGCGTCGGCGTCCGAACCGTCGCCGCCGCCCGCATCTTCGCTCTCATCCCCCTCATTCTCGTCCCCCGTTTCCGCCGCCGCCTCCTCGTCGCTGGCGGGCAGGAACGGCGAAGGCTCGTCGGCCTGGAGCACGGCCAGGTAGAGCGCGCGGCGCACCGGACGCTCGTAGGAGGTCATGTCGAGCCAGCCGCTGCTCAGCCCGTAGTCGGTGCTGGCGAGGAAATAGAGGTACTTGCCGCCCGCGTCCCAGGCCGGGGCGAGCGCGTCGGAGAGGCCGTCGGTGAGCTGGCGGGTGCTGCCGTCGGCGAGCGAGTGGACCATGACGACGTGGAACTGGCTGTCGAGGCGCTTGGCGTAGGCCAGCCAGCGGGAGTCGGGGGACCACACGGGGTCGATCGTGCGAAGTGGGTGCGCGTATCCGTCGGTGTCGACAAGGGTGACATCGCCGCTCGCGACCTCGACGCGCCAGAGGTTCAGGTCGGTGTCGGTGAATGCGAGGTGCTCGGAGTCGGGGGACCATGTCGGCGTGAAGAAGAAGGTCGGGTTGGGGATGACGATTTCGCGGGCCTCTCCCTGGCCGTCCTGGGAACCGATCATGAGCCGGTACTCGCCCGACGCATCCGAGAACCAGGACACGTGGCGGCCGTCGGGGGACCATGCGGGGCTGCGGTCGGCGACGCCGGAGGTGCGGGTCAGGTTGCGCCAGTCGCCGTCCTCGGCCGGTACCGTGAAGATGTCGCCCCTGGCCTCGAAGAGGGCGCGCACGCCGGTGGGCGAGAGGGACGCGTTCTGCAGGCCGCCGCCGACGTCCTCCCAGTGGGCCCGCAGCCAGGGGAAGTCGCCGCGCACGGTGATGTCGACCCGTTCGCTGGCGCCGCTGGCCGGGTCGAGGAGGTGGATGTAGCCGGCCTGTTCGTAGACGACCGCACCGCCGCCCGCGTCCAGGCCCTTGACGTCGAAGTCCGCGTGCCGGGTGACCTGCCGGACGGCGCGGGTGCCGGTGTCGTAGGCCCAGATGTTGGTCGCCCAGTCGCGGTCCGAGAGGAAGAAGACCTGGTCGTCGAGCCAGACCGGGTCGAGGTCGTTGCTGTCGTCCCACGGGACCTCTTCGAGCCCCCAGTCGTCCGTGTCGACGATCCACACGGGGTTAACCTGTCCGCCGCGGTAGCCCCGCCACTCGGCGTCGTTGAGCTGCCGCTGCTGGTAGGCGAAGCGCGACCCGTCGGCGGAGAAGTCGCCGGTCTTCCCGCGCGGGAGCGGCATCTCCTCGGGGAGGCCGCCGCCCAGGGCGACCGTGAAGAACCTGGGGTACGCGATCGGCGCGCTCGTGCGTCCGGAGTTGAAGACGACGCGGGCGCCGTCGTGGGTCCAGCCGACGACCTGATCCGCCCCGGGGTGCCAGGTGAGGCGTTTGGGGGTCCCTCCTGCGGAGGGCAGGACGTAGACGTCGGTATTGCCGTCGTACTGGGCGCTGAAGGCGATGTGCCGGCCGTCGGGGGAGAAGTGAGGGTCGGTCTCCTGGCCCTGGAAGGTGGTGAGGCGCCTGGCCTCCCCTCCCGCGCGGTCCACGATCCACAGGTCGTTGGCGTACGCGAACGCGATGTGCGTTGCGCTGACCGTGGGCTGGCGCAGGAGGCGCGTGGGCTCCTGGGCGGCGGTTTCGGCCGCGGCGAGGGCCAGCGCGGCCATGGCGAGCGGCGCGGAAACGGCGGGGACGGTCACTTCTGAGCCTCCGTTGGGCTGGCGTTTGTCTTCAATGGTGTCCCGCTCCTTCGGCGTGCAGCGGGCAATTCACAATAGTTGCTTCCGGCCGGCCTACCTCTCCCGCCGGATCACCGGAAGCACGATGTGCGAGGCCCGCTCACCCCCATGGTACACCCGCTGGGTCGCCACCTCGGCCTCGTCGGCGCTCACCGTGGCCACGTTGTCCGCGCCGCTGTTCAGGTTCGGCAGATAGTACGGGTACCAGCTCGACGAGATCTCGATCCCGATCCGGTGACCTTCCTGGAAGAGGTTCCCTGTCCCGCGCCAGAAGCGGAGCGTGTACTCGTACACTGCGTCCGGCTCGATGGTGCTGAGCTGGGCCCCGTTGAAGCGGCCCTCATTGTCGGGGTCGCGGTTGCGGGCGCGCATGACGGCCTCGGTCAGGAGCGCCGAGTACCCTTCCGGGCCGATGTCGACGAGGCGGACGAACCAGTCGGTGTCGTGGGCGGAGGTGGACGCGTAGAGCTTGATCTCCAACGGGCCGGTGACCTCGACCGCTTCATCGAGTGGCGGCGTGCGGTAGACGAGCACTTCCTCTCCGGCTGCCGAGGCGCGGGTGTCGAGCGCGCCGTCGATGTGCCCGTTCTTGTTGGGCCACGTGTCGAAGGGGTCGCGGGTGGGATTGAGGGGGTCGTAGAGGTAGCTGTCGTGACCCTCGTCGGCGGGTGCATCGGTGGTGAGGAGGCCGTCGCCAGCCGAGGAATTCGCGCCCGACGTCGAGGTCAGGTAGTAGTTGGTCCACTCGGTCTGGGGCAGGGGCCAGTCGTCTTCGGCGTACCACCTGTTCTCGCCCATGACGAAGACGTGCACGGGCGGGTCGTCCGTGACGCCGTTGTCTTCGCCCTTGAGGAAGTGATCGAACCAGCGGGCCACGTAGCCGTCCACGTCGATGACGGCGTCCGGACCATAGTCGATCCCGCCGGAGGACCGCGTGTTGAAGCCGTGCACCCACGGCCCGATGATCATGCTGGGCCGCCGGGCTTCGGGCGTCGCCCCGTACTCCTTCATGCCCAGGTAGTTCATCGGCGAGCCGGGGTAGTTGGCGTCGAACCACCCGGTGAACGAGAGCGAGGGGACGGTGACGCGGGAGTACGATTCCGGCGTCTGGTAGGCGATGCCCTGCCAGTAGTCATCCGTTGACAGGTTGTTGCTGTACCACTCCTCGAACCACGGGCCCGCGCGCAGCCCGCGCGACGCATTGATCTCCATGTAGGGCGTGTGGGGCGGATCCTGGCGGCTTTCCGACCAGCCCAGGTATCCGCCCTCGCCGGCGATCTGTTGCGTGCGTCCCGACAGCATCGCCGCCCAGTCGAGCAGCCACCCGCCCACGAGCACACCGTTCTGGTACGGCAGATTCTCGAAGTGGTCGGGGGGTGCCACCTTCGGCGCAATCGCGGCGAGGTGGGGTGGCGCCGTGCTCGCCGTCCACCACTGCGTCCACCCCAGGTAGGAGCCGCCGATCATCCCCACCTTGCCCGTGGACCAGGACTGTGCGGCGATCCATTCCACGAGGTCGTAGCCGTCGGTCTTGTGGAGCGGGTTGAAGGGGTCCCACTCGCCTTCCGAGTCGTAGCGCCCACGCACGTCTGCCGCAACGACCGCATAGCCGCGCCGGGCGAACCAGTCGGCGCCCGTCCGCGCCCCGTTGTTGTCGTACGGCGTCGAGGTCAGGATCCCGGGCACGGGCTGGTCCGCTCCGGCCGGGAAGTAGATGTCGACGGACAGCCGCACGCCGTCGCGCATCGGCACAAGCACCCCGCGGGTGACCTCGACGTCGTAGTCCGCACGCGAGTATTCGCCGGCATCCGGCGCTTCGGAAGCTCCTGGACTGCTGGGCGCCGGGGTCGCCGGTCCGCACGAGTTGACCACAACGAATGCGATCAATGTGTAAACTATACGTGACATGTTGTAATCTTCTCTTTACATTTGTGGATAGCTGACCACGGCTCTCATGGACGGCTACAGGTTCGGGTTCGAGTCCTTCTCCCTGCGGGGGATCTGCATGCACGTGGTCGTGCCGTAGGTGTTCCCGTCGTACGGATGGGTACCCGCGGCGAATGGCAGGTCGTGGCGCAGGAAGTCGTACAGTCTGCGGCCTTCCAGGTACAGCTCGCGGCTGCGCTCCTGCAGCACCTGACTCATGATCTCCGCTCCGTCGTTCACATCTGCGGGTTCATACGCCGGCAGGCCGGCTGCCTCGTGGAAGCCGTTGATGATGTCCACCGCGGTCTGCCCCAGCTCGATCTCGGCGACGATCAACTGCGCTTCCGCCGCGTTGGCAATCGCGATGGGGCTGGTCCATGAGGGGTACTTGTGGATATGCCTGAGCGGTGAGCCATCCTGCCCGATGCCGGCCAGCGTGCTTTCCACCCGTGGATCGACCACCCCGCCGAACGTCAGGTTGTCTGCGTCTACGGTGGGCTGTCCGTTCTCGTCGTTGAACTCGGGCGAGAGGAAGCCGTCCACGTGGTTGTGCTGGTAGATACGGTTGTAGCGGTAGAGGTCGGCCGCCGAGTAGTTGGCGTCGTAGCGGAAACCCGCCGGCACCGCCGACGCGTCCGACATGGCTCCGGACTTGTCGCCGAGATACAGGCGTACTCCCGCGCGCCGGATCTGCGCCGCAGTGGCCAGGTCGCTGCGTCCGGCTGCCTGGGCCAGCGACATCGCCTCGCCCAGCGCCGTTTCGGCGCTCTGCAGCATCTCGGTCTTCGACATCAGCGGTCCGACATCGATCGTCATCTCGCAGAAAGCCTCGCCCAGAATGGCGCGTGAAAACGCGCCGTAGGCCGCAACCGTGGCGATCTTCTCGGATCGTCCCTGGACGTCGCCGTCGCCCCACTCTTCGAGTCGCGTCCTGGAGGATTCGGCCGACACCCGCGCCTTCTGCACCGGCGTAAATACCCCGTAGCCGAAGTTGCCGTTACAAAGGGCAACGTCCCGGTCCTGCCCGATCTTGCGGTGGTCCCACTCGGTCATCACCAGCCAGCCGGAGCTGTGCCTGAGCTCGTCGGTCAGCTGTCCGCTGGCGGCCACGAACTGGCTGAATGCGCACTCGAATTCGCCGATGGCGCTGTTGACCAGCACTTCGGCCACCGATGGGTTGTCGAGGTTTTCGGCCGCGACCTTGGTGGGCAGGTCCACCTGCAGGAGGTCTTCGCACGCCGTGCTGAAGGAAGCCGGCAGGAGCATGGCCACCGCCGCGGTGACTTGCCGTGCCCGCGCCGGGATCATGGCCCTGCCCGGTCGATTCCGCCGGTGAGCGCCCTTTTTCTCTTGGGTCAACATTGTCTAATCTCCCCGTTGTTGTGCGGTATCGGTCAGTAGCTGAGTCGCAGGGTCACGCCCACGGTGGTGGCGGGCGGCATGGACGTCTGGTGATAGGCGCCTCCCTCGCGCAAGGCGTGCCACTGCCGCGTGAGTTCGACGTCGATCTCCCGGCGTCCGAAGGTCCCTGACTGGGCTTCCCAGAGGTTGAAGAGATTGCGGGCCGCGATGGTCAGCGATCCGCCGGAGCTGCCCGCCAGACCTGCGATGTCCTCGCCCAGTGTGTACGAGAGCGAGAGCTCGCGGAGCTTGGCCAGCCCGCCCTTGATCACCCCGGCCTGTAGCCAGTTCCCCACGATCTCGCTCATCGCCGCGAGTTGCGCGTCCTCCCGTTCCAGGATCTGCTGCGAGTTCTGGAACAGCAGGTGGGACGCGGCCAGGTCGCCGCTGATCTTGGTGTAGCCGCCGGAGAAGTCGACGAGCGCGAAGAGTCGGAAGTTCTGGAGGAAGCGCAGCGATGTGTTCACGCCCCCGAACCAGGTCGGGATCGACGGGCCGCGATAGACCGGCTCGGCCATCGCGCACGGCACCGTGCCGCCGCCCTGTTCGGGGGAGGCTTCGCACTGGTCGTTGACGATGTTTCCGCTCGCGTCGAACTCCGCCGAGATCACATTCTCGACGAAGATGCTGCCGATCGGCAGGCCTTCCTGGTGCCGCTGTCCGAACAGGAAGATCGTCGGAAGGCCTCCCAGGTCGACCACTTCGCTGTCGTTCGTGGCGTAGTTGAAGCCGATGTCCCAATCCAGAAGCCCGCTACGCACGAGCGTCGCGGTTCCCTCCACCTCGAATCCCCGGTTGTTCAGCTGGCCGACGTTGACGAACTGCGTGCCGGCGAATCCGCTCGACGGAGCCACCGGGCGTGCGATGATGGCGTCCCTCGTGTCCTTGTTGTAGAACGTGAATCCGAGACCGATCCGGTCGCTGAACAGGCTGGCGTCGAACCCGATCTCGAGTTCTTCGCCCACTTCGGGTTGCAGGTCCGGGTTGCCGACCGCGTCGGTGGTCAGTCCGGGCTGATCGCCAGCGGCCGTGATCGGGGCGTACAACCGGCGGGCGGCGAAGACGTCGGGCTGTCGTCCGGCCCGTCCCCATGCCGCCCGCAGCTTCAGGTTGTCGATGAAGGAGGCGTTGAAGAACGACTCTTCGCTCACCACCCAGGAACCGCTGACCTTGGGGTAGAGAACGAAGTCGTAGTTCGTGCCGAAGGCGCTGTTGTCGTCACCGCGCATGGCCGCGGTGAGGAAGAGGCGGTTGCCCCAGCTGAGCCGCTCCTGCACGTAGACGCCGAGCGTCTTGTTCTCGATGAAGTCCTCCCACCCGGTCTTGACCGCGGCCGAAGACACCGTGCCGGGGCCGGGGGCTGGGAACTGGTCGCCCACCGCACCGAACTCGTGCGTCTTTTTCACGTAGTACTGGGCCCCGAACGAGGTCTCGGAGGTGGTGCCGAACACGGGCAGGTCTACTGTCGCCGTCGCACCGTAGTCCACGTTGGCCTGGGTGACCGCCCGGTCCGTCGTCTCCACGTGCCCGAGACTCATCGAGCCGAAGAAGTCGGCGGAACCCAGCGGTGATCTCGGTACCATGCGCCCGGAGACGGTGCTTCCGAAGTCTGCACCGCCGGTAATCCTGTGAACCAGCCAGGGGAACGGGTTGTGCCGTATCGTCGTGCTGGCGATGATCCGGTCGATCCCCTCGGTGACGTCGACCGTTTCCATGGCCCAGGGCGGGGTCCAGTTCCAGCCCCGGCGCCGCTCGTCCTCGGCCGCCGCGGGCGTGCCCCAGTAGATCGAGGACACGAACTCGATGGGGAAGGGGCCGCCTCCGTTGAAGCGCGAGTTCGAGCGCACGAAGCCCATGTTGGTGGAGATGCTGAGTTGTTCGTTCGGCGTCAGTTCCAGGTTGGCGCGTGCCGAGTACTTGTTCTGGTGGTTCCAGTCGACGAATCCCTCGTCCCGGTCCATCTGCGCGGACACGTAGTAGCGGATGAGATCGGTCCCGCCGCTCGAGGAAATCCCGTAGGTCTGGTCGTGCCCGTACGTGAACGGGATTCCATAGCCGAGCGCCTGCTCGGATCGGAGCACCTCGAACTTGCGCACGCCGCTCGGGAGCATTTCGCAATTGGGGCACGCGTTCGTGCCCTTGTCGTATACGGCCGGCCAGCGACCGACCGCGTTCGACAGGTAGGACACTCCCTGCCTGACGGTCACTTCCCACTGCGGAGCGCCGGCACTGCCGCGCTTGGTGGTGATCTGGATCACTCCCGCCGACGCTTCGGTTCCGTACAGCGTGGCTGCCGCCGGGCCCTTGATGACCTCGACGCTTGCGATCTCCTCGGGGTTCAGATCGTTGAGGCGGCTGACAGCCCCCCCGCGCATTGTCCCGTTCCCCTGGTCGCTGCCGATGCGCGCGTTCGAGTTGTTGTCGATGCGGACGCCGTCAACGTATACAAGGGGTCCGCTGCCCAGGCTCACGCTTCCGATGCCGCGGATCTTGATCGCCCCGCCGGTCCCGACGTTTCCGGGTCCGGTGGCCATGTTCAGGCCGGAGACATTCGAGTTGAGCAACTCCTGGATGGAACCCGACTGACCGACCCGCATGGTCTCGGCCATGTCGACCTGGGCGATTGTGGTGCCGATTGCACGGGTCTGCGATCCGCCGGCCGTACCCGTGACGACGATCGCGTCGAGGTCGATCGCGGTTTCCTCCAGGTCGATGCGAATGGCGGTTCCGGTCCCGACGGTCTCGGTGTGGTCGCGGTAGCCGATCAGGACAACGCGCAGGGTCACGGTGGCCCCGGAGACGTTGGTGATGAGGAATCGGCCCGACGAGTTCGTCGAGACACCCTGGCCGGTGGCCTCGACGACCACCTGAGCGCCCGCCAGAGGCTGGCCTGTGCGTGCCGACACCACCGTGCCGGTGACCACGTCCTGCATGGGTGCGGCGGCCAGGGCGACGTCCGGCACCAACAGGGCCGTGGGTGCCGCGGCGAGGGCCAGTCGGCCCGCCGACAGAAGTTTCCGTAGACATTGCATGGTTACACACTCCTCCCACTGAAGGGACCAACCGGGGTTTCCCGAACCGGGCACAGGCACGTGAAGGATGGTCGGAGCGACGATCTTGCTTCGGCCGGTCCAGCCATGGCCAACTCCAACGAATGCCCTGCACCACGCGACGTTCCTCGTCCCACCGTTGCTCGATTCAGGCAGATCGCCGCCACCGGGACCGAGGGCGCCAGAGTCTAACGTGTACGAGTATGTATACAGATACGCAAGGCCAAGTGTATCCAGTCGGCTGCGGAACCGGCCTGCCGGTGCCTCAACGAGGTCGCGGTCGGGCTCGAAGACGTCCTTGCATTGCCGACGGTCCGGGATGGCCGCTGACCGCCACATTAGCCGGGCCTGCCGCATTTGTGCTACTGTTCACGATTGACGATTCGGGCCCGGCAAGCATCCCGGGCGAAGAATCAGGCCTCTCATGGAAAGCGCTGTGATGAGCAAGAAGACCGTTGACGAAGCCGTTCAGGCGACCACCCCTACTACCGACGACCAATCACTGGACCGCCGCAAATTCCTCGGCAAGGCCGCCGTGGGCGCTGCCGGCGTGGCCGGCGCCGGTCTGGTCACGGCCTGCGGTGCCGAATCCGGCGAGGCGATCGAGGGAGCTCCCGCCGTGCAGACCCAGCAGCGCGTGTTGTGGCGGATGGCCTCGAGCTTCCCCCGTGGCCTGGATGCCATCTTTGGCTCGGGCGAGATGCTCGGCGAGATCACGTCGTCGCTGACAGGTGGCCGTTTCCAGATCCGCGCCTACCCGGCGGGCGAGCTCGTGCCGGGCCTGCAGGTGATGGACGCGGTCCAGCAGGGCACCGTGCAGGTCGGGCAGAGCACCAGCTACTACTACACGGGCAAGAACCAGGCGCTCGCCTTCGACGCCGGCGTGCCCTTCGGCATGACCGCGCGCCAGCAGGATGCGTGGCTGAACGAGGGCGGGGGGCTGGAGGTGATTCGCAGCGTGTTCGCCGACTTCAACATCATCTCGTTCCCGGGCGGAAACACCGGCGGGCAGATGGGCGGCTGGTTTCGCAGGGAGGTGAATTCGGCCGAAGACCTGCGCGGCCTGAAGATGCGCATTCCGGGACTGGGCGGTGACGTCATGGACCGGATGGGCGTCACGGTTCAGGTGCTGGCCGGGGGCGACATCTATCCCGCCCTGGAACGCGGCGCCATCGACGCCACCGAGTGGGTCGGCCCCTACGACGACGAAAAGCTCGGCCTCCATCAGGCCGCGCCCTACTACTACTATCCCGGCTGGTGGGAGCCGTCGGCTTCCGTGTCCTACGAGGTCAACCAGCAGGCGTGGGACAGCCTTTCCAGCGAGTACAAGTCGGTCTTCGAGGTCGCCGCCAAGGCCACCGCGCGCCGGATGCTCTACTACTACGACGCCAAGAACCCGGGCGCGCTGCAGCGCCTGATCGAGGGCGGCACGCAGATGCGGTCCTTCTCGGACGACATCATGAGCGCCGCACGCACGACGATCGGCGAGATCCTCGAGGACTACGCCGGGGCCGACCAGCAGTATCGCCAGGTCTACGATCACTGGCGCAACTTCAAGGAGGCGTCCTACCGCTGGTTCGGCACGGCCGAACTGCGGTTTGCGAGCTTCGCGTTCCCGGACGCGACGTCGGTGTAGTTAGTTCACCAACCCCGTCACCAGTCCCGGCCACAGGATGATCAGCAGCAGGCCGATGAGCTGGATGATGATGAATGGAATCACGGCTCGATAGAGGTCCGTGGTCTTCACCTCCGGCGGTGCGACGCCACGCAGATAGAATAGAGCGAAGCCGAACGGTGGGGTCAGGAACGACGTCTGCAGGTTCATTCCAATCATGACGCCGAACCAGACGAGGTCGATGCCGAGCAGCGCCGCCGCCGGGGCCAGCAGCGGGATGATGATGAAGGCGATCTCGAAGAAGTCCAGGAAGAACCCGAGGATGAAGATCACCAGGTTGGCGACGAGCAGCAGGCCGATGTGGCCTCCGGGCAGGTTGGTCAGCAGGTCCTCGATCCAGATGTCGCCGTAGAGACCGCGGAAGACCAGCGCGAAAGCGGTCGACCCGATCAGCAGGAACATGACCATGGTCGTCAGCTTGGTCGCGCCGATGCACGCTTCGCGCAGCACCTTCAGCGACATGCGGCGGCGCGCGGAGGCGAGCAGAATCGCGCCCACCGACCCGATCGCTCCCGCTTCCGTCGGCGTTGCGACTCCTGCGAAGATCGACCCGAGTACGATCAGGATGAGCGCGAGGGGCGGCACCAACACCAACGCCACCCTGCGCATCAGCGTGCCGAACGCGATGTCCGTCATCTCGCGGGGAAGGGCGGGCGCGGCTTCCGGTTTCACGATGGCTACGCCACCCACGTACATCGCGTACATCGCCGCCAGCATGAGCCCCGGGATGAGTCCCCCGATGAACAGGTCCCCTACCGAGATGCCGAGCTGATCCGCGAGAACGACCAGCACGATGCTGGGCGGAATGATCTGCCCGAGCGTCCCCGAGGCGAGGATCACGCCGGAAGACAACCGCGCCGAGTACTTGTAGCGCAGCATGACCGGCAGCGAGATGCTGCCCATGGCGACGACGGATGCGCCGACAACCCCGGTCGCGGCGGCCAGCATGGCCCCCACCGCCACCACCGCGAGCGCCAGACCGCCGTGATGCCGGCCGAAGAGGGTGCCGATCGTGGTCAGCAGGTCTTCCGCCAGCTTTGCCTTCTCCAGCACGAGCCCCATGAAGATGAAGAACGGGACGGCGAGAAGGACATAGTTCGACATCACCCCGAAAATCCGCTCGGGCATGGCGAACAGGAGGTGCCAATCGAAGAAGCCCATCTGCACGCCGATGAAGGCGAAGATCAGGGAGGCCCCGCCCAGTGCAAACGCGACCGGATAGCCGCTGAAGATGATCAGAAAGACCACCACGAACATCAACGGTGCGAGGATGTTCGCTTCCATCTAGATGCCGGTTTTCGTCAGGAGGGCCGGCGAAGCCTCGTCGTCCTCCGAGGGTGATTCGGCGCGCCTCAGGACCCTGATGTCCTTGATCAGCTCCGAAACTCCCTGCGCAATCAGAAGCACAAAGGCGACGATGATCACCGCCTTGAGCGGGTAGCGCGGCAGTCCGCCGGGGTCCGGCGACGACTCGCGCACGGCCCACGAGGCCTGAATGGACGGCCAGGAAACCCACAGCACGAAGACGGAGAAGGGCAACAGCATGAGCACCGCGCCGACGACGTTGATCCAGGCCCGCGCTCTGGCTTGCAATCGGCCGTACAACACGTCGACACGGACGTGCGCGTTCTCCTTGAGCGCGAATCCCGCGCCGAGGAGGAAGATCAGCGAGAAGAGGTACCACTGAAGTTCCAGGTAGAGATTGGAACTGAGGTTGATGCCGATGAACCGTCCGAGGTACCGGACGATGGCGTTGTAGGCGCCGATCAGGACCATCGCCAGCGCCAGCCAGGATATGAACCGCCCGAGGCCCGTGGTGACCCGGTCGACCACGCGGGTGTAGGGATTGTCGCTCATGTCGCGTCCACACTATCCCCGGGCGACGCCCTCAGCAAGGAACGGCCGGTCATCTGCGTGGGCCTCGGGAGCTTCATCAGTTCGAGGATGGTTGGGGCCACATCGGCGAGAATCCCGTCCCGTACGGCGGCGGGGGCCTGTCCGGCCGGTGCGCAAAGAATCAGTCGCACCGGACCGGTGGTGTGCGCGGTGAAGGGATTCCCGTCGTCGTCGAGCATTTTCTCGGCGTTGCCGTGATCGGCGGTGACCAGGGCGGTACCGCCTGCCGCGAGAATGCGGTCGAGGAGTCTGCCCAGGCACGCGTCGACGGTCTCGACGGCGCGGATCGCCGCCGGAATGCTGCCCGTGTGGCCCACCATGTCCGCGTTGGCGTAGTTGACGAGAATGAAATCATGCCGGGCCTCGTCGAGGTGTTCGAGCAGCGCGTCCGTGAGCTCCATGGCGCTCATCTCAGGCTTTAAGTCATAAGTCGCAACTTTCGGCGACGGAATGAGATGGCGGTCCTCACCGGAGAAGGATTCTTCCACACCTCCGTTGAAGAAATACGTGACGTGCGGGTACTTCTCCGTCTCGGCCATGCGAAGCTGGGTGCGCCCGGCCCCGGCGAGCGCCGCTCCCAGGACGTTGTCGAGCGTGTTGGGCTGGAAGAGGACGGGGTGGGGGAAGTCGTCTTCGTAGCGGGTCATCGCCACATAGTTGGCGAAGGTGCCGCGCGTGCGGGCGAAGTGGGGGAACGCGTCTTCGGTGAGGGCGGCCGTGAGTTGCCGCGCACGGTCGGCTCGGAAGTTGAAGAAGAGGATGCCGTCGTCCGGCCGGATGCCCGCCCCTCCGATCACGACGGGCGGCAGGAACTCGTCCGTCGTGCCCTCGTCGTAGCAGCGGGCGACGTAGGCCGATGGGCTCTCTTCACACGGGCCATCCCCGTCCGCAATGGCCCGGTATGCCCATTCTGTCCGGGCCCAGCGCCGGTCCCGGTCCATCGCGAAGTACCGTCCCGACACGGTGGCGATCCGGACGTCGGCGCGGCCCTCACTCGCGCGTACCTCCAGGTCACGGATCCATTGGAGCCCGGATGTGGGCGACGTGTCCCGGCCGTCGGTGACCACATGCACGCGGGCGGGGATACCGGCCTGTTCGGCCCAGTCCAGGAGCGCGTGAAGGTGAGAGATGTCGCTGTGCACCCCGCCGTCGGAACACAGCCCGATCAGGTGCAGGGCGCCGCCGGTGGTCTTCAGCGTGCCCGCCAGCGTCCCCAGTTCGCGCAGGGCGAAGAACGACCCGTCGCGGACGGCCGCCGATATCCGCGTGACGTCCTGATGCACGATCCGGCCCGCGCCCAGGTTGAGGTGGCCGACCTCGGAGTTCCCCATCTGGGCGGCGGGGAGGCCGACCGCTTCGCCCGAGGTGGCGAGCAAGCACCATGGATGATCCTCCAGCAGCCGATCCCTCACCGGCGTGCGAGCCATTGCAACGGCGTCGCCGCGCCGCGCGATCTCGGCCGCATCCGTCGCCGCCACGCCCCAGCCGTCGCAGACGATGAGGACGACGGGCTTCCTGCTATCGTTCATGAGGGCACAGTGCGGATGTGCGGTCGGGGATTCGAGGGAGGTCGGCGAAGCTGCGGGACGCCGTTGCGTGCGGTGACCAATCTAACAGGAGGACGGCGGACACTTGAGCGAGGCGTGGAGAACCAGCCTTGACCTGGACGGCCGTCCCGCGATGGGGATCGACTGGCTGCGGGCGGCTCCCGGCGCTGACGTTGCAGCGCACCGGCCGTGGCGCGCGGCCGTGGGTCCGGCCAGGGTCGGCACGGCCGCACCGGGCGTACCCATGCGTTGGCCCCTTGCCGTGGTGGCGTGGAACGCCCGCGTGGGGGGCGGGGCGATGCGGGCCCTCCGAGAGCACATTCAGACCGGTGTGCCGACCGTGCTCCTGTTGCAGGAAGTCTATGCCACGGGCGCCAGCTTGCCCGAGCCTTCCGGCAATGCACGCTGGGCTGCACGCATCGCCGACCGCCCGCGGGAGGAGAGCCGCATGGATATCGTCTCGTTCGCCCGCGAAACGGGTCTCTCGCTGCTGTACGTGCCGTCCATGCGCAACGGTGGTGCCGACGGCGGCGTCCCCGAGGACAGGGGATGCGCGATCCTCGCAAACGTCCCACTGGCCCGTCCGCGCGCGATCGAGCTCCCCTTCGAGCGCCAGCGCCGGGTCGCGGTCGCCGCCGGCGTGACCCTCGGCGACCACACGATCGACCTGTGTTCGGTGCACCTGGACAACCGGGCGCCATGGCGCCGGGCGTGGCGCAGTCTCGGTAGCGCGCGTACCCGGCAGATGGCCGGACTGCTCAAGGTGTTTCCCGCTGCGGGGGCTGACGCATCCGTTTTGGGCGGCGACCTCAACACCTGGGTCCGCGGGCGTGCGGAAGGGGCCTATCGACTGGCGCGAGATCGGTTTCCGTGTCCGGAGACTCCCGATCCCAGGCCGACCCACCACTTCGAAATCGGGGGCTGGCTCAGAAGCTCCGACCACTTGCTGTTCAGGTCGCCACCGGACTGGCGTGGTGACTCCCATCGCCTGGACGACACGTTCGGGTCGGACCACTATCCCGTCCTGGGCACCCTGGGACCAATCGCGAGAGACTGACGGTCTGCGCCCAACCCTGACGTTACGTGAGGGTGATCCGGGCAGTTGCGCAAAGGGCAAGGATGCGGCCTCGGTCGCTGTCGCGGTGGGTGAACTGATGCAGGGTGCACGGGTGGTCGAGTTGGCGGGTGGGGCGGCTCAATTGAGGACGTTATGGCGCGGGCGCCCATTCGAGCATGCGGGTGTCCCGGGATTTGCTGCGGAAACGTGGGGGGGTGGAGGGGCGGGCGAGCGGGCGGGGCAGCGGGCCAGCGGGCGTCGAGCGGACGGAGCGTTGGGCGGGCGGGCCGGTTGAGCCGACCGGTCGGGCTGGCCAATCGGGGCGCCCATTCGAGCATGCCGGTGTCCCGCGTTTTGCCGCGGAAACGTGGTGAGCGCTCCAGCGCGCGGCCGATCCCCCACATGTCCGGGCCGACCCGTTCCCCGGCCGATGCCTGTCCCAAAACGCCGGAACGCAGTCCCATCCAGCTATGGACAGGTTCTGAAACGGTGGCTTCGGCGAGGTCCGGGACCTCTGCCACAATGGCCGCCACAGGCCGCAGGAAGCCCCGGGCGGGCCGATCGGCGGTGCGGGACCCATTCGAGCCGTCCCGAGGCGAGTTTTCGCGTCCTGGGCCGATACAGAGGGCCGAAAAACGGTAGTTAACTTACTGGTGCGCGGAACGAACCACGAAACACGCTGCACCTAACCCTTTGCCGGACTGCTACTTGAGGAGGATTGCAATGACCATCGCCCAACTTGGCGAGCGCATCGTCGAACTCGCCGCACGGATCAACATCGCCACCTACGAGATGCTCACCCTCATCGCCGAGTTCGACCGCCGCGAGGGGTGGGCCGACGCTTTCAACTCCTGCGCCGAGTGGCTCGCCTGGAGCACCGGACGCACGATCGGCACCTGCCGCGAGAACGTGCGCGTCGCCCACGCGCTACAGGACCTGCCCAAGACCTCGGCCGAGATGCAGGCCGGGCGGCTGTCCTACACCAAGGTGCGGGCCATCACACGGGTGGCCACGAAGGCAACGGAAGATGAACTGCTCGAAATCGCCGACAAGTGCTCCGCCGCCGAGCTCGAGCGGATGGTGCGGGGATGGCGGCACCTGTCGCGCGACGGCGAGTTGACGGCCGAGGAGGTGCGGCACCAGCGGCGGGCGTTCTCGGTGGTGATCGATGCCGACGGGACGTACGTGGTGCGCGGAAGGCTCGAGCCCGAGGCGGGGGCCGTGCTGATGCGGGCGATCGAGGCCGCAACGGACGCGCTGTACAGCAGCGAGGACCCCGGGGCGCGGCCGACGAGCCGCCAGCGCAGGGCCGATGCGGCGGGACTGGTGGCCGAGCGGGCGCTGGCGGCGGGGCTGAAAGCGGCGCACAGCGGGACGCGGGCCGAGCGGTACCAGGTGACGGTGCATGCCGAGATGGCCACGCTGGAGGAGCACGGCGAGGGGGGCCGGTCGGAGGTCGACGGGGTGCGGGTGAGCGCGGAGACGTCGCGGCGCATGGCGTGCGATGCGTCGCTGGTACAAATGCTGCACCGGGACGGTCAGGTAGTCAGCGTGGGGCGGAAGACGCGGACGATCCCGCCGCACATCCGCCGCGCGCTCGAGGAGCGGGACCGGGGCTGCCGGTATCCGGGCTGCGGGGGCCGGTTCACGGAGGCGCATCATGTCAGGCACTGGGCCGACGGCGGGGAGACGAGTCTGGCCAACACGGTGCTGCTCTGCCGGCGGCACCACCGGCTGGTGCACGAAGGGCGGGTGCGGATGGCGCTCGACGCGAAGGGTCAGGCGGTGTTCTTCACGCGCGCGGGCAAGATGCTGGGGAGCGTGCCGCCGCCGGTGAACGAACCGAAGCTGACGCCGGCCCTGCCCTCCGCCCCGCCGCTTCGGCCCGGGCAGATGTACAACGGCGCGGCCCGGCTCGCGGATGGCGCCATCCCGTGGGAGATCGAGGCCGCGGCGCGGGAGGCCATCGAGGCGGGCGCCGACGGGTGAGAAACGGGCGATGGCGGGCGACAGCCCGGCGATGGCGAGTGAAGGCCCGCCTCGCCCGCCCCACCGCCCGAGGTTCCGCGGCAAAACCAGGGACACGAGCATGTCTCGATGGGACTGGCTGGGGGTTGGCGTCAGGCTGCCGGGGCGGAATGGGGGGAGACGCGGCGCGGCTGAGGCCACTCACGTCGCCGAGACCACCGGAGGCTGGCGTGAGCTTACGGCGCTCAGCGGAGGAACCCTGCCGTTACGGCAGAGTCAAGGGATCGCGAATCACGGCGAGAAATCATGTAAGTTCAACACGGACTGCACGATCTGCCCTTCTTGCCGCTCGGCTCACGTCGGATTCCGTCGTGCCGGAATCGCGGGAGAGCCGTGTCGAATGACGGGAATCCCGACAGCGCATGGCCGTTTGGGTGGAGTCCCCTATGCGCATGCCGACAGGCGGAATTTCGTGGGAACCTCCAGCCGTTCCCAAGAGGTCCGTGTCGCCGAACGAATTTCTCACAAGCCTGCCGCCCAAGGGCCTCCATTCCCGGGACCAGGAAATCGTCCTTGTCGTGAACCAAAGGCCAGCGGAACTTACCGCGCGGCCCAGAACGAGGCGACGCCGTGCGCTGGAGCGGCGGGCGACAGCGGAACCACAACGGACACCATAATTCCCGCGCCGACCTCGGTGCGCGGGAATATGATCGGCGAAATGGTGACGTGGAGTCGGGACCCGCGCTAGATTGAACGACAAGCTGCTTTCGAACCGGTCCCCAAGCGGCGGATGCCCATGAGCCGAACAACGATCGCGCTGGCCGCGATAGCGGGCTTGGTCGCGCCGCTCGGTGCCCAGGAGGTGATTGAGCTTCCGGTCGAAGACCGCCACATCGAGGCCGACTTCGAGGGAGTATTCAGGGTCGGAACGACCATCGGGGAGCCGTGGGAGAGCTTCACGACCATCGTAAGGATCGGGTTCGACGAAGGAGGGAACCTCTACGTCTTCGATGGCGTCATGCGGGCGGGCATGCCTGCTGAGATCGCAATGCCAACGAGCCTGCGCGTCCTTGTCTTCGACCCTGCGGGCGGACTCCTGCGCGAGTTCGGCAGGATGGGCGAGGGGCCGGGTGAGTTCAACTGGCCCTGGGGCTACGTCGTAATGCGTGACGGGACGACCGTGGTTGGTGAGAGTCGGCAAGCCGCTTGGCAGATCTTCGACCCGGCGGGCAACTTCGTTCGCATGGTCCGCAAGCCCGAGGCCCTGCAGATGTTCACGGACATCCAAGGTGACCCTCGTGGCGGGCATCTGCTGACCTTGCGCTCCGCGAGAAACGTGCGCGGGTGGACCTCGCAACCCATCATGAGAATGTCCCTCGCGGGCGATGTCGCGCGAATGGAGACCATCGCCGAAGGCTGGTTGGCGGAATCGCCGGTTCTCGACGCGACCAGAACCATGGGATTCGGTTCAATGTCCCTGCCCGCGATCTTCGAGCCCGAACTCCTTTACGGGATGCTGCCGGACGGCACCGTCGTGTTCAGCGACTCCTCGACCTACAAGCTCAAGCTCACGCCACCCGATGGCACGGGACGGGTGGGACGCGTCATTACTCGGTCCATCAATACGCAGCCGGTGACGGCAAGGATGCAGGAAGCCTGGCACGCACAGCAGGCCGCAGAGCGGCTTCGAGCCGAGCGGGCCGGGTGGACGAGCTTGGGGAGCTTCGATGTAGCCTTCTACCCTGAGCTTTCGGTCATCCAAGCGTTGGTCGTCACTTGGGACGGTCGTATCTGGGTTCAGCGCCGGGACGGCTTCCCGGACGCAGACGGCGCGATCGACGTGTTGAGTCCGACAGGGGAATACGCCGGGACGTTTCCGGCGGGCTCGATCACGCTTCCGGACGCCTTCGGTCCCGAAGGTCTGGTCGCATTCATTGAACGCGACGAGATGGATGTCGAATCGGTGGTGGTCAGAAGGCTGTCAACTTCCCTGCGGTGACATGCTGACCTCGCGGCGTACTCGCCCCTCGCTATACCGTCGTGCGGGTCTTGGGGATGATCATCGCGAGGTGATAACGATGCAGCGCGAGGCCGACGCGATTTCTCGGCCGTCGGTGGTCGGGGTGTTGGCGGCGGCGACCGTTGTCGCGTGTTCTGCTGGGGACCCGTCCGACGACGACGGTCGGCTCGCCGACCTGCTTCATGCGGGTGTTGTAGGCCCGGCAATCGTACAGGTCGATAGCCTCCTGCTGGAAGAGACGGAATTCCACTTGGGCCGCCCATACAGCCTCTCTGCAGACACGGTAGACGGGTCGTTCCTGGTCGCGGACGGCTACCTCGGTCGGATGCTGCGGTTCTCGCGCGATGGTCGCTACACGCGTGCGTACGGGCGGCCGGGAGAGGGTCCGGGGGACTTCAGAGGGCTCGGACGCGGGTTCATCCTGAACGATTCAGTCGTTGTGGGCCGGGATAATCACCGCAATCTGCTGACGCGGTTTTCGCGGCAAGGCGAGTACCTCGGCAGCACCCGTTACGAGGGGTTCAAGGACGGCTGGGCAGCAGTAGCTGGCGACGTGGTCCTCCTCCCCGCTATAGACCTCGAAAGGCACAAGATGGTGCGTCTGTGGGACTGGCGCAGGGACGAGATGCTGGGTGCGGCGCTTGATCTACCGGTCCCGTACCGCCGGTCGCTGCGTGGGCGCGACATCTACTTCGGGGTCCTCGCCGGTTCATCCGTCGTGGCATGGGCTGACACGATGCTCGTGGGGACCGTGGCAGAAAACGAATTGTACCTCGCGACTTGGGACGACAGAATGCTGGACACGCTGCATTTGCCCCGAGCGCGCCGCCGGGGCGTCCCCAATGACGTGCAGGAGAGAATCGACGATCCGAGCAACCAAGTCTCGTTCAAGGACCGCATGGAGATGCTCTCGACGCTGGAAGGCCTGTACCGAATGCCCGATGGATCCACGGTCTTGGTACACCACGACGGTCTTATCGACGGTGAGCCGCCAATGGTGGAGTTCCTTGCGAAGGTGTACGTGACGGTGCTGTCGCCGGATCGCCGGAGCGCCTGCGTGGACGGAGCGGTGCAGTTTGCAAACCAACTGCGGACTCAGATCACGGCAGCGCGCGACACGCTCTTCCTGCTCGACCGGACGCTCACGACCATCGGCGACACGATGAAGGCGTGGATTCGCGTGTACGAGATCGACCTGTCCCGATGCGACTGGCTGCCGGTGCGCTAAGCCGAGCGCGACCGCGTTCGACTTACGACCGCACTGGAGCGTGAAATCGACACAGGGCGTCGTTTCACACTCTGGCCTGCCCGCGATGGATGCCAAGGTCGTGGTGGTGTCGACCTCGAAGGCGGAGTGGTGCGGTGGCGCGCGGAGCACGAGAAGACAGGATACGAACACCGGACGCCGGTGACGGTCGAGGCGTTGGCCGTGCTGCACGAGACGTGGGAGAGGACTTCGGGGCATGAGGACGCTCCGGTGCTGCCCGCGCCGACGGACCCTTCGAAGTGCGCGGGTCGATCCTTGGTCCGAGCTTGGTGGTACAGAGCCCAGACGAAGACCCCGCGGCTGAGGTTCACCAATCGGCGGGAGTCAAGTAGCGGAAAGCGGACCTATGAACCCTGTAAGGTCAAGTAGTCGAACAAGATAGAATCCCCGACGCTTCCGCCGTCACGTCAGGGCCCGGAGACCGCAGCTGCCTCGTGCCTCGCGGCGCCTACTGGGTCCACCCGTCGCCTACTGGGTTCGACCCGTCGCCCAATAGCCGCCGCGTTTGCGGTCAAAGACGATCTCGCGGCCGTGTGCCTCGGTCGCTACGCGCCCGTCCGCGAACACCGTGCGGCCCCCCACCCACGTCCTCACGGGCCAGCCCTGGAGTCTCGTTCCGTGCCATGGACTCCAGCCGGATTTGCACAGCTGATCCTCGTTCCTCACCAACCGCTCCTTCTCCATGTCCACCAGCACCAGGTCCGCGTCGTAGCCGGGCTCGATCCGGCCCTTGCCCACGATGTCCCAAATGCGGGCGGGTCGGTCGCACATCCAGGCGGTCACGTCCCCAAGGGTGCAGCGGTCGCGGTTGACTTCGTTGAGCATGAGGGGCAGGAACACCTCGACGGCCGGCACTCCGGAGGGTGACCCGGGGTAGGGGGCCGCCTTCTCCTCCAGGGTGTGCGGCGCGTGATCGGTGGCCACGATCTGGATCGCGCCCTCCGTCAACCCCCGCCAGAGCCCGGCCCTGTCGTCAGCGGTCTTGAGCGAGGGATTCATCTGGGCCAGCGTGCCCAGCCGGTCGTAGTCGGAGGTGTCGAAGAAGAGGTGGTGCGGGCACGCTTCCGCCGTGACGACACGTTCATGAGGCGCGGAGAGCCGATTGTGCTCGCCGATGATCCGCACCTCCTCGGCGGTGGAGACGTGCAGGACGTGGAAGCGGTGGCGATGGCGCTTCGCGAGGTCGATGGCGCGCAGCGTTGCCGTGACGGCCGCCCGGTCATCCCGAATGCGGGAGTGGTCGTGCACGGTGAGCGGTCTGCCGAGGCGCGCCCGGTTCGCCCGGACGGTGCCCTCGTCCTCACAGTGCGCCGTAATCGGCAGCGTGGTCTCGGCGAAGATCGCCTCGAGGCACTCCTGATCGTCGACCAGCATGTTCCCCGTGCTCGACCCGATGAAGATCTTGATCCCGGGCGTGGTGACGCCGGGGGTCCGTCCGGCCCGGCGGAGTTCGTTCAGGTTGTCGGTCGTGGCGCCCATGTAGAAGCCGTAGTTGACCAGCGAGCGGCGGGCCGCCAGTTCCAGCTTCGCCGCGAGCGCCTCGACGGTGATCGTCTGCGGCACGGTGTTCGGCATCTCCATGAACGAGGTCACGCCGCCCGCCGCGCACGCCCGGCTGCCCGTGCGCAGGTCCTCCTTGTGCGTCAGCCCCGGGTCGCGGAAATGAACCTGGTCGTCGATCACCCCGGGCAGCAGGTGGAGTCCGGCGGCGTTCACCACCTCGTCAGCGCGCGCGTGGGGAGCCGGGTCCACACCCGCAATGATCCCGTCCTCGATCAGCACCGAGGTGCGCGCGGTCTCGCCCGGCAGAACGACCCGCGCGTTCCAGATCAGTGTGCGGCGGGACATCGGCGGGGCCGATTCACGTCCCGGCGCGCAACGGCCACCACCTCACGAGAAGTAGGGGTTCTCCCCGCTCGCGTGGTCGGTCACGTCGTGAATCGCCGTCACTTCCGGCACCGACTGTGACACCATGCGCTCGACACCCTGACGTAACGTCATGCGTGACATGGCGCACCCCTGACACCCCCCCGCCATCTCGATGAAGATCTCGGAGCCCTGCACATCGATCAGGTTGATCACGCCCCCGTGCGCGGCGATCGCCGGGTTGATCTCGGTGTCCAGCACGTGGCTCACGCGGTCGGCGAGCTCTCCCGACGGACCCGCGCTCTCAATCGCGGCCTTCGTAACGCCGGGGTCCGGCGTGATCTGGAAGCCGCTCTCCTGGATCTTTTCGACGAAGTCCACCTTCGCGCCGTTCAGTCGCTCCACGCTCGCCTCGTCGACAAGCACGGTAAACCCGCCGGCGTCAACCTCGACATCCGACTCGGCGCGCTGCTCGGCGTCGACCAGCGTGAGTTCGTAGTTCGGGGCGAAGGGACTTCCTTCGACCGCAATCCGGAGCGCCTGAAGTCCGTCCTCCTCCATGTCCATGAAGGAGACGACCATGTCCCGCGCCTTATCTGTAAACGTCAGCTTCATCCTCATGCCTCTGTCGGGTGAACCGCGAGCAGGTAGCTTGATACGTGCCCAATTGAAATATGCCCCGATCATGGCCGGGGTCCAACCCGGGAGAAGCAACGACGTGAACACGGTCGTCATCACCGGCGGCAACCGAGGCATTGGACTGGCGGCAGCACGCCGCGTTGCCGGGGCCGGTCATCCGGTCATCCTCCTGTGCAGGGACCGGGAGCGCGGAGAGGAAGCCCGCGCCCGCCTCGCCCAACCCGCGGCGCCGAGTCGCCATCGCCTCGTTATTGCCGACCTCGCATCCCTGGCGTCCGTTCGGGAAGCGGCATCCCGGATCGCCGACATCAAGCCGATGGTCGCGGCGCTGATCAACAATGCGGCCGTGGTCCCCAGGCAGCGCATCGTCAGTCCGGACGGGTTCGAAATGCAGCTCGCCGTCACCCATCTGGGCCACTTCCTCCTCACCAACCTCCTGCTGCCGCTGCTCCGCCGGTCGCCGGGCCCCTGTCGAGTCGTGACGGTGTCGTCGGCCGCCCACGAGGGTCCCAACTTCGACTTCAGCGACCCCAACTGGGAGCGGCGCCCCTACCGGCGGGCACGGGCCTACCAGCAGAGCAAGCTCGCCAACGTCCTCTTCACCCTCGAACTCGCACGCCGAGTCGACGGGACGGGTGTCGAGGCCGTGGCGCTTCACCCGGGCGTGTACGACACCGGCCTCCTCCGCGACTACATGGGAGGTGGTCCGGGGGGCGGCGCGCTCTCTCGCGTGATGGGCCGCCGAGCCGATCGGGGCGGTCCCGTCCTGGCGGAGCTTGCTGTGGGACGCCGGAACGAAGACCTGAACGGAGCGTACTTCAGCAAGACCAGGCGCTCGTCGCCCTCGTCGGCCGCCCGGGACGCGCAGGCGCAGTCCAGGTTATGGGCGTGGAGCACCGAGGCGGTGGGGCTTTAGCCCTCACCCCGGTCTTCGGTAAGTTTCCCGGTCGGAGACATTCAACTCATTGACTCGGGGACGCGACGTGGCGGACCGGATGGAAACAATCGTTTCGCTGTGCAAGCGGCGGGGATTCGTCTTTCAGTCATCGGAGATCTACGGCGGCGCGGCGTCCGTGTGGGACTACGGCCCGCTCGGCGTCGAACTGCGCAAGAACGTGGCCGACGCGTGGTGGTCGGCCATGGTCCACGCGCGCGACGACATCGAGGGCCTGGACGCCGGGATCCTCATGCACCCGCGCGTCTGGGAGGCCTCCGGCCACGTGTCCGGGTTCACCGACCCGCTGCTGGAGTGCAAGACCTGCAAGAAACGCTGGCGTGCCGATCACATTGACCATGCTTCCTGCGCCCGGAAGCCCTCGGTTGCCCCGGGCGGCCACGCCGATTGCGACATGGGCGAGCCCCGCCTCTTCAATCTCATGTTCAAGACGTTCATGGGTCCGGTGGAGGAGGACGCCTCGGTCGTCTATCTGAGGCCGGAGACCGCGCAGGGGTCGTACGTCAACTTCCTCAACGTCCAGCAGACGTCCCGCCAGCGCGTGCCGTTCGGAATCGCGCAGCTCGGCAAGGCGTTCCGCAACGAGATTACGCCGGGCAACTTCATCTTCCGCACACGCGAGTTCGAGCAGGCCGAGATGCAGTTCTTCGTCAAGCCCGGCAGCGACGACGAGTGGTTCGACTACTGGCTCGAACAGCGTATTGCCTGGCATCACGAAATCGGCATCCGTCCGGAGAAGCTCAGGCAGCACGCCCACGGTCCCAACGAACTGGCCCACTACGCCAAGACCGCTGTCGACATCGAATACGAGTTCCCCTTCGGCTGGCAGGAGCTCGAGGGCGTCCACAACCGCACCGACTTCGACCTCTCACGCCATCAGGAGTTTTCCGGCAAGCGCCTCATCTACATCGATCCGGCCGGTGGCGAACGCTACCTGCCTTTTGTGGTGGAGACGGCGATGGGGGTCGGCCGAGCGGCCCTGGTCGCGCTGGTGGACGCATACCGCGAAGAGGAAGTGGGAGGGCAGCAGCGCGTCGTGCTGGGACTCAGTCCGCGCCTGGCCCCCATCAAGGCCGCCGTCTTCCCCCTGATGAAGAAGCTGGGGCTCCCCGAGATCGCCACCGGGCTGCTCGGCGACCTGCGACATGCACGCGTCCCCGCCGCCTACGACCAGGCCGGCTCGATCGGCCGCCGCTACCGGCGCCAGGACGAAGCGGGGACTCCCTGGTGCATCACCATCGATGGCCAGACCCGCGACGACCGTAGCGTGACCATCCGCGACCGCGACACCCTGGTCCAGGAGCGCGTCGGCCTGGACCACGTGGTCGACTGGCTGCGGGAACGGCTGTAGCAGCCGCGATCAGCCGGGCAGCAGCTCACTCGCGAGAAACCTTGCCGCCTCCCGCTCCGCCCGGAAACGCGCGCGCCACGGGACCACGCCCTCCACGAACCCGAGGTGGCCTCCGCGGTCGGTGAATGCCGCCGTCAGGTGGGGGTTGGCCGCGACGATCGCATCGGGAGTCGCGCCACGGGGCAGGAAAGGGTCGTCCCTGGCCTGAATGAGCAGTGCCGGGACCCGGATGTGTGCGAGGTGGCGTCGCACGTCGGCGCGAGCGTAGTAGTCGTCGGCTCCGGCGAAGCCGTGCAGGGGTGCCGTGCAGGCATCGTCGAAATCCCTGAGCGTGCGGGCCGCGAGAGCGCGGTCCACGTCGACTTCGGCGTCCAGCAGATGCCGTTTCGCACGCACCTTGCGACGCAGGGAACGCAGGAAATACGCGCCGTACGTGTGTCGCATGGCACCGTTGGACAGACGCGCCGCGCTGGCCGGCAGATCGAAGGGCACGGACACCGCCACCGCAGCGTCGATGGCTGCCCGGTCCCCGCGTTCGCCCAGGTACTTGAGGAGCACGTTGCCCCCGAGGCTGAACCCCGCCGCTCCGATTGGCCGCCCGCGCCGACCGCGACGGAGTTGGGCGACCACATGGGCCAGATCGCCCGTCTCCCCGGAGTGGTAGGCCCTCGCGACCCGATTGGGCTCGCCACTGCAGCCGCGAAAGTTCATGCCCACCCCCCGAAGTCCGCGGTCGAATAGTTCGCGGAACGTCAGGGACATGTACTCGCGCCGAGTCGAGCCTTCGAGACCATGCAACAGCAACACAAGCGGCGCGCCCTGCGCGGGTTCCGGGGCGAGGTCGAGGTCGAGAAAGTCCCCGTCCGGGGTGTCGACTCTGCGCCGTTTCGAGGATGTCATACCGATAGCGTAAGTTCGTCGCCGACATCACCGTCGTCAAAGTCGCCATCACCGGCTTGTCTATGGCCTTCGGGCACGTAAGGCGATAGCGTATCAGCGCCAACCAATTGGTCCTGCGGAGACAACAAGGAGTCTGAACGTCGTGTCCACCCGATCCCAAGTCTTCACCTCCCGATGGGGAATGCTCCTCGCCATGCTCGGCATGGCCATCGGCACCGGGAACATCTGGCGCTTCCCGCGCATCGCGGCATCGAACGGGGGCGGGTCCTTCCTGGTGGCGTGGGCGGTCTTCCTGCTGCTGTGGTCGGTTCCCCTGCTCATTCTCGAGTTCGGGATGGGGAAGGCGACCCGCCGCGGCACCATCGGCTCGTTCATCAAGACGATCGGACCGAAGTTCGCATGGATGGGGGCGTGGGTCGCCTGGGTCGCCGTCGCGATCATGTTCTACTACTCGGTGGTGATGGGCTGGACGATCCGGTTTTTCGTCGCGACGCTCTCGGGCGAGATTCCCACGGCAATGCCGGGCAGCTTCTGGGACGCCTTTAACTCCACCCCGCAGGCGCTCGTTTTCCACGCCATCGCGGTGGGGCTGGGCGTGTTCGTCGTGGCGCGCGGCGTTCGCGGGATCGAGACCGCGGCCCGCTTCCTGATTCCCTCGCTGATCATCCTGGTGGTGGTCCTCGCGATCAAGGCGCTGACGATGCCCGGCGCGTCGGCAGGCCTGGCGTTCCTCTTCACCCCCGACTTCAGCCAGCTGGGCGACGTGCGGATCTGGCTGGAAGCGCTCACCCAGAACGCGTGGGACACCGGAGCCGGATGGGGACTTGTGCTGTCGTACGCGGTCTACATGCGCGCCCGCGAGGACACCGCACTCAACGCCTTCGTGATCGGTTTCGGCAACAATTCGATGTCCCTGCTGGCCGGGATCATGGTGCTCTGCACGATCTTCTCGGTCATGCCGGAAGCGGCGGGCGAAATCGTGGGCGCAAGCAACGAGGGGCTGACCTTCATCTGGGTCCCGCAGCTGTTTGCCCAGATCCCCGCCGGCCAGTTCTTCATGGCGCTCTTCTTCCTGGCGCTGGTCTTCGCGGCCTGGTCCAGCCTGGTGGCCATGATCGAGCTGGCGTCACGGATCCTCATCGACCTCGGACTGACCCGGCGGCACGCGATCATCGCGGTCGGCTCGGCCGGGTTCCTCTTCGGGATCCCGTCGGCGCTCCGGATCGGGATCTTCCAGAACCAGGACTGGGTGTGGGGCGTCGGCCTGATGCTCTCCGGCTTCTTCTTCGCATTTGCCGTGATCAAGTATGGCGTGACGAAGTGGCGCGAGAAGTTCATCAACACCGGTGACTCCGACGTGCGGATCGGGAAGTGGTGGGACTGGGCGATTCGCCTGGTGATGGTCGAAGCCGTCGTGCTGATGGTCTGGTGGCTCGTGCAGGCCGGAGGTGGGGACTTCGGGTCCGCCGAGACGTGGACGCTCTTCTCGCCGTACAACGTGGGGACCGTGCTGATACAGTTCGCCGTCGTGCTTCTGGCGCTCCTCGCACTCAACCGCTGGATGGTGGCCAGGGTAGCCGCGGCCAGGGGCGATGCCGCCGCTGCAAGCCCGGGCGGCGACGGCGGAAGCGGGTAGGCACCGGCGAACGGAGTGGCCACACACGACGCCTACGCGCGGCTGACTCCCTACGAGTTGCTGCTGCCGGACGCCGGGTATCCGGACCGGCACTTCGCCGCGATCGGCGAGGAGGCCGTGGAGCGCGGCGTCGACCCGGGCAACCCCGCCGCCTTTGTGATGCTCGGGGCGGTGCAGGGGGCGCTCGCGGAGTTGCGCGAGGAAGACGCCGGCGCCGAGTCGTCCAACGACCACGGGGGTGTGCTCTTTTTCGCCTATCACATGTGGCGGACCGGCAGGTCGATCGTGCTCGCGCAACAAAGAACGTTGCGCGCCATTCTGGCCGGTGACGTGGATCCACCGAATGATGGCCGTAAATCGTTGTGGTCCAATCAACTTGGCGACAGTGCGGGGTACGTTCAGCTTCCCCAGCATCTCGCCTGGCTCGAAGGAGCGCGCAACGATCCACCCGAATCCGTCGATGGTTTCTTCTGGTTCGGCGACTCCCGCGGAGCGCTCCACCTGTCGCTGGTCGCCGGCATGCGCGGTGATCGTCCCGGTTTTGCCTTCGTGTCCGTCCCGCCGCTGCCGCTCGATACCTTGCCCGAATGGGCCGTGGGGCCCGCGCGTGAAGGCGGCAGCGACTTCGCGACCTCGCTGCCCGGCGCCGAGCTCGATGGTCTCCTGGGCATCCGCACGCCGGCCGAGGTGTTCAAGCTGGCGGCGCTGCTGCTCGGCCACATGGCATGGGAGCAGCGCGAGGCTGCCAAGCCCTCTCCGGTCGCCGACGACGCGCAACCCCGCCCGTCGGCGCTGCCCTTCGTCACCCTGTAACCGCCCGATGAGCCCCCGCGAATCGAAGAAGGCCCGTACGGCCCGCGCCGCCGAGATCTACGAGATCCTCCAGGCCGAATACCCCGACGCGGAGTGCGCGCTGCGCCACGCGTCGCCCTACGAGCTGGCGGTCGCGACCGTCCTGTCGGCCCAGTGCACCGATGCCCGCGTGAACATGGTTACGCCCGAGCTGTTCCGCCGCTACCCGGACCCCGAGTCACTGGCCTTCGCCCTCCCGCACGAGCTTGAAGAGGTCATCCGTTCCACCGGCTTCTTCCGGAACAAGACACGCAATCTGATCGGCATGGCCAACGCCCTGATCGACGAGCACGACGGCGAACTCCCCCGCAACATGAAGGAGCTCTCGGCGCTGCCCGGCATCGGCCGCAAGACGGCCAACGTCATCCTGGGGAATGCCTTCGGGATCGACGAGGGCGTGGTCGTCGACACCCACGTGAAGCGTCTCTCGGGCCGCATGCGCTTCACGACGGAGACCAGCCCGGTCAAGATCGAGAAAGACCTGATGGCGATCTTTCCGCGCGGAGTCTGGACGATGCTGGCGCACCTGCTCATCTATCATGGGCGCCAGGTCTGCAACGCCCGGAAGCCGCGCTGCAACCAGTGCGCGATCTCCCACCTGTGCCCGTCCAGCGCGGTGTGAGACCACCCCACACAAGGACCCGATGATGTTCAACCGATCCGACGCCGTTGCGCTCCTCGAAGAATGGGTCGCGAGCGAGGCGCTGAGAAGGCACATGTACGCGGTGGAAGCCGCCGTCCGGCACTACGCCCGCCTCATGGGCGAGGACGAGGAGCTGTGGGGACTTGCGGGTCTGCTGCACGACCTGGACTGGGAGCGGCATCCCGACGAGCACCCGCTCATCGGCGTCGCGCGGTTGCGGGAGCTCGGCTACCCGGAAGAGGTCGTCCACGCGATCGAGGCGCACGCGTACCCCGACCGCACCGACGTAGTCCCCGAATCGCAGCTCGACCGGGTGCTCTACGGCTGCGACGAGCTCAGCGGCCTCGTCTATGCATGTTGCCTGGTTCGCCCGAACGGAATCGACGACCTCAAGCCGAAGTCGGTGGTCAAGAAGATGAAGGACAAGTCCTTCGCGGCGGGCGTGCACCGCGACGCGGTACATCGGGGCATCGAGCTGATCGGACTGCCGCGCGCCGAGCACATCCAGAACGTCATCGACGGGCTGCGGACCGTGGGGGATGTGCTGGAGGTGCGGGGGGAGGATCAGGCGAGGCGGCGGAGGTGACCGTTATCGGTTCCCGGCCGCCACCGGCTCGAACGCCTTCAGCACCTCGCGCGTCATGTCCCAGCGGTCGAAGCCCTGTCGGCCGTAGTCCAGGCCGCGGCGGACGATGACCACGTCGTGTGAGGGAACAATGACCACGAACTGGCCCCGGTTGCCGGCTGTGGAGTAGGCGTCGGACGGCACATCGGTGCGGTCGTCGGGGACCAGCCAGAACTGGCCGCCGTAGAAGTTGCCGCTCTCGGATGTCGCGGGGGCCGGAGTCCTCGTGAAGTCGATCCAATCCTCCGACACGAGCCGCTCGCCGTTCCAGATCCCGTTCTGCGCGTAGAGGATTCCGAAGCGCGCGAGGTCGCGGGCGGTCGTGTAGACCTGGCTGCTCATGATGAAGTCGCCGAAGCGGTCGGTGCTCAGGAGCGTGCTGCGCATGCCGAGCTTGTCGAGCAGGCGTTTGCGCGGGAACTCGAGGTACGCCTGGGGGTCCCCGATCATCAGCTTCAATGCGTAGATGCCGAGCAGGGTGTCGTAGTTCTCGTAGTCCCAGAAAGTGCCGGGCTCCCGCATGAGCGAGCGGTTGCGCGCCCCGTCCACCGAACTCGCGCCGGCCCAGTAGGAGAAGCCCGAGCCGGTGGCGTATTCCATGCCCCAGCTGTCCACGGGGTAGAGGCCGCTGGACATGTTGAGGACGTGCCGAAGGGTGATTTGGCGCCGGGGATCCGTCTCCGGCGACCCCGCGTTGTCGGGGAGCCAGTCGAAGGGCAGGGGGTCGTCGAGCGCCAGCTTGCCCTCGTCGACGAGCATGCCGATCAGCGTCACGGCGATGCTCTTCGCGGTCGACCATGTGCGGGTCTTCGTGGACATGTTCACGCCCGGGGCGTAGCGCTCGTGAATGATCCGGCCGTTGTGCATCACGATCAGGCTGAGGGTCACCTGCTCCGGCGACTCGCGCTCGAAGGACCAGTCGGAGGCGTCTTGCAGGGCGACCGGATCGACGCCGGCCGGAAGCGGGCGGTCCTCGACGAGATCGCCGTCGGGCCAGGGTATGGTGGCGGGGTCGCCTTCCAGGGGCGGCGTCTCCAGGATCGGGAGGTCGTCAATGTCGTCGAAGGTCTGGTCCGGCGACATGATCACGCACCCGATCCCCTCGCGGAACGCGGCCCGCATGACCGGAATCGCCCCCGGCGCCCCGATCGCGACCGCCTTCTTCTCCCGGTCGACGACGTAATCACCACCCGCGGCCGTCCCGACCGGGTTCGCGAGGTAGGCCAGCTCCTGGTCGAAGACCTGCTCCAGCGTGCGGTCGCTCGTGAAGAGGCCGTTGCACTGGAGGATGGCCTGCACGCCGCGCTGGATCATCTCCCGTTGCGGCGCAAAGTAGTCGTAGGAGCGCTCCTGCTGGCCGTGGACGGCTGCCGGCGGGAGGAGGACGAGCGCGATGGCCGCGGCGGTAAGGCGTTTCATGCTTCCCTCGAAGGCTGGGCGGGACGGGTCGGACCGGCTTCAACATGCACCGTGCCAGTCGTCCGGCCAAGGAGACGCTGTGGCGGCGAGGTGCGAAGGCGGTTCCGGCGCGCGTATGTTTTCGGCATGCTGATCAACTGCGACATGGGGGAGAGCTACGGGCCCTGGGAGAAGGGGGCCGACGAGGCGGTAATGCCGCTTATCGACTGGGCCAACATCGCGTGCGGAGGCCACGCGGGAGACCCGGACACGATGGCGCGCACGCTGACGCTGGCCGCCGAACACGGCGTGCAATCGGGCGCGCATCCGGGCTATCCCGACCGTCGGAACTTCGGGCGCTTGCGGCTGGACTGGCCGCTCGATTCACTCGTGCTCGAGATGCAGGCGCAGATCGGGGCGCTGCAGGCCGTTGCTGTTGCGGTGGGGACGCGCGTGCGCCACGTGAAGCCGCATGGCGCGCTCTATCTCGCCATGATGAACGACGACCGGCTGCTGACGCGGCTGGCGGAAGGCGTTGCCGCCGTGGATCCGTCGCTCACCTTCGTCGTGCAGGCGACGCCGGATCGCGAACGGCACGCGGCCATGCTCGCGCACACGGGGCTGGAGTTGGCGTTCGAGGCGTTTGCCGACCGCGCCTACGCGGCCGACGGACGTCTCCAGGCGCGCTCGATCAGGGGATCGGTCCTCAGCGACCACGACGCGGTCGCGAGCCATGTGGCGAATCTGCTCGACGGATTCGTGGAGACGCCCGCGGGACGGCTGCCCGTGCAGGCAGAGACGCTGTGCGTGCATGGCGACAATCCGTCGGCGACGGAGGTTCTGCGCCGCATCCGTGAGCTGGCGCCACGCCGCAGGTGATCACCTTCCCGGGTCCGGTCAGCGCTCTGGTTTCCCTGCCGGTGCCCGCCGACCGGGAGGGGATCGCGCGCATCCTCGATCTGGAGCGCGTCGCGCGCGATGCGCTGCCGGGTGTGCGGGCCACGATTCCCGCCTTCAACCGGCTGCTGGTCGAGGGCTCGCCGAGCACCTGGGACCCGGAGGAGGTTGAGGCCCGGCTGTCAGCCGTCGCGAAGGAATGCTTGGCGATGGCGCCCGAGGTCGAGGCGGGCGATACCGTTTCGCTGCCCGTTTGCTACGACCCGGAGCTGGCGCCGGACCTGGAGGATGTGGCGGCGGGCGCGGGGCTGAGCGCAGCGGAGGTCGCGAGACTCCACAGCGGCGCCAGGTACACGGTGCTCGCGACCGGATTCGCGCCGGGGTTCGCCTACCTGGGCGACGTGGACGCGCGGATCGCGATGCCTCGGCTGCGCACGCCCCGCCGGCGTGTCGAAGCGGGCACGGTGGGGATCGCGGATCGGCGCACCGGGATCTATCCGACGGCGGGCCCGGGGGGCTGGCGCATCGTCGGGCGTGTTCCCCCGGCGTTCCTTGCGGACCCCACCGAGCGGATCTCCCGCTTCCGCGCGGGCGGCGCGGTCGAGTTTCGCGCGATCGGCCGCGACGCCTACGAGGCGCATTCCGGATGAGTCCGCACGGCGTCGTTGAGCGCCCCGGGCCCTTTTGCACGATTCAGGACCTGGGGAGGCGCGCGGGGCGCCGTGCCGGCCTCGCGCCGGGAGGCGCCATGGATCAGCGGGCGTTTCTGTGGGCCAATCGGCTCCTGGGGAACGATCCCGCGGCGGCGGCGCTCGAGATCACCCTGGGCGGTTTCGCGCTGCGCTTCGCGGTCGAAACAGTTGTAGCGATCACCGGGGCGCGTTGCGCCGCCACGCTCGACGGCGTCGAGGCGGGCGCGTGGCGAACGGTGCGTGCGCGCGCCGGCCAGCTCCTCCGCCTCGGATACGGCGCAGCCGGCATGCGCGCCTACCTCGCCTTTCCCGGCGGGCTGGACATCGCCACCGCGTTCGGCTCGGCGTCGGCCGTAGTGCGGGACGGGCTGCCCGGGCTGCTGGGCCGGTGCCTCCGTGCCGGCGAACCGCTGCGGTGGCGCGCACCCGACCTCCGGTGTCCCGTGCGGCACGTGCCCGAGGAGCTGATTCCGTCGTTCCCGGATGCTCTGAATCTGCCGCTGGTGGTCGGTTACGAGTGGGCCGAGTTCTCGAGTGCCGACCGGGATCGGGTGTTCGACGCAACCTGGACCGTGGACTCCGCAAGCGACCGCGCCGCGACCCGCCTGGCCGGTCCCCCGCTCGACACGGGGCCGCGCGTCCTGGACTCGACACCCCTCGTGGACGGCACGGTTCAGGTCACCGGCGACGGACTCCCGCTGGTGTTCATGCGGGACCGCCCGACGATCGGCGGCTACGCCAAGCTCGGCTCCGTCGATCCGATTGCGCTCGACGCGCTTGCCCAGGCCCGGCCCGGGACGCCCGTCCGCTTCGTCCGAGCCGAGCCCGATGCGCTGCGCAGCGCGCTCGCCCGGCGGGAGTCGTTCTTCGGAATTCGTGACGAGGGTTAACTTAACGTAAACTTTGCCCGCCGCTGGGGATCCTGGTACATGGTTACCCGCCTTGCCCCCCCGGCCCCGTTTCCGCACCTTAAGCCGGCCCCGGAACAGGCGCTCCCCGCCCGGCGCGCGCAGTCGGCCCTCTTCCGCGGCCCCCTCCAAGATACCCACCGCGAAATCGAAGGGAGCCGGTCACAGATGACCACCGCAACCTGGGTCACCATGATCGTGATCATGGCGTTCGTGTGGGGAGGCCTCACCGTGGCCCTCCGCACCGCGGTCCGGAAGGAATCCGCCAAGAGCACCGACTAGTCCGTGGACGACATCTCTCCGGCATTTGAGCGCCGATGCTTCGGCGCCGGCTGCCAGACCGACCTTGCCTAGACGCAACGACATCGACTCGATCCTGATCCTTGGATCGGGTCCCATCGTCATCGGGCAGGCCTGCGAGTTCGACTATTCCGGCACGCAGGCGGTGCGCGCGCTCAAGGAGGAGGGCTACCGCGTAGTCCTGGTCAACTCCAATCCGGCCACGATCATGACCGACCCGGATCTGGCGGACCGGACGTATATCGAGCCGCTGACACCCGAATGGGTCGAACGCGTGATCGAACGCGAGAAGCCGGACGCGCTGCTGCCGACGATGGGGGGACAGACCGCTCTCAACATCGCGATGGACCTGCACCGCCAGGGTGTGCTGGCGGCGCATGGGGTCGAGTTGATCGGGGCGGACGAGCGCTCGATCGTCATGGCCGAGGACCGGGAGGAGTTCACGGCCGCCATGAACAGGATCGGGCTGGCCGTCCCTCACGGCGGATTTGCGCGCAGCGTGGACGATGCGCTCGGGATCATCGAGGACACCGGCTACCCCGCCATCATCCGGCCTTCGTTCACGCTGGGGGGAACCGGGGGCGGCACCGCCTACAACCTCGCCGAGTTCGAGGCCCAGGTACGCAGGGGGCTGGACGCGAGCCCCATAGGCGAGGTGCTGATCGACCGCTCGGTAATCGGGTGGAAGGAGTACGAGCTGGAGGTGGTGCGAGACGGCGTCGACAACGTGATCATCGTGTGCTCGATCGAGAACTTCGACCCGATGGGGGTGCACACGGGGGACTCGATCACGGTGGCGCCCGCGCAGACGCTCTCCGACGTGGAGTACCAGCGCATGCGCGACGCCGCGATCGCGATCATCCGCGAGATCGGGGTCGAGGCGGGCGGCTGCAACATCCAGTTCGCGGTGAACCCCGAAGACGGCGAGATGCTGGTGGTCGAGATGAACCCCCGGGTGTCCCGATCCTCGGCGCTGGCTTCGAAGGCGACCGGTTTCCCGATCGCGCGCGTGGGCGCGAAGCTCGCGGTCGGCTACCACCTCTACGAGCTGCCCAACGACATTACGAAAACGACCCCGGCGTCCTTCGAGCCCGCGCTCGACTACGTGGTGGTCAAGTTTCCGCGTTTTGCGTTCGAGAAGTTCCCGGACGTAGACGATACGCTGGGCGTGCAGATGAAGGCCGTCGGCGAGACGATGGCGATCGGGCGGACGTTCCGCAGCGCATGGCAGAAGGGCCTCAGGGGGATGGAGGTGGGGCGCATCGGCTGGGTGACGGGCCGGACCCCGGGCGACGACGGACTCGATTCGGACGACCCGGAGGCGCTGCTTGCCGCGGTGAGGAGGCCCACGACGTTCCGCAAATACCAGCTGAAGCGCGCACTCGAGGTCGGCTTTTCGATCGAGCGCCTGCACCGCGCGACCGGGATCGACCCGTGGTTCCTGGACCAATTGACGGAGATCCTCGAACTGGAAGCCTGGTTCGCGGCCCTGCCGTCCCTCGATGCGGCCTCGCTCCGGCGCATGAAGCGCGAGGGGTTCGCCGACGCGCAGCTGGCGGCCCTGCGAGGGGTGGACGAGGCCGCCATACGCTCGCAGCGCTGGCAGTGGCGGATCCGGCCGACGTACAACGTGGTCGACACCTGCGCGGGGGAGTTCCCCGCGGCGACACCCTACTACTACTCCTCCTATGAATCCGAAGACGAATCCGACCCCACCGACGCGCGCAAGATCGTCATCCTGGGCAGCGGGCCGAACCGGATCGGGCAGGGGATCGAGTTCGACTACTGTTGCGTGCAGGCGGTGCTGGCGCTGAAGGAGGCCGGCTACGAGACGATCATGGTGAACTCGAATCCGGAGACGGTGTCGACCGACTTCGACGTGAGCGACAAGCTCTATTTCGAGCCGCTGACGCTCGAGGACGTGGTCGAGATCGTCGAGCGGGAGCGGCCCGTGGGGGTGATCGTGCAGCTGGGCGGGCAGACGCCGCTGAATCTGGCGCGGCCCCTGGAAGAGCTTGGCGTACCGGTGCTGGGGACCTCGGTCGATGCGATCGACCGCGCCGAAGACCGACGCCGCTTCGAAGAGGTGTGCCGCCGGATCGGGGCTCGCGTGCCGGCGAACGGCACCGCGATGAGCGAGGGGGAAGCGCTCGTCATTGCCCGGGAGATCGGCTTTCCCGTGCTGGTTCGTCCGTCGTACGTGCTGGGCGGGCGCGCGATGGAGATCGTGTACGACGAGGCGTCGCTCAAGGACTACTTCGCGCGTGCGGTCAAGGCGTCGCCGGACCATCCGGTGCTCATCGACCGTTTCCTGGAGGACGCTTTCGAGGCCGATGTGGACGCGCTTTCCGACGGGACCGACGTCGTGATCGGCGGGATCATGCAACACATCGAGGACGCGGGCGTGCATTCGGGCGACTCGGCATGCGTGCTGCCGCCGTACCTCCTCGGACGCACCGAGCTGGACGAGATGCGGCGCCTCACGCGGCGTTTCGCGCTGGAACTGGGAGTGGTCGGGCTTCTCAACGTCCAGTACGCGGTCCGGGACGGCCAGGTGTACGTGCTGGAGGTGAACCCGCGGGCGTCGCGCACCGTTCCGTTCGTCGGGAAGGCCACCGGCGTGCCGCTGGCGCGGCTGGCGGCCCGCCTGATGGCCGGTGAGAGGCTTGCGGACCTGAACGTGCCTTCCGAGCCGGAGGTGAACGGGGTCGCGGTCAAGGAGGCGGTGTTCCCGTTCAACCGGTTCGACGTGGACACCCTTCTGGGTCCCGAGATGCGCTCGACGGGCGAGGCCATGGGCGTGGACGACTCCTTCGGAATGGCCTTCGCCAAGGCCCAGGTGTCGGCGGGAAACCGTTTGCCCGAGGGCGTCGACGAGCTGTCGGTCATCGTGACCGTGAACGATGGCGACAAGCCCACCGTGACGCCGCTTGTGCGCCGGCTGGCCGACCTCGGCTTCGCGGTCTTCGCGACCGGCGGCACGCGCAGCCATCTCAATCAGCTCGGCATCCCGTGCGAGCGCATCTACAAGGTCGGCGAGGGGCGCCCCCACATCGTGGACCGGATCGTGAGCGGGCGGGTGGCCCTGTTGATCAACACGCCATTGGGCAAGAAATCCCAGTATGACGACTACTCCATGCGGCGCGCGGCCATTGCATACGGCGTGCCGTACCTGACGACCATGTCGGCCACGAGCGCGGCGGTCGACGCGGTGACCGCGCAGCGGACGCGGCGTCCGGAGATTCTGAGCATCCAGGAGCGCATCGCGGGCAAGGCGGCCCTGACAGGCGCTTCGCGCGCATAGACTGCGGGCGATCATGAGTCGTGGCGAACCGCTTCGCGAACGCGGCGCAACCCCGCCGACGGCCTTCCTCATGCATGCCGCGGCCGTGTTGCACGATACCGGGTGGGGGCACCCGGAACACCAGGGACGTCTGCGCGCGGTGGCGTCGGCGGTGAAGAACGACCTGGTCGCGCTGCACGGGCGCGTCGAGCAGGTCGCGCCAGGGGCGGCCGGCGAGGAAGACCTGAAGCTCGTGCACACCGACGACCTGATCGCGCGGGTCCGCGGCGCGGTGCGCACCGCACGGGAGAGCGGGCGCGTGGGTGCTCTCGACCCGGATACCCGGATCTCCGGGGCGTCCTGGGAGGCGGCGCTCGGGAGCGTGGGCGCGGGCCTCGAAGCTGTGTGCGGTGTGGCCGAGGGGCGCTTCCGGAACGCGTTCGTGGCCGCCAGACCCCCGGGACATCACGCCACGCCGGATCGCGCGATGGGGTTTTGCCTCGTCAACAACATTGCCGTCGCGGCGGCTGCGCTTCGTGCCCGGGGGCTTGCACGGCGCGTGCTGATCGTGGACTGGGACGTTCACCACGGCAATGGAACACAGGACGCCTTCTACGACGACCCTTCGGTCTTCTTCCTGTCGCTGCACCAGTATCCGCACTACCCGGGTACCGGGGCGGCGAACGAGACGGGGAACGGCGCCGGAGAGGGATTCACCCTGAATGTCCCGCTTGCCCCGGCCACGCCACGGCGGGACTATCTCGAGGTCTTCCGGATGGCCCTCGAAACGGCGGTGGACCGGAGCAGGCCGGACTTCATCCTGGTTTCGTCCGGCTTCGACGTGCTCGCGGGTGATCCCCTGGGGGGCCAGCTCCTCGAACCCGGGGACCTTCACGAGGCGACGCTGCGGGTGTTGGATGCCGCGGACCGCTGTTGCGACGGTCGAGTCGTGGTATTCTTGGAGGGTGGATACGACCCGGAGCGCACGGGTGCGGGGTGTGTCGCCGTGCTCCGTGCCCTCGCGGGGGTCGGCATGGACGGGACGGCCAGAAACGGAGGCAGCGACGCATGACCGGTTGCTCGGCAGGGGAAGTGCGGCGGCTGGCCGCCGAAGCGGGTTGCCCGGCGGCCGCCGCGTGGGTATTCCTCTCGTCCGCGGCTCTGGCGGCGGCTCTGCTCGTCCCTACCGCCGCCTTCTCCCAGGAGAACGAGGCGCACCAGTACCATCCGGCCGCCGAGGAGGCAATCTCGAAGATCCGCTCGCCCTACTGTCCCGGACAGACCCTGGAGGTGTGCCCATCGTGGCAGGCCGAGGTCCTGCGGGACAGCATCGACCAGTGGGCGTGGAACGGTCTGACCGCCGACAGCCTCATCGAACTCGTGCTCGCGACCCACGGTGAGGAGTATCGCGGCTTCCCCAAGCGGAGCGGAACGGGACTCCTGGCGTGGTTCATGCCCCCGGCCGCCCTGATCCTGGGGCTCGGGCTGGTGGTATTGGCGTTGCGCCGTCTGAGGGGCCCCCCGACGCCGGCACGGGAGCAGCGTGGGCTTACGGAACAGGAAAGAGAGCGGCTCGACACGGCCCTCGCGGAACTCGAAGCGACGGAGCATACCGAATGACCAGGTCCCAGTTGGATACCTCCGGCGTACCGCTCGCGGGTGCCGCCGGCGTCGCCGAGGTCCAGGATGCGCTCCGGGAGCGCGGCTTCGACGCCTGGCTGATTTACGACTTCAAGGACCGCAACCCGATCGGGCGCTCTCTCCTCGGCCTGGAATGGACCACCCGCCGCGGCTTCGCGCTCATCCCCGCGGAGGGATCGCCACGCCTCCTGATCCACGCGATCGAGCACTCGTCGTGGCGCCACCTCGACTGGCCCAGGCGAAGCTATTCGAGCCGCCAGGGCATGGAGCGCGAGCTGAGTGAGCTGTTGAAGGGGTATTCCCGCGTGGCCACCGAGACATCGCCGCGCAGCAACGTCCCGTACCTGGATCTGCTGCCGGCCGGCATCCGCGACGTGATCCTGGACACGGGCACGGAGCTGCACAGTTCGGGGGACCTGGTGTCGACCTTCTACGCCGTGTGGACGCCGGAACAGCGCGAAGAGCACGGCCGCGCGTCCGAGATCGTCAAGACGGTGGCGCGCGACGCCTTCGCGCGCGCGGCGAGCCATGTGGTGCAGGGCCGCCGCATCACGGAGGGCGCGCTCGCCACCTGGATCCGCCACGAGCTGAGCCGGCGCGGCCTGCCCGACCAGACCGACTGCATTGTCGCGATCGGGCCCAACGCCGCGGATCCCCACTACGATCCGGGCAAGGTGGGAGAGTGCATCAGCGAGGGCGACCTCCTGCTCATCGACCTGTGGGGTGCCTTCCACGAGGAGTCCGTACCCGCCGACCAGACCTGGATGGGGTTTCTCGGCGCCGAACTGCCGCCGCGCATCGGTGAGCTGTGGACCGCGGCCAAAGCCGCGCGCGACGGCGTCGTGAGGTCGTTGCGTGAGCGCTACGCCCGGGGCGAGACCATCCGTGGCTTCGAGGCCGACGACGTGGCCCGCAAGATCATCGGCGACGCCGGATTCGGGGAGTACTTCATCCACCGAACCGGCCATTCGATCGACCGCGACATCCACGGCCGGGGCCCCAACCTCGACAATCTCGAGACGCGAGACGACCGCGTACTGGTCCCCGGGGTGGGGTTTTCGGTGGAGCCCGGCATCTACATCGCCGGGGAGGTGGGCCTGCGCACCGAGATCAACATCCACATGGGTCCGAACGGACCGGAGGTCACGGTCGAGAAGCCCCAGCAGGACGTCTTCCTCCTCCTGGACGGCTGATCTCCAGCCCGGCCGGAGAAGGGCCGCGGGGCTGACGTGACGCCGGTGGGCGGGCCGTCGCTCGTCAAGGTTGCGCTGCCGGTCCCGGTGCGCCGTTCGTTCACCTACAGCGTCGCCGGCGAGCCACCCCCCGTCGGCGCGCGCGTGGTGGTTCCGTTCAGAAGACGGACCCTGGTCGGTTGGGTGCTGGGACCGGGAACCGAGGTGCCGCGCGTGCGGGCGGTGCGTTCGGTGCTCGACACCGAACCCGTGGTCGGCGCCGAACTGCTGGAACTCGCCCGCTGGATGTCCGACTACTACGTGGCTCCGATGGGCATCGTGCTGAAGGCCATGCTGCCGGCCCGCATGGCGAGCGCGGCCGGAAACCGCCCGGTCCCGCGGATGCGCGCGGTGGTCGCCGTGACCCGGCCGATCGGCACACTCGACGAACTCGAAGACACCTTCGGCCGGGCGAAGCGCCAGCGGGAGGCCTACGAACGGCTTCAGGAGGCCGGGGGAAGCCTGACGCTGGCCGCTCTGGCCGAGAACGGCTTCAGTCGCAGCGTGATCAGGGGGTTGGAGGCCAAGGGACTCGCGCGCGTGACCAGGGAGCCCTTCCTTCGCGACCCGTTCGGCGACCAGCCGGCCGGGGATGGGGGAAAGTTGGTGCCGACGGTGGCGCAGCGCGGCGTTCTGGAGCGAATGTACACCGCGCTTGGTGACGGTGGGGGCACGTTTCTCCTCCACGGCGTCACGAGTTCAGGGAAGACGCTCGTCTATATCGAACTCATCCGGCGCGTACTCGAGGGCGGTGGCGGCGCCATCGTGCTCGTGCCCGAGATCGCCCTGACGCCCCAGACCGTTTCACGCTTTCGAGGAGCGTTCGGCAACCTGGTCGCGGTGTTGCACTCCGGCCTTTCGGACGGGGAGCGCCATGACGCGTGGAGCCAGCTCCGGTCGGGCGACCGGCGTATCGCGATCGGGCCCAGATCGGCGGTGTTCGCGCCTGTCGCGGATGTCGGCGCCATCGTGGTGGACGAGGAGCACGACGGCAGCTACAAGCAATCGGAGTCTCCGCGCTATCATGCCCGTGACGTGGCCGTCGTGCGCGCGGCGAGGAACCGGGCCCTGTGCGTGCTGGGGTCGGCCACGCCGTCGCTGGAGAGCTGGCTGAACGCGCGCGGCGGGAAGTATGCGCTGCTGGAACTCCCCGACCGCGTAGGCGGGGGCGTTCTTCCCGACGTCCGCGTCGTGGACCTCAGGTCTCGTCCCGACCCGGCGGCACAGGGTTCGGCCGGCAGCGCGGAACGCAGCGTCGGCGCGTCGGCCCCGGACTCGCGAACGCTCCCCGCCGACCCCCCTCCCCGGACTCTGTCCCCACGGCTCACGGATGCGCTGCGCCGACGGCTTGAACGGGGCGAGCAGACGATTCTCCTGCTCAACCGGCGCGGCTACGCCTCCTTCGCCCTCTGCGAGGCCTGCGGTGCTGTCGGCGAGTGCTTCCAGTGCTCGGTCTCGATGACCCTCCATCGCGGCCGCGGCCTCATGATCTGCCACCACTGCGGCCACACCGAGGCCCCGGCGCGGCAGTGCGCCCATTGCGGGTCCCGGGACCTGTCGTTCGGCGGGCTCGGCACCGAACAGGTGGAGCGGATCCTGCTGCAGTGCTTCCCCGGCGCACGCGTGGCGCGCATGGACGTGGACACGACACGGGGCAAGTGGTCCCACCGGGACATCCTGGACCGGGTTCGTGCCGGGAAGGTGGATATCCTGCTGGGCACGCAGATGATCGCCAAGGGACTCGACTTTCCACGCGTGACGCTCGTGGGTGTGATCAACGCCGACATCGGGCTGCATCTGCCCGACTTCCGCAGCTGCGAGCGGACCTTTCAACTCCTCGCGCAGGTGGCCGGGCGCGCGGGCCGGGCGCACCTGCCCGGCGAAGTCATCGTGCAGACGTATGTGCCGGAGCACTACGTGATCCGGGCCGCGGTCGCCCACGACTACCGCGGCTTCGCGGACCGCGAACTGGAGACGCGGCGCGACCCCGCGTATCCTCCCCGCCTCCGGATGGCGAGGATCCTGCTGAGCAGCCCGGTCCAGAAGGACGCACTGGCGTCTGCCGAACGCCTCGGGCGCTGGCTGCGCGGACGCCGGGGACCGTGGCCGGATGTCCTGGGACCGGCGCCTGCGCCCATTGAGAAGCTGCATGGCCGTTTCAGGTGGCACGTGCTGTTGCGGGGAGGCGTTTCGGCCGTGGGACGGGCGCTTCACGCGGTCGCCGAGGATTTCCGGCCGGTGGGGGCGGACGTGAGGGTTTCGCTCGACCGCGACCCGCAGCAACTGATGTGACCGGGACCGGGCCGCGGGCGTGATCTTTCACCCCGGCCGGACGATGCGTTATCGTGTTGTCGCCGGGGCCCATTTCCGGCGCCTTGCGGCATGAACAACCAGGGAGGAGGTCGCGCGGTGAGCTGCCTGGCTCTCAACGCATCGTACGAGCCATTGATGATCGTCCCGGCGCGGCGGGCGATCCGGCTTGTCCTCGATGAGAAGGCCGAGGTTCTCGAAGCGGATTCGCGCCGCGCGTTTCGCTCCGTCCGGTCGCGGTATCCGTTCCCGCTCGTCATTCGGCTGGTCCGCTACGTGCACGTTCCCAAGCGATTCCGCCGCCAGGTCACCAACACGTTCCTGTTTGCCCGCGACGAATACACCTGCCAGTACTGTGGGCGCCACAAGCGGGACCTGCGCGTTCGCGAGTTCCTCACGCGCGACCACGTGCTCCCGCTGTCGCGGGGCGGGGGCAACTTCTGGGACAACGTCGTCACCTCGTGCTCCACCTGCAATCACCGAAAGGGCAACCATCTGCCGCGGGAGGTCGGATTGAAACTGCCGCGCCGTCCAGCGGAGCCGAACCACGTGCAGCTCGTGTGGGCCGTGCGCCGGGTGACGCCCATTCAGGCGAAGTACATCCAGATGTTCTTCGGTGACGACGCCGTGCCCCTTGTACGGGAATCCGCGGCCCCGAATCGCTGACCCGACTCCCGGAACCGGGTCCCGGCCACGGCTTCCGGGGGGACACGATTCGCAGGAATCGCTTCGCACTCGTTATAGTGACCGTAGCCTTTCCACACGAGGGCGGTGCGATGGATCGATCGGACGACATGGGGCGAGAGCCTGCCGCGGGACGCGTTCCGCGACCGGTGAACGAGACGGGAAACACGTCCCGGCGAACCGATTCCCCCTCCGGCGGCCCGGCACCCGCCGCACAACCGGAACCTCCGGCCTCGGTGCGGGAAGTCATGAGCCAGCCGAGCAGGTACCGGCCGTCCCCGGGTGCACGGCCGGCATCCCATGCACGCCGCCACCGGCCTGCGACTCCGGCGAGGGTGCAGCCGCCGCTGCAGACGGCGCGCGAGGCCGCGCAGGGCGTGCCCGACAAGCGTCTGTGGCGAGAGATCGAGGTCGACCGGGAGAAGTGGACCGTGCGCGTGACCGGGACTGCCAGCGTAGGCACGGGGGTCGACGCCGGGCCCAGGGTTCTCCACCTGACCTTCAAGGCGCCCGCCGACCGGCCGAATCCCGCGCGCACTTTGTACGTATTGGCCAGAGGAATCGATGAGATTCCCGAAGAGGAGTTGGCCGGGCTGGTTGCCGACGCGCGGTCGGGCCCCGAGGAAACGTCCGGGCCGGGGAAGGGTCGGGGGCACAAACGATCGCGGATGCGTTCCGTTCGCCGCGGGCGGCCCGGCACGAAGCCGGCACGGTCGTGATGGCCCGACCACGCTAACGACTGTCCCGGCGGGGCTGTCCATCCATCGACCACCAGGCGGAACTGCTTCAACGGGGAGGCCGATACAGGTGTCTACTCCCAAGGAATGAGGGAACGGTCCGACGCCGAGTTGGTGACCCGGGCACGCAGCGGACACGCTGAGTCGTTCGGGGAGCTGGTGCGGCGCTATCAGCAGCCGGCGTTCTCCATCGCCCTGAGCGTCATTGGCAGACACCAGAATGCGGAGGACGCGGTTCAGGAGTCGTTCATGGTGGCGCTGCAACGGCTGGAGGACTGTCGGAATCCGGATCGGTTCGCCGGCTGGTTTCTGACGATCGTCCGGAACCGCTCGCGCAACCTGATCCGGCGGGAGAGTCTGCGTAGTGGAGATCAGATTCCGGCGAGCGCCAGCAACGCGGGACCGAGTCCCGAAAAGGCGGCGAGCCTGGCAGAACTGCGGGAGGGCCTCCAGGAGGCGTTGAATAAATTGAGCGAAGTCCAGCGGGAGATCGTTCTTCTGCACGATCTTGAAGGCTGGAAGCACTCCGAGATCGCTGAACGGCTTGGAATGCCTTCCGGGACGGTAAGGTCGCATCTGCACTTCGCCAGGAAGGCGTTACGGGTTGAGTTGTCCGGTTGGCGGGACCATTTGGCACCGAGTTGAGGTCGTTATGAAAAACGAAAGACGTGTCGCGTTGCTGCGGGTCCTGGACCCGGCGCACGAGAACCCCGGCTACTGGGAGCGGTTCCGGGCGGAGATCATGGAACGGGCCGCATTCGAGCTCGCCCGGCGACGGGAACTGGCGCGAGAGTCCGTCGAACTGGTGCTTTCCGGGTGGTCGCGCAGCCTCATACCCGTGGCGCTGGCCGCAGCGGTCATCGCCGCGATCCTGGTGAGCAGCGAGGCGGTCCGCGACCCCGGTGCGGGTGTGCCGCTCGTGCTCGAGGACGTGCTGGCGACCGATATCAGCGATGAGGTGCTGGAGACCGCGATCACCGGGGAGGCACACGCGAGCCCGGTGGCCTTCATGGCCTTCGTGGAAGGGAACCGTCCGTGATGGCGCGGTTGAAACGGGCACGGATCGTGTCGGGCGCGCTCCTGGCCGTGGTCGCGGCGGCCGGGTTCCTCGGTGGCGCGGCGTGGCAGGCGAGCCGCACGGACGCGGAATCGCCGGAGCGACGGGAATCGCGGGACGATCGCGGCCGCGAGGACAGGCGGCTTGTTATCGACGAGGTCGGCCTCGCACCCGCCAAACGGGCCGAGGTGGAGGAGATCATCCAGCACTTCACGGTCCGCATGCGGGCCCTGGACGAGGAGTTTCGGGCGGCGTACGAACCGATTCGGGAAGCGTACGAGCCGCAGCGGAGAGACTTGTTCCGCGCCACCAGAGACTCCATCAGGGCCATTCTGCTGCCGGAGGAGAGGGCGCTGTACGATTCGCTCCTGGTGGTCAGGTTCGGCAATCGCGACCGGGACCGGAATTCGTCCGGCGAGGAGCGGAGGGGTGAAGGGCCGGAAAGAAACGGAGACTGTTGATATTGTGAAATATACGCTCGGAATATGGCTCGCGGGCCTGGCGGTCATGCTGCCTGCGGCCGCGCCGGACCTGGCTCTTGCCCAGGACGCCGGCCAGGAGATGACGCTGGACGAAGCGCTGGAACTGGCGCTGATCCACAGTCCGCAGCTGGCTCAGAGCCAGGCCAACCTGACCAACGCCGGCGGTTCGCGCCGTCGCGCCTGGGGGTCCTTCCTGCCGAACCTCAGCGTCGGGTCGGGCGCGTCGGTGCAGAGCCTCAACCGCTTCGATCCCACGACCCAGCGTGTCGTGACGGGGAGCAACGACTCCTACAACGCTTCGCTGAACGCGAACTACCAGGTCTTCCAGGGTGGGCGCAAGTTCCACGAACTGGGGCGCACCGAATCGAGCATCATGGAGGCCGAGGCCCGTCTTCAGGACCAGCGCTTTGCGGTAGTCCTGCAAACGCGTACGATGTTCATGAACTCCCTGCGCCAGTTCGAACTGGTGGCCGTTGCGGAGGCAAGCGTCGAGCGGGCCCGGGAGAGTCTTGCGATCAGCCGGGCGCGCATGCTGGCCGGGACGGCCACGCGGTCCGACACCCTGCGTACCAGACTGGAGCTGGCCAACGCGCTTCAGGCCGAACTTCAGGCGCGCAATCAGCTGCGGGTCGCCCGCTTCTCCCTGGGTCGCCAGGTGGGTGCGAACGGGCCGGTGGTGCCTGTCCTCCCGGAGGATCTCGATCCGGCGCCGCTGTTGCTCAGTGAACAGGAGATCATCGCATTGGCCGAGTCGGTGTCGCCGGCCGTGCGTGCTGCCGAGGCGGCCTCGGCGGTTGCGCGCTCCGCGGTCGGAAACGCTCGAAGCTCGTACCTGCCCACGCTGTCGCTCTCGTCAGGGTACACCTGGGCCAACCAGGACCTCGCCTTCAACGGTGGCAACACGAGCTGGAACTTCCGCCTCTCGGGCAGCTACCAGCTCTTCGACGGCTTCCAGCGCGAACAGAACGTCGGTCAGGCGTCCGAGAGCAGGCGGGTTGCCCGGCTTTCGGAGGACGATGCGCGCAGGAGCGTGCGCCAGGGCGTTGACTCTGCGCTCCGGACGCTGGAGACGCAGGAGCAGGCCATCCAGATCGCCCAGGACGCGGTCGTCGTGGCCGAGGAGGACTTGAGACTCATTCGTGCGCGCTACGGTGTGCAGGAGGCGGGGATTCTCGATGTGATCACCAGTCAGGTGGCACTGGATCAGGCTGAAGCCAATCTGGTGACGGCAAGGTATGACTATGCACTTGCCAAAGCGGAACTTGAATCGATTGTGGGGAGGGACTTGTGATGATCAATGGGCATGGAAGCAGCGGATACGGGAATGGTGCCGGGGCAAACGGGGTGATTATTCGCACGGAGGGGCTGAGCAAGTACTATGTGCTCGGAGCCGAGACCGTGCGGGCGGTGCGGGGGGTGGATCTTCAGGTCAGCCGGGGTGAATTCGTGGCGATCATGGGTCCGTCGGGAAGCGGCAAGTCCACCTTCATGAACCTGATCGGCTGCCTGGACACGCCGACCGACGGCCGCTACTGGCTGAACGGGCGAGAGGTGTCGGAGCTGTCGGACGACCAGCTGGCGCGCGTGCGCAATCGCGACATCGGCTTCGTCTTCCAGACCTTCAACCTTCTGCCGCGGGCCACGTCGCTGCACAACGTGGAGCTCCCGCTGATCTACGCCGGAGTACCTGCGAAGGTGCGCCGGAAGCTTGCCGAGGAGAAACTCGAACGCGTGGGCCTGGGCGACCGGATGCACCACAAGCCGCCCGAGCTCTCCGGGGGACAGCGTCAGCGCGTGGCCATCGCCCGGGCTCTCGTCAACGATCCGGCGCTGCTTCTGGCCGACGAGCCGACCGGGAACCTGGACTCGGAGACGTCCCGCGAGATCGTGCAGATCCTCGTGGAATTGAACAGGGCGGGTCAGACGATTCTGCTGGTGACGCACGAATCCGACATTGCCGAGGCGTCGTCACGCCAGATTCATCTGACGGACGGGCTGGTGGAGCGCGATTTTTTCAACGAAGGGATGATGAGTTGATGCGACTGCAACGATCAGGCGTGATTGCCGCAACCCTCCTGGGCGGGCTGGCCGTTTCCGGGTGTGAAGCCGCACCCGAGGAACCGGTGCTCAGTGTCCAGTCCGCCGCGGCCGAGGTCCGCGACCTTCGGATCACCGCCGAGGCGACGGGTGAACTGGAGCCGGTGCTGAAGGTCGAAGTGAAGTCCAAGGCGTCCGGCGAGATCCTCCAACTGCATGTCGACTCGGGAGACGAGGTCGAGCCGGGAACCCTCCTGGCCCAGGTCGACCCCCGTGACGTCGACAACGCCTACGAGCAGGCCGCGGCGGATCTCGCCGTGGCGCGCGAGCGCATGAACATCGCCCAGCGCCAGCTTGAACGCAGCGACACCCTGCTGAAGGTCGAGGTGATCACGGCGCAGGAGTACGAGGCCAAGCAGCTGGAGTACGCCAATGCCCAGTCGTCGCTGGTGCGCGCGACCACGAATCTGGAGCTGGCCACGCTGCGCCGGACGGACGTGACCATCAGGGCGCCCATGGCCGGGACGATCCTGGAGAAGCTGGTCGAGGCCGGGCAGGTGATTCAGTCCGCCACCCAGAACGTGTCGGGTGGCACCACGCTCTTCATGATGGCCAACCTGGATGACATGCGCGTGCGCACCCTGGTCGACGAGACCGACATGGGACAGCTGACTTCGGGCATGGTCGCCACCGTGCGGGTCGAGGCCTTCCCGGACCGGACCTTTCAGGGGGGAATCGAGAAGATCGAGCCCCAGGCCGTGGTCAATCAGAACGTGACCATGTTCCCCGTCATCGTTTTGCTGGACAATCGCGCCGGCCTACTCAAGCCGGGCATGAACGCCGAGGTGGAGATCCTGGTCGACGAGCGCCTGCAGACCCTCACGGTGCCGAACAGCGCCGTGGTCGAGCCCTACGAAGTCGCACCGGCGGCCGAGGTGCTGGGTCTCGATCCGCAGGCCGTCGCCCTCGACAACGCCGTCTGGGGCGACTTGATGGCCCAGGCGGCGGCCCGGGCAGGGGTCGATACGGACATGGGCGAGCGCGCCGGTTCGGAGCGCCCCCGAATGGGTGGCGGATCCGCGGCCACTGAAATGGCGAATATCCGCCAGCGGATCGAGTCCGGTGAAATCACGCCCGATTCCGCCCGTGTGCTGGCCGCCGCCATGCGCGAGGGTCGGCGCGCGGGCGGGGCGGGGGCAGAGGAGGAGGCCGGGACGGACGGGAACGCCAACGCCGACGGGGCGGAGACCGCCCGGGGAGCCCGCGGCGCGGGACCCGGCGCGGGCTGGCAGCGCGGTCAGGGCGCGGGCCCGGGGGGCAACCGGGGCTTCGGCGCGGGCATGATGGGAGCAATGGGCGGAAGCATGGGGGATCCCTCGTTTCGTCCCGCAGTCGTGTTCGTGGTGGACGAACTCGGAAACATCATCCCGCGGCCCGTGGTGATGGGAATCGGCGACTACGACTATGTCGAAATCCTCGCCGGACTGCAGGAAGGCGAGGAGACCGCTCTGATCGGCGCCGCCCAGCTCCAGGCTCAGCAGCAGGAGCGCATGGACCGCATGCGCGGCCGCATGCGTCCCTTTGGAGGATAGCCACTGATGTTCGTCATCAAGGAAACGATCGTCGTCGCGTTCGCCTCGATCCGCGCCAACGCGCTGCGCTCGGGACTTACGACGCTCGGAATCGTCATCGGTACGGCCGCGGTGATTACCATGGTCGCGCTTGGTGAAGGCGCACAGCGCCAGGTCCAGCAGCAGATCGAGAACATGGGGACGAACATCCTCACGGTGCGGCCCGGCCAGGGGTTCTTCCGGGGCGTGGCGAGCGGGAGCCGCCGGCTCGAGGAGGACGACGCCGTCGCGCTGCGTGACCAGGTGGGCGACCAGTACCAGATCGCGCCCGAAATCGAGTCTCGCCTCCAGGTGTCCTACCTGCGCTGGAATTCGTCAAACTCGGTGGTGGGCACCTGGCCCTCGTTCTTCCCGCTGCACAGCCACGAAATCGCGTACGGGCGTTTCTTCGACGAGGGCGAGGTGCAGGGCCGGCGGCGCGTTGCGGTCCTCGGTGCGAATGTTCCGGAGGATCTGGGAACCCCTGCGGGCCTCCTGGTGGGCCGCACGATTCAGATCAAGGGCATTCGCTTCGAGGTGGTCGGTGTTCTCGAGGAGAAGGGTGGGGCGATGTGGATGCAGCCGGACGACCAGATCTACATTCCCCTGTCGACCGCGATGTACCGCGTGATGGGCGGGCGGGACCGGCTGCGCTCGATCTACGTTGCGGCTCCGTCTCCCGAAGAGCTGGACCCCGCCTGGGCGGATATCGACCGGGTGATCCGGCGCGAGCACCGCATCCTTCCGACCGAGGAGGCGGACTTCAGCATCCAGCAATCGTCCGAGTTCCTCGAGACCTTCAACGAAACCACCCAGACGTTTACCATGCTGCTGGCGGGAATCGCCGGTGTGAGCCTGTTGGTCGGCGGGATCGGGATCATGAACATCATGCTGGTGAGCGTGACCGAACGAACCCGTGAGATCGGCGTGCGCAAGGCGCTCGGTGCGACGCGCAAGACGATTCTCTTTCAGTTCCTGATCGAGGCGCTTGTGCTGTGCGTCTTTGGCGGCATGCTCGGTGTGGCGGGTGGCATGGGGGGCGCCAGGCTGATCTCGCAGATGTTCCAGGCCGAGACGGCCGTGGCGGCGGAGGCCGTTGTGCTGGCCCTGGGGTTCTCCGCAGCGATCGGCCTCTTTTTCGGAATCTGGCCGGCCCGGCGGGCTTCGACGCTCGATCCCATCGACGCCCTGCGGTACGAATAGCCGCCGTCGGCGCCTGGCCTGGCGTGGGGCAGGCGCCGCCAGCTAGCGCGGGTAGGCGAAAACCAGGCGATTCCCCTCACGGACGACCGTCAGCTCAACGGGGAAGAAAGCCTGCGTCAGCAGGGCGCGCAGCTCCAGCACCGTGCCCGCCGTCTCGCTGCCCACGGCCGTGATCACATCGCCCGCCTGAAGGCCGGCGCCGGCGGCGGGACTGAACGCCATCACATTCGTGACGAGTACGCCCGACTCGACCCCCAAATACTGTTCCCCCAGGTCGGTGGTCAGGTCGCGGACGAATGCGCCGCCGAGGACCACCGGCGTGCTGAGAATGAACGGCGCAAGCAGGTTTGGCCGAGTGGATTCAACCACTTCGATCCGGCGTGCTCCGGGTCCCCCACCACCGCCCGCGGCCGGGGGTTCCATCGGATCCCGGAGACGCTGCTCGCCTTCGCCGACATCCATTCCCGCCCTCGTCTCGTCGATCAGCGCTCGCGTGGCTTCCCACAGACGCTGCTCGGCAGAGAGCATGCCTTCGGCGACGTTTCCCCAGTCGACGACCACCTGGAACAGCGAGTCGATATGCCGGCTCATCCGATCCTGGGCGTCGAAGAAGCGTTCCATGGCGATTGCAGGTTGCAGTGTCGCGGGACGACTTCCGGCGACGATCGCCACGTCGTGTTCGTCGGCGCCGCGCTGCACCGTGAGGTGGAGGGTCTGCCCGGCTCCCAGGCTGCCCACGGCATGCAACCACGCTTCCCAGTCGGCAAGCCGGCTCCCGTTGACCGCAACAACCCGGTCTCCGGGAACGACACCGCCCAGGTCGGCGGGACCGGAGCCATACACGTCGGTGATCACGATCTCGAAGTGGGCGCTGTCCGCGTAGGGCATCGCGGTCACGCTCACGTCCAGGCGAATGCCCAGCCAGCCATCTCCCCCCGCCACCGGGAGCGAGTCCTGCGGCGCCGCCGCAGTGGGCAGACCGGCCGACAGGGCGCCGACGACGAGAAGGGAACCGAATCTCATCACACTCAATGCCAGTTCGCCTGGCTGATCTGTCGGAGGGTTTGCTGTCTCTCCGCGAGCGTGCTCACCACCAGCCCGTTGAAGAACTGGTCCGCCGGCGATTCCTCCACCGCCGCCCTGCTCGCGGCAAGGAGCGCGTCGATGGCGGCGAGCCTCACGGCCGGATCCGCCGGCAATTCCCGCTCGCTCTGCGTGCCCAGCAACCGACGGAACTCGGCGAACACGGTTGCCCAGTCCTGCTCGGCTTCCTGCACGGCGAGCATGGCCTCTTCGAGGGAAGCGAAGGACACCGTTTCGGTCCCCACCGCCTCCGAACCCGCGGCGAGGCCGTCCGAGGGCCCGGCGGGAGCGCCGCCCGCGGCCCAGCCGAACGCGGTTCCCCCGGTAAACAGCACCAGCCCGGCGGCAATCCGCGTCCACTTCCGCCAAAACGCGGCCCCCCCCCGCGAGCCACGGATGAGGCCCTCGGTCACCAGCTTTTCTTCGAGTTCCGGCCAACTGTCCGGGGGCGGCAGCATGGCAGGCAGATCCCTCAGCGCTTCCCGCTGGGCCCGCAACGCGTCCAGTTCACGTCGCAGGCCGGGGTCTGCATCAAGCATTGCTCTTTCTTCGGGTGTCGGCCGTTCGTCAACCAGCCGCGCCAACTGTTCGAGACTCAAACGCTCCATGCTTCCACTTCCTTCGGTTGTGTTTCGAAACCTCGCAGCATGCGCCTCATCTTTGCTCGCGCCTTGAACAACTGTGACTTCGACGTGCCCGAGGTCACCCCCAGGGCGGTACCGATTTCCTCGTGTGTATAGCCCTCCACGTCGTGCAGGATCAACACTTTTCTCATACCCTCCGGCAGCTTGTCCATGGCTTCCTCCAGCTTCTGTGCCAGGAGGACGTCGCCGACCTGCGGACCCACGGCGACGACATCGGGCAGCGGCACCTCGCGCATCCTTCTCGTCTTGGCCTTTCTGACCGCCTGCAATGCGGTATTCACCGCGATCCGGTGGAGCCAGGTCGAAAACCGGGCCTCACCGCGGAAGGAGGGCAGGGCGCGCAGGGCCCGAATCCACGTCTCCTGGGCGTAGTCGTGCGCCAGGTCGTCGTCACCGGCAATGCGGCGCACGACCGCGTACACCCGGGGTGAATACCGGTCGTAGAGCGCCCGGACGGCCTGTCCGTCTCCTTCACACGCTCGTCGTATCAGTTGGGCTTCGATGTGTCCGGATCCGATTGTGAGCCGGGGTTACCGTCTGTCGGGGATTGAGATGCGTTCACCCGGGATAAGGGTTGCACCCGACAAAGGTTCCACATGGGTGCCTTGCATGCCAGCTTTTACCCCTGTCCGGCCGCGGCCTCCGGGCTCTGCGGACGCCGACCCCTCCACTTTCCCGACGACACGATGAACGATTCCACCCCAGCGCTTCCCGGCACCACGCATCTCGAATGCACGGCCACGGGCGCCACCTTCGATTCCGAGGTCCTGTGGGGCCTTTCTCCTGCGGGCAAGCCGCTCTTCGCCCGCTACGACCTGGACGCGGTCCGCGAAAGCTTCACCCCCGGAGCCGTCGCGGCGAGAGCACCCACGCTCTGGCGGTATGAAGAGGTCCTGCCGGTACGGGACCGCGCCTGCCAGGTCAGCCTCGGGGAAGGGTTCACGCCGCTGCTGGAGTCGTCGCGCCTGGCGGGCCGCGTGGGCGTGCGCCGCCTGTGGATCAAGGACGAGGGGCAGAACCCGACCGGCTCGTTCAAGGACCGGGGACTGTGCATGGCGGTGTCGCGTGCGCTGGAACTGGGGGCCCGAGAGCTCGCGATCCCGTCGGCGGGCAATGCGGCCGGGTCGGCTGCGGCGTATGGCGCGGCCGCCGGACTGCCGGTCCACGTGGTCGTCCCCACCGACACGCCGGCCCCCATCCTGGCCGAGATCCGGGCGCTCGGTGCGGACCTGGACCTCCTGGACGGCCTGATCAGCGACTGCGGCAAGGTCGTGCGCCAGCGGTGCGACGAGGACGGGTGGTGGGATCTGTCCACCCTGAAGGAGCCGTACCGTGTCGAAGGCAAGAAGACGATGGGCTACGAACTGTTCGAGCAGCTGGGGGGCCGCCTGCCCGACGCGATCGTCTACCCGACGGGCGGTGGCACCGGGCTGATCGGCATGTGGAAGGCCTTCGCCGAGATGGAGGCGCTCGGATGGATCGGCGCCGAGAGGCCGCGCATGTTCACCGTGCAGGCGACCGGGTGCGCTCCGATGGTGCGGGCGTGGGAGCAGGGGTGGGACGACGCGGGCGTGTGGGAGGACGCGGCCACCTTCGCGGCGGGGCTGAGGGTCCCGGGGGCCGTGGGAGACTTCCTCATCCTGCGCGCGCTGCGGGAGTCGGGGGGCGGGGCGGTGGCGGTCACCGACCATGCGATGGCGGAGTGGGTGGGCACCATGGGAGCCGCGACGGGGATCTTCGGAGCGCCGGAAGGCGGGGCGACGGCCGCAGCGGTGCCGCGACTGCTCAAGATGGGGCTGATCCGCAAAAGCGATGAAGTGGTGCTCTTCAACACCGGCAGCGGGCTCAAGTACGTCGGGATGGAGCCGGTGGGGTGACCCCGTTCAGTTGGACTCTTCGGGTCCGGTGGACTGCTTCCAGCGGTAGCTGAATTCCGGCAGCGGGACCAGGCTTGTGCGCAGTGGGGGGACTTGCTCGGCGCCGGGCCGCCTGACCGCCAGGGCGCGATTCAGGTGGATCGTGAAGGCCGCGTTGTGACGCGATCCGAAGTCCCAGCCCACGCCCACGGGAATCCGCGCGACGAGGCCGGCTCCGGTGCCTCCGTCCTCCCGCGCCACGATTCCCCACAGGCCCACGCCCACGAAGGGCTCGACCGAACGCGACCCCAGGTACTGCTTGGCCGTGACCGACAGGCTGAGGTCCCGAAACCGCCATGTCCCCGCCTGGACCTCCACTCCCCGGTTGCCCCAGCGGTATTCCCCGACCAGCGCCGCCATGCTCGCGCCGAACAGCGACACGCCGAAGCGGTATTGGGCGGCGAGCGGGGCGGCGGTGGCGACGGTCAGGAGGCAGGAAAGCCACAGCGCGGGGAGGGCCGCCGGGAGGAGGTGCGACCGTGGGGTCATGGTGGGCTCGGCACCGGGCGTCAGCGGTCCCGGTCCCAGGCGAGCGATATCCCCAGGTAGCCGCCACGGTCGGGTCCAGGTTCGAAAAACCGTCCCCCGAACGCGTTGACCACCACCGAGGACGCGTAGCGCACGTTGGTAAGATTCGTGAGTGCCGCGAAGGGCGACACCCGCACGTTCCCCGCCCGGATTCCGGAAGCCCCGCCACGCAGCTCGACCAGCGTGTATCCCTGGGCGCTGGCGTCGTTGGCGTCGTTGGCGGGCACCTCGCCGCGCCTCTCCACGCGCAGTTCGCCGAACCAGGCCCCGCGACCTGCCCTGAGACTCGCCTCCAGGCGATGGGGCGCGATCCCGGGAACGCGGTTGCCGTCGAAGGTGTCCTCCCCCACGGAGAACTCGGTGAACCGGGCGCTGACGTAGCCGTAGGCGATGCGGGTGGTCAGGACCGGCGACAGCACCGCCCGCGCCGACGCCTCGAAGCCGCGCACGGTGGACCCGCCCGCATTGCGGTAGAATCGCCGCCCCGGGGCGGCCGGGACCTCGAACGGCACAAGCTGGTTGGACAGGTTCGAGGCGAATGCGGTGAGGTCGTACGCGGAGCGACTGCCCAGCACGCCGCGGATCCCTCCTTCGGCCGTCCACCCGCTCTGGGGTTCCACGCCCGGGTTGAAGCCGCCCGTGCGGTCGGGCTGATTGGCGAGTTCGGTGGTCGTCGGCGTCTCGAAGGAGCGGGCCAGCGAGGCGAACAGGCCGTGGTCCCCCAGGTCGAAGTGGAGGCCCAGGGACGGATTCAGCCCGCTCATCGTGCGCGAGCCCGAGTCGTCGGGGTCGTCCGCCGCGACCAGGCCATCGTCTGCGCTGAAGTTGAAGTGGTCGAATCGCACCGCCCCCATGACACTCAGCCGCCCGGCGACGGGCACGCGGAGCTGACCGAAAAGCGCCGCCGCGCGGACCCGCTCATCCTGGTCGAGCACACGGGCCCCGCGTTCGCCACCGTCGTTGGCGAAGTTCTGGCGATCGTCGCTCTGAAGCTCGCCCTCCACTCCGAAGTCCAGCCGGCCCCGGCCCGCCTGTGTGTCCCACTCCCGCCCCAGCGCAACGCGCACGCCCCCGCCGTTCCGGTTCAGGTCGAGCACGCGCGTGGGGATGGGATTGTCCAGTTCGCGTCTCACTCCGTAGACCGAGAACGCGCCCTCCATGCTCCCGACGCCACCCGTCCAGCTGGCGCCGGCCTGACCCTGGCGGACGTACTTGCGGGTGCGGCGGGCCACGTTGAACCCCCACGCCTGGTTGCTCCCCTCGTCGAACAGGTTCGCCGGGAGAGACCCCGCGTTGAGCGCGTCGAGGTCGAGGCCGTTCACCTGCACGGCCAGCGTGCCGCCGCCGACCGCCGTGGTGAACCCCGCGTTGAGGGTGGTGCGGTCCGACTGGCTGTACGGGTCCTCGCCGGATTCCGAGAGGTTGTCCCGAAAGCCGTCGAAGCTGGACCGCGCCACGCTGGCGCGGAAGCCGAGCGCACCCGCCGTACCCGATCCGGTGGCCTGTATCCGCAGCAGCCCGTCCGACCCGGTCACGAAGGTGGCCTCCTGGCGGTAGCGTCCCGCGTACGGTTCCGCGCTGCTGAACAGGAGGACCCCGCCCGCGCCGTTGCCATACAGGGCCGCCGCCGGGCCGCGCAGCGCCTCCACGCGGCCGAGGGACCCGATGTCCAGGTGATCGAGCGTGCTCTGGCCGTCGGGAAGCGTCGCGGGAATCCCGTCCACCAGGATCTTGATCCCGCGCACGCCGAACTGCGAGCGGGCGCCGAATCCGCGGATCGAGATCCGTTCGCCAACCGCCGCGTTGTACCGGTTTTGCACGCGCACGCCCGGGAGCGCGTGCAGTGCTTCCTCCAGCGACAGCCCGGCATTGCCCTGTGCGAGATCGGGACCCGCGATGATCGAAGCCGAGAACGGAAGCCTGTCGAGACGCACGGGCGACCGCAGGACGGAGACGACGATGGGCGAGAGTTCGACGGTGTCCGCCGCTTCGGTCTGGGCCGCGGCCGGCAGGGCGGGCAGGAGCGTTGCCGCGCCGAGCACCGCAATCGCCAGGGCCTGAGGGGTTCGTTTGGTCACGCTGGTCGACAATCGGTCAAAGGGAGCCGTGAAATCCGGCCGCCGGCGGCCGGCGGGGTCGGAAGACGTCGCGGGGAAGCTACCGTTCAGCGCGGCTTCGATTCAACCCGCAGGTTGAGGGTGGCGAAGCGCTGTGCGGAGGGAATGATGACCTCCTCTTCCCTCGAGGCCACGAATTCGGACGGCGAATAGGCGACTTCCAGCGCGTCGGGATCGAGCTTTTCGCCGGGCTCGAGAACCGCCACGCGCAGGCTGGTATCCACGGGCACCCAGCACGCACGGTAGTAGCCCGCGGCATCGGTGGTGACCGCGACGCCGGCACGCCCCGCCCGCAGCCGCCGGTCAACGACGGACGCCCCCTGGAACGCGGAGATGTCGTACTCGCGGAACAGGACGCGCACGGTCGCGTCCGAAACGGGATCGCCGCCGTCGGTCATCACGCGGCCGACCAGGATGGCGTGGCTGCGCAGCACCTGTCCGCCGGGCAGCGTGGTCGACTCGTCCGGGGGTTCGACGTCGGCACAGAGCCGGTCCAGAACCCGGCCGACCCGCGGGGCCGCGAAGTTCACCTGCGCCGGAGTCTCCGCGCCGTCCACCACTTCCACTTCCCAGGGTTCGGGGAGATAGGAGAACCGCGACAGGTAGCGGTGGGTGAAATTGACCGAATACACCCCGGGCTCCAGCTGGTTGAGTTCGAAGCGGCCCTCGCGATCGGTCGTGGTTTCGATCGTCGTCCCCTCGATGAAGACGACGGCCCCGGGGAGTCCGGTACGGAGGCTGTCGAACACCACGCCCGCGATCCGTCCGCCCAGATCCGCCTCCATGACCGTCCCTTCACTGCCGTGGACCCTCAGAACATCGCCTCCCTGTTCCGTGATCCCCTCAAGCACGGTCACGACCCTGCCGTCGAACGGACTGACCTGGACCTTGCCGCGCGGCATGCGGATCCGCCACGAACTCACGATCCAGGTGCCGTTGGGCAGCGCCTCGAACTCGACGGTCCCCCCCGGGTTCGCGCGATCGAGTCCGGCCGGGAGCTGGAGGTTCTGGTAGAAGTAGTCGATCCGCCTCAACTCCGAGTTCTCGGCATCGATCCACAGCGTGCCCCGAATCTCCTCGATCCTGCGGCCGGGGACCGGTTCGAACTCCAGGCCGACCAGCCCCGGCTCCCTTCCGTCCGTCCTGAGGCGGAAGCAGTGGGTGTCGAGGAACGCGTCGGAGAGAAGCACCACCGCATCGGGAGCCCAGTACACGGACTCGTTGGACGCGATCTTCGCAAACCCTTCCGCGATCAGACTGTCCGCCGAGAGGGAGACGAACGGGTACTGCCGGTACGCGCGCTCGTAGTTCCGGTCCTCAGAGACGACCTGCCGGCCTTCCGGTCCCAGCTGGCGGAGGATTCCCATCATCTCGTAGCGGTAGTAGCCCCGCTCCTGCGTGAACGCCGCGGCGTCCAGCGCCTTGCGGGCCTCGTCCCACACCCGCGTGACCGCGAGACCTTCCTCGGGGCGGACCCGGCAGCGCCGGTCGGCTTCGGCCTCGATGCCCGCGAGCGAGACCGCCGCCACCGCCGAGGCCATCCGAATGGTGACCGTATCGCCGGCCGCAAGGTCGAAGAAGTCCGAGTAGGTGGTCGCGTACCCGATCCGGTCGGCCCTCAGCCGGAATCGCCCCGGGGCGGGCGTGCTCACCTCGAACAGCCCGGAGTCGCGGGTCAGCACCCGGGAGAGCTGGTTGTCGTCCCGATCGAGCAGGCTGATCATCGCGCCGCCCACCGCCGCGTCGTCGGCGGAGTCCACGAGCCGGCCACGGACGACCTGTCCGGTGGCGGGCGCGACGATGCCACCGAGCAGCAGAATGGCGAAGGTGAGACGACGAACCATCGGAAACGGCGGGCGCGGCACGGGCATTCTCCAGCGTTGATACTCGCTACAAGGTAATACGGCGGAACGCCCGCGGCATGACACCGGCCGCCCTTGAGCCGCATCCCGATCGCGGCTTACCTTGGCTTGCCAACATTCCGTGCAGGATGGGAGTCAGCAATGGCACCTTGCAACAGTCGTTCCGGTCTCGGCGCATCTGCCGCCGTGGTCGCAGCCGCCCTCCTGGGGGTCGGCGACCTGGCGGGACAGACCCGCGGGTATGCGCCCGAGCACTACTACGATCTGGTCGTCGTCGGCGACGTCGCGGTCTCGCCCGACGGCGCGAACGTGGCCTTTACCGTGACCACGGTGGTCGAGGACGAGAATCGGCGCCACCGCGAGATCTGGGTGCAGCCCCTGTCCGGCGGGCGCGCCGACGGCAACGCCTTCCCGGTCACCAGCTCCAACGAGGAGTCGAGCGGGCCCCGCTGGTCGCCCGACGGCTCGCTCCTGTCGTTCTCGTCATCGCGCGGAGACGACCCCAACCCGATCTGGTTCGTGAGGGTTCGGGGCCCCGGGGGAGAGGCCTTCCACATCGAGGGCGTCGACGGGGCGCCCGTGTGGTCTCCGGACGGCGCGTCCATCGCCTACGTGAAAGCGCCCGAACGGGAGACACCCGGCGACGCGGACGCCTCGCCGCTCGAGCGCGAGGGCTGGATCGCGCCCGACGCGGTCTCCCGGACCCTCGATGCCACCCGCTTCGACGGCCGGGTGGTGACCTCCATGCGCTACAAGCAGGACGGCCGACTCGCCTTCCAGCCGCACTACCTGACGCGCGAGAAGCGGCAGCTCATGGTCGTCGGCGCGGATGGCGGCACGCCCACCCAGCTCACGCAGGTCGCCTTCGACGTGGGCAACCCGGTCTGGTCCGAGGACGGACGGGTCATCTTCTTCACCGGCGACGAGCGCCAGGACGACGAACTCGACAGCGAGAACACGGGCGACATCTGGGCGGTGGACATCAATGTGGGCACCGTCCGGCGCCTCACCTCCAACCCCGGAACCGAGAGCGCGCCGGCGATCTCCCCCGACGGCCGCCGCATGGCCTTCCTGTCGTCCCCCGCCCGCGGGAGCCAGTCGGACCTGCTGGTCGCCGAGATCGGTCCCGACGGAAGCTTCCGGGGCGAGCCCGCCAACCTGACCGCCGACTGGGACCTCCGCCCCGGTGCCCCGATGTGGTCGGCCGACGGCACCAGCGTCCTCTTCTCCGCCGGGGTGGCCGGGGACAGCCACCTCTTCCGGGCCTCCGTGGGCCCCGCGGCCGGACCCCCGACGGCGGACCGTGTCCAGCAGGTCACCCGCGGCGCCCGCCGGCTTTCCTCCTTCTCGTTCTCCGACGCGGGCGACGTCATGGCCTTCACGGCAACCGACCCGGTCACGCCGACCGAACTCTACGTCGGCCCCGGCGACGGCTCCAGCGAGCAGAAGGTCACCGGCTTCAACGACGGCTGGCTGTCCGACGTGACGCTCATGCCCGCCGAGGAACTGACCTGGACCGCCGAGGACGGCACCGTGATCCAGGGCTGGATGGTCAGGCCCGTCAACTTCCGCCAGGGCGGCTCGTTCCCCATGGTGCTCAAGATCCACGGCGGACCGCATTCGGCCTACGGAAACACGTTCTTCCCCACCTTCCACGTGCTCTCCGCCGCCGGATTCTTCGTCCTCTACACCAACCCGCGTGGCTCGTCGGGCTACGGACACGCCTTCCAGTACGCGACGCGCGGCGAATGGGGCATCGTGGACCGCGAGGACTACCTGGCCGGGGTCGAGACGGCGCTCGCGGCCTATCCCGAGATCGACGCCAACCGGCTTGGCGTGTCGGGGGGCAGCTACGGCGGCTTCATGACGAACTGGCTCACCGCCACCACCGAACGCTTCCACGCCGCCGTGACGTCCCGCTCGATCACCAACTGGGAGAGCTGGTGGGGCACTTCCGACGCGCAGGGGCTGACCGAGTACGAGTTCTACGGCCCCCCCTGGGAGCAACGCGACCTCTACCGACGGCTGTCGCCCATCTCGTACGTGGAAAACGTCACCGCGCCGACGCTCATCATCCACAGCGAGCAGGACTACCGCACCCCGATCGGCGACGGCGAGCAGTGGTTCATGTCGCTGATGAAGCTGGGCGTGCCGGTGGAACTGGTCCGCTACCCGCGGTCGTCGCACGGCCTGTCGCGGACCGGTGAGCCGTGGCTGCTCGTGGACCGCCTGGAGCGCATCCGGAGCTGGTTCGAGCACTTCCTGATCCGGAATCCGCCCCTGAGACGCGCCGGAGCGGAGTCCGGACGCCGTTGACCGGCCTTCCGCCACTTCCATACTCCGAGCGCCGCAAGACCGCGCTCTCGCGCATGGCGAACGGGTCCATGCTCCTGCCTGCTTCGGATGTGAGGTACAAGAGCGGCGATTCGGAGTACCGCTACCGCCCCGACTCGGAGCTGCTCTATCTCACGGGGTGGGGGGAAGGGGGCAGCGTCGCCGTGCTGAGAGGTCACGGCGCGCGGCGTCGTTTCGTGCTCTTCGTGCCCGAGCGCGATCCGAAGATGGAGCGCTGGACGGGCCCCCGAATGGACCCGGGAGAGGTGAAGGACCGCTTCGGCGCGGACGCGGTGTTCCCGATGAAGGAGTTCCGCGAGCGCGGACCGGGGCTGCTGGCCGATGGCGACCGGATCCACTACCGGCTGGGTGCGTCGGCGCTGTGCGACGACGTGGTGCGGGACGCGTTGCGGGCCGGGCGGGCGCGGCGGGCCCGGAAGGGTGCGGGCGCGCACATGGTGGTCGACCCGGGGGCGGTCCTGGACGGGATGCGGGTGAAGAAGGACGCGGCCGAGATCGCGCGGCTGCGCGAGGCGGCGCGGATCTCGGTGGCCGCGTTCCGCGAGGCGCTGGGGCGCGTGCGGGACGGGGCAGGGGAGTGGGAGGTGGAGGCCGCGCTGGAGGCGGGGTTCCGGGGCCGGGGTGCGAACGGGCCGGCGTTCGCGTCGATCGTGGCCGCGGGCGCGAACGCGTGCACGCTGCACTACACGGCCAACGATGCGCGTATCGGGGCGGGGGACCTCGTGCTGATGGACGCGGGCGCCGAGTTCGACTACTACGCCGCCGACATCACGCGCACCGTGCCCGCGTCGGGGCGGCTGGCGGGGGCGCGGCGCGAGGCGTACGAGGTCGTGCGGGGAGCGCACCGCGCGGCCCTGGCGGGGTGTCGGCCGGGTGGGACGCTGGCCGACGTGCACCGGGCGGCCAGCCGCGCGATCGCGGAAGGGCTGGTGGGGATGGGGGTGGTGGAGGAGGGCACGGCGGACGAGGTGCTGGAAGGCGGCGCCCACCGGGCGTTCTTCCTGCACAACACGTCGCACTGGCTCGGGCTGGACACGCATGACGCGGGGCCGTATCGGGAGGGGGGCGGGCCGGTCGTGCTCGCGCCCGGCATGGTCTTCACCGTCGAGCCCGGGCTGTACTTTGCGCCCGGCAGCTGCGACCGGGTTCCGGAACTGGAGGGGACCGGCATCCGGATCGAGGACGATGTGCTGATTGGCGACGATGGTGCCGAGGTGCTGACGGGCGAGCTGCCGGTCGACGTGGAGGAGCTGGGGCCGCTGGTGGGGGCCGCGTCGTGATCTCGCCGGGGCCGTCGCCGGCCGGCCACGACCCCGGCCCGCTGCTCCGGCGCCTCGTTCAGCCCGAGCCCCTGGTCGCGGTGGAGCTGCGGCCGCCCCGGCTCGGCATGGGCACCTCGCGCAGCATGAGCGTCTGGATCGACATGCACCACGCGGTCCAGCGCCTGGCGCGGCAGGACAACTTCATCCTCCTTACCGACGATGCCGCGGGGGACCACGAGGAGGAGAGCCTGGCCCACCTCGCCGCGAACCTGGGCGGGAGCGCCGACCTGGCCGCCGTGGTGCCGTTTCTGACCTGCAAGCATCCGATCGAGTACTGCCGCATGTTCGCGCGGCGGGCTTCCGCGCTGGGGGTGGCGGCCGTCGCGGTGGTCGGAGGGGATCATGCCGTCGGCCCCGAGCGATGCGTGCCGCACGGGAAGGGCCTCCGCCGCATCCTGCGCGCCGATCAGCCGGGCCTGCCTCTGGGCGGATGGGCGAACCCGCATCGGGACCCCATCGAGCAGGCGCGTTTCGTGGCCGCTGCCGACTTCACCGCCGACTTCGTGCTCACCCAGATCGTGTCGCACCACTCACTGGGCTGCGTGGAGCGCTTCCGGGCGGAGCTGGAGCGGCTGGGCGTCGATCTGCCGGTCGTCTACGGCGTCTTCCACTACCACAGCGCGAACCCCCGCACGCTGGACTACCTGGGCCGCTACTTCCCGGTGCCGGCCCCCGAGATCACGCGGGAGTTCGACAGCGGGGCCACCGCCGAGGAGATCTGCCTGCGGTCGATCCGGGGACTGAGGGCGATCGGCGCCGACAAGGTGTACGTGAGCAATCTGCGGAGCCGGGACGTGGCGAGGCGGCTGGAGGGGATTCGAGAGGGGGTGGGGTAGGGGCAGTCGTCGACAGGGCGCTCCGCACGCCGGTCAGAACACCACCCGATAGTTGACGTACCCCTGCGTCGGCGTCTCGAATTCGCCAACCCGGTCCTGCCGGTTGGCCATCTCGGCCTCCGCCCGGACATACCACGACGGCCTCTCGTACTTCAGGGCCACATGTCCCTTCAGCGGAGGAACGAGAGGCAGGGCCTGACCGGTCTCCTTGAGACTGGCTTTCACCGACGAGGCCACGCCCTCCAGCGCCAGTCCCCGCCCGGCGTCAACGTCCACACTGGCTTCGAAGCCGGTGAATACGGCGTCGTTGCCCCGGAACTGATAGATGGGCAGGAGTACGCGGCTCAGGCGGCCCGTGTTCGGTGACGTCGGGTGTGCGAAACGCCCGGACAACGCTGGCGCCGAGCACCAGCCCCGAAGCGGACTTGTAAAGGACGCCCAACGACCCCGAAAGGGAGGGGAAGCTGCGGTCGCGAATCTCTCCGATGTCCGAAATCCGGTTTTCCCCCGGATCGACCAGGGTCCAGTCGTACCGCAGCCCCGACTCGATCTGGACGGGTCCCAGGTCGATCTCCTCGAGCACGTACAGCGCCGCCTTGAGCCGACGCGTGTCCGGCGTGTGCAGGGATCCCCCGTATCCGAAATCCTGCCAGGATGCACGGCCGCCCACCGCTCCCGCATCAAACGGTCCCCACCTCCCATGCCGGCCCAGGACATCCGCGCTCGCGCTCTGCTGCTCGAAGAGCGTGCCCAGAATGTCCGCTGCTTCGAGCTCGCGGTGCGTGTACCAGCTGTGGGTCGCGTCGAAGCGGAGGTTGCGGAAGGGCCCGACCCGCTCATCGACCACGGTCCGGAACTTCGATGAGACCCGCTCCATCTCGATCCGCACCCCCTGCTCGTGCCCACCGACGAAACCGCCCGGAATCCCGTAGTAGTTCCGGTAGCCGCGAAACGATGTCCCCAGGCGACCCCAATCGGTGACCCAGGCCGTCCCCGCGCTCCCGCTCCACAGTTCGCCGTCGGTGTTGAGAAGCGTGCCGGCGGGGGTCTTCAGGTCGCCCGCCGTCCGCGCGGCCACCTCCACTCGTACCGGCACGCGCTCCGCGACGGCGAACACGGCTGTCGCGCTGCCAGCCAGCGAGCCGGTCGCGGTCTGCGTCTGCATGGTCGCCGCGCCCGTCAGGTGGTGGGGCACGGCAGTCGGAATCTCGTCACGGATGACGTTGATGACCCCGCCCAGCGCGTTGCCCCCGTAGATCAGCGCACCCGGGCCCCGGACAACTTCGATCCGCCGTGCCGACGACGGATCGAGCGCGGTTGTGTGGTCCGCGCCCGCGTTGGAGGCATCGCCCACCGCAATCCCGTCCTCGAGCATCAGTACCCGATCCCCGCCCAGTCCCCGGATCACCGGTTGCGCAACCGACGGACCCATCCTGGTGGCGGCCAGCCCCGGCATGGACGCCAGGGTCCCCGCTACGGTCGCCGTCATCTGGCGCTGCAGCACATCGCCCGTCATGACGCTGACCGGCCGGAGCGCCTCGGCCGCGGCGCGCTCGCTGATCGTGGCCGTCACGACCAGGTTGTCCAGCGCAATCGGAGACGGTGTCAGCTCGATCACGACCTCTGCCGACTCCGCCACCGCCCGGCGCGCGCGCTCGGTCCCCACGGTTACCACCACGGTGGCGCCCCGGTATCCCAGGCGTTCGGCTCGAAGGACGTACCCGCCGGCGGCCAACCCGGTCAGGTGGAAGCTCCCGTCCCCGCGGGTCACCGCCCTGGTGTCCCCCCCGACCACCGATACCTGCGCTCCCGCCAGGGGCTGACCCGTACCCGCGTCGCGCACATGGCCCTCGAACACATACGCTCGCTCCGGCTCCTGCGCCGAGGCCCGGGGAACGACGAGCGCGGGAGGGAGCGCAAGACACAAGACGAGCGTCAGCGGACGCGCGGGGCCGATCAATCGACCGAAGATGTGCTTCGCGTCCCTGGAGTCCGGCCTACGCATGCGTTCCCTTCGGCTGATGGGAAACTAACCTTTGGCTGGTGGGTGTGACCTCCGCAAGCTGGCGCAGTACCGGTTTCGGTTTTCTGGACAAGGGGACTGTTAAACAATCAGGCCGCCCTCCGGCGGAGCTTCTTCTACGGACGGGACTTCGTGTCGGACGACGACCCGGCCGCTTGCCGCCGATAGGCCTGCGCGGGCGGTTCCCGCAGATCCCGCACCAGCCTCACCTTCTCCAACCCCTTCAGCACATAGTGCGTGACGTCCACTTCCCACCAGTAGAACCCCTGCCGCTCCGAAGACGGATAGCGGTGATGGTTGTTGTGCCACCCTTCGCCCAGGGTCAACAGCGCTACCCACCAGTTGTTGCGCGAATGGTCCTTCGTCGCGTAGCGCCGGCGTCCCCACATGTGCGTCACGGAGTTGACCAGGAAAGTGACGTGGTATAGCAGGACTGTGCTGACGAACAGTCCCCAACCCAGCATCTGCCAGCGCGTGGTGCCGAGTCCGGGAAACGCCGCCTCGAACCACCAGCCGAGCCCGAAGAGGGCGATGGCGACGCTTAGCGGGGCCAGCATGTGTAGTCGTTCAAGCAGGCGCAGTTCTGGGAACCGACGCAGATCCCGTACCAATGACGCATCGTAGCCGTCGTAGCGACGCGACATGATCCAGCCGGCGTGCGCCCACCAGAACCCCTTGAGTCCCGGCGGATGGATGTCGTCCTCGGTATCGGCGTGGCGGTGGTGAAGCCGGTGGTGCGACACCCACCAGAGCGGCCCGTTCTGTCCGGCGCTCGCGCCGAGCCAAGCCAGCGCGAACTGAAATGGACGGCTCGTCTTGAACGACCGGTGCGCGAAGTAGCGGTGATAACCGGCGGTGATGCCGAAGAGGCGCACCCAGAAGGTGATCAGGCAGGCGAGCAGCGCCGGGATACTCACGCCGGTGAACAGGAAAGCGAACGCCAGGGCATGCACGCCCACGAACGCATAGCTGCGCAGGAAGTCGATCCGGTCCGTCGGAGCGAGAGAATCGGGATCAATGTGGTCGTGTGCCGCTGTCTCTATCATCAGACAGGCTTTCTGAGTAGATGGTGTGACACCCCCCACTCCCGACCGCCCCTGTAGGCGAAGGTCTCGGCCACGGCCAGGAAGAACAGTCGCCAGCGCTGCACCCAGCGGTCGGAGGACGCGGAACCATAGGTGTCGGCAAAGATCGATGCCACCTCGTCGCGCTCCCTGTCCAGGTTGGCCAGCCAGGCTTCCGAGGTGTGCGCGTAGTGCGTTCCCGGCACGAACCAGTCGTCCTCGGGCTCGAGGTCGCCGCGAAACTTCGGCACCAGCGTCGAACTCGGCATGAGGCCGCCGGTAAAGAACTCTCGCGCCATCCAGTCGCCCGGGCCCACGCGTGAGAAGCGGTAGGCGCGGGCGTGGTGGCAGAAGACGTGAACGAAGAGCCGGCCCCGGGGCCGCATCCAACTCGTGATTCCTTTCACAAGCAGGGCATAGTTGTTCATGTGCTCGAACATCTCGACCGAGACTACGCGGTCGAATTGCTCGCGCGCGAAATGGAGGTCTGAGACGTCCGCCGTGATGACAAGAACGTTGTCCAGTCCCCGCCGTCGCGCCCGTGCCTCGATATGGCGGCGTTGCGACGCCGAGTGGGAAACCGCGACGATGCGGCTGGCCGGATAGCGCTCGGCGGCGAAGAGGGTGAGCGCGCCCCAGCCGCAGCCGAGATCGAGGATGTCCTGTCCATCGGAGAGGCCGGCACGGGCGCAAGTAACATCGAGCATGGCAAGTTCGGCTTCGGCGAGGGTAGATTCGCGGCCGCCATCCGGCCACAGGCAGCAGGAGTACTTGTTCCAGGGTCCCAGGACCAGTTCGAAGAACGCAGCGGGGACCTCGTAGTGCTGCTCGTTCGCCTCGCGTGGGGCTGGAGCGATGGGGCCGGTGCGAAGGGCAGCCTCGTCGAGGGGCGGTCCGCTGGCCAGGGAACGCAGCCGTCCCCGCAGCAGGGCCCGGATCCCGGCCCGGGCGGCGAAGTCGGGGACCCAGCCCGACTCGGCGGCCGCCAGGGCGCCCCGCACGGCCGCTTCGGCAACGCTCATGGGTCGCGCCGCGGGAACCAGGGAATGAACGCGCTCGTGGTTCGCTGGTAGCGGCGGTATTCCTCGCCTCGCCGCTCGACCGACCGCCGCTCGATGGGCGGGATGCCGGTCACGAACCGGATCGAGACCAACAGCAAGACCGGCGCGAAGAGGATGGCCCAAAGGGGGGCGTGGCCATACGCGACAGGCACGTACGCCAGCCAGTGCAGCCACTCGAAGAAGTAGTTGGGATGCCGCGAGTACCGCCACAGGCCCGTCCGGCAGACCCGTCGCTCGTTGCCGGGCGTGGCCCGGAAGCGGTGCAATTGACGGTCCGCAACCGACTCGCCGACCAGTGAAACAAACCAGATCGCCACCCCCACAAGGTCCATCGCGCGCAGCGACGGATCCGGCGACCGCATGGCGAGCAGGAAGTGCACCGAAAGCACGATCACCAGCGCAGCCTGGACCTGAAAGAAGACGAAGAATTTCACCGGCGCACTGCGTCCCCACTTCACCCGCAGATCCCGATAGCGCCCATCCTCGCCCGGCGACCTGACCCGTCCGAGCAGGTACGCGGCCAGGCGCAGCGACCACAACCCCGCCATCGCGGCCACCATCCAGCGCCGCCACCCTACCCCCAGCGGCACCGCCGCCGCGTAGAACACCGCCGCGACACCCAGGCCCACCGTCCACGCCAAGTCCACTGCATCGGCCTCGCGGGTGCGCAGTTGCCTGTACCACAGCAGTACCATGACCGGTATGATCGCAACGGCCGCCATCCCGACCGCGAATGGAGCGCTCATGTCATCCTCTCCGTTCCAGCACGAGTTGCCAGTCGGCTACATAGCGGGTTCGGAACGCTGCCTCGCAGTACGCGAAATAGAACTCCCACCTCCGCAGGAACGCCTCGTCGAACCCCAGGTCGAACAGGGCATTGCGCTGTTCCAGCAACCGCTGTCTCCACATGGCCAGCGTGAGGGCATAGTGAGCGGCGAGATCCTCCCGGTCCCGCATTCGGAGAGCCGTCGGGCGCAGCGCGCGGGTCAGTGCCCCCAGCGAAGGAAGGTGCGCACCAGGGAAGATAAAGCGCTGGATGTAGTCGGGGCGTAGCCGGTAGCGGAAGTAGCGGTTGTCCGGGATCGTGATCACCTGGATGACCGCCCGCCCGCCGGACGCCAGCACCTCGTCACACTTGCGGAAGTAGGCCGGAAGGAATCGGTGACCTACGGCTTCGAGCATCTCGATCGATACGACGGCATCGTAAACACCCGTGATCTCGCGATAATCCATCAGCTCGATCGAGACCCTGTCCGCGAGTCCCGCGCGGGCCAAGCGTTCACGCGCGTAGGCCGCCTGCTCGCGCGAAATCGTCACCCCGGTCACCCGGCACCCGAACTCCGACGCCGCGACCTCGGCGAACCCGCCCCACCCACAGCCGATCTCCAGGACATGCGAACCGGGGCGGAGGCCGGCCTTCGTCGCCAGGAGCCGGTACTTCGCCAACTGGGCGCGCTGCAGGGCCTGAGTGTCCACCTCTGCATCCGCCGCCAGCCGCTCCTCGTCGAAGTATGCGCACGAGTACGTCATCGACGGATCGAGAAAGAGGGCGAAGAAATCATTACCCAAGTCGTAATGATCATGGATGTTTCGGCGTGATCCCGACACAGTGTTCGATCGGACCTTGTGCGCCATCCACGCCGCCACCGCCGCAGGCCACAACAGGGGCACCATAGGCCTCAGAAAGCGGCGGTTCAGAATGCCTAGCCGCACAGCGTCCATCGCCGAATCCGCCGACCAGTCACCCCAAATGTACGCCTCCCCCGCCCCGACCTCTCCGTCCGCCAGCATTCGCCGGAAGAAACGGGGATGGTGCACGCTGATCGTGGCCTCGGGCCCAGGCTGGAGTCCTCCGAATCGATACGCGGCGCCGTCGGGGGTACGGATCCGCAGAACCCCCTGCTTAAGGCGGCGCAGGGAACCGAGAATGAGCGCGCGCCCGACGCGGTCCATCATGCCGGGAGCCAGTCCCGCACGGTTCAACTGCCGCCGCGGCGTGCCGCTCATCGCATCCCCCTCCTCCCCGGCTGCCAACCCCCAAGCCCATTGTCCGGCGGCTCGGGCTTGCGAAAGAACGGAACCCGCTTGGCCCACAGCTTCGCGGCCTGCCAGTGAATCAGGAAGATCGTCCGCGCCGTCAGGTGCGGGTAACGGAGCATCGCGCCGGCGAGCGTTGCGGCCGTGAGGGGACGGCGCACCAGGTTCAGCGTCGCGTCGAAGTACTTCTCGTCTCCGTCGAACTCGTCGATGTGGATGGTGAGACGGTCGCCGGGCGGAGTCACGATCCATTCGTAGCGGACCCCTTCGATCTGCATGAACGGCGAGACGTGGAACCGCTTGTCCACCCGCGAACGGACCGCCTGTCCACCCACCGGATCGCTGCCGTCGAGCAGGTAGCAGTATGCCTCGCCGAAGGTGTTGAAGACCTCCGCCACCGTGAAGCGGAGCCCGCCCGCAGCGTCCAGGCAGAAGAAGTACGACACCGGGTTGAACACGTAGCCGAGGACGCGCGGGTTCGTGAGCAGCATGACCCGGGATCCACCCAGGTCGCGTCCCTGAGTACGCAGCCAGCGAGCCAGCTTGTCGCGCACCGGTTCGCCCGTGCCCCCCATGTGGTCCCGGTCGTGAAACGAGATGAGTCCGGCGCGGTTGTAGCCGAAGAACCCTATCTCGCGATCGAGCGCCGCGAGTTCGGAAAGGTCCAGGAGCAACTGGTAGACCCCGTACCGGAACGAGTTCGCGCGGGGCGCGCGGCGCCGGTGCCGGACCGTGCCCATGTAGAGGCCGGAGCGAAGCGGATTGCTCATTCGAGCCTCGCGCCGAGTTGTTCGGCAGCCTCGACCGCCGATCGAAACCCGTCCTCGTGGAAGCCGAAGCCGAGGTAGGCGCCGCAGAAGTAGGTGCCGCGCCGGCCGTTGAGCGCGGAAATGGCCGACTGGGTGGTAGCCGACGCCACCGTGTACACCGGGTGGGCGTAGGTGACGCGATCGTGGACGCGGTCCGGGGGTCGGGGTGGGTTCAGGGTGACGAGCCAGGGAGTTGAGTGGTCAAGGCGCTGCAGACGGTTGAGGTTGTAGGTCATGGTCGTGACCGGGGAGGGATTGCGACAGTCGCCTACATGGTAATTCCAGGAGGCGTGCGCCGCTGCACGCGAGGGCAGGTACGCGGGGTCGGAGTGGACCCAGGTGTCGTTGGTCGCGTACCGCCATGCGCCCAGCAGTTCCCGTTCGGCGTCGGAGGGTTCCCGCAGTAGGGCGAGGGCCTCGTCCGCGTGCGTGGCCAGGATGACCCGGTCGAACTCCTGACTGGTGCCGTTCGCGAAGTGCAGGCGGCAAGCCGTCCCTCGGCGAGCCACCGAACTGACCGGGATGCCTGTGTGAACGCGCCCATCGAGCCGACGCAGCATCGCTTCCACGTAGGTCCTGCTTCCCCCGGGGATCGACCGCCACTGGAGCCGCCCGCGCAGCTGGAAGAGTCTGTGCCCACGGAAGAAGTCCACGAACATGCCAGCTGGAAACTGCATGATCGAGGGAATCCCTGTCGACCACAGCGCCGAAGCCAGGGGATACGCGTAGTGGCGACCGAGCACCTCCGAGCCGGCCCGTGCGACGAGATCACGCAACGTCCGACCATCCCAGGTGGCGCCGCCCCGCCGGCCAGCGGCGTGGAATTGGTGGATCTGCGCCAGGAATCTCAGGAATCCCGGTCGAAACGCACTGCGCGGATCGGCGAAGACCCCCTTGACGCCCAGGCCGCTGTACACCACACGGCAACGCTCGCACTCGAAAGAGAACGACATGTCAATCGGTTGTGAGCGTACGCCGAGCGCCGCAAAGAGGGTCGCCAAAAGGGGATAGGTCTCCTCGTTGTAGACGATGAACCCGGAGTCGACCGCGACGGAACCCCGGGGGCCGGCGACCCGGTGAGTGTGGGTGTGGCCTCCGATTCGCGTCTCGCGCTCGAAGACGTGCACGTCATGTTTCGGGGCGAGCAGCCAAGCCGCTCCGAGTCCCGAGATACCGGTTCCGACGACAGCTATTCTCATTCCCGGACATGGTTGACATCGCACCGAGTACCGCCGCCCTTCCCGTCGCCCACGACCCTCGACGAGGTCCGACCGCTGGAGATCGGCACCGTATTCGGGAGAACGCGACAGGGCACGATATGGGACGGGGTGCCTATGCTCAAGGGGTTTCCCTTCTCTGGTCGGTCAGGTTGATTCGATGCCGGCAGGGGGCGCACCGCTCCGCCAATTCCTTGACGCTGCGCCTGGGGTCTACAAGCTGCTCGCCGGTGACGCCGTACAACCCCTTCACCGCGTAACAGACGGTCGGGCAAATCGGACTCCGGTGCCCATATCCCCGCCGCCGCATTTCAGTGACCAGCGCGGCGTGGCGTTCCTCTACCCGGCTCGGTTCCAAGAGGCCTCGATCCAGCATCCACGTCAGATCCCGGCCCTTCCGGACGGAGCCGACGATCATATGAAGCTCGACATGTTCTCCCAAAAGATGCTGACGGCACAGCACCGCCGGATCCACCATCCACATTCTCACAGCGCTGTCGGCCTCTCCCGTGCCCGCTGGACCACATGCGAGACGTCGAACAGGGGCGGGTCTGGAAGGGCGGACGGGGCCGTCTCCGTCTCGATAGCGGAGCCGTAGAGCTTGATGCGGATGCGGGACATCGAACCTCTCCTGTTGCCAGAATCAAGCTGGCTGTACCGGTTCCGGTCTTCTGGACAAGTGGACGGCTCAAACATCAGGCCGCCCTCCGGCTGAGCTTCTCGCGGGCCCGGGCCGGGGTCATGTACCCGTGCCGCTGGAAAAGCCAGCCGTTGTTGTAGCGCTCGACGAAGGCCCCGATCACCTCTCTGGCCTCCTCGAGGGTATCGAAGTCGTGCAGATAGATGCACACGGTGCGGATCCGGCCGCTGTGGCTCCGGTCTCCGTGGGGATGCCCCCGCCGCACCGGCGCCAGGAGCCCGTTCACCCGCATCAGGCGGAGCACTCGGTTCTTGCCCACCCGGATCCCCTTGGCCGCAAGCCGCGCCTTCACCTTCCGGTGGCCCTCGCCGAGGAACGGACTCGCCTTCAGCACCGTCCAGACCTCCTGCGGAAGCTCCTCGTCGCTCAGTGCCGTCTTCGGGCCCCGCTTCCCGGGCTGCCGGCGATCGGGCGTCACTGGCCCGCCCTGTTGCGCTCGCAGCGCATACACGCTCGAGCGTGCGACCCGCCAGGTCTCACACACCATCGTCAGCGGGTAGGCACGGTTCGTCGCCGGACTCACCCGTCCAAGCGCCTCAAGAGCTTCCGCAGCTCGTCCCCGAACCCCCTTTTTTCGAGAAGCTCCGCCTGCAACTCGACCCGCATCGTCATCTCTCCCAGCTTCGCCCGGGTCCGCATCAGCTCGCCTCCCGGCCGGTTCTTCTTCTTCAGCCCTTGCTGGCCACCGTCCAGGAACTCCCGCCGCCACCGCTCCAACTCCGGCGGCGCAACCCGAATCTCCCGGCTCACCTCGCCGATGTCCTCGCCCCGCAGCAGCCGCAAAACCACCTCTGCCTTCCGCTGCGCGCTCCACCGCTTCGGCAGGCCCTCCGGCTGGCCGCGGCTCTTCGCCAAATCCTGCTCTTTCGTACTCCGAGACATCCCGTGCCTCCTCTCCGTTGGACCCCGGAAAGGTTGCTAAACTACTGTCCAGGGAAATCGGGGGCACTATATGCGCTGTGTTCGGCGCACCGTCCGTAGGAACTGCCTCGCCTTGTCTGGATCAAGCGTTTTCAGGTACTCGGGGTCAACAGCTGATGCGGCGAACTGAACCCCCTCCACCAGTCCCTTGAGTTGCGCCAGGAGCCCTCTGGCGGACGGATGGGCGACGACGTCATCCGGTGTAGTGCCATCCATGCGTGCCCGTTCGATGGCATTGATCGCCGAGAGTACGTGACCCAAAACCTCTTTGCAGTCGACTGGCCGCACCGGTGCCAGTGGCGTGGAAGCGGTTCCGATGACAAGCGATTGGCTCCGATGTGCGATATGTCGATTCCTCCAGTCGACTAGAGGCTTCGCGGCCTCTACTGCGTTCTCCCGGTGTGTCTGCACCTGCGTTCGTAGCCGCCTGTCGTCCTCTCTCGTCAAGCACTTCTCGAGGCTCTGAACGCTCAGTGCCTCCCGACTCCTGTCGGTTAGGCGGGTCACATGGAGGACAAGATCCTGCCAGAACACTTGGTGGACATACCTGAAAAACTGGGGCGCGACCGCGTTCAAGAGGTCGCAATCCTCCTGGGTGCCGAACAGATCTTTGTACTCCTCGTACATCACCTTCGCTTCGCACCAATGAGACCAAACCGCATTGAACACCCGGCCGAACTTCTCGTCGCCGAGGGCGTCGATGTGCCCCTGCAGTGTTTCGTTCGGCCTGGACCTGCTCATTCTTCTTCTCCTCTTCGGAGAATCGTGTCTCGGGGATTCTCAGCGCCACACCCCGTCTGATTCCAACGTAGCCGAAATGGCGGGAAACCCGCGGCGACCCAGCTGACACCCCACGCCGCCGCACATCTAGCTCTAAGGCTGGATGCGAGTCCGCACGACCCGGGCCACGGCAACTCATCGCGACTCACGCGCGCCGATCATGAATCGTCTTCTTGAATGCTTCATGTTCCCTGCTGAACTGGCCTGCTGAACTGGGCCGCACGACGGCGAACACCCGCTTGGCTGAACAACGTCGGCCTTCGTCCTCTTACGTACGATCGCACTACGGCAGAATCTAGGGCTCCTCCCAAGGCCGAACCTGCGTTGAGCAACCTCCTTGCCGCCCCAGGATAAGGTAGTGCGTGCGCCAACCAGTCTGGAAGCCGCGTCAGATCACGAATCTCTTCTTCGATTCCCCAGAGTCCGTAGCGCGCCTCGCGCCGAATCTGCTTCAGATCCTTGGCAGCCTGGCGCGCTTCGTCACACTTCCGTCTCTGCGTCTCCGGCGTGTTGGAGTGGAGCGCGACGTGACTGAGGGCGACTGTCTGATGGATGCTGTCCCTCTCTGCCAACACCCGCGAGACACGAGAGGAGGAAGAGATTAGCTCTAGGAGATGGCCCATGCGGTCCCGCTTTGCGATCCAGTCCCCTGGGGCCACCCCGGCCAGCGTGGCAGCGAGTCCGCTGTCGACCACATGCATCTTCGGTGTCCTCACCAGACGCTTGCCGACGTTGCGATGCCAGGGCAGAGCAGGCGCCGCACCAGGAAGAGCCTTTCAAGCACCGCGATGTACTCACGGACCGTCGCCCTGCCGAGCCCCAACTCGCGTGACAGGCCGGACGTTTTGAGCAGCTCACCGTTTCGCGCGGCCAGTAGTTACAGAAGGCGCGCTACGCCGTTGGCGTCTCGGACCCTTCCCACGTCCAGAACATCACGGTCAGGACGAAGCGTTCCGGGCGTCGGTCCAGGTCTACGGACAGCTTGATTGCCGGCAGTAGTTCAGGTGCGCGCTGGATCTCGTCAATCGTGACTTTCCTCGGGAGCGCCGCGACAAAGCTACGGGCGTGTCGGTCAGGGCGCGCCGAAGGATGCGGACCAGGGGGCGGGGATACAGAGCATGAGCATCGACCATGGCTCGGAATGTAGCGGCCATGTGGCGATTGGCAACGCGGCTATGTGGCGATTGGCAACGCGGCTATGTGGCGATTGGAAATGCGGCCATCTGTCGATTACACCAGCGTCCATGCGGCGATCTACGACGACTACGTAGCAACCCGCCCACGACCCCGCCGACGGCACGCTAGACTAGGGCTCCGGGGTCGGCGGGTACGACTCGTGCACCTGCACCACCTTCCACTCGCCCTCTATGCGCTGCACCACGATGCTCCAGACCTCGTGACCGCTGATCGGCTCTCCATCCTCGCCGACGTTGGTCGAGTGAATGACCGACGTGGCCACCGCGGCGTCCCGGCTCAGCACGTGCACCGTGCTTTGTCCGAGCGTGAAGTGCACGTTCCTTCCGACGCCGGGGAAGTACTCCTTCATCGAGGCGCGATGTGACTCCAGCGGGGTGACCTCCCCGCGGCTCGCCCAGGCGAAGTCGGGGCCGTCCAGGTGATATCCGATGAAGCCGTCCACATCGTGACCGTCGATGGTCTCGACCATCTCGTTGGCGAACTGACGTATGGAGTCGGCAAGCGCCGCACGCTCGGCATCGGTGAGCTCTCCATCACCGATCCCGGCGCACCCGGCCAACAGTACCGACAAGCCCAGGACCGAGCTCAGCGTTCTCATGGTTGTCACTCCTTTTGGTCGAGCCGCTCCCGCTTCCAGAGATCCTGCACCTCGTCGTCCAGGCCCGTCATCTCCCAACGGATCAGCGAGATCGGGAGCCGCCCGGCTGCCATGAACGTGTCGTGGAACTCCCCGAGGTCGAAGTCGTCGCCCAGCTGGCGCTTGCGATCGGCGAGGAGCTGCTGCATCTGCAGCATGCCGATCGAGTACCCCAGCCCGTAGCCGGGCGGTCGGCGAAGGTAGATCTCGGCGTCCACGCGCGCAACGTTCTCGTCCAGCCACGGGGTGCGCTCCATCCACCACGCTACGACTTCGTCGACTGTCATCTCGTTGAACTGGAGCCACACGTCCGCCGGCACCCTGGCGGCCCGGAAGATACCGAAGATGTAGATGAGCTCACGGACCCGCGGCGCGTCATCGAGCAAGCCGGCGTTCATGACGGCTTCTTCCAGATAGGTGGCCCAGCCTTCGGTGCGCGCCCCGCTGCTGATCCTGCCGCGGATGGGGTGCGTGTTGTGCCGTGCGACCAGGCCGTCGAAACGATGCCCGGGGATGACGGCGTGCAGGTGATCGGGCGTCGGGTCACGGAACTGCACCTGCTCCCAGAAGTTCGGGCCGCCGGGACGGACGATCCACGGCACGTTCGTGTCGAGCTCCCCGACGTAGTCCGGGATCGTGATGATGTCCTCCTCCACCAGGAAGTCGCGGATCCGCGTGTCGACGCTGTCGATCCGCGCCTCATACTCCTCCGCCGACGCCGGCAGCTCGAGCGGCGGCAGATGCCGGTTCCGGTGCTGTTCCAGCGCATACACGCTCCAGAGGCGATCCAGCTCCCGCAGGCCCACCGTGACGATCTGATCCGCGTCGTACGGCATGAGCTTCACGTGCTTCAGGTACCAGTCGAACATCTCTCGACCCACGCCGGCCTGCGCGGTCATGTCGCCTCGATTCGCGACAAGCCAGTCGTGGAAGCCGCGGACGGACTCCCGGGCCGCGGCGATGTCGGCGCGGAGATCGGGTTGCTGCGTGGCCGCCCGCTCGTGGAAGTCGTCGTACCAGCCAAGGACGCCGGCCGGCGGCGTTGCTCGGTACGGGTAGCCGTGCCCCACGCCGTCGGCGTTGGTCAGATTGAAGATCGCGAGGTCCGCGTAGTCGGCGGCTACTTCCGTCAGGTTGTTCCTGGCCTGCTCCACCAGGAGCGAGATGGCCTCGAGCCGCGTCCGGAGCGCGGTGGTCCCATCGTCGTCCAAAGGCAAGTCCGCGAACGTGATGCGCAGCATCTGATCCACATAGAAGCCTGGGTCCCTGGACCAGGGGCGGGACACGTTCAATGTGAAGTCGTGACGATCGAATCGGGAACGAACTGCCAGATAATCGACCTGTTGATCCAGCTCCCAGTCCACGACCGCCATGTCCTCGAGCCGCGCCTGGAAGTCCCGCATCGTGGCGCGACGCCCCTCGACGGTCGCCTCACCGTAGTCGGGATAGACGTCGGTCGCGCTGCCGGCGATGTCCCGGTTCGGAACGTTGCCCGACGCCCTGGCCGGATCCGTCCACTCGATGAATTCCTGGAACAGTGCAACGAGGTCATCGTAGGCGCCCGACCCGTCCGGCATACCCTCCTCACGTGCGTCTCCCGCCTGCCATTGGCACGCCGTCAAGAGGAGGAGGAGCGCCGTCGAGGCGGATTTGATCGAGGTCGACGTCTTCATGTGCCCTGATCCCCCGTGATGAGGTGCCCTGAGTACGGTGCCGGTCGGCCAGGCCGAGGAACGCTCAATCCCTCGGGTTGGTGGCAGAATGCTACCAAACAGCGCGCCGCGCCACGTCTACTCGGCCGGCACGACCTCCCCCACGCCCCCCAGCACCGCCCTCACCGGATACCCGTCGAACTCTTCCTCCGTCGTCGTCCCCGACAGAACCGCGACGAACCCCACGCCCGCCGCCTGGGCCGCCCTGGCGTCCACCTCCGAATCGCCCACGAAGACGCAGTCGCCGGTGGGGATTCCCAGCGAGTCGGCCGCTTGCAGCAGTCCGTCCGGAGCGGGCTTCGGCCGGGGCACATCGTCCGCTCCGACGATCACCTCGACAAACGCCCTGAGCCCGTCCCGCTGGAGGGCGTCCTCGACGCGATGCCGGTACTTGGTGGTCACCACCCCGACCGGATAGCCTGCTTCGTGCAGCGTCCGGAGCACCCGTGCCGCGCCCGGCAGGAAGGACGTGCTGGCGACCATCACGTCGTCCGCCTTCCTGACGAAATGCTCGAGGAACTCGTCCTCCCGCGACCTCCACTCCTCGCCCGCCAGAACCCCGAGCGCCGTGTGCAGATCGAGCCCGATGGTCCTGCGGATGGCGTCCGCCGAAGCCGGAGGGAGCCCCAGGCGGTCCAGCGCGTGATTCATGCAGACCACGATGCCCTCGGAAGAATCCGCCAGCGTGAAGTCGAAGTCGAAAAGCACTGCGCGGGCGGCCGCGACGGCCTGGTTCATGCACCTCTCCTTGACGCTGAATTCCTCCAGATCGAACTTCCCGGCCCCCAAAGGAGCACAAGCCGCCATGACCCGGCAACCGATCTCGACCGTCACTGCGGCCGCAATCCTCGCGGCCCTCACCTACCCGTTGGCCCCAGCGCCAGCCGCGGCGCAGGCTGACGGCAGGACGATCGAGGCCGTCACCGTCCACCCGCCGGTGGCTGCGCGGTTCCAGTGCTCCGAACACGCTCTCGGCGCCGAGGACCATGTGCCCGACGCGCTCGCCGCGGACTGCGTTGTCGTGCGGCGGAGCGGCGGACCGGACGGCAACCTGTTGTCGCTGTACCGCGGGGACGGAACGCGCAACGAGGACTGGCACAGCTGGCGCGAGCCGCTGCTGGCCCCCTTCGACGGAATCGTGATCGGCATCCAGATCAATCCCGAGACCACGGTCCCCGGCGTGCGCGGCCAGGGCCGCTCGAGCGCCATCGGGTTCAGACGGGTAATCGACGGCGAACCGACGGATGTGCACGTCGCGTACGTTCACGTCCGGGAGGTGCTCGTCTCGCTGGGCGACACCGTGCGGGCCGGCCAGCCGGTTGCCCGAATCGGCAGCAACGGATCCTCGTTTCACCCCCACGTGCACGTCGGCGCATTCCGCGGCGACATGATGTCCGACGATGCGGTACCGCTTCAGGTCCGCATGGACCTCGAGGCGATGGGGCGGATCAGGGGGGTGGGGGAGGGCTGAGGGTTAGGGGCGTCGGATGTCGCTCTTCAATCCTCCCGCACACGCACCAGGAAGTCTTCGGGTGTTTCGCAGTCGAGGATCGCGGCGGCGACCCAGGCGACTCTGTCCCGGCCAGGGCTTCCCACGATCAACTTCTGCGCTTCCTCTGCGGTCGGCTGTCCGAACTTCCGCGCGATCAGCTGGACCAGCACGGCGACCTGTCCCTGCTCACGCCCCTGCCGCACTCCCTGCTCACGCCCCGCTCGCCTGATCTCGTCCAGACTGCGCTGGAACTCGGTCACCACCGTACCCATCGTCATCGCTTCCTCCAATTGCTGGGTGGAAAACCCTTTCGAACGCAACATCGCCTTTATCGACCGGGCCATGAATCGGTCGAAGTCTCCGTCGTTGCAGGCTCATACCCCCCCAATCGCCTCGTTCACCCCCTCCAACACCCGCACCGCCGACCCCACCCCCGGCCCCCGGTGCGCGGCGACCTCAAGCCCGGCCACCTCCCCGGCCAGCGCCGCCGCCGTCTCCCGGGCGATCGCGATCCCCTCCGCGGCCGCGTGATCCGCTCCCCGCGCCGCCGCCCGCCGCATCCGCTCCACCACCCGGTCGGGCAGGATCACGCCCGGGACCTCGTTCTTGAGGAAGTCCGCGTGGCGGAGCGAGCCGAGCGGCTGGATCGCCGCCACAACGGGAATCCCGGGCCCGCCGTCCCCAACGCCCGCCAGGAACTCCAGCAGGTGCTCGGCGTCGAAGACGGGTTGCGTGACGGCGAAGTGGGCGCCGGCGTCGACCTTCCAGTGGAAGCGGCCCAGCTCGCGGGCGGGGTCGCGGGTGCCCTGGCGGAGCGCCACGCCCACGACGAACCCGGGCGGCGGGCCGATGTCGTTGCCGGACGGATCGACCCCGCGGTTCATGGCCGTGATCACGTTGGTGAGGCCGATCGAGTCCACGTCGACGACCGACCTGTAATCGGGGTAGGGGGCGGCGCCGGGGGGGTCGCCGGTCAGGAGGAGCACGTTGCGCACCCCGGACGCCGCCGCGCCCAGGAGGTCGCTGATCATGCCGAACAGGGTGCGGTCGCGGCAGGTGTAGTGCGCCAGCGGCTCGGCCGTGCACGAGCTCCCGATCAGGCCGGCCAGCGCCATGACGCCGAGCCGGGCGGCGCGGCGGTCCTCGTGGATGCCGATCACTCCGGCTCCCGCCCGCGCCAGCGCCCGGCAGTCGTCCAGCATCTGCAACGTGTCCCACGTCCGGGGGGGCAGGACCCTGGCCATGGTCACAGACTCTCCGCGCGCGAGGCGCCGGCCCAGCTCCGAGCGCGACGCCAGCGGGGGAGGGGACTTGCGCGCCGAAGACTCGCCCACCGAGCGCACCACCCGGACCGACGTGCGCTGCGGCTGGATCTCCCCGACCACCTCGGCAATGCTGCGGATGTGTTCCGGCGTCGTGCCGCAGCAGCCCCCCACGATCCTCGCTCCCGCTTCGATGGCGCGCCGCGCGTACTGCGCCATGTACCCGGGCTCGCTGACGTAGATCTTGCGGTCGCCGATCGCGCGGGGCAGCCCCGCATTGGGCACCGCCGAAAGCGGCAGCCGCGTGACCTCGGCCATCCGTTCCAGCCCCTCCAGGATGACCGCGGGTCCCACCGAGCAGTTGAGCCCCACCGCATCGACACCCCAGGCCTCGGCCGCGCGTGCCGCCTGCTCCGCCGTCGTCCCGTATTCGGTCACGCCGTCTTCGCCGACCGTCACCTGAGCGACCACGGGCAGATCGCACCGCGACCGCACCGCGAGAAACGCCTGTTCCAGCTCGACCGGGTCCGCGAACGTCTCGAGCACGAAGCCGTCGACGCCGCCCGCCAGCAACCCGTCCACCTGGCGCCCGAAGTAGTCGCGGGCCTCTTCCAGCGACGTGGGACCCAGGGGCTCCAGCCGGATCCCCAGCGGCCCGATGGCGCCCGCCACGGCCGCGCGACCCGAAGCCGCCGCCACGGCGATCCCGGCGGCCCGCTCGTTCAACTCCTCGGTGCGTTCGTCCAGCCCGTGCGAAGACAGCTTCACGGGATTCGCCCCGAACGTATTCGTCTCGATGATCTCGGCGCCGACGCGGATGTACTGCTCGTGGACGTCCTCGACCAGCTCGGGGTGCGTGTCGTTCAGCTCGTCGTAGCAGACGTTAAGGAAGACGCCGCGTGCGTAGAGCATGGTGCCCATCGCGCCGTCCATGACGTGGACGCGCTCGCCCGACAGCATCTCCCGCAGGTCAGCCATGTGGGGTCTCCGCCAGGTTTGGCATTAGCCACTGCGTTGCTTCGTCGACACTTATACCCTTGCGCTTCGCGTAGTCCTTCAGCTGGTCCCCGCCGATTCGGCCCACCCCGAAGTAGAAGCTGCCGGGGTGTCCGATGTAGAGGCCGGAGACCGATGCGGCGGGCATCATGGCGCAGGTCTCGGTCAGCGACACCCCGATCCGCCCGGCGTCCAGGAGGCCAAAGAGCGTCTCCTTTTCCGAGTGATCGGGCGAGGCCGGGTAGCCGGGGGCGGGCCGGATGCCGGCGTACTCCTCGGCGATGAGCTGGCTGTTCGTGAACGACTCGTCCGGCGCGTAGCCCCAGAACTCGCGGCGCACCCGTTCGTGCATGCGCTCGGCGAAACTCTCCGCAAGCCGGTCGGCCAGCGCCTTCGTGAGGATGCTCTGGTAGTCGTCGCCCGCGGCCTCGAACCCGGCGCACATTCTGTCCACACCCGCACCGGCGGTCACGACGAACGCGCCCACGTAGTCCGCCACCCCGGAGCTCTCGGGCGCCACGAAATCGGCCAGGCAGAGGTTGGGCCGCCCGCTCCGCTTGGTGAACTGTTGACGCAGACAGTGGAAGACCGCGAGCGGGTTGTCGCGCGCCTCGCCGTCCCAAACAGCTATGTCATCGCCCACCGAATTGGCGTGCCACAGCCCGACAACCGCCCTCGCCGCCAGCAGCTGCTCCCGCCGGATCCGCCTGAGCAGCGCGCGCGCGTCCTCGTACAGACTCGTCGCCTGCTCGCCCACCTCGGGGTCCGAGAGGATGGCCGGAAACTTGCCCTTGAGCTCCCAGGCCCGGAAGAACGGAGTCCAGTCGATGCGCGAGATCAGTTCGTCGAGGTCGTAGGACGCAGCGGCGTTGCTGGAGTTGGGGGAGGGCAGAGCGGCCTGGGGCGACGCGGTGCGGGCGTGACCGCGGGCCACAGCTTCGGACCCGTCACGGGGGAAGGTTCGCGTTCCCGTAAACGTCGGCCGCACCGGCGCATGGCGACGCCAGTCGAGCCGCAGACGGTTGGCGCGGGCGGCTTCCAGGGCAAGCAGCGGCGCGCGCTTGCCCGGCCCGGCCCGCCGTCTGCGGATCCCCTCGTACTCTTCGCGGACCGCGGCCGTGTACGCCGTCCGGCTGCCCCGGTCGAGCAGCTTGCCCGCCACCGTCACGCAGCGCGACGCGTCCAGCACGTGGACCGTGGCGCCCGAATAGCGCGGCTCGATCTTCACGGCCGTGTGGACGCGCGAGGTCGTGGCGCCGCCGATCAGGAGCGGCTGCGTCATCCCGGTGCGCTCCATCTCGCTCGCCACGTGCACCATCTGGTCGAGGCTCGGCGTGATCAGCCCCGAGAGCCCGATCAGGTCGGCGTCCACCTCGCGTGCCTTCTCCAGAATGTTTTCGGCAGGCGCCATCACGCCCAGATCGAACACTTCGTAGCTGTTACACTGGAGCACGACGCCCACGATGTTCTTGCCGATGTCGTGCACGTCGCCCTTGACCGTCGCCATCACGATGCGCCCCGCGGCCCGCCCGCCCGCCCCCTCGCCCTCATCCGCACCCTTCTCCCGTTCCAGGAACGGCACGAGGTACGCCACGGCCCGCTTCATCACGCGCGCGCTCTTGACCACCTGCGGCAGGAACATCCTCCCGTCGCCGAACAGGTCCCCCACGGTGTTCATCCCCGCCATCAGCGGCCCCTCGATCACGTGCAGCGCCCGCTTCGCACCCGCGCGCGCCTCCTCCGTGTCCTCCTCGATGTAGTCGGTGATCCCGTGCACCAGCGCGTGCTGCAGCCGCTGCCCGGCGGACGCCTCGCGCCACGAGAGGTCCTCGACGTCGCCCGCGGCGCTCCCCCGGTATCTCCCGGCGAGCTCGGTCAGGCGCTCGGTGGCCTCCGCGTCGCGGTTGAAGAGCACGTTCTCGACCGCGGTGAGCAGCTCGTCCGGGATCTCGTCGTAGACCGTGATCGCGCCCGCGTTGACGATCCCCATGTCCATCCCGGCCCGGCCCGCGTGGTACAGGAACGCGGAGTGCATGGCCTCGCGCACTCCGTGGCTGCCCCGGAACGAGAACGACACGTTGCTCACCCCGCCGCTCACCAGTGCGTGCGGCAGCGCCTCCTTGATCCGCGCGACCGCCTCGAAATACGCCACCGCGTACTCGTCGTGCTCCGCGATCCCGGTGGCCACCGCGAAGATGTTCGGGTCGAAGATGATGTCTTCCGGCGGGAACCCCTCCTCGCGCACCAGGATCTCGTACGCGCGCTTCGAGATCTGCACCTTGCGGTCCGCGGTCGCGGCCTGGCCCTCCTCGTCGAAGGCCATGATGATCACGGCCGCGCCGTACCGCCGGATCAGGCGCGCCTGCTCGCGGAAGGCGTCCTCGCCGTCCTTCATGCTGATCGAATTCACGACCGACTTGCCCTGCACGCACCTGAGCCCCGCCTCGATCACCTCCCAGCGCGACGAGTCGATCATGAACGGGACGCGCGCGATCTCGGGCTCGGCCGCGAGCAGGTTCAGGAAGCGCACCATCGCCGCCTCCGAGTCCAGCAGCCCCTCGTCCATGTTGACGTCGATGATCTGGGCGCCGTTGCGGACCTGCTGCAGCGCGACCTCGAGCGCGGCCTCGTAGTCGTCGTCCAGGATGAGGCGGGCGAAGCGCTGCGACCCCGTCACGTTCGTGCGCTCGCCCACGTTCACGAAGAGCGACTCGGGGCCGATCGTGAGGGGTTCCAGGCCCGAGAGGCGCGTGCGGACGGGGGGTTTGGGCACGGGCCGCGGGGCGACGCCCTCGACGGCGGCCGCGATCGCCGCGATGTGGTCGGGCGTGGTCCCGCAGCACCCGCCCGCCAGGTTGAGGAAGCCGGAGTGCGCGAAGTCGCCCATGGTGGCGGCCATCTCGTCGGGCGTGAGGTCGTAGCCGCCGAACTCGTTGGGCAGACCCGCGTTGGGGTGGCAGCTGACCGGGTACTCGCAGACCGTGGACAGCTCCTGCAGGTAGGGCCGCAGCTGGTCGGGGCCCAGCGCGCAGTTGAGCCCGAAGGCGAGCGGGGCCGCGTGGCGGAGCGAGTTGTAGAAGGCCTCGGGGGTCTGTCCGGTGAGCGTGCGGCCGCTCTGGTCGGTGATCGTGCCGGAGATCATGAGGGGGAGGCGGATGCCCAGCACGTCGAACGCTTCCAGCACCGCGAAGACCGCGGCCTTGGCGTTCAGGGTGTCGAAGATGGTCTCGACCATAAGGACGTCCACGCCGCCCTCGATGAGGGCGCGGGCCTGCTCGGCGTACGCCGCGCGCAGCTCCTCGAAGGTGACCTGGCGCGCGCCGGGGTCGTTCACGTCCGACGAGATCGACGCCGTGCGGTTCATGGGCCCGAGGATCCCCGCCACGTAGCGGGGGCGGTGGGGGGTGCGCGCCGTGTATTCTTCGGCCGCCGCGCGCGCGATCCGCGCCGCCGCGCGATTGATCTCGCCGACCGCGTCCTCGACCCCGTAGTCCGACATCGGCAGCCGTGTGGAGCTGAACGTGTTCGTCTCGACGATGTCGGCGCCCGCCTCGAGGTAGGCGCGGTGGATCCCGCCGATCACGTCGGGCCGCGTCAGGCTGAGGAGGTCGTTGTTGCCGAGCAGCGGCCGGGGGTGGGCGCGGAAGAGGTCGCCGCGAAAGTCGTCCTCGCCCAGGTCGTGGCGCTGGATCATGGTCCCCATCGCGCCGTCGAGCACAAGGATGCGGTCGGCGAGGAGTTTCTCGATGGGGGGTATGGTCACCTGATGTCCCGCGCTTCCCGCCAATCCGCCCGTGGGGAAGGCCCGATCCCTCTCAACGCGGACCAGCCCCTGCGGGGCCAATCCGGGCCGGAACCCTCCGGCGGGCGTGGCTTTTTAGCTGTTCCCTGGCCGCAATACGCCACAAATCGCCTTGACACTCGGGCTCATCCACCGGTAAACGGCGGAGGCCGTTGCAGTTGCAACGATAGCGGAAACAGCGGGCCGATTCCAGCGGCGCGGGCGAGGTCGCCGGCTGCCGGGGGGCGGGTGATGAGTATATGAGTAAAGGTGTATATGAGTATAAGAGTGACTTGCCGGTGACGGGCCGACCCTGGGTTGACGGGATGCTGCAGCGACGACATGCTATATCGCAATTGCGATACAGGAGGCTCGGATGAAGACGCACAGTTCGATGCTCCACGTCCGGATGGACACGGAGATGAAGCGAAAGGCGACGGCGGCGCTGACGGCCATGGGGATGACGGCCTCGGAGGCCGTGCGGCTGTTCTTCCACCGAATCGCGGTCGATCAGGCCTTCCCGCTCGAACTCAAGGTACCGAACGCTCAGACCCGCCAGGCGATGGCCGAGTCGGAGGAGATGATGAGCGCGGGAACGGCCCGGTTCGCCAGCGCGGACGACATGTTTGCGGAGCTTGAAAAAAACAGCGATCAGTAGGCGGACGCGCCCGCCTCGGCGCGTGGACTTCACGCGGAAATTTCTCAAGGACTGGGAGCGGCTTTCGCGTTCGGGGCGGTACGACATGCATCGACTCAAGGCGGTCATGCTCCACCTCATCGCCAATGAGGCCCCGCTCGGTCCTGAGCGGAGGGACCACGCCTTGAGAGGAACGTGGGCGAATCACCGCGAATGCCACATCGGTGGCGACTTTCTTCTGATCTATCAGGTCGATGATTCACCGAAGCCGGGTGGCTCGATCAACTTCGTCCGTGCTGGCACCCACGCCGAGCTTTTCGAATAACAAATCGCTCTGCGGACTGTTTCTAACCGCGATCCCTGCGGTATCGACTCGCCTGGTATTCCTCCACCCAGGCACGGCAGCTGCGCCAGCGACCGCTCGCGTTGCGGACCGCCCGCAGCCGACTGCGCCCAGCCGCCGCTCGTAGCGCCGAAGCGTTCAATTCCGGCGTCGCGAGCGCGCTGAGGGCAACCAGGCGGGCCGGACCGGCGACCGCGGGAATCACGAATCGGTAGAGGTTGTCGAGAATCGCCCGGGCAAGCATCTCGCCCAGCGGTCCCGGCTCACCCCGGTCCGCTTTCCGGAGGGCATTGAGGTATCGTGTCCGCTCGCGTTTGTAGATGATCGCCGGCGGGTAACCGAGCCGGACGAGGATCAGGTTGAGAAGCAGGCGTCCCGTTCGTCCATTGCCATCGAGGAACGGATGCGTCTGTTCGAACCGGCAGTGGGCTTCGGCCAGGTGCTCGGGGAAGTCCAGCGGGACAGGATCGAGCTGATTGACCTTCTCGATCCAGGTCTCCATCTCCGCGGACACCAGTGGCCACGAAACCGGAGTCATTCCCCCGGGGAACGGCCGGATGTCATGTTCACGGAAGTTGCCGGGGGTCTCGCGGTCCGTGGCGTCGGGGTGTGGAGCCACTTCCCAGACCGGCGACAGCGCCGTGTGATGGACTTGCCGCACTTCGGCGAGGCTCAGGATGGCCCCCGGGTGACTGAGCCCGCACCGGTTGACCGCCTGCCGGTACACCCACTCGGCCGCTGTCGCGTAGCCCCGGACCTCCAGGTACTCCCGAAGTTCTCCGTCGCCGACGGCTCGCCCCTCCGCCAAAAGTAGCTCGACCTGCTTCCGGACCAGAGTATTGCCCTCGATGGCGGTGGAATGATGGGCCTCCCGATACCAGATTTCGCGCCAGATTCCGGCAGCGTCTTGCGGGCTTGGCAAGCCACCCAACCGCTCCCACAGTTCCGCCACGTCGGATCGCAGCCGACTGTAGACTTCCCGGCGGGCCGGGCGGCCTCGTCGCTTCGGCGGCATGGCGTTGGGGCTCGGTTTACGGCAATTTGTTCGATTCTGGAAATCCGAATATAACAGAATACTTTCCAGCCCGGCACGACCCATTCAGCCGTCCGCTTTATCCCCACCCCCCCGCCGCGACATCCCCTCCACCGTCGTCGACGCGGCCATGTGGCCGATCACGTTCGCCGCGGAACGGAACACATCCGGCACGCGGTCGATCCCGAGCAGGATGCCGAGCCCGGCTATGGGGACGCCCACCACGTTGAGCGCCGGCACCAGTGAGACGATGCTGGCGCTGGGCACGGGCGCGACCGTCATCGAGGCGAGGAAGATCGCGAGCACCGCCGCCGCGATGAGTCCGGCGTCGAGCGGCACGCCGTACATGGCGGCGAGGAAGACCAGCGACGCGGCCTGAAACAGCGCGCTCCCCGGGCGGTTGATCGACGCCGCCAGCGGCAGGACCAGCGAGAAGGTGCGCTTCGACAGGCCGAGCTTCTCCGCCTCCTGCAGCATCATCGGCAGCGTGCCCACGGACGTCGTCGTGCTGAACCCCACCGTGTACGAGCCCACGGTCCCCCGGATGAAGCGCGCCGGGCCCACCCCGCCGAGGACCCGAACCAGGGGCAGGAGCACGAGGCCCTTCATGATGAACAGGCCCACCACTACGGCGACGATGAACACGGCCAGGTTCTGCAGCATGGCCAACCCGGTCTGTGCAATCACCGGGGCCGCGAGACCGAAGACGCCCACGGGCGCCGTCCACAGGATCCAGGTCATGAGCTTGATGAGGGCGTCGCCGAGCGTCTCGGCGAACGACGTGAGCGTCTGCTGCTTTTGCTTCGGCAGGGTGGTCGTGGCCGCGCCGAGCAGGACGACGAAGATGAGGAGCGGAAGGAGCGCCCCGTCGGCGGCGACCTCGACCGGGTTCCGCGGCACCAGGTTGACGAGGAAGTCGACCACGCCCGGCGCCGCGGTTTCCAGTTCCGCCACGTCCGTCGGCGGCGGGACCGGGGCCGTGAAGTTGAGGGCGAAGGTCATGATGCCCATCCCGATCAGGATCGCTGGCAGCGTCGTCACCCAGAAGAACCCGACCGCCATGCCCCCCAGCCGGCCCAGTTCGCGCAGGTTCGCGATCCGCCCCACGCCCACGAAGACGACGGCCGCCACCAGCGGGATGACGACCATCTGAATCGCGCGCAGGAAGACCTGGCCGAGCGGCTCGACGGCCTCGGCCATCCACAGCAGCGTCGGAGATCCGGTTGCGGACGCGGCAATCCCGAGCCCAAGCCCGAGTGCGAGGCCGATGAGAATGGCGCGTGTGTTCACGTCGCGAATCGTGCGCGAGTTGCGAAGCTGCTCACGACGTAGCGTGGGGTTCGAATCTGAGCTGGCAGCCGTTGGGGTAGGTCCACTTCCGTGTACGCGTGTTTTCGTCCACGCGAAGTAGTCCGTTTTGCTCCATGGGCTTCAATACTGGCTTCTTCACCTGCGTGTCGTGGTAGATGGTCTCATCGGACCTGACGAACTCCAGGACATCGTGTACGGTCACCCACCCTTGGCTGCCATAATGATCCTGCAACTGGCGCTGGAGCGGCCTGAGGTCCGGGGTGTCCAACCCCAGTAAAACCAGCTGGTCCTGTCTTCCACCCCGAAACGCGAAATCTCCCCACGGTGCGACCTTCCAAATGGCCTTTTTCATTCGGTCCGAACCCTTGGTGTGGCGGGTTCCGAAGAAGATGGAGTACTTCAGCCGGTTGCCGGCAAAAAGATGGAAGTGAACGACTTGCTTGGCACCTGCGTCCTTCAATTGGCGCTGGTACAACCCGTGCAGGAAGTCCTTCCGCTCGCCCCCGTCCAATCGCCTTGCTTCTTGCCAACTTGCCGACCCGAAAAGCTCGTTCAACGGACCCTCGAATTCGGGCTCCGAAACGAACCGGTTCATCGATTCCCACATGAAGCTCGCGTACACCTCGCACTTCGGGTTGGCCATGATCCGGCGGATGACCGCCATCGGCATTCCCTTTACACCAAACGGGTCGATCATTACAAGGGCCGGGGCTATTCGTCTGCCCTGTTCGTCCAGGTCGTCCAGGACGTCCTTCATGGACACATCGAATGATCCCTCTCGTACATGCACGTTCGCGTTCGCGGGCAGCTTCGGACGCCAGCGATCCACGTGATCTCTCAGGTTTCCAGCTCGACGAGGATCGTTCTCAATGAAGAAAAACACCACCTCGGCGTTTATCATCGACTTGGCGGAGTGCTCGGCGAGCACCCGCATGGCAACCACCGGAGAGCCCGGTTCTCCACCCTCGTATTCGCCCGGCCCGGCAAACCCGTCGACGAAGAGAATGCGACCGTTCCGGTTGCCCATTCCGAGTATCGGAAACCACGCGTTCAAGTAGTGTTCCAGCACCAGATGCTTCCCCTCCGTGTGGGCATCCCTGGTCCAGAGCGTCGCTTTAGGCGCTGCCACTCAGATCCTCCTCGGCCAACGCCCATCCCGACTTCGGATATTGATCCCAGGTGGTCCCATCCAGCTCCCGGCCACCCGCCTTCGGGGTCCGTCCCCCCCACTGCTTGAAGAAGAAAGGCACTCTGGCCGTCCGGCACTGATCCCGAAGACCCCGCGCCCACTTCGGATCCAGCGGCCTGGCCCCGTTTCCGCTCTCACCACCCGCTATCACCCAGTGAAGCTCATCGTGGTTGACTACCTCGCTCATGTACGCACTCAGGTCGAGCGGCCCAATGAGCGGCTCGCAACTCAGGAACCGGACGGCGGCAGGTACTGCCAACAAGTGTCGAACCCGGTAGTCTACCGACTGATCCTCCACCGAGGTGCCGATCCATATATGTCCTGGAAGCCCGCGCGGGAGCAGATCGGTGTGCCGTTTCACGAATCTGGCAGCTCTGGCTGGGCGCTTGGTCAGCACCTGGTAGATGTGCCGATCAACCTCGAGCATTATCCGGAAGCACTCACGGGCGAAGTCTTCCGGGACATCGTGATGGAAGAGGTCCGACATTGAGTTGACGAATACTCGGCGCGGCTTCTTCCAAGACCGTGGCACCGTCAGTCGCTCCGGCCACACACGAACCGCAAACGGGTCGTGCCGGTTCTCCAACGTGTCCACGACCGGAAGGCGGGCAAGGTAGGTGGCAGACAGCAGTCTTCTGGAGAGCCGGTCGGCGTAGCAGTTGTCGCAACCGGCGGATACCCGGGTGCAACCCGTGGTCGGGTTCCACGTGGCGTCGGTCCATTCGATCGCGCTACGGTCGGGCAAGGGTCCTCCAGGCTGAGTGAAGTTGTTGGTTGAAGTTAATGTATTCGGGTTTTGTTCGCCATGCCAGCTTTTACTGACGTTCATCGGAAACGGCCAGATTAGGCCGGGCACGCCGAAGCTGAAGACGCGCCAACGCACCGTAACCGCATTGGCGGGTCCCCGCTCACCCCCGAACAACCTTGCCGGGCACCCCCCGGCGCCCCAACGTCATCCTGCAGCGCCCACCCACGCAGGAGTTTCGCCAGATGGACCCGCGCCCCCGCCCCCGCCCTCACCGCAGGCTCACCCGCACGCCACACCGAGCCCGCCCGATCGCCGCGATCTTCGCCCTGGCCGCGATCTCCGCCCTCTCATCCCCCCAATCCACCGCCGCCCAGGAGCAGACCGGCCGCCTGACCCCGGAGCTCTACTTCGAATGGGAAGAGGTCCGTCCGTTCCTGCTTGCGGGTGGGATGGGGCCGCAGATTTCGCCCGATGGCAGCCAGGTGCTCTACGAACGGCGGCACATCGACAAGATGAAGGATCGGTGGGTGTCGGAATTGCACATCGTCAACGCGGACGGCACGCGGCCGCGGAGGCTTACCGATGGCGGTGGCGCGGTGTGGTCTCCGGACGGCGGGCGGATCGCCTTTGTGCGCGCGGATGACGGCGGCGCCCCCCAGATCTTCGTGCGCTGGATGGACACGGAGGGGGCCGAGACCCGGGTGAGCCGTCTCACGCACGGGCCCGGCGGCGTGACCTGGTCCCCGGACGGGGAGACGCTGGCCTTTTCGATGATGGTGCCCTCCGAGCCCGAGTGGACGGTCACGATTCCCGGGCGTCCGGAAGGGGCGGAGTGGACGGTCGAGCCGAAGGTCGTGACGCGGCCGAACTACCGGCGCGACTACGTGGGGTATACCGATGGCGGATACCGGCACATTTTCGTGCTGCCCGCGTCCGGAGGCACGCCGCGCCAGCTGACCGGCGGCGACTGGAACCACGGTGCGCCGGTCTGGTCCGCGGACGGCTCCGAGATCTTCTTCACGGCGCTGCGGGAGGACGATGCGGACTACCGCTTTCGCGAGTCCGAGATCTACGCGGTGTCGGTGTCGTCGGGGGCGATCCGACAGCTCACCACCCGCGCGGGGTCCGACCATTCCCCGGTACCGTCGCCGGACGGCCGCCTGGTGGCGTACCTGGGCCACGACGAGACGGACGATGCGTACTACGCCGACAACATCTACGTCATGAACGCCGACGGCAGCGGTGTGCGCGAGATCGCGACGGACCGTGATCGCGACCCGTCCGGCCTGCGGTGGGCTGCGGACGGCAGCGGCGTCTACTACAACGCGCCCGACGGCGGCGCCGAGAACCTCTACTTCGCGCCGCTCGACGGGCCGGTGCGGCAGATCACCGAGGGCGAGCACTACCTGACCGTCTATTCGATGGCGGCGAACGGGATGGCGGCGGGCGTGCTGTCCAGCGTGAGCGAGCCCGGCGACGTGGTCGTCCTCGACGTCGCTGCAGGCGGGGAGATCGGCACGATCACCGACGTGAACGCCGACATCCTCGCCGGCGTCGAGCTGGGCGAGGTGGAGGACGTCTGGTACACGTCTTCGGACGGCCTGGAGATCCAGGGGTGGATCGTGAAGCCGCCGGACTTCGATCCCGCCAGGAAGTACCCGCTGATGCTCGCGATCCACGGTGGACCGCACGGCCGCTACGGCTTCGGCACACCGTACATGTGGTACGAGTGGCAGCTGGAGGCGGCGAGCGGGTACGTCGTCCTCTACACCAATCCGCGCGGCAGCTCGGGCTACGGCAGCGAGTTCGGCAACGAGATCGAGAACGCGTATCCCGGCATGGACTACGACGACCTCATGGCGGGCGTCGACGTGGTGCTGGAACGCGGGTACATCGACGAGCAGAACATGTTCGTCTACGGCTGCAGCGGGGGCGGGGTGCTCACGGCCTGGGTCGTCGGCCACACCGACCGCTTTGCGGCGGCCTCGTCGGAGTGCCCGGTCACGAACTGGTTCTCCTTCGTGGGCACGACCGACGGTCTGGGCTGGTACAACAACTTCGAGAACCTGCCCTGGGAGGATCCGAGCGAGCACCTGCGCCGCTCTCCGCTCATGTACGTCGGCAACGTCACGACGCCCACGCTGCTGATCACCGGCGAGGGCGATCTGCGCACCCCGATGGGACAGACCGAGGAGTACTACCAGGCGCTCCAGATGCTGAAGGTGCCGACCGCGATGGTCCGCCTGCAGGACGAGTGGCACGCGTACTTCTACCGGCCGACGAACACGATCCGGACGTGGATGTACCGCATGGACTGGTTCCGGAAATACTCGCGGGGGCAGCGGCCCGTTTCCTGAGGGGGAGAGCGGAATGAATCGGCGATTGCGGTGGCGGCGGCACCTCGGCCTGGCGGTGCTTGCGGCAGTCGCGGCCATGGTGTCGGTGTCGGTGTCGGGCGCATCGGCGCAGGAGAGAGTGCCGATCGCGGGGACCGTGGTCGACGCGGTCACCGGCGCGCCGATTCCGGGGGTGACCGTGGTGCTGGGAGGACTGGGGTTCCGGTTGCAGACGGATGCGGATGGCCGGTTCAGGTTTTCCAGGGTTCCGCTGGGCAGCTACCGGCTGGAGCTTTCGCATCCCGGCTATCAGCCGACGGTGGGAGACTTTACGGTCATGCGCGCTGGCGAGTTCGTCACGTCGCTGCAACCGGTTAATGCCGGCGACGACGAGTTGGTGACGGGTATCATCGGGGTTTTGAGCGATGGGGACGGCCGGGGGCCCGTCACGGGTGCGGCCATTCGCGTGGTCGGCTCGGGCGAGGGCGCGCTGACCGACGCCAGGGGCGCGTTCACCCTGACCGGAATGTCTCCCGGGCTGCACATTGTCGAGTTTTCCCGCCTGGGCTACGTGACCCGAACCGACTCCGTCCATGTGGTCCCGGACCGGGTCACCAGCATACGCGCTGCGCTTTCGGCCGACCCGCTGCGGCTTGACCCGATCGAGGTTACGGTCGAGAGGCGCGAGATCGTGCTGCAGGACGTGGGCTTCTACCGCCGGGAGACGGAGGGTTTCGGCGAGTTCATCGATCGCGAGGAGATCGAGAACCGCGTTCCGGGTGAAATGAGCGATCTGTTCACGAGAATCCCGGGCGCGGAACTTCGCGCCGACGGCTGGAACCCGCTGGAGAAGTACGTGATCCTGCGTGGAGGGCGCGCAGCGTCGTGCTTTCCGCGCGTCGTGCTGGACGGCGTGGTCGTGAGCGGAGGAGGCGACGTGCCGGTGGCGCTCGACCAGCTGATCGACCCGCAGTCGGTGGCGGGCGTGGAGGTCTATGTGTCGTCCACGGGCGTGCCGCTGCAGTACGCGGGGACCGGGGCGTCGTGCGGGCTGATCGTGATCTGGACACGGCGATAGGCGAGGTCCCGGGGCGCTGTGGCGTTCCGGGACGACGCCGGTCGCGTCATGGAAACGGAGAAGGGGCGAAGATGAAGATTCAGCCGAGTGTCTCGTTGGTTGCGGTCGTGTGGGCCGCGTTGTTCGCTGTTCCCGTCGCGGCCGCCGAGGCCCAGACGGTCGAGCAGAACGACAGTTCCGCGCGGGCGGCGGGCCGGGCGAATTCGCTCCCGCTCCTCACCGCGCGAACCCTCGACTTCACGACCGACGAGGGGACGTGGATCTCCCTGGACCTGTCCCCGAACGGCGAGACCATCGTCTTCGAGCTGCTGGGGGACCTGTACACGCTGCCCGTCGGCGGGGGGGACGCGACCCGGATCACGAGCGGGCAGGGATACGACATGCAGCCGCGCTATTCGCCGGACGGCGGCGAAATCGTCTTCGTGAGCGACCGCGACGGTTCCGAGAACATCTGGGTGGCCGCCGCGGACGGCGGCGACCCGCGCCAGCTCACCGACACCGAGCGCGACAACTACATGTCGCCCGTCTGGACGCCGGACGGCGAGTACGTCATGGCGAACAAGGGCACCCAGCTCTGGCTGTGGCACGAGGACGGGGGCACGGGGGTGCAGATCACGGGGCAGGGTGGCGAGGGCGGGCCGGGAGGTGGGCCGTTCGGGGGTGGGGGCACGCCGTCGCACACCGGCGCCGCGTTCGGGCCGGATCAGCGGTACGCATGGGTGAACGTGCGGGGCAACCTGGGCGGCGGCTTCCCGGTGGACGGGGCCGGCGCCCGCCACGCCGACCCGTTCAACCTCGACCCGGATCCGCCCGGGCACTTCGCCGCCACCGAGCAGAGTTCGGCCCGCCAGGTCGGCGCCTTCCAGATCGGGATGCTGGACCGCGAGACGGGCCGGGTCATGGTGCGCACCCACGAGCACGAGGGCGCGTTCCGCCCCATGCCCAGTCCGGACGGACGATGGCTCGCGTACGCGACCCGCTACGACGCGCGCGAGGCGCTCAAGCTGCTCGACCTCGCGACGGGCGAGGAGACCTGGCTCGTCATGGACGTTCAGCGCGACGAGTCGCAGGGTGGGGGGATGCGCGACCGGGACGTGTACCCGGGCGGTGCCTGGACGCCGGACTCGGGCGCGCTGATCACCTTCTACGGGGGCAAGATCATGCGCGTCGAGGTGCCTTCGGGCGATGCCGCCGAGATCCCCTTCACGGCCCACATCCAGCAGGACCTGGGACCGCTCGTCAAGTTCGACTACCCCATCGACGACTCGGTCCTGACCGTTTCCCAGATCCGCGGCGCGCGCCCCTCGCCAGACGGCACGCGCATCGTCTTCTCGGCGCTCGACCGGCTCTGGACCGCGCCCCTCCCCGACCCGGCGGGCACGCAGACCGAGGGCTACCCGGTCATCCGGGACGCGCGCCGCCTCACCACCTCGACCGATGTGGAGCACGGCGCGGCCTGGTCGCCCGACGGCCGCCACATCGCATACGTGACCTGGAACGACTCGGCCGGCGGCGACATCTGGCGCATCCCCGCGGACGGCGACGGCGAACCCGAGAAGCTCACGCCCACCTCCGCCTTCTTCGACCGGGTCGCGTACAACGGCGACGGCTCCCGCATCGTCGCGGTGCGCGGCTCGATGATGCACCGCATGCGCACGCTGGAGGACTTCGGCCGGCACAGCCCCGCGGCCGAGCTCGAGTACGTGTGGCTGCCGGCCGAAGGCGGCGAGCCCAGCCGGATCATGTGGGTGGGCCTCGGCGCCACCCAGGAGGGACGGAACGCCCCCCACGCCGGCCCCGATCCCGACCGCGTGTATGTGTGGGCGGGCCAGGACGGCCTGCTCTCGGTCCGCTACGACGGCACGGACATCCGCACGATCGTCAAGGTCACCGCGCCCGCGCGTCCCGGTCCCGGCAACCGCCCCGCACCCGACGAGGTCGTGCTTTCACCCGACGGCAAACGCGCGGTGGTGCGCGCCAACCGCAACGTCTTCACGATCACCGTGCCGCCGACGGGGGGCGAGGCGCCGACCGTCTCGGTCGCGGCCCGGTCGTCCGTGCCGACGCGCCGCCTCACGCAGGTGGGCGGCGACTTCGTGGGGTGGACCCGCGACGGCTCGGCCGCGTACTACTCGATCGGACGCAGCTTCTTCCTGCACGACATCGCCACGAGCGACTCGCTGGTGGCCGATTCGGTGGCGGCCGCGCGCGCCGAGGCGAGGGAGGAGGCTGAGGGCGCGGACGAGGAGGCCGATGCGCCCGAAGAGGAGGCCGCCGACACCGCCGGTGCGCCCGGGGCGGAAGCCACCGATACGGACGCGTCGGAGGACGAGGACGGTGGTCCTGTCTACGAGGCCGCGCGCTTCGACGTCGAGATCACCGTGCCCAAGGACCTGCCGCGTGGGGTGGTCGCCCTCACAAACGCACGCCTCATCACCATGCGGGGCGACGAGGTGATTCCGCGCGGGGACATCGTGGTGCGCGACAACCGGATCGTCGCGGTGGGCGCCACCGGCAGCGTGGACATCCCTGACGGCGCCGATGTGCGCGACATGTCCGGCATGACGATCCTGCCGGGGCTGGTCGACATCCACGCGCATACGTGGGTCGCGTGGGGGGTGCACCGCGGGCAGGTGTCGCAGTTCCTCGCGCAGCTGGCCTACGGCGTCACCACGCAGCGCGATCCCCAGACCTCGTCCGAGGACGCGGTCGCCTACTTCGACCTCATGGAGACCGGCGCCTTCATCGGCCCGCGCCTCTATTCGACGGGGCCGGGGGTCTTCAGCGCCGACCAGATCTCGAGCCTCGACGAGGCCCGCGACGTGCTCAGGCGCTACAGCGACCACTACAACACGAAGACGATCAAGCAATACCTGGCCGGCGACCGCAAGATCCGCCAGTGGGTGATCATGGCCGCGCGCGAACAGGGCCTCACACCCACCACCGAGGGCGGCTCCAACTTCACCATGAACCTGACGCTGGCGCAGGACGGCTACGCGGGCCTCGAGCACTCGCTTCCGATCAGCCCGTTCTACCGCGATGTCGTGCAGCTGGGCGCCTTCAGCGGAATGGTCTACACGCCCACGCTGGTGGTGGCCTACGGCGGGCCGTCCGGGCGGCAGTACTACCTGACGCGCACCAACCTCGACGAGGTTGAGCGTCTCCGGTTCTTCACCCCCCGCGACGAGCTCGACAAGTGGAAGACCACGACGTGGTACCGCGACGATCAGTACCCGCACTTCCAGCAGGCCGAGCAAATCGTGAAGTGGATGGAGGCCGGAGGCCAGGCCGGCCTTGGCTCTCACGGCGAGGTCCAGGGCCTGGGGACCCACTGGGAGCTGTGGATGATGGCGTCGGGCGGCATGGACAACCACGATGCCCTGCGCATGGCGACGCTCATGAGCGCGGACGCGATCGGCCTGGCGGGCGACATCGGGTCGATCGAGCCGGGCAAGCTGGCCGATCTGCAGGTCCTCGCGTCGAACCCCCTGGACGACCTCGAGAACACGGTCGACATCGACTATGTCATGAAGAACGGGCGGCTCTACGAAGCCGCCACGCTGACCGAGGTGTGGCCCCGTCAGCGGCCGCTGCCGACGCAGTGGTGGTGGCGGGTCGAGCCGCCCGGCGTGCGCGAGGAGCGCGGGCGGCAGTGACCGGCTTTTCCGCCGTACCGTTCACGCTGAAGCGCAGTTCCGACCTCTGGGACGCGCGCGGAGGCTACGAGTCGACCACCGAGACGGCTCATGGCCTCCTGCGCCTCGAGGCGGAACAGCTGGTCGTGCAGTGGCGGCTCGCGGTGCGCACCGAGAAGATGGGCAGCACCTACGAGACTCTCGAGAAGATCGAGCCGGTCCGGGAGATCGTGATCCCGCTGGCCAAGGTGGCGGGTGCGGCCGTCCCTCCACGCCGCTGGTGGACCCTGACGGGGCCCAAACTGGTCATCGCCGCGTCGGACCTGCTCGCGTTCGAGAGCATCGCGGGCCACGAGGGGCTCAAGCTCAAGCACCCGGCCAGGCTGGTGTTGCGAATCAAGCGTTCCGACCGCCTGATCGCCGAGGAGTTCGCGGCGGAGCTTGCGCTGGCGGTGGCGCGGCTGCCCGAGGCGGTGGCGGACAGCGTCGGCGCGCTTCCGGGGGAGGCGGGCCGCCGGGCTGGCAGGATATCTGAAGCGTAGATCACGGCAAGGAATCACGTAAGTTCAATCAGGACTGCACGATCTGCCAGATCGACGTCCAAGTAGGCATCCTGAAATGACGGGCCTCTGCGGGTGCGCCAATGCCGTTGCTTCAGAATCAAGCGGGGCTCCATCCCCGGGCAATTCGCCATCGCAGGTTCCATCTCCCGCGACACCTGGGACATCAGGTGGGCCAAGCTCCGAGATCGCAGCTTGGTCCACAACCCACCCCGCGCCTTGTTCGGCAGGATCACTCTCGCGCATACGTCCTTGTCCGCGACATGCAGCAAGAGGTGCGGGCTCTCGTTGGACCCGCCTCTGGACCCTCGAAACCCAAACACACTCCAGCCACCTGTCCGCAGCTTCCTCGCCGGATCAGGCTTGATACGGAGACGGCCAGCCAGGTCGGGGCGGCCGCCCAGCAGGGCCATCGCACGATCCACCTGCTCTTGGGGGTCAGCAGCCGGCCTGAACCCTGGGAACTCTTCAGTTGGTCTCATGTGACATTTGCCCGCAATCCTTACCTTGGAGATCCGGCTCCCTACATCGCAAACGGTCCATCCCGCAAACCCGTTCCCCGGACGCAGTTGGTTGCGGGGGGCCTCATACAAGGACATTCCGCTCCCGTCTCGGGAACCTCGCCGCCATCGCTCCCAAGGGGCTGCACGACGGTGACCGGAGCGGGACGACGGCATTCCGAGACAGCCGTATCGCCCCGCCAGCACGGTGACCCTTGGTGGGTCGAGGGGCTCCCATCCGGCGGACACATCCTTCCCGGCGAGATTCCCGACGCGTAGATCGTGCAGTCCATCACGAGAGGAATCGAATGATGGCAATGTTCAAGGCTGTGGGGTAGAGACGGGGCGCAGCGCTATTCGATCCGCCAGCTCACCAAGTACTCCTCGTCGAGAGCACCTCGCAGAATTCCCCAGACAAGCGACCCGCGGCTCGTTACCACTTCCGCATCGGCGGGAGCTTGGACGCAGTATAGGAGCTGGCCATCCGCCGAGTACACGTCGTATAGCGACGGCTCCGCCCATGTAATCCGGGGTTCGTCGCCTTCGAGGTAGTCGAGCCACAGCTCCGGGATCGGCTCACCGCTATCGACCGCCTCGGCGTAGCGGTGGATCCAGATCCTTCCATCCAGATCGACCCACAGGTCTCGATACGCGGGCTTGCGCGTCGGAACGTCGCGGAACGACATACCGGACCTCCGCTCGGCGAAGGCGACGCGCGCACGCCACTGCGCACGTTCTTCGGCCATCACCTCTGCGGACCGGAATCCCTCCCGCTCCACCTCGATCGTACCGGCAGGATCCAGAATTGAGAATGCGTAGGTCGCGTTGTGGCCTGTTACGAGGTGGCCGAACGGGCTCAGCGCGTCCAATACCTGCTCTGGGAAGGGGCTGCGGTCACCCCCCCGAGTGTCGATGACGATCGATTCGGGCAGCCCGGGAGGCATAGCCTGGGGAGCCGCGATAGTGTCAAGGACGGTGCCGTCCGGCGACAGGCGCAGGTAGCCGTACTGCACTCCGGCCATTTCGCGCAGATCGGAGGAGATGGATGGTGGCTTGGCCAAGATCCGCAGGTAGTACCGACCGGCTGAGTCCGTGAGGAAGGCTCGGTCAACGAAGAGATATGGTGGGCGCACCCCTTCGGTTCTGATGGCCTCTTCATACTCGCCATTCGTTCCGAACACGGTGATCCTGCGGTTGCCCCGGTCCCATGCGGCCAGCCGACCGTCCGGCAGGATGGACACGCCAGCGATTGATCGGAATTCGCCCGGCCCCTCACCTTCCCGACCGATCCAGCGCGCGAACTTCCCGTCCGCTCCGAACTCCCGGATGGACAACTCGTGTGCGTCGCCCACATACACCGTTCCCGACTCCGCGACAGCGATGGAGTTGATCTCCGTAAACGAATACTCGGGCGCGCCGTCGAGTAAGCCTATGCGGCCATGCTCGACCAGTTGGGTGCATTCCTGGTCTGGGCTGCCTCCGACACCGGCAAACGCCAGGACGATCATCGCTCGCCAGTTGGCTGTAGGCTTCAGCCAGTCACGAAGTGCGGGCTTCAACGTGCCGCAGTCTAAATGGTCCATACCTGAGGATACCTGCGGCCGGGATCCGAGGGCAATTCCCGGTGTGGAGAGTGCCTCCGCGCGGCGGTCGCGTTTTCCTTCCGGTGCGCCCGTTAGTGGGTCGCGCAGAAAAGGCCTGCTCGGGCATGGAAGACGAGGCGATCGGGGAACTGGGCTGCCGCCGAGGCAGCCTCCAGCGCGTCGATAGTGGGCGTCGTCCATAACGCCGGACGGCCGGGGACCGGGCAGAGACGCGACTGCGACTGGCGGAAACACCCTCCCCGGGGCGTTGTCAATGGCCATTGAAAATGTCGCACTTCTGGCCATTGAAAATGTCACACTTCGCGGGCAGCGCCGCCGCTCGAACGGGTCGGTGCGACGGGACGCGGCCTCAACCTTTGTTCCGGTCCGCGTGCGCCAGCGCCGCCTCCCACATCCTCGCGCGGGTGGTCCGTTTCCTCGGTGGCCCAATCGCGGAACGGCGACCGGAGCAGTCTTTTCCAATACGGAGATGAGCCTGAACCGGAGAAGGTGCGAGGGGTGAGGCCCGAGCCCGGGGCAGGTGGCAGTTGAGGGTGTATCATTATCTCCTTGTACGGGGGAGAGAGGCAACCGGCGGGCCGTGGGACGCCGGAGAGGCAGGAGGGTCTCCGGCAAGCTTGCGGTTGGCGCGAGTCGGATCACGCGGCGGAGTTGCTGGACTGGCCGATGGCGCGGAAGAGTTCGTCGCGGGAGCGCTGGACGGCTTGGGCGGCGTCGAGGTCGGTGGTTGCGGCGGCGAGTTGGTCGAGGGCACCGAGGGTGACACCGGGCCGGAGGAAGGCTTCGGCGCCGGGCAGGGCCTTGAAGCGCTCGTGGGGCGTGGTCACGTCCTGTTGCCGGTAGCGCCGCTTGACTCGGCCGGTGGGGCTGGTGATTTCGGTGGGGAAGAGGCAGGGCCGGTGGAAGTTGAGGAAGGGGCAGAGGTGGTCGTGGAGGAAGGCGTTGACCTGGGGGACGAGGGCGTGGGGGACGTGGATGTGGCCGAGCCACTTGCGGACGACGGCTCCGTTCTTGGTCTCGACCAGCGCGTTGTCGTTGGGATGGCGGGGCCGGGACTTGGTGAAGACGCCGACGTGGAGCTTGTTGAGCAGCGCGGCCACCCGGCCGTTGACGTATTCGCTGCCGTTGTCCGCATGGAAGGCGTGGACGGTGAAGGGGAAGGCGGCCAGCAGGGCTTCGAGGCGCGGGACGAGGAAGTGCTGGGTGATGCGCGGCACGGCTCCAAGGTGTTGGAACTGCGTGACTTCGTCGACGACGTTGATGAGATAGATGCCCTTCCGGTCGTCGCGGTCGCCGAGGTGGACGGTGTCGACGCGGAGATGGCCGGGTTTGCCATCCGGCCGCGGCTTGCGGCGGATCCCGATGGCGATGGGAGTGGACCGGGTCTTACGGAAGGTGAGGCGGCCGGTCCGGTACGCGCGGGTCTTGCGGAGGTTGTAGATGTGGCCGTTGGAGATCGAGGCGAGGCGTGCGAAGCGTCCGTCGCCGTAGACCTCGTGCATGCGTTGCAGGACCACCTTGGTGGCGGGTCCGGAGGGCTGGCCGAAGGCTTCGTCGACCTCGGCGAGCAGAGCGGCGTCGTGGGGCGTGTAGCGCCGCCGGAAGGCGTTGGCCGGGGGCTTGTTGCGGTGGTCGCGGATGTGGCCCGTCCGGCGGTGCTGTCGGATCAGGCGGGTGACCTGGGCGCGGGAAATGCCCGTCGCCTTCTCAAGGAACCGCTTCACCAGCCCCTTGTCGGGCTTCCCGAGGCCGTGGTACTCGAAGCGGACCAGCGTGCGGCGGACGAAGACGTAGGCGGAAGTGCGGTCGGTGATCTGGAAGTCCGCAGATTCGTTGCCTTCCACGAAGGCGCGCATCTGGTCGAGCGTCCGGATTCGTTCGGTGCGAAGTGTCACGATCATCCTCCAATGATCTCTTCGCCCCGGCCTTCAGGCTCACTTCCCGCTGGAAACCGGCCCCGCGTTCAGGCTCATTTGCCGTTGGACAAGACTGGAGCTTCCCCAATGCCTGAGTTCGGTGTTACCGTTTGCAGGCCATTTCCCGATGCTGCGGAGCACGGCTCGGGAGAGGATGGTGGCTATGGAGCCATCGTGGCTCGGCCCGTCGAGCGAAGCCCGCCAGTCCGACGAACCGGCGGTGGGCGAGCGCGTAGGGCGGCAACAACCTGCGAAGTCAGGTCCGTCGCAGAAACCGTGGACCGGTGCCGTCAACGTGACCGAGCCGGCGTTCTCCCTCCGTAACCTCGGCGGGTGGTCCCCTACGAATCTGATTCTCGATGGGTCTGCTTGTCTCTGAGCGCAACGCAAGATGTCGAACCTGTGGGGGCTCCTTCGTCACGTCCTCGTGGATGCGATGACTGGACAATCCTGACGCGGCCTCTAGCCATTCGTGTGGAGCCAATCATCAAGGTCGGCGACCGGCAGGCTCCACGGCCTGTCTATGGGCAATCGCGTGAAGACGCTATCGTTCAGCTTTCGGTACAGGCGCTCGGCGATGTGGGGGGAACCGGTGTGATCCAAGATAATGGCGAAGGCGATCTGGCCTGGCCCGTCACCGTTACGTTCGAATCCCGTTGATCTGTCTGCCACTCGGAAGGACTGCGCTGGATCGAGAGGGGAACCATCGGGGCGGGTTACAACAGCACCAGTCGAGTCCAAGAAGTCGAGGACACGTGGGTGATCTGATTCAATCCTTCCCCATAGGGGGTAGTCGTTTCCGAGCGACTTAGCCTGAAGCAAGTCCACAATTCGCCCTGCATACGCCGACCCCCTAGAAACGCCCGCTTTCCGAAGTAGGCGCCGCACCCATGAGAATGGTCCTCGGCTCTCTGCGGCCCACGTAGGGCGGGCATCGCCATCGAGGTACTTTGAGGCGGCTGGTGCTACGTCAATGGGCGGAGGATGGCCTTGGGAGGGCTGCTTACCCTTCTCGACGACGCCCACCAGACCATTCAGCTTCTCGATGACCCTATCGGCTTCCCTGAGCACATCCCCGGGTGGGTCTGGGGTCAAGCCATGCAGGTTATCGATCACCCTCTCGGCGTCCAGAATCGCTTCTTGGATTTCGGATTCCAAGTAGTGGATGCCCAAGCCTTCTCCGGGCGAGTTGCCGGGTGCGGGAACGACGACGCGCCGCACTGCTTCAAGAATCTCGTCCGCCTCCGTAAAGTCGCCCACTTCAGCGCAGACCTCGGCGTCGGTCAACAGGTCTAGCACGTTGAGATCGGTGAACCCCGGGTCTTCTATGAGTCCACGGGATCGGTGTCCGTCCCGAACATCGCGAATGTGGGCCTTCGCTCGGGCTATCTTCAACGCGTCAACAGCCTCCCGCAGCTCTTCTTGGCAGTCGACAGCCACGCGCGCAATCATCGCCTCCCAGGATTCCATACCGCTCATGTGGTGTCACTCTTGGCCGCGATGTGCGAAGACACTCCAACTGCTCTCGTTCGGGAAGCGTCGGCTCCAGTAAAAGCTACAACCATTCCTCATCGCCTAACTACTCAGCAGGCCAAGACTCGGCAGTCCTGACGAGTCCCAGTTGGTCGCTGGGGGTCGCTGGGGCCGGGCAGGTCGCTGTGGCCGGGCAGGTCGCTGTGGCCGGGCAGGTCGCTGGGGACGGGCAGGTCGCTGGGGACGCAAGGGTCGGGCGGGTCGCTGAGGCCGCGCCGAACGGATTCTGTTGGAACCGGAAGCGGTCGCGGGTGCCTCCACCAGCCCGAGCCCGCGCTCCCTGAGTCCACGCAACTCCGGCAATACCACCTGGAACATTCCGTCGATCTGGGCGTACAGGGCCGCCAGTTCACGCTCCTTGGCGCGGCGGCTCTTGATTCGGTCCGTACGAACGTCATCACCCTGACGGCGAAGCTCGGAAGCGTCCCGTACGGTGCGCCCGGCCAGAGTGCGTGCACGGCAGGCCGCAGGGATCAGCCTGGAATCGCCCAATCCAGAACACGCGCCGGAACGGGCATACCCCTCCGCCCAGTCGGAAATGGCGTAGAACTCGTTTCCGAACCGGGTGTAGGTGCGCGGGCGGGGCGGCTGCAAGCTGTACACGCCCGTGAGAAGCCGGACCGTCTTCGGAAAGGGCTTCGGCCCGTTCGCCCGCTCGTTCCACACCACCTCGTCCAGCGCGACAACAACGGCGTTGCCGAGATGTCCCGTCCAGCCCCTCACGATGGTCTGGACATGCAGCGGGGAGACGTTGAGCGCCGTACCGATTCCGCGATACGGCAGGGGAGTGGACCGGTCGAAATACTGGCGTTCCGCGGGCCAGTTCGCCATGTAGGGGGGAATGATCTCGTTGCCGAAGAAGTTCCGGTTGGTCCGGATCTCGACGATCGGCTGGGCGACGGCCGGGATCCAGCCGACGGCGAGGTTCCCGTGGATCAGCGACCAGACGAACTTCGGCCCCGCCAGCGTTTCCCTTCCGGCGAGGAGGTCCAGGGCCACTTCGGGAAGCTTGATGAACGCCGCCCCGATCTGAAACGGGACGGGGATCCGGATGTCGGCGTCTCCGGCGACATCGTAGAGCGTCACCCAGGACGCCTTGTCGTAGTCGGTCTCCCCCTGGTAGGCCAGTTCCCGCGCCCGGGTGGATCCGTTGAACGTCCAGGCGACGCACGACAGGGCGGCCAGGCACGCGCCCGACCAGATCACCTTGCGGATGTGGGCACGCTGCTCGGCGGTGCGCGGCGGCGCCGCCGGGTCGCCTCGCCGGGGTCTGCGGAAGATCTGATACAGTTGGTCCAGCCCTTGGATCGCGGCGTTCAGGAACGGGACGGTGTGGACGTACATGCGCCAGCCCCGCGATGAGCCGATGTTCGCGAAATCGGAGGAGACCATTCGCGCCGCCCGGGCCGCGGCATACTTGGTGGCACCGGCTCGGCGCGCGCGCTGGAACTGGTTGACCCGGGTTCCGGCTTCCGCGAGCCACGCCGGGCGCGTAAGCGCGTAGACCAGCCGCGACCACGTCCGTCTCGCCGCGAGTCCCTTCCGCACCCTCCCGTCCTCTCCCCGGATGTCGGCCAGGTGCGTCTCGGACTCGACCAGCCCCGAATAGAAGCCTCCCTGCAACAGGTACTCGCGCATCGGTTCGGAGCGACCCGTCGCGAGATCGCGAACGGCCTCGGCTCCCCCGGCCAGCGTTCCGCCGAAGGGGACCTGCGGATACCGTCCGGCCACGAACCCGGCGAGCGTGTCGCGGAAGAAGTTCTTGACGATGAACACGGGCATCGCGGTGATCATGGTTGACACCGCCGTCTTGAACACGGCCAGCCACTGGATCACCGGGTGCATCGGGGGCTCGTGAATGCTCGCCAGCATGGAGGCGAGCGCCCGGTCATGGACCACGAACCGGGCGCGGCTCCGTTCCAGGAGGACTCCGATGGTGAGGCCCGGTCCTGTCCGGCCTCCCCGCGCTTCGGTCGCGAACTCGTTCCCTCGGGCGTGGGCCGACAGGGTTTGAAACAGTTCGGTGCGAGCCCGGCAGGCGAGGGCATGGTGGATGTTGCGGGCGAAGGTGTTCAGGAGCGCACCGGACAGGTCGCCGGGCAGGGGACCCGTGTAGAGGGGGCGGTCCCCCTCTTCGGCCGGGTGGCGCCGGGTCGCCCGCAGCGGGGTCAGCAGCGGAATCCGCCCGCGCCTGAAGGTCTCCGCCTCCGCCGCCGTCAGGTAGCGCATCTGCACGTAGTAGCGCAGCATGGCCCGGTGTAGACCAGCCAACTCGGTGGCGAACGCCCCAATGTCCGCGTGCTCGGCGGCGTAGCCAAGCAGGGCCGCAAGATCCGCATCCCCGTGGATCGCGAACGCAGAGGGCGTGTCGCCTCCAAACCGCGCCGCATACCGGACGGCCCGCTCGAAGTGGTCGCGTCCCTTGGCGGCTACACGCTGCACGATGGTCCAGAGGCTGCAAGCGGCATCCGGCAGGGCGACCCGGCCGGTCCCTTCGGCGTCCTCGCGGAACGCCCCGCAGCGCCAGACGTACTGCGCCAGCGACCGGACGTGGTTGATATGCTCGAACCGCTCCCCCACCGCCTCGTTGCCGAACCACTCGCCCACGGTCTGCGCCGCGTGCCAGCGATGAACGAACAGGGTGCGGGCCATGCGGAGGCGTCGGTGCCAGACAGTTCGATGGTTGATCATGGCGAGGATCGCGGTCCAGGGTAGGGTGAGGGATCAGGTTGACACACCTTCAAGGTATGTGTACTGTGTATGATACACAACCCAACCGAGAAGCCAATGAGTCGTTTCGGAGCCAGAACGCGCCAGATTAGGGAACGTCTTCGCAAGACAGACAGCCGCTACTCCTTGCGACAGGTCGCTCATCGCATCGGCGTGGAGCCGGCCTACCTCAGCAAGATCGAGCGTGGGGCCGCCGCTCCTCCCTCGGAGGCGACGACGCTTCGGCTCGCGGCTGAATTGGGCGAGGATCCGGATGTCTTCCTCGCAATGGCCGGCAAGGTTTCGAGCGATTTGCAGCAGATCATTCGCAAGAGACCGAAGCTGTTCGCGGACCTGATCCGGCAGCTTCGCGACGCCCCGGACGAGGCCATCTTCACAGTGGTGCGGGTGGTGCGAGACGGGGACTGGTAGTGTCACCTCACAATGGAGGAAGCGAAGCACGATGATCACAATCGTTGGCGGGCAGTTGTCCTTCCGCTTTCCCGAGGTCCATCGGTTTGCGGAATGCGGGATCGAATTCCAGCGAACCCTGCGCATCCCGGACGACGAGCGGACCTATCCTCTGCCGCCCGGGCTCGGACGGTTTCCGCTTCGGCACCTCGACGACTTCGCGGATCGTCTGCCGGGAGAAAGCGTCCGGCGCGGAGGCGTGATCATGCCCATTCATCAGGCGGAGGCGCCGTGGATCAAGTTCGAGGGTCGATGGGGCTCACCTTACCCGTGCGCAATCAAGATCGCCACGGGGAAGGTCTGCGCGATCAGCGGAGAGCCATGGCAAGAGGGGCTGACCCGGGATCCGCAGAACTACGTGGTCGTCCCCGGCCAGCCGTGGCTGGACGGCTACTGCGTTGCGAAGGGAACGATCCGGCAGTTCGTGGCGATGCCCCTCGGCGATGGCCACACGGTTGAAGAGCAGTTGACGGGACAGGGCTTCCACGGTGGCCTGCAAACCGCCGTGTACCCGATGAGGAGTGAGGTCTACAAGGAACTGGATCTGGTCGAACCTGGCTGGGTCTGCCGCGAAGAGGTGGTGGCCTATGCGCGGGAGATGGGACTGGCCCCCGGCGGTCGCATGAGCCAGGAGGTCTACGAGGACGAATTCGGGCTTGACGCATGGGATCAGGATCACAGCAGCCGGTGCTTCGTGACAATGGCCAATTCCCAGCAGTGGATGGCCATCGCGGGCGAGCGTCCGCCGACCGGGCCGCCTACGGCACGGGACTACGCGAAAGCCGGGTTGCCGTGGTTCCTCTACTACGACAGGGACCGCGAGGCGCTGGCCGGAACCGAGCGGCTGAGCGGGCTCAGTAGTTTGGCTGAGACGGTGCGGGGAGGCGAAGTGACGACGGCGGACCAGGAAGGAACCGAGAGAGGGAAGCCATGATCTACAACGCCGAGGAAGGACTGGCCGCCATCATGTTCCCGGTCGAGGAGGTGGACGTATTCGCCGAAACGGAGCCGGGCCGCCTCGACCGAATAGCCGGCAAGAAGGCCATCATCAATGTGGACACCCGCGCGGTACTGTCCGTCGTCGGCCGCCAATACGGTCTGCTGCAAAACCGCAGGGCGCTGGAACTGGCCAAGACGTGCTGCACCGCCGCGTTTCCGAACACCGCACCAGCGGGCTGGTACGTGGACGACATCGAAGCGCCGGTCAGCGGGGGACACTGCCGAATCGACCTCAGGTACGATGGTGACATCGTAGCCCATGACTGGTCCTTTTCGGAAACCGTTCAGGATCACTACCATCCCTTCCTGCGCGTCACCAACAGCAACAACACCAGCCGCGTCTTCTCGATCCACTTCGGCTTCACGCGCATCCAGTGCATGAACAGCGTGATCGCCGAAGAGTCCGTCAGGGTGTCGCTCGTCCACACCGGGGACATGGAACGCAGGATTAGAAAGGAGATCAACGAAGCTAAGTTCCAGAAGGCGGCGAGTCGTTTCGAGAGCTTCCTCAAGCCGCTACGACACGCAACCATCCCTATAGGCCGATTCCGGCCAATCATCCAGTCCGTGCTGGAGATCCACAAACCCAAAGGCATGCCGGACGACCGGCGCGAGTCGTGGCGGACTCTCGAACAGATCCTCGACAGAACCAGCGAAACGTATTTCGGACAGTTCGAAGAGAGCGCCTACGCCCTGTTGCACGCGATCACCGACATTGCGACGAGACCACCCACCAAGGAAGAGGTCGGTTACTCATTTATCCGACGCGAGCGGCACAGCCTCCATCTGCTGGTGGGTCGATGGGTGGCGGATTTCAGCAGGAGCCTTGGGCGGCGTGCGTTCGACTTGAGCGGCTACGTCGAGGATCCGGCCGCAACTCGATTGCGTGTGAGTAACGGCAGGAGCACCCGCGGATACCCCAGATGATCGGCGGCAAAGCAGGAGTACCGGTACGGCTCGGCTTGCTCATGGCGGCGGTGGCTGGGTTCGCTTGCGGGGACGCCGCCCCCCTGCCCGGACGGGCGACGGGAGACTACGCACTTGCTTGCGAATCCTCGCCGGAGAGTTTCGGTCTCCCGACAGCTCTCGAAAGGGTAGCGTGGTTCGAGAACGTGTCCGGTCAGTGGATTTCCTGGGAGGTGGCGGAATGGCTCCAGTCCAATCTGGCCGCTCGCATATGGGCTGCACTGACCGATGAGGAACGCTCGGCGGCTCTGGCAGGCGACGGGGTAACCGATGAGATGCTGGCCGATATGGACTCGGTTGTGTGGCAAGATTCGTTGACCATTGCGGAGACGGATGCTGCCTTCGAGTGGGCGCGCGACGCGCTGGAGGAGTTCGCGTCAGTGGTCACGGCGAGTTGGGAAAGCTGCATCTGGCTCAACCCGGAGGAGCAGCTGGAAATCGTTCGTTCCGGGACGTTCGAAGGAATGCGCGTACACCAAGTCCGGACCCACTCCGATTCGACGCTCTATTGGACTGTGGATGCGGTTGAGAACGGTGCCGGCAACTAGGAGCGTGCGCCGCAGAAGCGCAGTGGATGTGAAAGAGAGGCGTGAGGATCGGCGGCGGGCAGACTGCTTCGAGGAGCGAGGGGGTGGGGATCCGCGCCGCTGAGGGGCTGAGGGAGGCCGCAGGCCGTGAATTGGGGTGGCGAGGGTCTTCGAGAGCGCCGGGGCCGGCGTCGGTGGTGAACGATCACGGTCTCATGCTGCCTGAAGGGTGTGCAGCCGCTTCACATTGAGCGCCAGACACACGAGAGTCCACTCGGCCTGGACCTTCTCGAGGCCCCGGAAGCTGAATCGCCGAAAGCCCATCGCCTCCTTGATCCATCCGATGGGCGCCTCCGCCTGCCACTTGCGACGCCCGTAGCGTCTTCGGCCCTCATCCGTCGCCAGCTTGTCGGCCATGCGCGCCCTTGCGGGATGCTTCTCCGGATCGATCCTGGCGGGCGCCTTGCCCTCCCGGCCCAGCGCCACGTACCCGTCAACGCCCCGCTTCTCCAGTTCCCGGAGGTCCTGCTCGTTGCCGTATCCCGCGTCCGCCAGCACCTGGCCGGGCGTCCCGCCGCACACCGCCTCCGCCCCATCGATCATCGGAATCAGCTGGCCCTGGTCGCTCGCGTTGTTCGTCACCCCGGCGCCCACCACCAACTGGTTCTCCCCCTCCACCGCCGTCTGCGCGTTGTAGCTCTGCTGGAACCCCTCCGAAGAAGTCTTCATGATCCGGCTCTCCGGATCCGTGAAGTTGCTCTGCGCCCGCTCGTCCGGCTCCCCGTACTCCCGCTTGTAGGGACTGCCACCCTTCGGGTTGCGCTTCTGCCCCGGCTTGCGGCCCCGCGCATCGTCCGCCGCTCTCTGCTCAGCCTCCAGGCGCGCCTTCGCCTCCCGGATCGCCGCCAGCCGGTCCTCGCGCCGCTTGAGTTCGTCCGGCAACTCGTCTCCGCGAGCCTCCTCGCCGAACCGCTCGTCCTCCGCTTCGTCCACCGCCTCGGCTCGCCCCACCAGCGCCTCGATCTCCGCCTTCAGCCGCAACTCCTCCTTCGCCATCCGGCCGTAGCTCATCGCCTTGCGCTTGCTCGCGTTCGCCCGAACCTTCGTCCCGTCCACCGATACCCTGCCCAGCCCCACCAGGCCCGAGGCCCGCGCGAGCACCACCACCTGGACGAACACCGCCCGGAAGTCTTCAAGATGCCGCTTGCGGAACTCGCACAGCGTCCGGTGCTTCGGAAAGTTCCCCGCAGCCAGCATCCGAAACGCCACATCCTCCTCCAGCCTCTTCGCCATCTTCCGCGACGAAAACGTCCCCGTCGCATACGCGTAGATCAGCACCTTGACCATCATCCGCGGATCGTACGGCGCGTTGCGACGCCCGTCCCCTTCGTACGGCGCGTAGAACGCACTCAGATCCGCCGCGTCCACCAGGTCGCTCACGTGGTGCGCCAGATGCCCCTCCGGCACCCACTCCCGAAGATCCGGTGGCAGCATCAGAATCTGGTCCGGCTGGTACGGTCGGAACGTCGTTCCCATTGACCCCCCTCGGCTGGCCGCAAACCTTTCGCTATGCCCTCGATACCTCTAATGATAGCCGCTGCGGTTTTCTGCGGCGCAGCCTCCTAGGACACAGCGGAGGGGCCAGCTGAAAGCGGGCTGACGTGGGCGTGCCGTCGCCGCGGAGCAGCCTCTGCAGGCTCTTCGAGCAGATCCGCAAAACGCAGCCATTGCACCGCTCGACTGACGAAAGCCTGACGCTCTATCGGCTGTGCCGAGCAACTCGATCGGCGGTCGGCCGCCGCCTCGACCTGGGGCACGCTGACACGCTCTCCCTCACGCAGATCCAGAAAACGAATCAGGGTGAGCTGAGTGGCCGCGATCCTGCGTAGCGTGAGCGGCCGTGCCCCCTCCCGCACACGATGCCGCAGATAACTCAGCCGCTCTCTCAGCAGCGGCGCGGCGCGATAGCGGGCGATCGCACCGCGATCGATGAACAGGTCCTCGAACATGATCGTGCCTCCTCTGCGGGGGTGGAGGCAGGATCATAGGCAACGAGCGTTCGTCAGAGTATTATGTTGCGGCCATATGGTGCATCCTCATGTTCAGCAATACGATACGACCTGTCCGCAACATAACCGGGACCGCAACATAACTCCCGCATCCGGCTCTCAGTCGGGATCATGCCTTCGCCCACGGAAGGTGTCGTGTCGTCAGCGCAAGGCGCGTGAGGCCGCATTCCTCCCACAGCCATCGGTGGGAAAAACGCACGTATTTTCCTGATTTCACCTTGTGCTTCCGGCAGAACCACTGTCGCAGCCGCAGGGCCGCGTACGCATCCACAGCCGCGTAGGCCGGACTGACCTGGCCGAGTGTGAAGCAGTTTGCCCATCCGGACAGCATCCGATTGAGACGCCCTACGACCTCCTCTGCCGGCCAGCCTAGAGGCATGGGTGGCTCCATGGCCGGGGGCAGTGTTACGATGAAGGTTAGGCGTCCGGCGAGTCCCGCTTGGCCCAAGTCAGACTCCAAGAGGTCACCATGAAGTACCAACTGGTTTTTGCGGCGTTGGTTCTCACCTTGACGCCCGCACCGGCGCTCGCCCAAGCCACCAATCGGGTCCGAATCGGCATCGTCGATATCGAGTACCGAGCGGTGGAGTCGACCCAGAACAAGAATTTCCGCGCCTACGGCTGGAATCAGGTCAGTGACGACACGCGCGCGTTCGTCGACATGCTCACCACGGCACTCGTACGGACACAGAAGTTCGACGTAATCGAGCGTCACCGAATGGCGGCGGTACTCCAGGAGCAGGGGCTCAGCGTAGCTGGGATCACCGCTGGATCCGGTCGGCTTAGCCTGACCGGCCTGGACTACATCGTTACCGGAGCCATCACCCAGTATGGTCTTACCACCGAAGGAGCGTCGTTCGGAGGCATTGGGACCGCGAAGACTACGGCCACGATGGCCGTCGATATCCGCGTCGTCGATACCGAGGACGGACTGACCAGGATCGCCGAGAGCGTCGTCGCCGGGCAGGAAGGAGGCCGCGGGTTCTCCGCAAGCGGTTCCCTCGGTGGACGGTCCGGGACATTCGTCCGTTCGTCGGACACCGAAGGGAAGCTGCTCGGTGACGTGATGCGTGCGGCGGCGATGGGAATTGCGTTCCTCATCGTCGAGGAGATCTACCCCATTCGCGTTGCGGCCGTCACCGAGGACGAGATCATCCTGAACTACGGAGACGGACTCCTCGCTGGCGGAGAACTCCTTGAGATCTACTCCGAGGGCGAGTCGTTCGTCGACCCCACTTCGGGGGAGGAACTCGGCAGTGTACGCGAGTTCGTGGCCTCTGTGCGCGTGACTAGCAGCGAGAGTCGGTTCTCGAGAGCCCGTGTGATCAAGAGCGAGGGAGTCGTCGAGGCTGGCATGATCGCCACAGTCGTTCCCGAAAAGGAAGAAGGGAAGAGCACGGAGCGCCGGAAACTGCCGGGTTCGGACGGGTGATGTAGGGTCCGCGTCGAGTTGCCGCTCTTGTAGGAGACGGTTGCTGGGTCTCTTTGCGTCTGGGTTCGTCCCGCGCGGTTCAAGAGCAAGAGCAAGGTCTTTAGCGTCCCGGCAGAACGGCTTTGACGGTGATGGATCTCGGGGCCGCGGAGAGAACGGAACGGGGAGGCTGAGGCGGAAGTTCGCCAGCAGACTCCCAAGTTCAATACCCGCAACGGATTGTGAGCATGCGACCACCTGCCGGGCTGACAGGCCGCGATTAGCCAGCCCGGCCCGGCAGCCCGCGCAACCACGCACGCGGGCCACCGGCCGGTGCTGCCTTGCCGTTCAGTTCCCCCTGATCCCGGCCGCGGTGCTCCCCGGGTCCGACTCGGCGGGCCTCCTCCGCTCCAGCGTGCGCTCCTCGGGATACACCTCGTCGAGCGTCATGCCGTCGTAGAGGCGGCCGTCCTTCATCACATACCGGATGTCGACCGTGTTGCGCAGGTCGTCGAGCGGGTTCGAGTTCAGGATCACGATGTCGGCGAACTTGTCCTTCTCGATGCTGCCGAGCTGCTTGCCGAAGCCGATAGCCTCGGCGCCCAGGATCGTGGCCGCGCGCAGCATGTCGTGGTTCTCCGCGCCGCCCGCGGCCATGGCCCACAATTCCCAGTGGAAGCCGATGCCCTGGATCTGCCCGTGGCTTCCAACGGCCATGCGGCCATCGTCCTCGAGCATCTTCTTCACGAACTCTCCGTGGCGCGGGAAGACGTGCTCCTCTTCCAGGAACCAGCCCACCGGACCGGGGCTGCCCCCGGATCCCGAGCCGCGCCGCCGCGTCCGCGCGTCGATGTTGTCCCCGGGCACGAACATGTTCAGCTTCGGGTCGTCGTGGGCGTTCTCGGTGGCGTAGAAGTAGTTTTCGCCGAATGGGCCGCCGTAGGAGACCAGCAGGGTGGGGGTGTTCGTGGTCTCCGACTCCTTGAAGAGCTCCACGACGTCGGAGTACATGGGCGCGATGGGGATGTTGTGCTCGATCCCGGGGTATCCGTCGATCGCGTGCGTCATGTCGATCTTGTAGTCGAGCCCGCCCTCGGTGGTGGGCATCAGCTCGAGCTCGCGCGCCGCCTGGATGATCCACTGACGCTGCTGGCGGTTGCCGCTCATGTACATCTTGAGCGTCTTGGTGTCGTAGTACTCTGCGTACCGCCTCAGGATGCTCTTCGCGTGATCCGCGTTTCGGATGTTCTCTCCGTTGAAGACGCCGGGGCCGGTGGAGTAGACCCGCGGGCCGGTCATGCCGCCCGTCAGGACCCGGTCGGTGTAGCTGAGGATGTCGGTGAAGGCGGTCTGCGGGTCGCGTGTTGTGGTGACCCCGTAGGAGAGCGTTGCCAAATATTGCCAAACCTCCTGCGGGTGGATCTCCGGCACGAGCCACATGGAGTGGTAGTGCGTGTCGATGTAGCCGGGGACGAGCGTCTTGCCCGCCACGTCGATCACCTGGGCGCTGTCCGGTATCTCGACCGAATCGGCGACGCCGACCTCGACGATCCGGTTGTCGGTGACGAGCACCACCCCGTTCTCGATCACGTGGGGCGCGCCGGTCGTGTCGTCCGGCATATCCGCCATCGTGATGATGCGGCCGCCGGTCAGTGCCACCACTCCGCGCGGGATGTCGCGCGGCAGCTGGACCTCGATCTTGCGCTCGTGCGCCTCGTAGGTGTCGGTCGTGTCGGCCAGGATCTCCTTGTCGCCGTCGCGGACCGCGCTGGCCTTGGCGGCCACCTCCTCCGCGGCCCCGCGGATCGAGTCGGCGCGCGCCATCAGCGAATCGGCCACGACCTGCACCGAGTCGGCCTGCAGGCGCGTGATCTCGTCCTCCAGCTCATCGGGCACCTCCTCGTCCGCGCTCCTGAGACTGTCGGCTTCGGCCCGCTTATCGCTCAGCGTGTCCGAAATGGCCATGGCGCGTGCGCGGATCAGCGCCCGCTCGTGTGCAGTCTCCTCTTCCTCCGCCTCCTCCGCCTCCACGTGGTCGAGGTCGTAGGTGAAGAGCACGTTGCCCATCGCCCAGTGCAGCGCCGAGCCGTCGGGAGCCCACGAGGGGAACTCGCCTCCGACATCGGTCAGCTTGCGCACGGGAACCGGCGAGGCCCCCAGGTTGGTGAGCAGGATGTTGGGCGGCGCGGCTCCCACCTCGGCCAGCTCGACGATGTAGATGTCGTTGCCGAATTGCACGAAGGCGCGGTCGCCCTCCGGCGAAAGCATGATCAGGCCGGCGGGCTGCGCGAAGCCCGGCTCGGTCGGCGGACCGGGATCGGTCGGGTCGGGGGCCTTGCGCCAGGGGTAGACCCGCCTTGGCAGGTACTCCCACTCGTCGGGGTGCGGACTTGCGTTCCCCGCGATCCCCTGGCGTCCGCGCACCACCAGGTGGCGCTCGATATCGGTGCCGTCCCAGCGGAACGAGACCAGACCCTCGACCGGGCTGTAGGCGTAGATGCGGTCGGAATCGTCGGCGGCGAAGTGGGCAACGTCGCGCGCGCCCGTGGGCGAGATCACCGTCGCTTCCGCGGGTGCGGCGGCATTGGCCGGGACCCACACGAATTCGGCGCCCATCGGGCCGAAGAACAGCCCCGACGCTTCCATCAGGTCGCGCGCGGCCCCGCGCGAGGCCACGATGCGTTCGCCGTCGGGCGACCAGGCCACGTTGTAGTACATGGCCGCGGTGCTGGTGAGTTGCGTGGGTGGGCCGCCCGCCGCGGGCACCCTCATGATGTGGCCGCCGTCGGCGTCGTCCCACGTCACGTAGGTGATCGCGGTGCCGTCCGGCGACCACTGGGCGTGGTATTCGCCGACGTCCGTATCGGTCAGCCGCGTCGCCTCGCCCTCGGGCAGGTCACGCACCCAGAGCCGGTCGAACGCCGTGAACACGACGCGTTCGCCATCGGGCGACACGACCGGACTGCGAATCTGGCTGGCGGTGACCATTGCGGTCGTGTCGATCTGGTAGTCGAACTTCACCGAGGGCCCGATGCTCAGTTCCACGTCCACCTCGAACGGGATCTCCGTGGGCTCGCTTCCGTCCATCGGGACGTTCCAGATCCTGCCGCCGTACGATAGGACGATCGCGGAGCCGTCGGGAAGGAACGCGTAGCCCGGATGCACGTCCACGGGAGCGCGCGATTCCTGCTCGTCGCGCTGGACGGGATACGCCAGCCACTCCTCGTCGCCGGTCGCGAGGTTGCGTTTCCTGAGCCCCGTGTCGGCGTTGTAGCGGGTTGCGTAGACCAGCCACTCGCCATCGGGCGAGATCGCCGGACGCATCCCTGAGCCGTACCTGCTGGTCATGACCGCGGCGGTGCCCGTTTCGCGGTCGTACCGGTACACCTGGTAGCGGGGGAGGCGGGCGTTGTACTGCCAGTCCCCGAACGACTGCGCGTACCAGATGTGCCGTCCGTCGGGGCTGAAGGCGGCCCCGACCCGCTTGATGCCCCCGAAGAGGGCCGCGAAGATCGGCGACGTGGACGCCCCCGGAATCGTGATGGGGGACGAGCGCTCCGCGTGGTACATGTAGAGGTTGGCCGCGCCGCCCAGGCCACCCGAGCGGCTGACCACGATGAACTCGCCGTCCGGCGCCCACTCGGGCGACAGGAAGAGGTTGCCGTTGCCGCGCGACACCTGCGTCGTGTCGGTCCTGTCGAGGCGCATGGTCCACAGGTTGTCGCCGCCGCTCCGGTCGGATATGAAGGCCACCGACTCGCCGTCGGGGCTGAAGCGGGGCTGCACCTCGAAGGCCATCCCGGTGAGGAGCGGCGACGCCTTGCCGCCGGTGATCGGCATGGTGTAGAGGTCGCCGAGGAGGTCGAACACGATCGTCTGCCCGTCGGGGCTGACGTCGAGCGAGATCCACGTACCCTCGGTGGCGGTGAATTCGGCCGTGCGCGCGCTGCGCAGCGGCAACGGGTTCTGGCGCGGTCCGCCGGGTCTGGGGGGTTGCGCCGCGAGAGGGGCGACCACAAACGCGATGGCCGCGAGGGCCAGCGCGGGCGCGGCGAAACGGAAGGCCTTGCGGCCCGGGGCCCTTGTGCGGGCCGCGTCGCTCCCGATTGCGTTCCGGGTCCTGCCGTACACGGGGCTCATTTGTCACCTCCCCGGATCCCGGCGCGGACATTGGGCGCGGTGTTTCGCCACGGTTCGTCCGGTGCGGGTCGTTGTCTGGGCCACACCTCGTCGAGCGTGTCGCCGTCGTAGAGCCTTCCGTTCATCATCACCTGGTCAACCGTGTTGGTGTTGCGAATGTTGTCGAGAGGGTTGGCGTCGAGGATGACCAGATCGGCCAGCTTGCCGGGCTCGATCGACCCCAGGTCGCGGCCCAGGCCAATCGCCTCGGCGCCCATGATCGTCGCGGCCTGCAGCGCGTCGTGCTCGTCCATGCCGCCGCTCTGCAGGGCCCACAGCTCCCAGTGGAATCCGAGTCCCTGAAGCTGGCCGTGGCTGCCGACTCCCGTCTTCCCGCCGCCCTCCACCAGCCTGGCCAGCCAGGCCGAGTGCTTCGGAAACGCGTATTCGTCCTCCATGAACCAGCCGCCCGGTCCGGGGCCCGTGGTCTGGAGCCGCCGCGCCTTCGTGTCCAGCTCCCGCTTGGGCGTGAAGTGCGTGAGCTTCTCGTCCCCGAAGATGTCCTCGCGGGTGTAGAAGTAGTTCTCCGCCCACGGCCCGCCGTACGAGACCAGGAGCGTGGGCGAGTTGACCGTCCCGGACGTCGCGAAGAGCTCGACGACATCGCCGTAGGCCGGAATGATCGGCATCGAGTGCTCGATCCCGGGATAGCCGTCGATCGCGTGGGTCATGTTGAGCCGGTAGTCCAGCCCTCCTTCAGTGGTGGGCATGAGCTCGAGTTCGTGCGCGGCCATGATCAGCCACTGGCGCTGCCGGCGGTTCCCGGACATGTACATCTTGAAGGTCTTGGTGTCGTAGTAGCGGCTGTACTTGGTCAGCACGTCGAGTGCGTGCTCGTAGCTCTTGATGAAGTCGAACTGGAAGACGCCCGGCCCCGTGGAGTAGACGCGGGGGCCGACCATCTTCCCGGCGCGCACCATGTCCTCGTAGGAGAGCACGTCCGTTGTGGCGGTCTGGGGGTCGCGGGTCGTGGTCACCCCGTAGGCGAGGTTCGCCTGGTAGATCCACGGGCGCGCCCAGTGCAGGCCCCACAGGTTCCACATGTGCGCGTGCGTGTCCACGAAGCCGGGGACGATCGTCTTGCCGGCCACGTCGACCACGGTTGCGCCTTCCGGCACGTCGCCCGGTCCCGACGACACCGACACGATCCGGTTGTCGGTCACGACGATGTCCGCGTTCTCGACGATCTCGTCGCCGTTCATGGTGATCGCGCGCGCGCCTCGCAGCACGACCGTGCCCTGCGGGATGTCGCGATCCGCCGTGACCACGAACTGCTGCTCGGCGGGCTCGTACTCCGGATCGGCGGCTGCGGCGTCCAGGTCGTAGGTGAACAGCGCGTTGCCGAGCGACCAGTGCACGGTTCGGCCGTCCGCGCCCCAGGCCGGGAACTCGACGCCCAGTTCGTTCAGCTTCCAGGCGGGGACCGCGGCCGAGTCGGGCTTGGTGACGTCGACCACGGGAAGCGCCGCCCCCAGGTCCGGGACGGTCACCGCGTAGAGGTCGTCCCCGATCTGGGCCATCGCGAGGTCGCCCCGGGGTGCCATCTCGACCGAGCCGGCACCGAGCCGCAGGATCAGCTCGCGCGGCTCCTCGTGGTCATCGAACTCCGCCGGCATCACGAGATCGGAGGTCTCGGAGCGCTCGTAGCCGATGGGCACGCCACCGGCCGAGAGGTCGGCCCGAGCGGTGACCTGGAGGTGGCGTTTCCTGTCCGTGTCGTCCCAGCGCGCAGAGGACAGCGCGGTCGTCACCGCGGGAGGCGTGGGCGAGCCCGGAATCGCGTCCGCGCGGGCGGTCCCGTAGTAGTAGATTCGGTCAGGATCGTCGGTGAAGTGTGGCGATCTGCGACCCGCGGTGGGGCCGATCACCGTCACTTCGCCGCCGTCCGCCGGGATCCAGATGAACTCGGAGCCGGGGGTGTTGAAGAAGGGATCGACCGCCTCCTGAACGTCCCGCCGCGCAGACCGCACGCCGACGATGCGCTCGCCGTCGGGCGAATACACCAGATCCCGATAGTATGCGGGCGCCGTCGTGAGCGTCACCGCGGCGCCGCCGTCGGCCGGCACGCGCCGGATGTGGCCCTCGCCGGTGTCGTCGTCCCAGGTCACGTACGCCACATGGCGCCCGTCCGGCGACCAGACCGGGCGGTGCTCGCCCACTTCGTCGCCGGTCAGCCGCCTCGGCGTGCCGTCCGGGATGTCCGCGACGTACACGCGGTCGAGAGCGGTGAAGGCGAGCCTGCTCCCGTCGGGAGAGGGCCGCGCAAAGCGGATCTGCTTGACCGCGAAGGTCGGCGTGTCCTCGATCGGGTACTCGAATTCCACCTCGGGCCCGATCGCGACCTCGGCCTCGACGGTGAAGGGGATTTCGGCCGGGTCGCTCCCGTCCACGGGAACGCGCCAGATCCGGCCGCCGTAGGACATAACCAGCGCGTCGGAGCCGGGGGTGAAGGAATACCCGGGTAGCACGTCCATGGTGGCGGTCGATTCCTGATCGTCCCGCTGGACGGGGTAGGCGAGCCAGCGCTCCATGCCCGAGGCGAGATCGCGCAGCCGGATCCCCGTGTCGGCGTCGTCGCGGCTTCCATAGGCCAGCATCGTGCCGTCGGGCGACAGCGCGGGCCGGAACGCGGAGCCGTACCGGTTCGTCATGGGCGTGCGCGTCCCCGACCGGCGGTCGTAGACCCACAGCTGGAACTGCGGGAAGATGGCGTTGTACTGCCAGGTGCCGGACCGCTGGGCGTACCAGACGTAGCGCCCCTCGGCGTCGACCGCCGCGCCCATCATCCGCTGTCCCCCGGGACCCCCCACCATCTCGATGCCCGTGCCCCCGTCCACGTGGTAGAGCCAGAGCTTCTCCAGGCCCTGGAACGGGCGGGCCCGCGACACCACGATGTACTTCCCGTCGGGCATCCACTCGGGCGACAGGAACGCGCTTCCGACCCCCTTGCTGAGCTGCGCGGGATCGCCCCCGTCCGCAGGCATCAGCCAGACGTTCTGGTCGCCGCTCCGGTCGGAGACGAAGACGATGCGCTCGCCGTCGGGGCTGAAGCGCGGCTGCATGTCGTAGCCCATACCGCTGGTGAGGCGCGTGGCGTCACCGCCGGTGATCGGCATCGTGTACAGGTCGCCGAGCATGTCGAAGACGATGGACTGGCCGTCGGGACTCACGTCGAGCGAGATCCAGGTCCCCTCGCTGGTGGTGAACCGGGCCCAGCGGGCGGGCTCGAGGGGAAGACCCCGGTCGGGGTCCTTTTCGGGCTCCTGACCGTGAGCGGCCAGGGGTGTGAGCAACAGCAGTGCGGCCGCCCATGGGCCGCGATGGAACAAACGCATGCGCCGACTCCGATGTGGATGAGAAAGTCCGGTTGTCCCGCCGGTTCGAGGGCCACCGGCTGGATGCGAGGCCGATCCCACCCCTTACGGCGGAGAATCATTCTAGTGTCAGAGGTTATCAGGGGCCAACCGGGGACGCCGACGCCGACCGCCGACTTGCAATGAGGAACCTGAGAGCGGAATCTTCGTAGGAATCCCTGGAGCCCTTCGCACTGAACCGGCGGGCCGCCGGTGTTCCGAGACCGGCCCGGTAGCGTCGGGCCCGGGATACAGACCCATCGACCAGGAGGAATCCAGTGTTTCGTTCCCTGCCAGTGTTTCGTTGCGTAAAGGTGGCGCTGAGCGCCGTGATCATTGCGGCACCGGCGGCGGGCCAGTCGGACGTGGTGCTCGGTCCCCTCGTCTCGCTGGGTGACGACTCCCACTTCGGGTTGGGCGCGCGCGCCGAGATGGATCTCTCGGATCACATGGACATCGACCACGACTTCTTCCGGAACATCTTCGGCAGCGCCACGGCGACCTACTCCTTCCAGGACTGTCGCGGGGCCTCCGGATGCGGCTGGCTCGAACTCGGAGGGAACCTCAACGTTCCGGTGTCCCGGCTTGCGGCCGACCTGGTCGGCTACGTGGGCGCCGGGTTCCACATCGTGAGTTCGTTCCGGGAGGAGTCCTTCGTCGACTTCCGGTCAACGCCCGCGGGCGCCGCCTGGTACCGGCGCTACTCCGACACCAGCGTCGGCCTCAATCTCATCGGCGGCCTCAGGTTCCCGCTGGCCGGTTCACCGGGATTCGTCGAGGGGAAGCTGGGACTCTCCGGGGCAAGCCAGTTCCTGCTGTCGACGGGTGTCATGCTCTGGTGACGCGGGGGACCGCCGGCCGCGACGTTGCGCTGATATCGGTTTCCATGGACCTGGGCGCGGGCCGCCGTGGCGTCGACATGGGTCCCTCGGCGCTGCGTATCGCCGGAATCACCGCGGCGATCGAGGCCGCCGGACACCGGGTCTGCGAGTTCGGCACCATCACCGCGGGGGGACTTGAAACCACCGACGCCGGCGAGACGCGCCTGCGCTTCCTCGCGGAGATCGCAAAGGTGGTGGACCGGACGCGCGAACTGGTGGGGACGGGGCTTGCGCGCGGCTGCCTGCCTCTGGTGCTGGGCGGCGACCACTCGCTGTCGATGGGTTCGGTGGCGGCGGTGGCGGATCACTGCCGGCAGCGCGACGAGCGCATTGGGGTCATCTGGGTCGACGCGCACGCCGACATGAACCGGCCGGCGACCACGCCGAGCGGCAACGTCCACGGGATGCCGCTGGCGGTCCTGCTCGGGCACGGTGACCCGCGCCTGGTCGGAACGGGCCCCAGCGTGGCCCCGGAAAACGTCAGTATCCTGGGGGCGCGCGAGCTGGACGACGGCGAGAGGGCGCTCATAGGGGAGCTGGGCGTTCGGGTGTTTTCGATGTCGGAGATCGACGAAAGGGGCGCGGCCGCGTGCATGGACGAGGCGCTGGAGCGTGCCGGCGACGGGACGGGCGGATTCCACCTCTCCCTTGACCTCGACGCCCTCGACCCGAGGGTCGCTCCCGGCGTCGGCACGCCGGTGCAGGGGGGACTCACGTACCGGGAGGGCCACCTTGTCTGCGAAAAGGCGTCCCGCTCGGGCCGTCTGCTCAGCATGGAGGTCGTCGAGCTCAACCCCGTACTCGACGACCGCAACCACACGGCCGACCTCGCCGTGGAGCTGGTCGCGTCCGCGCTGGGAAAGACGATCCTGTAGCGGCCTGGGGCGGCGCGCTCGGCCGGGCGTGCGACGCGGAACCTCGCCTCCGTGGTATCTTCAGACCCCCGCCGGGGTGGTGAAACGGGTATACACAGGGGACTTAAAATCCCCCGGGAGCAATCCCATGCGGGTTCGAGTCCCGCCCCCGGCACTCGTTTGCGACCCGTCGACCGCCCGCTGCGGGTGGCCCGGCCGCGCACCCTCGGCTCAGCGGCGCCGGTAGGACCTCACCGGCGGCAGCCTCGCCCCTGTCCCGCCCGCGGGCTCGTCCTCGCCGACGACCGGGATCTCCAGCGTCCCGATTCCGTCGATGCTGGCCTCGATCAGGTCGCCCGGCTGCAGGAAGCGCTGTTCGCCGCGCACCGCGGTCCCCATCCCCACGCCTCCCGACGTCCCGTTGTTGATCACGTCGCCGGGGAAGAGGGTGATGATCGACGACCCGTACTCGATCAGTTCCCACAGCGTGTGGATCATGTCGCCCGCCTGGGCCTCCTGCATCTGCTCGCCTCCGACGCTCAGCGTCTGGCGCAGGTTCTCCATCGGGTCGCCGTAGAACTCCTTCGGCACGATCCACGGGCCCATGGGCGCGAAGGTGTCGTGGCCCTTGCCCACGAACCAGTCCGACGTGAGCGGGTTCCCGCCGGGAGGACGGCCTCCCCGGTCCGAAATGTCGAGGGTGACCGTGTAGCCGAAGACGTAGTCCTCGGCCTCCGTCGCCGAGACGTACTTCGCCGCCCGGCCGATCACCGCCCCCAGCTCGACCTCCCAGTCCGTTCGGTCGCGGCCATGCGGAATCACGACCGCGTCGCTGTTCCCGATCACCGCGCCCCGGCTCGGCTTCAGGAAGAGGTAGGGGACGCCCCGGTTCTCGCGCCGCTGGCGACGCGCTTCGGCGCGCTCCTCGGGCGTGCCCGTCTCGTTCACGTGGCTGTAGAAGTTGACGGCCGCATTGAGGATCTTGCCCGGGTAGATGATCGGAGGGAGGGTGCGCACGTCGTCGACGTCGTGAACGAACGCGGGGCGGGCGCCGCCGTCGATCATGCCGTTTGCGGAGAGGTGGTTCACGATCTCGTAGAGGCGGAGCCTGACGCCGTACTCGTAGCGGCCGATCAGGTCCAGCATGTCGTCGGGCATCGGCAGGCTCGGGTACGCGGGGTTGCGCTCGAGTTGTCGGTTGGCCGCGCCGATGTCCACGATGAGCGCGTCCCGCAGGACGACGCCCACCCGTGGTTCTCCCTCGATCTCGAAGGTGCCCACCTTGAAGGGCTCGGCGACGTCCGATGCCGGGGCGGATTGCGCTGTGAGGCTGCCGGCGCCCGCCAGCAGCGCCGCGCCGGTGGCCATGCCGGCCAGCGCCGTGAACGCGCGAGGGGCCATCGTGGATCGCATGGCGGTATCTCCCTGGTTGGGTGTTGCGCGTCGAGGGAGCACCCCGGTGCGCGTTGCGAGTCCCTTCATTCACTACGCGGGGCAGGGAACCGCGTCAAGCCTACAGAATCGCGTCCAGGTAGAGATCGATGCGGAAGTCCTTGTAAGGACCCTTCAGGCCCTGGGACAGGTCCATGCGGATCAGCCCATCCAGAACGCTGCCGCCCATTCCAACCCCGTACAGGAGATCGTCCCGATTGAACAGGTCGCGGTGTCCGGCCCAGCCGGCGTCGCCGAAGAGGATCACGCCGACGCCCTCGTAGGCGCGGGAAAGTTCGAGGCGCGCGCGGACGAACGAGCTGCCGGACAGCGTGGAAGCCGGGTAGCCGCGCAAGGTGGCGGCCGCCCCGAGGAACCAGTGGCGCTGTACGGGAGCGTCGCCCCAGGTCGTCCCCGCGGCCGCCTCCGCGCCAAGGCGCCAGCTCCGCCAGCCGTTGCCGCGGACGGGAACGATGGCCCGAAGCGTGGCCGTGGCCTGTCCGTATTGCGACCGGGCCTCCTCGCCCGTGCGCCGCCACATCGCTCCGCGCCCCTCCAGCTCGAGCCCCAACTGGGCCCGGACGGGGTCACTCCCCCACCACGGCGACACCCTCAACTCCGTACCCGCTTCCTCCACATCGTCGGCCACCAGGTTGGGGCGGAACCCCCACTCGCCGTCGAAGACGCGGAAGAGGGCGAAGTCGGTCTCGGCCGCGACGGCGGATTGGCGTTCGCCGTACACGCGGAAGAGGAACGAGTCGCGCGACCCGTCGGGCGGGCGCCAGGTCAGGTCCGCGCCGGCCGCGCGGTAGTACTCGCCGTCGTCGCGGCCGAAGAGGAGGGCGCTGAATGAGTTGCCGAAACCCAGGTAGCCCCCGGCCGGGTCGGTCGGACGCAACTCGTGGAACCCGCCCAGCGTCAGACGCCGGTGCACCGTGGATCGCCGGGCTTCGAGCCTGACCTTCGGACGAAGATCGGCCAGTCCGAAGAACGCCGACCCGCCAAGTGCGTGTCGGCCGGACAGATCCGTTTCGAACTGCCCCCCGACGGCGGGTCCCTCGATCCGGTTGTAGCGGAGCAGGTCGTGACGCGCCCAGCCCCAGTTGAACGACCACGGGATCGCCTGCGCGGGCGCCGCCGGGAGGTCGGCGAGGCTCTGCATGAACCCCTCGATCTCGTCGTCCGAGGGGAAGCCGATCGCATTCTCCCAGATGGGGGGCGGCAGGTGCGGGCTCGCAGCCACGAGACTGCGTTCCCGCGGGACGATCAGGAACGACTCGCGGTCGCGCGCGGGCATTTCGGCATCGGACATGAGCTCGTAGTCGATTCCGTCGTCGTCCGAGAGGAGCCGGGCGATGAAGGTCATGGCTTCGGCCCGGGTCTTGAAATGGACCTCCCGGAGCGATCCGGCGGCCGCAGGCGCGCGATCGGCGGGTTCCGTCCGGGACGCCGCCGCGGCACCCTGCTGCTCCGCCTCCGCATCGGGCTCCGCCTCCACCTCGTCGTCCGCCATGCTCACCGACTCGATTCGGTACGAGAGATCCATCGTAACCGGGACCTTGATGATGCCTGCCCCCGCTTCCCCCTCCATTCGCATGCTTCGCGGCAGCCACACCTCGAAGTCCCACAACGCGTAATCCACCGCCATAAGGGTGAGGTCGAAGGTCCACGGCTTGAAGAGTCCCGGCACGTACCTGAAGGTCCCGCGATCTTCCTCGCGCTGGAGTTCGGGGATGTCCCTCATGGCGTCGAACCGTCGGCTGAACCGGTAGACCGCGCGAACCAGGGCCCCGGTGCCGGGCTCGATCCAGAGCGCTCCGCTGATGCGATGGGAGTCCGCCTCGCGGGGCAGGACCTCCAGCTCGATGGCCTCGAGGCGGCGCCCGTCGGGAAAGGACAGCGTCAGGGTGTCCCCGCTCTGGAAGCGGTAGAGCGAGTCGGCGCCCGCCCCGAGGGGGTGTGCCAGCCAGAAGTCGTCGCTGCTCGGCTGGAAGACCTCTTCGTCCCCGTCCGTGAGCCCGAAGAACAGACGATCGCCGCCCGGTTCGAACGGCTTGTCGAAGGGGAGATCCTGCAGCCAGTCCATGTCGCCCTCGCGCATCGCGATCTCCCGTCCCGGGTACTGGGAACGGGTGCCCAGGACCTGGATCAGGGCGTCATGGTCCTGGTCCCAGAAGGCGCGCACGGCGGTCTCGTTGTGGTAGATGACGCGGTCCTTGAGCGGGGTGCGTATGGCCGCCGCGATCCGCTGTTCGATCCGCGCCGTGTAGCGCAGTATGGACTCGTCCAGGCGGGTCCAGTTGGCGAGCGCCGCGGTGTACAGCTGGCGGGCCACCGGGTCCTCGAACGTGTCCGGCGCGATGTCGGTCTGGGCGGCTGCCGGGGCGGGAAGGGTGGCGCCGTACACCGCGGCCCCGACGAGCGCGGCCCATATCGGCGGCCCCGGCGCGATGCACTCCGCGATCCGCCTCATGACCCGGGACGCTCCGCTGCGCCGTGGCGGAAGCGGGCCTCGCGAAAGTCGTCCCAGGCGACGTACCGCCACGCCGGGCCCGCGTTCGAATCGGCCGTTTCCGCTGCGCCACCCTGCGGCGGGAACACGAAGACGCCCTTGTGATCCGGCCCGACATCGCTGGAGCCCGTCAGCTCGAAGGCGCGGCCGTCGAGAACCGTCACGCGCACGCCATCTTCCCCTGTCCGCTCGATCCGCCGGATGTTGGCGAACTCGATGGCGAAATCGACGTCCTCGGAGGTGCCGTTGAGGCTTTCCCAGGACCACTCCTCGTGGGCGTTCCAGCGGATCCGGCCGGCAAGCTCCTCGCCCTGGCGGGTGACGATCGTGCCGTGCAGGAGGTGTCCGCCGTCGAAGGTACCGTAGCCGGCCGGCCGCGCCGTTTCGTGGAAGCGGATCGAGCGGAACGCCTTCCATTCGACACTGACCGAGCCCAGAGCCGGATCGGAGATGCGAAACGGCCGGGGACGGTCGAATGGCCCGCTTTCCTCGTCTGCAAGGTTCAGGACCTCGCCGGAAACCAGGGTCGCGGCAACCCCGGCCGAGGTTCTCTCCAGCGAGCGAATGTCGTCCAGGCGGATGGACCGGCGGTCCTCATTCTCGAAATCGTCCAGCATGCCCGAGTCGAGCAGCACGTCCCCCCCGCGGTTCAGGGCACGGGCATCCACGAATCCGGTGAACGAGCGGCCCGACCGGTCCTGCACGGTGCCATGGAGGCGGTTCGCACGAGGGACGGCGCCCTCGGGGACCGCGGCGAACTCGATGCGGGTCACGTCGCGCCCGTGCAGGTGCAGCAGGTCGCTTCGGCCCTCCCCTTCAACCACAATGTCCCGCCAGCGCCAGCGCGGCTCGGCCAGTTCGAGCCGGGCGCCGGCGCGGGTCAGGACTTCGATGTCGCCCACGGTATCCGGGACGAGCGCCGCCAGATGCCCCACGCGGATCCGGGCATCGGGGGACTCCACGAAATCCGGGTGCGTCTCCTCCCACGAGATCCGGTGGCCCTTGAGCTCCACGATGCGGAGATGCGGCATGCCGTCGCGGGTCGCGTCCAGCCAGTCCTGGTAGTGCTCGTCCGGGATGTTCTTTCCGGCGATGAAGAAGTCCTCCCAGCTCGCCACGCCCCGAAAGCGGACGAAGCCCGTGTGAGTCCCGCCGTCCTCCGTGAAGACACGCCCCCAGATGCGGTCCTGGGCCTGCACGGGGGAAGCCGGGAGGGCCAGCGGGGCAAGCAGGAGCAGGGAGGCCGGGACAGACAGCGGGAGCCACAATGGAGAACGGCGACGTTGGGTCCGAGGCATGGGTTGCTTGCTGGGGTGATGGGTTCCCGCCCTTATTCGGAATACGGAAGCGGGACGATGCGGGTTTCGGAAACGACGGTCGGCGGCCTACCTTGCCGGGGCGAAGTGACAGGACGACCCAACCTTCCAACAGGAGCTTTCGGATGACTGATCGCAAGCTGCTCGCCGCTCCCTTCGTGATTGCGAGCGTCGCGGCCCTGGCGTGCGCACCCGCGGATGAAGGCGGCGCATCGGCGGACGCCGCCACGGACGAGACGGCCGAGGCCCCGGCCAATCCCCGCTTCGGCGCGTGGCAACTCGAGTCGGATCGGCCCGAGCCGTACCGCAACATCATGACGTACGAGCCCTGGGGTGAAGGCGGCATGAACATCACGGTGGCGACCACCAACGCCGACGGGGAGACCTCCGAATGGAGCTACGCCACCCTTTTCGACGGCGAGTTCCGGCCGGTGGAGGGGCAGGAGGGCGCGACGACGGCGGTCGAGGTCGTGGACGAGCGCACGAACCGGATTCTCAACGCCCGCGACGGCGAGGTCTACCAGGTGATCATCAACGTGCTGTCCGAGGATGGGAACACCATCGACAACGAGTACCGCCGCACGGCGGAGGACGGGACCGAGAGCGTGTCGCACGCGGTGTATCGCCGGATCCGGTAGGATGGGGGCCGGTTGGAGCGGCACCCACCCGGGCTTCAGGCGTGGCGGGTTGGGGGCGCCCCTGGTGGTGCGCGGAGGTGGAACCGCGGGATGCGGGCGCGAAAGACGGAGCCGTCGTCGCGGCGAAAGTGGTAGTACCCCTCCATGAACCCGCTGCCGCCCTCGAGGACGCAGAAGCTGTTGTATTCGTGCACGTCACCGGGGGCCAGCTTCGGGCACTCTCCCACGACTCCCTCGCCCGCAACCTCCTGATCCCCCGCGGCCGCGTCGTGAATCCGCCAGTGGCGCCAGAAGAGGCGAGCCGCCTCCTTGCCGATGTTCTCGATGCGGATGAAGTAGACGAATACGTGTCGATGCGGCGGCCGCGAATGCCCCCGGGAATAGACCGGCTGAACCGTGATCCGCATCTCGTCGGGCAGAATGGGCGGCTGGCGGCTTGAGTCGCGTGCCATTTTGATCATGAACTAAGATACAACGCCGGTTCGGAGTCCCCGGATACGGCTGTCCGGGCAACTCCCGCCCGCATCCCGGAAGAGAACCCCAGGCAACGGAGGTCCGCCGATGGCGCGCCATAACCCCCTCACTTCCGTGGCGGCTCTCCCGGTCGTCTCGATGGCGGCCGTCGCCCTGGCGGTCCTGCCGGCCACGGTGTCGTCGCAGGAATCCTCCCGGGCCGCTGCCGCGGAACCCCGTGCCACGGTCGCCCGCGTCGTCGCGCAGCTCGAGCCCGAGATCCGGCGCGCAATGGTGGAGGGGAAGATCCCCTCGCTGGCCATCGCCCTTACCGACCGCCGCGACGAACTCTGGAGCGGGGCCTACGGCGAGTCGAACCTGTGGGCGCGCACGCCGGCCACCACCGAGACCGTCTACCTGATCGGGTCCACCTTCAAGGCCCAGTCGACCGTGGCGCTGCTGCAGCAGATGGAGCGAGGGGCGTTCGCGCTCGACGACCCGGTGAGCGACCACCTCGACGGCCTCGTCATCCGAGGCGAGGACATCGAGCGCCCCGTCACCTTCCGCCATCTCCTCACCCACACCTCGGGAATGCCCGTGGACTTCGGACCGCACGCGCTCTGGGGCGACTCCGCGCCGCTTTCCCTGGATGCCTATCTGGGCGATTCCCTGCGCGTGGACACGCCGCCGCTTGAAGGCGTCGTGTACTCGAACATGGCCTACTCGCTGGTGGGGCACCTGGTGGAGAGGTTCTCGGGCGTGCCGTACAAGCAGTACGTTCGCGACAGTGTCTGGGGGGTGCTGGGGATGACCTCGACGGCCTTCAACCCGTCCCCGGAGATGGCCGAGCGGCTCGCGGTGCCCTACGTGCCCGACGAGGACTCGGGGCGCAACGCCCCCACCCAACGCCTGACGGCGAACGTGTGGCCGGCGGGAATCGTGTACGGAACGGTGCATGATCAGGCGGCCTGGGTCCGCTTCAACCTTGGCGACGGCATGTGGGGGGACGAGCGGTTGCTTCGGACGGCCACCCTGGACGAGATGCACTCGCTCCAGTACGAGCAGTTTGCCGGAACGCCCATGGGAGGCGGCTGGGGATACGAGAACCCGGGCTATGGCCTGACCTGGTGGATCTCGACCCGCGACGGCGAACGCTTCTTCGCGCATTCGGGAAGCGTGCCGGGGTACACCGCGTTCGCATCGGGGAACCGGACCCGGGGGTTCGGTGTCGCACTCCTGACCAACGGAAACCGCGCCCACCCGCACCTGGTGCGTTTGACGCGGCTGGCTCTGGATCTGCTGGCCGCGGAACTGGGCGAATCGAGATAGGACGAACATGATCCCCTCCCTCCCACCCGACTGGCCCGCGCTGCTCCTGTTGCCGGGCGCCCTGGGCGTCGCGGCCTGGCTCTCGTACTGGCTGACCTCGCGCCTCCTGCACCGGGCGATCCGCGGTGCGACCTCGCGGACGCGTTCGACCTGGGACGACCACATCGTCGAACGCAAAGTCTTCCGCCGTCTCGCCCATGTCGTCCCCGCGGTGGTCGTCTACCTGGGGATCGGTTCCGCACTGGGCGTGACGCCGGCTTCGTTGGAGGCGGATCCGGGCGCGGTGTCGGCGATCCTGTGGACCTTTGCGCGCCGGCTGGCTGCCGCGTACCTGGTACTGGCCGTGGTGAGGGCCTTCAAGGGGTTCCTCGACGCCACCAACGACATCTACAGCGAGACCTACGCCGAGGCGAAGTCGAGGCCCATCAAGGGCTACCTGCAGGTTGTGAGCCTCGTGGCCCATCTCGCGGCCGGCGTCGTCATCGTGGCCGTCCTGGCCGGTCTCTCCCCCCTGTTCTTCCTGTCGGGGCTCGGCGCCCTGGCCGCGGTGCTCATGCTCGTCTTCCGGGATACGATCCTGTCACTCGTGGCAAGCGTCCAGATGGCCTCCAACGACATGATCCGGATCGGCGACTGGGTGTCGGTTCCGCAGGCGAACTGCGACGGGGAGGTGATCGACATCGCGCTCCACACCGTCAAGGTTCAGAACTGGGACAAGACGATCTCGACGATCCCGACCCACAGGTTCATCACCGAGTCGTTCAAGAACTGGCGCGGGATGTCCGAATCCGGAGGCCGGCGGATCAAGAGGTCGCTGCGGATCGACATGGGGTCGGTGCGTTTCCTGTCGGACGAGGAGATCGGGGAGCTCTCGCGGAGAGAGCTGCTGAGGGACTACATGCGCGAGCGGCGGGTGGAGATCGATCGCTACAACGCTGCCAAGGTGGCAAGCGGCGACCCCTCGGTTGTTCCCGAAATCCGGCGCCTCACAAACCTGGGAACCTTCCGCGCCTACGTGCAGCGCTACCTGGAGACACACCCGCAGACGCACAAGGAGATGACCCTGCTGGTGCGCCAGCTGGAACCGGGCCCGCAGGGGGTCCCAATCGAGATGTACTGCTTCTCGAACGACACCGCGTGGGCCAACTACGAAGGATTCCAGGCCGACGTTTTCGACCACCTCATTTCGATTCTGCCGGAATTCGGACTCAGGGCGTTTCAGGCGCCGACCGGAAAGGACTTCGCGAAGGCGCTCGCGTAGCCTACCGCCGAAAGACGATCAGCCCCACCGGCTGCGGCCGGCGCCACACGATTTCGCGGGTCAGGAGCAGGTGTCCGCTCTCGAGGATGGAGAAATTGTCGCGGATGGTTCCTCCGCCCGAAATCCGCCGTTCCACCGCGAACCGCATTCCGTCCCAGCGGAGACGGGCTTCGATCGATCCCTGGGGAGCGGTGGCGTCCGCCCAGCCGCCACCCACGGACAGAGCCAGGGGGGCGTCTCCCTCGTAGCCCACCGACAAAGCGTCCTCCAGGACCCCAAAGGTGAGCGTCCTCGGAGTCACGCCCAGCATCACCATGGTCTGGCGCAGTCCCGCGGGGGTGCCGTCGACGGTGTTGCCGGTCTCGCTCCGGTCGCGCAGCTCGGTCATCCCTATGTCCGAGGCGCGCTGCGCAAGGCCTTCCCCGGAGCCTCCTCCGGTCGTCCTGGCCGCTTCTGCCGTGGCCGCTTCGTCGTGGCTCCAGCTGCCGGCGAACGGCGCGAGCGCCTCGAGACGGGATGCCGACTCGGCGGCCGACGGTGCCGACGCGCACGCGCCCGAGCCCGCGACGCAGGCCAGCAGCGCAACGGCAACCCACGGACGCGGACCGAACGGCTGGTGTCGTCCACGCACACTGGCGCGATGCGGGGCGGTGTTCCCTGAACCGTAATCTTCCATGGCTGGTGTCGTGTCCCGGAGGTGCTCGATTGCCGCGACGTCTCTGGGCCCGATACTAGCATCCCTTTCCGAAAAGCGGTATGGGGGCGGGCGAGAATCCCTCCGTTGCCGCCCGGGACAGGAAGTCCTTCGTGTACATGCGGATCATGCCCATGCCCTCGTAGACCTCGAGGAGACCGAGTTCGCCGGGTTGGACGTTGCCCAGGAACCCGCTGGCGACAGCCACCTCGTCAAGGCATACCCTCAGGGGCTGCGGCCGTCCGCGGAGGCGGACCTGAAATCGATCCATCTGATCGCGGTAGACCGTGAGGCTGGTCCGCGTGTCCACGAACGCTGCCACGTCGACCTCCATGGTCCGTTGCATGGCCTCGGCCTCGAACGTCTCCGAAGCGATCGGCGTGCTGAGGCGGCGAACCTCCAGCTCGCGGACGAGACGTTCCACGGTGACCTCTATCCCCTCGAGGGCGATTGCCATGGGGTTGAGGCGCACCACCATGAAGGCGTTCACGCCGATGGCCGAACGTTCCCGGTTCGTCTCGTACCCAAGGCCGGAGGTGACGAACGTGTAGCGGCCGGGGACCAGGTCGGGGAAATCGAAGCGGCCGACGCGATCGGTCAAGACCGCGCGCTTGAGTTCCGCGATCTGTACGGATGCACCGGGTATCGGGAACTCGGTCACGTAGTCGCGCACCTCGCCCCGAAAGGTGAAGGAGGGTGGCGGGTCGGGCAGCGTGTCCTGTGCCCACGCCGCTCCTGCGATCCCCGGAACGGGAACCGCGGCCACCGACAGGACGCACCACGCCCCGATGGTCAGGAGCCGCACGGGCGTCGCGACCGGGACCCTCGTGTGCATGTCGTCAGCGTGCCTTGAGGAAACGGCCGAAGAAGTCTTCGGCGGCCCGAAAAGCGGCCATCCAGTTACGGTGCAGCAGGAAACCGTGCACTTCGTCGGGGAAGACCAGGTGTTCCACGTGCACTCCGTTGCCGCGCAGCACTTCCGCCAGTTCGACCGATTCCGCGAAGGGAACGTTGCGGTCGTCGTCGCCGTGGATGAGCAGCACCGGAGAAGTCCATCGTTCGACAAGGGCCAGGGGCGAGGACTCGAATGCGCGGCGCGCTACCTCGGGCCTGGCGGCGGGTTCATAGGAAGGTACGAAATTGCGGATCGCCTTGTTCCAGTCGTGAACGCCGTGGATGTCCACGCCGGCCTTGAACAACCCGGACGCGCGCGCGAGTCCGTGGGCGGTCAGGTAGCCGCCGTAGGAGCCGCCCCAGAGGCCGATCCGGTCGCCGTCCACATCGTCCCTCGACGCGAGGTACGCGCCCGCGCCCAGGACGTCGTTGACCTCGGACGCGCCGTCCGCGCCGTAATGCAGCGCCTCGCGAAACTCCATGCCGTACCCGATGCCGCTGCGATAGTTGACCGACAGGACCGCGTAGCCGTTCGCGGCGAGGTGCTGGTTGAAGGAATAGGTATTGTGGTAGTAGCCGCGGTGGTGGAACCCCAGCAGCATCTGTCGGCGGGAACCGCCGTGGAGGAAGAGGACGCCGGGCCAGCCGCCCGACGGGGGTTCACCGGCGGGAAGGAAGAGTTGGCCGTGGATGGGCAGACCGTCGGTGGCGGGGAAGACGACCTGGCGCGGGTCGGCGAGGCCGGCGGGGATTCCGTCCATCGCCCGGGGCGCAAGCCAGCGGCGCTCGTCTCCGGAGAGCACCTCCGCGTGGGCGGGAACGGTCCCCGCGGAAGCGAGAAAGACCACCGATCCGTCCGTCGTGGGGGCCGGCTGCCATTCGATGCCCGCACCCGGCGTCAACAGACGTGCGCCGCTGCCGTCCAGCGGTCCCCACCAGAGATGCTGGCGATCGATGTCTCCCTCGTTGGACGAGAAGACGAGCGCTTCCCCGCCCGGGGCGGGGGCCACGTACTGCACCTCGAATTCGCCGGTGGCGATGGGCCGGGGCTCGCCGCCCTCCCGGGCATCGACCGAATAGAGGTTCGTGAAGCCGTTTTCTTCCCACGGAAACGCGATGCGGTCGTGGGCGCCCCAGAAGATGTTGTTGGGCCCCGAGATGGCACGGAAAACGCTCCCGGGTCCCTCGCGGGCGGTGAACACCGTGCGCGCGGCTCCTGTCTCGAGCCGGACGACCCGGATGCTCCAGGGGATCGACTCCCGCACGGCGAAGAACGGCAGGCGGTCGCGTCGGTTGGGGGTGCGCAGAAACGCGATCTCGCGTCCGTCCGGCGACCACGCCGGGCTTCCGTCCAGATCGAGCGACGGATCCAGGTACCGAAGGGTTCGACTCGCAAGATCGAGTACGCCGATGAAGGCGTGATCTCCACGTCGGCTCGTCCACGCCAGGCGGGTGCCATCGGGTGAGAGACGCAGTTCGGCCGGGCTGCCGCGTCCGGTGACCAGGGGCTCGGGGGCGGTGGTGGGGTCGTCCGCGGGTCTGCGCCGGATCACGCCGCGGTCGATGTAGATGACCCATGCAGCGTCCGGTGAGAGGAGGGGCGAGTGACCTGGTCCCAGCCTGTGCACAACGCCGCCGTCGGTGCCCGCCACCCAGATCTCCCGGTCCGCTCCGGAGGGGTCGCTCTCGGGATTGGGGATCTCCCCGGCGCGGTTCGGGGCGCCTCCCCGCACGAACGCGACCAGCGAACCGGTTGCGGCCACCGCGACTTCCGCGATCTCCTGGCCGTCGTCACGCGCAAAGGAGGTCAGACGGCGCCCGCTCCACTGCGGTGCGGCCGCCGTCCAGACGTTGCGCGCCCCGCGCTCGTTGCGCACCCAGGCGACGACGGGGGCCGCCGGGGCCGCGGTCAACGCGGTGGGGAAGGGCCATCCCACCAGCGCGTCGAGGTCCGTCGGGCCGTCCTGCGCGGACGCCGGCCGGGACGCGGCCGCGACCGCGGGCAACGCCAGCAGGGCGCCCGCGACCAGGGCTCGCGAACGCACGTCAGGCCTCCGGCAACCCGTGCTCGATTGCCGACTCCATGGCCTCGCTGAACCGGTCGAGCTCCTCGAGCGTCGTGTACACGCTTGGCGAGATCCGCAACCCGGTGCACTCCTCGTGACCGATCGGGACGTTGATGATGCGGTGTTCGCTCCAAAGCCACCGGCTCAGGGCTCCGGTGTCCAGGCCCTCGACGTGCACGTTCGCGATTCCGCACGCGAATCCGGGCTTCTGGCTCGTGTTGAGGGTCACGCGATCGTTCTCGAGGAGGCGGTTCGCCCAGTAGTCGCGCAGATAGGTAAGGCGCGCCGCCTTCCGCTCGGCTCCGATCCCCTGGTGGAAGGTCAGGGCCTCGCCGATGGCCAGGTAATTGGCGGCGGGATGCGTCCCGATCTCCTCGTACTTGCGGATGTCGCCGTCCATGCGGTCGGGTGCCGCCATCAGCGGCCAGATGTTGGCAATCTCGTCGCGCCGCACATACAGCAGGCCGGTCCCGTGCGGAGCGAACAGCCACTTGTGGAGACTTGTCGAATAGTTGTCGCACTCCAGGTCGCGCAGCTTGAACGGAAAGTGCGCCATCGCGTGGGCGCCGTCGACGATCACGGGAATGCCGTGGCCCCGCGCCATCGTCACGATGTCGCGCACCGGCAGGATCTGACCCGTCAGGTTGATCATGTGACACATGAGGATCAGCCGGGTGCGCGGAGTGATGCCCTCCTCGAAGCGGCGCACGACCTCGGCCGGGTCTTCGGCCGGAACGGGCACCTTGATCTGCCGCATGACGATGCCTTCGCGCCGTTCCCGCTGCCGGAACGTTGTGAGCATGCGTCCGTAGTCCTGCGTCGTGGTTAGCACCTCGTCGCCCGGTTCCAGGTCATAGCCGAACTGGCAGGTCTGCAGTCCCTCGGACGCGTTGCGCGTGAACGCGATCTCCTCCGCGTCGACCCCCCACTCGCGCGCCATCCGGGCCCGGACCCCTTCCCGCTGCGGCCCGAGGATCTGCCACATCGTGTAGGTGGGGGCCTCGTTCGAGTAGTCGAGATGCCGCTTCATCGCGTCCTGGACGAAGGTGGGCGACGGGCTTACACCGCCGTTGTTGAGATTCACCAGCGTCCTGTCCACCGTGAAGGCCCGGGCCACTTCCGACCAGTAGCTCTCGTCGTCGGCGATTTCGGCCGCGGACCCCGGGTGTCGGGCGAGTTCGCGTGCGATGTGGGTGGCGCGGGAATTGAACGCCGGCAACTGCGAAGCTCCGAGGGCCGCCGCGGCCGATCCAAGGAAGTCCCTTCTGCTCGGGGCGGGCCGCTTGTTCGGTTTCTTCGTTGCGCTGGCCTTCATCAGGATTCCTCCGCGTCTTGTCTTGACTGCCCGCGGTGCTCCGTGGCGGGCGGGGGCGACATGCTCGCTATCGGGTCCGTGTACCGGACACGACACCTCAACAGACTACGATAAGCGCCCCGCAGGGGGTGGGCAAACGACGGATGGGGCGGGCGGTTATCTTTACCGCTGCTGCTGTGCCGGTGCCCGGCCCGGGTGTTGCTTCGGGTTGTCCGCCAACGCGCGCTCACGCCTACCAATCGCCGAGCGACCAGATGATTCGAGTCCGTTTCCTGGGGACTGCCGCCGCGCGACCGACCGTCCGGCGGAGTGTGTCGGCCATCGCGATCCAGCGGGAGGGCCGTTCCATCCTCTGGGACTGCGGCGAGGGAACCCAGCGTCAGATCATGCGCTTCGGCACGGGTTTCTCGTTCTCGCACATCTTCATCACCCACGCCCACGCCGACCATTTTCTGGGTCTTCCGGGTCTGCTCAGGACAATGGGCCTGCAGGGCAGGGAGGAGCGCATGCGCATCTACGGTCCGGCCGGGGCCGTCGCCACGCTGGACGCGGCCGCGCGGCTGGGTGTGGAGAGGCTGCCGTTTCCGATCGAAGTCAGGAGTCTCAAGCCCGGCGACCGCGTCGACTTCGACGATTGGGCCGTGCACGCGTTTCGCGCCGAACACGGGATCCCCGCGCTCGGATACGCACTGATCGAGGAGGCGCGCCTCGGCCGGTTCGATGTGGAGGCCGCCCGTCGGCTGGGCGTCCCCGAAGGGCCCCTCTTCGGCAGGCTGCACCGTGGGGAGACCATCGAGGTCGGGGATCGGACCATTTCGCCGGACGACGTGGTGGGTCCGTCCCGTCCCGGCCGCACCGTGGTATACACGGGCGACACGAGGCCGAGTCGCGCCACCGTCCGGGCCGCGTTGAGGGCGGACCTCCTGATCCACGAGACCACGTTCGGATCGGACGAAGCGGTGCGCGCGCGGGAAACGCGGCACTCCACCGCGCTGGAGGCTGCGGAGGTGGCCGCGAGGGCGCGGGTGCGGCGACTGGTGCTGACCCACATTTCCGCCCGGTACTCGGAGTCTCCGGAGCGGTTGCGGGACCAGGCGCGCGAAGTGTTTCCCCAGGCCACGGTAGCGTACGACGGCCTGGAGGTGGAGCTCGGCTACGATGGGTGAAGCCGGGGTGTCCACGATGCCTCCGGAGCTTTCGGGCGCCGTGACCGTGGTCGGCCTGGGCGTCATGGGGGGATCGGTCGCGAAGTGTCTTCGCCACCGGCTTCCCGAGGTGCCGGTCTACGGTATCGAGCCCGATCCCGACAGCGCCGTACTCGCGGCGCGTGACGGCGTGCGGCTCGTACGCTCGCTGGACCGGTGTCGGCTCGCCGGCGGCGTTGTCGTCTTCGCCACACCACTCGACACAACCGTCGAGCTGGTCGGGAAGACCGCCCCGGAGTGGAGCACGGCCGCGCTGACGACCGATGTGGCCAGCCTCAAGGCGCCGGTGATCGAGGCCGCGGCGGCCCACGGCGCGGTGGCGGCCGGCACGTTCGTCGGTGCGCACCCGATGGCCGGGTCGGAGCGCTCCGGCTACGCGGCAGCCCGCGCCGATCTCTTCCAGGGAGCCGACGTCTGGATCAGTCCCTGTGCCCCGGCGGATGCGGACCGCGGTCCGGGGCCGGCGAGCACCGCTGCCGATGCGGTGCGGCGGGCGTGCGCATTCTGGGAGGTCCTGGGCGCCCGCCCGCGAGTCGTGGGCGCAGAGGACCACGATCGCGTGATGACCTGGGCGAGCCACCTTCCGCAACTCGTGGCCAGCGCGCTCGCCACGACCCTCGCAGACGCCGGGATCGCCCGTGCGGCGCTTGGCCCCGGCGGACGGGACGCAACGCGAATCGCGGGGTCGGGTGCCCGGATGTGGACGCCGTTGCTCCGGGCCGCCGCCGCGGCTGACGCCGGGGCACTGGCCGCGCTCGAAGAGCGTATTCGCGCAATCCGCGGGATGTTGGAACAGGGTGACGTCGAAGGGGTGGCGCAGCTGCTGGAGCAGGGGAGGCGCTGGTGCGGCCCGCAGGACTGAGCGTCCGCGTTCCAGGCGACAAGTCCATCACCCAGCGCGCCCTCATTCTGGGCGCCATGGCCGACGGCGGGAGCCGCATCGGGGGCGCCCTCCGGGGAGCGGACCCGGTGGCGACCGGGCGCGCTCTGGCCAGGCTCGGGGTGGAGATCGACGGTCTGGGCGCCGGCGAGGAGCAGGTGGTGCGCATCGCGGGCCGCGGGCTGCGCTCGTGGACGAGTCCGACAGGGACTCTCGATCTCTGCAACAGCGGCACCGGCGTGCGCCTTCTGGCCGGCGCACTTGCGGCCCAGCCGCTCACGGCGGTCCTCACCGGCGACGAATCGCTGTCGCGTCGGCCGATGGACCGAATCACGGGCCCGCTGCGGCAAATGGGCGCGTCGGTCCAGTACCTGGAACGCCCCGGGGTCGTGCCCTTCCGGATTACGGGCGGGCGCCTGGACGGGATCCGTCACGAAGGGCGGGTGGCGAGCGCACAGGTCAAGAGCGCGATCCTTTTCGCCGCGGTGGGGGCCGGCGTGGGCGTGGAGGTCCTGGAGCCGCGACGCTCGCGCGACCACAGTGAACGAATGCTCGAGGGGATGGGCGTGGAGGTGATGGAAGGGGCGGCGGCGGAAGGATGGACGATCAGGGTGCCGGAGCCCCCGCCTCGCCTGTCACCGTTGCAGATGCACGTTCCCGGCGATTTCTCGTCGGCCGCGTTCCTTCTGGCGTGGGCGGCCCTGGCGGGGTGCGGCGACCTCCTTGCCGTGGAGGCGGTGGGCGTCAACCCGACGCGGACGGGACTGCTGCCCGCGCTCGACCGGATGGGGGCCGGCGTCCGCATCCAGGGCCGCCGCACCACCGGCGGCGAGGCGGTCGGGGACCTGGTTGTCACGGGGGACTCGGGGGCACTTCGCGCGGTGGCGGTGGGCGAGGACGAAATCCCCGGGATGATCGACGAGGTGCCGATCCTCGCCGTCCTGGCGGCACGTGCCGAGGGCACCTCGCGCATCACGGGCGCCGGTGAGCTCCGAGTGAAGGAGTCGGATCGGATCGCGGCGCTCGCGACCAACCTGCGCCGGATCGGCGTCCGCGCGGAGGAGCTTGGCGACGGTCTTGAGATCGAGGGGACCGATGCGCCCCTGGCGGGTGTCGTCGAGAGCTTTCACGACCATCGTATCGCAATGGCATTCGGGGTCCTCGGCGCCACGGCCGGCTGCGACATCCAGATCGACGATCCGGGCACGGCCAGCGTGAGCTTTCCCGGCTTCTGGGATCTTCTCGCCCGGGTACGGACGTGGTGGGAGGCGATGAGCCACGGGACACGGCGGCCCCCGCAGCCCGCGCGGGAGCCCGGGGTTTCGGCGGCGGGGTCGGCCGGGTGCACGGTAGTGGCGATCGACGGCTCGGCCGGATCGGGGAAGTCCACGACCGCTGCGGCCGTGGCAGGCCAACTCGGGTACCGGCATCTGGATTCGGGAGCGCTCTACAGGGCCGTCACGCTGGGACTCCTCGATCGGGACCCCTCCATTGCCGCGGGCGCGGTGACGCCGGCGGATCTGGAAGCGCTGGACGTCGCGATCGAGTGGGACGGCCGCGCCATGGCGGTGCGGATGCGGGGCTCCCGGGTGCCCGAGAAGGCACTGAGGGCGGCGCGCGTCAACAGCGTGGTGTCCACCGTCTCGGCGCTCGCGGCCGTACGCGAACACTTGCTGGAGCTGCAGCGCGCGACCGCCGAGGGGCCCGGGCTCGTGGCGGAAGGCCGCGACATGGGCACCGTGGTCTTCCCGGACGCGGTGGCGAAGATCTACCTCGACGCGCACCCGCGGGAGCGCGCCCGGCGCCGTCTGCTCCAGCGGGGCGAACCCCCGGACGCGGCGAAGATCGAGGAAGAGGCGCACAGACTGAAGAGCCGCGACGAACGCGATTCGTCCCGGTCGCTCGCCCCCCTTGTCCGCGCAGGCGATGCCGTGCTCCTTGATACGACCCACATGGACCCGAAGGCGCAAACGGAGGCTGTCGTCCGCCTGGTAAGGGGGCTGGAGGGCAGTCTTTTCCAATACGGAGATGAGCCTGAACCGGAGAAGGTGCGAGGGGTGAGGCCCGAGCCCGGGGCAGGTGGCAGTTGAGGGTGTATCATTATCTCCTTGTACGGGGGAGAGAGGCAACCGGCGGGCCGTGGGACGCCGGAGAGGCAGGAGGGTCTCCGGCAAGCTTGCGGTTGGCGCGAGTCGGATCACGCGGCGGAGTTGCTGGACTGGCCGATGGCGCGGAAGAGTTCGTCGCGGGAGCGCTGGACGGCTTGGGCGGCGTCGAGGTCGGTGGTTGCGGCGGCGAGTTGGTCGAGGGCACCGAGGGTGACACCGGGCCGGAGGAAGGCTTCGGCGCCGGGCAGGGCCTTGAAGCGCTCGTGGGGCGTGGTCACGTCCTGTTGCCGGTAGCGCCGCTTGACTCGGCCGGTGGGGCTGGTGATTTCGGTGGGGAAGAGGCAGGGCCGGTGGAAGTTGAGGAAGGGGCAGAGGTGGTCGTGGAGGAAGGCGTTGACCTGGGGGACGAGGGCGTGGGGGACGTGGATGTGGCCGAGCCACTTGCGGACGACGGCTCCGTTCTTGGTCTCGACCAGCGCGTTGTCGTTGGGATGGCGGGGCCGGGACTTGGTGAAGACGCCGACGTGGAGCTTGTTGAGCAGCGCGGCCACCCGGCCGTTGACGTATTCGCTGCCGTTGTCCGCATGGAAGGCGTGGACGGTGAAGGGGAAGGCGGCCAGCAGGGCTTCGAGGCGCGGGACGAGGAAGTGCTGGGTGATGCGCGGCACGGCTCCAAGGTGTTGGAACTGCGTGACTTCGTCGACGACGTTGATGAGATAGATGCCCTTCCGGTCGTCGCGGTCGCCGAGGTGGACGGTGTCGACGCGGAGATGGCCGGGTTTGCCATCCGGCCGCGGCTTGCGGCGGATCCCGATGGCGATGGGAGTGGACCGGGTCTTACGGAAGGTGAGGCGGCCGGTCCGGTACGCGCGGGTCTTGCGGAGGTTGTAGATGTGGCCGTTGGAGATCGAGGCGAGGCGTGCGAAGCGTCCGTCGCCGTAGACCTCGTGCATGCGTTGCAGGACCACCTTGGTGGCGGGTCCGGAGGGCTGGCCGAAGGCTTCGTCGACCTCGGCGAGCAGAGCGGCGTCGTGGGGCGTGTAGCGCCGCCGGAAGGCGTTGGCCGGGGGCTTGTTGCGGTGGTCGCGGATGTGGCCCGTCCGGCGGTGCTGTCGGATCAGGCGGGTGACCTGGGCGCGGGAAATGCCCGTCGCCTTCTCAAGGAACCGCTTCACCAGCCCCTTGTCGGGCTTCCCGAGGCCGTGGTACTCGAAGCGGACCAGCGTGCGGCGGACGAAGACGTAGGCGGAAGTGCGGTCGGTGATCTGGAAGTCCGCAGATTCGTTGCCTTCCACGAAGGCGCGCATCTGGTCGAGCGTCCGGATTCGTTCGGTGCGAAGTGTCACGATCATCCTCCAATGATCTCTTCGCCCCGGCCTTCAGGCTCACTTCCCGCTGGAAACCGGCCCCGCGTTCAGGCTCATTTGCCGTTGGACAAGACTAGGGCTCCCCTTGAGGGCCGGTTTGCACTATTGTTCAAGACTGTACTTTCCACGGGCAACGGCCGTGGGCCGGCAATGCGAGCCCGGTCGTCCCTTGGAGGTGCATGGGAAAAGCGCCGGCGGCGGGCCTCCGCGGGGAGGCACGTCCTGCCCTTGTTCTCATTCAACCCGGCCTCCCGCACGTCCCGCCGGCCGGCAATCGTATCGGAGCGCCGGCCTTGCAGCCGGCGATGCATGCCATGAACGAAACCCAGGAATCTCAAACGGCCCCCGACGGCCACGGTCCCACCACCGAAACCCCTGCTGACGGCTCCGGGCTTCCAGACGAAATCTCACCGGAGCTGTTCAACGATCCATACGGCGAAGAAGTCCTCGACATCTCTCGCGACGACTTCGAGGCGATGCTCTCCGAGCACCAGACCGCCCGCGGCGATATCCGCGAGGGTCAGGTCGTGCAGGCCAGGGTGCTCCGAACAACCGAGTCTTCCGTCATCCTCGAGTTCGGCTTCAAGAGCGAGGGTGCGGTACCGCTCGAAGAGTTCAAGGACCCCGACACGATCGAGCCGGGACAGGATGTCGAAGTCCTCCTCGAGAGCCTTGAGGACGAAGACGGTGTCGTCGTCCTGTCCAAGAAGAAGGCCGATTTCCTCAGGGTCTGGGAACTGATCAAGGACGCGTTCGAGAACGACCAGCCGGTGAAGGGGCTCTTGACACGCAAGATCAAGGGAGGCGTGACGGTCGACATCATGGGCGTCGACGCTTTCCTTCCCGGCTCCCAGATTGCGCTTCGCCGGGTCCCGAACATCGAGGACCTGATCGGCGATACCTACGATTTCAAGATCATCAAGCTGAACAAGCGCCGGCGGAACATCGTCGTGTCGCGGCGCGTCATTCTCGAGCGCGAGCGCAAGAAGAAGCGTTCCACGCTGGTCAAGGAGCTCCTCACCGGGCAGGTGAGGGAGGGCGTCGTCAAGAACATCACGGACTTCGGGGCGTTCATCGATCTCGGCGGCCTCGACGGCCTGCTCCACATCACCGACATGTCGTGGGGCCGGGTCGGCCACCCCTCCGAGGTGGTGGACATCGGCGCGCGACTCGACATCAAGGTGCTGGACATCGACTGGGACCGGGAGCGCATCTCGCTGGGACTGAAACAGCTGCTGCCGTATCCCTGGACGGATATCGAGGAGCGTTATCCCGTGGGCGCCCGCGTCCGGGGCAAGGTGGTGTCGATCACGAACTACGGCGCGTTCGTGGAGCTTCAGAAGGGCGTCGAGGGACTGGTTCACATTTCCGAGATGTCGTGGACCCGCAATGTGCGGCACCCGTCCAAGCTGGTGTCGATCGGGGACGAGATCGAGGCCGTGGTGCTGAAGGTCGATCCGAAGGATCAGAAGATCTCGCTCGGGATGAAGCAGATCGAGGAGGATCCGTGGCTGGCCCTGCCGCTCAAGTACCCGACGGGGACCAGGCTTACCGGCACCGTGCGCAATCTGACGTCCTTCGGCGCGTTCGTCGAGATCGAGCCGGGGATCGATGGGCTCGTGCACGTTTCCGACATGAGTTGGACGCGGCGGGTCGAACATCCGTCGGAGGTGGTGCAAAAGGGTGAGACCGTCGACGTCATGGTGCTCGATGTGGATTCGGACAACAAGCGGATCTCCCTGGGGATCAAGCAGTTGTACGACGATCCGTGGCCGGCGCTGGTCTCGCGCTTCCACAAGGACCACGAGCAGGATGGCCGCGTCGTGCGAATCCAGGACAGAGGATTGGTTCTGGATCTGGGCGACGGCGTGGAAGGCTTCGTGCCGGGCTCTCATTCCGCGGTTCCGGCCGATGAAATCGAGGATCGCTATTCGGCCGGCGATGTAGTCCCCGCCCGGGTGATCGCCTCCGACGCGGCTGATCGCCGCATCGTACTTGAAGTGCTTGCGGCGCCCGAGAGAGGGCGTGGGTCCGACGCGACCGGGGAGGAAGCGGTGGATGCCACCGGGGACGAAGCCCCGGATGCCGTGGAGGACGTGGCCGCTACGGACGTTGCCGAGGGGGACGTGGCCGACGTCGCCGCCGACGAAGCGGCGGAAGCCACTGCGGACGAAACGGGGACGACCGGGGAAGAAACGACGGACGCAACCGGGGAGCAGGCCGCGGCGTCCGATTGATCAGGAGGCCGGACCGGCGGGTTCTTGTGAAGACCATGGACACGAGATTGGCACAGCGTGTGGCCAATGCCACAATGGTCGCCGGTTTCTCGCTCGTCTGCGCCGCCTCGACGCCGAGTCCCGCACGTGCGCCCGCTGCCCAACCTGCCGTCACACCTCCGGGCGTCCCGGAACGTACCGTGGGCAAACCGCCTGCGGTAATGGCGGAGGCAGCGGCACTGAACGTCGCGACCCGGTCGCAGGACGCTCCCGTTATTGGTGCGCTGCTTCCCATGTCGGGCTCGCCGTCCAGCCGGGAATACGCACGGCTGTTCCTGGACGGTGTCGAAGTTGCGGTCGATCTGGCCCGTCGGGCGGGGGTGAACGTGCAGCTCATCGTTGAAGACAACGGTGGCACGGCGTCGGGCAGCGCGCGCGGGGTTTCGGCCCTCGCTGCCCGAGGTGCAGTCGCCATACTCGGCCCGCTGGCCACCCCCAACGTACGTGCGGCGTCGGGAGTTGCGCCGCGAAACCTGGTGTTCCTCTCGCCCACGGCACGGGATCTCCCCGACGGACACAGGGGCGTGTACAGCATGGGGGCCGGGGATCCCGCTGCGGGGCTGGTACTCGCCGACGCCGCGACGGATCTCGGCTACTTCGATGCGGTCGTCATGCACCCGCGCAGCCCCGGCGAGGTGCTTGAAGCGACAGCCTTCGCGGAGGCGTTCAGGGCGGGGGGCGGCGCGGTGCGGAGGCGCATCGAGTACCTGCCCGGGACCACGACCTTCGAGGAGCCGCTTCTCGAGGCGAAGTCGCTCGCTCCCGGGCTGCTGGTGGTCGCGGCGCCACCATCCGACATCGAGTTGATCGCTCCGCAGATTGCTTTCTTCGGTCTCGACACCATCGGGGTGCAGGTAGCCGGTACCGCGGGATGGACCGGCACCGCCGTCATGGAGAGTGTCGCCCGCCGTCATACCGACCGGGTAATCTCCGTCAGCCCATTGGCTCCGGGCACGGTCGAGGACCTGCCCGCCGACTTTGTCGCGGCCTATGAACGCCACTTTCGGCGGTCGCTGCACAGCATGGTGCCCGCGATGGGCTACGACCTGTTCCGCGTGGCCCTGGCAGCCTATGGCGCGGGTCGGCGCACTTCCGGGGACCTTGTCGCGGCCCTGGAGCGGCTTCACCGCTTCACCGGCGTGACCGGAAGCTACTCCTTCGCCGACGGCCGACTGACCCGGGAGTATTTCCCGGTCCGGATCTATGGCGGCTCGGTGCACCCCGTCGACACGGAATTCCCTGAAGCGAGGCGGCCGGGTCCGGTCGGTCCGCGCCCTCACTCCCGCTAGCAGACGCCGCTGCCGTTCCCCATGACGATGCACGAATCAATCGAGCGCCTGGAGGCCCTCAAGCGCGAAGCGGCGCTGGGAGGGGGAGAGGCGCGTATTCGTGCCCAGCACGAGCGCGGCAAGCTGTCGGCGAGGGAAAGGCTGGAACTCCTCCTGGACGAGGACTCCTTTGTCGAGCTGGACCGGTTCGTCACGCACCGTTCGACCGAGTTCGGGCTTGATTCGCGAAAGCACCTGGGTGACGGCGTGGTCACCGGCTACGGGATGATCCATGGGCGGCTCGTCTACGTGTTTTCGCAGGACTTCACGGTCTTCGGCGGGTCGCTCGGCGCGGCCCATGCGGAGAAGATCGTCAAGATTCAGGACATGGCGCTGCGCAACGGAGCGCCGGTGATCGGTCTCAACGACTCCGGCGGAGCCCGAATTCAGGAAGGCGTCGTCTCGCTGGGAGGCTACGCCGACATCTTCCTTCGCAATACTCTTGCATCGGGCGTGATCCCGCAGATCAGCGTGATCCTGGGCCCGTGCGCGGGAGGAGCCGTCTACTCGCCGGCAATCACGGACTTCGTGTACATGGTGCGGGGCACGAGCTTCATGTTCGTGACGGGGCCGGGGGTGGTGAAGACGGTGACGCACGAGGAAATCGACATGGAGGGGCTGGGGGGCGCGGATGTTCACGCCGAGACATCCGGCGTCGCCCACTTTGCCCACGACAGCGAAACGGAGTGCCTGACGGCCGTGCGCGAACTGTTCCGCTATGTGCCACGCAACAACGCCGAGCCCCCACCTCTCGGCGCAGATCGGGACTCCCACGCTCGACGTAGCGAGAAAATACTGGAGATCATACCAGATAATCCCAACCGGCCCTACGACATAACCGAAGTCATCCATGAAATAGCCGACGGGCGGGACTTCTACGAGGTCCATGCCGGATTCGCGCGCAACCTGGTCACGGGATTCGCTCATCTCGGGGGTCACTCGGTCGGGATCGTGGCCAACCAGCCCGCGGTACTGGCCGGCGTTCTGGATATCGACGCCTCGGACAAGGGCGCCCGCTTCGTGCGTTTCTGCGATGCCTTCAACATCCCTCTGGTCGTCCTCGAAGATGTCCCGGGCTTCCTGCCGGGGGTCGGGCAGGAGCACGGCGGGATCATCCGGCACGGGGCCAAGCTGCTCTATGCGTTCTGCGAGGCGACCGTGCCCAAGGTCACCGTCATCACTCGCAAAGCGTATGGCGGCGCCTACGACGTGATGAACTCGAAGCACGTTCGGGGCGATATCAACCTGGCCTGGCCGTCCGCCGAAATCGCGGTGATGGGTCCGAAGGGCGCCGTGGAGATCCTGTTCCGCAAGCAGATTGCGGCGGCCGAAGACCCGGAGGCGGCGACCGAGGCGAGAATGGCGGAATACCGGGAGAAGTTCGCGAACCCGTACGTAGCGGCGGCACACGGGTTCGTCGACGATGTGATCGATCCGCGCGACACCCGCGGCAGACTGATCAATGCGCTGGACATGTTGCGCGACAAGCGGGACTCGAATCCACCGAAGAAGCACGGTAACATCCCCTTGTAGGGACGCTCCGTCCGCGGGGCAACCCGGCCGGGGCGCTCGGGCGTCAGAGAGTGTGGACAGTCCAACGGGCGGGCCGGGGGGCTGGAGACAGACAACGGGGGGGAAACACGATGCGCAAGGCAAGATTCTTCAAGGATTTCCGGGTATTGGCGGTATTCGCCGCAGTGGCGATGGTCGGCTTGTCGGGCTTGAGGGGCCCGGTCGCGGCACAGGAGAAGGAGGACTGCAACTGCGAGCCGAGCGTCTTCGTCTGGGACGGCGACGGGGGGCAGGTTGCCTTCCCGAGTCTGGATGGACGCCCCATGCTCGGCGTCTCGCTGAACATGGACACCGACCTCGACGACGTCGGGGTCCGGGTGACCGGCGTGCGCGAGGGCGGCCCGGCGGACAGAGCCGGCGTGCGCGAGGGCGACATCATCGTGGCGGCGGGGGGTTTCGACCTCACGCAGCCGCTGGACGGGGAAGACGACATGGACATGAACCGGGATGCCTCGCTGCCCGGCCAGCGCCTGGTCGCCCTGATCAGGGAAATCGAGGAGGGCGAAGAGATCGAGATCGAGGTAGACCGCAACGGGGAATCGCTCGTGTTTGCCATGGTCCCGGAAGAACTTCAGGGATGGGGCCTGCCGTCGAGGATCAGTGTCCGGGTGCGCGAAATGGCGGACCGCCTGCGCGACCAGTACCGCGATATCGAGTGGGATGTCGAGCGGGACGCCCCGAGGCTGCATTCCCCCGACGGGCCCGGCGTTTTCCAGGGGTATGGGGAATGGACGCGGGAGTGGCTGCAGGACCGCGCTCACGGGCTTGAGCTGGTCGAACTCAACCCCGGTCTCGGTGCATACTTCGGCACGGACGAGGGAGTCCTCGTGGCGGACGCCGACGACGATTTCGAGCTTGGCCTGCGGCCCGGCGACGTCGTGGTCGATGTCGATGGCCGGAGGGTCCGAAGCGCCGCACAGTTCAGACGGATTCTGCGGTCGTACGAGGAGGGCGAGGAGGCTGCGTTCCGAATCTGGCGGGATGGCGCGGAGACGACGGTCCGGGGTACCATCGGGTAGTTTCCGTCCCCAAAGCTCCCAGTTCCCGGCCCCGGAGAGGCCAGACAATGATCGAATCGGTACTGGTCGCCAACCGGGGTGAAATCGCGCTGCGTGTGATTCGGGGTGCGCGAGAACTGGGTATCCGCACGATCGCCGTGTTTTCGGAGGCGGATCGGGACTCTCCGCACGTGGTCCAGGCCGACGAGGCCGTACTCATCGGTCCTGCGGCCGCGTCGCGAAGCTACCTGGACATCGGCAGGATCCTCGGCGCTGCGCGCGCTGCGCGGGCGGCGGCGATTCATCCGGGTTATGGCTTTCTGGCGGAGCGCGCGGACTTCGCCAGGGCCGTTGCGGACGCCGGACTGGTTTTCGTCGGGCCGGCGGCCGAGACCATTGGGGCCATGGGGGACAAGACGGAAGCGCGTCGGCGCATGGCCGCCGCCGGAGTTCCCGTGGTTCCGGGCACGACGGCTCCGCTGGCCTCCGGCTCGGAGGCGCGGGAGGCAGCGACGGCGGTGGGGTTCCCGGTCGTGCTCAAGGCCGCGGCGGGTGGCGGCGGAAAGGGGATGCGCGTTGTGCGCCGTCTCGATGAGGTGGCGGCCGGGTTTGAGGCTGCGGCTCGCGAGGCGAGGGCGGCGTTCGGGGACGGCAGCGTGTATGTGGAACGGTTTCTGGAGCGCCCCCGTCACATCGAGGTGCAGCTCTTCGGCGACGGCTTCGGCAACGTGGTGCATCTCCATGAACGCGAGTGCTCGATCCAGCGGCGGCACCAGAAGCTGATCGAGGAAGCTCCGTCTTCGCTGCTCACCCCCGCGGAGCGTCGGGAAATGGGCGAGGCGGCGGTCCGCGCCGCGCGTGCGGTGAACTACATCGGTGCGGGAACGGTCGAGTTCCTCCATCAGGACGGAGAGTTCTTCTTCCTGGAGATGAACACGCGGCTGCAGGTCGAGCACCCTGTTACGGAGCTTGTGACCGGCGTTGACCTGGTCGAATGGCAGTTCCGGGTGGCTTCCGGAGGCGCCCTCCCGATGAGGCAGTCCGAGATCCCGCTGCGCGGACACGCGATCGAGTGCCGCATTACCAGCGAGTCGCCGTTCGAAGGGTTCCTCCCGGCGACGGGAACGGTGCGTCACCTGGCGATTCCGGGAGGTCCCGGCGTTCGTTGGGACGGCGGTATCCGAGTGGGCAACGAAATCGGCCTTCACTACGATCCGCTGCTCGGCAAGCTGATCGCGGCGGGCCCCGACCGCGAGTCGGCGATCAGGCGCATGAGACGCGCGCTGGCCGAGTTGAGTATCGCCGGCGTCTCGACCGGCACTCCGCTTCTGCGTCGGATCCTGGATGAACCCGACTTTCTCGCCGGGCGGCTTTCTACCGCGTACCTGACCGAACACCCCGAGCTGTTCGACTCGGACCTCGGCGATGCTTCGCGCACGGCTGCGGTGGCGGCGGCGGTCCTGTTGGAGCACGAGCGCCGCGCAACCGTGCCGGCGCCGCGGATCCCGGGCGACGGCGCCCGCTTTTCCGATTGGCGGGCCGGGACCGCCCCATGGGTCGCCCCGATTCCCGACGGGAACGGATGAGGTCGCCGCGGGCGATGAATCGACGCGGGTCGCGCTACGTTGTGTGCCTGGCGGGAGAAACGCACGATGTCGTCGTCGGCGTGGACGGTAAGGTCGTGATCGACGGCACCACGCATGACGTCTCGCTTTCCGGTCGCGGCCCGGCTCGCATGCGAACGCTGATCCTCGATGGGAAGCCCCGGGCGGTGTACGCGGGGAGACGGACCGGGGGGCTCTGGGAACTCGGCCTGGACGGCGAGTTCGTGAGCGCCGAGGTCATGGACGCCCGGGCGGCACGGGTAAGGGCCCTGTCGGCGGCCGTCGGAAGCGAACGCGGACCCGCCGATCTCAAGGCGCCCATGCCGGGCCTGGTCGTGCAGGTCGCCGTGGAGACCGGCGAGATTGTGGGACCGGGCGCAGCGGTTGTGATCGTGGAGGCAATGAAGATGGAGAACGAATTGCGGGCGCCGGCCGCCGCGAGGGTGGAGCGGATCCTTGTCGCCCCCGGCGAGGCCGTGGAAAAGGGTCAGATCCTGGTGGAGTTCGGCGAGGTAGAGCCGCAGTGAGCGCGCAGGGCGACTCCGCCGTCTTCGACAGCCTGCCCACGGGCTTTCGGACGGACGAGGATCTCGGCGAACCGGGCGCGTTTCCCTTTACGCGCGGCATCCACCGCACCATGTACCTGGGGCGGCGCTGGACCATGCGTCAGTACGCCGGTTTCGGCACCGCCGAGGAAACCAACGCGCGCTACCACTTTCTGCTTGGCCAGGGCACGACGGGACTTTCAGTGGCCTTCGACCTCCCGACCCAGATGGGATACGATTCGGACGCTCCCGTGGCGGCGGGGGAGGTGGGCCGTGTCGGGGTCGCGATCGATTCCATCGCCGACATGCGCACACTTCTTCACGGCATCGATGTGGGCGCCGTCTCGTGCTCGATGACCATCAACGCCACGGCTCCCATCCTGCTCGCGCTGTACACCGCCGTGGCGGACGAGGCCGGCGTGCCGCGGGAGCAGCTCCGCGGCACCGTCCAGAACGACGTGCTGAAGGAGTACATCGCCCGGGGCACGTATATCTACCCGGTAGAGCCGTCGCTGCGGCTGGTCGGCGATCTCATGTCCTTCTGCTCCCGTGAATTGCCTCGCTGGAATGCGATCTCGGTCTCGGGCTACCACATACGCGAGGCCGGGTCGACCGCGGCCCAGGAGGTTGCCTTCACGCTCGCGAACGGTCTGGAGTACGTGCGGCACGCACGGGCCCGGCGAATCGCGCTGGAGGACTTCGCGCCCCGGATGTCCTTCTTCTTTGCCGCCCACAACGACCTGTTCGAGGAAGTGGCCAAGTTTCGCGCGGCGCGCCGGATCTGGGCCCGCACCATGAGGGAGCGCTTCGGCGCCTCCGACAGATCGTGCCGGCTCCGCTTCCACACCCAGACCGGGGGATCGACGCTGACCGCCCAGCAACCGATGAACAACGTGATCCGCGTGACCGTCCAGGCCCTGGCCGCGGTGCTCGGCGGCACCCAATCCCTGCACACGAACGGATACGATGAAGCGCTCGCGCTGCCCACCGCGAAGGCCGCCGCGTTGGCTCTGCGGACCCAACAGGTCCTGGCCGAGGAGTCGGGCGTAGCGGACCGGATCGATCCCCTGGGCGGCAGCTTTCTTGTCGAGCACCTGACGGACCGCATCGAGGCGGAGGCGCTGGCGTACATGGAGCGGATCGACGAACTTGGTGGCGCGTCGGAGGCCATCGGGTTCATGCAGGACGAGATCCACCGTACAGCGTACAGGCATCAGCTCGACGTCGAATCGGGAGCGAGGGTGGTCGTGGGTGTAAACCGGTACGAGACCGAGGACCTTGCGGAACCTCCTCCCGGTCCCGGCTTTCGCCAGCTCGAATCGCGTCAGATCGAGGCGCTCGGCACGCTCAGGGCGAACAGGGACGGCGCGTCGGTGGAAAACCGGCTGAGCCGTGTGAAGGAGGTCGCTCGCGGTGACGGGAACCTGCTGCCGGTCATGGTCGACGCGGTGAAGGCCGAGGCCACGCTCGGTGAGATCAGCGACGCGCTCAGGAGTGTGTGGGGGACCTACGGCGCGAGCACATGATTCGAAACCGCCGCGTCGGGGTCGGCGAATGGCCGGCGGTGATTCGCGCGGGTCGTGTTATCATTGAAGCCGCCAGGACGGTTTCTCGCAGAGCCCCCGGACAGACGCAACCATGCCCACGTACGAATACCGATGCCGCGATTGCGGCCGCGATTTCGAGCTCTTCCAGAGGATGAGCGACGAGCCCCGTGCTCCGTGCCCGGTTTGCGGCAGCCGGGCCGAGCGCCTCATCTCGGGGGGCGCCGGACTGCTGTTCAAGGGCGACGGGTTTTACATCACCGACTACCGTTCCGAGGCGTACCGGGAGCGGGCCAGGCGGGAGTCCGGGGCAGGGGCGGACGTCGGATCCGGAAACGGCGCGGGTGCGGATGGCGGGAAGGTGAAATCCGAGGCTGCGGACAAGACCACGGGTGGCGGGGCGAAGAGGAGCGGAGCGGGCGGCGGCTCCGAGCCGGCGGGCAAAGCGGAGAAGGCGGCCGGTTCGACAGGCGGCGAGTAAGCCGATGGCCGCCGAGCGAATCTCGGACGCGCTGCGCCAGGCGGCCAGCGAGTTCGGCGCCGCGGACGTGCGCTTCCGGCTGGACCGGCCCCGGGACGCGGACCACGGCGACCTGGCCTCCAACCTGGCCCTGGCGCTTTCGTCACGGCTTCGGCGGGCGCCCCGCGAGATCGCGCAGGAGTTGCAAGCGCGGCTGGAGGGGATCGGCGGCGTCCACCGCATCGAGATCGCCGGTCCGGGATTCCTCAACTTCTTCCTCGAAGAGTCGGCTGTGGGGCAGGTCCTCCATCAGATAAGGGAGGCGGACGAGGCGTACGGACGGAATTCGGATGGGGGCGGGCGCGAGATCATGGTGGAGTTCGTATCGGCCAATCCCACCGGTCCGCTCCATCTGGGACATGGTCGTCAGGCGGCTTTGGGCGACGCGATTGCCAGCCTTCTCGAGTGGTCGGCCTGGAGTGTGCACCGGGAGTTCTATTTCAACGACGCCGGCGTGCAGATCGAGCGGCTGGCGGAAAGCGTGCGCGCACGGTACCGGCAGGTGCTCGGCCACGAGGCGGCGGTGCCGGACGGGGGCTACCACGGCGCGTACGTCGCGGACATTGCGCGTTCGTTCCACGACGAGGTCGGCGACCGTTACGACAATGACGACAGCGATGCGGCCCTGAGGGCAATGCGCCGACACGCGGTGCGCGTGTTGCGGGCGGAACAGGAGCGGGATCTGGCGGCGTTCGGCGTCCGCTTCGACGAGTACTATCCGGAAACGCGCCTTTACGCTGACGGCCGGGTAGCCGCCACCATCCGGGATCTCGACGACACCGGGCTTACCTATGTGAAGGACGGCGCCGCCTGGCTCCGAACCACCGCGTTCGGCGACCAGAAGGACCGGGTCATGGTCAAGAGCGACGGTTCACCGACCTATTTCCTTCCGGATGTCGCGTACCACATGTCCAAGTGGGACCGGGGTTTCCGTGAAGTGGTCAACGTGCAGGGGTCCGACCACCACAGCACAGTGGACCGTGTGCGCGCCGGGCTCCAGGCCCTGGGCCGGCCGACAGGGTACCCGGAGTATGTGCTGCATCAGATGGTGACCGTGGAACGGGGTGGCGAAGAAGTCCGGTTCTCTAAGCGGGCCGGTTCGTATACGACCCTTGCCGAGCTGGTGCAAGAGGTGGGAGCGGACGTGGCTCGCTACTTCTTCCTCATGCGCCGTCCCGAAGCTCACCTGACCTTCGATCTGGACCTGGCGCTGGACCAGTCCGACAAGAATCCGGTGTACAAGGTCAAGTATGCCCATGCCCGCGTGTGCCGGCTCTTCGAACTCGCACGGCAACGGGGGTGGGAGTGCCCCCGAGGCGCCGATACACGCCCGCTCGCTTCTCGCATGGAACGGGAGCTGATCAACCGGCTGCGCGAATTCCCGGATTCCCTGCGTCGGGCCGCGACAGCTCGCGCCCCCCACGTCGTTTGCGACTATCTCGAAAAGACCGCTGGCCTGGTCAACTCCTGGTATCAGACGGGGCACCCGACCCGGAGCCCTGAACGGGCCGTTCTGGTTGAGGACGAGCAACTGCGCGATGCCCGCCTGACGCTTGCGGGCGCCGCGCGGATCGTGTTGCGCAACGGGCTGGCGGTCCTGGGGATCGAGGCCCCGGAGCGAATGGTGAGGCTGTGATCGGGCACCATCTCACAGCCTGCCGAGGGTCCCCGGGATCCGGTTCGGGACGTCCCGGCACGACGATCCGGATCCAGTGAGTCCGGTGGCCATCCTGGCGGTGGGCTCGGTCGCCCTCGATGCGGTGGAAACTCGAGCGGGCAGCGTCGACGGGGTGATCGGCGGCTCGGCCGTCTTCTTCTCGGCCGCGGCTTCACTGCTGACCGAGGTGCGCGTCGTCGGCGTCGTGGGTGACGACTACCCTCTTGCCCAACTCGGTTTCTTGCGCGACCGCGGGGTGGATTTCGAAGGCCTCGTGCGGACAGCCGGCGAAAGCTTCTTCTGGGGTGGACGCTACAGTGACGACTTCCGCGCCCGGGTAACGACCGAAACCCGGCTCGGTGTCTTTGCCGACTTCAATCCGGCGGTTCCTCCCGCGTACGGCGATTCGCGCGTGGTGTTCCTCGGCAACATCGATCCGGAGCTTCAGATCAAGGTGCTGGACCAGGTGCGGGCGCCCCGGCTGGTGGCGGCCGACACCATGAATTTCTGGATCGAGCGAACGCGGGGTGCGCTGGAGCGCGTGCTTGCGCGTCTGGACGTGCTGCTCGTCAACGACGAGGAGGCGATTCAGCTGGCGGGCGACGACGATCTGACCGGCGCCGTCGGGCGGATCCAGGACCTGGGCCCCGCCGTAGTAGTGGTCAAGAAAGCCGATGACGGATCCATCGTCTTCGGTCGCGACTGGGCTTTCGAGTGTCCCGCCTGGCCTGTCGCCGACGTGATCGACCCCACCGGCGCCGGCGATGCCTTCGCCGGAGGGTTTCTGGGGCATCTGGAGCGCACCGGCTCATTCGACCGCGAAGGATTGTGCAGGGCGGCCGCGTACGGGTCCGCGATGGGTTCGTACGCGGTCGAGGCTTTTTCGGTGGATCGCTTCAGGGCCCTCGAAGCGAGCTCTGTGGCTCGCCGTGTTTGCAGCCTCCGGGAGCTTGGCGGATTGTCATGAACGAATCTCTCACCTACAAGGATACCGGCGTCGACCTGGAAGCGGCCGATCGCGCCAAGCGCTCGCTGGGCCCCCTCATCGACGCCTCCAGCGACGAGAACACCCTGTCCGGATTGGGCGCGTTCGGCGGACTGTACGCCGTTCCGGCGGGACTGTCGCAGCCCGTTCTCGTTTCCAGCGCGGATGGCGTGGGCACCAAGCTGAAGGTGGCATTCGCCGCGGGTCGGCACGATACGGTCGGGCAGGACCTGGTCAACCATTGCGTGAACGACATTCTGGTGCAGGGCGCCCGGCCACTCTTCTTTCTCGACTACCTTGCCACCGGAGACCTTCAGGGGGACGTGGTGCCTGCGATCGTCGGGGGGGTCGCGCGGGCGTGCGGCGAGAACTCCTGCACCCTGCTTGGCGGCGAGACGGCCCAGATGCCGGACTTCTACGCGCCCGGCGAATACGACCTCGCCGGATTCATCGTAGGCGTCGTGGAACGCGACAGGATCCTCGACGGCTCGGCCGTGCAAGCCGGGGACCGGATCGTCGCGGTGCCATCGTCCGGCCTGCACACCAACGGCTACACCCTGGCGCGCACGATCGTCTTCGAACGCATGGCGCTTGGGGTCGACGACGCCTTCCCCGGCGAGGAGCGCTCGGTCGCCGACGTGCTCCTGACCGTGCACCGGTCGTATCTGGATACGATGTGGCCGCTGATGGAAGAGGGCATGATCCGCGCACTGGCGCATGTGACCGGCGGAGGGATCGAAGGCAACCTCCCGCGGGTATTGCCGCAGGGACTGGGTGCTCGCATCAATTGCGGATCGTGGACCGTCCCCAACGTCTTTGTGCAGTTGGAACAGGGGGGCGGCGTATCGCGGACCGAGATGTATCGCGTCTTCAACATGGGTGTCGGCATGCTCGTGGTGGTGGCGCGGGAGCGGGAGGCCCAGGTGCTGAAAACGCTTGGACGAGACTCGTGGAGTGTTGGCGAAGTCGTCGAGAGCGAAGGGGTCGAACTCGTGGGAGTGTGATGAGGAGCCAACAACCTGACGTTGCCCGCCGGGGAAATCGCATGTCGCGGTCTGGCCGCTCCCTGTGTTCACGGGGGATGATCCACGGACTGCCGTGCGTCGCGGTTCTGATCGCGTCCGGGATTCGCACGCCCGCTGCCGTCGCCCAGGACCTGCCCGGCTTCGGCGCGTCGGTCGAGGGGATCGTGGATCTGGCGGACCAGTGCGCGGGGAGCGTGCCGGACCTCGTGACGCCGTGCCGCGAACTGGCGCTGACGGCGCTGGCGATACAGCAGGGAGTCGGCCTGGCCACCGCTCTGGGCAGCGACAACCCCGGGACCCCCAGCACACTGGGGAAGCGTCTGGGCGCCGCCCCCCGGGTCAGTGTGGCATTCTCGGCCATCGGCCTTCCCATGCAAATGCCCCGGGTGGCCGTCCAGTCGGTCCAGGAACTGGCCGAGGAGGAGAACCTTGCGGTCGTGGGGCTTCGAGGCACCGTGGTCGCGGGCGTCGTCGACGGGTTTCAGCCGGCGCCCGCCGTGGGAGGAGTCCTCTCGGCCGACCTGATCGCGTCCTATTCGGTGCTGAGGCTCCCCGGAGGCTCCGGATTCTCCGGGTCGTCTTCCGGTGTCGGCCTGGGGACCCGGATCGGATTGCTGCGCGAGTCGTTCACATTGCCCGGCATTTCGGTCTCCGCGGTCCGTCGCTGGCACAATGATGTGCAGGCGGGTGACGTTGCCGCGGGAAACCCCGGCGAGGTTCGCATGGACCTCACGGTGTCATCGCTGCGGGCAACGGTGGGCAAGAACTGGTTCGTGCTTGGGCTGATGGCCGGCGTGGGGTGGGACCGCTACGACGCGGATGCCGACGTCACGGTGCCGCAGCCGGGCGGAAACACTGCATCCGTGGCGGGCCCGGTCAGGAGCGAACGTTCGCTCTATTTCGCGGGCGGATGGTTCAACTTCCTCATATCCCAGATCTCGCTGGAGGTTGGCGTTGCGGAGGGCGTGACCGATCCTTTCACCGGTCGGGGCGGGGGATACGATCCCGCCGGGCGGGACTGGTTCGTCTCGGGCGCCGTGCGGATTACGCTTTGATCGCGCCGCCGCGCGTGGGATCGGAAGGCGGACGCCTGAGTGGGGCGGACCGGCGCTTCCTCGCGCGGGCGATCGAGTGTGGGCGGAGCGGGTGGGGGCGCGTACACCCCAATCCGATGGTGGGCGCGGTGATCGTCCGTGGAGACGAAGTCCTCGGCGAAGCGTTCCATGCCGCGTACGGCGGGCCCCATGCCGAGGTCTCCGCTCTCGCGGCTGTGGACAATGCACGGGGCGCAACGCTGTACTGCAGCCTCGAGCCATGCAACCACCACGGGAAGACGGCGCCCTGTACCGGGGCGATCCTGGCGGCCGGAGTTGCCCGGGTGGTTTTCTGGGCGGCCGAACCCGGAATGGAGGAGAGGGGGGGTGCGGAGTGGCTGTGCAGCCGGGGCCTGGTCGTGGATGGACCGTTTGGGAAGCCGTCCGAGTGGGCTGCGGAGAATCCCGTCTTCTTCCACAGCGCGTCGGGCGGGGGCCCATACCTGGCGCTGAAGCTTGCCGTCAGCGTGGACGGGCGCATCGCCCCGCCCGGAGGAAAGCGTGTCTGGCTGACAGGAGAAGCGTCGCGCCGTGAGGTGCACCGCTTGCGCGCCGGATTCGATGCCATCCTGGTGGGTAGCCGGACGTGGGAGGCCGACGACCCGATGCTCACCGTTCGGGGCGCCGTGGTGCCGCGGGTGCCCCCGGTCGCCGTGCTGCTGGATCGTTGCGGCCGGGCGTCCCCGGGGCTGCGTGCGCTGCGCCGCCGGTCCGGCCCACGCCCCGTCGTCGCCACGGCGCCGGACAGGGCAGGAGACCTGGATCGAGCGCTTTCCGGGTGTGCGGATGTCGTTGCCGTGCCGGTGCGGGGCGCGGGGCTCGATCTTGCGGTCCTCTTGGAGGCGCTGGGAGAACGCGGGGTGACCAGCGTGCTGTGCGAGGGTGGAGGAGTGCTTGCGGCTTCACTGCTCCGTGAAGGGCTGGTCGACAGGCTGTATCTTCTTGTCGCGCCCGTAGTCATCGGGGAGCGCGGCGTGCCGGCGTTCCCCATGGGCGAACCGGAGGAGCGCGCTCCGGAAGCGTTTCGGTTCAAGGGGTGGCAGTCGGTGATCGGCCCTTCAAGATTCGGAAACGACACCCTCATCGTTCTCGACCGGGGAGACTGACCCGTGTTCACCGGAATCATCGAAGCGGTCGGCGAAGTGGTTGATACGGGCGCGCGACCGAGCGGTCGCACCCTGGTGATTGCGGCGCCCTTCGCCGACCGGCTGAGCGTGGGACAATCGGTGGCGGTCGACGGAGCGTGTCTGACGGCATGCGCGTGTGGGGACGGCAGCTTCGCGGTGGATGTCGCCGCCTCCACCCTGGAGCGAACCGTTGCCGGCGACTACGGGATCGGGTCGCTCGTGAACCTGGAGCGCGCGGTGAGGGCCGGCGACCGACTCGATGGGCATCTGGTCCAGGGGCATGTCGACGGACGCGCCCTCCTGCTCGAGAAACTGCGCACCGGCGACACGCGATTCCTGACCTTTTCCCTGCCCGACGACGTGTTCGCCACGACCATCCCCCACGGCTCGATCACGCTGAACGGAATCAGCCTGACGGTCAACGACCTTCGCGAGGCGTCTGTTTGCGAGGTCGCCATCATCCCCTACTCTTGGAGTCACACCAACCTCTCTTCCCTCAGACCGGGAGACGCGGTCAATGTGGAGGCGGACCTCGTCGGCCGATACGTGCGCCGGGTCCTGGAAACCCGATCCGGCGCGTCTCCGGGCAACCCCCCTGGCCATGCCGTTTGACACCGTTTTCGACGCCCTGGAGCAGATTGCCGATGGCGGACTGGTGATCGTCGCGGACGACGAGGATCGCGAAAACGAGGGCGACCTGGTGTGCGCCGCGGAGAAGATCACCCCCGACATGATCAATTTCATGACCAAGTTCGGGCGGGGACTGATTTGCGTGTCGTTGACCGCCGAGCGCGCGGACGCGCTGGAACTGCCGCTCATGACGGATCGCAACACCGACCCGCAGGAGACCGCGTTCACCGTGTCGGTGGACGCGCACCGCCGCTTCGGGGTGACCACGGGCATCTCGGCGCACGACCGCGCGAAAACCGTAGAGGTGCTGGTGGACCCGAAGTCGACGCCCGGGGACCTTCGGCGGCCGGGGCACATCTTCCCCTTGCGGGCGCGACGGGGTGGCGTGTTGCGGCGAGTCGGCCAGACGGAGGCGGCTGTCGATCTCGCACGTATGGCGGGACTTTCACCAGCGGGGGTGATCTGCGAGATCCTGAACGAGGACGGGACCATGGCGCGCCGGGACCAACTCGAGGTCATGGCCCGCGAGCACGGTCTGAAGCTGATCACGGTCGAGCAGATCGTCGCCTGGCGGCTTGCCCGCGAACGCCTTGTAAGGCGCGTCGTGGAAGCACCGCTGCGGACCCCGTGGGGTGAGTTTCTGTGCATCGGTTACCGGAGCGACATCGACGATCGGGTTCACCTGGCACTCGTGCTGGGAGACGTGGCCGGCAGTGCGGACATCATGGTCCGGATGCACGCGGAGAATCCGCTGGCGGATACCTTCGTGTCGGTCGACGAGCCCGGCGGGAATCTCCTGGCTGGCGCAATGCGCCGAATCCAGGAGGAACAGGAGGGCGTGGTCGTGTACATCCACCGCGCCCGCGCCGGTGATCGCCTGATTGACCGGCTGCGGCATACGTCCCACCAACCGCCGATTCCCGAGTCCTCCCAGGGCGGGGGACAGGTGCTCAGGGACTACGGCATCGGCGCCCAGATCCTTCTCGACCTGGGGCTGACGACGATCCGGCTGCTCACGAACAGCCGAAAGCACATCGTGGGTCTGGACGGATACGCGCTTCAGGTGACAGGCCGGGAGAGCTTTTCGGGAGCGACCATGGACGGTGGAGCATGGCGTGTCCCGGTCGCCCCCGGCCCGGGGAGGGAGCCCCTCGGATGACCAGGGTACCGAACACCGGGATCGGCCTGCTCGTGGCACGCTTCAACAGCCTGGTGACCGAGCAGTTGCTGGAGGGGGCCCGAGCACGCCTGCTCGCCGAGGGAATTCCCGCGAAGCGGATCCGCGTGAACTACGTGCCGGGAGCGTGGGACCTGCCACAGAGCGCGCGGCGCATGGCCGATTCCGGCCGGTACGATGCGATCATTGCGATCGGCTGCGTAATCCGCGGAGAGACCGCCCACTTCGACTACGTGGCCGGGCACGCGAGCGACGGACTGGGGCAAGTGGCCCTGTCGGCCGGGATCCCGGTCGTATTCGGCGTGCTGACCACCGACAACGGACAACAGGCGATGGCCCGGGCGGATGTCGGCGGCGCCAACAAGGGACGCGAATTCGCCGAGGCTGCGCTCTCGCTGCTCGATCTGTACGATGCCCATGGCGTGGACGGCGAGAGTTGAACCGTATCCTCGACCCCCGTGCGCGGCGCGACCGTACGCGCTCACGGGCGTGGTTCCTGCAGGTGCACTACCGCTGGGAGTCCGAGGGGGACGGGTTCACCCCCGGCGAGGCGCTCGCAGCAACCGTGCGGGCCCGACGAATCGCGCCCTCGAGGCTCCCGTATCTGGAACGCCTGGTCGGCGCGTTCGAGGAGAACCGGGAGGTGATCGAGTCGACGATATCGCAGTGCCTGGACAATTGGCGCCTCGAGCGACTTTCGGTCATGGACAGGGGAATCCTGCGGCTGGGCGCCACCGAGATCCTGTGTCTGCCGGACCTGCCGGGCAAGGTGTCCATTCAGGAGTCCGTCCGGCTGGCCGAGCGCTACGGCGGATCGGAATCTCCACGCTTCGTCAACGGAGTCCTGGATGCCGTGTTTCGGGCGGCCGGATCCGCCGACTCCCCCGGGCCCGCGGGACCGTGAATCCCCTGCGGGTTCTGGTGGTTAACTGGCAGGACCGCCACAACCCCAACGCCGGGGGCGCCGAGGAACATCTCCACCAGGTCTTCGGCCGACTGGCCGCGAGAGGTCATCGGGTCACGCTGCTTTGCTCCGGCTGGAGAGGGGCCCGGCCAGAGCTGGAGGTCGACGGGATCCGGGTACTGCGGGCGGGCGGACGCTACACCTTCAATATCGCGGGGCCTCTGGGGTATGGTCGCCGTTTGGCCGAAGAGCGCTTCGACGTCGTCGTCGAGGATCTCAACAAGGTCCCGATGCTGTCCACCCGCTGGGTCGAATCGCCGGCACGGCTGCTGTTGGTACATCACCTCTTCGGCGCCACGGCCTTTCGCGAGGCCAACCCCGCTCTGGCGAGCGCCACCTGGCTGTTCGAACGCATCATCCCCGCGGTCTATCGCGGTATCGACTGCGTTGCCGTCTCGGACAGCACGCGAGACGATCTTGTCCGCCGGGGACTCGAACCGGACAGCATTTCCGTAATCCGCAATGGAGTGGATCTCGACGGGCTTGGTCCCGCGGCGGAGCGCTTTCCGGACCCCACGGTGGTGTTTCTGGGCCGGCTGAAGCGATACAAGCGGGTCGACCTGGTGTTGCAGGCTGTCGCGCGGCTGCGTGACCGGGGCATGGACGTCAGGATGGTCGTTGCGGGGAGGGGAGACGCACGTGACGCGCTCGAGCGCACGGTGCGCGGCCTCGGAATCGGGGATCGTGTGCGCTTCGCGGGCTTCGTGCCGGACAAGGAAAAGCGCGAGCTGTTGTCCAGGTCCTGGGTGCACGCGCTGACCTCCCCCAAGGAAGGGTGGGGAATCGCGAGCATCGAAGCTTCCGCATGCGGGACCGCCACGGTGGCGTCCAACTCTCCGGGACTGCGCGAAACGGTGCGTGACGGCGAAACCGGGGTCCTCGTGCCCCATGGCGATGTGGAGGCGTTGGCGGCGGCCCTGGCCCGCGTCATGGACCCGTCGACGCGGGACCGCATGGGTGTGGCCGCACGGCGGATGACCCGGCAATACACCTGGGAGGCTGTCGCCACCGCGTTCGAGGATCTCCTGCGTCGTCTGGTCGCGGAAGCGAGGAGGCACCGATGAGCGCGGGGTATCCGCTGCGCTTTTTGCTAACTTGGACCCTGTTGAAGCGTCGCCGCCCGGCCTGGCCGGGGACACTCCGGCGGCACACCGTTCCCTCAGGCTCGGGAGATCACTCTCATGGCGACACGGATCACCGCACACAGATGTGAAGTCAGTCTCGGCTCGCGGAACCGCGCGGAGATGCTCGCGGAGCGCTGGCCCCGCTTCGACCCTGCCGTGATGGACGTCAGTTTCGTTTTTCGGCAGGAGGGTCGTTCGCGCACCGTCGAGGCCATCGTGTCGCGGCAGCGCCGACAGACGGTCGTGGCCCGTGGTGAAGGGCCGGACTTTCGGGTGGCCCTGGATGAGCTGGATGACCATGTCAAGCGAATTCTCAAGCGCGACCGGTCGCGACGGAAGGACTTTCGTCAGACGCCATCGGGCGTGCAGAGCTGAGACGCGTGCGGTGAAGCCGCGCGCATCCCTCACCGGCCGGCGGGTCGACCGCCCGTGACGTCGTCGATTACCGTCCGTGACCTCCTCACGGCGAGGGAGGTGGCGCTCGAACTGGAACTGCTCACCCCCGAGGTGTCGCTGGACGGCCGCATCGGCACCCCTGACGTCTCCAGTCCGGGCCTTGCGCTGGCGGGGTACACGGCGCGTTTTCCCGATGGCCGGGCGCTTGTCTTCGGCGAGACCGAGATGAGCTTTCTGGCGACGCTGGACCCGCAAGAGGCGACGGCGCGTCTCACGGCGGTCTTTGCGCGCGAAGTGCCGGCCGTATTCGTCACCCGCAGCCTGGACGTTCCCGGGAGCTTCCTGTCGGCCGCGGCCCGCGCCCCGGTGCCGGTTTTTCGCACGGGTCTTGCCACCAGGGACTTCTACAGGGTGTTGAAGCCCTATCTCGAGGATGTGCTGGCTCCCACCACGACCGTACACGGCTCGCTGGCCGACGTTTTTGGAATCGGCCTGCTCTTCACCGGTCCCAGCGGGATCGGCAAGTCGGAATGCGTGCTGGGCCTGGTGGCCCGGGGACATCGCCTGGTCGCCGACGATCTCGTATTCGTTTCCAGGCGGGGGAACGACGTGCTGATGGGCAAGGGGCATGAACTCCAGGGCTTCCACATGGAGATCCGCGGCGTCGGCATCATCGATGTCGCCTCGATGTTCGGTACGAGGGCCACCCGTCAGAGGAAGCGGGTCGAGGTCATCGTCGATCTGCAGAACTGGGACGATGCGCGAGAGTACGATCGGACGGGTCTCGAGCGCGAGATGACGAGCATCCTCGGAGTCGAGATCCCGCGCGTGACCATCCCGCTCAACCCGGGCAAGAACCTGGCCGCCATCAGCGAGGTGATCGCGATGAACCAGCTCCTGGCCTACTCGGGCGTGGATGTCCCCACCCGGTTCGACGACGGATTGCGCCAGGCGCTGAACCGTCGTGATTCATTGATCGAAGACTATGAGTGACCTCGGAGGCCCCAGGCCCCCGGTGGCTCGGAGCCGGTTGGAGGCGACCGGCGCCGCCTCCTCCGATGAAGGACGGATGTCGCCAGCGCCGGCGCGCGGCGTGGTGCTGGCCCATGGAGGACTTGCCGAAGGCCTGGTGGCCGCCGTTCGCCAGATTGCCGGTGTCACCGATGACGCGCTGGTGGGCGTGTCGCACGGTGGCGAGGACAGGCAGGAACTGTGCGAGCGCGCGGTGAGCGAACTGCGCGGTCGTCGCAACCTGCTGTTCACCGATCTGCCGAGCGGCGGGTGCCATCTGGCGGCACTCATCGTGACCCGGGAACGGCCGGAGGTTCCCGTGATCACGGGGGTGAACCTGCCGATGCTGCTGGATTTCGTGTTCAACCGCAGGCTTGATTTCGACGAACTGGTCCCGCGCCTTGCAGTCAAGGGACAGGTTGCGATCGCGGGCAACCGGCCGCGTCCGCAGCTGCTCTGAGCCGTGGCCTGCTCCGTCGACGTCGAGGTGCCGAACCGGCTCGGCATGCACGCGAGGCCGTGCGCCGATTTCGTGAAGCTTGCAGGAGGCTTTTCGTCGTCGATTCTCGTGACCAGGAACGAAATGCGCGTCAACGGCAAGAGCATCATGGGCGTTCTGATGCTCGCCGCCGAGAAGGGCAGTTCGCTGACGATCACGGCCGATGGGGATGACGCCGAGGAAGCGGTGGAGGCGTTGGCGAATCTCGTGCGTGGCGGGTTCGATGAGTGAACCTGCGGCCCCTGCCGTTCTCGAGGGGTTTCCCGCCGCCGAAGGGATCGCCAAGGGGACGGTGCGGCGGATCGTGTGGAGCATCCCCGAGGTTGCGCACACCGTCGTACGGGCCCGCTCGGTGGATCGCGAACTTGAGCGTTTTCGCGCGGCGCTGAACGATGCGCGCCGCCAGCTTGAAACACTCAAGAGCGAGACCGAGGCCCGGCTCGGACTCGTCGAGGCGAGGATATTCGATCCCCAGATCCTGATGCTCGACGATCCCGACGTCGTCGAGGGAACCGAGGGCTACATCGCCGAGAATCACCTTGCGGCGGCACGTGCCTTCGACTGGCGGATGCTGGAACTCAAGGAACGCTGGTCGCGGACCTCCCACCCCATGGTGCTGGACAGGCTGAACGATCTTGCGGACCTCAAGCTGCGGGTTCTGAGCCGCCTGCTGGCGCTGCCCGAGCCGTGGGAGCTGGGTCCCGCGTCCGGGGTCGTGGCCGTGGCCCGAGACCTCACCCCCAGCTTCGTGGCGACGCTGGATACCGATCGGGTGGTGGCGCTGGCGACCGACGAGGGTACGCGCACGTCCCACTGGGCGATCCTTGCGCGGTCCCTGCAGATCCCGGCCGTAGCGGGACTGAATGGGGTTTCCTCGCGGGCGAAGGACGGGCAGGTGATGGTGGTGGACGGACGCTCCGGCAGGGTCGTAATCGATCCGGACGCGCGAGAGGCGGAGCGCTTCGAGTTGCGTCGCTCCGCCATCCTGGGATGGAGTCGCGAGATTGCGGCGATTGCGCGTGAGGATGCGGTGACGCTCGACCGTACCAGGGTTGTGCTCCGGGCGAATCTCGATCTGCCCGGAGAGGCCGCCCGGGCACTCGAGCACGGCGCCGACGGGGTCGGGCTCTTCCGCACCGAGTTTCTGGTCGTGGGCCGCAACAGGGCCCCGGAGGAAGAGGAGCAGTACCGCGCGTATCGGAGTGTGGCGGAGACTTTTGCGGATCATCCCGTGTTGATTCGCACCTTTGACCTGGGTGGGGACAAGTTCCCCGTCTTTCTGCGCGCTCCGGCCGAGGAAAACCCGCTCCTGGGCAGGCGGGGAGTCCGCGTCTTCCCGGACGAGACCGCGCTGTTTCTCACACAATTGCGCGCGATCCTGCGGGCCTCGGCTCATGGCGACGTGCGGATCATGGTGCCGCTCGTCAACACCGCAGAAGAGATCGTTTCGGTACGAAGGCTCCTTCGCACGGCCAGGGATCAGTTGCGCCGGGAGGGCGTGCCCTTCTCCGAGCAGGTCGAACTGGGCGCGATGATCGAAACTCCCGCGGCCGCCCTGCAGGCCCGGCAACTGGCCGAGCAAGCGGACTTCCTTTCCATCGGAACCAATGATCTGGTCCAGTACACGCTGGCGGTCGACCGGACGAGCACCCGCCTGGCCCATCTCTTCGATGAGTTGCATCCGGCCGTATTGCGGCAGATCGCGATGGTAGCGGATGCCGGCCGGCGCTCGGGTGTGGAGGTGAGTGCCTGCGGGGAGATGGCCGCACGGCCACTCGGTGCCCTGCTGCTTCTGGGTCTCGGTGTGGAGGGTCTCTCCGTGGCTTGGCCCTCCCTGCTCGAGATCAAGAGACTGATCCGCCGGTGTCGGATGAGCGCGGTGCGGGCCGCGGCCTCCGCGGCCCTGAGTGCGCCGGCAGGCTGCAACGTGAGGCAGGGACTCAGGGAATCGCTGGGGGACTTGACGAGTCCCCCATAATCTTCTTCCGTCACAGTCCCGGCGGCGCTGTGCCGTGGCAGTACCCCTGACCGTCCGGTGCGTTTGTCATGGCGCGGGCACGGTCCCGCCGAACAGTTCACTTCTGCCAGAAGAAGCCGACACCTTGAGCCCGAGTCTTTTCACATCCGAATCCGTTACGGAAGGGCACCCCGACAAGATTGCCGACCAGATATCGGACGCCGTCGTCGACGCCATCCTGGCCAGGGACCCACAAGGCCGCGTCGCCTGCGAAACGCTGGTCGCGGCGGACAGGGTCCTGGTGGCGGGAGAGATCACGTTGGACGGACAACACCCCGACGTCCCGGAGCTTGTCCGGCGCGTCATGCGTGACGCGGGCTACACCAGGCCCATGTACGGTCTGGACGGCACCCGTTGCGATCTGGCTCTGTCCTCCCAGTCGCCGGAGATCGCGGCGGGCGTCGACCTCGGCGGGGCAGGCGACCAGGGCATGATGTTCGGGTTTGCCTGCGCCGATACTCCGGAGCTGATGCCTGCGCCGATTTCCGCTGCTCACGCGCTGGTCAAGCGCCTGGCGCAGGCGCGCAAGTCGGGCGAGATCCCCTGGCTGGGTCCCGACGGCAAGTCGCAGGTCACCTACGAGTACAATGGCGTCGAGCCCGTCCGGATCTCCACCGTCGTCGTCAGCACGCAGCACGCGGCAACGCATAAGGGCCGCACCTTGTCCCAGGACGACATCCGCGCCGAGGTCATTCGCAAGGTCATCCTCCCGGTCCTGCCTGCGCGCCATTTTTCCGTCGATAGCGCGAAGATCCATGTGAACCCGAGCGGCAGCTTCGTATCGGGAGGGCCCGAAGCGGATGCGGGGCTTACCGGACGCAAGATCATCGTCGATACCTACGGAGGGATGGGCCGGCACGGCGGCGGCTCGTTTTCCGGCAAGGACGCGACCAAGGTGGACCGGTCGGGCGCCTACGCGGCCAGGTGGGCCGCCAAGAACCTGGTTGCTGCCGGGGCCGCCTCGAGGTGCGAAGTGCGCCTGGCATACGCGATCGGCCAGCCGGAGCCGGTGCAGGTGTGGGTGGAATCGTTCGGCACCGGGTGCGTGCCGGATCGCGCTCTGTCGGCCGCCGTTCAGGACGTGTTCGACTTCCGGCCCACACGGATCATCCGCGACCTCGGCTTGAGGGGACCGGTCTTCGGTCCAACCGCGGCGTACGGGCACTTCGGCCGTGCGCCGGCCGCCGCGAAGGCGGGAGAACGCGACATCAGCCTGTTCACCTGGGAGCGCACCGACAGGATCGGCGAGTTGCGGACGGCGCTGGCACTATAGCGGTCCGTGGACAAATCCCCCCGGCATTCGAGCGCCGATGCATCCGGGCCGGGCCGCTTCGCTTCACGCATCGGACGGGTGGCGCGGGACGGGTGCGGGATACAACTTGTTAGCCCCCTGTTGTCCCCGGCCGCCGAAGAAAGCCGCCAGGCGAGGAGGTCATGTGATTGAGGTCAATGTGCAGAGCCTCGCGTTTGATCGCACTTCGAATACGCCGGTTGTCATTCTGAGGGAAGTCGGGACCGATCGTGTGCTGCCGATCTGGATCGGGCCGGGAGAAGCGAGCGCGATCGCCATGCAACTGGGGGGCGTGTCCTTCCAGAGACCCTTGACCCACGATCTTCTCGTCTCGGTCCTGGGCGGACTCGGGGGCACGCTGCAACGGGTCCTGATCACGCGCGTCGAGGACAGCACCTATTTCGCCGAGCTGATCATCGACCGGGACGGCGACCTGATATCCGTGGACGCGCGGCCCTCGGATTCGATCGCCATCGCCCTGCGCGCGGAGGCGCGCATTTTCGCGGATGACGCCCTTCTCGCGGCCGTACCCGAGGCCATGCCCGTCGGGGACGACGACGGTGAGGAGAACGGGGAATCGCGCATTAGCGGCGAAGCTCTCGAGGAGCACCTGCGCAGGCTCCGCCCCGAAGATTTCGGACGGTTCGACCACTGATCTCCGTCAGCTCCACAAATCCGGCACCGACCGGCCACGGGCTTCCGACTACGTCCCTCGGCCGCACTGTGTGTGCCCTGGCGCTGCTGTATGCGGCGGTGACGGCGCCGGTGTCGGCGGTCACCGCGTCGTGCCACGAACCGTGGCCGTGCGATGGCTTCGCGCCTCCGCCCACCTGGAGCATGCAACAGTCCCCGGATCGCTTCATGCTCTCGGGACAGGTGCTCATCGGGGACGCTCCGGCGGACACGGGAACCGTCGTGCTGCACCGGGTCTCGCCGACTTTCACGGGTGCGGTGGACAGCGTCCGGGTGGGGCGGGGGGGTGTCTTCGAAATGCCACTCGCCGGGCTATCCGACGACGCGACCGACGACGTCTTCTTTGCGTCGGTCAGACACCGGAACGTGCTCTATGTCGGGGGCGCGATAACCGACACGGGCGATCTCGCGGACCAATATGTCATTCGAGCCTATCCGACCGTCGCTGCCGGACCCCGGGTCTCGCTGCCCATCAGGGTGCGCAACTTCTTTGCCGTACGGGAGGACGGGGGGGGCGGATGGTCGGTGAGCGACCTCTTCGAGTTGCGCAACGACCTCCAGGCCACCGTGGTCGCGAGCGAAGCCGGTGCCGCGTGGTCGTACGCCCTGCCGCCCGGTGCCGTCGACTTCGAGGTCGGCCAAAGCGACCTTCCGCCCGGAGCGGCGAGCTTCGGCGGAGGACGACTCCACGTATCGGCCCCCGTGCCACCCGGCGAGAGCGTCTACCTGGTACGCTACAGAATCCCCGCGGGCGAATTCACCATTCCGCTCGAGGGTGTAACGGAGTCCATGGAACTGCTGTTCCGCGAGCCGGCTGGAGACCTCTCCGTCAGCGGACTCATGTCCACCGAGCCGGTGACGCTGGAGGGGGTGACCTACCGGCGCTTCGCGGGACGCGAGGTGGCGCCCTCGGTCGTTGCCGTCGGGTCCGGTTCGCGCCTGCTTCCGGGAAGCGGGCTGCCACTTGTCGCCGCGATGCTGGCGCTGGCGCTGGCGCTGGTGGGTGCGGCGCTTGCCTTCCGCTCCCGCACCCGAACGGCCGCCACGGCCGCCGGGCGGCGCCGACGCGCTCTCGTCGAGGTGGCTCGGCTCGATGAACGGTGGCAAGCCGGAGCAATCGAGGCGGAGGAGTACGACCGCCGCCGCACCGAACTGCTCAGGGAGCTGGAAGGATGAGCGCCGCCCCTCTTGCGGCCGGAGACCGACGTTCCCCGCCGGCACGGGCTGCGGCATGGCCATCGTAACGACCGACGCGATCCTGCTGCGTGCCCACCCGTTCTCCGAAAGCAGCCGGGTCCTCAGATTCTACACGCGCGACCTCGGACTGGTCGGCGTGATGGCACGCGGTATCCGCCGCGGTGCTTCCCGCGGCCACGGTGGCGTCGACACGTTCGGCGAAGGCACCGCCGTGATCTTCATGCGCGATGGCCGGGATCTGCAATCCCTGCGCGAGTTCAGCCCGGTGAAGGTGCGCTTCGGGCTCGCCGGAGACTTCCGGCGGCTCGCCGGGGCCTCGATCGCCGCCGAGATCATACTCCGGCACGCGGGCGAGGAGCCCAATGCGCAACTCTACCGGGCGCTCTCCGCCGGCCTGGACAGGCTGGGGAGCGCCGGGGCCGAGAACATCGTCGGAGAGGTTCTCGCGCTCGGCTGGTGCATTATCCATACCCTCGGTTTCGCCCCGGAGTTGGCCGCATGCACAGGGTGCGGCCGGATTCTCGAGCGGGACGAAATGGCGCGCTTCGACCTCTCGGCCGGTGGAGTGCGGGGACCGGAATGCCCCGCGGCCGACGGATCGCGGCGCATTGGACCGATGGCCCGGGCCCAGTTGCTCGCCCTGCTCGCGGGGGAAGTCCCCGCGCGACTGCGTGGACACGGGGCCCACCTGACGCTGCTCGACGACTTTCTCACGTATCACATGCTGGGCGGCCGCCGCCTGGCGTCGTTCGACTTTCTCGATCCCTCTCCACCAGGCGAAATCGATGACTCCGGTAACGGGCGGTGACACTCCCGGCGCCAACCCCGATGAGCGGCCCGGCCATGCGGGGCTGATCCTCGGCACCGCGGGCCACATCGATCACGGCAAGACCGCGCTGGTGCGAGCACTCACGGGCGTCGACACCGATCGTCTGGCCGAGGAGAAGAGACGCGGGATTACGATCGAACTGGGATTCGCGCGCTACGAGTCCGGGAAGGGTCCGAGCTTCGGCATCGTGGATGTGCCCGGTCACGAGGGATTCGTCCGCACAATGGTTGCCGGCGCATCGGGCATGGATCTCGTCCTCATGGTGGTGGCGGCCGACGAGGGCGTGATGCCTCAGACGCGCGAGCATCTGGCCATCGTACGGTTGCTCGGCGTCGCCGGGATGGTGGTGGCGATCACGAAGACGGATCTTGTGGACGACGAGTGGCTCGAACTTGTTGTCGACGAGGTACGGGAGCTGCTCGCCGAGACACCCTATGAGGCTGCCGAGATCGTTCCCACGTCGGTTCGGACGGGGATCGGGCTGCCGGAGCTGGCCGAGGCCATCTCGCGCTGCGCCGACCGGGCGCGGGCCAGGACAGCCGATGACCTGGCGCGCCTTCCGGTCGACCGGGTCTTTGTCATGGAGGGTGCCGGCACGGTCGTGACCGGGACACTGTGGTCCGGACGGCTGTCGCGCGGATCCGTGGTGCGGATCCTGCCGCGGGGAGACGAAGCCAGGATCCGTGCGCTCCAGGTGCACGGCACGCAGGTCGACGAAGCCGTGGCGGGACAGCGCACGGCCGCGGCCCTTACGGGCGCGGTGGTGAGGCGGGGGCACGTTGCGCGCGGCGACGTGATCGTGTCGAGCAGAAGCTGGTCGCCATCCCTGATGCTCACCGTGCAACTCAACGCGCTGGCGGGAAGCGGATGGCGGATAGAGACCGGGCAGAGGGTGCGCGTACACCTCGGAACCGTCGAGGTGATGGGCAGGCTGGTCCTGTTCGGCGTCGACGAGGCCGTGCCGGGCGAGCCGGTTCCCGCGCAGCTGCGACTCGAATCCCCGGTGGTCGCGCGATGCGGTGACCGGTTGGTGGTGCGCTCCTACTCGCCCGTAACCACCATCGCCGGGGGCACCGTTCTGGAACCCGTGCCACCGAAGCGCAAGCGCCTGTCCCGCGCCGATCGGGATGCCCTGGGGGCATTGTCGAAGGGTGGCCGGCAAGCGGTGCTGGGCGCTGTCCGCCTGGCCGGCTGGGCGGGACTGGAGGTGGACGCCCTGGGCGTGGCGGCGGGATGGCGTGACAGTGCGAGCGACGACCTGGCCGATCTCGTATGGCGGCTCGACGGGGTACTCTTCGACCGTGAGATGGTTACCGCGGGCGAGGAGAAGCTGTTGGGACTCGTCCGCCGGCATCACGGGCAACACCCGCTTGAGCCCGGAGTCCCGCTGAGCGCGCTGCGAACGGCGCTCCCCGGGACGGCGCACCCCAGGCTGGCCGATGGGCTCGCGTCCCGCCTGGCCGCACGGAACCGTCTGGTCGTCGAGGCAAGGGCTGCGCGGTTGCCGGGCTTTGAGCCGACCCTGTCGCCTGCCGAGGAGCGGCTGGCCGAGCGCATCCTGACAATTCTTCGCGATGCAGGTCTGAAGGGTCCGGACACCAGTCAGCTCCGGGAGGCCCTGGACGACTTGGGAACCGGCGCGGTCCTCCGGTTTCTGGCCACGCAGGGCCGTGTGCGCATGTTGGGGGATCTCTACTGGTTCACGGCGGCGGCGCTGGAGCGGGCCGCCACACGGGTGGTGGAGGAGCTGGGCGGCCGCGAAGGACTCGGCCCGGCCGATTTCCGCGAAGTGCTGCCGGTGACGCGCAAGCACCTGATACCGATCCTCGCCTACCTGGACGCTCGGGGCGTCACGCAACGGCTGGACGACGGACGACGGGTCTCGAGCAACGCGCCGGGCGAAACTGCTTGACTTCGGGCAGCTCCCCCGGGTACTATTGGCACACGAGTTGCCAGTCCACGGGGCCACAGGCCCCATGCCCTGGGGGGCGATCGCACGAACGCTACTGAACGAAGGCAGGACAAGTTTTGAGACGCATCGTTTGCGTCGGGTTGTTTCTCTGTTTCGGCGTCTTCGGCCGCGCTGAGGGGCAGGAGCGTCCTCTGCCCGGTGAGCAGGACCCGGGATTCACGCTGGAGCAGAACTACCCGAACCCCTTCAACCCCGAGACGCGGATACCGTTCGAGCTGTACGAGTCCCTCTTCGTGGAGGAAGGCTCGGCCACGGTGTCGATCCGCATCTACAACATCCTGCAACAATTCGTTGCGGCGCCTGTTGCCCTGGGGTTCCCCGGCGGAGAGGGACTGCCGATGCTGCAACTCGAATACACATCCCCCGGACAGTACGAGGCCTACTGGGACGGGCGTGACCGAACCGGCCGTCAGGTCGCGTCGGGCGTCTACTTCGTCCAGATGGTGGTGAACGGCCGCGAGCCCGTGATCCGGAGGATGTTCGTCACCAAGTAGCCGGGGTTGCGGAGCCGTGGGCCGGCCGCAGCCGGTGTGGGGGCCCGCCTTGGCCCCGCAGTCCTTCAGACGCCCTTCGATTCCAGCAGCCGGAAGAACTCGTCCGCGGAGCGCAACCCGGTCAGTTTCCCGGGCACGTCCCGGTGCTTCGCGAACTGCGCCAGCTTCCCGAGGACCGGAAGATACTGAACGGACACCTCCACCGGTGGCGCGACGATCAGGAAGAAATGATGCACGGGCCGGTTGTCGATGGCGTGGAATTCGACGCCACCGCGGTGCCGTCCGTAGGCCACGCGCAGCCGACGCACCATCAGTGAGCGACAGTGGGGAATGGCGATCCCGCGACCGATCCCGGTCGAACCCAGGCTTTCACGCCTGCGCAGCGTCCGCGACAGGGTCCCCTCCGAGCGCTCATCGAGCGTCAGCAGGGAAACGAGCGCGCCCAGAACATCGTCCCGCGTCTCCCCGGTCAGATCGAGGCTGACCCGGTCGCGGGCGAAGAAGTCACTGAGAATCATTTGCTGTGGGGACGAAGCCCTTCCCGGGAACGTGAGCCTGGTGCGGCGGGAAGTTATTCGCACTGGCCAGGGAAAACCAGCGGATTAGCTTTGGACAATGAACAGGCTGCCATTCGAGATACCCGGAAACCCCGCGACCCCCCTCTTCCTTGCCCCGCAGGCCGGCGTGTCGGAGGCCCCGTTCCGGCGTCTTTGCCGCGGCTTCGGAGCGGATGTCGTGCTTACGGAATTCGTCAGCGCCGAGGGGATCATGCGCGCAAACGAGCGGACCGCGGCGTACCTGCGCTTCGATGACGAGGAGCGCCCGATCGGTATCCAGATCTTCGGCGCCGAGCCCGCCACGATGGGAGATGCCGCGGCGCTCGTGACCGACGCCTACGCTCCGGATTTCGTCGATATCAACTTCGGGTGTCCGGTTAAGAAGGTGGTGAAGCGCAACGGCGGTTCGGGATGCCTGCGCGATCCGGAACTGGTGCACAGGATCGTTCGTGCCGTCGAGGCGGCGACGCCGCTGCCGGTTACCGTGAAGATCCGCTCGGGCTTCGACGAGAGCACCCGGGACCCCGTACGGTTCGGGCTGATCTGCCAGGACGCGGGAGCACGGATGGTGACGTTGCACCCGCGCACCCGCGCCGAGATGTACTCCGGCCGGGCCCGCTGGCACGAGATCGCGGCCCTGGCTCGTGCGCTCGAGGTGCCCGTGATCGGCAACGGCGACGTCCGCTCGGGGGAGGACGCGCTGCGAATGAAGGAGCAGACCGGATGCCACGGCATCATGATCGCCCGTGGATCGCACGGGGCGCCGTGGCTGTTCAGGCAGTCGCGGGCCGCATTGGACGGCCGGCCGGTCCCGGGACAGCCCGGTGTGCGGGCACGTTTCGAGATCTGTGTGGCGCATGCCCACAACGCGATCGCATTCGAGGGCGATCCCGACAAGGCGGTGCGCGAGTTCCGGAAGCACCTCGGCTGGTACACAAAGGGTCTGCGCGACGGCAGAGCCCTGCGCCAGCGACTGTTTCAGGTGCACGATCTCGACGAAGTTCGGTCCGTTCTCGACGATTACCTGGCCCGGGTCGATTCACCTCAGGGCGTGTCCATGGCGGACGGGCGGCCCCGGGCCGCGACGGGGCCGGGCGGGGGAGCTCGGAGGTCCGCCTCCAGGGCCGGGGTTCTCGTCTGACCGCGCCGGACTTATCGTTACCTGAGGAAAGGTGGCCGCGGGGGCCGGTGATGACCGGACAGCCACCGGTTGATTGAAAGCATTGGGGGCGACACGGCTTCGACGGGTTTGGAGATTTCGGAGTTGCGTGCCGAGGTCCGGGGAATCCTCGTAAAAAAACCCGGAAAACCAAACAAATGCCAACAACGATCTGGCACTGGCAGCTTAACCAATAGCTGCCCGTTCCCCGATCTGCCCGCCCGAGGCGGGTCGCGGGAGCGTCGACGAGTCGGGCTGGTCTTCGGTCCACGCCACGGGACCGCAGGACGAGACACAATGTGGCTAGCTCCGGGCAGGGTCGTTCGCCGACCCGTCCGGAAGTGAACCGAACGGCGATCTACGCACGTAGAAGCTCGGAAGGACCCATTCGCGGACGCGGGTTCGACTCCCGCCGCCTCCACTTTGCCCCGCGGCAACAGAACGTCTTGCTGGAGACCACAGAGCCTTGAAGCGCAAACTGACGATCCTGGGCGTCACCCTGCCGATCATCCTCATCGCCGACATCGCGACCAAGCGGTGGGCGGTGGCGGCGCTGACCGAAGCGTCCCGCCCGGACTTTCTGGGCGGCTACGTGCCGCTGACGCTGGCGTACAACACCGGAGCCGCGTTCGGAATCTCGATAGGCAGCGATCCGCGCTGGTTCTTCGTCCCGGTCGCGCTCCTCGCCCTTGCCCTGATGGTCGCCTTGATCATTCAGGCCAGACCGGACGACAACGTGCGCATCGTCGCCCTGACGCTCGTGATCTGCGGCGCACTCGGCAACCTGTACGACCGCGTCCGCTGGGATCAGGGCGTGGTGGACTTCATCGGTCCGGTCTCACTGGGGTTCATGGACTGGTGGATCTTCAACGTCGCGGACATGGCGATCAGCTGCGGAGTCGTACTTCTCGTGATTTCCTTCTGGATCGAGGAACGACGGCTCAAGCGCGAAGGAGCCGAAACCGACGAGGGGCCCGCGGAGGTCGTCCGGCCCGACCCGGAGCCCACCCGGGGCTGACGGGGCCGTCGCTGGACCTCGTCCACCCATCGTGCCGGCCGTGCGCGGGCCCACCAGCCCGAACTGCTACCCCTCCGGGTCGAAGACGATGGTTTCGATCCGGCGCCTGCGCACCCGGGCGACTCTGAGCCGGCCGCCCTCGACGGGAATGGAATCGCCGGCCTTCGCGATGCCCTCGAGCGTGCCGAACACGTAACCGCCGACCGTGTCGTAGTCCTCGCCCAGGTCGATGCCCAGGCGGTCCTCCACGTCCCTGGCGGGCGTGCCACCCCGAATGACGGTTCGGCCGTCGCCCGGCTCCTGGAAGTCGACCGGTTCGTTGGTCTCGTGTTCGTCCTGGATTTCGCCGACGATCTCCTCGATCAGGTCCTCCAGGGTGACCAGGCCCGCGGTGCCTCCGAATTCGTCCAGGACGATGAGCATGTTGGTCCGCTTCGCCCGCATTTCGTGGATCAGCTCCTCGACCGGCTTGGACGCGGGAGCGAACTGCGCGGGACGTGCCACGGCGCGAATCTCCTCGCCCCCGTCGCGGGCGGCTCTCCACAGGTCCCGGGCGAGCAGGATCCCCACGATCTGATCGAGGTTCCCCTCGTAGACGGGCAGACGGAGCTTGCCGTGCTCCAGCATGACGTCCATCGCCTCGCCCACCGACGCCCCGACCGGCACGGCGACGATGTCGATCCGCGGCGTCATGACCTCGCTCACGGCGATCTCGTCGAGCTGCATGAGGTTCGACATGACCTGGAACTCGTCCTTGTCGAGAGCGCCCTCGCGGTGTCCGAGTTCCGCGAGCACCTCGATTTCGGCACGGCTGATCGTGGCTCCCCGATGTCCCTTCGGCGTAATCCAGCGGCTCATGAGGCTCAGCGGCCCCAGGACCGGCTTCATCACGAACACCATCGCCCGCAGCAGGTGCGCCGTCGGCCGGGCCAGCTGATTGCAGAAGGTGGCTCCAAGCGTCTTGGGAATGATCTCCGAGAAGACCAGCACGGCGAAGGTGAGGACCCCCACAAACGCCCCGATCCAGACCTCGCCGAAGATCTGGACGGCAATGGCGCCGCCCCAGGCCGACCCCACGGTGTGGGCGATGGTGTTGAGGGTCAGGATCGCCCCGATGGGCTCGTCGATCCGCTCCTTCATCCTGCCGAGGATATTGCCGGCGACCTCGCCGCGGCGCTGCAGCAGCACGAGGTAGGAGCGGTTGACCGACAGGAGCACGGCTTCGAGCACCGAGCAGAGGAAGGAGATCGACAATGAAACGCCCACCACCGCCAGCAGCTTGATCATGACACGGTCCGCCCGGGTCGCGGCATCCCGGACCGGTGCGCCGGACCGGATGGCCTTGCCCTCGTCCGCTGCCCGTCTCTACCGTTCGGCATCGATGCCTGTCCCCGCCTGTTCACTTCGATGGAGGAGCGCGTTGTTTCGTCGGTCGCCCGCCGCACTCGCTCTGCTGATTCCCTTCCTGCTGGCCCCGCGTGCCGGCGGCGCCCAGGAACCGCCGACGGCAGACTACTATGTCTACGTAGGCGCCGAGTCCGCCGATCTCCTTCACAGGGTACGCTTCGGACCGGGTGGCGCGTCACTTGAGCGCACCATCGCGGTGGGCGAGATGGCCACCGAAACCGAGGGTCCGCACGGCCTCAATCTTTCCCCCGATGGACGCTTCCTGTACATGACCACCGGGCACGGAGTTCCCGACGGCAAGCTGTGGAAGTTCCACGCAGGTCCCGATACGCTCGTCGGCGACCCCATCCTTCTCGGCTATTTTCCCGCGACACTCGACCTCACGCCCGACGGTCTCTACGCTTTCGTGGCCAACTTCAATCTCCACGGCGAGCCCGTGCCCTCGACCATCTCGGTGGTGTACGCCCCCGAGATGATGGAAGTGGCACAGATAGAGACCTGCACGATGCCCCACGGCGCCCGCCTGGACGCGGCCGGGGAGTTCCTGTACTCGGCGTGCATGATGGATGACCAGATCGTCGAGGTCGATACCCGCACCTTCGCGGTCAGCCGGCGCTTTCACGCCGAGGCGCCCTGCTCCCCGACCTGGGTCGTCCCCACGCGGAACGGAGAATCGCTGCTGGCCGCGTGCAACCGGGGCGACCGCATCCTCGAGATCGACCGCGAATCGTGGTCCCTCAAGCGCACCTTCGAGACGGGGGCCGGACCCTACAACCTGGCGCTGACTCCGGACGACCGGATCCTCGTTGCCACGCTGAAGCAGGGGGCTGCCGTACAGTTCTTCGATCTCGTCGACGGGCGGGAGCTGGGCAGCGCGCCTTCTTCCACAACCGTGACTCATGGCGTGACGGTCAGTCCCGACGGGCGATACGCCTTCGTGTCGGTCGAGGGCGTGGGCGCGGAGCCGGGGAAGGTCGATGTCTTCGACCTCACCCGTTTCGTGCGAGTGGCCGATCTGGAGGTAGGGCAGCAAGCTGGCGGGATCGTTTTCTGGAGGATGGAGGAAGCGCGGTCGCCACCGTCCCTCAGGTGACCGGGACCGAGAGGTTGTCCTCGTCCCACGTGAAGTAGTAGGTCCGCTCCCTCCCGCTTCGGGTCTTGAGGTTCACCAGGTTGCGCTGATCCTCGAACATGTTGAACAGAAGCCTGTTGCGGATATGCACCCGTTCCACCGGGGCGGGGAGCGCGTATTCGAGCCGGTACCACCACATGACTTCGTCGAGTCTGGCTGCCTCCTCCACGCCGCGCTCGATGAGCGTACCCGCCAACGGTGCGTCGTCCGCCCGGAACACCAGCTTCTCATTGATGTAGTTCTGTATGGCGGTGTCGACCTCGGGGGTCTCGGACAGCTCGAAGTCCATGTCCGAGGTGCTTTCCATCACCGCGAACTGAAGATCGTCCCAGAAAAAGCGGACCCGAACCTCGAGGATCGCATCCGTGACACGCACGTCCGCGACCGAAAGCCGAAAGGGGTGGAGCGGTTCCGGGGCTGTCCAGGCGGCCGCGGCCAGCGACGCCAGGCAGACCACGCAGATCCGGAGGCCGGGCGACAAGACGAAAGCCGAGCGATTGCGGTACATTCAAACACCGACAGCTTGGAGAGCAACCAGGGGGATCGTCTGATCAATCTACGACAAAAGCTTCCAGCCGTGGAGTTGTGCGCGACGGTCCGTTCGAGCGTTCGGACCGCGTCGGGCATCCTGGCGGCGATCGCCGTCCTGGCGGCCACGACCGCCGTTCCCGCAGCCGGGCAGCTGAGGATGAAGGCCGGCGCTCACGCCCTGTACCAGTCGCAGATCTTCGACGGCACGTTCGGCTACGGGGGCAGAGCCGAACTCGAACTCGGGTTCATTCGCAGCGGGCTCACCGTGGCCGGGATCTACGACCACCTGCTTCCCGACTGCGACGGGTGTTCCTACCGGGGCATCGGCGGGCAGGTCCTTCTGGCGTCGCAAGGGTCGATCTACTTCGGCGCCGGGGCATCCCACCAGCAATTCACACGTCCGCCGGGAGGGCCCGATCCGGGATCCGGGGGGGCGGAGCCGCTCGATGACGACTGGGTGTTCACCCTGGTGGCGGGTGTACGCCTTCCGGTACTGCCCGTGATCGTTCCCTATGTCGAATTGCGCCAGGAAGTCGGGTCGGACCTGAACAAGCAGGTCTTCGCGGTGGGCATTCTGCTCAGCCCGTCGCGCGCCCGCGCCGCTCCCCGCGGTCCGGGGCGCGGATGAGACAAGCCGCTTTTTACGAGCGGCCCGTCAGGGCGATGGGGCGGTTGTGGGAGGACTGGGCGGAACACGGCGGCCAACTCGGTCTCCTGGTCTGGTCAACGGCCGTGGCCGCTGTGCGGTTGCGGATCTCGTCCCGGGAATTCGTTCGCCAGCTCTACGTGATGGGCGTCCAGAGCATCCCCATCGTCGCGGTCACGTCGATCCTTTCGGGCATCGTGACTTCGCAGCAGGGGGGGTATCAGTTCACCGCGAACATCCCGTTGTACGTGCTGGGCAGCGTGACCGTGACCAGCGTGGTGCTCGAGCTCGCTCCGGTTCTTACCGCAGTCGTCCTGGTGGGGCGGGTCGGCGCCCGGATCACCGCCGAGCTGGGCACGATGGTGGTGTCGGAGCAAATCGACGCGTACCGCTCGCTGGGCCGCGACCCGGTGATCATGCTCGCGGCGCCCCGCATACTGGCCGGCCTCATTGTCATGCCCCTCCTGGTCGGGCTGTCCAACATCGTCGGCATATTCTCGGGGATGGTGGCGGCACAGCTGTCCCTGGGACTCAGCTTCGAGACCTTCCTGTACGGCGCTCGCCTGTACTGGCACTCGTGGGACCTCTTGTACTCGTTCATGAAGGCGTTCGCCTTCGGCTTCGCGATTCCCGTGATCGCGATCCACATGGGGTTCCGCACCTCCGGAGGCGCCGAAGGCGTGGGCCGCACCACCACAGCCTCCGTGATGTTCCAGACGCTCACGGTCCTGATCCTGGACGCGTTGTTCCCACCCCTCTTCCTGCAGTGAATCAGTGCCCGCGCCGATGACCACCACCCCCGTCATTCGCTACCGCAACACGCACAAGGCCTTCAACCACCCGGTGCTGTCGGGCGTCGATCTCGACATCCACGAGGGCGAGATGTTCGCCCTGTTCGGTCCCTCGGGCACGGGAAAGAGCGTGCTGCTGAAGACCACCATCGGCCTCGTCGTGCCCGACCGCGGCGATGTGGAGGTCAACGGCAGCTCGGTCTATTTCGGAGCCCATGGAGCCAAGGAGACCGTGCGCCAGCAGGTCGGATACGTGTTCCAGCACGCCGCGCTCTTCGACTCCCTGAACGTCTACGGCAACGTCGAGATGGGGTTGCCCGTGGACCGGATCCGGCGCATGACCCGCGCCGATCTCGCAAGAGCGGTGTGGAAGGCCCTGGAACTGGTCAACCTCGATCCGGATTCGGTCCTGTCCATCCTCCCCGCGGAGCTGTCAGGCGGAATGAAGAAGCGCGTGGGCATTGCGCGTGCCATCGTGGGACGCCCTGCGATCCTCCTCTGGGACGAACCCACCACGGGTCTGGATCCGGTGAACACCGCGGCGGTGGAAAGGCTGATCAAGCAGCTGTCGGAAGAGCTGAGGGTGACTTCGGTACTCGTGACCCACGACGTGGAGGGTGCGCTGTGGATGTGCGACCGCGTCGCGATGCTGGAGGGAGGAGTAATCCGGTTTTGCGGGACGCCGGACGAATTCCGGATCAGTTCCGATCCCGTAGTCAGGGCTTTCGTTGACCGGGCGGCCGCGGAAGCCGCCCTCGATGTTTTGGAGATGTCATGAGCAATACGGAAACCAGCCGCAGTCGGCGTCTATCGGACGCGGAGGTTCTGCGGGCCGTCCCTCCCACCCCGGGCGCGCGCCAGTTCCGCGTGGGAATCTTCGTCATACTGGGAATCGTCGCGTTTTTCACGGTCCTCTTTCTGATGACGAGCCCAGGGACTTTCAGGGGGCGGTACATGGTCACCACGCATGTCGAGGACGCGCAGGGGATCCGCAGGGGTGACCCCGTCAGGATGCGCGGGATCAATATCGGGCGCGTGCACGCGTTCGAGCTGGCGCCTGCGGGCGGGGTGGTCATCACCCTCGAGGTCGAGGGCGACTGGCCGATCCCCGCGGGATCGCGCACGGAACTGGTCTCGCTGGGCTTTCTGGGTGGAATGGTGGTTTCGGTCATCCCCGGTGACGGAGACGGCTTCGTCGAACCCTGGACAATGGTCCCCGGGACGGGTGGGGGCGGTGTTCTCGACACCGTCGAAGGCCTGGCCGGCGAAACGGAGGACGTGCTGACGAGGATTCAGGACGTTCTGTCGGATTCCACGATTGCGGGCACAGGCGAAGTGGTTGCGCAAATGCGTGACCTTCTGGGCGAGTTCGGTGAGATCGTCGAGGGCCAGGCCACCGAGGTCCGGTCGATCACGGAGAGCCTGAGGCTGGCCGCCGAAAACGTGGAGCAGATTTCAGGGGCCGACGAGTGGAGGCGGGCGCTGGCATCTGCCGAAGCCACGCTCGAAACCGTCGAGCGCACCTCCGGCGCGATTGACGCGGGAGTGGCCTCGCTGAACGTCATCCTCGGGCGCATCGAGCGCGGCGAGGGTACGCTGGGCAGGCTCTCGGTCGACGACTCGCTCTACGACTCGCTCGACGAGGCGGCCTTGAGTCTGCAGGCGCTACTCGAGGACATCAGGGAGAACCCCGACCGCTACGTCAGGATCGAGATCTTCTGACGCGCCGCTGCCGTTCGACGCCAGCTACCAGCCCGGAGCAACCACGAAGCCCATGTGCCAGCCCTTCTCGGGCCGCTGCCAGGGATACGCGTAGTACGCCTCCAGGATCAGGAAACCGAGCATGTTCATGCGGGCCGACACGCCGCTGGATGCCAGCGGGATCCGGTCCGCCGAGTGCCGCGACCAGGTCAACGTCCCCGTCCGCTCCGAATCCCACGCGAACCCGATATCGGTAAACACCGTGAATTCGAGGGGGATATAGGGGAAGTTGATGAGCCCGAACTCCTCGATTCCCGTGAAGGGAAGCCGGAGTTCCATGTTGAACACGCCCAGCCGGTGTCCGAACAGGCGATCCAGTTCCGGGCAGCTCGAGCCGCTGAGGCTGATCGTGCACTCCTGGTTCTGGTTGAAGGACTCGTAGGAGTAGCCCCGGATCAGGTGTTCGTAGCCCAGGAAATACGTGCCCAGCTGCTGCTCATCGAGCGCGCGCAGGTCCCCGTAGCGCCCCAGGTGCATTCCCCGCAGCGCCAGGGTGACCGGGCCGCCGTTGTTGAAGTAGCGGCGGTAGTCCAGGGTGAGGTTCTGGAAATTGACGGTGCCGGACAGCGCCTGCACGCCGACCCGGAACCGCCCTCCACGAACGGGGCTCGTGAATCCCGAATAGTGGTTGTCCCCCACGAACGCCATGGAAACGGAGGCCAGGTTGAGCGCATCGCGCGACGGGAGACCCTCGCGCTCGTAGCCGACAACACGCTGGAATACATCGGTGTGGTACGTTTCCCTCTCCAGATCGAAGCTGTACCGCGTGAACCCGATTCCGCCCTCGAGCCGGCGGGTGGCCGAGAGGGGATACTGGACCAGCCCTTCCGCCGAATCGATGAAGATGCGCTGGCGAATGATCTGGAAGTTGTTCCGTCCGAACTGGAAGTAATTGCGCAGATACGGCTGGTGCTGGATCCCGCCGCCCCAGTTCCAGCGCCGTTTCTCGTTCAGGTAGAACACGTTCGCGCCGATGTCCTTGATCGTGCCGTTGGCGAGCAGGCTCGTGAACACCCTCTGGTCGCCCAGCATGTCGCTGAAGTAGGCCGAGGTCGCGCCGCCGATGTAGGAGCCGTAGGTGTCGGCGCCGACGCCTACGCTCGGCTGACCGATGTAGTCGAGCTGCAGCGAAGGCCGGTAGGGCTCCGACTGGTCGGAGGTGTAGACCTGGTCGGAAACGAGTCCGGTGTACGGGTCCGACAGGTACCTCGCGATCCGGCTGCCGACGGCCGGGAGACCCGGCGGGAGCATGCGTCCGGGGTGGGGAGTGGCGTCCGCGACGACGTCCACGTAGGTCCCCATCTCGTCGGGCCGTCCCGTGTTGACGATGTAGCCGCGCTCATGGAAGACCGAGAAGGCGAGCAGGTCGGCGTCGGGCGAGTAGGTGAACGCCGGCGACTGCGCGGTGATGCCGCTCACGCCGGTGACCGCGTGCGTGATCCGGCGCATTTCACCGTCGGCCAGGCTCAGATGGTAGATGTCGGGAAACCCGTCCGGGTCCGAGACGAAGAAGATGCCGTCCCCGGTCCGGTCGTACACGGGATTGATGTGCTTTGCCCCGGGGAAGGGGATCCGCGTCGCCACCGCCAGTGACTCCACGTCCAGGAAGGACAGGACATGGTTGCCGAACGTCAGCGCGTCGAAGTCCGTTTCGGGGCCGCGGTCGGAGGTGAAGGCGAGGGTGCGCCCGTCGGGCGACCAGGCCGCGTGAAGGTCGGCGTGCTTGTCGTTGGTGAGCTGTTGGACGCCGCCGGTCTCGAGGTCGTAGAGATAGAGGTCGGTGATCCCGCCCTTCAGCCCCGAGAAGGCGATTCTGCGGCCGTCGGGGGACCAGGCCGGATTCTGTATCGCCCCGAGCCCCTCGATTTCGATCCGCTCCTCGATGTTTCCGCTCCGCACATCGAGGATGGCCAGCTGGTTGTTGCCGTTGGCGAGGACCACGAAAGCCAGGTTGCGTCCGTCGGGCGACCACGATCCGCTCGTGTCGATGTAGCGGATCCCGTCGATGTACGGCGCCTCGTTGCGCTGCAGCGGCCGGAGGATCTCGCCGGTGTGGACGTCCGCCAGGAACAGGTCCATCGAGAAGAGATCACGCTCCGACTGGAAGACGATGTACCGGCCGTCGGGACTCAGGGAGGGGGCGACATTGGTGCGGCCCGCCCCGCATTCGACGCACAGGAGAACGTCTCCGGTCTCGTACGGGTCGGTCTTGCCCGCCATCAGCGGCCTGTACTCCGCCTCGATCGCGTCCCACCACTGCATCGCCAGCGTGTCGCTGGGCATTGCAAAAACCTGCTCGATCGCCCGCTCCCATCCTCCTTGCAACGCAGTGCGGAAGAAATCCTGGACGGCATCGTCGCCATAGGTTCCCCCCAGGTACGAGATCATGCCCTGGCCGAATCGGTACGCGAAGTACTTCGGATTGCGGGTGATCTCCTTGAGGGTCGGTTTTTCGTCCCGCAGGATGTGGTCGCGCAGCCACATGGCCGTGTGCGGATGCTCGCGGCCCATCGAGAGGTATTCGGCCATTCCCTCCACGACCCAGAGCGGCAGCTGGGCCAGCTTCATGATGCCGCCGCCCGTGCGGCTCTGGGCGATGTTGTACTGGAAGGCGTGCACCAGCTCGTGACCCAGGATGCGGTCCGTGTCGCCGTAGGACGCCGTCAGGGGCATGATCACCCGGTTCTTGAGCGATTCGGTAACGCCGCCGGTTCCCTGGCCGATTGCGCCCCCGAGCGTGTTGGTCTGCTGGAAGTCCGGGTGATCGGCGTAGATGATCAGCGGCTTGCGCGTGTCGAACTCGTGCTGGAAGACGCGGGAGAAGCGCTCGTACCACCGCTCCGCCATGCGGGCGATGTCCTCGATCGGCTCCGACGCTTCCGCGTAGTAGTAGATGTCCCAGTTCTCCGTTGTCAGCTTGCGGAAATCGCGCTGCTCGTACTGCACCTTGTTGCGCCCGAAGTACTGGGCCGACACGGGAACGGGAGCCACGAGAAAGGCGAGCGCCACCGCCCACAGGTAGCGGAAACTCCGCTTCCCGACGGTGCCCGCGCCGGTTGCGATACCGAAACGGGTCGGAGAACCGGTCTCCGGGTGTCCGGCGGGGACTGCGTGCCCAGGGGGGTGTGTTGTCGGTGTCATGCCCGGCCTCTTCCCTGTTGACGCTTGCGAGCAAGCGAGTGTTCGTTCGGTCCGAGGACCGGCGGGGGAGGCGAAGTGTTGCCGGCAGCCTCCCACCGGCCCATTACACCTACTACCCTACGTATGTGCTGGAGGTCCTTACAGGATCGATAACTCACAATACACCCGTGGCAGCACGATGACCACAACCAACATACAAGAGGTGTCTCTCATGACCGACGCGTGCACGTCGCGACCGCGTGCCCGGATCCGCGCCGTCGCGGCGCTGGCCACACTCCCGGCTCTGCCCGTGCTCGTTGCGTGCGCGGAAGCCAATCCGGGCCTGCCCGGCCAGGTGGAAACGCCCGCGGCGCCGGGCAGCGGACAGCCCTTCCTCGCGACCGACGGCGGCGGCGTATGGATGAGTTGGACGGAGCCGGCCGCGGCGGGCCACCGCGTGGCCGTATCGCACTTCGACGCGCAAGCCGACGGGTGGAGCGCTCCGGAGACCGTTGCCGAAGGCGACGGGTTTTTCGTGAACTGGGCCGACTTTCCCTCCGTCCACACCGTGGGAGACCGTCTTGTGGCGCATTGGCTCTGGCGTGGCGGACAGGGCACCTACGACTACGGAGTCAGGATCTCGTGGTCCGACGACCGCGGGTCGACCTGGTCCGAACCATGGACGCCGCACGAGGACGGCACGCCGACCGAACACGGCTTCGTGTCGATCTTCGAGACCGAAGAAAGCGTGTGGGCGGCCTGGCTCGATGGACGCGCGATGATCGAGCCCGGCGGCCCGATGGCGGTCAGGGCGCGTTCGCTGCCGCTTCCAGGGCCGGGGGGCGTACGCGTGGCCGCGGCGGAAACGGTCGTCGATGCGCGCAGCTGCGAGTGTTGCCAGACGGATGCGGTGGTGGCAGGCGGGGTGCCGGTTCTGGCTTTTCGGGATCGGGCGGAGGGTGAAGTGCGCGACATCCACGTAAGCCGCTGGGTGGCCGCGCCGGACGGCGGATCCGCCTGGACGCCGAGCGTGCCGGTGCACGAGGACGGCTGGGTGATCGGTGGCTGTCCGGTGAACGGTCCGGCGATGGCCGCGCGGGGCGACCGGGTCGCCGTCGCATGGTTCACGGCGCCGGAGGGCGAGGCCCGCGTAAACATCGCATTCTCGGAGGACGCGGCAGCCTCGTTCGGGTGGCCGGTGCGCGTCGACACGGGACAGCCCATCGGCCGGGTGGATGCCGTGATGCTGGACGACGGCTCGGCGATCGTAACGTGGCTCGAACGAATTGGAGAAGGGACGGTGATCCTCGGCCGGCGGGTGGCGGCGGACGGCGCGGCGGGGGATGCGCGTCCGCTGGCCGACTCCGATGCCGCGCGTGCGTCGGGGTTCCCCCGTATCGCCCGCCTCGGCCCGGATCGGCTCATGCTCGCCTGGACGGATCCATCCGGCGGGAGTCGGGTGCGCGCCGCGGTACTCGATCTGGATGCCTGGGGGACTCCGTAGATGGAACTTGCAGGCGTGGAGACGCCCGTCGGGGTCGTGGACCTGGCCCGCGCCAGGAAGAACGTCGAACGGGCGATCGCCTACTGCCGGGCACACGGCATGGCGTGGCGCCCCCACGTCAAGACGCACAAGTCGCTGGAGATGGCACGGCTCCAGCTGGAGCTCGGTGCGACGGGCCTGACGGTGGCCACCGCGCACGAGGCGGAAGTGATGTCCGCGGTGACAGGTGACCTCCTGCTCGCACATCCGCCGGCGTCGGCGGCCAAGGTGGATCGGTTGTGCGCGCTCCCGCGCAGCGTCGACCTCAAGGTGGGTCTCGATTCGATCGCGGTCCTGCGGCCTCTGGCCCGCAGCGCAGCCGAGGCGGGGCGAACCTTCGGCATCCTGGTGGAGTTCGATGCCGGGCTCGGCCGGACCGGGGTCGTCGATCCCGCCGCGGCCGTGCGTGTGGCCGAGGAAGCAGCGTCGCTGCCCGGTGTCCGCTTCGACGGCCTCATGTTCTACCCGGGACATATCCGTATCCGGCGTAGCCGCCAGGCAGGGCGGCTCGCGCGGCTCTCAGAGCGCATCGCGGCCTTTGTGGCCGAACTCGGCCGCGCCGGATTGCCGCCGCGGGTGGTGTCCGGCGGTTCCACGCCCACGTTGTGGGATTCGCACCTGCTGCCCGGCGTGACCGAGGTCCGGTCCGGCACCTGCATCTACAACGACCGCGACATCGTCGGGATGGGCGCCGCCGCCCCGGAAGACGTGGCCTACACTGTACTTGCGACCGTCATCAGCAACTCTGTGCCCGGCACAGCGGTGGTGGATGCGGGCTCGAAGGCGCTTTCGAAGGAGACGCTGGGGTCGGGAGCTCCGGGCTATGGGGTTCTGTTCGACCGGCCGCAAGTGACCGTCAAGGCGATCAACGAGGAGCACGGTATCCTGGACCTCAGCGGGACGGCGTGGCGGCCGGCGGTGGGCGACCAGGTGCGGCTTGTGCCCAACCACGTGTGCGTGTCGGTCAACCTTCATGATCACCTGTGGGGGATCGAGGGCGCGGACTCGGCCGCCAGACCGGTGTGGCTCGAGGGGCGTGGGCGACTGCGCGTCCCCGGGGCGGAAGACGTCAGGGTCGCGGAGCGGTTCCATGCCCGGGCCCCTTGCGCCGCGAGGCGGTCCACCTCCAAATGGTGACTGCTTTTGCCGCCCCGATTGAACGCGGCGGCATCGCACAACGCTGCATCCACAATCCACCCAAAGGACTCATCCGAACATGCCCCGGCTTACCACGATTCAAACCGACGACGCTCCCGGCGCCCTTGGGCCGTACTCCCAGGCCATCGTGACCGACGGCTGGATCTTCGCCTCCGGTCAGATTGCGATCGACCCGGCGACCGGCAAACTCGTCGAGGGCGGAGTAGAGGCGCAGGCGGACCAGGTGCTGAGAAACCTGGCCGCCGTGCTTGCGGCCGCGGGAGGCAGTCTGCAGACGGTCGTCAAGACCACCGTATTCCTTTCCGACATGGCATTGTTCGCCGACATGAACGCCGTCTACGCGCGCCACTTCGGCGACCACCGCCCCGCGCGCGCCACGGTTGGCGTCGGCGGGTTGCCCAGCGGAGTGGATGTCGAAATCGAAGTCGTCGCAAGGGTCGCCTGAATACCCGTCCCGCGAAAGACCACACGACCGTCGAAAACCCTGCCCGCAACACCGTGCTTGACACGCGAAGCCCGAGGGGCAACCTTGGTGATTGTTCGCGTGGCGGCGCGTTTCCTTCCAGGGGCCCGGGTGTCTCCGGGGGAATCGTCCGTCCGGGGCGGGGGGTTGCGGAGCGAGTTGGAGGACCCGAACATTGGGCCAAGGCCCTGACCGGGAGATGCCCGGTAAGAAATAGATAGGGTGTGTCGCATGTCCAGGACTCGAAAAGGGAGGACAACTCATGACACGTAATTCGTTCGCAAGCCTCAGGAATGGGGCAGGAGGGCTTTGCCTGGCCTTGTTGGCCAGCCTGGCCTTCGCATCCGCGGCGGCGGCCCAGACCGCCACCGTCACGGGACAGGTCACCGACGCCGCGTCGGGCCGGCCGCTTGAGTCGGCGCAGGTCTACATCGAGGGCACGGCTCTCGGGACGCTGACCAACAGCACCGGCCGCTACCTGTTCGTGAACGCGCCCGTCGGGGAGCACACGGTCATCGCGGAGCTGGTCGGCTACCGGTCGGCTTCCGAAACCGTGACGGTCACCGCCGGTGGCACGTCGACCGTGGACTTCGGCCTGTCCGTCACCGCGATTCAGTTGGACCAGATCGTGGTCACAGGGACCGGGGTGGCGACCGAGAAGAAGAAGCTCGGCAACTCGATTGCCACGGTGGACGTCTCCTCACTGGAGAACGCGCCGATTACCAGCTTCAGCGACGTGCTCCAGGGCCGCGAGGCCGGAGTCGTGGGCCTGCCCGGCGGCGGCGACACCGGTTCCAGCGGCCGTATCCGCATTCGCGGGTCGGCGTCGCTTTCGCAGTCGAACGAGCCCATCATCTACCTTGATGGCGTCCGTATCGACCGCGGCGGCGGCGGTGGCTGGGGAGCGGCGCAGGCATCTTCGCGGCGTATCGACGACATCGATCCCAACTCGATCGAGCGGATCGAGATCCTCAAGGGGGCCGCGGCCGCGACGCTCTACGGCACCGAGGCGTCGAACGGCGTGATCCAGATCTTCACCAAGCGGGGCCAGCAGGGGGCACCGCGCTGGTCGATCCAGACCGACCAGACCGCAGTCGTCGCGCCCTTCGATCGCTTCATCCCCCACGCCGACTTCCCGCGCGACGCGGAGCAGGTCGCCCGCATGCAGCATCGCTGGGGTGTGAGCCTGCAGCCGTACGAGGTGCACGAAGTCGACTACATGAGCGAGCTCTACAACACCGGCTACGGGCAGACCTATTCGGGTTCCGTCTCGGGTGGCAGCGACCTCATCCAGTACTTCGCGTCGGGGCGCTACCACAACGAGAACGGCCCGTTCAGCACGCTCGACGGCATCTTCGCCGACGGTGGCAGGCTCAAGAACGAGGACACGGTCGTGCGCCGGCAGGGAACGCTGAACCTCAGCATCTTCCCGTTCGACAACGTGCGCATCCGGGTGAGCGGCCTCTATTCCGAGCTCAACAGGAGCAGCCTCGCGGGGGGCAACAACATCTTCGGGGTGTTCTCTCTCGGCCTGATGGGCCAGTTGCGGCTCGCCGACGACAACAATCGGTACGGCAGCCTGGCATTCGCGACGCTCCGTGAAACCGCCGAGCGCGACATCTTCGAGGATGTCGAGCACTTCGCCGGAAGCGTCAACGCCAACTGGACGATCATGGACGGGATGGTCTTCGACGGCACGTTCGGCGTGGACGTCACCAACGGCACGAACGTCTCCTTCTTCCCCTTCGGCTGGAACGTGGACGGGTTCACCACCTACAACACCGAGGGCACCCGCAGTTTCGGGGACCGCAACCATCGCGAGGTCACCGGTGACTTCAAGCTGTCCTACGACAACACCTTCACCGACGACATCACCAGCACGCTCCTCGTCGGCACGCAGGGTTTCCTGAGCCAGAACGTCTATCACGGCGGTGGCGGAACGAGCTTCCCGGGCCCCGGCCTGGAGGTTGCGAGTGCCGGAGCCGACCAGTGGACGTCCGAGGGCTGGACCCGAGTGGTCAACGCCGGCATCTACTTCCAGGAGCAGCTGGGCTGGCAGGACTGGGCGTTCGTGACCCTGGGCGCGCGCTTTGACGCCAACAGCGCGTTCGGTGCGGACTTCGAGACGGCGACCTATCCGAAGGCCGCGTTCTCGGTCATCCCGACCGACCTCTTCGACTGGGACAACGAGACGCTGTCGACCTTCCGCATCCGGGCCGCCTGGGGACGCTCCGGACAGCAGCCGGGCGCCTTCGACAAGTTCACCACCTTCCGGCCGCAGCCGGCCGAGGTGGGCCCGGGGCTCGCTCCCAGCAACCTGGGGAACCAGGCGCTGAGACCCGAGATCTCGGAGGAACTCGAATTCGGCATGGAGTTCGGCCTGTTGAACGACCGGTTCGCCCTTGACCTCACGTACTGGGACCGGGCGACCAGCGATGCACTTGTCGCGCGCCAGTTCCCGGTAACGGGTGGCTTCACCGCGACGCAGCTGGACAACATCGGGCAGATGGACGCAACGGGAATCGAGGCGACCATCAACGGCTCGGTCTACAACAGCGAGAACGTCTCCATCAACGTCTTCGCCAACACGGCGTACATCGACGAGATCGTGACGGACATGGGCGGCGCGCCTCCGCTGAAGACCGGAGGATCGTATCCCAGGTACCGGAACTTCCTGAAGGAGGGCTACGCGCCCGGCGCATTCTTCGGTGCCATCCTGGACCCGAACATGGCCATTCCGCTGGACGTCTCCGGGACTTCCTGCCAGGAGCCCACGCGGGCCCAGGCTCTCGAGTTCTTCAGCGAGCCGCGCAACCCGTCCTCGTTCGAGGTCATCCCGGTCGGTTGCGCCGGGGGTTCCGCGGAATACCTCGACAGCTACATCGGCAAGCCGACTCCGGACTTTGCGGGCTCGGCGGGGTTCAACGTGAACTTCCTGGGCAGCTTCGATCTGTCCAGCAACTTCGAGTACCGGGCGGGCAACTACCACACCCAGGATCTGACGGGTGCCTTCCGCCAGGCCAACGCGGTCATCGGACGCAACGTGCCGGGCACCGCCCGCGTGGCGTCGGTCATGCAGAATCCGGCGTCCACCGCCGAGCAGCGGCTCGAGGCCGCGCTCGAATGGGCCAGGGAGTATCGGGCGCTGGCGCCCATGTCGGGAATGAACCAGATCTGGACCTCCGACTTCCTGCGCCTGCGTGAGATCTCGCTGACGTACCGGCTGCCCTCCGACATGATCGAGGGATTCGGGCTGGACAACGCCGCAATCACATTCGGCGGCCGCAACGTGAAGCTCTGGATGTTCGGGGATTACCGGGGAATCGACCCGGAGATCAACCCGTCCGCCAACTGCACGGGCGGCGGCGTCAACTGCAACTTCCTCACGGGAACGGAAGCCTTCGGCGTGCCGATTCCGCGCCGGTTCACCTTCTCGCTGCGTGCGGGCTTCTAGGAGGGAGATGACATGATGATCAACAGAAAATCAGGATCGTATCTGACCGCGCTGGGGGCGGTTGCCTTTCTCGGCGCTTGCGACATCCTCGACGTCGACAACCCCAACGCTCTGGTGCAGGCCGACATCGAGAAGGTCGAGGCCGCGGCAGCGGCCGTAAACGGCTCCCAGGCGCTGGTGGCCAACGGCGTCGGCGGGATCTACGCGGCGTTCTCCACGGTGGGGGACGAGATCACCTGGATCGGCTCCCGCGACGCGTGGAACGAGCTTGACCAGGGGACGCCGGACAACCCCGGCAACGAGTTTGCTGACGGGTCGTTCCCAGGGATAGCGCAGGCGCGGTGGATGTCCCAGTTCGCCGTCGGCCTGCTTGAGGGCCACGTCGCCGAGAGCGCAGGGAACGCAACCCTGCAGGCGGATCTGGCGCGGGCGAATCTGTACGCGGGCGTGGCTTACTCGTCGATCGCGCAGATGTTCGACGACTTCGCGTTCAGCGACCGCACCGAACCCGGACCCCTTATCGGCGAAGCCAACATGCACACCGTCTTCGATCAGGCCATCGCGTACTACAGCGCGGCGATGGCGGGCGGGGGCGAGACAGCCGTGCGGGCTCAGGCTGCGCGTGCGCAGGCCTACCACCAGAAGGCCATCTGGGGCCTGCTGAACCCGCCGGGTTCCACGCCGGGCAACCCGCTCATCAACGACTCCAACGCGAACAGCGACGCCATGGCGGTGCTTTCGTCGGTGGCCGGAACTGATTGGGCGTACCGGTTCTCATACTCGGGCTCTACCGTGGGGAACAACCTCTCGTGGCAGGTCAACGAGCGGGGCGAACTGCAAATCGGGCCGGAGTACGCTACGAAGGACCCGGCCGACCCGCCGACCCTGACTTCGCATAACCTCATGGATCCGATCGAGGGTGCCCTGGATACGCGCTACAAGACGCGCGTGGACGAGTTCCTCGACAACGGTGGGTATGCGCCCCTGACGGTCGTGGGTGAGCGTGGCCTGCGGCTGATGGTGGCCGAGGCAGCGCTGGCGACCGGTGACATGGATGGGTTCACGAACCACATCAACATGATTCGTGAAGGGCTCGACGGTCTGACGGCCTACTCGGGTCAGATCCCCGCGATCGACATGCTCCAGCATGAGCGGCGGGTGAATCTGTTCATGCAGTACAAGCGGCTGCAGGACCACTACCGCTTCGGCGTGAAGAGCATGAACTGGCTGTCGGGTTCTCCCGCGGTCACCACGCCGGGCCTCATGCTGCCGATCACCCGGATCGAGATCCTCGCGAACTGTCACCACCCGGACAACGCGAACCATCCTTGCGGGTAGGGGTAGCAAGAGCACAACAGCAGATTGATTGACGGCGGTCGGTCCGCCGACGCATGACCGGGCGGGGTCCAGGAGTTGCCTCCTGGGCCCCGCCGTGCCATGCTCTCCTTGTTCGAGCCCGGGCGGCGGAGCCAGCGGGCCCGCGTCGCCGTCCAAAACGTTTTCCTGCAGCGATTGAGAGTCCCGTTGAAGAGCAGAGTTCGCCTCGCGCTTGGCGCATCCTTCCTGCTGGCCCTCGCATTTGGAGCCTGTGACTGGTTCGAGGACCCGGCCCCGGACGTGATTCGGATCACGCTGGAGGGCGATGCCCGGCCGTTCGTGGTCATCACGTCCACCGAATTCTTTGCGACCAGCGACGACCTGGGCGATCTGGCGGCACAGGTGTTCGTGGCGGACACGATCCGTGGGCCGCTGCCCTTCGACCGGAACTGGAATATCAAGGAAGAGCAGCGGTTCTACATGGTGGCGGTCCCGGCCGACTCGACGACCACGGTTACCGTGCGTGTGCAGGTCTTCCTCGACGACGAGCAGGCGGTCGACAACACGGTGCAGGCCGGACCGGGAAACCCGATTCTCTACATGTACCTGTTCAATCAGCATGTCCTTCAGGACTTCGAACTTCTGTGACGCATGGAACGACCTGATCAGATGGGAAGGGCGCGCTACCGGCGGCTGGCAGCTGCCGCCGCGGTTCTGGCAGCGCTGTATTCCAACGCCTGCTACACCTTCCAGCCCACGGCATCCACACCGCCGGTGGGCAGCGACGTACGCGTCACCGTCTCCGACGCGCAGGCTCTTGAGCTGACCGAGCAGACCGGCCAGCTCTCGCGCACGGTGGACGGCCGCCTGGTCGGCGCCAGCGAGGACTCCGTCTTCGTATCGGTCGTGACCTTGCGACTGCCCTCCGAGATCTCGGGAAGCCGACAGCTGCGTCAGTCCGTAGGCATCCCGCGAACCGGAGTGGAGGCGCTGGCCACCCGGGAGCTGTCCGTTCTTCGCAGCACCACCATGGCCGCCCTTGGCAGCGCGTTGGTCGCAGTGGTCATCCGACAGGTGGTGGTCGGCGGATCCGACGATGAGGACCCCGACGACGGCCAAACCATAGGCACCCTGGTCCCGATCATCCGCATTCCAATCGGCCGGTAGCCGAATGCCCGGGCGCGGCCCGAGCGCGAGACCCGCCAGCCGGGCCGCTCGCACCGAAACGCAGTGGCCGGCGGTGTGCCTCGCGGCGGCGCTCGCTTTCTCGGGATGCTCGGACACGATCGGCGACGACGCGCGACCGGACCAGAGCGGCACAATGGCGGGGGAGACACGGGCTATCGCACCGGACGACTTCGCAGGCTCCGGCGCGTGCCGCGGATGCCACGCCGACCAGTACGCGAGCTGGGCTTCGTCCACGCACGGCAGGGCGGGGGGGCTGCCGTCGCCGGAAACCGTCATTGCCGCCTTCGACGGCACCCCGATCCCCTTTCTCGATGGCACGGTCACTCCGCACGTCGACTCCGAGGGGCGCTACCTGTTTCTTGTCCGCGAGGACGGCAGCGCGGACCGCGTCATCACCGTGGACGGCGTGATCGGCGGCGGCCACATGCTGGGCGGCGGCACGCAGGGGTTCGTCACGCGGTTGTCCGACGGGACGGTTCGCTTCCTGCCCTTCGACTACTCCCGGCAGCTGGACACCTGGTTCTGCAACACGGCCACGCGCGCGGACCGTGGATGGGCGCCGATTACGGCTGACATGGCCCTCGCGGACTGCGGCGACTGGCCGCCCTCCCGGATTCTCGGAACGCACGCGCGCTTCGCGAACTGCCAGTCCTGCCACGGCAGCCAGATCACGGCGAGCTTCGAGCCGGGACGGGGCATGTCGACAGGCTGGACGTCGCTGGACATCAACTGCGAATCCTGCCACGGTCCGGCAAGGCAACATGTCGAGGTGATGGCCGCGGGATCTCCCGGCGATGGTGACATCGGCCTGCAGAGCCGGGTAACCGACGGTGTGGAGGCGTCGCTGGAGGTCTGCTTCGCCTGCCACGCGCTGACGGACGTCGTGCAGGACGGCTACCTGCCGGGAGCGCCGTTGACGGACTACCATGCGCTGAAGCTCCCGGTGCTGGGCGACGATCCCTACCTGGCGGACGGTCGCGTCAGGACGTTCGCCTACCAGGCCACGCATCTGTCGTCGGCGTGCTATGTCGACGGCGGCATGACCTGCGTGAGCTGCCACGAGCCGCACGGCCTGGGGTACTGGGACATCAACCGGACTCCGCTGGAGAGCGAGACCGACGACCGCCAATGCACGTCCTGCCATGCCTCCAAGGCCGCCAACCCGGAGGCGCACACTTTCCACCCGTCCGGGTCGCCGGGCAGCCGCTGCGTCTCCTGTCATATGCCGTACCTGCAGCATCCGGAGGTTGGCGACGCCGTTCCGTTCGCCCGCTCCGACCATACGATCCCCGTCCCCCGGCCGGCTCTGGATGGGCGCCTGGGGCTGGTGAGCGCGTGCAGGACCTGCCATGCCGACCAGGGCGAACTCGGGCTTCAGGCTCGTGTGGATGAATGGTGGGGAACGCCCAGGCCGCACGACCGATCCACCGCCGGGTTCCTCGCCGTGACCGATGGGATGGGCGAGGATCTGGCCGCGCGTTTGCTCCTGCACCCCGAGGAGCGGGGCGACATGGCCCGCTTCCAGGCGCTGGCCCGGTTCGCCGGCGGCTGGATGAATCCCGGCGAGCCGCTCGGAGCGGAGGCCGCGGAGCGAATCACGCAGCTGGCCTCGTCCGAGGATCCCGATCTGCGAGCGCTCGCGCTGGCGGTGCTGCATGCGTCCGGCCCGGCCGAGGCGCACGATCCGGACGCTGCGATCGCCAGGGAGCCCCTGGCCGTGCGTCGGCGGTGGGTCATGATTCTCGGCTTCTTCTCGGACGAGGCTGTGGCGGCCGGAGAGCTTGTTGCAGCCGAGGAACTGCTGGTCAAGGCACTGTCGGTGACGCCGGGCGATGCCGGCGTACTCAGGTCGCTCGGACTGGTCAGGAGCCAGGCCGGGGACTACGAGGGCGCGATCCGTCGATTCACCGAGAGTCTCCAGGCCGACCCGGACCAGCCTCTGGTGCACGTGAACCGGGGCATCGCGTACGCCGCCGCCGGCGATCCGGCCGCGGCCGTTGGCGACTACCAGTCCGCGATCGCCCTGAATCCGTACGAGCCGCTCGCGCACTTCAACCTCGGCAACGTTCACCTGCGCGGAGGCAATGTCACGGAAGCGATCCGCGCCTACGAACGCGCGATTGCCGTTGGTCCGGAACTCGCCCGGGCTCATGTGAATCTGGCCATCGCCCTGGCCCAGGCCGGGCGTGTTCAGGAAGCGCTGGCCCACGCGCGCACCGGGGCGTCGTTTGCCCCGGACGACGCCACCGCCCGTCAGGTGCTGTCACAGCTGGAGGATGCAGTCACCGGCAACCCGTAGCGTCGTGTCCGGGACAGCGGTGGTCCGCAGGATCCGCCTGATTGTCCAAGGTTACTTGATCGTCAACCCGTGTTATCCTATCCTGCCCCCTCAACCGGGCCATCCCCTCTTCAGTCCCCAAAGGAGTCGTCTCCCTCATGCCCAAGCAGTGTCGTTCCGCATTCTTCGCCGCTGTCGTCGCCGGCGCGGCGGTCTTCGCCGCCTGGCCGCCGACCCCCGCCCACGCCCAGCAGACCTACGACGAAGCCCTCTGGGGTTCCCTCGAGTGGCGCAACGTCGGTCCGCCGCGCGGCGGCCGGTCCATCGCCGCGGCGGGATCGGACGCGCGTCCCTTCGAGTACTACATGGGCACCACGGGAGGCGGTCTGTGGAAGACCACCGACGGCGGCCAGAACTGGGATCCGATCACCGACGGCCAGATCAACAGTGCGTCGATCGGCGCGGTGCAGGTCTGCGAGAGCAACCCCGACATCGTCTACATGGGGACCGGCGAGACCCAGATCCGCGGGAACATCCAACAGGGCGACGGGGCCTACAAGTCGACCGACGCGGGCGAGACCTGGGAGCACATCGGGTTGGGCGAGACCCAGAACATCGCGCGCATCCGCGTCCATCCGGACAACTGCGACGTGGCCTGGGCCGCGGCCTTCGGCAAGCACTCCGCCCAGAACCCCGAGCGGGGCGTGTTCAAGACGACTGACGGCGGCGCGACGTGGCGGCGGGTCCTCTACAAGAGCGACAAGGCCGGCGCGGTGGATATCAGCGTCGACGTGACGAATCCGGACATCATCTACGCGGCGATCTGGGAAGCCTGGCGGCGTTCCTGGGGGATGTCGTCGGGGGGTGAGGACAGCGGCCTCTACAAATCCACCGACGAAGGGGAGAGCTGGACCGAGATCACCGCCAATATCGGGCTGGCCGCGGGACCGGTCGGGAAGATCGGCGTGGCCGTGTCGCCCGCGAACCCGGATCGGGTGTGGGCGCTGATCGAACACGAGCCCGACGGGGGCGTGTGGCGGTCGGACGATGCCGGGGCCACCTGGGAGCGCGTGAACGACGAGCGCAAGCTGAGGCAGCGCGCCTTCTACTACACGCGCGTGTACGCCGATCCCAATGACGAGGACGTCATGTACGCCCTCAACACGGGACTGTACCGCTCGCGGGACGGCGGGGAGACCTTCCCCCGCGGAATTCAGGTGCCGCACGGCGACAACCACGACCTTTGGATCGCCCCCGGCGACTCGGACCGCATGGTCAACGCCAACGACGGCGGCGCCAACGTGACGTTCAACGGAGGCCAGAGCTGGACCGACCAGGACTATTCGACCGCCCAGTTCTACCGGGTGATCACGACCGAGCACACCCCGTACCACATCTGCGGCGGCCAGCAGGACAACTCGACGGCGTGTATCCCGGTGCGAGGCTGGAACCAGATGGCGGCCCGCGGGCCCGGGAGCAGGGCGTGGTACTACGCCGTGGGCGGCTGCGAGAGCGGTTACGTGGCTCCGAACCCGATTGACCTCGACGTCTTCTACGCGGGCTGCTACGGGGGCGCGCTGTCGCGCTTCGACATGGCCACGGGGGCCTCCCGCGCGGTCAATGTCTGGCCCGAAAACCCCATGGGGCAGTCTTCGGAGGACCTGATCGAAAGGGTGCAGTGGACGTTCCCCATCGTATTCTCCCACCACGACCCCGACGTGCTCTACACGGGTACGCAGAAGGTCTGGAAGACCACGACCGAGGGTCAGAACTGGGAGCAGATCAGCCCGGACCTGACCCGTGCCGACGCAATGACTATGGGTCCCTCGGGCGGCCCCATCACGAAGGACCAGACGGGCGTGGAAACGTACGCGACCGTGTTCGCGATCGCGCCGTCCTACCACGACGCCGAGGTGATCTGGGCGGGTTCGGACGACGGGCTGGTACACGTCACCCGCGACGCGGGCCTGAACTGGTCGAACGTGACGCCGCCGGACGCGCCGGACTTCGTGCGCATCAACACCGTCGAGGCGTCTCCGACCAGGCCGGGCAAGGCATACGTGTCGGGCATCCGCTACCTCGTGGACGACGACCGCGCACCCTACATCTGGAAGACGGACGACTACGGGCAGACGTGGACGAAGATCGTCGGGGGACTGCCGGCCGACGACTTCATCCGTGCGACGCGCGAGGATCCGCAGCGCCCGGGCCTGCTGTACGCGGCGTCGGAGCGCACGGTGTACGTGTCGTTCGACGATGGCGGAATGTGGCAGCCCCTGTCGCTCAACCTTCCCGTGGTCCAGGTGTCCGATCTGGTCGTTGAAGAGAACGACCTGGTGATCGCCACCCACGGCCGTTCCTTCTGGGTGCTCGAGAACATCGGGCCGCTGCGCCAGCTGACCGATGAGATCGCGGCCGCGGATGCATGGCTATTCGATCCGATCGACCCCATCCGCGGGCTCGATTTCGGGGCCGAATTCCAGTACTACCTCGCGGAGGACGCCGAAAGCGTCACCTTCGAGGTTCTCGATGCCGCGGGAGAGGTCATCCGCACCTACGAAGCGGTGGCGGGTGAAGAGGAAGAGGAGGAGGCCCCGAACCCCTTCGCCGCGTTCTTCGGTGGCGGCGGTGGTGGGCAGCCGGCGGTGGAGCAGGGGGCCCACTCGTTCCGCTGGGACATGCGGTATCCCGCGTGGACGGACTTCGAGGGCCGGATCATGTGGGCGGCGCGGCCGATGGGCCCGACCGCCGTGCCCGGGAGCTACACGGTGCGGATGACGGTGAACGGCGGCGCCCCGCTGACGCGCGACTTCGAAATCGGGATCAATCCGAATCTCGAGGGCGTGACCGTGGCCGACCTGCGGGCCCGCTTCGAGCTGGCGATCGAGATCCGGGACCGCGTGACCGAGGCCAACGAGGCGGTGATCAAGGTCCGCGACATCAAGGGCCAGATCGACGAGCGGCTCGAGGAGACGGACGACGACGAAGTGGAGGCCCAGGCGGTCGTCGTGGACGACAACCTGAGCGTGGTCGAGGCGGAGATCTACCAGGTCCGCAACCAGAGCAACCAGGATCCGCTCAACTTCCCGATCAAGCTGAACAACAAGCTGGCCGCGCTGCTGGGGGTGGTCGAGGGTGCGGAAAACCGCCCGACCGACCAGTCGCACGAGGTGTTCCAGCACCTCTCGGCGCTGCTGGACGAACAGATGTCACAGATGGAGATCGTGATCCAGCGGGATCTGGGCCGTCTGAACGAACTGTTGATCCGGGAGGGTCTGGAACCGATAGAGGACAGACGGCTCGTGAGCTAGACGCTCGTCGAGCGGCCGAGAGACAGGAGTCCAAAGGGACTCCACCAAGAGGCGAGGAGGCTCGGATGACTCGGCGAGTGAAGTACCTGGCGATGGCCGTGACGGCCATGGCCCTGGCGGGATGCGCCGGTTCGGTCGAGCCGCCCAATCCCTTTGAAGGCGGTGCGGCGGCGCGCAGCATACGGATCAACGTCATCAACAACAACTTCAACGAGGCGACGCTGCGCGCCGTGGCGCGGACGGAGCGCCGTCTCGGAATCGTGCCGGGCAACGGACAGGAGAGCTTCACGGTCGCGTGGCCCACGGTCGACGACCTGCGAATCCGGATCGACCTGCTGGCGGGTGACGACATCCTTACCAACCGGATTTCGGTGGGGCCGGGCGACACGGTGTACCTGACGATTACGAACCCGCTGTACCGCTCGCTGCTGCGGCGCTAGAACGTCCGGGAGGGCAGGCCGGCACCGGAGTACCGTGAATCTGGCCAGACAATCTGGCCGGATCAGACTCCGTACGGCACCCAGATGTTCTTGACCCGAGTGGCCTTGCGCAGGAGCATCCCGGTGTCGCGCCCGGTCGGCTCCAGCCAGTCCACCGCGCCTTCCCGGTCCACCCAGACCCTCTTGAGATTGCCTGCGGACAGGCGCTCCGAGTCCCCGGAAAGGTCATCGGCCACGAAGTCCCACAGCTGATCGACGTCATCGTGCGAGGCCAGGGTGGGTACGACTTCGCCGTGGATCCCCGACAGCATGTTCACCGTGCCGGCGGGCACGTCCGAGGTCTCCATGACCTGCACCAGGTCGAGTGCCGGGATGGGGAAGCGCTCCGGGACCACCAGCGCCACCACGTTGCCCTGAGACAGCGCGGCCGCCACGGGTCCGATCACGCCGGCGAGAGGCGCGTGGTCGCCGCACCTGATCCCGACCGTGCCCACGGGCTCGTTCATGGCGAAGGTGACGTTGCGGAACGGGGTCGAGTGCACGCTGCCGTCGTGCTTGTCGGCCCACGCCGCGAACGTGAAGAGGGTCTGTACGGCGGCGTCTACCTCGCCTCGTGCGGCCCGCGCGTCGGCACCGGTCGCGCGACGGAGCTGGTGCGCGAACTCCCCCTGCCGCACCGCGAGGTTCTCCGCCAGGTAGTACAGGATCTGGGCCCGCAGATGTCCGCTCTGCCCCGCCCAGCCACTTCGCGCCTTCGCCGCCGCCTCGACCGCGTTGCGGACGTCCTTGCGGTTCCCGCGCGGCGCCTCGGCGTAGACGGCGCCGGCGGCGTCTACGACCGGAAGCGAGTAGCCGCCGTCCGGACGCGTCTGCTTCCCACCGATCCACAGCTTGCGGGTCCGGTCGACCCCATCATCGGCGGCGGGTGCGGCTTCGCCCGACTCGGGCCCGGGTACGCTCGCCGCCCGCCCGCCGCGCGCTGGCGGCACGGGCTTCAGGTACTCCCACATTCCCTCCCGGCCGCCCTCTCGGCCGAACCCCGACTCGCGGTAGCCGCCGAACCCGGAGGCGGCGTCGAACATGTTCGTGCAGTTGACCCACACCGTGCCCGCCTTGATCCCCGGGGCCACGTCAAGAGCCAGGCTCATGTCCTCCGTCCAGATGCTGGCCGCCAGGCCGTAGCGCGTGTCGTTCGCCAGCGCGACCGCTTCGGCCGGAGTCCGGAAGGTAAGGCTCACCAGCACGGGTCCGAAGATCTCCTCGGTGACGATGGTGCTCGAGGGAGGGGCGCCGGTGCACAGCGTCGGCGGGAGAAACAGCCCGTCCTTCGGCAGGGGCCGGTCGGGTTGCCAGATCTCCGCGCCGTCCGCCCTGCCGGCCTCCAGGTAAGCCTCCACGCGCTCCATCTGTACGCGGTCCACGATCGCGCCCATGTCGATCGCCTTGTCCAGCGGATGCCCGACCCGAATGGTCTCCATGCGGGCCCGCAGGCGGTCCAGCATCTCCGCTTCGACGCTTTCCTGCACGAGCAGGCGCGACCCGGCGCAGCAAACCTGGCCCTGGTTGAACCAGACGCCGTCCACCACACCCTCTACGGCCGCGTCCAGATCGGCGCTGTCGAATACGACGAACGGCGACTTGCCCCCCAGTTCCAGGGAGAGGTGCTTGCCCGTACCGGCGGTCACCCGCCTGATCTCGCGCCCCACCTCGGTGGATCCCGTGAACGCGATCTTGCGGGTCTCCGGATGACGGACCACGGCGGCGCCGGTTGCTCCACCCCCGGTCACGACGTTGAGAACGCCCGGCGGCAGCCCGGCCTCGTGCGCGACCTCGGCGAAGAGCAGCGCCGAGAGCGGCGTGTATTCGGCGGGCTTGAGGACGACCGTGCAGCCCGCGGCCAATGCCGGCGCGACCTTCCAGGCCAGCATGAGCAGCGGGAAGTTCCAGGGGATGATCTGCCCCACAACGCCCACGGGCTCGTATCCCGGAAACTCCGAAGGGGCGAGCTGGGCCCACCCGGCATGGTGGTAGAAGTGCCGGATCGCGAGCGGGATGTCGAGGTCGCGCGACTCCCGCACGGGCTTGCCGTTGTCCAGCGACTCCACCACGGCGAACAGGCGGGACCGCTTCTGCAGCTGTCGGGCCAGCCGGTACAGGTGCCGCGCGCGGGCGTGGCCGCCGATCTCCTGCCAGGAGGCGAGCGCGTCCGCGGCCGCCGACACCGCCCGGTCGACATCGTCGCCCGTGCCGTCGCGGAAGCCGGCCAGGAGACGACCGTCCGCCGGGCAATGTGTCGGTCGGATGTCGCCCGCGCCGTCGATCCAGCTTCCCCCGACGTAGTGCCCGAAGACCCGCTCGCCTTCCTCCAGCCATTCCCTGGCCGTCTGATCGCCCTCGGGCGCCGGTCCGTACCCGAGCTGCCGAAAGGCCTCGTGGACGCGGGACGCCGAAGCGCTTCCGGCCGCTGGCGGGGCGTTGGTGCCGTCTCGTGTCGTGGCGCCCTGGCGGGTCATGTCGATGTTGCTCCTCTACCCCAGGGGATGGCGGTGGAACGCCGAGTAGCGACCGGTGACGTGATGCTCGAGCTGCCGTTCGATGTCCGCGAGGAGCGAGCTGGCGCCGATGCGAAAGAGGCGCGGGTCCATCCAGGCGTCTCCCAGCTCCTCCTTGACCAGGATGAGCCAGGCGAGCGCGTCCCTGGCCGTCTTGAGCCCACCGGCCGCCTTCAGCCCGACCCGGATGCCGGTTGCCCGGTGGTACTCGCGGATTGCGCGCGCCAGCACGATGCCCACCGGCAGGGTCGCGTTCACCGGTTCCTTGCCGGTGGACGTCTTTACGAAGTCCGCCCCGGCCATCATGGCGACGGTCGCAGCCCGCTTCACGTTGGCGAGCGTCCCGAGCTCGCCGGTCGCGAGAATCACCTTGACGTGAGCCTCGCCGCAGGCCTCGCGGAAGCCCGCGACCTCATCGTAGAGCCGTTCCCAGCCCCCACCGAGGACCGACCCGCGGGTGATCACCACGTCGACCTCCTCGGCTCCCGCGGCAACGGATTCACGGATTTCGGCGATCCGGGTCGCAAAGGGCGACAAGCCGGCGGGGAAGCCGGTCGAGACCGCGGCAACGGGGACGCCGCTTCCGGTGAGCGCTGCGCAGGCGGTGGGGACGAGCGCGTGGTAGACGCACACGGCCGCGGCCCTGATTTCGGCCGGGGGAACACCCAGGTCGGCCAGGAGGTCGGCGCGGACCGGGCGTCTGGCCTTTCCGCAGAGGCGCCGTACGCGCCCGGCCGTGTCGTCACCCGCCAGCGTCGTCAGGTCGATCATCGTCACCGCGCGGAGCAGCCAGCCGGCCTGCCAGTCGCGCTTGACCGAGCGCCGTTTGGTCAGGGTGCCGGCCCGGTGGTCGGCGGCGAAGCGGTTGACGCGTACACCGCGTACCGCCTTGAGGTCGAGCGGGATGCCGGGGTTGCGGGGGAAGCCCGCAGCCGCGGCCTGGTGACCCCCCGGGCTGTATTCGACCGTTGTCGCTGGATCGGGCACGACCATCCGTTCCGTCAAGGTGGCGAGCTGTTGCCGTGATGCCCAAGATAACCTGTCCGCGTCACAGATTCGAAGCCTTGAGGGAGTGGAGCGTTGGAAGGACCGCCGAGCCGGATCGCCGCCGTGATCACCCGAGTGGTAGGGACTGCGGCCGGACTCTTCTACCGCGTCGACAGGCACGGACCGCCGCTTCCCGCGGGACCCGTGCTGGTTGCGGCAAACCATCCGAACAGCCTGCTCGACCCCGTGCTGATCATGCGCTGCAGCGCGCGCTACGTCCGGGCTCTGGGGCGGGCGCCGCTCTTCGACCAGCCGCTGCTGGGTCCGGTGCTTCGATCCCTCGGGGCCATCCCGGTCTACCGGCGACAGGACGATCCCGACGCGATGCACCTCAACGAGCACATGTTTCGGGCCGCGGTCCAGGCACTCCACGAGGGCGGCGCGATTCAGATCTTCCCGGAAGGCAAGAGCCACTCCGGGGCGCAGATCGCCGAGCTCCGGACCGGGGCCGCGCGCATCGCGCTGCAGGCGGAAGCGGCCGCCGGCTGGAGACTGGGGGTCTCGATCGTTCCGGTCGGCATCACCTATTCGCGCAAGGAGCGGGCCCGGACCCCCGTGACCGTGCGCTACGGGCGGGCCGTTCGCTGCGCGGACCTGGAGGACGCGTATCGGCGAGATCCGGTGGAGGCCGCGCGAATCCTGACCGGGAGGATCGAGGCGGGCATTCGCAGGCAGACGCTGAACTTCGTGCACCACGGGGACCGGGAGCTGGTGGAAGTGGCGGAGCAGCTGTATGTGCGGGAATTCCGATGGGTGCCGTGGCGCGCCAGGGAGCAGTTGGGCGTCCGTTTCCCGCGGTTGCAGCGCTTTGCGGCGGGTCTGGAGTGGATTCGCCGGGAGGCTCCGGAGGAGCACCGCGCGCTGCGCCGCAAGGTGGAGCGCTACGCCGCGCTGAATGAGCGGGTCGGGGCGGGGGAGGGAGATGTGCCGCCCCGGTTCGGCCTGGTCCCTGTCGCGCGCTACATCGCCGTTCGCGGTACGCTCCTGCTGCTGGGGCTGCCGGTCGCCGTCGCGGGAGCGGTGCTGTGGGCGCCCGTGACACGGCTCCCGGGCGTCGTGCTCAAGCGGACCCGCCCGGATTACGAGGTTACCGCCACCCACAAGATCCTGGCGCTCATCGGGGGTGTTGTGGTGGCCTGGGCACTCTGGGTGACGCTGGCCTTCCTCCTGGGAGGCATCGTCCTCGCGGGCATTGTCCTGGCCGCGGCCCCGTTTTTGGGCTACCTGGCGCTTCAGTGGGTGGAACTGGCCCGGGAGGTGCGGGAGGACGCGGCACTGTTCCTGCGGCTACAGGGCCGGCCCGACGTGCGCGACCGCTTCGCCCGGATGCGGGCCGAACTGGCTGCCGCATTTCGACAGCTGGAGGAGCGCTGGGGGAGCGAGGAGTTGCCCTTGCCGCCGGATCCTGACAACGTGTCGGCCCGAGGGTCGGTACGCCCGGAGGAGTAAGGGGGGCGGATCGGGACTGGTGTTCCGTCTGGTCTTCAAAACCAGTGCGCCCGGCTAAGACCCGGGTGGGTGGGTTCGATTCCCACACGCCCCCGCCACCGGGACCGTTGCCTTATCTTCCACCCATGTCCACCGCACCGCTTCGTGTGATCGTGAACCCGGCCGCCTCGAACGGCCGCGGCGACAGGGCCGCACGGGTGTTGCTCCGCGAGCTGGAAGGCCAGGGCGTACCGTGCGACGCCAGATACACCGAGGCACCCGGACACGCCTCGCGCCTTGCGGCCCAGGCGGCCCTGGACGGGGTCGACCGGATGGTCGTGGTCGGAGGCGACGGTACGATCCACGAGGTCGCCGGCGGTTTGCTGGACAGCGGTGCCGATCGCGTGCCGACGGTCGCGATCAGCCCGGTGGGCACGGGAAACGACTTCTACCGGATGGTCTCGCCGCGGCGTGGCCCGAGGGAACTTCCCAGGCTGCTGCGCGAAGGCGCGGTCAAGCGCTTCGATGTCGGAAGGGTGCGCTGGGAGAACGGAGAGCGTGTCTTCGTCAACCTTCTGGGTGTGGGCGTGGACGTGGAGGTCCTGCGGTGTCGGGCGCTCTACTCGCGCCTGCCCGGGCTTCCGCAGTACCTGGCCTCGTTCCTGCACGCGCTGGCGCGATTCCGGCCGCAGGACGTCGACATCGAGGTGGCGGGATCCGCACGCGCGGCGGGACCCGAACATGCGGTGGGCTCCGAGCGGCAACGTATTCGCGGCAAGACGACTCTATCGGTTATCACCGTGGGACCTTCAATCGGGGGCGGGTTCATGATCAACCCGGATGCGGAAGGATCGGATGGCCGGCTGGACCTCTGTCACATCGGCGCCCCCGGTGTGGTCCCGGTCCTGCGGCTCGTGCCGAAGGTAGTGCGAGGCAGGCACGCAGGGTCTCCGCTGGTGACGATGCGGCGGCTGGATCGCGCGGTCATCCGTCACCCCGACGGCGAACCGATTTGGTTCGAACTCGATGGCGAGCTCGCCCCGGAGCCCGCGCCGGAACTGCGGGTGGAGGTGATTCCGGGAGCATTCCCCGTACTGGTGTCCGATGATCAATAGAATGAGACACGGGAGACTGTGGCAGGTGACATTCCTGTTGCCGCTCTGCCTGCTGGCGCTCGAATCCGGGCGCCTCGTTGCGCAGGAGACGGGGGGCGCCGCTGCGGACACCACCCAGGTGGCCGACGCCCTGGCGGCGCCCGACACGGCGGCCGCCGGACCCAGTCCCTCGGGCGCTTTTCTGCGCGGTTCGCTCATCCCCGGGTGGGGACACGCGGCCTCGGGGTCGCTTACGCGCGGTGCCTTCTACTTCGGGGCCGAGTCTCTCGCGGGGTGGATGCTCTACAAGACCGCGCGCCGACTGGGCGTGGCGCGCGAACAGGCCCGTGTCTGGGAGGAGCGTGTCACGGCTCAGCTCATGATTGAGGGCGTGACCGATCCGATGGAGATCGAGACTCTTCTGGGCGAGCACGAGCAGGTGTCCCGCTTTCGCGGACTCGTCGACGCGCGCGAAGAGCAGCGGGAGGACTGGTTTGCGGTGGCGATCTTCACGCTCCTGCTGTCCGGAGTCGATGCCTTCGTGTCGGCCCACCTCCAGAACTTTCCCGAGCCGCTGACAGTGGAGGGCGACCCCGTCGGAGGGGGCGTCGAGGTCGCGGTCCGGATCCCCGTCGGATGAGCCTGCCCGGCGCTACCCGCGCTCCCACTCGTGCAGTTCGGGCGTCCCGGAGGGTCCGATGGTCACGTATGAGCGGTGCACGACCCAATCCCCCGTGTTCACGTAGAAGCGCCCCGGTGCGACCTCGCTCACGACCGGCTTATGGGCATGGCCGAGGGCCACAATGTCGATCGATGCGTCGCGCTCGATTTGTTCCGCGGCCCACTTCGCCAGGAACCTCGCCCTGCCGTCGTCGGGCCGCGAGCCAGGGGACTCCAGATGATGGCGCGTCCCGGAGACCCGGTCGGCAATCGGGATCCCCAGGTCCGGGTGCAACCAGCGGAAGAGCCAGCGCGTCAGGCGCGCGCGCAGCACCAGGCGGACGGTCCGGTATCCCAGATCGCCCGACCCCAGGCCGTCCCCGTGGGCGACCAGAAGGGACGCGTTGCCGATCTCGAGTCGAACAGGGTCCTGTCGGAATTCGATGCCGATGCGGTCACGCAGGAAGTCTCCGCCCCACCAGTCGTGGTTGCCGCCCATCGCCAGCACTCGCACCCCCGACTCGACGAGGTCCGCGAGGAGCGCCAGCACCCGCACGTGCTCGGCCAGGATCACCCTGCGATACTCGAACCAGAAATCGAAGAGGTCCCCGTTGATGATCAGGAAGCTGCCGGCTTCCCTTACGTGCAGAAGCCATCTCCGGAAAGCCTCCTCGGTTTCCAGGGGAACTGCGCCGAGGTGGATGTCGGATACAAGGAAGACGGGTTTGGAGGGCATGACCGCCGAAAGTACGACGAGACCGAAAAGAGCGGTAGTGAGCCGGGCGCTCGGCCTCTGCCTCATCTCCGCTTGCGCGCCGGGGCGAAGCGTGGACCAGGCGTTTCAACCCCCGGAGCCGCCGCCGACCGTAGCCGCGGAGGCGATCAGGGCCGAGCAGGCGACGCGGATTGCCAGGGCGGCCCGCCTGGTCTTCGCCTGGAGGGCGCGGGAGCCCGATTTCCGGGGTGAGGGTACGGGCGTGGCCCGCGTCGAGCCACCCGACCGGGCGCGGCTGGACCTGTTCCTCGGCAACGGGGAGGTCGCGGCCATCGCGGCGCTTGTGGGGGACGAGCTGCGGATCCCGGCGGAACTGCCCAGCGAGCTGGTGCCGCCGCCGGCCCTGTTCTGGGCCGCGCTGGGCGTGTTTAGACCAGGTAGTGGCGCGATGCTGCTCGCCGGCCGCGAAGACAACGGTACGATGGAGTTGGAGTATCGACTTCCCATGGGAGACCGCGTCCGCTTCCGTCTGCGCGGCCACTCGGTGGTGGATGCGATGGTCCTGGACGGCGGCGCGGTCGCGGAGCGTGTCGATGCCTCCGACCGCGAGCCGGGGTCGGACTACCCCGCGGAAGCGACCTACCGTAACCTTCGGGAATACCGTGAACTCAGGCTGCGACTGGAGACCTTCGAACATGTGGATTCGTTTCCCCCCGACATCTGGAATCCGGGCCGTCGCGGCAGCCGTCGCGATCCTGCTTCTCTCGGGGGCCGGCTGTAACTATTCCTTCATTGCGGGCGCCGGTTTCCCGGAGCACATTCGCACCATCGCCGTCCTGCCGTTCGACAACGAGACCGCCCGATTCGAGCTCACGCAGGAGATCCACGAGGCGCTTCTGCGCCAGCTGCCGCGCGCCCTGGGCCTCAATCCCGCGGGAGAGGGGGCGGCGGACGCTGTCGTCAGCGGGAGCATCCTCAACTACGAGCTTACCGCTCCGCTCTATCGTCGGGGCGACCAGACGGAAAGCGTTCAGGTTCTGCAGCGCGAAGTCGTGCTGACGGTGCATGTCGAGGTGCTCGATCGCGAGGCGTACACCATTCTTTGGGACGATTCCCGTCTGAGGGTGGTGGGGCAGTACCTGGATGCCAGCGAGACGGAAGAAAACGGAAGGACAGAGGCGATCGAACTGCTCGTGCAGGAGATAGTGGACGGAGCACAATCCAACTGGTAGATTCGCCCGCGGCACTTGTGACGACCTGACCGGTAGCCGGGAGATCGATGACTTGAAGCACGCGCCGTGGCTCTGGGCGATCCTGTTCGCGCTCTGGCTCGTTCTGTCCTGGCATTTCACCCCGCTTTTCCTGTTTTTCGGTGTGGTGACCTGCTCGGTCGCGGTTTTCGTGGCGATGCGGATGGCCATCGTGGACGGCGAGTCCCTGCCGGTGCACCTGGTCTGGCGCGCCGCCACGTACGTCCCCTGGCTGGTGTGGGAGATCTTCAAGTCCAACGTGCGGGTGGCGAGGATCATCCTTTCGCCCAGGATCCGCGTCGATCCGTCGATCGTGCACTTCCGGGCATCTCAGCGCACCGATCTGGGGCGCTTCATCTACGCCAATTCGATCACGCTGACGCCCGGCACCGTCACCACCGGAATCGTGGGCGACGATTTCGAGGTGCACGCCATCGTGCAGGAAGAGATCGACGGCACGGAGGAGAACGTCATGAACCGGCGCGTGGCCCGGCTCGAGGGAGAGGTCGCGTAACGTGTTCGCGGTAGCCGCCGCCGCGGTGCTCGTGAGCATGGTGCTTGCGATGGTGCGCGCGGCGTTGGGGCCGACGGCCTACGACCGGGTCCTCGCGCTCAACAACATCGGCGCCAAGACCGTGGTGCTCATCGCGGTGCTCGGGTTCGTCAATGGTCGTCCCGACTTTCTCGACCTCGCCCTGGCGTACGCGCTGATCAACTTCATCGGCACCATCGCCGTGCTCAAGTACATCGAGTACGGCGATCTCGGGGTGGGCACGCCCCGCGAGACGGGCACCGAGTGATGGGCGACATCGTTTCCGTCGTCGTCTGGGTGCTGCTGCTGTCGGGCGCGTTCTTCCTGGTGACTGGGTCGCTGGGAATGGTGCGGCTGCCGGACGTATTCACCCGCATGCACGCGGCGGGAATGGTGGACACCATGGGCGCCGGACTGACCCTGGCGGGACTGTGCGTCTACAGCCTCCACGACGGCGCCAATCTGGTTGCGGTCCGCCTCGTGCTCGTCCTCGCGTTCCTGTGGTTCACCAGCCCGATCGCGACCCATGCCGTCGCCAAGGCCGCGCTGTCGGGAGGCACCACGCCCTACACGGTGCGAGGCGCCGAGGCGGGGGGCGAAGTGGATGACCGCACCGGTGCCGCGCCGGAAGCCGCACGGAAGGCGCCCGGTGACGGCGAGCGCGGGGGAGGGGATACACGATGAGTACGGTCGTCGACATCGTGCTCCTCACCCTGCTGGCGGCGACGGGCATCGCGCTTCTTAGGATCCGCAATCTGTTCGCGGTGGTCATGCTCGCCGGGATCTACTCGTTGCTGTCGGCGGGGCTGTTCACCGTGATGGACGCGGTGGACGTCGCCTTTACGGAGGCGGCGGTGGGCGCCGGCATTTCGACCGTGCTCTTCCTGGCGGCGCTGGCCCTGGCCGGACACCACGAGAACAGGCCCGGCCACACGCCCCTGCTGCCGCTGGTCGTCGTCGGCGTGACGGGACTGGCGCTGGTCTACGGCACCGTCGACATGCCCGGGTTCGGAGGCGCGGACAACCCTGTGCACCACCATGTGGCCGACCACTACCTGGAGGAGAGCCCGCACGAGATCGGCATCCCCAACGTCGTGACGGCCGTGTTGGCCTCGTACCGGGGATACGACACCATGGGCGAAACCACGGTGGTCTTCGCGGCGGCGGTGGCGGTAATGCTGTTGCTCGCGGGGCGCAGGCGCTCACGGGCCGCGGCGGGCGACGACGGCGAAGAAGGCGGGGCGGGGCACCGATGAGAGAAGAGATCATCGTCCGGGTGGGAGCCAAGATCCTGACTCCCTTCATCATCATGTTCGCGCTCTATGTGCATTTCCACGGCGACTACAGCCCCGGCGGCGGGTTCCAGGCGGGAGTGATCCTGGCTGCCGCGTTCGCGCTGCTCGCGCTCGTGTACGGACTCGGCGCGGTGCAGCGCGTGCTGCCGCCGTGGTTCACGCGCCTGTGCGCCGCGCTCGGAGTCGTGATCTACGGCGGAGTCGGCGTGGTGACGATGTTGCTGGGCCACAACTACCTGGGCTACAACGCGCTGGCCCACGACCCCGAACACGGCCAGCACTACGGCATCCTCCTGGTTGAGCTGGGGGTGCTCGTCACGGTTTTCGGGGTCATGGCATCGGTGTTCTATCTCTTTGCAGGGCGGGGAAGGAGGGACTCGTGAGCCTCGATTTCTTCGTCTCGCACTACAACTACTGGGTCGTGATCTTCCTGATGATGGTGGGCTTCTACATCCTCATCTCGCGCGGGAATCTGATCAAGAAAATCATTGGTCTCAATGTATTTCAGACCTCCGTATTCATGTTGTACATCAGCATGGGGAAGATCACCGGCGGGACGCCCCCCATCCTGATCGGCGACGCGCACGGCGGCGAAGCGGCGGGGCACGTGGTCTACTCGAACCCGCTGCCGCACGTGCTGATTCTCACGGCGATCGTCGTGGGCATCGCGACCACGTCCGTCGGGCTCGCGTTGGCGGTGCGCATCAAGGAGGCGTACGGAACGCTCGAGGAGGACGAGATCAACCGCATCGAGGCGCAGGTGGAGGCGTCGGAATGAATTTCGGGCCCTCGACCGACCGGCGCGCCTGCAGGCGGCCGGGATGGGTGAAGGAGCCGGCCGCGTGACCGCCCATCTCCCCATCCTCCAGGTCGTCGTGCCGCTGCTGGCGGCGCCGATCTGCGCGGTGTTGCGCCACGGCCGGGCGGCTGCGTGGCTGGCCGTGCTGGCGAGCTGGTCGGTGCTCGGCATCGCGCTGGCCCTGCTGGGTCAGGTCATGGCGGGCGGCGTCATCTCCTATCATATCGGCGACTGGGTGCCCCCCATCGGAATCGAGTACAGGGTCGACATCGTCAACGCGTGGGTGCTGGTGATCGTCGCCTCGATCGGTGCGGTCGTGGCCCCGTATGCGATTGCCAGCGTCGAACACGAGATCGCGGCCAGGCGGATTCCGCTCTTCTACGCGGCCTATCTCCTCTCTCTTTCGGGGCTCCTGGGCATTGCGATCACCGGTGACGTCTTCAACGTGTTCGTCTTCCTCGAGATCTCGTCGCTTTCCGCCTACGCCCTGATCTCGCTCGGCCGACCCCGCCGCGCGCTGACCGCGGCCTACCGCTACCTGATCATGGGGTCCGTCGGAGCCACGTTCATCGTCATCGGCATCGGGCTGCTGTACGTCATGACGGGGTCCCTGAACATGGCGGACCTGGCGGAACTGCTGCCCGGCGTGTGGGATTCCCGAACGGTCAAGGTGGCATACGGCTTTCTGGGTGTCGGGATCTGCCTGAAGCTGGCGCTCTTCCCCCTCCACCTCTGGCTGCCCAACGCGTATGCCTTCGCGCCTTCACCCGTCACCGCCTTCATGGCGTCGACCGCCACCAAGGTCGCCGTCTACATGCTGCTCAGGTTCTTCCTCTCGATCTTTGGCGCGGCGTTCTCGTTCGAAGTCATGGCGCTCGACCGGATACTCCTGCCCCTGGCACTGGTCGCGGTGTTCAGCATGTCTCTCGTGGCGATCTTCCAGGTCGATGTCAAGCGATTGCTAGCCTATTCCTCGGTCGCGCAGATCGGGTACATGATCCTCGGTCTCTCATTCGCCTCGGTCACGGGACTCACGGCGACGCTTCTGCACCTCTTCAACCACGCGCTCATGAAAGGCGCCCTCTTCATGGCGCTCGGGTGCGTGGTCTACCGGATCGGGTCGGTGCATATCGACGCCATGGCCGGACTGGGCAAGCGAATGCCGTGGACCATGGCCGCCTTCGTGGTGGGGGGACTCAGCCTGGTGGGCGTGCCGCTCACGGTGGGCTTCATCAGCAAGTGGTACCTGATTCTGGGGGCTCTCGAAAAGGGAGGGTTGTGGATCGCGGTGGCCGTGCTCGTGCTGGTGACTTCGGTCATGGCGCTGGTTTACGTGTGGCGCGTGGTCGAGTCCGCCTACTTGCGGGAATTCTCGGGCGACGAGGGAACACGCGAGGCACCGCTGAGCCTCCTGGCCCCCACCTGGGTCCTGGTGGCAGCCAACGTGTACTTCGGGATCGACGCGGTCAGGACCGCGGGAGTGGCCCGGCAGGCCGCCGAGGTGCTGATGGCCGGAATCGGATCATGAACGGGGCCTTGCGATGAGCATCGAGCTGCTGTTGGCGCTGTCGCTGGCGGTCCCCGCGGCGGGCACGTTCCTGATCCTGCTACTGCGCCGGAGCCCCAACGCCCGCGAGGCGGCAAGCCTGGTCACGGCGGGCGCGCTGTTCGCGATCGTGCTGCGCATCTACGGTGTCGTGAGCTCCGGCGAGCGTCCAGCGGTGGTGCTGGCCGAACCGATCCGGGGAATCCCGATCGCGCTCGAGGCCGAGCCGCTCGGCGTGCTCTTCGCGCTGATCGCTTCGTTCCTCTGGATCGTCACCACGATGTACTCGATCGGGTACATGAGGGGGCACCACGAGAAGAACCAGACCCGCTTCTACGTGTTCTTCGCGTTCGCGATCGCCTCGGTGATGGGGGTGGCCTTCGCGGGCAACCTGTTCACCCTCTTCCTGTTCTACGAGGTTCTGTCGCTCACGACCTTCCCCCTGGTCACGCACGCGGGCACCGACGCCGCAAGACGTGCCGGACGCGTCTACCTGGGGATCCTCTTCGGCACGTCCATCGCGTTCCAGCTTCTGGCCATCGTGTGGACGTACTCGGTTGCGGGCACCCTGGACTTCCGCACCGGGGGCATCCTCGATGGACGGCTGGCCGGGATCGCGGTCCCGGTGCTCCTGGGCCTGTTCGTCTTCGGGATCGGCAAGGCCGCGGTGATGCCGTTCCACCGGTGGCTGCCGGCGGCCATGGTGGCGCCAACCCCCGTGAGCGCCCTGCTGCACGCGGTCGCGGTGGTCAAGGCGGGCGTCTTCTCGGTGTTGAAGATCTCGGTATACGTGTTCGGCATCGACTTCCTCGCGGCCGCCGGGGCGTCGATATGGCTGATGTGGGTGGCCGCGGCGACAATCGTCCTCGGATCCCTGGTCGCGTTCACGAAGGACAATCTGAAGGCGCGCCTCGCCTACTCGACGGTGAGCCAGCTGTCGTACGTCGTGCTGGGGGCCATGCTGGCCAACAGCTGGGGCGTCATCGGCAGCGGCCTGCACATCCTGATGCACGCCTTCGGCAAGATCACGCTGTTCTTCTGCGCCGGGGCGATCATGGTGGCCGGGCACAAGTCCGAAGTCAGCCAGCTCAAGGGCCTGGGACGCACGATGCCGGTGACCTTCGGCGCGTTTTTCATCGGGACCCTGTCGATCGTGGGACTGCCGCCCACCGGCGGGTCGTGGAGCAAGTGGTTCCTGGGCGTGGGATCGCTCGAGGCGGGTCAGGTCGGCCTGATGGCGGTGCTCATGGTCAGCTCGCTGCTCTCGCTCGCCTACCTGATGGAGATCCCGCTCAAGGGTTTCTTCCACAAGCCGGACGAGCCGCCTCGCCACGAGGGAATCCACGAGGGGCCCAAGTGGTCGCTGGTCGCGATCGTGACCACCGCGGTGGCCTGTCTGGCCCTCTTCCTGTACCCGGAGCCCTTCTACCGGCTCATGACCATGGTGGCGGGACCATGAGCGACCACAAGCCGAACAGCGTGCCGCCGCCCTGGGCGGGGATTATCCTCATCGCGTTCGCGGTGGTGTGTGCCATTCTGGTGGTGCTCGACTTCGTGGTCGATCGGTACGTGGAGCATCCGCTGGAGGGCTGGACGGTCTTCTATCCCCTGTTCGGATTCGTCGGGATTTCCTGCCTGATCCTGCTGTCGAAGGTGCTGCGCCGGCTGGTCATGAGGAGGGAGGACTACTACGATGCCGAGTAGCGTCCCTCCGTTCCTGATCTTCCTCGTCGGGGCCCTGGTGGTCCCGCTGCTGGGCCGCGTGCCGCGCGTGCGCATGCTGTGGCTCGTGCTGATTCCCGTCGTCGGCGCGCTCAACGCGATGGGGATCGAGGAAGGGTACCAGCTGCAATACGAGCTGCTCGGCTATACGCTGACGCTGGTGCGGGCGGACAGGCTCGCGATCATGTTCGGCCACCTGTTCCATCTGGGTGCGTTCATCGCGATCGTCTACTCGCTGCACCTGAAGAAGGGCGATCACGCGACGGTGCAGCACACTTCGGCCGTGGTGTACGCGGGGAGCGCACTCGGCGCGGTGTTCGCCGGAGACTTCATCACGCTGTTCGTCTTCTGGGAACTGCTGGCCGTCAGTTCCGTGTTCCTGATCTGGACCCGGAAGACGCCACGCGCGGTGTCGGCCGGCATGCGGTACCTGCTGGTTCACATCGTGTCCGGGGTCACGTTGCTCGCCGGGGCGATGGTGCATGCCCACAACACGGGAAGCCTCGAATTCGGGCCCATGGGACTGGAGGGTCTTGCGGGCTGGCTGGTGCTGCTCGGCTTCGGCGTGAAGGCCGCATTCCCGCTCCTGCACAGCTGGCTGATCGATGCGTATCCGGAGGGGACCCCCACGGGCACCGTCTTCCTCAGCGCCTTCACCACGAAGGTGGCCGTGTACGCGCTGGCGCGCGGCTACGCCGGGACGGACGCCCTGATCTATGTCGGCGCGGTCATGGCGTGCTTCCCCATCTTCTACGCGGTCATCGAGAACGACCTGCGGCGCACGCTCGGCTACTCGATGATCAACCAGATCGGGTTCATGGTCTGCGGAATCGGGGTGGGGACGCAGCTCGCGATCAACGGCGCGGTGTCGCACGCGTTCAACGACGTGCTCTTCAAGGGGCTGCTGTTCATGTCGATGGGGGCGGTCATGCACATGACCGGAAAGACGAAGGCGTCCGATCTCGGGGGGCTCTACAAGACGATGCCGTGGACCGCCACGCTCTGCATCATTGGCGCGCTGTCGATTTCCGCGGTGCCCCTGTTCAATGCCTTCGTGTCCAAGAGCATGATCATGTCGGCGCTGCTGGAGGAGCATTTCAACTGGATCTGGCCGGTGATGCTCTTCGCGTCCGCGGGCGTGGTGGAGCACGCGGGCATCAAGATCCCGTTCTTCGCCTTCTTCGCCCACGATTCGGGGATACGAACCCGGGAGCCGCCCTGGAACATGCTGGTGGCGATGGGGGTCGGCGCGTTCGCGTGCATGGCGATCGGCTGGCGGCCCGATCTGCTGTATGGCATCCTGCCCTACGCCGTCGACTACGAGCCGTACACCGCGACGCACATCCTGACCCAGCTGCAGTTGCTGGCGTTCGCGATCGGTGCCGTCGCGGCCTTCCACCTCTGGAAGATCTACCCTGCGGAGATTCCATCGGTGAACCTCGACGCGGACTGGGTCTACCGGAGGGCCGCGGCCCGCGTGGTGCGGTTTACGGGCGCCGCGGTGGGTGCTGCCGACGCGGCGGTTCGCAGCGCGGTGGTCGGCACCGTGCGCGGGGTGCTGCGCGGCGCGTTCAGGTCGCACGGACCGCGGGGCATTCTCGCGCGAACGTGGCCCGCGGGAAGCATGGTGCTGTGGGTGTCGATCATCCTGGCCGCGTTCCTGCTCCTGGAGCTCCTCTGACGGGGCGGGTGCGCGGTGCGCGGGGTGGGTAGGGGAGTGGGGCGGCCGTGAGGGTGTCCGGGCCGCTCAGGTCGCCGGCGGAGAAGATCCTCAGCCGTGCCGAAGCGGTCAGGGAGGCGGGTCCGGGACGATCGTTCCGGCTGGTGTTCACGAACGGCTGCTTCGACCTGCTGCACCGTGGCCACGTCGAGTGTCTGGTTCGGGCGCGGGAGCAGGGTGACGCGCTGCTGGTGGCCATCAACACGGATGCGTCGGCCGGGAGGCTGGGCAAGGGTGTTGACCGCCCGCTGGTGACCGAGGCGGATCGAGCGATGGTGCTGGCCGCGCTTGAGTGCGTGGACTGGGTCACCTCGTTTCATGAGGACACGCCGGAGGCCCTGATCGCCGAACTCGAACCCGATGTGCTCGTCAAGGGCGGCGACTACGCCGAAGCCGAGGTGGCCGGAGCCGCGGCCGTGAGGGATCGGGGAGGCCGGGTCGTGATCGTGCCGCGCGTGGCGGGCCACTCGACCAGCGGTCTCGTCCGGCGCCTGAAGGGGAAGGGAGAAACGTGAAGCTCCTGCTTGCCACGCGGAGCACTCACAAGGCCGCGGAGGTGGTTCGCATCTTCGAGACGGCCCCCGGGGGCGGACCCCGAGTCGTCACGCTGGAGGACGAGTCCGTGCCGTGGTCGGCGGTGGAGGAGTCGCTGGAGCCCTTCGAGACGTTCGAGGAGAACGCGGCCTCCAAGGCTCGCTACTTCGCCGGTTTGACGGGACTCCCGACGGTGGCGGACGACTCAGGCCTGGAAGTCATGGCGCTGGATGGCCGGCCCGGCGTCAGAACCAGGCGCTTCGCACCGCTCGAGCGCTACCCGGGTCTTGAACGCGACGATGCCAACAACAGTCATTTGCTGGAATGCCTTCGTGGGGTCGCGCCGGCGGGGCGGGGGGCGCGTTACGTCTGCGTGGCCTGCTACGTCGATCCGCGGACGGAAGACACGGTCCACTTCCGGGGCGAGGCCCCCGGCCGCATCGTTGTCAGACCGCGCGGCAGGGGTGGGTTCGGCTACGATCCCCTCTTCCTGGACGTGGACACCAACAGGACCTACGCCCAGCTCACGTCGGACGAAAAGCACGAGCGGAGCCACCGGGGACAGGCATTTCGGGAACTGGCGGCCCATCTGCGGTCCTGATCCGGCAGGGCCCGACCTACACGGCGTACCTGGTGTCCCCCGGACCCCCGCCGTGACCGTACAGTAGCGCGCGGTCAGTGGGGTGAACGCGTAGCAATACCCAGCACACGGCCAGGTGTACCGGCACAGTCAAGGCGATCAGTTCACGGTTTCCCGTTGCCAGTGCCGGGATCAGGTTCAGCAGCAGCGCGACACAAGCCAGCCCGAGCGTGGCGAGCGCGAATCTGCGTCCCCAGACGCTCGTACGCCCTCGCGCGGATACGCGAACGAGGCCGAACGCGACGCCGGCTCCCAGTGGGCTGAAGAGCAGGACGTTCTGGTTCCAGTACATGAACTCGTGGTCTGTCCAGTGGACGGCGATAAGAATCGCTCCCGCGACAAAGCAGAAGGTCCCCCACAGTCCGCCGAAGAAGCCGAGTCCCAGCCGCGCAAGAAGCGTCCCGCGTGAGGCCGCGCGCCCGACGAGCAGCATGAGCAATCCCGCCAGCATGCCGCACAGCAGGAACAGAAGGACGAATGAGGGTGCCGCAGCGGCTTCGTGACTCCTGTCGGATGTCACCAGAAGCGCCTCGGAGCGAACCAGTCTTACCCGGCTCCCGTCGCTCCGGCTCACCCACAAGGCCCCGACCGTATCCCGGAGCTTCATGGGGATCCACATCTCCTGCCAGCGGTTCGTCGGCTCGTCCCCCTTGGGGCCCAGCAGGAGGTCGATGCCGACGTATCCCAACAGGTCCGGAGCGGTCAGCCGGCGGGTCTGCTCCCGCCAGTTCGTGCCCGTGGGCGACCCGTCGGTCGCCTGTCGAAGTTGGCCGTCCAGCACGGTGTCGAGGATGTCCCGGAGCTTCGTCGAGCAGTTGTTGAGGTAGTACTCGTATCGGTACCGCATGTTTTCCGGGAGAACTGCCGTTTGCAGCAAGCGAAGCAGTTCGGCCTTCCGGCCGGGCTCCAGATCGAGCTCCTGGGCCCAAACCCGACGATTCTGCGCCCGGTAGCCCGCAATCAGCCGATCCGTAGGCACCGCCCCGACGACGTACATCATTCGACCCTTCAGAAACTCGAAATAGAACCCCTCCGAGTAGAGGTCGTAGAGTCCGTAGTTGAACGCCTGCGAATACCCCGTATCCAGGTCGCTGACCACCAGCGCGTTGTGCCCGAACAGCTCCCAGACCGCGTCTCCGGGCTCCACCGTGAGCAAATGCACTGACAGCGAGGACCCCGGCACGACATCGTCCGTGGCTGCGTCGGCCTCCGTCGGGTCCTGCAGGCCTGCCGCCGGCGAAGTGGGGGCGACCAGTGCAACGGATGCGAGGAGTGCCGGGAGAACAGCCGATGTAAACCAGGGAGATGCCTTCCGGCTTGCCGCGCGCACCTTTTTCACCTGAGCCGGCTTCCTCCACTCGTCACAACGGGGCTTCCACACTCTCCGGAGAACATCGTTCAGAGGCCGCAAGGGGGTCAAGCGGCGGTCGCGGCAAGGCCCTGTGGCCGGGACCCGGCGGTACCATGGCCCGGACCTGGCCTCACCTACCCCGGACGTGCCTATTGGGCCATCTTCCTACAACTTGCCTGGATGCGGGGCGTGGCGCAGTTCGGTAGCGCGCCTGCTTTGGGAGCAGGAGGTCGCCGGTTCGAATCCGGCCGCCCCGATTGGAGTTGGCGTGATTTGGGGGGGTTCGATGTTCGCTAATTATGTCCGCTATTTGGACGTGGAGCCAACCCCCCGGTACTCTTCGATGGCTTTTCTGAGCCGGTCCTCGTCGGGGCGCTGATAGCACTGGAGGACCGTCTCGGCGGTCTTCCAGCCGCCGAGGTCGCAGAGCACCTTCAGCGGCAGGTCCATCAGGTCGGAGGCGAATTTCCGCCTCAGCGAGTGCCAGCCGCGGCCGCGTTTGGGTTCCAGCTCCGCAAGCGTCTCGGCCTTCTTCCACCAGTCCCGCGCCAGCGAGCGGCTCATGCTCGCGAAGGGATCCTTCGGCGCGGCCAGCAGGGGCGCGTCCCCGATCCCGGGGTTGTGCCTCCGCGCTTCCTCCAGAACGGCCCCCGCCATGGCCGTGACCGGCGTCCGGTGCTCGTAACCGGTCTTCTCGTGCTCTCCCCGCCACCGGATGGTCCGGCCATCGAGTTCGATGTCGGCTCAACGAAGCCGCCGAATGGCACCGATTCGGTGCCCGGTCTCGTGGGCGAGCACCAAGGCCACTCGGAACCGCCAGTCCACCTGGGCGGACACCCCGAGCAACGCTTCGTACTCTGTCTGGGTGAGCACCACCCGTCTCGGATTCTTCTCCTTTGGCAGCTTGAGGCCCCGGAGCGGGTTGGATTCGAGGAGGAGCCGTCCCTCCGCGTCCCTTGACTTCGCGGCCCAGTTAAGGATCGCGAGTAGCAGCCTCAGATCGTATTCGATCGTCCGTTCGGACACGGGTCTGCGGCTACCGCCGGCCTTGCCCACGCGCCGCGCCCGGATGAAGCGGTCCCAGTCGCGTTGCGAAAGGGTCTCGGCCTTCCGGTGCCTCCCGAAGAACCGAAGGAACCTCCTCATCATGGCCCGGTCGTGGTTCTGCGACCGCCCGCTCTTCGTGGGGGTGACCTCTTCACCGTAGATTTCAAGCAGCGTTTCCAAGGTGAGCGGCTCGGACTCGGCTTCCGCCGTGTCCGTGGTCGCGGGCTCGGCGAGTCCGGCGGCGATCTTGTCCGCCTGCCGCTTGGCCCGGTTCCAGTTACGGTGCTTCAGCGACCGGGTGAGCCTGCGCCCGTTCTCGCGCCACTCGACCTGGATGATGCCGGTTCTCGGATCGGTAAAGACCCGGACCCGATTCCGGCCCCATTCGCCGGCGCTGTACGAGCGCCGACTTCGTTTCGTGCGTGCCATCATTCGATTCCTCTCGTGATGGACCGCACGATCTGCGCGTCCGAAACTTCGCGAAGCCGCGTTGCCTGCGCCAGATCCAGCCCTGCCCTGAGCCATCAGCGGCTCGGACCCTGATCGCGGTCCGGTCCCGGGCGGCGCATCAGATACGGAGGCCGCGCGGTCTCGCGACGGCGGATGTCCCGAAATACTCGGCCAAGCGTGTCGCCAGCGCGTCGAGCCGCTCGATTCGCATCTGCAAGACTTCGTACTCCGCGCTCTGCCGCTCGACGTGCTGCCGCAAGGCTTCGATCTCTCCGCCTTGCCGCTCGACGTGCCCTTGCAAGGCTTCGACCTGCTCGGAGTGCCGTTGCTGTTCCGTTTCGTACTGCGCGCACAGCCTCCGCAAGGCCCTCGTCAACTGCTCCTCTAACGCGGTCATAGACCTCCTTCACTCGTTCGACAGCTTCAACGCCGGACGATCCCCGTCCACCCACCAGGGCGGATCGGCCAGCACCCCGTCCGGCACCACTACGAACCGCTCGCCCTTGATCTCGTGGAACACGAGCCCCCAGGTGTCCACCTCCAGCTGGGCCAGCGTCCGCCGGGCGTCCTCGATGTCCCGGTTCAGTTCGGCCCGGGTCACGATCCGGTCCTGAATGCTGCTCGCCAACCAGCGCATCGTCGCCCAGCTTCCGCCGAAGAAACCGATCCAAAGACTCAGGCCGACGATCAGCGGCCGTTGCCATGCCTTGACCAGCAACTCGCGCATCTTGCCGGTCGCCTCCTCCGTATCGCGCTCGATGGTACGCACCGCGCTCCTCGCGACGCGCCGCGAGTGCTCGGCGAGCCTTTCGAGCTCGTTCGCGGTCAACTCCTCGATCTCCCTGCGCTCGTGTTCCAGCCGCATTCGCAGCCGTTCGGTCAAATCGTTCGCGTTGGAAATCAACTCCGTACAGTTCTCCTTTCAGTCGCCACCGGTCCCCGGTTTTCGGGTCCAGCGCGGTGATGTAGTCCATGCCTTGGCGCGGCACTTCGAGGCCCGCCTCCCGGAGCGCGGCGACGATCTCGTGGCGATTCCGCACCGTCCCGCTCTCGACGCGCTGGAGCAGGTAGTCCCGGATCAGATCGCGGGGAGAGGCTTCGAGTCGGAGGCCGGTCCGCAGCTGTGCCGCTTCGACGTAGGCGCGGTGGCCGGGCTGCTGCACTCTGGCCCGCTGGGGATCGTCCGGGCGAGCCCAGCCGTGCTCGTGGTTGAAGGCGTCTCGGAGCGGATCGAACGTCCGCTGCCAACCCGGAGGCGCGATGTTGAGGCTTCGGCCGGTCTCCAGGTCGCACCGAGCGGCGAGGACATGGACGTGAGCGCCTCCGCGCTCCTCACGGTGCAGGACGGCCGCCCAGGCGTAGCGGTCGGGCTCCAGCCCCGCCCAAGCCGTCTTCTCGAACTCGTCGAGCACAGCTTCGATCTGCTCGTCGGTGGGGTGGTCGTCCGGTGCCCAGGCGATTACGCCGGAGGTGTACCTGTGCTCGAAGTCGAGCGAGTCGGCAACTGCGGCCACCATGTCCGGGTTCCCGCGCAACACCTCGACGCCCTCGCGCAGCTTCCCGGCGGCGTCCCGCTCCCCGAGGAGGTAGCTTGCCGCCTTGCCGGCCGAGCCGGTCCCGTGCGCGAGGAACTTAACGTGCATCGCGCTCCGGATTCTCAAAGCGAGCCAGCGCACCGAGCGCCCGCTCGATGGCGACAAGGCGGGCGAGGACCTCGACGGCCTCGGCCGCCCCCTTGTGGGTATTCGCCCACTTGGCGATCTGGTTGAGGTTGTTCCCGATCCGCGACACCTGCCGGGTGCGCTCGCGCTCGACCTCGGCCGCGCGTGCGGTCCAGGTCCGTGTTCGGACCATGGCCCGCCGGATCAGCGCGGACAGCGGCACGCCTGCGGCCTTCGCCTTGGCCCGCCAGTCGGCGGACTCGCCCGGCGTCAGGCGGACGGCAACCAGAACCGGTCGGCGTCTAGCCATCGGGATGCGCCGTCACGGGGGGAACGGGGGCGACGCCCCCGCCCGCGCAATCCATCGGAGCGCGGGTCTGTTGGGGATCGAAGGGGCAACGTCCCTCGCCAGCCCCGCGGTTATACCGGGGGTAGGCTGGCTTACCGGCCTTAGCCGCGTCCGACACCCCCGGCGGCGGCGTGTCCGAGACCCGCCCGCGACTGCAAGCGGTGCGGTGGCGGAGCACCCCCGCAAACGCTTCGGAGAAGCCGTTCAACGGGCCTCGCGGAGCGCGGCCACCGATGGGATGAAGACCCGCGATGCCGGGCCGTCCATGTCCCTGCCAAGCCAGAGCGGCGACCGGTTCCCGCCAGCGCCCCTGACGATGGGCACGGGCACCAGCTCCGCCGTGGGATGAATCAACCTGAACTACGCGTCTCCTCCCGCGTTTCGCCTCGTGGTCGTGATACCCTTCACGCTTCGGTGACCCGAAGGGCGGCATACTACGGATTCCATCCGCAATCGGTTTCAATCCGGCCGGGGGGACGAGGCCATCGATTCCGATCCCCGACCATCTCAGGGGGCCTTCGCGGGCGGGACTGCCCTAGCGAGAGCGCCCCCTCGCCCTGCCGTTAGATGGCGGTCGCGTAGTCCTCCGGATCGTCACGCTCGTTAGTCGTCTGCCGCGACCTCCAGCAGCTTGGCGCTGTACAGGACCGGGTTGGCATGGGGGGTGCGACGAGGCCGTGTAGTCGTTTTCCGCCCGTCACGGTGCCGTCCGATGTTGCGCACCCGACCGTCACCTGCTGGCTGCCCACCGCCGACCGCGGCACGGTGAGCGCCACTGCTTCGCCCGAGCCGAACCGCGGTGCCTCAGCGAGCGGCTCAGGCCGCGCCCGTTCCCGCGCCGATTGACACAAGCGTGCTGTGGGATTGAGGACGTTTTGCCCGTGTCGCTGGTCGTGCGAGGGGACCGAGGTCAGCTGAGCGGGGGCCGGGCCGAGTACCGGACTGCACTTGGTCGGCGGAATCCCACCACCCCAACATACAGCGTACCCGCGATCCTGTGGCACTAGGACTAGTGGTTTTTGCTTCAACCCCTAGCGCACGGGGTGAGCCGAGGTTATCTCTAAGGTTCCCCTCTATAACAGCCCCTCGACGGTTGGCGGACCGCCGAGGGGCTAGAAGGGATGGGCTGTGTGTTGGCGAACACACCGGACACTTCAAGGTCCGGAGGCCGCGAGGCCTTTGCGGGTTCGAATCCCGCCCCATTCCGTTGGAGAAGCTAGCGCGGAAGGTCTCCTTCTCGCAAGTAACAACGTCAGTCACACAGTCCAATGGAGGGACCCATGGGCATCCAGACCCACTTCAACAAGTTCCGCGGCAAGATCAAGCTGGGCCGCGAGGACGATGCCTACAAGAAGGCACGGGACCGCGACGACAGCATTAAGCGGCACGTCACCAAGGAATTCAAGGACGCCGGCTACCCGATCGTGGACGACTTCATCCAGGGATCGCTGAAGACACACACGGGAATCATCCCGATCTCGGGCGACTACGACATTGACCGTGCGCTGGTGGTCGACGCGGATACCGCGCCGGAGAACCCGGTTACGCCGAAAAAGAAGGCACTCGAAGTTCTTGAGAATCGGGGCTTCAAGAATGCCAAGATCAAGAAGCCGTGCGTGACCGCCGATTACGCCGGCGACGATCTCCACATCGACCTCATCATCTACAAGAGGTCGGGTGACCAGCACTACCTCGCGGTGGGGAAGAAGAACTCCGATGAGAATAACCGGGAGTGGGCGATTGCGGACCCCCTCGGGCTAATGGAGTGGGTCGTTGACTTCAGTGACTGCGACGACGACGAAGCGCAAGACGTGCGCAGCCAGTTCTATCGGCTGGTGCGTTACGTCAAGCGCTGGCGCGACGAGCAGTTCAGCGAAACGGTCGGCGCCAAAGTATTCTCGATCGGACTCACCGTCATGGTGAAACAAAACCTGGAATCGTCGTTCAGCACGGAGGGCGCCTCCCAGGATCTGGAGGCACTGCGCGCGACGGTGGAGGCGATCCTCGACGCTGGCTACTTCGATGAAGAGGAGGACGGAAAGTACCGTGTCCGTGTGGATCTGCCAGTCGAACCGTACCGCGACATCTTCTACGGATCGAGCCTCGACACCGGGACGCAACTCTACAACAAGCTCAGCCGCCTAAAGGAACAGCTGAGGAAGGCGGAGGCGCTGAGCGACGAGCGAGAGCAGTGCAAGATCCTGAACGAACTCTTCGGCGACGACTTCGAGATACCCGATTCGCCGAACGGTGGATCCAAAACCGCGAAGGCGACTTATCTGACGCCTGGGTTCGTCAGGACATCGCAGGGTGCATGAACCGGGAGTCGATCTGTCAGAGCCTCCGGACGGCTGGCCACGATGCGGCGCTGATCGACGGCGGATTGCGGCTGAGAGTGACGTTCCAGCTTGGTGGTCGGCCCATCAAGCTCGTCCACGACTTCGAAAAAGAAATCCTTCGTGTCCCGAAGTTCGATCTCGAAGGTGGCCACGGCTTCGGGAAGTTGGCGCACGTACTCTCGGATGGGAACGGGCACGGGGGCGAAGTCTGTATCGGCGATGTCGCGTCAACGTCAGTAAACATCGAATGCCCCGAGCGCGTCTACCAAGACACGGTCGAGGAGCACGTTGGACTGCTGAGGCGGCTGATCGAGGATCCCAAGTACAACCGGGCGGAGCTGTTGCGGGAGTTCGAGGCCCACTGGGCGATTCTGTGCCGCGCGGCGGATGGCGGGCCGAACGAACTCTTCGTGGCATGGGATGGTGAGGAGTCCGAGGGGCTGCAGGTGAGACCGCCACGCGCGGAGCCCGGCGTGGACTTGCGGAACAGACCGATCGCATTGGCGGGTTCGTTGGCCAACAACCGGCGGCTGGACTCTGTGCGCGGCTGCGCGCGATGGGGAACGCGCCAGACGGTCGGGAAGGCCGTAGCTCTGCGGTTGAAAAACCTGGAGCCCGCGCCGGATACGCTGATCGACTTGGTGCCATGGTACTTGAAGGCGATTGACCACGTGGACGCCACCGGCGCTCGTGACCTCCGAAGGTTGAACAAGAAAAGCAGTGGCCTGTACTGGCTGGTCTTCTCGGCTCCGATCCCCGAGGGGGAGACAATGTTCGCGATCCGCTTGCACAGGAGTGAGCGGGGTCGGCTGCCGATCTCGGAGGAGGAGACTGCACGCTGGTCGGTGACCCCCTACCGAGTCAGATCGCTGGCACGGCGGTCTTTGGTGCCGCGGGGAGGTGGTTCACTGGACTTGGGGAAGAAGGCCGTTCTGCTCGTGGGTTGCGGGTCGGTCGGCAGCGAATTGGCACTGCGGTTGACATCGGCTGGGGTCGGGAGTCTGACGTTGTCCGACCCGGACACGTTGTCTGAGAAGAACCTCTACCGCCACACCCTGTCGGCGAAGGACATCGGCCGGCTCAAGACCGAGGCACTGGCGGGCGAAATCGCCCTAAGGCACCCGTGGGCGGAAGTGACGCACTGGCCCAAGCGGCTCCAAAGCCTGCGGGATCCAGCCGTACTTCGGTCGTTTGACCTCGTGGTGATTGCGATCGGTGTACCGACGGTGGAACGAGTCTTCGCGGAATACTGTCGTACGGAATCCGTAGACGTGCCGGTCCTGAGCTGCTGGCTGGAGGGCTATGGGATTGGCGGCCATGCTATCTTGGCGCTGCCAGGGATGAAGGGGTGTTGGCTCTGCGCCTACGTCGACCCGAAGACGCTCGGGCGGGGACTCGCGTCGAACCTGAACTTCCTGGCACCAGACCAAGTTGTGATGCGAAACCACGGAGGCTGCGGCACCCAGTTCCTGCCCTACAGCGGGATTGCTGCGAGCTACACGGCTTCCGTCGCAGCGGACTTGGCCGTGCGATTCCTCGCGGGCGAAGTGCCAACATCGTCGAAGGTAAGCTGGAAGGGGAGTGAAACGGAAGCAAAGCGGGCGTCTCTTGCGGTGACGTGGCGACACCGGCACTTCGCCGAGTCGTTGCAGATCTTGCCGCTGCACGATCGCGACTGCGACATCTGCGGTGGGTGAGGGCATTGCGCCGTTTCAAGGGATACGGGCGGCGGGTGGCTGTGTGCGATGAAGTGATGGCCGTCTGGCATGCGCATCGTCAGATTGCGCCGGACGCGACCGAGTCGTTCGGCGTATTGATCGGAACGACATCCGTCGACCGGCGGGACATCTGGATCGAAGAGGTTACTACCCCGATGCCCCGCGATCGCCGCACGCGGTTCTCCTTTGCGCTTTGTGACCCCGGGCATCAACGCGTCGTGTGCAGGACGTTCGCCCGTTCGGATGACCGGTCGATATACCTCGGAACCTGGCACACGCATCCAGAGCCGGTGCCGACACCATCGGGAATCGATAGGAAGGATTGGGCCGAGTGCCTACGGGCGAACCCAGGGCGGCCGCTGGCCTTTGCGTTGGTAGGGACGGAAAAGACCCGCGTTTTCGTGCGAAAACGGTGGCGATTCAAGCCGCTGCGTGAGGAATGTAGGGGCGATGGTGATGGTTGATCCCCGGGAGTTGGCGGTCGTGCAGACGCGCGAGCTGCCGATGACGGAGCTTGACGCGGTCAAGGACCACGCTGAGGCTGTGCGGGCACTGGTGTCTTGGGATAGCGTCGGTGTGCTGATGGACGAAGGGCCGGAAGCAGTCGTGGCTGTGCTCCTGAGGGGCGGGGTGGTGGTTGTGGCCTCGCGCTTCTGTCTCTCAGCGGCGGAGAGCGTCAGCGCTCTGCAGGCGTACAACGAAGGCATGGTCGTCCCGATGGAACTGCGGTGCTGGCAGGGCCATACGTTGACCGAGGAACACACGGGCAACCTGGCCGAGTTGACGGCGGTGTGGCGGGAGTCGTACGACCAGCGCAGGCAACAGGCGGAGGCTGGATGGAGTGCGTTCTTCGCAAAACTCGAACAGAAAACCCGCGAGAAGGGCCGCGGCTCAGCGATCAGTGTGCCAACGCGCAACCAAGTGCTGTTGGACGCCCACGGGCGCTGCATGTTCGAGGGGTGCGGAGCGGACCTAACCAAAGACCCTGTTACCCATGAGCGAGGTAACTTCGCCACACTGGCGCACAACGTCGCGTCGTCGGAGAGGGGCACCCGTGGCGTGCTGCACCTGTCGGGCGACCTTGCGGACGACCCTGAGAACATCCTGCTTCTCTGCGACACGCACCACCGGCTGGTGGATGCGATCGCCAAAGCCGACTATCCGGCATCCGTCCTCTCGGCGATACGGCGTCACTTCTGCGAGACGGCGACCGAGCTGCTCGACGGGCTATCTCTTGAGCCAATGCCAGCATTTGGAGTAGCATGGCCCGTGCATCGGCAGAGAATCGCACTGCCGTCGTCCAAGCAGGCGGCTCGGGCGCTCAAGCCCATTGGTGCGCGGCTCGACGGCAGGCTCCAGACCGTCAACGACAACGAGCTTGTCCTGCGGCTCTTGAAGGGCGAGGTCCTTTGGGACGTCATTGCCGCTGCGGTGGAGCGGACGGCCGAAGAGATCTTGAAACAGGCGCACGGCGAACGATATCGTGCGGCGCTGTTTGCGATGGGCCTGATGCCGGCTCTGATCGCACTCGGTGCGAAGCTCGGGAACAAGTGCGACATCACACCGATGTTGCGGTACCGAGAGAGGGGCCTGTGGTATTGGCCGGTCAACGAGCCACGGGGCGAGTTCTACACGATCGAGGGTCTCGACCTGCTCACGGATTCGGAGGACGACGTGTCCCTATTGTTGGGGCTAACGGGGGTGCCGGAAGCAACGCGGTCTACAGCGGAGTCTCTTGGTATGAGCGTCGTATCTGTCGTCGCCTGGAGGCACTACCGAGGCAACGGCGCTTTGGGTCATCCGGACGATGGCACTTCTTTCCGACAGCACATGCAGGAGTTGCTGCACCGGTTGGGCGACGCTCATGGTGTTCGCCGTGTACATGTGCTGCCGTGCGCTTCCAATGCGGCATGCGTGTTCTTCGGACAGGCGTTCGACAGCTATCACCCTGAGCTGGTGGTCTACGATTTCTCAACGGAGGGCGATCGTATGGTGCCGAGACTGCGGATCCTCAACGTGGGCAACGAACCGATGGTTAGGCTCGCATGACGATGCGAACCCGGCCTTCCAGGTCGAGATCCCGAAGGGCTTGAGTCAGTTCGGCCTCAAGACTCTGAACCCTCTCGGGGCTGACGGTCGCTGACAGTTCAATGCCGACTCTGAGATCGTCCAAGGGCCGAAGCTTCGGCAGAATCCTGATGCCGAGCCGGTTCCAGACTTCGGCGGGTATCGTGCCGAGAACCTGAAGGATCGCCCTCGACTCCTCAGCGGTGGCTCGCGGTGCCGGATCCGGCTCGGGCTCTGCCCCGGTGTCGCCGGGCTGCGGCTCGCGGGGCGGCGGATCCGGCTCGGGCGGGGTTGTCAGGGCTTCGGATTTCCTTCTGGTGAGGAGAAACACATCTGGATCGAACGTGATCTCCTCCTGCCGGATCGGCTCCGCATACGAAAATCTGCCGTAGCCTCCATCGGGTCGATCACCGGACGCCAAACCGAACTCGCCTGCGGCCACGAGCGCGGCGATCTGCCGCCGAAGGACCTTCTCTGGATCGCTCAGCCGCGTCAGCGAGCCATCGAGGAAGCTCTGGCGCAGGCTCCTGAGCGGCCACGCCCCCGAATCCGTGAACGCGGGTGGCCAATGGCGGTCGATGTAGCCAGCCCCGACCGACTCGTTGAGAAGTGCCTCGGCCTTCATGGCGCTCACAACACGGCCGCAAAGGGTCTGGCTTCCGCTGGAATGGCCCGCACCCAAGTCGATGACCCTGAGGCCGGTCTCCTCGCTGTTGTCGGACAGTACGGCGAAACGGTAGCTCGCCCAAACCTCGTCCCTGGCGGCCTCCTCCGAGTCCCTGACCATGGCGCTCACGCCGGCGCGATCCGCGCGGTCAAAGTCCGCGCCCAACACGCCCTGCGCCACTTCGGTGGCGACTCGCTGCCACGCCAGCCAAAGCTCCACCTTGTCGATCACTGCCCGCCCGGGCTTTCTGACGCACCATACGAGCGATGCGGGATAGAGCCGATCCGAGTTGCCGCGCCTTCTAGTCCACTCGGCGATTCGTCCGGCCGCCGCCCCGGCGTCCGTCCACTCCGTCTCCGGATCGCACACCACGAGCGAGAGGCGCGGCGTGTCTGGAATGTCCGTCGCGGTGCCGGGGAAGGGGACGAGGGGCAACGTGGCTCCTCGCGCGAATTCCGCCTCGACGAGCTTCCGGACGGCCGGTCTGATTTCGGTCTCCTCGTCGAGCGAGGCGCGCCGGTCGCTCACCACCTTTCTCAGAGTGGCCTGGTAGTGGATGCGGTATCCGTCTGTTCCGACGCTGCGGATGAAGAACCCGGCCGCCTCCAACGCGGCCGCCGCGTTGTCCACGGTCGTTGTGTCGATCTCGGGCTCGCCGAGCGCGAACCGCAATTCGGGCAGGTGAGCAACCTTGTCCACCTGACCGCCGGACGACTCGAAGAGGATAGCCGTGCCTGTGCGCCGATGGATGTCGCGCAGTGCGCCCCTAGCGTCCGCGTCCAGCGCGCGTGCGTGGGCCTGTTGTCCGGCTAGGTCGGCCTCGATGGCGGCGTCGAGGCGCGCCTCGCCCAACTGGCCCAGCACGACCGCGCGGAACTCCGGCACATGCATCGGAGCGGATCCGAGCGTGATCAGCGGCTCCGTGCGCGCCTTGCGGAAGTGTTCGCGAGCAGCCCACGACACCCACTGGGCGAGCATCGCAAGCGCGCCCCGGGTCTGCTGAAACTGCGGCAGCGCCCGCCATTTCCGCTGAAAAACCGAGAGCGTCGCCGGGTGAAACGGATAGCATGCCTCAAACCGAGTGCGTAGGAACTCCCGGGCCTTTGCCTCGGTCGTCGCCGTGTCCACGGCCAGCCATTCGCGCGGGAGCCGTGCGGTGCGCTCGAAACACCAGTTAGCGTAAGTGTTGGCCACTCTCCTGCGGAGCCGAGCCCCGCCGAGATTCTCGAAGAGACGACGCCGGACGACCTCGCTGATCTCCGCCTCGTCGTTTGCGATGAGGTCGCGCGCGACGCGGCCGACGACCTTCCTGATCCGGTCCTGCCACTTCTGGTCCCAGTCGGTCATTTCGACTTGACTGCGCGGCAGGCTGATGACCGCGGCCGCGCAAGTGGTCCCAGTGACAGCGACCGTGAGGTTCTGGATGAATGCGTGAAAGCTGTCGGCCATGGCGCGGTGGCGGTTTACGAAGTTGAGCACCTCGTCGAACAGGAGCAGCACCGGCGCCTCTGCGGCGGCGAACACCTTGCCCAGCGTCGCGGTCCCGGGGGGCGTGGTCCTTGCCGCAGTCCCGAGCGCCGTGACACCTGGCTCGCCCGCTACCTGGCGAGCCAAGTCGATCCATGGCGTCTCCCTGCCCTCTGCCGGATCCCAAGCGTTGCCGACGAACACGCCGACCCGGGCCGAAGGCACGGATCCAAGCCCCTCCCCTCCGAGGAGACCTTCCACGCCGGGGAATCCGGCGGCCGCCTCGCCCGTGCTGGCGAGGTGATACAGAGAGGTGAGGGTGTGGGTCTTCCCGCCGCCGAACTGCGTGATGAGAGTGAGGACCGGAGCGGTGTTCTCCGTCTTGCCCGAGAGTCGGCGCAGCGCCATACCGGCGTGCTCCCTGAGCGCCCGCGTGAAGCAGGTTCTCGCGAAGAACTGCTCCGGGTCGCTGTAGTCGGGCGGCGCAGTGCCGGCGACCACCTGTTCGAGCGCGATGGCGAACTCGTCTGGACTGAAGGAGCGGCCTTCCCGCACCTCCCGGCGCAACGTCGCGACTCTGTACCAAGGATCCATTCTCGACTGTCCTCAAGGCTCGCGCATGTCCGTGCTAACAATCAGGGGCGGATAGCTTCGCGGCTGCGGTTCGGTGAGGGAAGGGTTCGGACGGCGGCGCTTCCGGCGACCTGCCAGTAAGCTCGACGAACCGGCTCCGGGATGTCAACGCGGGACGACCAGGATCATCGCGTCCAGAAGGCGCTTCTCGCGGCTCCAACGGGGATAGAGGGCGGAGAGCGCGTTGGCCAGCCGAAGGAAGTCGGGTCCCCGGTCCTGCTCGGCTTGGATCAGCTTCCTGAGCGCGTTCGCGTGACCGCTTGCTTGGAGGAGCATGCCCGCATGGACCCGGTCCAGCGTCGTCGCTTCGGGTACGTGCAACGCGTCGTCCGAATCGAGGATCGACTTCGCCCCGCGACGACGGCGGACGCTTGGCGCCAGCGTCGTCTCCCAATCGGGGAAGAGAGCCGGTTGCAGATCCGCCTGCGGATCCTTCTCGATCCAATCGGCGGCCGTGTCGGTGCCGTCACGGCCGAACAGCTCATCGGCTCGCTCCGATACGGGCAACAGGCGCACGACACCCTTCGCCTGGCCGATCACCCGACCGGTCCATCGTTCGAGTCCGATGCCCATGGGCTGCGAGAATCGGCGCACTACATCGAAGGGAAGGCTAAGCCCTCGCGCCGCTGCCTTGGCAGCGACACGATCCGCTTTGGCGTTCTTGGCCGATTCCTCTTCAGCAACCTCGGTGCTCTGGTGCGTCCAGAGGAACAGCGCAGTGAGTCGCGCATCCTCTTCGAGCGTGCCTGCGTCGGCCGCGCCGAGCACCTGCTCGAGCGCGGCACGCCCCACGACCTGCCAAACTCTCTCCAGGTACTCGGGCAAGCCGACTTCGCTCCCTTCGGCGGTTTCGACGGCGCGGTAACGACTGAACACCTCAAGCGCAGGCCCAACGCAAGCGAACACCAGATCGGCACCGCGAACACCTTCCGCTTGAAGCCGTTTCATCCATGCTCCTACGCGATTCGGCAATTCCCCAAGGACATCGGCCCAGTCGCCGACCGGGGCATCGTCGGGCCTAGGCCTACAGATGAGGTGAACACTCGTGGCCAGAGCAGCGGACTCTCGTGCTCGAATCCGATGGGGCATCTCGGTAGCGATGGGCCACGACGCGGACACAGTCCATCCGCCGCGAATCATTCCCGAAAGTAGGGCCTCCCACCCCTCCGTGGTCTTGTGGGCGAAGACCACCGAGCCCACGCCGTCCTCGCGCAGGACACGGCGACCCTCTGCGAAAGCCTTCGCCATCGTTTCCTCGAACCACTCACGGTCCTTAGGTCGACCGTCGACCTGCTTGGTCTCGTCCTGGACGACCTCGCTGATCTTTGGCGAGAGGGGATTGTCGGGATCGAACGGATCCCATAGTACGGGGTGATCCGATAGCGTACGTTTCATCCACACAAGAAAGACGTCCGATAGGTCGGAGTAGGGAATCGCGTCGTAGTACGGTGGGTCTGTGAAGTAGACAAGTGACGAGGAGTCGGGCAGAGGTGAGTCCTGCGCCATGGCCTGCATGACTTGGCCATTCGAAGCACTGTTCACATGCGCTGATACAACACCTGCTGCGAGATTGGCAGTGCATTTATGCAACGAGCCGCTTGACTCGCTGGTGACACAGCCTTCGACGAAGTCCCAACCCGGTTTGACTCTGCCGAGCTTGAATACGGCGGATGGACACTCTTGTCCGGGCATCCATTCACATAGTGCGTTTCCAAGATCGACGAGCTTCCCGAGCGCAAGCAGCGAAGCCCAGGTATCGTCCATCAGCGTCGAAGCCGTCCGGGAGACCAAAGACGTCAGCGCGGCCTTCTGCCTAGCCGTGAACAGGTCGCCCCACTGGCACATTCCGTAGCGCTGGACGCGAAAGCCGAGCGTCCCAATCGGCGGGAGAGGCTCGTCCGGCACCGGGCGGAGCCCCTGGCTACCGCCAGAATCCCACGCGGCCAAGGTCCGCGCCACGCGCGCCTGGGCCCGACGCACCGCCGCGTAGTCTGCGGCCGTTGGCAGCCTGTAGTGCCGCCCCCTCTCACCTGGCCGCAGCGTTACCACAGCCGTCATGCGTGCTCCGCCGATCCGGTTGCCGTCCGCGTCGAAGATTACGTCGGCGCCCCCGCGCTGAGCGGCGAGTTGCGAACGCACGCGTTCCGGCGGCAAGACTGCTCGGCAGCATGGGCACGTTGCCTTTGCCCGGTACACGGTTCCCGAAGGCACTTCGCTTGCTGCTTCCGGTTGGAATATCTCGAAGGCGACCCGAGGCGGTCCGTTGTCGTTTCTCTCGACGGAAAGCCTCAGCGCCCGCTTGCGGTTGCGGTTCTTACCCCGCTTGAGGTTTGGCTTCGTACATAGCCAGAAAGACCGCATAAGCGGGATTTCCGCGCCGCACCTCGGCGACTCGCAGCGCACCGTGCGCGCCCACAAGTAGGCGATGGGCGTCGCGCCATCCGGATCGATCGGGTAGAGATCGGCAAGTTCCCGCTTGGCGTGGTGACGGATCGCTTTGCCAACTCTTCGGAGTTCTTCGGCCAACCCCGGCCCCTGCTGTGGGATGTCCTCAAGCAAGACCTTGAGGATCAGGCAAGACACCGGGTTGAGGTCGCTGGCGAACGTCTCGCAACCGAGCCGAAGCGCTTCCAGCGGAATCGAACCGCCGCCAGCGAACGGATCCGCTACCAGCGGCACGTCGTTCCCGTGGGCGGCTCTCACCAGCGCCCTGGCCGTTTCCAGCCATGGTTGCTTCGCCGCGTGATCCCAGTTCGCGAAGTCTGCGATAAACTTCAGGATGATTCGACGAAGGCCCTCTTCCGTCTCGACCTCGCCGGTCCAGCCGGAGGGGCGTCCCGCCATGCCGAGCAGAACCCGCCGTGCCTCCTTCCTAAACGCGGGCGGGCAGTGCGGGTCGCACGGATCCGGGAGCAGGAGAGCCATCAGCACGGCCCGCGACGATGCGAGCGGACGACGTGCCCACCAGAGGTGAAGCGTGGACGGATGACCGTGCCGGATCGACTTCTCCCGAACAGCGTGGCGCGAGACCTCGGCAATCGGGAAATCGACCTCGGCCAGCCGCTTGCACTCTCGCGGGATCATGAGAACCCTCCCCCTTTCGGGGTGGAGGACCTACCATTCGGGTCATCGGTCGCCATGCCCTCGATGAGCATCGTCCGGGTGCGTTCGATCTCCGAAGCGAGGAGCTCCTCGTCCGGCAGCGTAGTCCGGTACTCGGCTGCCATGACCTTGTTGGGGAGGCCTTCCAACGCATACCGCGCGACGGCCTCGTCCTTCTGAGCGCAAAGGATCAACCCGACCGGGGGGTTTTCCTCCCGGCGGACCCAATGCTCCCGGGCGTAGTTCAGGTAGAGGTGCATCTGCCCGGCGTCGGCGTGCGTGAACCTACCAATCTTCAAGTCGATGACCACGAGACACCGAAGGCGGCGGTGAAAGAAGAGAAGATCGACGCGATACCACTGGTCGCCGATGCGCAGCCGCCTTTGCCGGGCGATGAAACAGAAACCCCCTCCCAGTTCCAAGAGGAAGGACTCAAGGTGGCGGATCAGCGCGTCCTCAAGGTCGCTCTCGGAGTATTCGTCCTTCAGGTCGAGGAATTCGAGGACGAACGGGTCCTTGATCTCTTCCTCAGGAAGAATGCTGTCTCCGGGACGCGCCGTACCGCCCTCGCCGAGCAAGGCGGCCTTGTTCCTCGAAAGGGCGGTCCGCTCGTAGAACTGGGTGTTGATCTGTCGGTCGAGTTGGCGAACGGTCCAGCCTCCGCGAAGCGCTTCGGCCTCGTAGAAGGTACGGGCACGTTCGTTCCGCACCGAGAGCAGCCGAACGTAGGCGGACCAGGGGAGCGGAAACCGTGCCCGGATGGTGTCCAGCAGGGATTCTGCAGACACTGTCTGCATAATTCGATCGTCTCCCGATTCTGCAGACGGTGTCTGCACAATCGGCCATCCGAGGTAGAACGCACGCATGAGCCACACGTTACGGACCGAGAAACCCCGGCCGTATCGCGCCGAAAGATCGGCCGCGAGCCGCTCGACGGTCTCCTTGCCGTACTCCGCCCGGCTCCGCCCTTCCTGTTCGAGTTCGGCGATCTGCCGTCCGATCAACCAGTACGCGGCGGTCATAACGGCGTTTACCGAACGGGCCGCCGACCTCCGGGCGGCTTCGACGATCTCGGAGACCTCGCCAAAGACCGTCTCGTACCGCGCGGCCTCGCCTGTGGACGGAACCGGCTTCTTCATGCCGTCGAGCCGCCATCGGGACCGTCCCGGCCCGCCGCAGGCATCGGCCCGGTCATCGCCTTCACATCCATCCAGTAGTGCTGGACCTTCGTCACCTCGTGCCACGGGAACCGGGCGGGATCCCGGATCGGCTCCTGCAATTCGGGAGCGCTCGCGCAGTTCGTCACCACATACAGCCAAAAGCAGTCCCGTCGGTCCTCGGCCACGCGCCGCTCGTTCGGTGTCAGCAGGATGCTCCCGCTCGGCGCGGCGAGCCCCTTCACCTCGATCAGCCGCAACTCGCCGGTTTGGAGATCGAGACTCGTCACGTCGTAGCCCAGATTCTCCTTGTGGACATCGTAAACCCTACGTCCCTGCCCGGCCTCGTACTCCATCGCTACACGCATGGCCGTCATTTCGGTCTCGGGGTGGGGGCGCAGGCGGCGGAGATCGAGCACATCGCTCTCGGGGTGCGGCAGCACCAGCGCGCTCGCGAGTCTCTCGACACCTTGGAGGGTGACAGCCCCCTGGCGCTCAAGCTCTTCGCGCCGGCGCTCGCGCCGCGTCAGCACCTCCGCGTGCCGCCTCTCGGCCAATGCCAAGCGCCCCTCGGCCCCGGCAGCCCCACCGTCCACTTCGTCGGCGGCGCGGCCGATTTCCTCGTCGAGCCGCTGCAGAATCTCGGTCAGCGAAAGCTCGACGTGTTCGGCGACCCGGCCCACCTCGGTCTGGCGTTCGGAACGGATGTCCTCCACGAAGGGGACCAGCGCGTTCTCGTTGAGCCATGCGGTCTCTTCCGGAAGCTGTGCGGCGGCCGGCAGCCCGTTCGGCGCGGGTGCTGGAGTCATGTCTGCCAGCACGCCCGGATCACGTGGACACGGGGCGCTCCCAGCCCTCAACTCGATCGCGAACAGTCGCTCGTGGATGACTCGGCCCAGTCCATCCACCGCGCGTGCACGGTACAAGTCCAGCCGGGCCGGTTCGTCGTGGGCCAGCGAGTGGAAACAGGCTCCCTTCGCGAAGGCCTCCTGCCCCGAGTCGTAGCCGTGGCGGCGCAGGGCTTCAAAAAGGGGGTGGCCCGGCGTCACCCATTCCAGGTTGTTCGCCTCTGCCGTCTCTCGGTCGGTGGACAGCCGTGGATACCGGACGGCGAGTTCGGAGAACCCCCAGTCCTCGTCGCGCTCGTATCGCTTGAGCCCGAGGGGCGTCCTCCCGGGATGGAAGGTGTGGGGCAGCCTCCGCACCGGCTTGAGCGGAAGGGCGGCATCTTTGGCCGCCTCACCCATGAACCGCGAAATCGTTTCCGGGACGACGCGGCGCTCCTTCGCACGCGCGCGCCGCTCGACTAGCAGGTCGAGGTTCAGCTTCTTGGCCGCCAGACCCTCAAGCGCCGTCTGGCATATCGCCCGAAAGTGGCCCTCGTCCACGTCCCTGAGGATCCGCTCCTCAAGATCGGAGTCACCGAGCCGTCCGGCGTAGTAGTCCCGGAGCACCCGTTCGACCCGCGCGGAAGGCAGAACCTCGCCCTCCACGTTGAACACGGCGTCATCGTCGAGCGCGTCGCGGATCTCTTGGAGCTTGTCCAAGAGCCGTTGCAGCACACTACCCTCGATCGTGTTCGTCGCCACGAAGTTGAAGATCAGGCAGTCGCGCTGCTGGCCGTAGCGGTGGATGCGCCCCATCCGCTGCTCCAAGCGATTCGGGTTCCACGGTATGTCGTAGTTGAACAGGATGTGGCAGCACTGGAGGTTGATCCCCTCGCCAGCCGCCTCGGTCGCCACCAGGACCTGAATTCCGCCTTCCCGGAACTGCTGTTCGGCGTGGAGCCGGGTACCGGGCTCGTCCCTGGAACCGGGCTTCATACCTCCGTGGATGCAGCCGACGCGGAAGCCCCACTCCACCAACCGCTCCATCAGGTAGTCGAGCGTGTCCTTGAACTCCGTGAACAGGAGCAGCCGCTGGTCCGGTCGGTCGAAGAACCCTTCGGCCTCCATGATCCGCCGTAGCCGCTTGAGCTTCGCTTCGGTGCCTGAGCGCTCGACGGCCTTGGCCTGCTCGGCGAATTGCCGGAGTTCGGCGATCTCCTCGCGCACGTGTTCGGCGTTGCCCGCCAGCGTCACTGCCTCCAGCATGCGTTCCAGACGTTCGCGCTCGGCGTCCTCGAACTCGTCGAGTTCGTCCCAGTCGGGCAGATCGGGCGGGATCGTCCGTATAAGCTCCCGAGCCTGCTTGAGTCCCTCCTCAAGCCGCCTGGCCCGGTTCTCCAGAGACCGCCTCATGGCATGAGTGCTCGAAGCAAGGCGCCGCTGGTACAGCGACATCAGGAATCCAACCGCCCTCGCCCTCGGGTTGTCGCTCTCATCGGCGGCGCGTCGGCTCTGCCGCTTCACGAACCGTGTGATCTCCCGGTAGAGCTCGAACTCCGCGCCGTCGATGGCGAAGTCGGCCGTGCGCGCGATGCGTTTCGTGAAGACCGGCCTTGCGGTCCACGTACCATCTGCTTCCCGCTCGGGGAAGTAGACCATCGCTTCCTTGGTACGCCTCAGATAGAACGGCGCTCGCTGGCGATCCATCGCCTCCCGTATCGACTTCACGTCGCCGTAAGCGTCCCGGTCGAGCAACTGGAGGAACAGCGTGAAGTTCTGCGGATCACCCTTGTGTGGGGTGGCCGTGAGGAGGAGCATGTGATCCGAACTGTCCCGGAGCAGTTCCCCGAGCCGGTAACGCTGGCTCTTGTGGCTCTCGTCCCGCGCAGACATCCGGTGCGCCTCGTCCACGACGACCAGATCCCAATGCGCCTGCCGCAGCCCGGGCAGGATCTCATCACGTTTCGCAAGGTCGAGCGACGTGATTACCCGCTTCCGTTCCATCCACTGGTTGACGCCGAACTGGTCGCGGATGTCCCCACCCTTCAGAACCAGAAACTGCTCGTCGAACTTCTCCTTCAACTCCCGCTGCCACTGGAACGAGAGGTTCGCGGGACAGACCACGAGAATCCGCTCGACCAATCCCCGCAGCTTCAGTTCGCGGATGAGCAGTCCGGCCATGATCGTCTTCCCCGCGCCGGCGTCGTCGGCGAGCAGGAAACGGACGCTCGGAAGCTTCAGTAGGTGGTCGTAGACAGCTTCAAGCTGGTGGGGCAGTGGATCCACCCGCGAGATCGAAAGTCCGAAGTACGGATCGAACTCGTGCGCAATGCCCAGTGCGTAGGCCTGCAAGGCCAAGCGCAAGCGCCGACCGTCTCCGGAGTAGGAGAGCACGGCCTCGGCAATCGTCAGCTCTGAGATGTCCTCTTCCGTCAGCGTCACCCGACGGAACCGCTCGGAATGCTGGCCGACCATGCCGACCATCCAGACGCCGCTCCCGTTCTCCCGCACCGTCTCCACCAGCATCGGCTCACTGAAGTAGGGACCGGTCAGGACTCGGCCTTCGCGCAGATGCATCTCACCTGCCACCTGTGGTTCTCCCGGTGCTGGGGGGGATGTTTGGGATCGTTCATGATCTGGAGGCGTCACGGCACGCCGAGGGCGCCGGACCCAACGTAGTCTAACATCGGGCGCATGACACGAACGGGGGCCGACGATAAGTTGGGCGTGCCATGAATCACCGGGGTACTGAAGCCGGCCGACCGACGCCGTTGTCTGGGACGGCGTACGGAATCGACGGTTGCAGCGCGGGTTGGCTTTACTTCGCCCTGGCTCATTCTGGAGAGCCCGGATGGGGAGTAGTAGGAGCTATCGAGGAGCTGGTTGCCAGGGCAGACGATTCGGACCGCATCTTCGTTGACATTCCGATCGGGCTGCCGAACGGTCCCGAGCGGCGCTCCTGCGATAGGGAGGCGCGCAGGAGGCTGGGCGCGCTTCACGCGAGCACCGTCTTCCCGGCTCCCGTGCGCGCAGGGCTGGCTGCCGGCACCTACGAGGACGCGAACCGGATCAGCCGGGAGGAAACCGGAAGGGGGATGACACAGCAGACCTTCGCGATCCTGCCGAGGATCAGGGAAGTGGACTGCCTGCTACGGAAAAGCGAAAAGGCTCGCCACATCGTCCGCGAGGTCCACCCGGAGATCTGCTTTTGGGCGCTCGCAGGACGCAGCCCGTTGAGAAACGGCAAGAAGACGGGCGGTGGCTTTCAAGAGAGGTACGCGTTGCTGGAGGGTTGCCGCGCATCCGTCGGTGAGGACTTCGCCCGGATTCGAACCGGATTCCGATCATGGGACGTGTCCGACGACGACATATTGGACGCGATGGCTGCGGCCATCACAGCCTCGACCGATCCGGTGGCGCTCAAGACTCTACCGGAACACCCGACCATGGACTCGTACGGTCTTCCGATGGAAATGGTGTACGTGGCGGACCGGCATCCGCACGTGCGCGAATCGGATGAGTGAAGCACGTCCAAATGCCCTCCATTTGGCCCGGTTTTCCGGCCTTTTCGGACCGGCAGACCCCGGCACACCCCAACGGCAAGAAGCGCAGATCGTGCAGTCCCAGTTAGACTTACGTGATCTTATGCCGTGATTCGCGTCCCGATTTGATCGCTTTGGGAGCAGGAGGTCGCCGGTTCGAATCCGGCCGCCCCGATTGGAGTTGGCGTGATTTGGGGGGGTTCGATGTTCGCTAATTATGTCCGCTATTTGGACGTGGAGCCAACCCCCCGGTACTCTTCGATGGCTTTTCTGAGCCGGTCCTCTTCGGGGCGCTGATAGCACTGGAGGACCGTCTCGGCGGTCTTCCAGCCGCCGAGGTCGCAGAGCACCTTCAGCGGCAGGTCCATCAGGTCGGAGGCGAATTTCCGCCTCAGCGAGTGCCAGCCGCGGCCGCGTTTGGGTTCCAGCTCCGCAAGCGTCTCGGCCTTCTTCCACCAGTCCCGCGCCAGCGAGCGGCTCATGCTCGCGAAGGGATCCTTCGGCGCGGCCAGCAGGGGCGCGTCCCCGATCCCGGGGTTGTGCCTCCGCGCTTCCTCCAGGGCTACGAGCGCCTTGGAGGTGACCGGCGTCCGGTGCTCGTAACCGGTCTTCTCGTGCTCTCCCCGCCACCGGATGGTCCGGCCATCGAGGTCGATGTCGGCCCAGCGAAGCTGCCGAATGGCACCGATTCGGTGCCCGGTCTCGTGGGCGGCGCTTGAACTCGTCGGGATCCGTCGCGTTGAGGCCGACCCATCCCGGCTGCCAGTTGATGGCGTCAAGTTCGACGACGGGCGCATCGAGCGCATCCGCCAACCGCGCCGCGAGTGTACTCTTGCCCCATGAGCTGTTGCCGATGACGTGGATGCGGTTGCCGACCAGGGAAGCGAGGCGCATTGCGAGGTTACTCGCCTTCCCATGATTTCAGGTCTTCCTCCGGCAACGGATCGAAGAAGCTGTCGGGGACGGTGACCAGCTCTTTGAGGACATCGGGGTGCCGTTCGCTGCGGGCCTGACGGGCGTCGCGCTTTCTTCCGACGAAGAACATCCGGCCTTCATGCACCGAGCCCTCTACGATGGGTTCGTTCCCATCGAAAGACTGCAGCTCTTCGAATCCTGCTTTCCGCAGTCGTTCCTTGATTTCAACCTCTTCATACCAGCGTTGAATCAGAGGGATGTCCGTCCGCACCCAGCGCGAGCCGTCCAGCTCGAACAGGGTGACATCCATCCGTCCGGTCTTCTCATTTGCATCATGTGATGATCGAACCACGCAGACGTGGTCCTCCTCCACCAACTCGAACGAACCACACCATCTGGACCGGAAGCCTTCTTCCATGTTGAGGTCGAACACGAAGTAGCCGCCGCCATCCAGAACGCTGAATACACTTCGAAACACCTGTTCCAGTTCGTCCAAGCTCATCACGTGATTCAGGCTGTCGAAGGTCGATAAAGCCGCCGCGAACTTGCGGGTCAAAGCGATGTTGCGGGCGTCCTGGACGACGAAGTCCACGTCCGGGGCGTTCTTCCTCGCGATCTCGATCATCCCCTCCGAGCCGTCCAGGCCCGTTGTGCGGTATCCTCGCCGCGAGAGCTCGGCGGCGAGCTGGCCGGTACCACAGCAGAGATCCAGGACGGCGCATCCGGGCGAGAGTTTCTCCAACACCAGATGTTCGAGGATCGGGTACGCCTTGGTCGCGAAGAAACCCCAATGCTGGTTGTAGACGCGCGCGAAGGGGTCGTATGCGTCGTAGAGGTTCACGCCTGGATCTCCTTCCGAGGATGCGGTTGACTGGGCGCGGCGTGCGCACCATCGCCTCTGGAGTCGCGCTTCGGTGACCCGAAGGGCGACATTTTGCGGCTTTCATCGGCAAATGGTTTCATTCCGGCTGGCGGGTCTCGCTCGGCAATCTGACCCTGCTGACTCAGCCTTTGAATTCGGAACTCTCCAACGGACCTTGGGCGGACAAGCGAAAGGGGATATCCTGTCACAGTACGCTCTTCCTCAACAAGGACTTGCTGCGACACTCCTCACGAGACGACCAGTGGGACGAGGAGGCGATCCACGTTAGGGCGACTCGGCTACATGGGGCCTTCGTGAAGGCATGGCCGCACTTCGCCGATATTGGCGCGGCCGGGGGGGCGAGGTGAAGCGAGGCTAGTCGGTGAGGTCAGCCCGCCCTCCGATATACTCGCGAAGAGCGGTTTCGGCGGCATGGGTTGCCCGTATCGACCCTACCCAAGCGTCCGGCCCCGTCAGGCAACGTCGTGCTTCTTGATCCAGTCTCGCAGGGCGTGGTCGATCCGTGTCTGCCAACCGCGCCCTCCGGCACGGAAATGTTCGATGACCTCCTGGGACAACCGGATGGTGGTCGATACTTTCGGCTGCGCCTTGGGGGGACGCCCCCGACGAACGGGGGCCTTGGCGGACTTTTCCGGCCAGCCGTCCTTCGAGAGATCGGGGGCTGTGTCGGGGTCAAAACCTCGGGCCGTAGAGCCGTCGTTCTCGTTCATTGGCCCTCCTCATGCTGATGATCCTGTGTGCGTCGTCGCGGCGCGTCCAGACGGTACCACCATCGCCTCGTCCAGAAAGCCGACGGTGATGTAGCGAACCTCGCCGTAGTCCTGCCGATCGTCCTCGACGGTCAGCGTCGCGCCGGCGAACACGTCCGCTGCCCGGCCCATGTCCAGCCCTCGGGCCTTGATCGTCTCCGCGCGTTTCGTCCCGTCGAACTCGATCCGCATGATTAATGTTACTACAGAAATTGCGCTGTCAAGGCCAGTCCTCGGTCGCTGAGGAGCTCATGACAGAGGACCGAGGCGTCCAAGTGGACGGCGAACATGGACATATCCCGGGCTCGCCAAATGACGGACAATCAGATATTGGAGACTTGGAAGCGGGTCGCCCGCTACGCTATCCCCACAGCGGTACTGATGTTTGCCGCTATCATGGTCGGCGCGTTCAGCGTGGGCTTGGAAGCCGGGTTTGCTGGCGCAGCCGTGATTTGGGTTGTCTGCAGCGTCGTCGGAGTGCGGAAGCTGCGGGCGTGGAAACAACGGATCCCGGTGGCTACGCTACTAATGCTCGGGGCCAACCTGTCGTTAGCGGCTGGCGCGTCGGCGTCGGCATCGGTCCCCGCCGTCCCCGTTGAACCCGAACCCGTGGTGATGGCGGTCTACTGCATGGACGCGGACGGGACGGTTGAACAACGACGCGAGAAGCCGCAATTGATCTCTTGAAGATCGTAAGCGGTGAGGACTTCGGAGCGGATCCGTACGCCTGGTCAGAATGGCTGAACGCTCCGCTGAACGACTCTTGAGCGGCCGGCCCGGACATTCGATCGCCCCTGGCTACGGCGGCCGATACCGCTCCAGATACGCCAGATCCACGTCGTCGAAGGCGACGATGTAGACGTGCGCACGGCCGAACCCCGCCACGATCCGGTCGCCCTCAAGAGTCAGCGCGCTCACCAGTTGCCCCCGGCGGTTGAACAGGTCGTAACGGGTACCGCTGTCCGCCGGCAGGTGCCGGCGCACCCAGGCCCGGCCGAGCGGATCCACGCGCACTGGCGCGTTGTGAAAGGCCGGCTTCACGTCGTGCCAGGTGTAGTCGTCGTAGTCGACTTCTTCGTCCGATGGCCCGAATCCCCCGCGCGAGAAGTTGGCGGCCCTGGTGCCGTCCTCGCGCACTCCGACATCTATGGAAATCCCGCCGTGCCGTTGCGCGGCCCGCAGGTCCTCCGCCATGTCTTCCCGGGTGACGGGAACCGGTGCGTGCGGGATGGTGTCGCCGTGGGTCACGGCACCGTTCGGCGCGTACCAGTTCACGCCGTAATGCCCGGCACGGACAATGACCACCGATCCGTCGGCGGCGACACCCCAGGCGTCCTGGGGCGACAGTCGAATCGGAATGACGTAAGTGCCGTCGTCGGTCTCGGTGACCTCGTACTCGCGTAGCTTGTACCTGGCTACGGTGTCCACGGTCGTCAGGCCGATCCTCAGAATCGCGCCGCTGTCCGGTGGCGGATAGCCTCCCAACACAGAGACAAAGGCGTTGCCTTCCTCATCCACGGCGTCGGGCAGCACCATTACGGGCGCATCGTCCCCGGCGAACGTGGCGATTGGGCGGCTCCCGCCGAACACGAGATCCGGCCCGATACGCACCAGTCGTGCATTGCCCAGATCCACGAGGAGGATGGAGTCGCCCCGGAAAGGCCAGACCGCATCGGGTTGCCGGTATTCGCCCGGCCCCTGGCCGATACTCCCGACGACGGCGCGCGTAGCGTCGTCCATGTCGACGCGGTAGAGCGCCTTCCCCAGCGGGTCAGCCACAAGGACATGACCGCCGGATAGTTCGACGGCGGAATGCACGTAGCCGAAGTCGTCGGGAAAGACCGCGTCGGGCGGGCCGAGCGGTTCGGGTTGTACGTAATCGTCCGTGCTCGTGCCCCCGGCGCCCGAATCGCCGCAGGCAGGGACACAGACCGCCGCGACGACGGCCCACGCATACCGAGTCGGCTGGATTAGCCGTGCTGGCCGCACGACCTCGGCCCCGGGATTGGTGGACCGCCTCGCGCGCTCGGTTGCGTGAACGTTCCTCATTTGCCGACGCTCCCTGTTGGCGTAAGACCACTGGCCCCCGCATGTCACGCGGTAGTAGCGGATACTACAATACGCAGCTCATCGTCGACGATCATGAGATGGTTCGCGCCGGTCTTCGAGCGATCATCGAAGGCACCGGTCGAATGGAGGTGGTCGCCGAGGCGGCCGACGGCGAAGAGGCGATTCGACTGGCGAAGCAGCTCAAGCCGGACGTTATATTGATGGATATCGACATGCCTCGCCTGGACGGCATCGAGGCAACCCGCCGAATCAGCGCGCTCGAGCTCGGCACGGGTGTGCTTATCCTGACCAGGCACGACCACAAGGAGTATCTTGAACCCATCATGTCCGCCGGCGCGATGGGCTTCATCAGAAAGAGCCGGGGGCCGGAAGATCTGGTCCGGGCCGTGGATCTGATCGCTGCCGGACGGACAACGATGCCCCGCGAGGCCACCCGACTCTACATGCGGAGACGGCAGGAATTCGACTCCCGGCCGGAAACTCCGGTGTCCCGACTGAGTGATCGCGAACGCAAGGTTCTGAGGCTCACGGCTCGGGGCTACACGGCGAGGCAGATTGCGGACAAGCTGCACCTGGCACCCAAGACGATCGAGAACTACCGGGCTCGCCTGAAGGAGAAACTCGGGTTGCACGACCGGTCGGACTGGGTCGATCTGGCGCTAAAGTCGGGCCTGCTGCTTGAGGAGTGACTGAAACGATGCGCATGCCGGCCCTTCTGCTCGCGCTCGCCGTTGCGGGCTGCGAGTCGCCCCCGTCGGCCGCGACTGCGACCGTCTTCGACAGCCTCGGCGTGAGGGTCGTCGATCTCGGCCCCGCGCCGCTGGCATGGGTGGAGCGTCGCGCCCTGGCGGACGAGCCCGACCTGGTCATTCGGAGTAACGAGGACGACGGCGCCATCGTGCTCTCGGATGTACGGGATGTGGAAGTGCTGTCGGGCGGCCGTATCGCAGTGATCAACGGCAGCGAAAACGACATCCTGGTGTTCGACGACGCCGGCGAGCACGTTGCCACGTGGGGCGGGACCGGGGACGGGCCCGGGGAGTTTCGGTACCTCGAATGGCTGGCCTCCTCGCCCTCGGACTCCCTTGCGGCGGGTGACCGCGGTCTCAGGCGTGTTACCATCCTCGATTCCGAGGGGGGATTCGCCCGAAGCTTCGCGATCGCGAATGCCGTCGACCCGACCACCCGCTCCGTTCCTCCCGTGCCCTTGGGCATGCTCGCGGACGGCTCTGCGATCGGCGCGTTCTACGACGGGCCTTCTGCGGCAGAGGGCGTCGTGCGTCCGGCGGTCGAGATCGTGGCAGCATCCTCCACGGGCGACACCGTGCACACGTTGGGGACGTGGCCCGGTGAGGAACTCGCCCTCTTCCGCCAGGATGGGCAGCTGCAGGTCACTCAGCCACCGTTTGGTCGACGCCTCCACGTCGTGACCGGGCGGGACGGTGTCTGGATCGGCGACGACGATCGGTGGCAGTTGCGCAAGTACTCTGGCCGCGGCGTTCCAGGCATGATTGTCCGGTCTTCCGCCAGTCCCGCGGCGGTGACCGACCAGCTCCTCGAGGCGTGGATCAGCGCGAGGTACCAGCATGCCGCTCAGGTCCCCACCCTGGAGGATCTGAAGCGTGACCAGCGTGACATTGCCCGGCACACGACCGCGCCGAGCTTCGGTGTGATCCGAGGCACGACCGGGGGTGGTGTGGCCATCGGCGAGTTCACGCTGGACACGACCTCGCCGCGAGTCTGGATCACGGTGAATCCGGACGGGGCCGTCAACGCGATCGAAATCCCGGGCGCTCTCGACGTGAAGCGGTGGGGACCGGATTGGGTCATCGGCGTTGTGCGCGACGCGCTCGACCGCGAGGAGATCCACCGATATCGGATCCCGGCCTGACAGCTCTCAACGGGGACCGATGAGGGAAAGCCACGCCCGGACGACCGGTCCGCCTACGGCGCCAGGCTGATCCCGAATACCAGGAACGCACGATCCTGGTCGGGATTGATGACGTACGACACGCTCATCGGAAGCGCGAAGGATTCGGTGATCTGCAGTTCCTTGCCGGACCGTGATTCCAAGGTTGACCACGGACGCGCCCTCGTTGTCGTAGAATCCGCTCGCGGCGGTGACCATTCCCGCGTGCAGGCCGAGCTCCATCCCTTCGCCCGCCGGCAGTGGCAGGCCCGCCTCCAGGTACACGGGCTTGTCGTCATCGCTTATGAGGCCCGCGAACAGCGACAGCGGGAAGGCCTCGGATCCGGCAAAGGCCAATGAGAACTCCCATGTGTGGGCGCTCTTGTAGCTGAAGACGTCGGCGCCCGGACCGGGGAAGTAGTAGTCCGTGGCCCCTGCGAAGGAAGCCCCCGAAGAGGTCGTGACCGTATAGGTGAACCAGAGGTCGTTCTCGTTGGCGGAGGCGCCGTCGGCGGAGAACGACATCGGCACCGATGGAGACGGATTGAGCGGCGGCACGGGACGGCATGATCGCGAGGGTGGCGAGCGTGCCCAGCGCGGCCACGGCGAGGACGCGACGGTAGTCGGTTGACAAATGCATGAGACAGCGTCCTTTCCAGTCTGGAGCGAGTCCCGCAACACGGGGGTGGTCGTTCATTGACCGGGCCTCACGCGGTCCCGCCGGTTTCCTGGTGACGGGTGACCATCACCGTCGTGGTCAACTTCGAATCGGCTGCACCTCGGTAGACGCCGCGGGTCGGGGGCACGTCCGCATAGTCCCTTCCGACCGCGACGCGCACGTGGCGGTGGTCGCTCTGGCTGTCGTTGGCCGGATCCAGGCCGATCCATCCCGACCCGGGATACCAGCACTCCACCCAGGCGTGACTCTCGCCGGGTGTCGTGAAGTCGGCGTCGGGACCGAGATAGCCCGACACGTATCGGCAGGGTACGCCCCACCCGCGGAGTATGGACGCCATTACGTGCGCGTAGTCCTGACACACGCCACGTCCGGTCTCGAGGATGCGGTCGATCGGGGAGTCGACCGCCGTGCTGCCGGGCGTGTACTCGAAGATGTCATGGAGTCTCGTGCGTAGTTCGACCGCGCTCTGCAGGGGGTCGTCGCCCGGTCTGATCCCCTGTTCGTCGAGGAACCGGTCCAGGACCTCGGAGGCACCCGCATAGTGACTCGGCTGCAGCATCAGCCACAACTCGGGGTCCCGAATCACATTGCCAAGTTCCTTCCACGCACCGGAGCCGAGGCGAGCTGGAATTCGGGGGATTGGCCCTACCTCGACCGTGGACCGGCTCCGGATCACAAGCCGTTCGTGTGCGCCCGGGCGATCGAGGAAGTGTCCGTGGTTGCCGAACGGACCGACGAAATCGAACAACGTACCCGGCGGATCGGTCTGGATTTCGAAATCCACCAACACCTGGCGCCGGTCCTGGATGGGCCGCAGGTACAGCGCCATCACCGAAGAATGGACCGGCGCGTCGTAGGCGAAGTCCACTGAATGTTCTATGGTGTGCCTGGCAATCACGACGGCAGCCCCTCCGAGACGGCATAGTCGACGTATTCGGCCATGAGGAGATCATGCAGCCTCCTGCCATCGCCGGCGAGTTGCCCGAAGAGGTGCTGGGTGAACCTGTTGCGTGCCGGCTCCGTCCGTTCTTCACTCGGAACGATTTCGGCCGTGGCCTCGAGCGTGGCGGTCAGGCGGAGGGCCACCCTTCTCGGGGGAGCGATGGGGTGCCTGCTTCCGAGCGGGTCGATGCCGACGAGCATCTGTTCGATCCGTTGCAGGGCGAAGCGGAGAGAGCGCGGCACCTCGGGGTCGCGAATGAGGAACTCGAGCACGGTATCGCGCTCAGCAGTCATGCCGTGCCGGCGGCAGTACAGCTCGAACGCAACGCATACGCGAAGCAGATCGCTCCACGAAAGGGAGGGGTCCGCGCCGGCGGGGGCACCCAGTTGGTCCCACGTGCACAGCAGGTTGGCCTGGTGCTGGAAACGCTCCACGAATCGGCCGAGCTGCAGGAAGCGCCAGGTGTTGTCCCTCGACATCGTCGCTTCGACAACCCCGGCCAGGAGTCGGAGCCGGTCGATGCCCTCGGAGACGAGTGCGGCCGGGCCCTCCTTCCACGCTTCCGGGAAGTCGCAGTCCCGGATCCACAGAAACCCCCGATTGAGTGTGGTCCAAACCTCCAGCGGAAGCTGCGGTCGCAATTGCGTGGCGTTCTCGCGCGCCATGGCCCAGCAGGTGACCATCGAGTCCGGGTTGGTGTGGTCCTCAACGAGACTGCCGGCCAGCGTGTACGCGTCGGCCATCATGAACGCTTCGGCCTCGTCGACGTCGGCGGGCGTCATCGGAGATGACTGCCCCAGCGCGCGGTAGATGACCTGCCACCCGAGCGCCAGTTCGTCGGCCGGGGAATCGACAAGGCCGGCCAACTGGTATTTCAGCAGACGTGCCGTGTGCTCGGTCCGCTCGATATAGCGGCCCATCCAGTACAAGTCCGCCGCGACCCTTGCCAGCATCAGCCGACTCCCGTTTCTCGCTCGCCGTCAGGACCGCAGAACCCAGAGGTCCTTGCAGCCGCCGCCCTGGCTCGAATTCACCACAAGGCTTCCCTTGCGCAACGCTACGCGGCACAGGCCGCCCGGGACCACATTCTGTCCATCCGCGCCATGCAGGGTGAAGGGCCGGAGGTCCACATGGCGAGGCTGCAGCGCGCCGTCCACAAAGCAGCCCGCCCTCGAAAGCGGCAGGACCGGCTGCGAGATATAGTTCGTGGGGTTGTCCCTGAGTCTGGTTGCGAACTCCTCCCGTTCGCGTGCAGTGGAATGGGGGCCGACCAGCATGCCGTAGCCCCCGGATCCGCCGACCTCCTTTACCACGAGGTCCCGAAGATTGTCGAGCGTGAATGCAAGGCCCTCGGGTTCGCGGCACAGGTAGGTGTCCACATTCGCCAGAATGGGCTCTTCATTGAGGAAGTAGCGGATAATCCGCGGGAGATAGGCGTACACGGCCTTGTCGTCGGCGACTCCCGTCCCGGGGGCGTTTGCCAGCACGACGTTCCCCGCGCGGTACGCGTAAAAAAGCCCGGGAGCGCCGAGGACCGAGTCCCGGCGGAACGTGACGGGATCGACGAAGTCGTCGTCGATGCGCCGGTACAGGACGTCGATGCGACGCAGGCCCGACGCCATCCGCGCGTACAGAGTGGCGTTGTGGACAACCAGATCACGTCCTTCCACGAGATCGATCCCCATTTCACCGGCGAGGAAGGCGTGCTCGTAGTACGCGGAGTTGTAGCGGCCCGGGGTAAGAATGGCCACGCGCGGCCGGGCGGTTGACGAACTCAGCGACGCGAGCGTGGAATACAGGCGCCGGGGATATCCTTCGACCTCGCGAACACCGTGCTCTCGATAGAGGCCGGGGACCGAGCGCTTGGTGGCCGCACGGCAGGCGAGCATGTAGGACACGCCGGAGGGCACGCGCACGTTGTCCTCCAACACCGCGAATCCGGCATCCGTGCGCACCACATCGGTTCCGCCGACGGCAACGTAGACATCGTGAGGCACGTTGACGCCCCGCATCTCGACGCGGTATTGCGGGCATCCCAGCACCAGGTCGGGAGGAACCACCCCGTCGCGCAGCGATCTGCCCTCGTTGTAGATGTCGCGGAGGAAGAGGTTGATGGCCATCAGGCGCTGTTTCAGGCCGGATTCGATGTGGTCCCACTCCGCAGCCGCGATCAGACGCGGCACGCAATCGATCGGGATGATATGCTCCGAGACCTCGTCCGCCCCCAGCACGGTGAACGTGATCCCCTCATGGAGGAAACGGCGGTAGACGCCTTCCTGCAGCTTGACCAGCTCTTCCGCGGGAAACCGGTCCAGTGCCTCGCTCAGGCGTCCACAGGCATCGCGGGGCCGACCGTCGCCACCAAACAGCTCATCGTAGAAGCGCGGGTCCAGCGCGTAGTCCGCAAACGCGCCCGTGCCGGCGACGACGGTGCCGTCAGAGCCTGCACCGCCGTCGTCGGACTGGAAACCGCGACTCCTCATCGCCGGATCAGTCGGGGTCCCTGAAGTCGCCGCCGTCATCGGGGTCCACCATCAGCGCAAATTCGGGGTATGCATCGATCCCGAGTTCGGCCGCATCCTGTCCGATCTCCTCCACGCTGCGAGAGACGCGGACGCCGATGGTCTTCTCGAGCAGCGACCACAGCGCAAACGAGAACGTGAACACGAAGGCGCCGACGGCGACCACGCCGATCAGCTGGGTCATGATGTCGCCGCCGGCCGCTATCGCCGTGGCCAGCGTGCCCCAGATACCGGCAAACAGGTGCGCGGGGACCGCGCCGACCACGTCGTCGATCCTCCTCTGTTCCAGCAGCTTCAGACCCGCGGTACAGAGCAGGGCGCCGACTGCGCCGATGACGATCGCCCAGCGGGGATCGTCGAGGTTGGGGCCGGCCGTGATCGCCACCAGACCGGCGATCGCGCCGTTGAGCGCGGCGAACAGATCGGTGCGCCCCAGGATCGGCTTCGACACAAAAATCGCGGTAACCACTCCCGCCGCCGCCGCGAGGTTGGTGTTGACGAGCACGTTGCTCATGGCCACCGCGTCGGCGGCGCTGCCGAGCGCCAGCTGGGAGCCGCCGTTGAAGCCGAACCATCCCAGCCACAGGATGAAGACGCCAAGCGTGACCGCGGGGATGTTGGAGGGAGCCGTGACCTTGACGGAACCGTCCTTACGGAACTTGCCCCAGCGCGGACCGACGACGATGGCCCCGGCCAGAGCGGCCCAGCCTCCCGTCGAGTGCACGATGGTCGACCCGGCGAAATCCGTGAAGCCCATCGAACCGAGCCAGCCGCCGCCCCAGGTCCACGCCCCGACGACCGGGTAGATGAAGGCGGTAAGTACCGCGGTGAACGCGAAGAACGCCCACAGGTTGACCCGCTCGGCCAGTGCTCCCGAGACGATGGATGCGGTTGTCGCCACGAAGACCATCTGGAAGAACCAGTCCGACGTCACGGCGTAGCCGTTTTCGACCACCGCCGCGGCCGCGCTCTCGTCGCCTCCGAGGAGCGCGACTTCATCCGCGGACGGTCCGTAGAACCAGTCCAGCGAGCCGATGAAGCTGCCCACGTCGGTGTACATCAGGCCATAGCCGATGATGTAGTACGTGAGCCCGGCGATCGAGTAGAGCCCGATGTTCTTCAGGCAGATCACCGATGCGTTCTTGGACCGTACGGATCCGGATTCCAGCATGGTGAAGCCGGCGCACATCCACATCACCAATGCCCCCCAGATGAGGAACGAGAAGGTGTTGAGGACGAAGGCGGTGTCCTGGACCGCCGCCTCCTGCGCCGTGGCGACGGCCGGTGCCGCCAGTCCGGCAAGCAGGAGGATTCCAAAGGTCACGGCGAAGCCGCCAACTCTGGACGGTTGGCCGAGCATCCTCGGCATGAACGCGCGGCGGGTCATCGTGTGTCCATTCGTCGGGAGAAAGCGGTGGCGTCCTCGAATGCGCTGATCAATCATACAGGAGTGGGCGGTCAAAGTATCGGTGCAGCACGGTGGCGCAAGGGGCTGGCGCGGGCCCTGGCGCCCGGTGGAGTTGGCCGGTCCTGACGTATTCGTGTTCCGGTTCTGTCCTAGGGAACAGCCCGAGGCTGGAAGCTCGTGAATGGCCATCGGCCGGTCCCCCACGGCCCTGGCACTCCGGCGGGACACACGCTTCCGCGAGGCGCTCAACGAACCCGTCGCAATCCGACGCCGACCCCGTACCGGCGACCGACGCGAACCACAACTCACGGGGATGGTGCGGCCCTGAAGGGCAGGGCCGGATCGCTACCCGGCGAAGCTCGCGCGCGCCTCGTCGGCCGTAGCGAAGACCTTGGTGAGCCGTACGAAGCCGCTGACCTCGAGGACTTCCCGGATGTGGTCCGGCACGGCGCACAGGGCCAGACCTCCGCCGGCTTCGTTGGTTTTCCTGATCGCGATCAGCAGGACGCGCAGTCCGGCGCTGCTGATGTAGTTGAGCCCACCGCAATCGACCACCAGGCTGCTCACCCCGCGGTCGATAATCGCACTCAACTCCTCGTCGAAGTCCTTGGCATTCGCGGAATCGACTCGTCCGTCCACCACGGCGACGGCGGTGCTTCCGGAATAGCTGGTCTCCACATTCATGTTTGGTTCCTCCCGGCGCCTACAAGGGCTGCACGAGGTTCAGGCGATTCCATCCGTCCACTCGCTCGTACCTGAGTCCATGGACGAACGCCTTGGTGAGGTGGATGCCGAGGCCGCCCACGCGGCGATCTGCGGCGGAAAGTTCCAGATCGGGTTCCGGTGCGTCAAGCAACGGATTGAAGGGCCGTCCGTTGTCCTGCAATACCGCCTCCAGCTGCGCATCCGTAAGGCGCAGGCCCACGGTGATCACGGGATCGGACTCACTTTCGTCGAACGCATACGAAACCACATTGGTCAGAAGCTCGTCAAGGGCAAGCTGGAACTTGAAGACCAGCCCCATTGGCAATTCGTGGGCGTTGGCAAAGCGCTCGAAACGCTCCACCGCGCGCCGCGGCTCATCCTGGCCGAGCCCCACTTCCATCTCGAGCTTGACGTCCACTTAACGGTCCCTCCACGAGAGATGCGTCATCCGGACTTCAATTCAACACGATTCTGAAAGATACCGAGAACCCGCTCGCGCGCACTACCATAGCCCTCTTCCATGGCCTCGGGGCTGTCATACTGGAGCGCGACCGCCAGCTTCTCGCGCAGCACGCCTGGGGCGTCATGAATCGTGATGCCTCCTTCGGAAGCCAGCCTCAACATGTCTCCGATCGCGCGTTGCATGCGCGTGGCACCTGACAGCGCCCGCAACTCGTCCGCACTGATCACGTCGGCGGCGGCCAGGGTTTCGAAACAGTTGAGGGTCTCTCCGGGGATGGTTCCTGGAAGTTGGTGAACATGCCGCACGACAAGATACTGGGCAAGCAACCGCAGGTCCAGCAGTCCACCGGCGGCGCGAAGAAGGCCGAATGGATCGTCCGGAGACTCCTTCGCATGCATCCTGCGTATCTCGGAGGCGTCCGCGGCGAGCCGCGCGGGGTCCGCGCGCCGGGAGAAGACACCACCGATGCTCTGCTCTACGGCCTCCCGAACCTGTTCGTCTCCACAGATCACGCGTGCCCCCACGAGCGCCATCAGGTCACGCGTACTCGTGGTGCCGGAGAGTCGCGCCTTGAGCCCGGAGAGCGTGATCATCGGCGATGCGCCGGGGACGTCGCCGCGGCTTCGCTCCCGGATCCGGTAGAGCGAACCGCGCTCGGCGTGGCGTTCCAGGGTGGAGAAGAGGCGGTTGGCCGCCCGGTCGTAGAATCGGGCCCAGTCGACATGACCGCGTGCGTCGACGGCATCGCCGACGTAGCCGGACGACGGGTAGTCCGCGACCAGTACGAGGTCGAGTTCCGAATCCCGCGTGAGTTCGCTGGCGCCCAGGTCACCCAGGGCGAGAACCGCACAGCGGCCTGCGGCGACTGCTCCGAAGCGTTTCTCGGTCTCCGCAATCGCCATCTGCAGAATCGTGGCCGTCGCGATGTCCGCCAAATCGGAATGGCATCGCAGCGCGTCTTCGGCCGTGACCAGGTTCTGGAGCGTCTGGATCCCGACCTGGAACCGGTGTTCGCGGGTCCACGTCTCCAATACGGCGACGCGCTCTCGAAAGTCGTCCACCCCATCCAGTCTCTCTGCAAGCGCCCCGGCCAACGCTTCCTTGCCGGGCAGCGGGAGAAAGAAGGCGGGATCCAGGACGGCCTCGAGGATACGCGGGTTGAGACGAAGCGATTCCGCCAGCCGTGGTGCGCTGCCCATCACCACCGCTACCAGATTGAGCAGCCAGGTGTTTGCCTTGACCATTGGAAAAAACGAGATGTCGGCCGGCAGGGCATGGAAGAAGCGGTCGACTCGGGCCAGCGTCCGGTCGGGTTCCGGCGTGCGCCCCAGAGCGGCAACCAGTTCCGGCAGCACCGCTCTGACCGCAGCGCGCGCGCGCGTGGACGAGGTGGACGGGTGCCCTCCTTCGGCCCAGCCCTTGAAGATCTCCACGGCGTCCCCGGGCTTCCGGAATCCCTCCTTTTTCAACAACGGTTCCGACTCGGAGCCGCCGACCGGGCCGTCGAGGATCAGCTCCGCGAGGTCCCGCTTCTTCTCGGGTGCCGTGAAGCGGGTCCGGAAAAGCTGGTGGACGCGCTCCATCGCTCGTTGCGCGACCATGGTCAGCTCGTCCCCAGACTCGAATCCTGCCAGGCAGGCCACGTTGTCGAGACCGCTTCTCGACGCGGGCAGCGCGCGGGTCGGCTGGTCGTTCACCATCTGGACACGGTGCTCGATTCGCCGCAGCGTCCGGTACGCATCGCGCAGGTCGGCCGCTTCCCGGGGGAGGATGAAGTGCTCCCGTTCGATCGTGTCGAGCATCGGCAGCACACTCGACCCCCTCAGTTGACGGCTTCTCCCGCCGTAGGCCAGCTGGTGCATCAGGACGAAGAACTCGATCTCGCGGATACCACCGGCGCTGAGCGCCAGGTCGAGTCCCGTGGCTCGGGGCACACCGCGGCGCCGGAACAGGTGGATCTGCCGGCTTATCGAGTGGATATCCTCGACGGAGTCGAAATCGAGGCCTCCCTCCCAGATGAAGGGTCGGAGCTCGGCCAGAAAGCTGTTGCCGGCGGTGACGTCGCCGGCTACCGGCCGCGCGTTGATCAGGGTCCCGCGCTCCCAGGTGCGTCCCGACCGCCGATAGTATTCCAGGGCGAACTGCCGCGTGATCGCGAGTGGCGTGGCCGGCGCGTCCGGCCGCAGGCGAAGGTCGGTCCTGAAGGCGTATCCGTCCCGCGTACGGGCCTGGAGAATGCGGGCCATGTCACGGGTGACGCGAGCGAAGCAGTCCTCCGGAGACCTGGCCCCCGTGTATTCCACGACATCCGGGTCGTACAGCGCGATCAGGGACAGGTCCTCGGTGTACCCCGGCTCCCTCGCACCGTGCCGGCCGGCGGCCAGCAGGAAGTATCCCCACCGGAGCTCGGTCGGCGGTCCCTCCGGGTGCGCGAGTTCCCCACGCCGGACGCGGTCGAGGAGCAGGTGCTCCGTTGCGAGATGGACGGCCCGGTCGGCCGTCTCCGACAGCGTCGCGGCGCATTGCATGACGTCCCAGACTCCGTAGCAATCGCACGCGGCGACCAGGGTCGCGATCCGGCCCCGCTGTCGCCTGAGAAGCCGCATCAGCAGGTCGCGGTTCATCGTCGGGTCGGCTACCGAGAGCTCCCCGAGGATTCCGTCGGCGAGATCTCTGGAGCTTCGCTGAGTGAGTGCCTCGGCGAATTCCGTGTCCCGGAGCAGCAGGCGGGTCAGGTAGGGACTGTTGCCGAAAAGCCGGGAAAAGAAGGAACGGCCCGCCTCGTTTTCGAGGGCTTCCAGCAATCTGCCTCGATCGTCGCGGACGGCCCGATTCCGCAATGCGGCCAGGCCCGAGGCGGCGGCCTCCGGCCGATGCTCCCGCAGCACAGCGAACTCGTTGTTTCGGGCTGTTTCGGCGAGCATGGTGACGTTTTGAGGATCCAGGATAGCCCCCCGAGCTGGTGCGGAAAGCTTCACGGAGCGCGACAGGCCTGGAACAATACTCGTTGCGGAAATCCCCTGGCCGGTCGTACAGCCCAATCTACCATGTCCGCTCACACGAGGTCCACTGACGCGGTAGGCAGACCGGTTCGCAGGCGTTAGACTATTTGCGGAATGACTCCGGCGACCGTGCGGGACGGCTCGCGAGACAAATGGACCGGCTGCTCCCGCCAGCCGCCTGTGGACCTGAGCAGATGGCGAAGATTCTCGTCGTTGATGACGAGCCCGATCTGGAATTGCTGCTCCGCCAGAAATTCCGACGCAAGGTGCGTAGCGGCGAACTGAGTCTGGTGTTCGCCCAGAACGGGGTCGAGGCGCTCGAAAAACTCGAGGCCCACAGAGATGTCGACATGGTTCTGTCCGACATCAACATGCCCCAGATGGACGGGCTGACGCTACTGCATCAACTCAACCAGTTGAACTACGATCTCCGGGCGGTCATCGTGACCGCGTACGGAGACATGAAGAACATCCGGACCGCGATGAACCGGGGCGCTTTTGACTTTGTCACGAAGCCCCTGGACTTCAAGGACCTCGAGACCACGATTTCCAAGACGCTCGCGCATCTCGAGGTCATGAGGGATGCGTTGCGGTCCAGGGACGAATTGGTTGCGCTCCGGCAGGAACTGGGCGTTGCGGCCCGGATGCAGGAGTCGATTCTGCCGACCCGGTTCCCGGAAGACTCGCGCTACGAGATTCATGCCTGGATGACGCCGGCCAAGGAGGTCGGCGGGGACTTCTACGACTTCTTCCATCTGGAGGACGGACGCATCGGGATCGTCATGGCCGACGTTTCGGGCAAGGGAGTGCCCGCGGCACTTTTCATGATGGTCAGCCGAACCCTGATGAAGGGGACCGCCATCGGTGAGCAGGATCCGGCCAGGTGTCTTGAGGAAGTGAACCAGCTGCTGGTGGAGTCGAACGAGGAATCCATGTTCGTCACGGTCTTCTACGCCAGCTTCGATCCCGCGACGGGCCGTCTCGATTTCGCAAACGCAGGCCATAATCTCCCGTACATCGTGAAGCCCGGAGGGGAGGTCCAACAGATCGACTGTGACTCGGGACTGGTGCTTGCCGTGATGCCGGGCTTCGAATTCCCCGGCGGATCCGTCCAGTTGGAGTCGGGTGACGCGGTCTTCTTCTACACGGACGGAATCACCGAGGCGATGGACAAGGACGGAGTCGAATACGGCGACCGGCAACTCGCCAGCGTGCTGTCCGAAACCGCAGGATCGAACGCGGCGACGATGAATCGCGAGGCCGTGCAAGCGGTGCAGGCCCACGCGGGCGGAGCCGCCCAGTCCGATGACATCACATGCCTTACTCTCTGTTACCTGAAGGATTCGCAATAGCCCTCAAGGGCGGTCCACGGACCCGGGCCCGAGCGTTGCCGGTGGCTTGGGCCCTGCTGCTGGGCGTGGTCGCGGGAGCGTCCGCGCAGCAGCCCGAAACCGGCGCCGATGGGGTCTTCGCCGACTCGATCGTGTTCGGCCAGTCGGCGGCACTGCGGGGCCCAGCGGGTGAACTCGGCAGGAACATGAACCTGGGGGTTCGCGTCGCGTTTGAGGAGGCGAATCGGGAGGGCGGCGTGCACGGCCGGTTGTTGAAGCTCATGCTCCGGGACGACCGGTATGAGCCCGAGGCGGCCATCGCGAATACCAGAGAGCTCATCGCGCATGGTGTCTTCGCGCTGATCGGCGCGGTGGGGACGCCGACCTCCAGCCGCGCCGCGCCCATCGCCGAAGAGGCCAGGGTGCCGTATATCGGCGCCTTCACGGGCGCGGAGCTGCTCAGGGGTCCCGACCAGCGCTATGTGGTCAACGTACGCGCCTCCTACTACCAGGAAACGGATCAGATGGTCGAGCGTCTGACCCGGGACCTCGGGTTCGAGCGGGTTGCCATTCTGTACCAGGACGACAGCTACGGCCTGGCCGGCTATACGGGCGTTCGTCAGGCCCTGAACAAGCGTCAGATGGTCCTCGCGGGCGAGGGCACCTATGTCCGCAATACAATGGCGGTCAAGCGCGCGCTGCTGGACATCCGCGAGGACAATCCGCAGGCGGTGGTCATTATCGGAGCCTACCGCCCCGCAGCGCAGTTCATCATGTGGGCCCGCAAGATCGGGATGCGCGCGGTCTTCGTGAACATATCGTTCGTCGGCAGCAACGCGCTGCTCAACGAACTCGGTCGGTCCGGGGACGGCGTCGTCGTGACCCAGGTCGTGCCTTTTCCGCGCGACACGTCGATCCCGGTCGTGGCCCGGTACCATGCCGCCCTCCGGGAACTCGATCCGGCGGCCGAACCGGGATTCGTGTCGCTGGAGGGCTACCTGGCGGGGCGGCTCGTGGTGCAGGTTCTGCGCGAAATCGGCGAGTCCGGCGAGGGGCCTCCCACCCGCGAGGCCTTCCTGACGCGGCTCGAAGAGGCCGGGCCGATTGATCTGGGCGGCTTCACGGTCCAGTACGGGGCGGGGGACAACCAGGGATCCGACGCGGTGTTCCTGACGGTGATACGGGGGGGCAGGTTCGTCTCGGTGAACAGCCTTTCGCGATGAGTTCCCGCGGGATGAAGACGCTCGATCACCGGGTGCATTTCGCCTTCGAATGGATACTGAAGCGGTTGCCCAGCCGTCTTGGCGACCGCGTCCGCGAGGCCACCGGCGGCCGCTTCGGCATCGGGAGCCAGGTGGTCGTGGGGCTGGGAGGCGGCGTCGTGATGACCATCGGCGCCATCGTGCTCGCGCTGATCCTGATGAGCGTCGTGAATTCGCAGCAGAGTCAGGTGACGGAAGCGTACATGCCGGCACTGGTGGCAGCATTCGAGGTCGCGCAGCAGAGCACCGAGCTGGTGCGGGCGTCACCCCGTCTGCTCGCCGCCACGAGTCCCGACGTCCTCGACGAGGTGATGATCGAAGTTCGCCGGCAGGAACGGGAGCTGCGCAGCCGGATTACGCTGATCGCCGAGGCGGAAGGCGGGGAAGGGAACCAGGGGGAGATCGAGGCCATCGTCGAACCGTTGGTCGACAGCCTGGTGGAGAGCATCGACCAGATCCACGAGTCGGTCCTTCGCCGAATGACGGCGCGGGGACGGCTGGAGGAACTCGAAACCCAGCTGGCCGACGCGGGCCTGGCGCTGCAACTCCTGCTCGAGGAGGGAATTGACGATCAGGAGTTCTTCATGTACACCGGTCTGCGAGCGCTCAACGAAGCACCCGCTCCGGTGGCCCGGCGCAGAACCGAGGCCGAACTGGACCACTACGGGGGTCTTCTCAACTTCAAGGCGTATCAGAACGAGGCTGGGACGCTGATCGCCCAGGCCATGACGGAAGACGACCCGGAAGTGCTGCTGGCCAACCGTGAAAGGGTCGAGACCGCGATCGGGGACGTTGAAGGCGCGCTCCCCAGAATCAGGCCCCGGGTCCGAGCGGGGCTGCAGGAACAGGTGGACGAGTTGAAAGACCTCTATCAGTCCTCGGATGGTGTCTTCGAAACTCGAGGCCTGGAGCTTGCGGAAAACGGGCGGGCAGCCGAACTGGTCGCGCGCAACCAGCAGACGACCGCCGAACTGGTCAACCGCGTTCAAACGCTCGTGGGTGATGCCGAGACCTCGGCGCGCTCGGCCGCGAACCGCTCGGGCACGCTGGTTCAGTTGGGGGTCTGGTTCCTGCTGATCGTCACCTTCCTCACGGTCGCCGCGGCATACGTGGCATGGAAGTTCTTCGGCGAGCGGCTGCTTGTACGCATGGGCGCGCTGTCCAGTGCCACCCGCCGCATGTCCAAGGGCGACCTGGAGGTGCAGGTGGAGATCGAGGGCAACGACGAACTCACGGACATGGCGGGCGCCCTGGAGGTGTTCCGGCAGCACGCGGTCGAGGTGCAACGCCTGAATCTGGTCGAAAAGCTGGCCGACGAGGTTCAGGCGAAGAACGCGGAGCTGGAGGATACCCTCGACAACCTGCGGCGCACCCAGCAACAGGTGGTCAAGCAGGAGAAACTGGCTTCATTGGGGGCGCTGACCGCGGGAATTGCCCACGAGATCCGGAACCCGCTGAACTTCGTGAACAACTTCGCGGCGCTGTCCTCGGAACTCATCGAGGAGTTGCGGGAGGAGTTGAAGATGGAGGACAACGGGGATGGAGAGCTGGACCGCGAGTTCATCTCCGAAATTCTCGACGACCTGGATACGAATGTCATCAAGGTGAACGAGCACGGTTCCCGGGCCAACAGAATCGTCGAAGGGATGCTCGCGCATTCCAGAGACGAGGCGGGCGAGCTGGAATCGGTCGAGATCAACGTCCTGGTCCAGGAATACGCCAAGCTCGCCTACCACGGCATCCGGGGCACCGACTCCTCCTTCAACGTGGACATGGTGTACGAGTTCGATTCAAATGCGGGCGAGGTGGAAGCGATTGCCCGCGACCTCAGCAGGGTATTCCTCAACATCGTCACGAACGCCTGCCACGCGACCCATGCGCGCAGGACCGAAGAGGGGGAGCCGGGCTATCAGCCCGCGGTCACGATCAGGACCGAGGGACGCAAGAACGAAGTAAGCATCGCGGTGCATGACAACGGGACCGGCATTCCGCAGCACGTCCTCGACAGAATCTTCGACCCGTTCTTCACGACCAAGTCCGGGACACAGGGCACCGGACTGGGACTCTCGATATCCCATGAAATCGTCCAGGAGCACGGAGGCAAGATCGAGGTCGATACCGTGCCCGGGGAGTTCACCGAATTCAAGATAACGCTGCCACGGAGGAACTACGCATCCGTGCCCGGCTCCTGACGGTTCGCATTTGACCGCCGCCACGCGGGCTCGTCTGTCCGCCTTTCGCCCCCGAAGGGCCGAGTTTCGCGATCTCCTCATGCTCGCGACGCCAGTCGCAGTCGTTCAGATGGGGCTGGTGTCGCAAGGGCTGGTGGACACCGCAATGGTCGGCAGGGTAACCGCTGCCGAACTGGGAGCGGTGACGCTGGGGAACGTCTACTTCTTCAGCGTGGCCGTGTTCGGCATGGGGCTTCTCTTCGCCCTGGACCCTCTCGTCTCGCAGGCGTTCGGGGCGGACGACCATGACGAGATCGCGGCATCCATACAACGGGGACTCCTGCTGAGCGTGGGACTCGCTGCGGTGGCCTCGGCATTGCTTGCCCTGGCGGAACCGATCTTCGTGCTGCTCCGGCAGCCACCGGAGGTGATTCCCGTCGCGGCCAGGTACACGTATGCGCTGATTCCCGGAATGTTGCCGTTCTACGGGTTCATCGTCTTTCGTCAGACTCTGCAGGCCGTAGGCCGAGTCGCGCCGGTCGTCTGGACAATCGTCCTGGCGAATCTGTTGAACGTGGGCGCCAACTGGGTTCTGATCTATGGCAACCTCGGGGCGCCGGCCATGGGCGCCATGGGCTCGGGTTGGGCGACTGCCATTTCCAGGTGGTTCATGTGGCTCTGTGCGCTCTGTCTCGGGTGGCGCCTCCTGGCACCATACCTGCGGCGTGTGCGGCGTGAGGTGTGGCAAGTCAGGCCGCTGTGGCGGGTCGTACGCCTCGGTTCGCCGATCGGGCTGCAGCTGTTCATGGAGTTCGGAGCCTTCGGGGCGATCGGCATAGCCATGGGCTGGTTGGGGACCCATGCCATCGCGGGCCACCAGATCGCGCTAAACCTTGCGGCCTTCGCCTTCATGATCCCTCTGGGGATATCTCAGGCGGCGGCTGTGCTCGTCGGCAGGGCGGTGGGCAATGAGAATCCGGACAAGGCGCGGAGAGCCGGTGGGGGTGCGGTTCTGCTCTGTTGCGTCGCCATGTCGGTGACCGCCGCGCTCTTCCTTGCCTTTCCGGGTCTGCTGGCCAGGCAGTTCACCACCGACGCGAGCGTGGCCGCCGTCGCCGCAGCGCTCATCCCCGTTGCCGGGATGTTCCAGCTGTTCGATGGCCTGCAGGTCGTATGCACCGGCGCCCTCCGCGGAGTCGCCGACACGCTGCGACCGATGGTGTACAATGTGCTGGGCTTCTGGCTATTCGGCATTCCGTTGAGCCTGTGGCTCGGGTTCGGCCGCGATATCGGTCCGGTCGGCTTGTGGTGGGGTCTCGCGGCCGGGCTGGGCGCGGTGGCGGTGCTGCTCCTGTGGCGGCTATGGATCCGATTCCACGGACCGCTGGTCCGCCTTCACGTCGCACACAGGACTTCCTCCTAGTCTAGCCGGGCGGTCCACGGACGAGGGCCACAGGCCCGGATGCATCGCCTTTCGACTGCCGGGGGGATTCTGTCCACGGCTAGAACTCGCCGACGAATCCTATCTCGGTCTCGAGTTCGTAGCCGGTCTCGCGAAGGACCGTCGAGCGGGCAAGTTCAATCAACGTCAGGACCTCGGTCGCCGTTGCCCCCCCGATGTTCACGATGATGTTCGCGTGCCTGTGGAAGATCTCGGCGGCCCCGTGGACATGGCCCTTGAGCCCGCATTCGTCGATCAGACGACCCGCGCCGATCCCGTCGATCTTCTTGAAAATCGATCCTACGCAGGGATAGAGCCAAAGGTCCGGGTGCCGTTCGTCGCGCCACGCCAGGTTCTCCCGCATCACGCGCCTGAGCTCCGCGGTGGGGGTCGGCTCAAGCCTGAGCGTGACGTCGAGAACGAGATCACCGGTGTCGTGGATGACGCTGTAGTCGTATCCGAACCGGAAGTACTCGGTTCCGACGGTGCGGATCCGGTTCCGGGGTGTGAGAATGGTCGCACCCTCCATCACCTCGTCCCAGAACACCGTGCGTTCGCGCTCCGGCGCGGGCGACAGGAAGTGCAGGTTCTGCCACACCGCGCCGCCGACGGTACTGGGAATGCCCACGAAGTGATGAATGCCGCCCAGCCCCCTCGTCACACTCGCGTTGATCAGGTCGGGGAAGGTGTCGAGCCCGGCCCCGGCGGTGACCCTGCCGTCGGGCCCGAAGGTCATGTCCGAGATATCGCATTTTATGACCACCCCCCGAAACCCGCGATCACCAACGAGAATGTTCGCGCCGCGCCCCAGAACGAACCAGGGAATCTCCATCTCGCGGGCGGTCGACACGGCCAGATACAGCTCCTCGGTCGAGCGCGCCCGATAGAAGAGATCCGCGGGACCTCCGATTCCGAAGGTGGTAAGGGGTGCCAGCGGCACGTTGCGCCGAACCCGCCTGGGGTCCACGGCAAACCTGAACCGGTCGAGAGTCGGGGAATCCGTAGGCAGTGCCAAGTCAGTTGCCCGGGTGTGAAGGGATCACTTGGGCGACGAAGAAGTTTCGCCCCGAACGACCGCGCCGGGCAACATCGGCGGCTTGTTCGTTTCCGCACACCTCCGTCCCGTTTCCGGTCGTCCGGGCATGTGCCGCCCGAGACCGATGCGTTCGGTAAGCGCCCTTTTGACAACCACATACGGATTCAGCCCGTGGTTTGGCACGCTTCTTCCAATTGAAGGCCCCCAACCGATGGATGTGGCTCCGGCCGGGCTATCCGGGATGGGGGGTGGTGTTGTGGGGCAAGGTGCACCCGGTCGGAGCCGGACCCGGGCTGAGCGGTGTCGCGGCCGCGGTTGGCGGAGAAACCTGACACTGGGCTGCAGCGTATCATATTCCATATTCCAGGTGGGGAACCGACCGCAGTTCTCGGGGCAGGAAACCGATTCTCGAGGCAAACCGACATCATCCGATACACATGATCCACGAGCGCCGCGAAGAACAAGCGCCGGTGACGCCCCTGATCAGGCTGGCGTCGCTCAGCAAGGTCTTCCACACGGATGAGGTCGAGACCCACGCACTCTCGAACATCACTCTGGGGATCGAACGAGGCGAGTTCGTATCGATTGCTGGACCGTCCGGGTGCGGCAAGACCACGCTCCTGTCCATCCTCGGTCTGCTCGATTCTCCCACGGGCGGCACGTATGTGCTCGACGGAGAGCCGGTGGAGCGGCTGTCCGCCGGGCGGAGGGCGAGAATCCGCAACCAGTCGATCGGGTTCATCTTCCAGGCGTTCAACCTCATCGGCGATCTGACCGTTTTCGAGAATGTCGAACTGCCCTTGAGCTATCGGGGCATGCCGGGCCGCGAACGGAGGCACAGGATTCGGAAATCGCTGGAGCGCGTGGGTATGGCGCACAGAATCAACCACTATCCGTCGCAGCTTTCCGGGGGTCAGCAACAGCGGGTCGCGGTCGCCCGCGCCATTGTGGGGAAGCCCCTGATCCTGCTGGCGGACGAGCCGACCGGCAACCTGGATTCGAGAAACGGACAGTCGGTGATGACCCTCCTTCATGAGTTTCACGACGAAGGGGCGACAATCTGCATGGTGACGCATGACCCGCGCTATGCTCATTCGGCCGAGCGAACCGTGCATCTGTTCGACGGCCAGGTCGTGGACGAAGGGGACAGCCGGGGCGCCCATCACCTGGAGCAAAGCGGCTTCGACATCTGATCCGGTCCGGCGGCCCGACCGCAGAGCCGTGGCCGCCCCGTTCCCGCCCTGGTCGGTGCAAACAAGCGACACTCCGGCTTACCTTATCCGTGCAGCCAACCTCCGGCTGCCAGGCGCCAACCCGTCCGAAGGAACTGTGTAGCGAATGTCTGTTGCGGAGAGAAAAATCCGGGTGCTGGTCGCAAAGCCCGGCCTGGATGGACACGACCGCGGCGCGAAGGTCATCGCGGCCGCGTTCCGCGATGCGGGCTTCGAGGTCATCTATACGGGCTTGCACCAGACGCCGGAGATGGTGGCTGCCGCCGCGGTCCAGGAAGATGTGGACGTCGTGGCGATGTCCGTGCTGTCGGGGGCGCACATGACCCTTTTTCCCAGAGTCCGCGAGCTGCTTGACCGGGAGGGTCTGGACCATGTGCTCCTGACCGGTGGCGGGATCATCCCCCGCGAAGATGCCGTCACGCTGGGAGAAAAGGGTGTGGGACGCGTGTTCGGACCCGGGACGGCCACCGCCGAGGCGATCGACTATATCCGCGGATGGTTCGCCGAAAACGTGGATCCATACTAGTGGAAACGCCGGGAACCGCGAACGGCAGCGAGCAGCCATGAGCGACTCGGCGCGGTTCACGGCGCGGCGCCGCGCGAGCTCCGCCTCGCCGGGTGGCAATGCCGGTTCGGAGGATCGTGACCTGCGCGGTCGCTCGGGGCGCCTTGCACGCCTCAGCGTGGAACTCGAGGAACTCCGACGCCGTCTGAGGCTCGGTGGCGGGACCGGGAAGATTCGCCGGCAGCGCGACAAGGGAAAGCTCACGGCGAGAGATCGACTGCATCTCCTGCTCGACGCGGAGGCGTCCTGGTTCGAGGTGGGGCTCCTCGTAGCATACGACCGTTACGATGGGAACGCGCCCGGCGCCGGTGTAGTGACCGGCGTGGGGGTTGTGGAGGGCAGGGAGGTGGTGGTGGTCGCCAACGACGCGACCGTGAAGGCGGGCTCGTGGTGGCCGGAGACCATCAGGAAGATCCTGCGGGCGCAGGAAATCGCCATGCGCTGCCGTATCCCGATTATCTACCTGGTCGATTCGGCGGGGGTTAATCTGCCGTATCAGGGAGGTGTATTTCCTGGACAGTACGGAGCGGCGAGGATCTTCTACTACAACTCGATCATGCGCCGGTACCTGAAAATCCCGCAGTTCGCGGCCGTGATGGGCCCCTGCATCGCGGGGGGTGCGTATCTGCCAGCCCTGTCCGATGTCATTCTGATGGTCGAGGGCACCAGCTTCATGGGCCTCGGTGGGCCGAACCTGGTCATGGGAGCGACCGGTCAGTCCGTCGGTCGCGAGGAGCTGGGTGGCGCAGCGGTGCATACCGGGATCAGTGGGGTCGCACACTATCGCGTGGCCGATGACGATGCCTGTATCGCGCGCCTCAGGGAACTCGTGGCCGCGCTGCCGGACGGCGAGGGGCAGCGGAACCCCGCGGCAACCACGGCGAGCCCGGTCCGTCCGGCCGACGACCTGTACCGGTTGCTGCCCGAGGACCACCGGCAGCCGTACGACATGGGCGCCTTCCTGGAGGTGCTGCTCGACGAGGGTGGATTGTCGGAGTTCCAGCCCGAATACGCAGCCGAGCTGATCTGCGGAACGGGTTCGGTGTCGGGATGCGGTGTAGGCGTCATCGCCAACCGCCGCGGCATGATCAGGGACGGTCGCGAGGGACCGGCCCGTTTCGGCGGAATCGTCTACTCCGAGTCGGCGGACAAGGCCGCCTATTTCATCGATACGATGAACCGCCACGGCACGCCCATCATCTTTGTCCAGGATGTCTCCGGGTTCATGGTGGGCATCGATGCCGAGCACAGCGGGATCATCCGTGCCGGAGCCCGGTTCGTGGAGGCCATGGCTACCGCGTTGGTGCCCAAGATCGTCCTGACGCTGAACCATGCCTCGGGCGCCGGGTACTATGCGATGGCGGGACAGGGATTCGACCCCGACTTCATCCTTACGCTCCCGACCGGACGCATGGGGGTCATGGAGGGAGAAAGCGCGGTCGTCGCGCTCTTCGGGGCGGAACTGGAGCGCCTCAAGGCGGAGGGCAGGACGCCCGATGAGGATCTGAGCAAGCGCATGGACGCCGTGCGGGCCGAGTACGATCGCCAGCTGGACGCGACGTACGCGGCGGCACGGGGGTTTGTGGACGCGGTCGTGCTTCCCGAGGAGATGCGGGAGGCCGTGACCCTGCTGTTGCGGGCGGCACAGGGCAACTCGGGACCGCATCTGGGGCCGTTCGTGCTGCCGCCGGGACTGGACGGCAGCCGCCGGTGAGCATAGCACGCGGCGTACGATCGACCCGATCCGCCAGGACCGTACGGATCGCGAGTGGACAGGGCTTCTGGGGCGACGACCTCGACGCGCCGGTCCGGCAAGTGCGGGGAGGCCGGATCGACTACCTCATGCTGGACTACCTCGCCGAGGTCACGATGTCGATCATGCGGAAGCAGCAGTTGCGGGACCCGGCCGCCGGGTACGCGCGCGACTTCGTGCCCCTGATGGAGAGGATAATCGGCGACTGCGTGGAGCGCGATATTCGCGTGGTGACCAACGCAGGCGGTGTGAATCCGTCCGAGTGTGCGAGGGCGGTGGCGGAGGCGGGACGGCGGGCCGGCGCCGGGGGGAGGGCTCGCATTGGCGTTGTCACGGGCGATGACATCGTGGACCGGCTCGACGACCTCATCGCGGCCGGGCATCCCCTCGAACACATGGAAAGCGGGGAGCCGCTGGAATCGGTTCGCCACCTCGTTCGCAGCGCCAACGTCTATCTGGGTGCCCGGCCGATCGTGGAGGCATTGCGTCGGGGAGCGCGCATTGTCGTCACCGGCAGGTCGACCGACACGGCACTCACGTACGCCCCGATGGCCTGGGAGTTCGGCTGGTCCTGGGACGCCTACGACCTCCTCGCCAGTGGCGTCGTGGCGGGGCACATCAACGAATGCGGCGCCCAGGCCAGCGGAGGCAATTGCTCGGCGGACTGGTGGGAGATCCCCGATCTTGCCCGGGTCGGCTTCCCGATCATCGAAGCCGGCCCGGACGGCAGCTTCGTGGTCACCAAGCACCCCGGATCGGGAGGCGTCGTGACTCTGCGCACCGTCAAGGAGCAGCTCCTGTACGAAATGGGTGATCCCGAAAGCTACATTACCCCGGACGTTACGGCCGATTTCACAACGATACGGCTTGCGCGACAGGGCCCCGACCGGATCCGTGTGCACGGGATCCGCGGCGGGCCTCCAACACCCTTTCTCAAGGTCTCGGTTGCCTGCTCCGCGGGCTACAAGGCCGTGGGAACCCTGGTCTATGCGTGGCCCGATGCGGCCGCCAAGGCACGCGCCGCCGCCAGGATCCTGCGCGAGCGTCTGGACCGGCTGGGCCTCGCCTTCGACAGGGTACTGGTCGAGCTGGTCGGCTGGGACGCCACGCACGGACACCTGGCGGGGGAACCGCCACCGGATCTGCCCGAGGTCCAGCTGCGTGTCGGCGTCAGAGGGCAGGACCGCGCTGCCGTGGAGCGCTTCACCCGCGAGATCGCCCCGCTGGTTCTGACGGGCCCTCCCTCGGTTACGGGCTTTGCGGGCGGAAGGCCCAGGGTTCAGGAGATGGTCGCCTATTGGCCCGCGCTCATTGAGCGGACCGTGGTGGAACCGCATCTCGCCGTAGACGTCTTCGAGGTATGAGGAGGAGCATCACATGAACGCTTGCGGAAGCGCTTTCGGGGTGGACTTCAGGAGGTGTATGCGCCTTGCCTAGGATACCGTTGCTGGAGTTGGCCCACGCCCGGTCGGGAGACAAGGGGGACACCGCCAACATCGGCCTGATCGCTTACGATCCAATGGACTACCCTTTGATTCTGGAACAAGTTACGGCGGATCGTGTGAAGCATCACTTCGGCAGCCTGGTGCGTGGGGCGGTAGAGCGTTTCGAGCTCGACAATCTTTACGCGGTGAACTTCCTCCTCCACGGCGCCCTGGACGGCGGCGGCACCGTGTCCCTGATGACCGACGCACAGGGGAAGGTGTTCAGCACGGCCCTGTTGCGCATGGAAATCGAGGTCCCCGAAGAGGTGGCGACACGCGTGGCCGGACGCGGCCGCCAACCCGCACGGAGAAAGGAGAGCGCGTCATGACCCGCCCGGCCGGAGCCCAATCCGTGCTGCGGGAATACGCTGCGGGTGTGGCTGTGCTCACGCTTCATCGCCAACATAAGCGCAATGCCCTGAGCGCGGCGCTGGTCGGCGAGCTTCGCGCAGCGCTCGCGGAGGCGAACGGGAACGATTCGGTCCGCGTGATCGCGATTCAGGGTGCCGGCAGCGACTTCTGTGCCGGTGCCGATCTCGAAGAGATTGCTGCGTCGCAGGAAAGGGGACTCGAAGCCGGTCTGGCCGACGCACAACATCTCGGAGCGCTGTTCCGGGAAATCAGGCAAGCCGCCAGGCCTGTCGTAGCGATCGTGCGCGGACGGGCCCTGGGCGGCGGATGCGGTCTCGCGACCGCGTGCGACCTGGTGCTGGCCTCCGAGACGGCGGCCTTCGGGTATCCGGAGGTCCATCTCGGCTTCGTGCCGGCGCTTGTGATGGCCATGCTGAGAAGGAAGGTGGGCGAGACGGCAGCGTTCGAGCTGGTCGTCCGGGGTCACCGGATCGACGCGGCGGAGGCGGCTGCGATCGGTCTGGTCACCCGCGTCATTCCCGAGGAGGGTTTTGGGCCGGCGGTCGACCGGTATCTCCGCGACCTCGCTCGTCGTCCACCGGGAGCGATCACGCTCACGAAGCACCTGTTCTACGGCATCGAGGGCACTGCCTTCGCCGATGCAATCGCGCGGGGCGCCGAGGTGAACGCCGCCGCACGGCTGAGCGACGAGTGCCGGGACGGCGTCCGCCGATTCCTGCGCAAGAGAGGCGGGTAGGGAATCACCGATGTTTCGTCCGTCCAGCTACAGGTCCGCTGAGCCGGACCGCTTCCTGCCGTGGAAGGTTCGCGCTTTCGGGATCGGGGCCGCATTGGCCATTGCCGGCATGGGCTTCGGCCTGGGCTGGCTCGTCTGGTCGGGAATCGGGGTCCTGGCTCTTGGCTTGTTGCTTCGCTTCCTGCCCGCGCGCGACGACTCCTGACCCCGGCGCGCCGGCTGTCCCATCCGGCCATTCCCATGCCCGTTCCATCGCGCATTGTTGCCGGGTATGGCAACGAAAGACCAACGCTCCCTGGCACGCGCAGCCCGTGCCACGCTGCGCGCGAAATTCGGGTTCGACGGGTTCAGGCCGGGGCAGGAACGCCTGATTGTCAGCGTCCTGTCGGGGAACGACACGCTGGGAGTACTCCCGACGGGCGGAGGGAAGACGCTGTGCTACCAGCTCCCCGCGTTCATGTCGAATGGCCTCGTGCTGGTGGTCAGCCCGCTCATCTCCCTGATGAAGGACCAGGTCGACCGCGCGCGCCGTATCGGCCTGCGAGCGGCCTCGCTCACCTCTCAGGACCCGAAAGACGCGCAGCAGGGGCACGAACGACGGCTCCGGCAGGGCCGGCTCGATCTGCTCTTCTGCTCACCCGAGCGCCTGGAAGCCAGGCGGCTTCGAGACATCCTGCGCCGCACCCGGGTCTCACTGATCACCATCGACGAAGCCCACTGCATCTCCGAGTGGGGACACGAGTTTCGCCCCGCATTCCGCCGCATGCTGCCCCTCCGGGAGATCATCGCGGCTCCGGTGCTGGCGGTAACCGCCACCGCGACGCCGGCGGTCCGGGACGACATTGCGCGGGTGCTCGGCATGAACAACCCCGTCAGGGTCGTGACGTCATTCGACCGTCCCAATATCCGCTGGGTGGTGACGAGACGGAATTCCGGTGCCGAGCGGATCCGGGCCATGGTTCGACTGGTCCGGCGCGCCCCGCCCGAGTGCGCCGGGCGGGCGTTGATCGTCTATGCGCCCACGCGCCGCCTCGTCGTGAGCGTGCGCAGGGCCCTGGCCGGCCGGGGTGTGATAGGAGACGCGTATCATGCGGCTCTTCCCGGCGAGGAACGTCAGGCCGTCCAGGAGCGTTTCATGTCGGGAGCGTCCAACGTCGTTGTGGCGACCTGCGCTTTCGGCATGGGGATCGACCGCGGGGACGTCTGGGCCGTCTTTCACTACGCGTTTCCCGGCTCGCTCGAGAGCTACTACCAGGAGGCCGGACGCGCCGGACGGGACGGCACCGACTCTCTGGCCCTGGGCTTCGTACATCGGCACGACTGGCGAGTTCCCGAAGCCTTCCTGGAGCGTGCCTACCCCAGGCCACGCGATGTCCTCGCGCTTCTGCGGAGACTTCGGGCAACCCGGCGGGCGAGGTCGGGCGTTTCGGCGCCACGGATCCCGGTCCCGGACGCCGGCAATGTGGCGCACTTCAAGTGGCTCATGCGCTCCGGCGCGCTGCGGCTCGATCCGGTACTGGCCGAGTGGGTGGAGAACTGGCCGGATGGTGAGACGGAAGGCCCGCCACGCGTCCGGGGACGCCCTGTCGTCCTGACCGGTGGCTCTCCCGATCTCGGGCCGCTCGAGGCCGCGCGCCGCCAGGCCGTTGACCGATTGCGTGCCATGAAGCACTACTGCGGCCGGCGCAAATGCAGGAGAATGGCGCTTTTGCGTTACCTTGGAGAAGTGCCCGGCTGGCGGTCATGCGGCTCGTGCGACAGGTGCGAGCGTCGATGGGGCGTGCAGTCCTGAAGACCGGCCAGCGCGAAAACAGTTCTTTTTCTCTGTTCGATGTTCCCATATCTGGATCGCGATCACATTAATCTTCAGGCCGACGTGCGCCGTTTTGCGCTCGAGGCCATCGCGCCGGTTGCGCGGGAACTCGACGAGACGGGGCGCTTTCCGTGGGACAACGTCGAAGCCATGGCCGAGCGGGGCTGGTTCGGCGTTCCCGTGCCCCGCGAATTGTCCGGGATGGGGCTCGACTATCTCAGCTACGTTCTCGTGGTCGAGGAACTTGCGCGCCACGACGCAAGTCACGCGATCACCGTCTCCGCCCACACGACCCTGGGCACGGCGCCGATTCTCGCATTCGGATCGGACGCGCAGAGGGAGCGCTTCATACCGCTGCTGGCCTCCGGACAGGTGCTCGGCGGCTTCGGGCTGACCGAGTCCGGTGCCGGATCGGACGCCTCCGGCACCCGGACGAGGGCCGTTGCGGTGGATGGCGGCTACAGCATCACAGGCAGCAAGATCTTCATCACGCACGCGGGCGTGGGAGAGATCTTCGTCGTCACCGCCGTGACGACACCGGGTGAAGGTCATCGCGGGATTACGAGCTTCATTGTATGCAAGCCGACCATCGACATGGACGAGTCGGCGCGAGTCGGGGTGGGTCACCGTCCCGAACTCCCCTATTCGAGCGGGGTGACTCCGGGAGCAAGGGAAGACAAGCTCGGCTGGCGGGCCTCGGACACCCGCGAACTCCACTTTCAAGACACCTGGGTCAGCGAGGACCAGCGGCTGGGATCGGAGGGCGAAGGGTTCGCCAACTTCATGCGCACGCTCGATGCCGGTCGGATCGGCATTGCCGCGCTTTCGCTCGGAATCGCTCAGGGCGCCCTGGACGAGGCCGTCCGGTACACCAATCGGAGGCGTCAGTTCAAGCGACCCGTCTGGGACTTCCAGGACATCCGGTTTTCGCTGGCCGAGCTTGCGACCGGGATCCAGGGTGCCCGGCACCTGACCTATCACGCTGCCTGGCTCAAGGAACGGGGCCTCCCCTTCGCGAAGGAGGCGGCCATGGCGAAACTCACCGCATCCGAGTTGGCGGCAGAATCGGCTCGGGTCGCGGTCCAGGCGCTCGGGGGCGCGGGCTACACCACCGACCATCCGGTCGAACGGATGATGCGGGATGCGAAGGCCTGCGAGATCGGCGAGGGCACGAGCGAAATCCAGAAAACCGTAGTCGCGCGGCACCTTGCGCGGGAGTACGCCCCATGATGCGCCCGGTCGATTCGGGCCCGTGGGGACTCCTGGCGGGGCCGCGACGAATTCATGATCCGCGGTTCGGAGGCGTTGCTGCCGAGTCCGGTCGCCGGTTTGCGTACCACGTCACTTTGTGGCGGTTACGCGGCCGGGACGGGCGGCACAGGCGTCGGCCGATCACGGATTCACAGTGGGAGAAACCAATTGAAGAGAGAAATCCTGATCAGCACCTCGGACGAGGAGTCCTGGGTTGCGATCACCGAAGACGGCGCACTCGCCGAACTCATGTTCGACCGGCCGGACCAGGGCCGGCTCGTCGGTGACATCTTTCTCGGCCGTGTCGAATCGGTACTGCCCGGCATTCAGGCCGCTTTCGTAGACATCGGGGAGGGGAAGGCGGCGTTCCTGCACGCTGCAGACCTCGCCAGACCCGCCGAGAACGGAGAGCCCGGCGAAGGCGGTGGCCGGAGGGCCCGGGGACGGGACCGCAACTCGCCTCCCATCCAGGAGGTCCTGACGAAGGGTCAGGTCGTCGTGGTCAAGGTGACCAAGGAGGCGATCTCGACGAAGGGCCCCCGGGTCACGACCGAGATCTCGCTGCCCGGCCGCTTCCTTGTCTACATGCCCGAGACCGACCACGTGGGCGTGAGCCGCAAGATCGAACACCGGCGTGAACGCGGCCGGCTCCGCGGCATGGCCAGGGCGGTTGTCGAGGACGGTTCGGGGGGCGTGATCGTGCGCACGGCCGGTGAAGAGCTAACGCAGGAGCGGCTGGAGAAGGAGTATCACCACCTCCGCAAGCAGTGGCGCGCGATCCGCAGGAAGGCGGACAGGTCCGACGCACCCGCGCTGCTCCACGCGGAGGCAAAGCTGATCTCCGGAGTTATCCGGGACCTCTTCACCAACCGCTTTGACGGTGTCACGGTGGACAACCAGGACGTCTACAATCAGATCGTCCACTACGTCCGGACCTTCGATCCCGATCTCCTCGATCGAGTCCACTACTACGCGGGCGAAGCACCCCTCTTCGATCATGCGGGGATCGAGACGGACATTCAGCGCGCCTTCCACAGCAAGGTCGATCTACCCTCCGGCGGGCACGTGATCATCGAGCAGACCGAGGCGCTGGTGTCCGTGGACGTCAACACCGGACGGTTTACCGGCAAGAAGAAGAAGGACCCGGAGCAGACGATCCTGAAGACCAATCTGGACGCCGCCCGCCGGATCGCGGAGCAGCTTCGCCTGCGCGACATCGGCGGGATCATCGTCATTGACTTCATCGACATGGAGTCGCAGGAGAACCGGGACAAGGTCCTGCAGGAGCTGCGAACCTGCCTGGGCCGGGACCGGGCGCGCACGCGGACGTGGGAAGTGTCCGACCTCGGGCTGATCGAAATGACCCGGCAACGAGTCCGTCCTTCGCTGTTGCAGTCGCTCACCGAGCCCTGCGCCGCTTGCGACGGTACCGGACACGTGTGGACACCCACCACGGTCGTCAGGGAAATCGAGCGCTGCGTGAGAAGGGCCGCCGCCGCCGGTGAGACACAGGACATCCAGGTGCGGGTCCATCCGGAGGTTGCACTGCAGGTCATGGAGTCCGAGCCCCAGTTTCTGCGGAAGCTCAGGCGGCGGACCCGGCTTCGCCTGGAATTGCGGGACGACCCGCTCATGCGTCACGACGAGTTCAGGCTCCTCGCCGGGCGCGCCCAATCGGATGTGACGGGCAAGTACCGGGCTGCGTAGTGTCGAGTCACGGATACATCGCGGCTCTTCGAGGACCGATGCATCCGGCCCGGGGTTCGCGGCGCCCGGAGGCGCCGGGCCGCGAAGGTTGACCGTGGGGTCCGTGTGGATACCTTTATTGGCTGCCCCGGGTCTGCCAGGCAGTTCTCATCCATAGACAAACCAACGATGGACGCTCCAATGTTCGCTGTATTCAGGACGGGCGGCAAACAGTTTCGGGCCGAGCCCGGTGCGACTCTTCTGATCCCCACGCTGGACGCAGAGCCGGGGACGACGGTGACGTTCGAGGAGGTGCTGTTGGCTTCGCAGGGGGACGAGGGGGGAGAGGTTTCGGTGGGGGAGCCGCTGTTGGAGGGGGCGAAAGTGACCGCGGAGGTCGTGGCGCACGACCGCACGAAGAAGATCACGGTGTTCAAGCGCAAGCGTCGCAAGGGCTACCGGCGGAAGCAGGGACACCGGCAGGGCTTCACCGTCGTGCGCGTGGCCGACATCGCCGTATAGGAGGATCCAATGGCTCACAAGAAAGGCGTCGGGTCGTCGCGGAATGGACGCGACAGCAACCCAAAACGTTTGGGGGTAAAGCGTTACGCGGGTGAGCGGGTGTTGGCCGGGAACATCCTGGTCCGCCAGCGGGGGACGCGTTTCCACCCGGGAAACAACGTGGGAAGAGGGAGGGACGACACCCTGTTCGCCAAGGCGGACGGGGTCGTGAAGTTCGAGAACCTCCGTCGGCGCAGGGTCGTTTCGGTCTACGACGAAGCCCGCTAGAGGACCCCGGGCGTCTGCGGCGGGCAGGGCATCCGGCCCTCTGGACAAAGAAAAAAGCTTGCGCTTTTCCGATTCATGTATTAACGTGGTTTCCCCGAGGCAGAGGAGACGGGCCGCAAGGAACGGAGCCGAAGCACCGGGAAGGGTCTCGAAGAGGCCGTCGAAGGGGGGAAACTCCCGGCAGATGGAGCCAGACGAGGTCCGAAGCGCCGAGAGCGCCGGAAACGGGGTTCGAGGCGGGCGCGGTCTCTGATTCGGCGGAGATTGCGACGGCTGCGGGGTCGCTGGAAGCAGCCGGAGTCCCTGGGAACGGGGGACGGCCCGGACGGCTGAAATGCCGGAAGGGTGAAGAGACGGAGAACCGGTCGTCGCACATGACGGCGCCGAAACGGAACTCTCTGGACTCGCCAGCGAAACGAAGCCCCCGAGCGGGTAGTGTGCTGCCCGCCGGGGGCTTCCTCTATTCGGTTGGTTCGTCCAGGATGAACTGCCGTGTTCGCGCCGATGCGATCACCTTCCAGATCAGATCGCGCACCAGTTCCTCGTCCAATCCCGAATCCCTTGCCAGCACGGCGGCCTTCCGCACCACCGTCGCCTCCCGTTGCGGGTCGGTGACGGGCAGTCCCCTGCGCTTCTTCAGGTCGCCGATCCGGATCACCAGATCACGGCGCCGGGCAAGGATCTCGATCAACTGTCGATCGCACTGGAGTACGGCATCGCGCAACCACGCCATCTCGTCTCCCGCGTCCCCGGGAGAGGTGTCACCAGACACGCGGTGCCCCGAACGCGCGTCCTCGCTAGACATTCACGTACCGGTCGACATGTCCCGGATCCTGTGCCTTCCCGAGCAGGCTGACGATCAGCAGGACGGGGACGTGGACCACCAGGCCCAGGATGCCCTCGTGCATCCCGAACGGCTTGAGTTCCGGGAACCGGAAGAAGAACACGGACACCGCCGAACCGGCCACCAGGCCCCAGATGACACCGGTGGTGTTGGCTCTTTTCCAGTACATGGCGGACAGCAGCGAGGGCATGAACTGGGCGATGATCCCGTAGGAAGCGAGCAGGAGGTCCACCAGGGAAACCCTCTCCACCAGCGCGAACAGATAGGCCACAGCCCCGACGGCCACGACCAGCACTCTCATCAGCAGCCTCTGAGCCCGGTCCGTGAGTTTTGTGAAGGGCTGCACGCCGTCCTGGACGGCAACCGACGCCGCGCCGTGAAGGAGGGCGTCGCCGGTGGACATGGAGGCGGACAGCGCTCCCGCGCAGAACAGGCCGACCACCAGCGCGGGGAGATCGGAACGCAGGATCAGGAAGGGAAGGATGAAGTCGGACTGCTCCGGGGATTCCGGGAACATGACGCCCGCGAACCCGATCAGGAAGACAGGTATGAGGAACAGCTGAAACGTGGGGAAGAGGATCACGGTTCGCCGAATCGTCGCATCGCTGCGGGCCGTGAAGGCCTTCATGAACAGGTGCGGCCACATGGTCAGCCCGATCGCACTCGCCAGGATCGCGGTAGAGTACGCTCCCCAGCTCCACGGCTCGCCGCCGCCGTCCAACCCGGGCAGGGACAGCAGTTCGGGGCGATCGGCCAGGATCTGTTGGAACATGGGACCGACACCGCCGTATAGTCGGTTCGGGAGATAGATCCCCAGCGCCCACGCGATGCCAACCATGAAGACGCCCTGGAACGTGTTCGTCCACCCTACCGCGGAAACACCGCTGGTGAGCACATAGACGAGGACAATCCCGTAGGCCAGCGCTGCGCCTGCCGCGAGCGGGACCGCGCCGTCGGTCACCGCCTCGATCACGATGCCGGCGCCGCGCATCTGGATGGTGACATACGGAACGAAGGCCGCCAGGGTGAGCAGGGCCATGAGCGCCGACAGGGTGCGCGACGGAAAGCGGCCCACGAGGAGCTGGGCCTGGGTGACGAACCCGAAGCGGCGTCCCAGCGCGGCGGCCCTGGGGCCCATTGCGTACCACGGGGCCATTCCCAGCACCCCGTAGGTCAGGATGTAGAAGGCGGCTGCGCCACGGGAGTAGGCCCACCCCGGTCCTCCCAGAAAGGCGAAGGCCGAGAACACGGTGGCGCCGGTGATGAAATACATGACCAGGAGACCGAAGTCCCGGTCGCCCGCCACAAAGCCCTGGACGCTACGGGATGCCCGTCGGCCGGCGACGATTCCGACCCCGAGCGTCACCGCGAGGTACGCGAAGATGACGACGGTGATGAGGGTGGACTTGTCCATCACGCGTCGTTCGTCCGGGCTCGGGCCGCGTCGAGCCGCCACAGCACGAACAGGCTTCCGAGAATCCAGACGGCAGCCCAGGCCATTTGGCGGGGCAGGCCCAGCACGAATGGATCGGGAGTGTTCACGAGCGACTGCACAGGCCAGGTGACGGCGGCCGCGAAGGCGATGTGGTAGATCCAGGTGATGCGTTGCCAGTGGCGCAGAGTCATTGGATGAATGCGTCTCCGGATGATGCGGTGGGATTCGCTGGCCCGGCCTCCGATTCTATCGCGGCTGTGACGCGGAGGCGAGGGGCACGCGCGCGGAGCCTGTGGCACCCGTGGGAGGTCTATCCGGTAAACCTGGCCCGGCGCTTTTCCACGAAGGCCTTGACTCCCTCTCGCCCGTCCGCGGACGCGAAGGCCTCGAGAAACAACTCCTTTTCGGTTGCGAGGCCCTCCGACAGGTGGTGCTCACCGGCTTCGCGCACCGCCTTCTTGACCAGCTGGAGCGTCACCGGGCTCCAGCGTGCCATGCGGCCGGCAATGCGGCGGGCTTCGGCAACGTGTTGCCCCTCCGCAACGAGGAACTCCACCAGGCCGATCCGGTGAGCCTCCGGCGCGTCCACGAAATCGCCGCACAAACCGATCCGCATGGCCTGTCCGGGCCCTACCAGTCGAGCCAGCCGCTGTGTGCCGCCGGCACCGGGAATGAGGCCCAGGCGAATCTCGAACTGGCCGAAGCGGGCTGTTGCGTCGGCGACCCTCAGGTCGCACGCCAGTGCGAGTTCGTTGCCGCCCCCCAGACAGAAGCCGTGAACCGCGCAGATCACCGGTTTCGGGAACTCCGCGAGTGCGTCATAGACCCGCCGCCTTTCGTACACGTCACGCTGCTCGGCCGGTGTGCGCGCGGCGAACTCGCTCACGTCCGCCCCGGCGACGAACGCCTTGTCCCCGGCTCCGGTGAGAATCGCGACCTTGACGTCGCCGCGGTCGGCGATGGCATCGAAGACCTCGGTCAGCTCCCGGCGCACGGTCTCGTTGAGAGCGTTCAGCTTCTCGGGCCGGTTGATCGTGACCTCGGCGATCCCGGCATCCACGGAGAGCAGGACGTGTGCTGGGTTCATGGGGAGGCGCGCTTCATCGTTCGGTGTCCCAATCGTAGAATCCCTTTCCCGTCTTCTTTCCGAGCCGGCCTTCGGCCACCATCCGCTCCAGAATGACCGGCGGCCGAAACGCCTCGGAGTCCAGCGTTTCGTGGAGGTAGCGAGCGATTCCGAGACGCACGTCCAGTCCAACGAGATCCGTCAGCCGCAGAGGACCCATCGGATGGCGGTATCCAAGGACCATCGCCTTGTCGATGTCGGCCGGGGACGCGACCCCGGCTTCCACCATGCGCATGGCCTCGAGTCCCAGGACGATGCCCAGTCGCGACGACGCGAAGCCCGGCGAGTCCGCCACGATGATCGGCTCCTTGCCCAGCCCCTTCACGAACGCAAGTCCACGGTTGACGACGGCGGCCTCGGTATCGTCGCCCCGCACCACCTCGACGAGCGCCATGATGTGCACCGGGTTGAAGAAATGGAGCCCGAGGAAGCGTCCCGGCGAAGGCAGCCCGGCACCGATCCGGGTCACCGACAGGGAGGAGGTGTTGCTGGCCAGGATCACCTCGCCGGACACGGCTTCCGCCACCTCGCGGAAAACGCCCCGCTTCAGTTCCATCACCTCCGGCACGGCCTCGATCACCAGGTCCGCGCCGTCGACCACCTCGTTCAATCCGGTGGTTCCGGACAGGCGCTGCAGGGCCTCGTCGCGGCTGGCCGCAGCCACCTTGCCCAGCTGCACGCCCTTGTCGAGGGTGGCCTCGATCCGGGCGAGGGCGCGAGCGAGCTGCCGCCGGTCGACATCGTAGAGACCGGTCTCGTGGCCCGCCAATGCGGAGACCTGGGCGATGCCGCGCCCCATGGTGCCGGCGCCGATGACCGCCACCTTCCCGATCCCGTGGTCCGACATCAGACGCGCTCCACAACGGCCGCGATCCCCTGGCCAACGCCGATGCACATCGTGGCCAGTCCCAGCTGTGTTTCGCAGCGGGCCATCTCGTGGACCAGCGTGGTCAGTATGCGGGCACCCGAGCACCCGACCGGGTGCCCAAGCGCGATGGCGCCCCCGTTCACGTTGACCGTATCGGGGTCGAGCGCCAGCTCCCGCATGCACGGGATCGCCTGGGCCGCGAAGGCCTCGTTCAACTCCACCAGGTCCAGGTCTCGCGTCGACGCGCCCACCGTCTCGAGGCACCGGCGTGTCGCCGGGACCGGGCCGATCCCCATGCGGTGGGGCTCGACTCCCGCCACGCCCCCCCCGCGAATGACCGCCATGGGCAAGAGCCCCCGGGCACGCGCGGCCTCGCCCTCGACGACCAGCACCGCGGCGGCCCCGTCGTTGATCCCGGACGAGTTTCCCGCAGTGACGGTGCCGTCGCGCTCGAATACGGGACGCAGCCGGGCCAGGGCCTCGACTGTGGTCCCCGGGCGGGGGTGCTCGTCGGCGGCCATGACCACGGGCTCCCCGCGCCGCCGGGGCACGGTGACCGGCACGATCTCGGGCTCGAAGCGGCCGGCGTCGATTGCGGCCGCCGCCCTGGCCTGGCTGTTCGCTGCGAACGCATCCTGCTCCGCGCGGCTCACGCCGAACTCGCGCGCGACCACCTCGGCAGTCCGCCCGAGGCCGATCGTCCATTCGTCCGGCAGGCGCGGGTTGGTGAAGCGCCACCCCAGGACCGTGTCGGCCATTTCGGGCACGCCTCGCGTGTAGCCGCGTTCCGGCTTCAACATCACGAAGGGGGCCCGGCTCATGGATTCCACGCCGCCCGCGATGAACGCATTGCCTTCGCCCGCCCGAATCGCGTGGAAGGCGCTGACGACCGCCTGCAGCCCGGATCCGCAGAGGCGGTTCACCGTCTGGCCCGGAACCTCGACGGGCAGCCCGGCGCGGAGGAGGCCCATGCGTGCGACGTTGCGGTTGTCTTCGCCGGCCTGGTTGGTGCACCCGAAGATCACGTCGGTCAGCTGTGCGGCGGGGAAGCGCGTGCGGTCCAGCAGCGCCTGGATGGTCGTCGCGGCCAGATCGTCGGGGCGCACGGGCGCGAGCGTGCCTCCGTGCCGGCCGATCGGAGTGCGAACCGCGTCGATGATCCATGCCTCGCGCATGCCGGTCGACTATCCGTCCAGCGCCACCCAGACGCTCTTGAGTTGCGTGTACTTCTCGAGTGCGGAGTGGAAGCCGAGGTCGCGTCCGAAGCCGCTCTGCTTGTATCCCCCGAACGGCGAGGCGGGCGAGTACTGGTTGTACGTATTGACCCAGACCGTACCCGCGTCGATGGACCCGGCCAGGCGATGGGCCCTGCCGATGTCACGGGTCCAGACGCCCGCTGCGAGACCGTACAGCGAGTCGTTGGCCTTCCGGATTGCGTCTTCGACATCGTCGAAGGGGATGACCGCGGCCACCGGACCGAAGATCTCTTCGCGGGCGATCGACATCTCCGTATCCACATCGCGGAACACCGTGGCGCCTACAAAATTGCCGCGGCCGTTGACCGTCATCCGCTCACCGCCCGCGACCAGGCAGGCGCCGTCCCGCTTTCCCGCCTCGATGTACCCCATGACGCGGTCCAGCTGCGCCTCGCTCACGATGGCCCCCAGGCGCGTCGAGGGGTCCATGGGGTCGCCCACGGTGGCTCGGGCCGCGCCCGCCTGCAGCCCGGCGACGAATTCGTCGTGGATCCGGGACTCGACGAGGATGCGGCTGCCCGCGGCGCACACCTCGCCCTTTCCGTAGAAGATTCCCGACGACGCGCCCTTCAGCGCGCCGCGGAGGTCCGCGTCCGCGAACACGATGTTCGGGGACTTGCCGCCCAGTTCGAGCGAGACCTTCTTCAGCGTATCCGCGGCCTCGCGCATGATGACCTTGCCGACCTCGGTCGATCCGGTGAACGAGATGGCGTCCACGCCCGGGTGACGCACCAGCGCCGCGCCCGCGGTCTCTCCGAACCCGGGCACGACGTTCAGCACGCCCGCGGGCAGCCCGGCCTCGGCCGCCAGCTCTCCGAGGCGCAGTGCGGTGAGGGGGGTCTCCTCGGCAGGTTTCAGGACCACGGTGTTTCCGCACGCCAGCGCCGGGGCGACCTTCCACGCCGCCATCGACAGCGGGAAGTTCCAGGGGATGATCGCTCCTACCACGCCCACCGGTTCGCGCAGCGTGTAATTGAGGTATGGCCCGGGCACGGGCACGGTGTCGCCCTGCACCTTGTCGGCCAGGCCCGCGTAGTACCGCAGGGTCTGGGCGACGCTCGGGACGTCGATCCGGCGGGCCTCGAAGTAGGGTTTGCCGTTGTCCCGCGTCTCCAGCAACCCAAGCTCGTCCGCGTTCGCGTCCACGAGGTCGGCGAGCCTCCACAGCAGCCGTGAACGCTTGTGAGGGTTCATGCGGCGCCAGCGGCTGTCCGCGAAGGCGGCGCGGGCCGCCTGGACCGCGCGATCGATGTCCTCCGCACGCGCCTCCGCCACTTCCGCGATGACTTCCCCGGTCGCCGGGTTGGTCGTGGCGAAGGTGCCGCCCCCCTGCGCGTCGGTCCACTCGTTCCCGATCCAGAGCCGCGTGCGAACCTCCTCCGCCATTTGCGTTGCGGACACCGGACGTCAGCTGCCGGAGAAGTCGGGCTTCCGCTTCTCGACGTAGGCGTTCAGCCCCTCGGTGGCGTCGTCGCTGGCGAACAGTTGCTGCTGCAGTTCGCGCTCGAGCGCCAGCGCGGTCTCGAAGGGGATCTCGGCGCCGGTCTGCACCGACCGCTTGATCAGGCCGACCGCCTTCGAGGCGCGTCCGGGAGGACAGAAGGTGCCGGCGTATTCGACGACCCGGACCATGAACTGGTCGTGCGTATCCGTCTCCCACACCTGGTTGACGATGCCCAGTTCCAGGGCGCGGTCGAACCCGAACGTGCTGCCGGTCGTCATCAGCTCGATCGCGGCGGACTTGCCCACGAGCCGGGTAAGCCGCTGGGTTCCGCCGGTGCCGGGAAGAACGCCGAGATTGACCTCGGGCAGTCCGCACACGCTGCGGCCGGCGCGGGCGATCCGCAGGTCGGCGGCCATTGCGATCTCCAGCCCGCCACCCACCGTGTGACCGTTCAGGGCGGCGATGGTCAGCTTCGGCGTGTGCTCGAGGCGGTTGAGCGTTTCGTTGGCGTGGAGGCAGAAGCAGTACTTGAAGCCCGTCGTTACCGTCGAAAGCATGCCGATGTTCGCGCCCGCCGAAAAGAACTTCTCGCCAGCCCCGGTCAGGACGATCACGTGGACGTCGTCGTCGAAGCGCGCGCGCAGGATCGCGTCGTCCAGTTGACGCATCATTTCGTGGGTATAGGTGTTGGCGGGGGGGTCGTCGAGCGTGATGACGGCGACGCCGTCCCCGGCGGCCGCGTAGCGAACAAGGGTCTTTTCGGACATCGGGATCGATCCTGTGGAGGGTCTGGAGCTTGGAGCAAAGATAACACGGGGCTCAAGGAATTCCCGCCCGGCCGTTAGATTGAGCGCATGTATGAAGAGGATCTGATCGGGCCTGCCGGAAGTGACGGCGGGCGGCGTGCGCGGCGCGGTGTCCGCCGTGGCCTGCGCGTCGTGCTGTTGGGCATCGGGAGCGCGGCGCTCGCGGGCCTGTCGAGCGGTTGCCATGAGAGCCTGACACAGGTCGACTCGCGGGTGGTGGCCCCGGCCACGCGACCGGCGCTGGATATCGCGGCCGGCTTGCCGCGCCTCGCGGATCTGGTGACGGATGAGACGCGGAACGCCCGCGGGGCGGTGCTGGATCGCTGGGAGGATTCGTGGAGGATGCCGGTGTCCGAGGGCAGCCGCCTGCGGGCCGGGATCTACGATTCGTTCCCGGCGCGGGACGTAGCGTTCGATACGATCTCGGCCCGGACCGCGATCGAGTCGGTTCACGCGACGATCGCCGAAATCGAGGGCGTTGCGCATCCGCTGCCGCCTCACCTCTCACGGCAGCTTGCCAACGCAAAGCGCCTGCTCGGGGCCGCCGTGACGGCGTGGGACCAGGGGGATGCGGCCGAATCCGTGCTGTCGACGCTGCGGTCCGCGGACGCGCTCCGCGGGACGACGCCGAGAATGGTCGCGCTGAACCTCGTGGAGGCCGCTGAACACGCGCTTGAGGCCGCTGGAGGGGAGGTGCCGGAGTCGGCGCCCACGGGCCACGCGAGGGCACGCCGGCTCACGGAATGGGCGCGATCGGCGGTGGATACGGGAGACTACGAAAAGGCCATTCAGCGCGCCTACTATGCTTGTCGGCTGTTGGGCGTCGACATTCAGTGACGCGACGCGCGGGGACGGACGCCGGTGGCGGAGGGGGCGCGTGTCGCGTGTCCCGGACGTAGATTGTTCCGCGTGCGTCGAACGTACTCCGTCATGAACGCGTGGGTGCCGCGAGTTCCGCGTCGGGAGCGCGTGGAACCACGGGGTGCCCTGGCCGCCCCCGGATGGAGGGTCACACCGACCACGATGGAATGAGCGCCATGAACACATCCTATATGGAAAGATCGGGACGCGTCGGCGGGTCCGCCCTTGTACTGCTCTGGCTTTCCGCCGCCGCCACCGCAGCCGCCGGTCAGGAACATGTGGTCCGGGTGCCGGTGTCGGGCACCGTCGAGATGGGGCTTGCCCCGTTCATCGAGCGGACCATCGAAGAGGCCGAAGCGGACGGAGCCGCCGCCGTCGTCCTCGAAATCGAGACTCCCGGCGGGCGTGTCGACGCGGCGGAACGGATCACCAGCGCGATCAGCCGCGCGGAATTGCCGGTCTACGCCTATGTGAATCTGCACGCATACTCGGCCGGGGCGATGATCGCACTGGCGACCGAGCGGGTGTTCATGAGGGATGGGGCCGTCATGGGCGCGGCGACGCCGGTGGACGGCAGCGGCACCAAGGGTTCGGAGAAGATCGTGTCTGCAATGCGGGCCCGGATGCGGGCGCTTGCCGAGGCGCGTGGTCTCGACCCGGCCGTCGCCGAGGCGATGGTGGACGAAGAGATCGCGATCGAGGGCGTCGTCGACGAAGGAAGGCTGCTCACGCTGACAACGAGCGAAGCGGTTGCGCTGGGCTATGCGACGGCCGTGGACGATTGGGCCGGGGTGATGGAGGTGCTCGAACTGGAGCAGGCCCCGGTGAACGAGGCCACCGTCAACTGGGCCGAACGCCTGGTCCGGTTTCTGACCAATCCGGTGATTGCTCCCTTCCTGCTTTCGCTGGGTTTCCTGGGCCTTATCGTCGAAATCAAGAGCGCGGGCTTCGGGCTGGCCGGGATTGCGGGTCTCCTTTCGCTGGCCATGTTCTTCGGGGCTCACCTGTTGCTGGGCCTGGCCGGCGCCGAGGACATCATCCTCGTCCTGGCGGGTATCGTGCTCATCCTTGTCGAGGTGTTCGTAATCCCCGGCTTCGGGATATTCGGAGTCCTCGGGGGATTGGCTCTCGTTGGAGGAATCGTCCTCGCCCAGGTCGGGGCCTACCCGACCGGGGCGGACTTTGCCCAGGCGGGTACGGTGCTCACCGTGTCGACCCTCCTGGTCGGAGTGGCCGCCTGGCTCATCCTGCGCTCGATACCGGGCAGCTGGCGGTTGAAGCGCAGCGGGGTCCTGCTTCCCGAATCCACCGACCGCGACGAGGGGTACACCTCGGCGGACGTGCGCTCCGATCTGGAAGGTGCCGTCGGGGTGGCGATCACGGCCCTGCGCCCCGCCGGTGTGGGGCTCTTCCAGGACGAGCGCATGGATGTCGTCTCGGAGAGCGAGTGGATCGAGGAAGGGACCAGGATCCGGATCATCAGTGCAGAGGGGTATCGGCACCTCGTCCGTGCCGTCAAGTCAACGTAAGGAACGGAACAGCAAATGAACCCATTGATCATGCCGGCTCTTATCGTCTTCCTGGTCTTCATCGGGATTCTGGTGCTTACCTGGGCGGTACCGGTTCGCCTGTGGATCGAGGCGATCTTCTCCGGTGTGCGTCTCGGGCTCGGCGTCCTGGTCGGCATGCGCCTGCGAAAGGTCAGCCCGCCCGCGGTGGTGCGGCCGCTCATCGCCGCGACCAAGGCCGGCCTTCCGCTCGATGTCTCGCACCTGGAGGCCCACTACCTGGCCGGGGGCAGCGTGGATCGTGTCGTGCGGGCGCTGATCAGTGCCGACAAGGCCACGATTGATCTCCCGTTCCAGCAGGCGGCGGCGATCGACCTGGCGGGCCGCGATGTCTTCGAGGCGGTACAGGTTTCCGTGAACCCGAAGGTGGTCCAGACGCCCCGCGTCGCCGCGATGGCCAAGGACGGGATTCAACTCATCGCCATCGCGCGCGTGACGGTGCGGGCGAACATCAACCGCCTCGTGGGCGGCGCCGGAGAGGAAACGATCCTGGCACGGGTCGGCGAAGGGATCGTCTCGACCATCGGGTCCGCCGACACGCACAAGAGCGTGCTCGAGAACCCGGACGTGATCTCCAAGACGGTCCTGCAGAAGGGGCTGGATTCGGGCACCGCATTCGAGATCCTGTCCATTGACATCGCGGATGTGGACGTGGGCAAGAACATCGGGGCCGAACTGCAGACGGACCAGGCCGAGGCCGACAAGCGCGTCGCCCAGGCACGTGCAGAGGAGCGCCGGGCGATGGCCATGGCCCACGAGCAGGAGATGAAGGCGCGCGTGGAGGAGATGAGGGCCGAGGTCATCGCGGCCGAGGCGCAGATTCCGCTGGCGATGGCCGACGCCTTCCGCAGCGGCAACATGGGCATCATGGATTACGCGAAATACCGCAACATCGAATCGGACACGCACATGAGGCGCGCCATCGCCGAGGGCGAACCAGACCAGCAGGCACCCACGAGCTAAGCGTGGACATCAGATTCCTCCTGATCCTCGCGGTCGTGGCCGCGATCATGGAAATCCTGGGCAGGCTGGCGCGCAAGGGCGCGGGCACGGAGGCGCCGCGCGTGCCCCGTCCGGACGGCGTGGACCCGTCGATGCCGCGGTTGGAGGATCTGGATTGGCGGCCCGGCGTTCACCAGGAGGAGGACGAGCAGCGGGCGGCGCGGGAGCCGGACCCGCTTCCCCCGCCGCCGCGGCCATTGCCTCCGGCGGTGCCGCCGGAGGGATACCGCGACCGGACTCCGCGGCCGGTCACCTTGCGGTCGCGCGAGGCACGTCCGATCGAGCCGAGGCCGGAGCGCAGACCGCCGGCCGTGGGTCTGCCGGTCCCCGAGCCGGCAGCGGCGGCCAGGGAGCAGGTGCTCCCGGGCGCGTTGCGGCAAGGGCGTGCGCCATCGGTCGGGAGCGTCGGAGCGCCGACCGGGGCGGGGCGGGGCGGCCGGCTGGGACTTGGATCGACCCAAGGGCTGCGCGGACTCGTCGTTGCGCGGGAGGTGCTGGGCCCGCCACTCGCGCTGCGGGACGGAGAGCGGCGGACGTAGGGACCAGCAGGGCGGCGACCCGGAGGCCGACCGTGGGACCGCACACGGGCTTGCGGGATAAGCCCCGTTCCGCGAACCGGCGGCCGGGCTACATGGCTCCCGTGGCCAGCTTCCGCAGTACGGTGTGGAGGATACCGCCGTTGCGGTAGTACTCCAACTCGACATCCGAGTCGAGGCGCACGACCGCCTGGAAGTCGACGGAAACGCCGTCCTTCCCTGTCGCGCGTACCCGGACCGTCCCGCCCGGCGCGAGGCCGTTCGCGATACCGGTCAGGTCGAACTCTTCAAACCCCGTCAACCCCAGCCGCTCGGCGCCGTCCCCATCTGCGAACTGGAGAGGCAGCACGCCCATTCCCACCAGGTTGGAGCGGTGGATGCGTTCGTAGCTCTCCGCGATCACCGCCCCGACCCCCAGCAGTTGTGTGCCTTTCGCGGCCCAGTCCCGCGAGCTGCCGGTTCCGTATTCGCGTCCGGCGATCACGATCAGGGGCGTGCCGGCACCCCGGTAGCGCTCGGACGCCTCGAAGATCGTGGTCATCTCTCCGGTCGGCACGTGCACGGTGTAGCCTCCCTCCTTGTCGTCGAGCATGAGGTTCCGGAGCCGGACGTTGCCGAAGGTCCCGCGCATCATCACCTCGTGGTTCCCCCGGCGGGAGCCGAAGGTGTTGAAGCGGATCGGCGCCACGCCATGTTCCTGCAGGTAGCGGCCGGCGGGCTCGTTGCGCGGAATCGCTCCCGCGGGAGAGATGTGATCGGTGGTGACGGTCTGACCGAGCAGGGCGAGCACCCGCGCGCTGCGGATGTCCTGCGGCGGCGGCGGCTCGTCGCTCATTCCCTGGAAGAACGGCGGGTTGCGGATGTAGGTGGACTCCGGGTCCCAGGCGTAGAGGTCTCCCTCCTCGGGGAGGGGAAGCGCCCGCCAGTGCTCGTCGCCGTCGAAGACCCCCCGGTAGCGCTCGCGGTACATCTCCGGCCTTAGCGAGGAGGCGATGGTGTCACGCACCTCCTCCGGGGACGGCCAGATGTCCGCCAGGAATACGGGGCGGCCGTCACGCCCCCGGCCCAGCGGCTCGTTGTACACGTCGATGTCGATGCGCCCGGCCAGCGCGAAGGCGACCACCAGCATCGGAGAGCCGAGGTAGTTGGCGCGGACCAGGGTGTGGATCCGGGCCTCGTAGTTTCGGTTCCCCGAGAGGATGGACGCGACCACGAGCCCGTGTTCGGAGACGGCTTCGGCGACGGGTTCGGGAAGCGGTCCGCTGTTGCCGATACAGGTCGTGCACCCGTATCCCACGAGGTTGAAGCGCAGTTCTTCCAGGTATTCCATCAGGCCCGCCGCCTCCAGGTAGTCGGTGACCACCTGGGAGCCGGGCGCCATGCTCGTCTTGACCCAGGGCTGGACCTGCAGGCCGAGGGCGCACGCCTTCCTGGCCATCAGTCCGGCGCCCACCATCACGGACGGGTTGGAGGTGTTGGTGCAGCTCGTGATCGCGGCCACCACGATCGTCCCGTCACCGATCTCGACGGTGCGGCCGTCGATCTCGATGTCGACCGCTCTGCGGGTGCGCGCGGCCACTGCCGTGCCGCCTCCCGCACCGCCCGCGTCGCCATTCACCGTGAAGCCGCTCGGCACCAGGCCGGGGAGATCCCGCGTGAAGGCCCGGCGGACATCGGTCAGGTCGATCCGGTCCTGCGGCCGCTTCGGCCCGGCCACGCTGGGCTCGATGGAGGAAAGATCCAGGTCCAGTGTGGAGGTGTACTCGGGATCGGGTGTGTCGTCGGTGCGGAACAGCGCCTGCTCACGGGCGATCCTCTCGACCCGTTCCACCAGTTCCGGACTCCTGCCGGTGCCGTGCAGGTACCGCAGCGTCTCTTCGTCGACCGGGAAGAAACCGACCGTCGCGCCATACTCCGGAGACATGTTGGCAAGCGTCGCCTTGTCGGGAAGGCTGAGGCCGGAGAGGCCGGCGCCGTAGTATTCGACGAATCGGCCGACCACGCCGTGCGCGCGCAGGAGCTCGGTCACGCGCAACACGAGGTCGGTCGCCGTGGCCCCTTCGGGCAAGGCGCCGGTGAGTCTTACGCCCACCACTTCGGGCAGCAGCATGTAGTACGGTTGTCCCAGGAGCACAGCCTCGGCTTCGATCCCCCCGACCCCCCAGCCGACGACACCCAGGCCGTTGATCATCGTGGTGTGCGAATCGGTCCCCACCACCGTGTCGGGATAGGCCAGATGAGTCCCGGCGTGTTCGCGGCGGTGAATCACCGACGCCAGGTATTCCAGGTTGACCTGGTGAACGATTCCCGTTCCGGGGGGCACGACGCTGTAGTTCTCGAACGCCTCCTGGGCCCAGCGGAGCAGGGCATAGCGCTCACCGTTCCGTTCGTACTCGCGGGCCACGTTCTTTTCGAACGCATGGTCGGTGCCGAAGAAATCGACCTGCACGGAGTGGTCGATGACCAGGTCGGCGGGAACGAGTGGATTGATCCGCGCGGGGTCGCCCCCCATCTCGCGGATCCCGTCGCGCATGGACGCAAGGTCGACGATTGCGGGAACGCCGGTGAAATCCTGCAGAACCACCCGGGTGGGCATGAAGGGGAAATCCGTGCCCGCGTTGCTCGGGCTCCACGCCGCGACGGCCGCGACATGGTCCGGAGACACGTACCCGTCCCCGGCGTTGCGCAGCACGTTTTCGAGGAGGACGCGAATGGAGAAGGGAAGGCGGTCCAGCCGGACAAGGCCCTCTTCCTCGAGTCGCGCGAGGCGGTAGAAGGAGGTCGTGCCTTCGCTCAGGTCGACGGTGGCGAGAGCGCCGAACGGGTCGGTGGGGCGGGGCATTCGCATTCGCGTCCTTTCGGGTTGGTCGGTGCCGTACACGAAGCATGGCGACGGGAAACACCGAACTCAATGCCCGTTGCCGGGTCGCGGAGGCATCGCGGCCCCAGCGGAGCACCGATGCGTCCGGGCCTGTGGGGCGCACAGGGTTCAACAACGGGGGTTGCTGGAGTAACATAGTTCCGGTGCGATCGCGCTTGCGGGCGGCGCACCCGGGCCGAGGTGGCGGAACCGGTAGACGCGAAGGTCTCAAAAACCTTTGCCCTTGCGGGCGTGAGGGTTCGAGTCCCTCCCTCGGCACTCCCGGGCGGATCGCGCTCTGCGGCCACCGGCGGACACAATGCACGATGGCCGCGCTTGCCGGCGACGACGGAGGTGACGGGAGGCCGGGGTTGTACCCATTCGGGGTCGCGGCACCACGAGGCGGGCCACGGCCATGCGTGTATGGGACGAAAACCCGAATGGCCGGCCTGGGCGCTTTCTGGGCGGGCCGGGCGCGGGCTATATTTGGTCTCTCTCACCGAAGGAAGGGACGCACCGGATGAACATGAAGAAGCTGCTTGCGGGGATCCTGCTCATCGGCGGCGCGGCCCTGGTCGCGTCGTTCCGGCCGGCCGGGCCGGACACCGACGCCGAGATGCACGTCTACAAGACCGCCACGTGCGGATGTTGCGCCAAGTGGGTGGACCACATGAGGGCCGCGGGCTTCACCGTGAGCGTCGAGAATGTGATGGACATCACCGCCGTGAAGCGGCAGACCGGGGTTCCGCTGGACCTGGCGTCGTGCCATACCGCCCTCGTTGGCGACTACGTGATCGAGGGCCACGTTCCCGCCCGCGTCGTGCGGGCGTTTCTCGACGAGGCTCCCGCGGCCCTTGGAATCGCCGTGCCGGGGATGCCCATCGGATCCCCCGGGATGGAAGGTGCGAATCCGCGCCCGTACGATGTTCTCGCGTTCGACAAGGACGGCAATCGGGGAGTGTTCGAGCGGGTCGAGCCGTAGGATTCACAACGATTTCGCAGATTTGCGTTCCGTGGTAGAATAAGGGCTGCACACACGATCCGTTCCCCCGACCCGGCGCCGGCCCGATCCGGAGATCTGATGTCTCATCACAACGCGAAGGACACGCTTTCCATCACCGATAACCGCACCGGACGCCAGTACGAGGTGGACGTCCGCGAGGGCGACGTGATCCGCGCGATGGATCTGCGCCAGATCAAGGTCAACGAAAGCGATTTCGGGATGATGGCCTACGATCCCGGTTTTACCAACACGGCCTTCACGACCAGCCGCATCACCGAGGTCAAGGGAGGCAAGGGCATCCTGGAATACCGCGGGTACCCGATCGAGCAGCTGGCCGAACAATCCAGCTTCCTGGAGGTCGCCTACCTGATTCTGAACGGCGAGCTTCCCGACCGGCGTGAACTCGACGATTTCGTGCACGAGGTGACGTATCACACCTACGTACACGAGAACGTCCTCACCATCCTCCAGGGCTTCCGGTACGATGCCCACGCCATGGGGATGATGATCTCCACCGTGGCCGCGCTGTCCACCTTCTACCCCGAGGCCAAGAACATCGAGGATCCGGCCAACCGGCGGGTCCAGATCATCCGGGTCCTCGCAAAGATGCCGACCCTGGCGGCATTCGCATACAGGCATCACAAGGGGCTGCCGTACGTCTACCCCGAGAACGGACTCTCCTATACGGCCAATTTCCTGAACATGCTCTTCCGGATCGGTGGACGGGAATACCAGCCACACCCCGCGCTGGAGCGCGCGCTGGATATCCTCTTCATCCTGCACGCCGACCACGAGCAGAACTGCTCGACGACCGCGATGCGGGTGATAGGCAGTTCGCGGGGAGACCCCTACTGCACCATGTCGGGAGCGATGGCGGCCCTGTACGGCCCGCTGCACGGCGGCGCCAACGAAGCCGTGCTGCGGATGCTCACCGAGATCGGAACCACCGACAACATCCCCGCCTTCATGGACAGCGTGCGCAGGGGAGAACGGCGCCTCATGGGGTTCGGGCACCGCGTCTACAAGGCGTATGACCCGCGCGCGACAATCATCAAGCGGGCCGCCGACGAAGTCTTCGAGGTGACCGGCCGCAACCCGTTGCTGGACATCGCCCTCGAACTGGAGAGGATCGCGCTGCAGGAGGAGTATTTCGTCAAGCGCAACCTATATCCGAACGTTGACTTCTATTCGGGTCTGATCTACCAGGCCATGGGCTTCCCGGTCGAGCTCTTCCCGGTGCTCTTCGCGATACCGCGCACCGTCGGCTGGCTCGCGCAGTGGGAGGAGATGGTCGTCGATCCCGAGCAGAGGATCGCGCGGCCGCGCCAGGTGTTCCGCGGGCATCCCCGCCGCGACTACGTACCGATGGAGTCGCGCTGACACCAGGCAGGCGCGTTCCCGGAGATCTCCGCGCGCACCCTGACTATTTCAATGTCGGCCCACGGCTACGACACCGGCCTGCGCTCCGTGGCGTACTTGTCGAACCATCCCTTCACGGTCGTGATCTTCGCCATGCCGTGGGACGGGCGCCCCCAGATGCCGTGGGCCTCGCCCGGGACGCGAACGAGCACGGCGTCGACGCCCACCAGCTTGAGGGCCTTGTAGTACTGCTCCGACTCCGACATGGGGGTGCGCCAGTCCTCCTCACCCGTCATGATCAGCGTTGGCGTGGTCACGTCGTTCACCACGGACAGCAGTGACCGGCTTTCGTAGTGCTCGACGTTGTCCCACGGCAACCCCGGGAACCAGTACCTGACGGCCATCGGAGACATGTCGGCGGTCAGCGAGAAGCTGTACCAGTTGATCACGGGGTAGAAGGACACCGCGGCCTTGAACCGGTCGGTGTTCCCGATCATCCACGCGGTCAGCACGCCGCCGCCGCTGCCCCCGGTGACGAAAAGGTTGTCCTCGTCGATGTAGCCCTGCGCGATGACGGCGTCGACGCCGGAATCAAGGTCATGGAAGTCGTCGCCGGGATAGGCGTGGTGTATGAGGTTGCCGAACTCCTCGCCGTAGCTGGTGCTGCCGCGAGGGTTGGCGTAGAAGACCACGAAGCCGTGGGAAGCCATAAGCTGCTTCTCGACATCGAAGCGGTCGCCGTAGTTGGCGAATGGGCCTCCGTGTATCTCGAGGATGAGGGGGTACTCGTTTTCCGGATCGAAATCCGGAGGCTTCATGATCCAGCCCTGGACCGGACGGCCATCGCGCGACGACTCCCACCAGATCTCCTCGACGGCGCCCAGCGTCTTGCCGGCGAACAGATCGGCGTTGACGGCGGTGACGACCCGGTTGGCGCCGCCGCTCCCGCCGACCATCACGTCTCCCGGCCGGTCCGGACGGCTGGTGGTGAAGGCGAACGTCCCGTCGCCCGCCACGGTGTACGATACGCCAAAGCCGCCGTACGCCATGAACCCGCTTCCACCGTCCTCGGCAATGACTTCGTGGGTGCCGTCCAGCTGGAAGAGGGCGAGCTTCGTGTTCCCCTCGTCGTCGTAGAGCCCGTAGATGCCGTCGCCCCCGGGCGCCCAGCGGATCTGGTAGACGGATCGGTCCAGGCCGCCGCTCACCGTCCGCGGGTTCGAGCCGTCACGGTCCATCACGTGGAGCCGCGTAACCTGGTATCCCTGGTACCGGTCGTCGTAGCCGAGATAGGCCACCCGCCTGCCGTCCGGCGACACCGTCGGCGATGAGTCGGGTCCCCGCCGGTCGGTCAGCGCCCGGACGCCCGCGTCAGCGACCGAGACCTCGTAGACCTCGGAGTCCCCCCACTCCAACTCCCAGTCTTCCCGCAGGTTCGCCGACAGCACGATGGCATCGGATGCAGGGGCCCACTGCGGTGCGCCTCCCTGGGCGCCGAAGAAGCCGCCGTTGTAGTGCCTGTCGCCGGAGGTGAGCTGTCTCGGCGTGCCGCCTTCCGCCGGGATGACGAAGAGATGCCAGTATCCGGACGGCAGGTCACCCAGTCCGTCGAAGCGGAACACCAGCTTGTCCGTGTACTTCGCCGGTTCGGCCCACTGCGCGCCCGCGGGGGCGGCGGGGAGCTGCCCGATGGTCAGGGGTGCCTCGGGAACCAGCTTGTGAAACGCCAGGAGCGATCCGTCCGGAGACCAGGAGAGGCCGGTCGCGGGGTCCGTGAGGTTGGTGATGGCCGCCGTCTGTCCGGTCTCCAGCCAGTGCATGTAGATCTGCGGCGTTCCGTCCCGGTTCGACATGTACGCGATTCTCGACCCGTCCGGGGACCAGCGTGGGCTGTGGTCGGTGAACTTGCCGGTCGTCAGGGGGCGATGATCGCCGCCGTCGGATCCGATCAGCCACAGGTTGGAGTAGTTCATATCGGTCATGACGTCGGCGTACTGGCGCGCGTACACGACCTGGTCGCCGTCCGGAGAGATCCTCGGGTCGCCGGCGTATTCGAGGTCGAAGACGTCGATTTCGGTCAGGCGGCCGGACTGGGCCGCGAGGGGAGATGCAACCAAAAGGGCGACAGCGGGGTAGACGAAGAAGGGCCGCACGGTTACCTCCTGTGGAACTGTGTGCGCATGTTGAATGGAGCAGTGGAGACTACAATACCCACGGTGACCGGCACAGGCGAGCAATCCGGTCACGCAGGTCCCGGGGTCTCGCGAAAACAGGAGCCGATTATGTGGAACGGGCGTTCAGCACGGACGGGGCATCGCTTTCCTCTTCACGCGGTTGCCGCGATGGCGCTTGCGCTCCTGGGCGCGTGCGCGTCCGCGAACGGTACAAGGACGAACCCCGTGGAGGGGGATCCGCGAGCTTCGGAAGACATTGAGATCCTGGTGCGGAACAACAACTTCAGCCAGGCTACCGTCTATACCGTGCGAGGGGGGGCGTCCCGTCGCCTGGGGATCGTGCCCGGAAAGGGTGAAGCGACCTTCCAGACCCGGTGGCCGCTTCCCGACATTCAGCTGCGCGTGAAGTTCCTCGCGGGCTCCGAATTCCTCACCGAAACGATGCCGGTGGGGCCGGGAGAACTGCTGGAGCTGATTATCCAGGCCAGATAGCAGTCCGGGGCCGCCAGCCGGCGAGCACGGCACCCGGATGCCCCCGAGGCATTGCCTGCCTATTATCAGAGGGCTGACAGCAGGTAAACGCTTTTCGGGAGCACCAACATGCGCATTCACCCCAGCAAGTGGTCCTTTCTCGTCCTCCTGGGCTGCATCGGCCCTTCTCCGGCGGCCGGCCAGGCGGCCGATGCCGCTGCCTTCACCGTCGACGACGCCATCGACATGGTGCGCGTGTCGGGTCCGAAGCTGGCCCCGGACGGCACGCGGATTCTTTTTGTGAAGGACGAACTGGACTGGGACGAGAACAAGCGGAAGAGCCGGATCTGGGTGGTTGGAGCGGATGGCGAAGGCGCTCGCCCGTTCACGGGTTCCGCCGACGACAGCAACCCTGAGTGGTCTCCCGACGGACGGTGGGTTTCGTTCACCCGTCCGGTCGGGGACAGCGACAAGGTGCGGCAGCTCTTCGTGCTCCCGGTCGACGGCGGAGAGGCCGTTCAGCTGACCAGGCACCCGACGGCCGTGGGAAGCTACCGCTGGTCGGAGGACGGGGCATCGGTGTTCTTCCTGGCCAACGATTCGCTTCCCGACGATGTGGAGGAGGAACGCAAGAAGGGAGACGACGCCGTGTTCATCGACGAGGGGCCGAACGGCCAGACCCGGGGGTCGTGGAACGGCGTCTGGCGCGTGACGGTTTCGTTGGCCGACGCTCCGCTGGACGCGACGCGTGTCACTCCCGGGCCCCGCCGAATCGGGGACTACGCCCCGTCGCCGGACGGCAACTTCCTCGTGTACGTCTATCGACAGGAGAACCGCCGCAACGCGGGCCATCTTACCGAGGTGGTGCTGCACACGATCTCCACGGGCGAGGAGCTGCAGATCACCGACAACGATGCACCCGAGTCGCAACTGGCGTGGTCCCCGGATGGACGCGCGATCACCTTCGGGGCGCCCGATCTGGAGACCTGGGAGCTGGACCAGGGCAATCTCTACCACTACGACATTCCGACCGGCAACGTCCGTCAGCTCGCCTCGGACACCGATGTCGACATACGGAGCTATCGCTGGAACCCCGGTGGACGGTCCATCGAGATCGTGGCGCTCGACCGTACCGACGCGAATATCTTCCGCGTGGATGTCCGATCGGGCGAGGTGGAGCAGCTTACCCACGGGCAGGGCATCATATCGGGAGCCTCGTTCGATGCGCTCCACGGCATGGCGGCGTTCGTCCACGCGAGTCCTCGCGCACCCGGCGACCTGTGGCTCGTCGACCTGTCGGACGATTCCAGGGTGCGGCTCACCGAGGCAAACCCGGAAATCGCGGAGAGGAATCTGGCCGAACCGGAGGTCGTTCGCTGGGAGAGCACCGACGGGCTGGAGATCGAGGGGATTCTCTATCGGCCCGAGGGAAGAGCGGCGCCAGGCGCGGCGGTCCTCGAGATTCACGGGGGCCCGGCCGGCGTGTTCACCAGGGGGTTCGACGCCGACGCGCAGATCCTGGTCGCGCAGGGGTACGCGGTGCTGCAGCCCAACGTTCGCGGTTCGTCCGGCTACGGAGACGAACTGCTGCGCGGCAACATGAACGACATTGGCGGCGGAGATTACCACGACCTCATGACCGGTGTCGACGCGATAGTCGAGCGGGGTGTGGCACACCCGGACTCCCTGGCCGTCAAGGGATGGAGCTACGGAGGCATTCTGGGCGGGTGGACGATCACCAGAACGGAACGTTTCAAGGCCGCGAGCCTCGGGGCGATGGTCGCGGACTGGCGGAGCGAGTTCGGGGCGGGATTCAACTTCGACGTCGCGCGCTGGTACCTCGGGGGTGATCCCTGGTCGAATGCCGACTACTGGACCGAGCGCTCGGCCTACAGCCACCTCGACCGGGTGAGCACCCCGACCATCCTGTTCCACGGGACCGAGGATCGCACCGACACGATGGAGCAGTCCATGAACTTTTTCGCCGGGCTTCGTCACCTGGGCGTGGAGGCGCGCTTCATCCTCTTCCCGCGCGAGGGTCACGGCATCCGGGAACCCAGGCACCGCCGCACCCTGTTGGTCGAGGAGATGCGGTGGCTGCAGCGGTACGTCAGGGGCATGGACTGGGAGCCGCCGGCACGTCCGGACGCGGGCGCAGAGAAGGAAGTGGCGGCGATATCGTGATCGGTCGGGGGAAGCCGTGCTGAGGCTGCCCTCCATCGGCCACCTGGCAGGCGCTGCGGCGGCGTCGAGCGGCGGCGCCCCGAGCGTGGAAGGATGATCCCCCAGCAACTGATCGCCCGCAAACGGGACGGCCATGCCCTGTCCCGGCTGGAGCTGGAGGCCCTGCTGAAGGGCTACCTGCAGGGCGACGTCGGGGACGACCAGATGGCCGCGTTCCTCATGGCCGTGTACTTCAGGGGGCTCGACGATTCGGAGCTGGAGACGCTGGTCGAGGTCATGCTGCGCTCCGGCGATGTTCTCGACAGAAGCGATGCGCCGGGTCCACGGGTGGACAAGCACTCTACCGGTGGAGTGGGGGACAAGGTATCGATCGTGCTCGCCCCTCTGGCGGCGGAGATGGGCATGATCGTGCCGATGATGTCGGGACGGAGCCTTGGGCACACGGGCGGGACCCTGGACAAACTCGAATCGATTCCCGGCTTTCGAACCCGCATGTCGCTGGGACGCTTCAACGGGATCCTCGATTCGGTCGGGTGCGCAATGATCGGCCAGACGGATGAGATCGCGCCGCTGGACCGGCGCCTGTACGCGCTGCGTGACGTCACGGCCACCGTACCGTCGCTTCCGCTGATCACGGCGTCGATCATGTCCAAGAAGCTGGCGGAAAGCCTGGATGGCCTCGTCCTGGACGTCAAGGTGGGCTCGGGCGCCTTCCTCTCTCGAACCGAAGACGCCAGGAGACTCGCCCGGGCGATGGTCGGCGTCGGGCGCGCCCGCGGTCTGGCCGTGACGGCGGTTCTGTCGGCGATGGATCGTCCGCTGGGGCGGTCGGTCGGCAACGCCCTTGAGGTCCGTGAATCGGTGGCGTGCCTTGCAGGCAAGGGACCGGACGACCTTCGCGACCTGGTGTGCGAACTGGCCGGAGAGATGGCGGTCTCGTCAGGTCTTGTCCTGACGTTGGCGGAGGGTCGCAGACGCGCGGCCGACGTTCTGGCGGGCGGAGGTGCGCTGGAGAGGTTCCGGCGGCTTGTGAGAGCCCAGGGGGGCACGTTGCGTCTATCGAGGGACGACTGCGGGCTGCCGGTCGCGCCAATGACCAAGGTCGTTACCGCGAACAGAGGAGGGGTCGTCGCGGGAATCGATCCCCGGGCCTTCGGGTATGGCGTGATCCCATTGGGCGGAGGCCGGACGCGCCAGGATCAGGACATCGATCCCGGGGTCGGCTTCGAACTGTGTGCCCGGGTGGGCGACCGGGTGTCGCGCGGTGATCCTCTGGCCATCGTCCACGGCGCCTCGCCCGACGACCTGTTCGTTGGGGCCAGGGTCCTGGAAGACGCGGTCAAGGTCGCCGACCGGCTGACAGTCGATCCATTGCCCCTTGTCCTCGAGCGAGTCGTCAGCGGCTGACGGAGCGTGCCGCCGGCCCGTCCGGCGAGTTCAGGCCGGCAGAACCCGATAGAGAATCCGTTCCTCGTCGAGCGCGTTCGTAAGCTCGTCCGAGCGGCGTTCGGGAATGCGCAGGGCGATTCCGCACTTGGCGCCGCCGTCGGGGGGCGCGGGTACGACCTCCACGGGTATCGTCTGCTCCCGTGCGACGTCCTCGGCCCACATTGCGTGGTGAGTGGTTTCGAAGATGAAGATGCGGGCAGGGGAATCGTCGGTCATGGCACGGATCGGTTGCGGAGTCAGGGTTCGCGGTTCGGAATGACGGACTGATCGGGACGGTCGCACGGCTGCGTGGGTTCCGTGCCGGGAAGGTACAGCTCGTCGTAGGCGTCGTCCGGTGGGCACCACCGGGATGCCAGCAACCCCGTCCGGCTGTCGACCCTGCGAGTGATCAGCGCTGTGGGCACCGGCCACGGCTCGGGAGCGGGCAGGAGTGCGCCGAGCTCGGCGGCGAGGGCACTCTCGCTGTGCGGTAGCACGTCTCCGTAGTATACGCGCCTCATGAACTCGCCCCAGACAGGTGACGCGAGCCCGCCGCCTGTGGCGCGGGGGGCGATCGGGACGGGCTGGTCCATTCCGAACCAGACCGCGGCCGCCAGCGTCGGGGTAAAGCCGAGGAACCAGACGTTTCTGCCCTCGTTGGTCGTCCCGGTCTTGCCGGCGGCGGGCAAGGCCGCGGGGAGTCCCGCCACCTGGTGGATTCCGATGTTGCCGGTTCCCCGCGCCACGACCTCTTCCAGCATGGACACTGCCAGCCGGGCCACGAGTGGATCCAGCACCCGGGTGCGCTCGGGCCTGGGTTCCCAGAGCACTTCGCCATCGGCGCTCTCGACCCTCAGGATCGGGAACGCACGAACCCTCTCTCCCAGCGTCGCGAACACCGAGTAGGCTTCCAGCATCTGGATGGGGATCACCTCGGCGGCACCGATGGCGCTCGACGGATACCGCTCGACCTCCGTTCGGATGCCCAGACGGCGGGCCATCTGGGCCACGCTTTCGAGCCCGACCTGTCTGCCGACCTTGATGGCGACCATGTTGATCGACTTGCTCATGGCCTCGCGCATGGTGATGGACCCGAGGAATTCCGGTTCGTAGTTGCTGGGCGCCCACGTCGTTCCGTCGACCTGGTCAAGGACGACCGGACCGTCCGTGAAGACCTCCGAGGCCGGGATGCCGCTTTCCAGCGCCGCGGTGTAGACGAACGGCTTGAAGGACGACCCGGCCTGCCGTCTTGCCTGGATCGCGCGGTTGAACTTGGAATGCACGAAGTCCCGCCCACCGATCATCGCGCGGACATGACCCGTAGCAGGGTCGGCGGCGATGAACATTCCCTGTACGTAGGGGATCTCCGGAACGTCCGCCCCGTCCGTCTTCTCGGAGAATTCCCGATAGGTCGTGTGGGCGAATCCGGGCCGCTGCTCGATCCGGTCCCAGCCGTTTTCCATTGCTGCCCGGGCCGCCGCCTGCATCTCGAGATCGAGAGTCGTGTAGATTCTCAGCCCCCCCGTGTAGAGCTTGCCTCCGAACCGGTCGGCGAGAATCCCCCGCACCCATTCCACGAAATACGGCGCCTGCACCTGCACGTTGCGGGCCCGCTCGGTGGGGAGGGGCTCGGCCTTCCAGAGCTCCGCCTCTTCCCCGGTGAGGTAGCCCTCGCGCGTCATCAGATCCAGAACGAGGTTGCGCCGTCGCAGCCCGGCGTCGTGGTTATTGAAGGGACTATAGACCTCCGGCAGGTTGGCGATCGCCGCCAGCAGAGCGGCCTCCGCCGGGTTCATGTCGATGGCGTTCTTGCCGAAGTAGTTTCGCGATGCAGTCTGAAGTCCATACCAGCCATGGGCATACCCGATCTGGTTCATGTATGCCTCGATGATCTGGTCCTTGGTATACGCCTCTTCCAACGCCAGCGCGACCTGCCACTCCTTGAGCTTGCGCAACACCCGCTTCTCGAAGCCGATGCGATCCGTGAACATGTGGCGCGCCAGCTGCTGCGTGATCGTGCTGCCGCCGGCACCGGACAGCGACAGGTTCCTTATCGCCTGCAGACCCGCCCGGGCTATTCCCCTCCAGTCGAGACCGCCGTGCGAGTAGAATCGACGATCCTCGATCGCGATGAACGCCTGGGGAACGTGCGCCGGAAGGCTGGCCAGCGACACCGGGGTGCGTCGCTGCAGGCCGATTTCGCTTATCAGTGTCGAATCGCGCGCGAAAACCTTGGATGTCTGCTGCGGCTCGTAGGTGTAGATCTGGGCGATCGAGGGACAATCGGCGCAAAGGTTCCGCCAACTGCCCGCGGCGAGTCCAAGACCGCCGGCGCCCAGAAACAGTCCCACGAGCCAGACGATCCGAGGGATGTCCCGAATCCTCTTCAAGACTCCACGAAGCACGCTTGTCACTCCTCCCGACCGTACGAATCTCCACCCCGGACGCACCCGCGCGTATTCCGGTTTCGCCCGTCGCCACTGCCGCCTTCGGCCGGTTTCGAGACCGGGCCCGCCCGCTCCAATCTATCACCATTTCGATCGTCGCGGATGGCTCCGCCGGGCGCCGTACCCTGTCGGTCGCGGACCGATCCCTGACCGGCTCCCCAGGCCCCCGCACGGGTTGACCGGGCGCCGACCGACGATGATGCTTCATCTGTGAAGCCATCCGCGGTTTTGTCAGGCAATTGGAGCGGTCACTGGTAAAGCACAGCGAAGTGTCCGTTCGTTCCGCGTTTGGCGACTACCGCGTGTGCGTGGGTGCGGGAGTGCGCCGGCTTCTTGATTCGGCGGTGGCCGAGGCGGCGCCATCGGGTCGATGCGCTCTGATCACCGACCACAACGTGAAGAGGCTTTGGGGCCGCAAGGTGCAGGCACACTTGGCGTCGGCCGGAATGGACGTTGTGGCTGTCTCCTTTCCGGCCGGAGAAGCCCACAAGACCCGGGAAACGTGGGTGGATCTCACCGATTCGCTCCTTGAGGCCCGCCTGGGACGGGACAGTTGCATCGTGTCGCTCGGAGGCGGGGTGGTCGGCGATGTCGCGGGCTTCATTGCCGCCACGTATCTGCGCGGGATCCCCTTCATCCAGGTTCCGACCACCACCCTGGCAATGATCGACGCCTCCGTCGGGGGAAAGACCGGCGTCGACCACCCGCTGGGCAAGAACCTCGTCGGGGCGTTCCACGCGCCCGAAATGGTTCTGGCGGATCCCGGATTCCTTGCTACGCTCGGGCGTGGTGCCAGGGCGGAGGGATATGCGGAGGCGGTCAAGCACGGCGTCATCGTGGACGCGGACTATGGACAATGGCTTGCGAGCCGCGCCGCGTCGCTGCTGGATGGCCGCGGCGACGATGTGGAGCGCGCGGTGGTCCGTTCGGTCGAGATCAAGGCCGGGGTCGTTTCGGCCGACGAATTTGAGGCCGGCCGCCGCCAGATCCTCAACTTCGGCCATACCGTGGGCCACGCGCTCGAGGCCGACTCGGGCTACCGGCTGTCACATGGCCACGCGGTGGCCGTAGGGATGGTGGCGGAAGCACGAGTCGGAGAGGAGCTGTCCGTCACGGCCGGGGGCACGGCCGATCGCATCCGGCGTCTGGTGCGCGCCTTCGGGCTGCCCGACACCCATGACGGTCTGAAGCGGCCGCAGCGGCTCGCCGAACTGATGATGAGCGACAAGAAGACGCGGTCGGGAGTCGTGCACCTGGTCCGGTTGGAGGAAGTGGGACGCGCGGGAAGTGGGAGCGAGGTCACCATCCCGGTTGCAGTCGATGAGTTTGTGACGATGATGGAGAAGTGGCGGTGAGCCGCAGGTCCGTCTCCGGCGTGCGGCATTTGACCGGGCCGCCGCGAGCGGCGAGCGTTGACGATCGGCGCTGTCATGATGCTGGTGAAGAGAGGGTTCACAATCTTGCTTGAAGGATTACCGCACCTCTCGGTCTCTTCGGTCCTGGCCCGGCGTGCAGCGGACGCCCCGGGGTCGCCGTTCCTCCATTTCGGTGAGGCAACGTGGTCGTACGGGGAGGTCGAGGCACAGGCGCTGTCTCTTGCCGCTTCGTTGCAGAATCTGGGTATCGGCAGGGGCGACCCGGTGGCTTTGCTGCTTCCGGCGTGGCCCGAATTCGCGGTTGCGGTGTTTGCCGCAGCAAAGCTGGGGGCTCGAGTCGTGCCGCTGGATCCCGGGCTTACGTTGCCGGATCTCCGTTACATGCTGCGGCATTCGGGTGCGGTTTGTGCCGTCTCGGCGGAGGATGCATACGGGATCGACTACCTCCAACTCTTCGAGGACCTGCTCAACGAGCTGCCGGGACTGCGCCATGTGGTCACCGTGGGTGAGGAGGACCTTTGGTACGACGACCGGATCTTCCAGTGGGAAGACCTTGTGTCGCCGGGGCGGGGACGTGACTTCGTGGCCCGGGAGGTCGACCCGCGGACGCCCTTTGCGACCGTGTACACGTTCGGAACGACGGGCAAGCCGAAGGGGGTGGAACTGTCGCACGGCAACCTGCTCTACGCAGCGGCCGGCACAACCGCCGCAACGGGGATGAGCGCCAGTGACGTAGTGGCCGGAGTCGGTGCCTTGCATCACGCCTTCGGTCTCGGTCCCGGGCTCCTGGGCACGGCCCTCGAGGGAGCCAGTCTGACTCTGCAGGATGACCCCGACCCGGCCGAGACGTTCGCATTGGCGAAGCGCCATGGCGCGACGGTGCTCAGCGCGGTTCCCACTCTCTTCGCCGCCGCGCTTGGGGACATCGACGATCCCTCGCCGGCCCCCGACTCCCTCAGGCTGTGCGTCGTGGCCGGTGCACCGGTTCGCGAGTCGTTTGCCCGCCGCGTGGAGGAGTTCTTCGGCGTGCCCTTGATCATCGCGTATTCGCTGACCGAAGCGGCATCCACCCTCGCTATCGGGCGCCATCAGGAAGCGCCCGCGACGCGGTGGTTCACGGTGGGGCGTCCCCTGGAGGGCACGGTTGTACGAGTGACCGAGGACGACGGCACGCCGCTCCCCGGCGAAAGTGTCGGGGAAATCCGGGTACGGGGACCGGGCGTGATGTGCGGGTACCACCGCCAGCCGCAAGAGACGGCCGCGTCGTTTGACGAGGACGGATTCCTGAAGACGGGCGACCTGGGAATGCTGGACGATGAGGGGTGCCTCCACCTGATCGGACGCAGGGAAGACGTGATGATCCGCGGCGGATTCAATGTGTATCCAAGGGAACTGGAGGATCGGCTGCTGGCTCATCCCGCCATTGCACGAGCAGTGGTAGTCGGTGTATCGGACGAAATCCTGGGGGAGGCGATCTGCGCGTGTGTGATCCGCGTCGAAGGCGGTGTGGTTTCGGAAAAGGGGGTGAGGGAGTGGTGCGCGGCGACGCTCTCGGCGTACAAGGTGCCCGACTCTGTTAGTTTCATGGACGACTTTCCGCGTACCGCCTCCGGCAGCGTTTGGCGGCAGGAGTTGGCTCGGCGAGTGTCATCCGGACCGACCGGCCAGCCGAAGGCGATCGCGAAACCACGCTTGACGACAGACTGAGGATGCGGAATCCGTACATGAAAGCCCCTCATGCCGACCCGGGTCAGCCGGTTGCCCGGGAGGCTCCCAATGCAGCGCTGCTCATCGACTTCGACAACGTCACGATGGGCATGCGCAGCGATCTGGCCAAGGAACTGAAGAACCTCCTGGACTCGGACATCATCAAGGGGAAGGTGACGGTCCAGCGGGCCTATGCCGACTGGCGCCGGTATCCCCAGTACATCGTGCCTCTTTCGGAAGCCTCGATCGACCTCATCTTCGCGCCCGCCTACGGCAGCTCGAAGAAGAACGCGACCGACATCCGGATGGCGATCGACGGCATCGAACTTGTCTTCATCCGGCCCGAGATCGGCACCTTCATCCTGCTGACGGGCGATTCGGACTTTTCCAGCCTGGTCCTCAAGCTGAAGGAGTACGGGAAGTACGTGATCGGGATCGGGATCCAGGAGTCCAGTTCGGACATCCTCGTTCAGAACTGCGACGAGTACTACTCGTACACGGCGCTTACGGGCCTCAGCCGCACTTCCGAGCACACGACGGGCGCACCCGACGCCTGGCAGTGCGTGGAAGAAGCGGTCGCGCAGATGGTCTCTCGCGGTGACGTGATGCGCTCCGACCGCCTGAAGCAGGTCATCATGGAGGTGTCGCCCTCGTTCGACGAGCGAAACCTGGGATTCAAGAAGTTCTCCAAATTCCTCATGGAGGCGGCGAACAGAGGTCTGCTGAACATTGAGCGAGGGGAGAATGGCCAGTACCACATCGCCCCCTCCGGAGATGCCTCGGCGGCGAAGGGAACGGTCGAAAAGCCGAGGGGCACGGCCGGAAACGGGGAAGAGCGCCGCAAGCGAGCGAGGCGGTCGCCTCAGGCGCGCCGGCCGGCCGGCCGGGGAGGCCGGGGTGCCGAATCGCGCGGAGGGGGTCCCCCGGCCCAGGCGGTGCGGGAGCCTGCCGCGCCGCAGCCGGGCCGCCCCGTAAAGGACCCGGCCCCCGCGCTGGATCTTCTGAAGCGAGCCGTGGTGGATGTCGGCGGCAAGCAAAAGGGTCGTGTCCGCGACTCCGACGTCAAGCGCCGGATGCTGGCAATCGACAGGAGCTTCTCCGAGTCGGCGCATGGATTCGGCAAATTCAGCAAGTTCCTGGGCTTCGCCGAGAAACAGGGCGCTGTCAGGCTTGAGCGCGCCAAGGACGGCAGCTTCGCCATCGCGTTGGTGGAGCCTCGGCGGAAGTCGGCCGCCATGCCCTTCGATCCGAGGGCTTTGGGGCTTCCGGTGACCGAGGGATCCATCCAGAGCTATCTCGCCAACCGGTACAAGGGCGTGGGGGTCAAGACGGCCGAGCGGCTCGTCGACGCTTTCGGCGCCGAGGTCTTTGCCGTTCTGCACCGCCATCCGGACCGCATAGGGAAGGCGGTTGGTGCTCGCGCCAGCAGCGTCAGGGCCGCCTGGGAGGAGGACTACAAGCGGAAGAGCGCCGCTTTGGCACGGTCGAGGGCGGCAGACGCGTCCAAACAGTCGGGGAACACCTCCCCAGCGTCCGGCCGGAACCCCGGCAAGGCGACGGGAGCGGCGGCCGTACAGGCTTCCACGGCCCGGTCGTCCGGACGCGCGGCGCAGGGATCGCAGGACGCGCCGTCCGGCGGTTCGGATCGGGCAGGGGCGACCGTCGATGGCGAGAAAGGCGCTTCCGGCGACGGCAAGCCGGCGCGGTCGGGTCTGATGGGGTTATTCCGTCGCGGGCGCCGTACCCGTGAAGGCGCGGGCCACCAGCGCTGACAGTCGGCGCGTCGTGCCCCGCCACTGGGGGTACCTTGCCGGCGACACCGTCGCGGCGGCTCGACGGCTGCTCGGCTGTACCCTGGTCTCGACGCTGGACGGCGTGGAGACCGGCGGCGTGATCGTGGAGACCGAGGCCTATCTCGGACTGAAAGATCCGGCCTCGCACGCGCACGCCTCCAAGGGACGCACGCCGCGAAACGACGCCATGTTCGCAGGCCTCGGCACGCTGTACGTATACGTCTCCTACGGGATACATCACTGCCTGAACGTGGTGACCGGCGAAGCGGGTGATCCGGTCGCGGTTCTCGTGCGGGCCCTCGAGCCCTCCACGGGCCTGGACGCCATGGCCGAGCGGCGCGGACGGGCCGGCGATCTGTGCAACGGGCCGGGGCGGCTCGCCCAGGCGCTTGGGATCACGCTGCGGCACAACTACCACGACCTTGCCCGGCCACCCGTCCAGCTCGTGAAGGGCGCACCCGTGTCGGACGCCGATGTCGGCAGCTCAGGCCGTATCGGGGTTTCCCGCGCCGAGGATTGGCCCCTCCGGTTCTTTGTCCGGGGGCATCCGGCGGTGAAGGCGCCGAGATGGTAGTTTATGGGCTGACCGACTCCACGTGGACTTCCTGCTTCCAGCGGCTCCGGCGATCGGGTCCGACGTGATTGTGCTCCGACGATCGCCATCCGCGGAGTGACCGACATGAACGATCCCACCTGGGTTTCCGTGTTGCCGCCCCTGCTTGCGATCGGTCTGGCGATCTGGACCCGTCAGGTATACCTGTCGCTCGCGGGAGGACTCTGGCTCGCGTGGTCCATCCTTGCGGGCTGGGATTTCGGTGCCGGCCTGATGGATACCGTGGAATCCACCGTCGGCGTGTTGGGGGATCCCGGAAACGCGCAGGTCATCATGTTCACGCTTGTGATGGGCGCCCTGATTTCGACGGTCGGATCGTCGGGTGGCGTTGCGGGCTTCGTGGGCTGGCTGGAACACAAACGCTGGGTTACCAGCGGCCGCAGGGCGCAGTTGCTGGCCTGGGTGATCGGCGTGGTCATCTTTATCGAGTCGAACATTACCGTGCTCGTCGCCGGATCCGTGGCCCGGCCACTCTTCGACCGCTATCGCCATTCCCGCGAGAAGCTGGCCTACCTGATCGATTCCACCAGCGCGCCGATCTGCATCCTCATACCGTTGAACGCGTGGGGCGCGACCAACCTGCGCCTGCTCGCCGAAGCGGGCGTCCCCCAGACCGAAGCCCTGTCCGTGTTCCTGCGGTCGATCCTGTTCAACTTCTACTCGTTTGCGGCCGTGGCCCTCGCACTGGCGGTGGTGCTCTTCCGAATGGACTGGGGTCCGATGAAGCGTGCGGAAGCCCGCGCGGGGAAGGGCGAAATCCTCTGGCCCGGAGCCACCCCGATGATGGACGAGGAGGTGCTCGGACAGAACGTCGAACCGCCGATCGCGCCCCGAGCCCTCAACATGGTCGTGCCGGTTGTGGTGCTGGTCGCAATGATGCCGGTCGGCCTGTGGGTGACCGGAGACGGCAACCTGGCGGCCGGAAACGGTTCGACGTCGGTCCTGTGGGCTTCTCTGGCCGCCCTGGCGGTGGCGTGGATCCTGTTGTTGTTGCAAAGGGCGTATACCCTGGACGAACTGACCCGGATCGCGCTACGCGGCGCCGGCGGCCTGATACCGCTTGCGGTAATCCTCCTCCTGGCGCTGGCGCTGGGCAGCGTGACGAGAGTACTGGGGACCGGTGACTACGTTGCCTCAGTGGCCCAGGGGGTTCTGTCACCCGGGGTCTTTCTCCCCCTTGTCTTCCTGGTCGCGTCCGCGATCGCGTTTTCGATCGGGTCGAGTTGGGGGACGTTCGCGATCATGATCCCGATCATCGTCCCGGCTGCCGCCGGTCTCGGCCTGGACCTGGCTCCGTTCCTGGCGGCGGCCCTCTCCGGGGGGATCTTCGGCGATCACTGTTCGCCGATCAGCGACACCACGATCATCTCGTCGATGGCCGCGGCGACGGACCATGTCGACCACGTGCGTACCCAGCTGCCCTATGCGCTCGCCGGCGGGGCCGCTGCAACGGTGTGCTTTGCGCTCGTGGGGACGTCCCTCCAGTGACGCACGGCAGCGAGGAAGCGTGAACATCACGGTATGCGTCAAGCGGGTTCCCGATACCGAAACCCGCATCCGGATCACCGACGACGGGAAGGACATCTCGCGGGACGGCGTGAAATACGTGCTCAGTCCCTACGATGAATTCGCGGTCGAGGCCGCACTCCAGCTGGTCGAGCAAGCGGGTGCCGGGGAAGTCACATTGCTCAGCTACGGTGACGAGGCGATCAGCGAGTCGCTCCGCGCGGGCCTCGCGCTGGGGGCCCACCGGGCAGTGCTCCTGAGGGGCCATCCATCGATGGACGGGTGGGCGACCGCGCGGGTGCTTGCCTCCGAACTGAAGGATGGCGACGCGGGGCTGGTACTCTTCGGGATCAAGGCGGTGGACGACGATCAGCAGCAGGTGGGTCCCATGGTCGCGGAACTGCTGAAGCGGCCCTGTGCGACCTCGGTCACGGCGGTCGACATTGCCGGTGGGGTGGCGACCTGTCGCAGGGCGGTGGAGGGGGGACAGGAGGTCGTGGAGATGGACCTCCCGGCCGTGGCGACGATCACCAAGGGCAGGTACGAACCGCGCTATGCGTCTCTGCGCGGGATCATGATGGCGAAGCGGAAGCCGCTGACGGAGAAGGCGGCTCCGGACGTGGAGTCGGGCCTTGCGGTCCAGGAGCTGCGCTATCCGTCCGAGCGGCCTGAAGGGCGGATCGTGGGTGAGGGACCCGAGGCGGTCCCCGAACTGGTGCGACTTCTGCGCGAGGAGGCGAAGGTCCTCTGATGGCGGACGTGCTTGCGGTAGCCGAAACGAAATCTGAGGCGCTGGCGGGGGTGTCGCGGGAAGTGGTTGCGGCCGCCCGCAAAATGGCCGACGAACTGGGCTGCGGGGTTGAGGTGGCCGTCACGGGTGCGCCCGGCGACGAGCTCGCGTCCTTCGGCGCCGATCGGATCGTGCGGCTGGTCGATGGCGATCTGCGGCCCGGCCAGGTCGACGCCTGGGCCGCCGCGCTGGCGAGCCGGATCCGCGCGGGAGACTATGCGGCGGTGATCATCGCGGCCACCGCGTCGGGCAAGGACCTTGCGCCCCGGGTCGCCGCGAAGCTGGGAACGTCGCTGCTCACGGACGTTACGGACGTTGCGGTCGACGCGGGCGGCATCCTGGTCACGCGCCCCGTCTTCGCCGGCAAGGCGCTGGCACAGGTACGGCCACTTTCCGCGCCGGCACTGCTTTCGATCCGGCCCAACGTCTTCCCCACGGCCGAGTCTCCGCGCGACGCGACGCTGGAGACGGTCGCCGCGGACACGTCGGATCGGCCTTCGGGCTACCGGGTTGTCGGCTTCGAGGCGTCCCGCGGCGCATCCGTGGATGTCAGCGAAGCCACGGTCGTCGTCTCGGGGGGACGTGGCCTCAAGGGTCCGGAAAACTGGCATGTGGTCGAGGGCCTCAGGGACGCGCTCGGCGAATCCGCCGCGCTGGGCGCTTCGCGCGCGGTAGTCGATGCCGGCTGGCGCCCGCACTCCGAACAGGTGGGCCAGACGGGGAAGACCGTCACTCCCAAACTCTACTTCGCGGTCGCGATCTCGGGCGCGATTCAGCACCTCGCCGGGATGCGCACCTCGGGAGTGATCGTGGCCGTGAACCGCGATGCCGACGCGCCGATCTTCGGCGTCGCCGACTACGGAATCGTAGGTGACGCCTTCGAGGTCGTCCCGACGTTGGCGGCGGCAATTCGCGAGCTGCGCGAAGGCTAGCCGCGGGAAGCCGGCTGTCCGCGGACGAAGCCCGTCCGGCACCGGCTCGCGGATGCGTCGGGCCGTGCCGCGTCCGGGGCACCGCACCGGTCCTGCGTTGCGTTCAGCTTCCGGGGGGCCGGCCGAGCATCGCCACCGGATCCACCTCGCGGCCCCATCGCCAGATCTCCAGGTGGAGGTGCGGGCCGGCCGCGTTCCCGGATTGCCCCGTCAAGCCGATCACCGTCGCCTTGGACACCTCCTGCCCCACCTCGACCGAGATTTCGGAGAGGTGGCCGTACACCGTGATCACCTCATCCCGGTGGTCCAGCCAGATCACTCGACCATAGCCGCTCATGGTGCCCGCAAAGCGGACCCGGCCGGACAGGACCGGCCGAACCGGAGTCCCGTGTGCGGCCGCGATGTCCACACCGCGATGAAGGTCGCCCACGACGCCCTCCATCCGCACCCCGTACGGGGACCGCAGGGCACCCTGGACCGGCCACTGGGGCGTCTGACACGACATCGACACGAGGGCCATGAGTGCGGCCAGGGTGCGTTTCATCGGGCACCGGGGAGCAGCATCACCGCAACGGGGTCGTTCTTCCGGATCCGTGCCACGCCCTCGGGCACGATGGCCAGCCCCTCGGCGTCCCGGAGGGAACGGACGAGCCCGCTCCCCTGGGGTCCCGTCAGCGCGCAACGTGCCCACCGGGACCGCCCGCCACGTTCGGGACCGTGCAGAGTCACGCGGTAGAACTGGGTCAGCTGCTCCGGAGAGGCGAGCGCCGCCTCCGTGCGCACGGCCACCGCCGTCCCGCGCGGGTGGGGCGACCCCAGGCAAGCCCGCACGTAGGGGACGACGAAGACATGAAAGGTCACGAATGCCGATGCCGGATTCCCGGGAAGTCCGAAGACCGGCAGATCGCGGCCCTCGCGCCGCAGGTGCCCGAACGAGATGGGGCTGCCCGGCCGCACCCGGGCCCGCCAGAAGCCGAGGCGGAACGGCATGTCCAGCAGGATGCGCTTCAGCAGGTCCCTCTCTCCCATCGACGCGCCCCCGGTGGTTACCAGCACGTCGACATCCGGCACGGAAGCCAAACGGTCGCGCAGCGACTCGGGATCGTCGTCGGCCACGCCCAGATCGACGGGAACGCCGCCGGCCTCGCGCACACCTGCGGCGATCATCGCCCGGTTCGTGTCGGGCACCGCCCGGCCTTCGATCACGCGGTCGAACCGGTCCGGGCCCACCAGCTCGTCTCCGCTGGAGAGCACTCCGACCCGGGGCCGCCGGTATACGGTCACCGGGTCGTGCCCGCTGGCAAGGATCACCGCCACCGAGCCCGAATGCACGATCGTCCCGGCCGGGACGGTCTCTTCGCCGACGGTCATGTCATTGCCCGCGCCGCGCACGTGCTTGCCCAGGTCGTCGGTGCGGCGGATGACCACCCATCCCGGGGACTCCTCGCCGTCGGTGTGCTCGACCCGGATCACCGTGTCGAAGCCCTGTGGAACGGCTCCACCCGTCATGATCCGCACCACGGCCCCGCGCGGGACGTCTTCCAGGGGCACGGAGCCGGGGTAGGACGCTCCCGCCACGGGCATGGCGATCGGTGTGGGTGCGGCGGTCAGGTCCTCGCTGCGCGCGGCGAAGCCGTCCATCGCACTGTTGGGCCAGGCGGGAAGATGCGCACGGGCCCGGATAGGCTCGGCCAGGGATCGCCCGGTGGCGTTCCACGTCCGCACGTGCGCCGTCGGCATCGGCGAGGCTTCGTTCAGGACGTGTGAAAGCGCGTCCTCGTATGACAGCCAATCGGCCGGGAGGCTCTCGAACTCACCCATTCGGCGGTCGGTCAGAAGCGCAGCGCCAGGCTGACCGACACCCCGTATCCGCTGGCCCATTCGCTCTGCTCGATGGAGCCCAGATCCTTGGTGCCGTCGTCAAAGCCGGAGGGAGTTGTCAGCTGCCACAGCTTCAGGCTGCCGTCGGCCCGAAGCATGAGCCTGGACGAGATCGCAAGCTTGATTCCGGTGCCGGCGCTGGCCGTGAACGCGGTGCCGAAGTCGAAGACGTCCTCCGGGAGCAGGACCTCCTCCAGCCCGCTCAGGCTCGCGGCGTCGTAGGCGATGCCGCCGCCCAAGAACAGGTGTGGGCTGATCCTGTTCCAGGTGCGGCGCCCGGTCAGGCTGAAGCCCAGGCGCGCGTCCAGCATGAACAGGTGCACGTCGGTCTCTCCGATCGAGCGGTCTCCTTCGGCTCTGCGTGGATCGATCACGTCCCGGGTGGTCGGCAGATAGGTGAGCATTCCCTCGATAAACAGCGGACCGCTGGCTTCGACCACGTACCGGCCACCGAGGAACGACGCCGATTTGGGCCCCAGATCGAGCGATCCCGGGGAAAGGTAGAGGGTGCCCCAGAGTGCGGACGCCTCCTGGCCGTGCTCGATGTAGCGGTAGGAAGACGGAATGGACTGGCCCTGGACCGGATTGCCGGCGAAGAGGACGAAAAGGGTAAAGAGCGTGCCAGCACGGGAGATACCGGATGCGGTCATCGATTCGGGTCTTTATCGTGGTTTACGCGAAACTGCAGTGAATGTAATCTGATTCATCAACGTGGACCGACCGCCGCCTGCCGGAGTGAATCCTGGCGGGTGCGGTTTCGTATGGAAGAGGTGTTCCGTGGGCGCAGAATGGTTGCCCGTACCCGTCCCCGCGAAGGGATCATGGACCTGATGCGGTGTTCGACCTGTGGCGAGACCCTGGGCGCTGGCGAGGCGCGGTGCCCGACCTGCGGCGCCGCGGTCGCGTCCAGGGTCCCCGTGTCGCAACGGCACGTCCGCCAGTGTCCAAGGTGTGCCTACCGCGGCGACGGCATCTCGTACTTCCGCAAGGCCAGTCACGTGGGATTGCTGGTCGGCCTCAGCGTGTTCACCTACGGCGTGGGCGGCGTGGTCTACTACGCCCTTCGCCGCCGTCGCCGCGTCTGTCCCAACTGTGGGCTGGGCTGGGAACACAGCCGGGAGCCGGGCGAAGGACTCGCTACGGAGGGGCTCGCGCCCGTCAGAACCCGGTCCACGTCGGTGGCGCCCGCACCGGAGGCGCCGTTGCCGCCCAGCGGAATCGGCAGGCGCATATTCGGGGGAACGCTGGCCGTGCTCGCAACCATCATGATCACGGCGGGCATTTCCACGAGCGTCTTTGAGCCCGTCGTCATCGGCTCCCTGTTCGGCATGACGGGCTCGGGGCTCTTCCTGTGGGGCTGGAAGGCGCTTCAGCAGCGGCGCGAATCGGTGCTGAACGCCCTCAACCGCAAGGTCCTGATGCTGGCCACCCGGCGTGGGGGGGTGCTCACCGTCACCGACGTGGCGGCGGACCTGGACCTCACCATTCCCGCTGCGGAGAAAATCCTGGTGGCGATGGATGACGGCTTCCGGGTGCGCTCGGAGATTACCGCTGAAGGGGTGTTGTACTACGAGTTTCCCGAGGTGAGGCACAGGAACAGGCTGGGATCCGGCGACGCCGATTAGCGGCCTCGGGGAGGGCGCGGGAGTGCTCCACGGATTGCCGGTGCCCGCGTTATATTGGTCCGGGCTTTTCCAACACGTTCAGCGAGGTATTGCGTGCGACAGTTCGTTGACGACAGCGGCGACACCTGGGTGGGGTTCGTTGCCCGCGCGGAAGGCGGGGACTACAAGGGGGCCTTCTACCTCGCGATGGAGCGGGCCGGCGACCAGGGTGGCGATCCCGTGGCCTTGACCGACGTTCGCTGGAACTCGACCCGAACGGCGGAGCGAACGCTGGCGACGATGTCGGGTGTGGAACTGCGGCGGCGGCTGCGCTCGGCTTTGGGCCGGGCGGGGATGCCTGCCTCTGCTTTGTAACAGGTGGGCTCAGGCGCAATCGGCGCAATAGCCCGTCAACTCCAGCCGGTATCCCGTCACGTGAAAATCGGCACAGGCTCCCGGCCCGGCCACCAGATCACGTGGAAGGCTCCCGGGAACGTCCCTAACCGTGCCGCATTGCGTACATCTTGCGTGGTGGTGGGGATCCGTTCGTCCGTCGTATCGGGCTGAGCCGTCAGAGTAGGTCAGCTTCAGCGCCATTCCGCATCCGACGAGGGTTTCCAGGTTCTTGTAGACGGTTGCGAGCGAAATCGCGGGGATCAGCTCGCGAACGCCGTTGAACACGTCTTCGGCCGTCGGATGCGTGTCGGTGCCCGAGAGAAACCCGTAGACGGCCCCTCTTTGTTCCGTGAACCGGTGCCCGTGCGCCTCCAGGGTCTCCCTGAGGCGATCCGCGGACACGGATGAACTGACCTGGGGCACGTTCCTGCCTCCTCGATGGAACCGGCGCGAGCGCTCTCACTAGCATGTGCGGCCCGTGGCACGGTGTCAACGGGTTGCCGGTTCGCGAATCGTCTTCCATACTCGGACGCCGGGCGTTCGGGATGCGTGTGCCGCTGCGCCGCGCGTCCGGCCAGCCGACCGGTTGCAACCCTTCCGGTCCGACGACAACCCGTTCAGGAGACCCGCGCATGAAACAGGATCGTGCCGCTCTCGACGCGCTGCTCACCGAAAAGCGGCTGTTCGCACCGCCTGAGGACTTTGCGGCGGCGGCTGTGGTGTCCGATGACTCCATCTACGACGAGGCGGAGGCTTTCGAGGACTTCTGGGCCGACTGGGCCGAGGAACTCGACTGGTTCCGGAAATGGGACAGGGTCCTCGAGTGGAATCCGCCGCACGCGCGCTGGTTTGCCGGTGGAAAGCTCAACGTTTGCCACAATTGCGTCGACCGTCACCTCGACGGCCCCCGGCGCAACAAGCCCGCACTGGTCTGGGAGGGCGAGCCGGGGGACAGAAGGACCTTCACCTACGCGGAGCTGGCCAGCGAGGTGCGGCGTTTCGCCAACGTGCTCAGGGGATTGGGGGTGAAGAAAGGCGACCGGGTCGCAATCTATCTCCCCATGATCCCGGAGGCCGCCTTCGCCATGCTTGCGTGCGCGAGGATCGGGGCGGCCCACTCGGTGGTCTTCGGTGGATTCAGCCCGCACTCGCTCGCGGACCGGATCAACGATGCCGAGGCCAGGGTGCTCGTCACCGCGGACGGCGGATACCGGCGCGGCTCCGTCGTGCCACTGAAGGACAATGCGGACAGGGCAGTGGCGCGTTGCGCCTGCATCGAGCACGTGGTGGTCGTCGCTCGCGGCGGGACGGACATCCGCCTTCGCGCCGCCATGACCCCCGGCCGCGATCACTGGTATCACGATCTCGCCGCCGGCGTCGACGCGGCCTGTGAACCCGAGGTCATGGACGCCGAAGACCTCCTCTTCATCCTCTACACGTCGGGCACCACGGGGAAGCCCAAGGGCGTCGTTCACACGACCGGCGGATACCTCACCCAGGTGCACGCGACGACGCGGACCGTGTTCGACCTCAGGGAAGACGACATCTACTGGTGCACGGCCGATGTCGGCTGGGTGACGGGGCACAGCTACATCGTTTACGGGCCGCTGGCCGCCGGAGCGACGGTGGTCATGTATGAAGGCGCCCCCGACTGGCCCGACAAGAGCAGGTTCTGGAAGATGTGCGAATCGTACGGCGTCACCGTCTTCTACACGGCACCCACGGCGATCCGGGCGTTCATGCAGTGGGGAGAAACGTGGCCCGCAAGACACGATCTCCAACGCCTGCGCCTCCTCGGTACGGTGGGAGAATCGATCAATCCGGAGGCCTGGATGTGGTACCACCGGGTGATCGGCGGCGAGCGCTGTCCAATCGTCGACACGTGGTGGCAGACGGAGACCGGCGGGATCATGATCACCCCGCTTCCCGGTGTCACGCACACCCGTCCCGGAAGCGCATGCCGTCCCTTTCCGGGCATTCAGGCCACGCTGCTGAACGACGCGGGGGAACAGGTCGATGCGGGATACCTGGCCGTCACGCGGCCATGGCCGTCGATGCTCAGGACGATCTGGGGCGACGACGAACGCTACCGCGAGACCTACTGGTCCAAGTGGGACGGGGTGTATTTCCCGGGAGACGGCGCCAAGGTGGACGAGGACGGCTATCTGTGGATCCTCGGGAGGGTCGACGACGTCCTGAACGTTGCGGGACACCGGATCGGCACCATGGAGGTCGAGAGCGCGCTGGTCGAACATCCCGCGGTCGCGGAGGCCGCGGTGGTGGGCAAGGAGCACGCGGTGAAGGGTCAGGCGATCGCCGCATTCGTCACACTCATGCAAGAGTTCGAGGCGGGCGATGCCCTGGCGGTGGAGTTGCGGGCGCACGTGGCGGCGGCCATCGGACCCATTGCCCGGCCGGAGGACATCCTGTTCGCCGCCGACCTCCCCAAGACGCGGTCCGGCAAGATCATGCGGAGGCTCCTCGGCGACATTGCGGCCGGCCGGGCGCTGGGCGACACGACGACCCTGGCGGACCCCGCGGTGGTGGAGGGTCTGAAGAAGCGTTACGAGGCGAAGGAGGCCTAACGAAACCGGCGTGTCCGGGCGCTTGCGCGGCTACCCCTCGCCAAGCGGGTCCGGTGTGGGCGGACGGCGCTTTCGCTTCGGCTTGCGCGTCACCGGTTTGGCGGGTATTCCCACGTGGACCGTGTCGGGTTCGGTGTCCCTGGTGACGAGCGCGTGTGCGCCAACCATCGAATTGGGCGCCAGGTTCGTGCCGGCGAGCACCGTGGCGTGATAGGCGATGCGCACGCCGTCGCCGATCACGGTGCGCGGGGTGCGCACGTCGCGCGGCTCGCAGATGTGATGACTGTGCGAGTAGACGTTCGCGTAGTCGGAGATGGACACCCGGCTCCCGATCCGGATCCCGCCCCGGTCGTCGAGGAGGACGTGCCGGTGCACGACGACATCGTCCCCGACCTCGATCCCGTAGCCGAACGAGAGTTTCACGAAGTGGAAGGCCTTGAAGTTCTTCCCGCACCGGGCGAAGATGCGCTTGGCGAGCATGCGGCGGAACTTCACGCCCAGGTGCACGTTTTCTCCCAGCAGGCTCTTGTCGAACATCTCCCAGAGCCAGATCAGCGGCTTCACGCGATCGTACCGGCCGAGATCGGTGTCGACATAGTACTCAGGCTCCAGCGTGACGTTGCGCGGGTCCATCTGATCGCGGAGAATCGGGCTGGCGGCCTCGAGGCCACCGGGGAAGTAGATCTCCTCCAGCACCCTCCGGCAGAATTCGTACCGGTCGGTGCCGGGATCGGAGAGCTCTTCCTCCAGCGATTCGAGCCAGCGGTCATACCGCGCCTCGCATTCCTCGCCGAGGGGAACGCCGCGCAGCGGGAGGAATCGATATTCGGTCGTGTCTGACATGTCGAAGGCGTTCGTGGGCCGTCGGGAAGCCGTGGGGCCGCCGAATGACGCCCGGGGCCACGGGATGTGCCCGAAAATAACCCCGGCTTGCGTTAATGATCCGTCAGCGGCTTCTTAGGAATATGCACGATGTCCTCAGAGCCCGCGTCGTACGGAAGATCGAGAGCCTCCCCGAGGTGCAGGTCTACCAGGTGTTGGACTACATCGAATTCCTCGAGTCCCGTTACGCCTCCGCCGAAGCGGAGAGCGGGCCGAGCGGACTTCAGCGGTTCGCGGAGGGCATTGAGGACCGACTCCGCAATTCCTCCTTCAATCCCTCGAACCTGCGCGAGGCGTTCCAGGTGGTCGCCGCCGCCGACCGTGCCCTCGGCGGCGTTGCCAGGGCGGGTCGCCAGCTCATGGAGGAGCTTGCGGGCGGCACGGCGGACGCGGAGGACTCGGAGCCAGCCTCCCTAGCGGCCAGGGACCCGGATTCCGGGCGAACCGGCGAGTCAACGGACAAGGAGGGCTCGGAGCGGGCCGCCGCGACAGCGGACGACTCGGGTCCCGGACCTGGTCCGGATGCGCCGCACGACCGTTGACTAGCGGTTTGGCTGGCCCCTAGCTTTGCTGATGGACAGCGGAAGCGAGCGCACGGCCCCGTCGCGCGGCACGGTGATCAAGGAAGCACTCACGTTCGACGATGTCCTGCTGGTGCCGGGTCATTCCCGGGTCCACCCGAAGGACACCGACATCTCGACCCGCCTCACCACGCGCATTTCCCTGCAGGTCCCGCTGATATCGGCCGCGATGGATACCGTCACCGAAGCGCGGATGGCAATCGCCGTCGCGCGCGAAGGGGGTGTCGGAGTCATCCACAAGAACATGCCCATCGAGCGGCAGGCCCGCGAGGTGGATCGCGTGAAGCGCTCCGAAAGCGGCATGATCCTGAACCCCATCACCCTGGGTCCCGGCGCATCGCTGCGCGACGCGCATCGGCTCATGGCGCGCTTCTCGATCAGTGGGGTTCCGATCGTGGAGCCTGACGGCCGCCTGGTGGGAATCATCACCAATCGGGACCTGCAGTTCGAGACCGACCTGGACCGCCCGGTTGCGGCACTGATGACGTCGGAGGGCCTGGTGACCGCCCCCGTGGGGACGGACCTGGAAAGGGCCCAGGAGATCCTGCACCGCCACCGCATCGAGAAGCTGCCCGTGGTGAACAGGGAAGGGGAGCTGAAAGGGCTGATCACGGTCAAGGACATCTTCAAGCGCCGCCAGTTCCCGGACGCATGCAAGGACGAGCACGGCCGGTTGCGCGTCGGGGCGGCCATCGGGGCGGGTGCACCGGACATGGAGCGCGCGCGGGCGCTGGTGGAGTCCGGGGTGGACTTCCTGGTGATCGACACCGCGCACGGCCACTCGGAGGGTGTGCTTGACGCGGTCGCTCGGGTGCGCAACGCGTTTCCGGACCAGGATCTGGTGGCGGGAAACGTGGGAACCGCCGAGGGTGCGGCGGCGCTGATCGAGCGGGGCGCCGATGCCGTCAAGGTCGGCGTCGGGCCCGGTTCCATCTGTACGACCCGGGTCGTGACCGGGGTTGGTCTTCCCCAGCTGACCGCCGTGATGGACGCCGTCGATGGCGCGGCGGGGCGCGTGCCCGTGATCGCCGACGGAGGTGTGCGCTACTCGGGCGACGTCGTCAAGGCGCTGGCCGCGGGTGCTCATACCGTCATGATGGGATCGATTCTCGCGGGCACGGAGGAGTCGCCCGGGGAAGCGTTCCTGCTCGAGGGGCGCCGCTTCAAGACGGTGCGCGGCATGGGGTCGCTGTCCGCGATGGAAGAAGGGTCGGGCGACCGGTACTTCCAGGACAGCCGGGACGCCCGAAAGCTGGTGCCGGAGGGAATCGAGGCACGGGTCGCCTACAAGGGACCTGTGTCGGACACGGTATTCCAGCTTGCCGGTGGCCTGAAGAGCGGTATGGGCTACTGCGGAGCCGCCTCGCTCGCGGAGCTGCGCGCGGACGCCCGCTTCGTCCGAATCACGGCCGGCGGTCTTCGGGAATCCCATCCCCACGACGTCACGATTACTCGTGAGGCGCCGAACTACAGTCATTGACCGCGCGCGGCGAACTCTCGGGCTCCCGGCTTCGCGCGCCGGGCCCTGGATTCTGCTGCTTGCGTGGGGAGCGGCCTGCGCCACGCCGCCACAGCCTCCCGCTCCCGGTCGGGAAGCGCCAGACCCCGTGGTCGTGGAAGCACCGACATCCGAAATCCCGACCCCTCGCCGGCCTGGTGGACGTCCCCGGGCCCTCGGGATCGGCGATATTGCGATCGACCCCATCCTCACTTCACCCTCGGTGCAGGAGGAGTGGGTCGTGGGGCGCGTCAACTGGTGGCTGGACTACTGGCAGACCCGCGCCCCCGATGCGTTTGTGCGTGCACTCGTACGCATGGGGAGGTACGAGGACTACATCGACGACCACGTGGCGGCCCGGGGGTTGCCGCCCTCGCTGCGGTACCTGCCTGTCATCGAGGCGGGCTACTACCCCAGAGCCGAATCGCCGGCCGGCGCGGGTGGGCTCTGGCAGTTCATGCCCGCCACGGCCCGCTGGCTCGGGATCGAGGTGGGCCCGCTGGTGGATCAGCGCTACGACCCGTACGTCGCGACGCCAAAGGCGCTGGACTATCTGGCCGCGCTGCATGAGCAGTTCGGATCGTGGTTCCTTGCTCTTGCCGCCTACAACGGAGGTCCCGGACGCCTGCAGCGCATCCTGGCGGAACACGGCCCGGGCCTTCCGCAGAGCGATGAGTTCTTTCGCCGGATTCGACACCGGCTCCCCTTCGAGACGCGCGATTTCGTCCCCAAGTATCTTGCGGCCGTGCAGGTGGCCCGGAATCCGGCCGCCTACGGCCTCGAGGGCTACACCACGGAGCCGCCGCAGGCCTTCGATGTCGTAGACGTGACGGGTCCCGCGTCGATCGATGTGATTGCGGATGCCGCGGGGGGCAGCGAAGAGGAGTTGAGGCTGCTGAATCCCCACCTGGTGCTCGGACTCACTCCGGCGGGGACGAAGACGGCCGTCCGTGTCCCGCTGGGCTCCGGAGCGAGCTTCGACGCCCGCTTTGCGGCGATTCCGGAGCGTGATAGAGTGACGTTTACGCACCACCGGGTGAACTCGGGTGAAACGCTTGGGGGTATTGCCCGCGACTACAGGGTCCAGCTGCGGGACCTCCGCGCGGCGAATCCGGAGGTGGAGCCCAGGTTGCTACAGATCGGGACCGTCCTGGTGATTCCGCGGGCGGCAGGAGGCCGGACGCGAAGTCCTCCGCAGGATTGAGGGCCGCGGTCGAACGTCACTCCGGGCCGCGCTGCCAGGATCCGGAACGTCCGCCCGATTTTCGCAACAGTTCGACCGATTCGATCGTCATGCCGCGATCGACGGACTTGAGCATGTCATAGGCGGTCAGCAGGGTCACGGAAACCGCGGTCAGCGCCTCCATCTCCACCCCCGTCCGTCCCTTGATGCTTGCGGTCGCGGTGACCCGCAGGCCGGGCAGAGTCGGGTCCGGTTCGATGTCCACCGCGATGCTGGCCGCGGGAAGCACGTGGCAGAGCGGAATCAGTTCGCCCGTGCGTTTGCCCGCCATGATCCCTGCGAGACGGGCGACACTTTCGACATCTCCCTTCGGGTTGCCGCCCTCGGAGAGAAGCCGGAAAGCACGCCGCGAGCACCTGAGCACGCCGTGCGCGACCGCGTGGCGGGCCGTGTGTGCTTTTTCCGTCACGTCGACCATCGTCGCCTTGCCGTCCGGGTCAAGGTGGGTCAGCGCCTCGCGTGTGTCGGAGGTGTCCGCGTCCTTCCCGGCTCTCCTGGCGGCCCGCGCGGCCCGATGCATGTCTGCGATGCCCGAATCCGACATTGCTAAACCACTTTGTTTAGTGTTTCTTCCAGTTCCAGAAGAAGTGTACCGACGAAGAGCTGCGGATTCACGTTGCCGAGCGCAAGCATCCGGGCCCGCTCCACGTGATCGACCGCTCGCGCGACCCGCTCCGGCGTCAGCTTCAGGCGCCCGGCGGTATCCCGCAGGTAGGGCAGTTCATCGGCGTTGATCACCCGCTGGTCCTGGCCCAGGCCGGCCGCCCCGAGGTCACGAATCCACAGCTGCAGCGCGCCCAGCAGGTCAAGGAGGCCCCTGGCCCCGGCGGGTCCGCATTTGAGTGCCGCCTTGAAGGCTTCCGCACGCTTCCCGCCGGTTGCGATCCGGAGCAGGTCCAGCGCGCTGCTTCGCTGGTCCGCGTGAAAGCCCTCGCGGTCCAGATGGCCGAGCGCTGCGCCGATCGATCCCTGTGAAAGGACGGCCGCGCTCCGTGCCGCCTCGCGGTCCGCCCCGCAGTGCTCTTCGAGAAAACCGGCGACCTCTTTCGTGGGGAGCGGGGGAAGGTGAATGGGGAGGGCACGGGAACGAACGGTGTCCAGCAAGCTTCCCGGCTTCCCGGACGTCAGGATGAACCGGGTCCCGTCGGGGGGCTCCTCCAGGAGTTTGAGAAGCGCGTTGGCGGCTTCGGGGCTGGCCTCCTGAGGGACAAGATGTTCCGCGTCCCCCACGACGAAGAACTGCTCGTCGCTCATGGCCGGCCGCTTGTGCGCCTGGTGGCGGAGCGTGACAACGGCGGCCAGATAGATGCCCTTGACCTCATCGCTTCCCTCCGCCCGCAGCGGCTGCCTGCGAAACTCCGCGAGCCGTTCGTGACGCGCGGCCTCCAGAGCCTCCGCCAGCCTGGCGGGTCCGTGGACGCGCCGCGGACGCGGGAGCGGGAAGTACCAATGGATGTCCGGGTGCTCGAGGCGCAAGGCCAGCCGGCAGCTTCCACAGCGATCACACGGGCGGTCGGCGCCGCCGGTGCACAGCCGGGCGCGAGCCAGCCAGAGGGCGAGGGATTGCTTGCCGCAACCCGGCGTGCCATGGATCAGCACCGTGGCGGGCAGGGCATCGCGGTCGAGGGCGCGGCCGAGCGACGCCCTGAGCGCGTCGTGTCCCCGGAACGGGGGCGGAACCGGTGGTTGCTGGATTGCGGGTGGCATGGCAACCGAAGTATCGACTGACCCCGTGGCCGTCACAAGTGGCGGGCGGGCCTGCCGGCTGCCGGTCAGTCGTTGGGCCGGAAGCGCAGGAGGACGTGCAGCGGGTCGCGCGGATCCTCTATCCGCTTCCTGAGCCGTTTCAGGGCATGGCGGATGTGGGAGCGCACGGTCGCGGGCCGCACGCGCATCAGGCGAGCCACCTCGGCCGGGCTCTCCCCGTCGATCAGTCTCAGGGTCAACGCCTGCCTCTCGCGGGCCGGGAGGTCGTCGATCGCCTCGCGGATGATGCGATGCAGAAACTCGCCCTCGACGCGATCGAGCGGATCGGGACCTGCCGCGGCTTCACCGGAGGCGGCCAACTCGCCGGCGTAGCGGTCGAGGCTCCGGGCGGCAGCCATCCGGGTCCGGTATTCGCTGACGCATACGTTGCGGGTCAGCCGGGCAAGCCACCCCTGAAAGCTGCCCGTGGCCCGAAACGATCCCGCGGTGGCATACACCTTCAGCCAGGTCTCCTGGTACAGGTCGTCCAGGTGGTCATGGTCGCGCGCGTACCCCTTGCAAATGGTCCATGCCAGCGGACCATACTCCTGAACGACCCGCCGGGCGTAGTCGCCGCCGGCAACGAACCTCACGGCGTCGAATGACAGGCGCTTCGCGTCTCCGCTGCGGGGACGAGTCATCGAGGGCTCGGGTTCCGCGAAGCCGGGCGAGTCAGATCTGCGCGGCCTGGAGCGCCAGCGTGTGTTCCCTTCTGCCAGCCAGAATGTGTGCGGCTGCGGCTGCCACCCCCCCGCCAGCGGCCAAAAGGGCCAACTCGAGCGTGGTCGCTCCCGGCTGGAGGTGCCCGCCGGTTGTCAGGATCGCGGCCGCGACCGTCAACGCCCCCAGCAATCCTGTCACCCCCGCGTCCAGGGGACGAACGATTGCTCGCTGGATCCGCCTTTTCGCCATCGTCCGCAAGACAAGCTCATTGAGATGGTCGAGGCGCGGCGAGGTCTCCGGTTGCGGCGCGAACGCCGCTTTCGCCGCCTGGATAAGAAGCATGTCGCGACGGCAATCGAGGCAGGTCTGCAGGTGTTCCCGCACACCCGGATCCTCCTCGGTACGGGGTCTGTCGTCGCGGACGCCCCACAGATCGGGACAGGACATGTTTCAGGTTCCTCGCCAAAGGAAGGGTTGTCTGCCGCTCAACCGGCCGAAAACGGAGACGTCCTCGCGGTAGATCATCGCTTTGAGCACCATGGCTTCGAGGAGCGGCACCGCCAGCGGCAGCCATGCTGCCACGGCACCGGATAACGCGACCCAGTCGCGGCCCGGTTGGCCCGCGACAAAGACCGCGCCAAAGAACGCCAACCCCCCGGCCAGGCCGATGGCCAGGCGCCCGTTTCGGCGGCTCGGCGTGCGGAGGGCGGTCGTCAATCGGGCTGCCTGGAGTCCCAGCACGCTGTTGAGTACGGAGAAGGCCACAGCAACCAGCGGAAGGTGCAGCAAAAGCCGGATCCCGTTGGGAGGGGTCCGTGTCATGTCGCCCATCCGATACTGCTCCGGAGGGTTCGCTTCGACGAAGCGGAGTTGACGGAGCTTCCCCGCGGGAGTCCGCGGTCCGAAGGGTCTGATTTCCGCCAGATCCGGCTCTCCGGCCAGGGCGGCGTAGTCCGCGAGGGGACTGACGACTTCGGACGACGCATAGCTCGCCAGCCCGATGACCAGCCCGGCCAGAACCGCCACCCGGGTCCTTCCCGCAGCTGGATTTCGTTCCCAAATCGCCACACCCCCGGCGAATGCGGCAAAGGGCAGGACGATCCCCAACCGGCCGGCCACGTACGCGAGCCACATCTGGCCCGACCACGGTTGGGGCTGGGCCACGGCGATGGTGTGGAACACCACGATCACAACCACGAGTCCCAGGGCCCAGAGGGCGGCCGCTTTCAGCGCCGGGGCCATCGCGGCCATGCCGCGGGTGGATCCAGGGCGTTCAAACCGTCTGGTCATGGATCGGGCCGGCATTCGCTGTCACGGTCACAGTTCTTTACGAGCCAGCAGCATTCGCGGCAGCAATAGGCCTTGGCGCCCTCGCCCCAGCAGCAGTCGGACCGTGTGAAGCGCGTGATCAGCGTTTGGGCCGGAGCCGCGAACAGGGCGACCGCCAGCAGAAGGTTGAGAGCGATCAGACCAGCCAGGACCAGCTTGCGCATGGGCCATTCCTCTCTGAGGTAACGCGACGCGATACGGGCTACTCTGTCCATGCGGCCAGCCACCGTACGCCGTCGGAGAATCCAAAGGAACCGAGCACCCCTCGCGGCGTGGCCGTAAGGGGCTCGAACAAGGGAGGGAATTCGAACGCGTCCACCGCTCCCGCGCTGGTCACCCGCAGCCAGCGGCGGCCGTGCCCAAGCGGATCGGCCCGGTTGTCGAAGAGCCGAAGCCAGGCCGGACCTCCCGCCTCGCACAGGACGGACGTCACGAACGGCAATTCATCCGAAAACTGCGCTCGCACGTCTCGCGCCATGACGTCCAGGTCGATCCCGGCTTCGACGTAGTTCGGGCCAAGCTCGAGGCGTATCATCTTCTCCAGGTAGAACACGATATCCGCCTCGCGGATCGGGGAGGGGCGGCCCGGGATCGGGACCTCGGCTGCGATCGATCCGTCATCGTCCAGCCAGACCAGGTCGTGCGAGGCAGGACGCCAGAGCACCAGATCGCTTCCGCAGGCGTCCCACAGGGGAACCGGCGCGAACTCTCCGGGAGCTTCGCCTGTCGACCGCATGTGATCCGAGAAGGCCACGACTTCCTGCCGGGTCTCAAGGGCGGAATCGGCCCGGACAAGAGATGCGCGTTGGAAATCGGCCGTCACGTCGAGACCGCCGGACGCGTCGATGACGACCGTGCCCCGTGCATTGAGACGGACACGATATGGATCCGCGTAGGAGACATCGGTGAAGTCCCTTCGCCGCGCCCAGGACGCGCCGCGCAGGCGATCGGACCGGACCAGCGACATCGTCGCGTCGAAGACCTTGTGCTGTCTGCTGCCAAGATCCCACACGTGGGCCGTCCCGTGATTCGGGTCGACCTGCACCGCGATCGGGAAAACGAGATCTTCCGGACCCTCACCGCGGTCGCCGCCACGAAGGACGCCACCGCCGAAGTGCTCGATGCGCGTCAGAAACGGAGGAGAGGTATCGAGGACCCAGACCGCGTCCGGGGAGACGGCGATATCCCGTATGGCCGTGAACTCCACCTCGGGGAAGGGCATCGTGAGTGCCTCGGCGGCTACCTCGCGAAACTCGATCGAAGTGTCCGAGCTCGCGCACGCGCTTGCGACCGCACAGGCGGCGCCGACGAACAGGAGCCGGCGCTTCATGGCAGGTAGGGCGCCGCGAGTTGCGGTCGCGCTCCGCGCGGGGCGCCGATTGCGGGCGACAGTGCCGCGACGATTTCGGCCAGTTCATGTCCAGGGCCCTCGGCAACCACGCGGCCATCCCGCAGTGCAAGAACCCACGGAGTGCGGCTGACCAGCGCGCGTTCCCGGCTCCCGGGGCGAGGACGGTCAATCGTCGCCACCGGGACCTCCCAGCCGTTGGCATCCGCATGGCGCGCCGCAGCTTCGAGCGACCCGGGCGCAACCGCAAGGATCCGCGCCGGCCTGTCCGGGTTGTCCGGTTCCCGCAGGAATCTCTCCCACTGCCAGGCGACGCCCCGGGAATGGACGCACTCGGGATCGAAGACCAGCACCAGCTGGTACTCGTTGAGCAGCCCCCCACCGCCGTAGTCCTGACCGACGCGGACATCCGAGAGGTCGTCGCCAATCGCGATGCGCTCGGCGCTCCCGGTCTCCAGTCGGTTGGCCAGCAGCGAGAACTGGATGACCGCCAGAGTGGTCAGCGCGGCTGCCGTGGTGTTGCGCTTTGCCGAGATCAACGAAGTCTCCCTGGTTCCTGGATCCGGCGCTCCCGCGAGCGGGGGCTCTACTCCATTAACGGTTGTCGGGGGCAAAACGTGCAAAAGGTCCGACCCGGGGCTCCCTGTCCCGTGCCGGGTCGCGCCATCCCGGGGCGCCCGGTTCACCGTCCCGAGGACGCTGGTCAGCCCACTCTGCGGCGGCCCCTGGCAAGCCGGATCGCGAGCCCAATCGCTTCCACCATGGATGACGGGTCCGCCACGCCCCTGCCGGCGATGTCGAACGCGGTGCCGTGGTCCGGAGATGTTCGCACGAACGGCAGGCCGATCGTGACGTTGACCCCCCGACCGAAAGCCGCTGTCTTGAATGCGGCCATGCCCACGTCGTGGTACGGGGCGACCACAGCGTCGAATTCACCCGCAAACGCACGGCCGAAGACCGTGTCGGCGGGTACCGGCCCGGTCAGGGACCACGGGGCGTCCGCCAGGGACGCCAGGGCTGGTCCGTACACGTCACGCTCCTCGGAGCCGAACAGTCCTTCGTCGGAGGCGTGCGGGTTGAGGGCGCAGAGCGCGATGCGCGGAACCGGGATGCCCCAGTCGGAGCGAAGCGCCGCGGCCAGCAGACGGGTCTGGGAGGAAAGCAGCTCCGCCGTGACCGCATCCGGTACGCTCGCCAGCGGAATGTGCGTCGTGGCAAGGAGCACCCGCTTCGCGGGCCGGTCGCCGCCGCCAGACCCCTCGTCGCACATCAGCATGCCCACGCGCGGCGCGGCGGAGAGCGCCATCAGCATCTCGGTGTGGCCCGGGTGGTATCCCGCCTCTTCAAGTGCGGGCTTGTGCACGGGCGCGGTAACAACCGCGTCCACGTCGCCCGCGAGTGCCCAGCGCACCGCCCGTTGGATCGCGAGCCCGGCCGCACGGCCCGGCGCCAGACCCGCCACACCTCCTTCCAGCGCCTCGTAGCGGCACATCTCCCGAAAGTCGGCGGCGCACTCGACCGGTCCGGTGACGCGCACGGCGACATCGCTCAGATCGGCGGCGGAGAGGGCTTTTGCCGTTACCTCCGGCCCGATGCCCCGGGGGTCGCCGAGGGTGATGGCCAGGCGGACGTTCAGTTCACGAACTCGACGTAGGTCTTTGCGCGCAGATCCTGCATCAGCGCCTCGACCCTCTTCTGCCGCATCAGCGTAGCGCGGATCTGAGGCCTGAGGTCCTCGTAAGTGAATTCTCCCGCGGCTCTCAATTCAATGATCTTCAGGACGGCGAACCGCTCCTGGTCCAGGTATCCGAACTGGATGGGTCCCACGACCTGGCCTTCCTCCCGCCCGGTCAGCGCGGCCAGGTAGGCCGCCGGCAGGATCTGCGCGATCTGCCTCTGCGGAACGGTCGCGGAATCGGGCAGACTGCTGTCGTGGTACTCGTCGATCAACGCCTCGAAGTCTTCCGTTTCTGCACGCGCCGCCACCTCCTCGGCCGTCACGCGCGTCCGGGCATTGTCCCGCGCACCCGTCTCGGGCCGGATCAGGATGTGCCGGGCCTTCCGCTCGGCGAAACGCACGCGTTCCACCAGGATGATGTGGAACCCGTGGACCGTCTCGACCACTTCGCTGATACCGCCCTCCAGAAGCGTGAAGGCCGCCTCTTCGAACTCATCGACCATGTCGCCCCGGCGAAACCAGCCAAGATCTCCCCCCGCGGTCGCCGAGCCGGGATCCTGCGAATACTCGGTCGCGAGTTCGGCGAAATCCTCCCCCGCGCGGGCCCGCTCCAGCACGCCCTCCAGTGTGCCGCGGGCGGCCAGGCGGGAGGAATCGGAGGGGGCGACGCTGAGCATCACCTGCTTGAAGGTCACCGTGGCGGGGCGCTCTTCCAGGGATTCCCGCCCCTCCTCGAAGAACGCGAGCATCTCGGCCTCGGTGACTTCGACGGCGCCCTCGTCCCCATGGCGGGCCATGTAGAGTTGCACGAGCTGCTCCTGGGCGATCTGCTCCCGCAGCATCTCCCTGTAGCTCTGGATCGTAAGTCCCTCGATCTCCAGTGCCTGTTCCATCGCGGCCCGGCTGCCGTAGGCGGTTTCCGTCTGAGCCATGCGTTCCTGGAGCGCATCTTCGACGCGCTCGTCCTCCACCTCGAGCAGTGTGTCCTGGGCCGCCGCCTGCAGCACCAGGAGCTGCTGTACGAGTTCCTCCAGCCTCTCCTGCCGGAATTCATCCCGATCCCGGGTGCCTTCCTCCGGAACCGGTCTGCCCTGTGCCCGCCACTGGTTCTCCTGCTGAATGATCTGAGACAGGAGGACCACTGAATCGCCGACGATCGCCACCACTTCGTCGACCAGGTCATCGGGCCCCGTCTGTGCCCGGATCCCCGGCGCAATTGCGAGAAGTGCGACGATGGCGCCCAGCAGTCCGTGGATCGTCTGTTTCATGATTGTCCTGCACATCCGAAGTAAGCCCGAGGGGCCGACACCTATCTGAGTTGTTCGATCCGTTCCAGCGTTGCCGCTACGGCGGAAGCGTCGATACGCCAGGAACCCTGGTCCCTGAGTAGCAATGTAACGCCGCCCAATGGAATGATCTCGCTCTCGCCGGACACGACCCTGACCAACGCCGCCTCCACGCGGCTCGCCGCGGACGCGTCCCCGGCCTCGTCGGCAACGGCGGCGGAATCGGACCGGGCCTCCCGGGGAGTGAGCCCGATCAACGCGGCCCGTTCCCGGATCGCGGCCCGCGCCTCTGCCGACACCGAGTCGATCTCGGCCTCGGTCGGCGCGTGTCCGAGCGACCGGGCGTGCTCCAGGAGCATTGCCTCCTGCCCCAGGCGTCGAAGCACGGCTTCCATCTCCTGATCCGACGCGGAGGCGACGCCCTCGCCGAATCCCTCCCCGGAGCGGCGCACAAGCGACAGGAAGTCTCCCGCCGAATACGAACCCGCGTCCCAGGTGACCATCGGTCGATCGGCGGCACCGCGCGAAAGACGCGAAGGAGCCGTCGCAGCCAGTGCCCGGGCCAACGCCACCGCTCCCTCCGCGAGGCTCAGTCCGGAAATGGAGTCGAGTTGCGTGACGTACTCTGCCTCGGCCTGGGCCAGGCGCTCGAACTGGATCTGCCGACGGAATTCCGCGCCTACCTCCGACAGTTCCGGGACATCGAGGGCGTCGAGCCGCAGCAGATGATAGCCGAGAGTGGACTCGACGGGCCCTGTGGTCTCGCCGGGGCGCAGGGCGAAAACCGCCGAGTCGATCGGCGCGAGCATTTCACCGCGCCCGAAGGTCCCCATTTGTCCCCCCCTCGCACCGCTTCCAGGGTCGTCGCTGTAGCGGGCAGCCATTGCGACAAAGTCTGCGCCCGCGTCCAGCTGGGACCTCAGTCCGGTCGCCAGGGTGCGGACGCTGTCGCGCTGGAGGGTGGTCGCGCCCCGGGGGAAGAGGAGCAGGATCTGGGAGGCCGTGGCTCGGGCGCCGGGCATGTCCGCCGCGAACCGGGCCATCAGCTCCTCGTCGCCTACGATCGTGTCGAGCTCCACCACCTCATCCCTGAGGCGGGCGATCATCGACTCGTTCAGCGGCGCTTCCGTCAGCAGGCCGACGTCCAGCGACTGAAGGGTCGTATCGTCCGTGAGGCGCGAGGCCAGCAAGGTATAGTCCACCCAGAGTTCGGCGACCACCCGCACGATCTCCGGGTCCGCCGCGACGCGGCTGTTGTCGGCGATCAGGATGGCGGCGTCTTCGACGCGGAGCCGGTTTCCATCCGCTTCGGCAAGGGACCCCGGGCCACAGCTCGCGAGCATCGGCGTCAACACCAGGCAACTTGACGTCATCCACCTTTTCACATTATGCGTCTCCATTCGTGCCTCCTCCGAGCGTTTCCAGTGCCCGTTCCAGCACACCGGCAAGCCTGTCCGCCTCCTCGCAAGCGAAGGTTACCGAGAGCGGAGCGATTCTGCGAACCTCCAGCGCGACCGCTTCACCCTGCAGGGTCCCTTCCAGAGCGGAAATGCGCGGGACGACTTCGGGACGGAAGTTGACGCGTGCCCTGTTCCCCCGCACCAGAATGCGATCGACCCCGGCGCTCCGGCCGGTCAGTCCCAGCAGCGACTGGTCCAGCAGCCTCCTCACCGCGGAGGGGGGCCGTCCAAACCGGTCCGTGATCTCGTCGGCGAGGGCCCTGATGTCGCCCGCCTCGGACACCTTGGCGAGACGGCGATACAGGTGGAGTTTTTGATGTTGATCCTGAATATAGTCGTCGGGCAGGTATGCGCTGGCGGACATTGTAACCTCGGGGCGGGGATGACGGACACCGCGCTCCCCCTCCCGCATGCGGCGCACAGCGTCCTCCATGAGGCGCATGTAGGTGTCCAGGCCGACCGCGTGCGCGAAACCCGACTGATGCTCGCCGAGGAGGTTGCCCGCGCCACGGACCTCGAGGTCCCGCAGGGCGATCTGGTAGCCGCTCCCGAGTTCGGTGAAGTGCTCGAGCACCCGCAAGCGCTTCTCGGCTTCATCCGTGATCCTGTCGGGTACTACCAGGTAGCAGTACGCGCGGCGGTCCCAGCGCCCGACCCGCCCGCGGATCTGGTAGAGCTGGGAGAGCCCGAAGCGGTGCGCCCCCGCAACGATCAGGGTATTGGCGTTGGCCACGTCCAGCCCGTTCTCGATGATCGAGGAGCAGACGAGCACCTGGGTCCGCCCCTCCACAAAGCGCGTCATGGCCCGGTCCAGCGGGCGGGTACCCATCTGGCCGTGGGCCACGTCGACGTTCGCATCGCCTACGAGCCGGCGCACGCGTTCGGCCGCCGTATCGATCGTTTCTACCCGGTTGTGAAGAAAGAAGACCTGTCCGCCGCGATCGAGTTCCCGCAGGCAGGCCTCGGCAATCAGGTGGTCGCTCCAGGAGATGACGTGGGTGAGGATGGCCATGCGGTCCCTGGGCGGGGTCCGCATGAGCGACAGATCGCGAATGCCCGCAAGCGAGAGATAGAGGGTCCGGGGGATCGGCGTGGCGGTAAGGGTGAGGACGTCCACCGTGGTGCGAAGCCGCTTCAGCCGCTCCTTCTGACGGACGCCGAGCCGCTGCTCCTCATCGATCACGACGAGCCCCAGATCGTGAAACGCGATGTCACCCGATAGAAGGCGGTGGGTGCCGATCACGATGTCGACCGTTCCGTCGAGGAGGCCGGCGGCGACCTCGCGCTGTCGGCGCGGAGGGTCGAACCGGGAGAGGGAACGGACGACCACCGGATAGTCGGCGAGCCGGTCGCCGAAGGTCCGCGCGTGCTGCGCGACGAGTACGGTCGTGGGGGCCAATACTGCGACCTGTTTTCCGTCCTGCACGGCCTTGAAGGCCGCCCGGATGGCGACCTCCGTCTTGCCGTAGCCGGCGTCGCCGCACACGAGACGGTCCATCGCCCCCGACGACTCCATGTCCCGCTTGACATCCTCGACGGCGGTCCGCTGGTCCGGCGTGTCCTCGTATACGAACGCCGCTTCCATCTCGCGTTGCCAGCGGGTGTCCGGGGAAAACGCGTAGCCCGGGCGGGCCCGCCGGGCGGCGTAGAGCTCCAGCAACTCGGCGGTCATCTGGTGGATCGCGGCCTCGGTCTTCCGCTTCAGCCGCTTCCATCGCCTCCCCCCGATCCGGTGCAGGCCCGCCGGCTTGTCGCCCGGGTGCGTTCCAACCCAGCGTTCCACCTCGTCGAGCCGGTAGACCGGAACCCGCAGCACCTCGCCGTCCGCGTAGGCGATGACGAGCGCCTCGATCGATTCACCCCCGATCTCGACCCGTTCGAGACCGCGGAAACGCCCGATGCCGTGTTCCATGTGGACGACGTGGTCGCCGGGGGTGAGTTGCGCCAGGCTCTCCAGCGACGCGGACCCGCGGAAACGCCGTCGCCGTCGCAGTTTCCGGCCCCGGCGAAAGATCTCGTGATCGGTGAGGATATTGACCGGAGGATTGGACTCCGCCAGACAATAGCCCCTGGCGAGTGAACCCACGACCAGGTGGCAGCCCCGGGGAGGAGTCCCCCGCCTGTCCGCGAGGAGGTCGTCGAGCCGGCTGGCCTGGCCCTCATTGTCGCAGAGGATGAAGGTCTCTTCTCCTGCCGCGGCGGCGCCGGACAGAAAGGAGCGCAGGCGGCCCATGTCCCGTTCGACCACCGGCGGCCTGCGTGCCTGGAAGACTACGCTTCCCACATGCTCCTCGACGAAGCTGACGCGGCCGTATTGGGCGACGCGCTCCGCAACCGCCTCGGGCGTCAGTAGAACGGTCGCCGGATCGGTGGCCGGGTTGCCGTAGCGTACCGCATCGCGATAGCGGGTGTCCGCACGCTTCCAGGCCGCCTCGGCTTCTTCGCGCACCGGGTCGTCGCCGATCCGTACCAGAATCGTGTCCCGTGGCAGCCGGTCCAGGAGGGAGCAGTCCGTCCGCCGTCCGGTATCGATCGTGGCGCCGAAGCGCACGGGCAGGATGTCGGTCCGCGTCACGGTCTCCGTGGACCGCTGGTCCAATACGCCGAAGTGGCGGATGGATTCGATCTCGTCACCCAGGAATTCAATTCGGACGGGGCCGGCCGCGCCGTAGGAGAATACATCGATCAGGCCGCCGCGCACCGTGTAGGTGCCGGCCTCCTCCACCATGGGAGACCGCTCGAACCCGCGTGCCTCCAGGCCCTCGATCAGCGCGTCCCGCCGCAGCCGGCCGCCGGTCGCGACCGTGAAGCGCAAATCGGCGATGTCGTCCGGTATCGGGGCGAGTTCCTGAAGCGCGCGGTGGGTCGCGACCATCACCTGTGCCTGGCCCGCGAGCAGCGCCTCGACCGCTTCGACCCGCTGCCCCTCGACCTCATCGCCGTGTTCATCGCCCGCCGCAAGATCCTCGCTTTGCGGGTACGGCACCGCCAGGCCCGCGCCCCCCAGGGCTTCCAGATCGCCGAGGTACTCGGCAGCCTCGTCCGGAGAGGACGCGGTGACGATCCAGAGCCGGGTGGGGAGATGCTCGGCGAGCGTCGCGACAGCCGTGACGGGCAGGGAACCGGCCGCGCCTCCCACAGTCAGGGAATCGAGGGCCGCGGGGATGCCGCGGAGCAGTTCGCGGAACGCAGGCGTGCGTGCGAGCGCGGCCGAGGCGGGGTGCGGGGCCGCGGCGGGACCCGGACTGCTAGGCACCGGGTCGGCGGGTACGGAGCGCGCGCGACGCGGCAACAACGGTCTCCAGGACGAGCAACGCCAGGATGATGGCCAGGAGGGGACGCCATGGCTCGGGTCCCCGTCCCGCCCTGAAGATGTGCCGGGACCACGCAGAGGCATCGTCGACGATGTCGCGCACCCCCGGGACGGTTCGCCCGACCTCGCCGCGCGACGCGGGCGCGAGGTCCCCCTCGGCCGCGGGTGGATTGACCGGAACGGCTTCCACTACGCTGTCACCGGCAAGCACCTGGTAGATCCCCGCCACCTCGGTCTGGAGGAAGGGCTGATCCCCGTCGACCGGTTGCACGGTGCCGTCAGGAGCGCGCACGGCGCTGGCAATGGGCGACGGTCGGAAACTCGTTCCCGCGGTGACCCCGGAAACACCCGTCGCGTCCCCGAAACGGCGTTCGATCACCCACTCGAGCAACGGAATCATGGCCGCGGAGGTGGGCAACGTGGTTGACTGCTCGTCGACCGGTGACGCGAGCAGGATATAGGGACCGGTCGGCGCGGTGCCGGCCACCAGCCACGGATCGCCGGTGGACAATGTGACCAGGGAACCGTCGTCGCCGGCGACGACGCGGCTTGTGCCACCGCCGCCGTCCGTGGTCCCGGCCGTCCCGGTGGGATTGTCGGCCGGCTCCGCGGGGACCACCCGGTAGAACCCGCGGATGTCGAGACCCTCCAGATCCACGGGGAGATCACTCTGTGCAATGCGAGCGCCCTCCCCGGGCCCCGCCTGGTACCGATAGGGTACGCCCGCCTCCGCGAGGCGCCGATTCAGCGCCGGGAGCCGGGCCGGGTCGGCGGGCGGCACCACAAGGGCGCTTTGGGAGGACGTGCGCCCCTGCAACCCCTCCCCGCCGAGGCTGATGAGCGTGGCGGCGCGACCCACGCCACCGAGCGAGATGCGCTCACTCTCCGCCAGGACCGCGAGCGCTTCGGCGAGAAAGAAGGGCGTGGGGCCAACGGCCGCAACCGGCGTGGGATCCCGGACCATGAAGGAGAAGAAGTGGCGGTCGTCGCCGGTGAGCGGGTCCGGATCGATCTCGGCATGGCCGTCGACGCGTCCGGACGGGAAGGGGCCCATCGGCAGGCGGACCGTGGTACCCGAGGGGGCCCTGGCGGCCGCGCGCACCTGGTCGCCCACGTAGAGACGCACCCCGACGGTGTCGCCCGCCGAGCCACCCGAAATCGAGACCGCGGCCTCGGCGCGCCGCCCCTGAAGCGGGGGGAGTCCACCACCGATCGATACCCTGTCGATTCCGCGGTTCTCCAGTTCGCCGGAGGGCGCGGCGAAGACGATGACCGGGATGTCGGCGTCTCCGCCCGCAGGCTCGGAAAACGCCGTCGCCTGGAGATCCGTAAAAACGTGCACTTCCCGTCGCGGCAGATCGCTCTGGGCAACCAGTGCCCGGGCCCGCGCGATCGCGTGGCTCAGGTCGCCGCGCCCGTGGCTGGCGCCCGTCTCTTCGATGGCCAGCGCGGCCTGCGTCAGGCCCACCGGCACCGCAACCTCCCAGGGACTTCCGGCCCGGACCACCCAGATGACGTCGTCGTAGCTTGCAGCCTCGACGCTCATGCGCGCGACGGCCTTCAAGGTGTCGAGACGCCGTCGTCCGTCCTCGATGATCGTCGCACTGAGAGAATTGTCGATCACCAGCGCCAGGGCGGTCGGGTCATGGCTCCCCCCGGGACCCGGGATGTGGACTCGTGCCCCCAGCACGACCAGAAGCAGTACCGTGGCCACCCGGACCAGGAGCAGGAGGAGCTGCTGGGTGCGGATCTGGCGGGCGTGGTCCTTTTCGGTTCTGAGCAGGTAGCGAATGGCGGGGAAGGTGAAGGTCTTGCTTTCCTGCCGGTAGAACAGATGCAGGATCACGGGTACAAGCACCGCGATGCCGGCCAGAAGGAAGAGGGGGTTGAGAAAGCCCACGTCAGGGAAGACGCTGGCGCTTCCACAGATACAACCGCAGCGCTCGCGAAAGGGGTTCGTCGGTGCCGATCGTCGAATACGCGATCCCGCGACTCGTCAGGGCGGCGGTCCATTCAGCCACGGCTTCCTCCACCGCGTTCCGGTATTGGCGCCGCATGTCAGCGACCGACACCTGCAGCGAATCTCCCGTCTCCGGATCCACGAACCGCGTCTCGCCCGTCGTGGGCAGGTCGCGTTCCCCGGGGTCGATCAGGTGGAAGACCAGCACCTCGTGTCCCGTGTGCTGCAGATAGACCAGGGCCTTGGCGGTCCCCTCCGGGTCCACCAGGAGATCGGAAATCAGGATCACGAGCCCTTTTCGCTTGAGCCGCATGGCCACGCTCTTGAGGGCGGATTCCGAGTCCGTCCGGCCTCCGCCTTGCAGCGCGTTCAGGTGCTGAAGCAGGAGCCGCCAATGCACCTTGCCGCCACGGGCCTGCGTCTGTCGCACGATCCTCTCGTGGAAAGCCATCAGCCCGACGATATCCCCCTGCCGGATCAGGATAAGCGACAGGGCTGCGGCCAGGTGTTTCGCGTACCAGAGCTTCGACGGAAGGCGGGACTGGGAGGACCAGGCCATGGACTCGCTGATGTCGAGCAGCATGTAGGCCCTCAGGTTCGTCTCCTCCTCGTACTGCTTGACGTAGAAGCGGTCCGAGCGCGCGAACATCCGCCAGTCGAGAGTCCGCAGGTCGTCGCCCGGCTGGTATTGTCTCAGTTCGGCGAATTCGGCGGAGAATCCCCTGTTCGGCGAGCGATGCAGGCCCAGCAGAAAGCCCTGTACGACCTGCCGCGCGATGATGTCGATCCCCCCGAGCTGCGCCAGTGTGGCCGGATCGAGGAGGTCCGTGCGCCGGTCGCGGTGCGGAGTCGTCGTCTCGTTGGTGGCCATGGTCCATTGAATGTGGACAGGCGCCACCGCATGGGGAAGAGCGCAGGCCGGGTAAGGTGGCCGGGGATCAGCCGCCCATGCGATAGGTCAACGAGAGTTTGATCCGGCGTCCCTTGGGACTGTGGGTGAATCCGTCGTAGGACTGCTCCCAGTTTACCAGTGGAGGCGGCGCGGCGAGGAGGTTGAGAACGGACAGGGCCACGTCGCTCCGACTGGAGGCCCGCCGCAGCACGCTCAGGTCCCAGGTCACAAACCGGTGGATGTCGGCGAATTCGGTGTCGGGGAAGACCTCGTTCGCATACCCGGAGACCGCGTTGACGTAGTTCACCACACTGTAGTCGCCAAAGTGGTAGCCTGCCGAGAACCGGCTCTTCCACTGGGGCAGCGGGGGCGCGATGGGATTGTTCCAGTTCAGCTTTCCGGCAGCGTCCTGGGCCGGGAAGACCTCCACGCCATTCAGATCGAGGGCCCGGACAAAGAACCTCCGGGTGAAGGTGCCGTCCATCCCCAGGGAGACGATGCTCTCGGCAAGGGGCAGCCGGGCACTCACATGCCAGTCGAGCCCCGACAGCTCGATGCCCGGCCAGTTGATGGTGCGCACCGCGATCCGCTCCACGGCGGCCGTCGGGCATGTGCCGGTGCCGGGGCCGTCCGGACAGGTCACGAACTGTTGCACTGCGGCCCGCGAAGCGCCGCCCAGATCGTAAAGACGTGTGACTCCGGTTGCGGGAATGATGTCGATTACGTTCTTGAAATCATAGTTCCAGTAGTCCAGCGAGGCGCGCATGCGTGGGAGTTGCAGCGTGAGTCCCACGTTGTAGGTGAGGGCACGCTCCGGCTCCAGGTCCGGGTTTCCGGAGGCGTCCAGCGCCTTGTAGATCCCCGCTTCGGCGACGTATTCCAGCGAGGTGGCGCGGTCCTCGTTGAGGTCGTCGACGGAAGGCGTGCGGAAGGTCGTCTGCAGTGACGCGCGAAGCGCCAGCGGCTCGGCCAGGTCCACACGCAGCGCCAGTTTCGGATCGAAGCTGGTCACGGATCCGTGGAACTCGTAGTTGGCGGCCACCTGCGCTTGCGCCCTCGATCCCAGCCCGAGGTGGGATTCGACAAAGAAGCGATGTACTGTCTGAGCGGCGTGATACGGGTAGTGACCGGTTGTGAAGGTGAAGGCGCCGGCCTTCTCCAGACAGGTCCGGTCACCCGGCACGGGACAGGGACTGAGTTCAAGATTCCCCGGCGCGTTCGGCTCCGCGTCCACGTCGAACCGGCGGAACTGATACCCGACGGCGTACTCGGCCACATCCTCCACCAGCGCGCCCTTGAGAATGGCATCCGCGACCAGCAGGTTGGCCGAGTTTTCCAGGTCGACCTCTTCGTTGATCCAGTCGATCAGTGCGGGACTGTTTTCAAGTCCGGGTAGGCGTACTCGGCCGGAAGGTTGACGTTGCCGCCGGTGCGGGAGAACGAAGCGGAAAGCTCCAGCGAGCCCTCGTTTCCGCCGAGAGACTCGATCTGGCGTTCCATTGAGGCGGCGATCCGTCCGGTGCGGGATGCGCGGTCCAGCGGGCGGCCGGGACCGCTGTTGCCCACGAGGCGGCCGTAGAAGTACCAGTCGTTCGCGAGACACCCGTTCGGGCCCCCGAAGCCTGCCGCCTGCGCATGGTTCTGGCAGAACGCTTGCCGCCCCGGGTTTCCCGGCGTGATGACCTGCGCCCCGTTGTACGGCGAGATCGGAGGGAACGACGGTGTGGTCACCCAGTCCGGGGTGGCGGCCTCGGCCCAGAGAGCCTCGAGGTGGTACCGTGACTGATCACCCAGTTCGCCGTTCAGTTCGCCGAATACCCGAACATGCCGGGACGCCTGGATCAGATTGTCCCAGGGCTGGTAGCGGAAGCGGCAGGTCTCTCCCTCGAGGTGGCCCCCGAAGGCGGTACACTGCGGGTCGATGAAGACGCCGCCCCAGCCGCCGAACTGCGCGTCGGCCAGCGCCGCGACGAACTCCTCCTTCGTCTCGTTGCCGGTCAGTCTGGGGAAAAGGAACGCACCGGGATTGCCCGTATACGACCAGGCGCCGCCCCCGGATGTAAAGGGGCGCAGCGCCCAATCCCGCTCCTGAGGATCCAGTTCCTGCGTAACCGCCACCTCCGCCGACACGACCGCGTGTGCGTTCTCGGCCAGCCGCGACCCCCAGATGGCGCCCACGTTGGTGTCGCCCGCGCCCGCGAGGTACTCGTGTGCCCCCGACACCTCAAAGCCCTCGAAATCTCCGCGGGTGAGAAAGTTCGCGACGCCCGCCACGGCATCCGAACCGTAGATCGCCGAGGCGCCCTCCTTGACCACCTCGATACGGTCGAGGGCGATCGAGGGGAAGGCGTTGACGTCCACGAACCGGCCCCCCTGCAACCGCGCCGGGACGTACACCTGGCGGGTGCCGTTCAGCAGGACGAGCGTGCGCGAAGGGCCGATGCCGCGGAGGTTCACGCTGGCCACCGTTTCGGGCACCGACGCCGTCGGCCTGGTGGTGTACCACCCCTGGCGATCACCGAGGACGCCCGCGCTGGCTCCCAGGTTCCGGAAGAAGTCGACCGCCTGCGGCGATCCCTGTTCGGCCAGGGAGCGGCGACCGGAAACCGCGACGGAGTAGGGGAGGTCGACCGGCGACTCCTCAAAGGCCGTCCCGGTGACGACTACCGCGGGCAGGGGGATGGCGGTCGGCTGCATCCGCAGTTCGACGAACACGGCTCCGCCCTCGGGTACCACAGCGCTCGCGGAGACTCCAAGGTGACCGATGATCTCGGCGCGCACTTCGTGAGTGCCTGGGGCCAGGCCCACAAGCGCGAATCGTCCATCGCCGCTTGACAGCACTCCCGTGCCCAGCGCCGGAATGGACACCTGTGCTCCCGAAATCGGCTGTCCGCTCGCGGCATCGGTCACGACCCCGTTAATGGAGCCGGTCGCCTGGGCGGCCGCGGTGTTTGCGGTAGTCCCGCCCAGGGCGAGGATCAGGAGGAGAGCAACAGGTAGACGGGGAACGCTCGACTGGCCGCGGAAATGGACCATCACGCCACCTCGGTTCGATTATTGCGGTGAAAGGCCGCCTGATTCGCTGTGGGCACCCTTGCGCCGCGGTAAGGGCCGCCCGAGTGCCGTGGGCGCCACTTCGCAACGGTCGGACCACCCTCGTCCTAATCAGAACCGAGCGGTTCCCGGAGCGCAACATGAAACGCAGCCCAAGCACACTCCGGCCCCCGTTTGCGCCTTGCGGACCGAATTGACCGCCCAAAATCGTCTCGGTTACCTTCCCGGGTCCGCGCTCAGAGCCCTGCCTTCCGGCCGGCCGGCGCTTGAGCGGCACCGCACTCCACCATCCGGGCCTTCGCGATCCGTGCGCACCGATCTCATCCGCAATTTCTGCATCATCGCTCACATCGATCACGGCAAGTCCACGCTGGCGGACAGGCTCCTGGAAGCGACCGCCACGCTCGACAGCCGCCAGATGCGGGAGCAGGTGCTCGATTCCAACGAGCTCGAAAGAGAACGCGGCATAACGATCAAGCTCCACGCCGTGCGCATGTCGTACCGGGCGAAGGACGGCCGGGAACTGGAGTTGAACCTGATCGACACGCCCGGCCACGTCGACTTTACCTACGAGGTGTCGCGCTCGCTGGCGGCGTGCGAGGGAGCGATCCTGGTCGTTGACGCCACGCAGGGGGTGCAGGCGCAAACCCTGTCCAACCTCTTCCTGGCCCTGGACGCCGACCTTGAGATCGTGCCGGTCCTGAACAAGATCGACCTCCCGGGCGCGGAACCGGAACGCCGGCGCAGGGAAGTCGCCGAGCTGATGGGAATCGACCCGGATCTGGTGCTCGCCGTGTCGGCCAAGGAGGGATCGGGCATTGGGGACGTGCTCGAGGCCGTCGTCGAGAGGGTGCCGCCGCCCGGCGGTGACCCCGATGCCCCGTTTCGGGCGCTGATCTTCGACTCCTGCTACGACCAGTACCTTGGAGCCGTGCCTACCATCCGCGTCTTCGACGGAACGCTGCGTGCCGGAATGTCCATTACGTTCGGAGCGGTCGACTCGTGCTACGAGGTCACGGAGGTGGGCCACCTGTGCCTCGGCCGAATCCCGTCGAAGTCGGTTGGACCGGGAGAGGTCGGGTATCTGGTGGCGGCGATCAAGGCGGTGGCGGACACGCGCGTGGGAGACACCGTGCTCGACGCCGCAAGCCCCGCGGAGGAACTGCTTCCCGGCTACCAGAAAGCCAAGCCGATGGTGTTCGCGGGTCTTTATCCCTCAGACGCCGACGACTACGAGGAGCTCCGGGAGGCGCTGCGCCGTCTCCAGCTGAACGACGCCTCTCTGCAGTTCGAGCCCGAGACCTCCCGGGCGTTGGGCTTCGGCTTCCGGTGCGGCTTCCTCGGGCTCCTTCATCTGGAGATCGTGCAGGAACGACTTGACCGCGAATTCGGGGTCAAGCTGGTCACCACGGTGCCGAACGTGAAGTACCGGGTGTCGATGGCGGACGGATCCGTCCTGTCGATCGAGAACCCGACGGATCTCCCGGATCGGGCTCTCGTGGATGCGGTGGCGGAGCCGGTGGTGCGGGCCCACATCGTCACCCCTTCGGCCTTCATCGGCAACGTGCAGAAGCTGTGCCACGAGCGCCGGGGACTGTTCAAGGGGATGAGCTATCTGGATCCGCGCCGCGTGGAAATGGACTTCGAACTTCCGCTGGCCGAGATCGTCCTCGACTTCTATGGCCGTCTGAAGGGTGGCACGAAGGGCTATGCGGCCCTGGACTACGAGTTCCACGAGTACCGGGCGGGGGATCTGGTCAAGCTCGACATTCTGGTCAACCGCGAACCGGTCGATGCCTTTTCGGTGATCCTGCACCGTGACAACGCGTACCGGCACGGCAATCTGCTGGTCCGGAAACTCAAGGAACTGATACCCAGACAGCAGTTTGAAGTGGCGCTGCAGGCTGCGATCGGAGGTCAGATCATCGCCCGGCAGACCGTGAAGGCGGTCCGCAAGAACGTCACGGCCAAGTGCTACGGGGGCGACATCACGCGCAAGCGCAAGCTCCTGGAGCGCCAGCGCGAGGGCAAGCGGCGGATGAAACAGGTCGGCTCGGTGGAGATCCCGCAGGAGGCCTTCATGGCCGTGCTGCAACTGGACGACGACCGGTCGTGAAGGGCGAGCGACCGCGCTGGGTCGTGGGGGTGGACATCGGAGGCACGAACCTGCGGGTCGGGAGGGTCGCCGTCGAAGCCGGCGGGTCACCCACCGGGGTCCGGCGCAGCAGGACGCGGCCCGAGCTCGGCCCGGACCAGGTGCTGGACCGCGTCGTCGCCATGATTCGCGACTCGGTGGCCGACGTGGGGAGGGACAGCATCGCCGGGATCGGTCTCGGGGCACCCGGCCCGCTGGACGCCGAATCGGGCGTCGTCGCCGAGACGCCCAATCTCGGGTGGCGCGACTTTCCCCTGCGGGACCTCGTTGCCGAGGCGTGCGGGCTGCCGGCGACCCTGGACAATGACGCCAATTGCTTCACCTTTGGCGAATGGTGGATGGGCGCGGGACGAGGCTGCCGGCGTGTCGTCGGCATCACGCTCGGCACCGGGATCGGCGGGGGAGTCATGATCGACGGCGAGATCTATCATGGCGCTTCCGGCGGGGCTGGCGAGGTAGGCCACACGTCGGTCGACTTCGGCGGCAGACCCTGCGCGTGCGGTTCCCGCGGGTGTGTCGAGGCGTACGCGTCGGGACCGGGGATTGCGGCCAGGGCGGTCGAGGCGATCACGGACGGCAGCGGTTCCATTCTGGCATCGCTGGTGGACGGCCGCCTTGAAGAGGTCACCGCCGAGACCGTCCGGGAAGCCGCCGCGGCCGGGGACCGGCACGCCCGGGAGGTCCTGCGTGAAACGGCCCGCATCCTGGCAACCGCGGTTGCCAACGTGATCCACCTCTTCGACCCCGACGTGGTCGTTATCGGGGGCGGGGTGGCCAACGCGGGTGAACGCCTGCTGCGGCCGCTTCGGCGCGAGGTCGGCCGCCGGGTCTTCAGGACCCAAATGCGCGCCTGCCGGATTCTGCGGGGCGAGCTGGGCGATACTGCCGGAGTGATCGGTGCCGCCGGCGTGTTCAGGCGCGCTCATGCCGCCTCCTGATCCGACGGCGGCGACGGCGGCGCGACCGGACCCGGATGTTCGGACCCGCCCGGCGAGTTCCCGCTACGACTGTGGTGAGCGTCCGGGCGCCCCGAAGCGGCTGGGCGTGCTGGGCACGCTGGTTCGCGACACGATCATGCACCCGGCGCGACTCGGGGCCCCGGTGCGCGCATGGGGCGGGATCGGGTATGCGCTCGCGGCCTTTGAGGCCGTGCTCCCCGCCGGCTGGAGTATTGTACCGGTCGTCAAGATCGGCGCCGACATTCACGCGTCCGGGACCTCGTTCATTCGCTCCTTCACCCGGGTCGGCGACACGCGTTTCCTGCGTATCGTGCCGGAAGCGAACAACCGCGTCGAGCTGATCTACTCGAACGACTCCGATCGCCTGGAGGTCCTGAGCGGCGGTGTTCCGGGATGGACCGTCCGCGAAGTGAAGGAACTCCTGCCCGGCCTCGACGCCCTGTACGTGAACTTCATCTCCGGGATGGAATTGACGCTGGCGGGAGCCAGACGCGTCCGGGACGAATTCGCGGGGCCGTCGCACGCCGACCTCCACTCGCTGTTCCTGGGTATTGAAAGCGACGGACGCCGGGTGCCCCGTTATCTTCGGTGCTCCGAGGAATGGGCCGGGTGTTTCGATACCGTGCAGATGAATGAAGATGAATTCGCCATGTTCTCCCGCGACGCGACCCACGCGGTGCGCGCGGCCGCCTCGGCCTTCGAGGGGCGTGCGCGCATGATCGTGGTGACGCGCGGCAACCGGGGCGTGAAGGTGATCGCCGCCGCACGGGATCGGGGCCCCGTCGTGTGGGAGGTCCCGGCGGCCCCCGGACCGGCGTCCGGCGACCCCACGGGGTGCGGCGACGTGTGGGGAGCCGCGTTCTTTTCGGGGCTTCTCGCCCGGGCCGACAGGAGCACCGCAATCTCGCACGCCCAGGCGCTCGCCAGCTGCAATCTGTGCTGCCAGGGCGCCGACGAGGCGCGGGAACACCTCACCAGGGAAGGTCCGCGTCCGCCCTGGAGTTTGCACTGACATGCGGGTCGTCGAGATCCCGCCGTCGCTCGACTACCGAAATGTCGACGACGTCTTCGCCGAAGCAGCCGCGACTGCCCCGGAACCGGTGCTCTTCGACGCACGGCGGCTGCGGTGGATCGACCCGAACGGGATGCTGTCGCTCCTCTGCGCAGGACAGGTCGCGGCCGCGAAGGGCGCCGTTCCGCGTCTGTCGCTGCCCGCGGGCGGTGATGTTGTGGGGTATCTGGACCGAATGGGGTTTCCCGGCGCCGCCGCGCGGATCTTCCACGCGTCACCGCGGCGAGGCGGGCGCGCTCCTTCCCGCGAGTCGGATGTGCTGCTCGAGATCACGTCGATCGCGACCAACTCCGACGTGCACGAGGTGGTCGACCGGGTCCAGTCCCGGGCCGGCGCGATTCTCTCCCGGACGCTCCACTACCCGCCGGCGGCGGTCGTCCAGTTCTCGGTGATCCTGTCCGAGGTCTGCCAGAACATCGTGGAGCACGCAGACGGGCCGGGCTGGGTTGCGGCGCAGCGCTACAACTGGACCCGCCGGCTGGGCCGCCAGGTACTGGTGATCGGGGTCGCGGACGTCGGCCGTGGCTTCCGGGACTCCCTGGCGGAAGAGCACGCGGAGCGTTTCGGAGATCGCTGGGGAGACGTCACCGCGCTGGAAGCCGCGTTTCTCATGGGCCTCACCCGTTTTCCGGACACGGGGCGGGGACAGGGGATCCAGCAGATACGGAAGCAGGTCGCCCGCTGGCAGGGCCTCGTCTCGATCCGTAGCGGTACGGCCCGTATTGCGGACAGCCCGTCCTGGCATCCGAGTCCCCCGGTTGTCGAGGGCTTGCCCCGATTCCCGGGAGCGCAGATCAACATCGTGCTCCCCGAGCGAATCGATGGCTGAGCGACTGAAGTCCGGTCGGTGTGGGGAAGGACCCACCCGGCCCGCCGCGATCGACGTGGCCGCGATCGTCACCGACACCGTTGCTTCGCGTGGGCACAACCTGGTGACACGCCCGACGGGACGAGCCGTGCGGGAGGCGATCGAGCAGCGCCTGACCACGACGTCCCCGTCCCCCTTCGTCATTCTCCTGGACTTCACACGCGTCCGGATCCTCGACTTCAGTTGCGCGGATGAAGTCGTGGCCAAGCTGCTCCTTCGCTATCAGGACTCCGACCGGCCAGCGAACGTCTTCTTCCTGTTCCGGGCCGTGGGCGAAATGCACAGGCATGCGGTCGAAGAGGTTCTTGACCGGCATGGCCTCGCGGCGGTTTGCGACGTCGGGGGTGGCTTTCAGCTGCTTGGTCCGGCGACCACCGAGGAGCGCAGGGCCTGGAACACCCTGGAGCGGTGCGAGCGGATCGGGCCGCGCGATCTGGCGGGAGCACTGGGCGACCTGGGGGAGCCGCTGTTGCGGGGACTGGCCAGGCGGCGGCTGGCCTATTGGAGCGGCAATGGGGAAGCAGCCGCCTTGAGCGCGTTGGCGCGAACACCGTAGTGTCGGGGAACGACACTGGAACGAATCCCATTCACCTGGGGAGACAGCGCGATGAGTAACGACGGGAAAAGGAACGGGGCGCTCGCTCCGGCCACGCAGGCGGTGCACGCGGGTCAGCCCGAACCACGGCCGGGTGAACCCGTCGTGGCACCGATCGTGCGCAGTTCGACCTTTCACTGGGCCGGTCCCGAAGACGGCATCGATCTCCTGTACAGCCGCTACGGCAACAACCCGAACCAGAGGTCCGTCGCCGCCCGGATCGCGGCTCTTGAAGGAACGGAAGACGCGCTGGCGCTGGCCAGCGGAATGGCGGCCATCTCCATGACCCTACTCGCAGCGGCGGCCCATGGGGATCATATCGTCGCAAGCCGCCACCTCTACGGCGCCACCTGGGCGCTCCTCGCGAAGGAGTTTCCGCGGCGCGGCATAACCACCACGTTCGTGGATCCCGGCAATCCCGGTGCGTGGGACGACGCCGTCACCCCGGCGACCCGCGCGGTGTTTATCGAGCTCCCCACGAATCCCACGCTCCGCGTCTTCGACATCGAGCCGGCACGCCGGGCCGCGCGCAGCGTGGGCGCGATCCTCGCGGCCGACGTGACCTTCGCGACGCCCATGAACATTCGCGCCGCGGAGCACGGCGTCGACGCCGTGATCCACTCCGCCACCAAGTATCTCGGCGGTCACTCGGACCTGATCGCCGGCGTCGTGGCCGGGAGCAAGGGGCTGATCGGGCGGGTCGCGAAGATGATGAAGCTCTACGGCGGTTCGATCGACCCGCAGACCGCGTGGCTCCTGGAGCGCGGCATCCGCACGCTGCCCGCCAGGATGGAGCGGCACAATCGCACGGCGCTCGCGCTTGCCGAGTGGTTCACCGGCGTGCCCGGAGTCCGCGAGGTGATCCATCCCGGCCTGCCCGGCCACCCGGACCACGCGCTCGCGACCCGCATGCTCAGGGGCTGTGGGGGAATGGTGTCGATCGTGCTCGATGGAGGCGGCGCGGCGGCCGACCGCTTCTCGGCGGCGCTGCGTCTCGCCGCGCCAGCTCCCTCGCTCGGGGGCGTGGAGACCCTGGTCTCCCAGCCCCGCCACACCTCTCATGTGGATCTGAGCCCGGCGGAGCGGGACGAACTCGGCATCCCGGACGGATTCGTGCGGATCTCCGTGGGCCTCGAGGACCCCACCGACCTCAAGGCCGACTTCAGGCGGGCGGTCGCCGCCGCCACCCGTCCGGCCGAGGCCGTGCCGGCCTGACCCGCGCGCCGACTGGGCTCCCGGGGCCTGGTCGAGGGACCTGAACCAGGGGCGCGCCTACGCCTCTTCCATGAACGGATAGCCGACGCTGGTCGGCGGAACCATGGTCTCCTTGATCGTCCTGGGGGTGAGCCAGCGGATGACGTTGAACGCCGAGCCCGCCTTGTCGTTCGTCCCGGATGCCCTGCCGCCGCCGAAGGGCTGCTGTCCCACCACGGCCCCGGTGGGCTTGTCGTTGATGTAGAAGTTCCCGGCGGCGTTCCGCAGGCGGTCCACCGCATCGCGCACCCCGGTCCGATCCTGGGAGAACACCGCACCCGTCAGCGCGTACGGCGACGTCCTGTCGACGGTTTCCAGCGTCTCGGACCACTCGTTGTCGGGGTACACGTAAATGGACATCACCGGGCCGAAGATCTCGTCGCACATCGTCTCGTGGTCGGGCCGTCCGGCCTCGATAAGGGTCGGCCGTATGAAGAACCCCTCCGCGTCCGAATACTCGCCGCCCGCGATCACGTCGGCATCCGGGCTTGCCGCGGCCCGGTCGATGTAGCCCGTGATGGAACCGAAGGCGCCCCGGTCGATCACCGCGTTGACGAAGTTCCGGAAGTCGGTCGGTGGCCCCATCGTCAGTGCGTTGGTCTCGTCGATCAGGTCGTCGCGTATGGCCTTCCACACCGAGCGCGGGATGTACGCCCTCGATGCCGCGGAACATTTCTGGCCCTGGTACTCGAAGGATCCCCGGATGATCGCAGTGCGGAGCGCCGCGTGGTCGGCGGACGGGTGAGCGACTATGAAATCCTTGCCGCCGGTCTCGCCGACCAGCCGGGGGTAGGACCGGTAGGTCGCGATGTTTCTGCCGACGGTCGTCCACAGGGACTGGAAGACCGCGGTCGATCCCGTGAAGTGCAGCCCGGCGAAATCCGGGTGGCTCATGGCGGCCTCGGTGATGCCGGCGGGGGCGCCCGGGACGAAGTTGATCACCCCGGGAGGAAGTCCGGCCTCCTCCAGAAGCTTGTACGTGTAGTATCCGGACAGAACCGCGTGCTTGGAGGGCTTCCACAGGACGCCGCATCCCACCATTGCGGGGGTCCCGGCGAGGTTGGCTCCGATTGCCGTGAAGTTGAACGGGCTGACCGCGTAGACGAAGCCTTCCAGCGGCCGGTATTCCATGCGGTTCCAGACGCCCCGGTCGGAGATGGGCTGCTGCTCGAAGATACGGTCTGCGAAGTGAGCGCCGAAGCGGAAGAAGTCCACGATCTCGCACGCCGCGTCGATCTCCGATTGGAAGGCGTTCTTGCTTTGCCCGAGCATCGTTGCGGCGTTGAGCGTCGACCTCCACGTTTCCGCGAGAAGGTCCGCCGCCTTCAGAAATACGGCCGCGCGGTCTTCCCAGGGCCACGACACCCACTCGCGGCGTGCCTCCACCGTATTGGCAATCGCTTTCCTCGCCTCGGCCGGACCCGCTTCGTGCCAGACGCCGAGCAGGTGGTCATGATCGTGCGGCGCACGGATTTCATGGACTTTCCCGGTGTGGACCGGTTCGCCCCCGATGACGACCGGGATGTCGACTTGCTCGCCGGCGATCCGGCGCAGCGCGGTTTTCAGTTCCGCTCTCTCCGGAGTGCCGGGGGCATAGGAGTGGACAGGTTCGTTGACGGGGGCGGGCACGCGAAACGTTCCGGACATGGGCTCGTCGAAATTGGTGGTTGGCGGGAGCGCTCAAGCCCTTTTGGGAGGCGCATCGCGGAGCCGCCTCCGCCTCTCGCAACGGTCGGTTGGACAGATGCGGGTGGACCGGTCAAGGGTTTGTTTTGAACGCGGTCTTCCGGCCGGTGGACAAAGCCGGAATCGCAGGCAATCTCACGAAAGCGGGCCGCGCGCGCAACCGGCATTGACGACCGGGAAACGCGTTCGGTAGTTTCCGTGGGCGTCACAGCCAACATCCTCGGGGCCGATTCGGGCCCGTGCCTGTGACCTGGATGGAGAATGGCTACCATAGAGCGGATCGAAGAGGTCCTCGAGACGATTCGTCCCGCCATACGCTTGGACGGGGGCGATGTGGAACTGGTGGCCTGGGACGCGGATCAGGGAAGGGTCGAAGTCCGGCTGATGGGTGCCTGCGAAGCTTGTCCGATATCCATGTTCACCCTTAAGGAGGGGATCGAACAGCGGCTCAGGGCGTCCGTGCCCGAGGTGCTGACGGTAGATGCCATTTGAGCCTCATATGAGCCAGGGCGGACTTGCGACCGCTGTGAAGAAGGCGTTGACGGGTATCGTCAATCCGGCGACAGGCCAGGATGTGGTCGATGGGGGCCAGGTCAGTGCCGTGGACGTGGACGCCGAGGGCAACGCCCGATTCGTGTTCTCGCTGCGGCGAGGTGATCCCGGGGTGCTGGTTCGCCGGGCCCGAGCGGCTGCCGGGGGCGTAGAGGGTGTAAAGGCCGTGAAGGTGGATGTTCAGTTGCCGCAGACGCCGGCAGACGGTGAGAGCCCGGCGGATCGCCAATCGGATGCGCGGCCGCGGCCGCAGGGACTGCAACCGGGATCGGTTCCGCCTCCCACGCCAAAGCCCGGCATCCTGGCCGGCGTCAAGCGAATCATCGCGATCAGTTCCGGGAAGGGCGGGGTTGGCAAGTCCATGGTCGCCACCAACCTGGCGGCGCACGCTGCAGCCCGGGGGTTGGCCACGGGTCTGCTGGACGCGGATATCTACGGGCCGAACATACCGGTCATGTTCGGAGAGCGGCGGCGCCCTCCTGTGTCCGGCGCCAAGGGCTCCGAGATGATCGAGCCATTGGAGAGCCACGGCGTACGGCTCATGAGCCTCGGCTTCCTGCTCGACCGCGCCCAGCCCGCGATCATGCGGGGCCCCCTGATCGCCGGCATTCTCAAGCAGTTCATGGAACAGGTGGCGTGGGGTGACCTCGACCTCATGGTCGTGGACATGCCGCCCGGAACCGGGGACGCCCAGCTGTCCCTGGTACAGACGGTCGACCTCGACGGCGCAGTGATGGTAACAACGCCCCAGAAGGTGGCCACGGGAGATGTGCGGCGCGGGATCAAGATGTTCGAGCGGGTCAACACCCGGGTGCTCGGCGTCGTAGAGAACATGTGCGGCTTCCAGATCCCGGGATCCGACGAGGTGGTGGATCTGTTCGGCCGCGGGGGTGGGGAGGAGCTTGCCCGGGAATTGTCGATCCCGTTCCTGGGAAGGGTGCCGATCGACATTGCCGTCCGGGAAGCGGGTGACGAGGGGCGCCCGACCGTGCTGTCCGCGCCCGATTCTCCGGCGGCCGCATCGCTCGAGAAGATCGGTGCGAGCCTGTTGGAGACGCTCGCGACATTGCCGGCACGCCGCTAGGGCGAGGGTCTATTCGCCCTCCAGCCATTGGCGGTCGGCCGCTGAAAGAGCCCCGGGGCCCCTGCGGACCCGGGCGAGCACCTTCAGCACGAACCAGCCCACAAACATGACCGGCACCACTTTCCAGAGGAGGAATCCGGCGATCCCCGCGGTGAGGCCCAGGAGCGCACCGATCACCGAGAGCACAATCCACACCACCACAATGCTGACGATGCCCATGGCCAGGAATGTCAACAGCGTTCCGATCATGCCTTCCTCTGTGTAACCGGTCCCTACGGGGCGACCGAAGAGTCGGCCGCTCCAACGGGACGAAATGGTTGCCCTTCTAACAATAACACTGAATCGTTTTCCGGCGGTTGTCACCTCCGGCGACGAGCGTCAGTCGATCCACACGATGTCGACGCTGCCGAGCGCGGCGGAGATCTCGATCTCAACCCGACGATCGGCCGCATCCCAATTCACCGACTCATACACGTCGCCCCTCCTGACGAGCCGCTCCGCATCGAACGAAGAGAGGAAGCGGCTCTTGCGGCGAACGCGGATGCCCAGCGACTCGGGCACGTGGATCTCCAGCGCGCCCAGCCCCATCTCGACGGACAGCATGGCGTTCTGCACCCAACTACCGTCCAGTTCCAGCACGACTGCACCGAGACCGGCGTTTACCTCAATCTCGCTCGTGTTGAAGTTCCCGATTCCACTCACGCGGAGATCGGCCGCCCCCACGGCGATGATGGCCTCCTCCATCGGCTCCGGATTCAGTTCCCGGATTCTCAGGACCGATTCCGAGGCGCCCGTATTCAGTTCGAGCCGGGACACGGGTATCCCCGTGAGATCCACGTCCGCGCGTCCCGCGCCGAACTCCAGTTCAATGTCCGCCGGAACCTCCGGTCCCAGCTGCAGGTCCAGGGAGGGTCCGTCGGATTTTCCGCGAAAGTTCCGGCCGCGGTGCCCGTGGAGGTCGATTCCTATGTCGAGGCGCTGATTCCCGTACTCGGCAATCGGTTCCGCCGACTCCTCGTCGAAGCGGAAGAGCGCTCTGTACAGGGAGCCTTCATCCCCCCGGCTCAGCTTGAGCACGCCGGCCCCATAGCTGACCTCGACAATGAGGCGGTCCTCGTTCGTCACGAGCCTGGAGGACGTGAAGGTCTTCCAGCTCTGGGCCGTAAGCGGCAGCGGCGCGGCAAGCGCGACACCAGCGGTCAGGGCCAGCATGGGCCGGTTCACGATCCGTCCTCCTCTGTGGGTGTGGTCGCGCCGCCGGTCCCGCCATCTTCGGCGCTGTCAGGGGCATCGTCGTCCTCGGCCTCGTGCCAATCGACCGGGTCATAGGGGCCGTCGTCGAACTCGTAGTCGACGGGACGGCGGCCGCCGCGCGTCACGATCACCGCGCCCAGGCCGGTCAGGGTTGCGGCGACGCTCGCGATGGTGCCCACACCGTTAACGAGCGAGCCGGTCCACCCCACCAGCGGCAGGACCTGAAGGGCGTTGCCGACCACAAACGGGACGAGAAGCGTTGCCAGGCCAAGGAGGCGGAGGTGGGTGGGGCGGTTGCCGTCGACCCAGTCGAGCCATGGGAAATCATGTTCGAGCACCCATCTGCCCACCTGCTGGCCGACTCCCACGTATCCCATGAATCCGGCGACGACAACGGCCAGCGGGAAGAGGGGCACCCAGGCCAGCAACACCGGCAGGCCGACCACGGAGATCGCCAGGATGACGATCCCGAGGACATAGACCGGGAGGATCAGGAAGCCGCCCGCGAACCCGACCACCGCGCTGCGCGCCGGCTGGTGTCCGACCGCCCGCGTAACCACCTCCACGCGATCGGGCGAGAGACGCGTCAGGAGCAGGGCCGACAACCCCAGAATGACGAAGGTGATCCCGGCCTCGAGAATATCGCCCACGGCACGGCCGAGCCTTGCGAACCCGCCCGCCCGTCCGGTTGCCCGCGAGCGTCCCAGCTCCCGGGTGACCTCGGCCATGATCTCTTCGCGGAACTCGTTTTCCGCCCGCCGCAGCTGTCGCGTCACGTCCACCACGTCGCCATCGACTTCGCCGCCGCGCCGCACCACGTCCGACTGGATCAGGTGGACGTCGCCATCGACCTCGCCGCCCTCACGCAGCGTGATGGTGCCATCGAGCACGATCACGTCACCGTCAACCGTCCCGCGAACATCCAGGTGCCCCCCCAGGACCAGCAGGGATCCCGAGTGCGCAGCGCCCTCGCGCACCGTGTGGTCCTGGTGCAGCCAGATCCCCAGCGACTCGAGATCGATATCCTCCAATGCGGTCCCCAGGGCCTCGACGTTCTCGCTGTTCGCGACGACCTCGAGGAGTTCCCCCATCCGCTGGCCGGCCAGGGAGCGGCTGACGCCCCCGCCGACACCCGCCACCGCCCCCTCCAGAGCGCCGTCAACCGCGCGCAGGAGGTCCGCCTCGACTCCGGTGAGAGCCGGGTCCGGCTCCCAGCGGGCGAGCGCGTCGGCCAGCGGGCCGTTGGACAGGGAGAGCACGTCCGCGAGCAGACTGCGCCACTCCTGCTCGGCCGCGCCGCCGGACTGGTAGGCTCCAAGCGTCTGGCCATCGGCCATGACGCGACCGTTCTCGAAGGAAATCGTGAACGACGCCCCATCGGAGAATTCGAGCTCGAGCGACGCCTCCGAACTGGAGACTCCCACCTCTTTGGAGACAACCTGCCGCTCCTGAGCGGTGGCATCCGCGGCGGCGAGCAAGCCTCCGCCGCCTGCAACCGCAGCGACCATCCAGTTCATTCGGTCAAATCGGTACATAACGACGCTCCGAAACCGGGACCTTGACGATGTTCCTGTAGAGGATCCACGCCGACATCAGCGTGAGACAGGCGAAGACAAAAACACTGACGGCGATGGCAGGTCCCCGTGGCGCCACGCCGTCAAGAATTCCGAACACGTTGCCGGCCGCGCTCCCGAAGCCTCCATTGATGAGACCCGAAAGCACGTCGGTAGTCTTGGTCCAAAGGAAGCTGGCAACGTTCGACGCCGTTACCAGCGGGTTGTTGGAAAAAAGCATGTACGCGGTCGCCAGGACGGCGGTGGTCGGCCCGAAGGCGATACCGGATGCCGCCGCGAGGCGATCGGCCGGGCGGGGCCAGGCCCGCCTTATTCGCTGTGTGAGCCCGCTGTGCCGGGCCGATGCCGCAGGCGCCGTGTCGACCCGGGCCATGACCCGGTCACGGAATCCCGCGGTCGGCGCGTAGGCGGGCAGGCGGCCCAGTTCGTCGTGCAGCCGCTTCCATTCGGCAAGAGCGGCGGCCGCCTCGGGATCACGCGCCACCAATGCCGACAACGCCCTTGCCTGGCGCGTCGTGAGGCTTTCGTCCAGGAAGCTGCCGAACGCGTTCGGCACGATGGCGAATGAACCTCCGCCGATCCACGCCCGCAGGCGGGCGCGCCAGGATCGTCCCGCGTAAAGCGCCACGAGCACGCGCAACCTGAAATCCGGGGAGGGGGCGAACACGGCGAGTTGATCGAGGGCCGCAAGCACGGATCGAAAAGTACGGACTTCAGCCTTGAGCCCCGGATTGCTCGCGATCTCCCGTTCGAATTCGACCAGCTCGCCCGAGCGCAATTCGCCGTCCAGGTACGAGAAGATCCTTCTCGTCTCCGGGTCCAGGCCCCTCACTCTGCGATCGATCTTGGTCACTTTTGCGCTCCTCCGGGAATCTGCCTGCACTACGGTCCACAAAATCCGCTGGTTTCACTGCGGGCGCCACCCGCTGCGGTTCCGGCTAGCCCGGCTCGACTACGTGCGCCAACGACTCCTTCAACTCAAGACGGGCTCTGTGGATGTAGGTCTTCACCGTGCCCAGGGGCAATCCCATGATATCGGCAATTTCCTTGTAGGAATAACCCTCCACGTGCCTCAGCAGCGTCACGGCGCGGTACTCGGGCCGCAGCTTGCCGATCGCGGCTTCGATCTGGCTTCCCAGTTCCATGTTCTCCACATAGGCATCCGGGCGCTCGTCCGGCGATTCGACGATCGGTGTCGTCTGCGCCTGCGCCTCCTCGGTGAGGGCGTGAGGAGAACCCTGCAGCGAGATCGTATCGAGGCGCTTCTTGCGCAGGTGGTCGATGGTGACGTTGTTGGCGATCTTGAAGACCCAGCTGGAGAACTTGTACCGCGGGTTGTAGCTCCCGATCGCGTTGAAGGCCCGGATGAAGGCCTCCTGAGACAGGTCCTCGGCGAGGGTCCGGTCACGCACCATCCTGTAGACGAGCGAGAAAACCGGTCGTTCGTACCGCTTCAGCAGCTCCCGGAACGCGCGCTGGCGTCCCTTTGCGGCCTGCGCGGCCAGGGTCTTGTCATCGGGTGCGGGATCGTGCAAGGACTGCGTGTCGGGCCGTGGCCGCTCCTTGGAGGGAAGCATGTGTCCGCGGGACCGCGGCGACGATTCCCGGTGGATTCGAGAACGGACTACGTTTCAGGGACGAATTCCCGTCAGTCGGCGCCCGGCGGGTGGATTCGGCTTAGGCCGGTATTCTACGTTTCGGGGTCCCCGTCCACAAAACATGCGCATCAGGGAGGCGACGCCGTGGCCACTTTGCGGGATGCGGATCCGGCAGCCGGGGATGCGCGCGCCGTACAGGTTCGAACGCTGTTCAGCGAGATCGCGCCCCGCTACGACCTCCTGAACCACGTATTGAGCCTGAATATCGACCGGCGATGGCGCCGGCGGGCCGTGCGGGCTCTCGGGTGGGAACTCGCCCCGCACGGAACCTATCTGGACGCGTGTGCCGGCACTTTTGATCTGGCATTGGAACTCGCTCGGCGGCAAGGGTTTGCCGGCCGCGTCGTGGGGGCCGATTTCGCGCTTCCGATGCTGACCCGGGGAATGCCCAAGGTCCACGGTGCTCCGGTGGCACCCGTGTGCGGCGACGCCCAGAGGCTGCCGTTCGCGACGGCCGCGTTCGCGGGAGCGACGGTCGGGTTCGGCGTGCGCAACCTGTCCGACCTTGGGGTCGGATTCCGCGAACTTCACCGCGTGCTCAAGCCCGGCGGGCGCCTCGTGGTGCTGGAGTTCACCGTGCCTCCCGGAAGACTCCTGCGTGCAGCCTACCTGTTCTACTTCAATCGAATCCTCCCGGTGGTCGGACGGATGGTGTCGGGCCATCCGTGGGCGTACGAATACCTCCCCAGATCCGTGCGGGGATTTCCCGGCCCGCGTGCGCTGGCCGAACTGCTTCGCAGCGCCGGTTTCGCGTCGGTCGAGTGGAGTCTGGTCAGTGGGGGGATCGCGGCCATTCACGTGGCGTCGAAGGCCGGTCCGAAGGCCGGTCGCGAGGGTCCTCAATACCCGCGGAGAGCACGGTAACCGTCCCCAGTTCGGAGGGTGAACCGTCGAAGCGGGTCGTGTCTCCGACCAGCAGGATGGTCATTCGCGCAGGGTCCATTTCCGCCCGGAACACCTCGAGCACATCGTCGGCCGTCACGTCGCGTATGCCGTCGAGGTAGCGCTCGAGCCAGTCGTCCGGAAGTCCCAGGCTCTCGTATGTCATCCCTCGCGCCACGACCTGCAGGGGTGTGCGGAAGTTGAATACGAAGCCGTTGACGATCTCGCCCACGGCGTGCTCCACTTCGTCGGCTTCCGGAGCCGTCGTTCGCACGGAGTCGAGCGCCGCAAGCAGCAGGCGCGCGGCGGCGAGCGTGCGTTGGGGCCGGGTCCGCGTCAGCGCCCCCACCAGCCCGTCGTCCCGCCGCGAGGTGGTCCAGATCGACGACGCGCCGTAGGACAGTCCCTGCCGGGTTCGAAGCTCGGTGGCGAGTCGGCTCGAGAGCCCCGATGCCCCCAGAATGGAATTCGCGATTCGCGATGCGAAGTACTCGCCGGTGTCACCCTGGCGCAGCGAAGACGAGTGGGCCAGCACGACCACGCTCTGCTCGATCTCCTTCTGGATCACAAACACGCCCGGCTCGGTCCGGATATCCGGCTGCGGATCTTCCAGCAGGTTCCCCGAGCATGGCGGCCAATCGGCCAGGATCCCCTCCAGCAACCGGGACGCGCGGCGCCAGGTGACATCTCCGGCGACGCCCAGCACCATGTTGTCGGGGCAGATGACCGCCTGGTGGACGTACCGCAGCCTCTCCTGGCTGAGGTCGTCCGATTCGAGGTCCAAAGGCTCCATCTCCCAACCGACGGGATGGTCCCCATACATGATTCGATTGAAGCGGCTGAAGGCCAGCGAAGCCGGATCGTCGCGCCGGCGGCGCACGCGCTCGAGCTCCGCGCCGCGCCAGACCTCCACCTGGGTCGAGTCGAAGCGGGGCCAGCGAAGCATGTCGGCCCAGAGCGCCACCGCTTCGTCGAGCTGCCCGGTCAGGGTGTTGATCCACGACGACGAACCGCCGCCTCCCTGTCCGAAGCTGGTCGCAAGCGCCAGCAACTCGATCCGGGCATCCACGGAATCGGGGGGCAGGTCCCTGGTGCCGCCCGTACGCATCAGCCCCGGCAGGGCAGTCGCCGCGGCGAAATGGTCCCGTGAGAAGCGCCGCACTCCACCGCGGAAGGTGGCATAGATGGTCACCAGCGGGAGCTCCCGGTCCTCGGCGAAGTAGACCGGAACACCCCTGACCGTCTCCTTGCGCGGCTTGACGGGGCTGAAACGCAGCTCGGGGAACTCCATGGCGGAGATCCGCTCCCGGACGGACTCCTGTGCGGAAGCCGGGCGCGCGCCGCCGGCCAGGCCCGCGGCGACGCCAGACGTCACGACGGCCAGCGTGGCGCCGCGGACCGCGATGCGCCGGACGAGCCGGTTCACGAGGACCCCTTTCGCACCATCGTTGCAACGGTCCGCGTACTCGGCTTCAGATACCGCGCCGCGACCCGCTGCACGTCCTCCGGGGTAACGTCGGAGATGCGCCGGGACAGACGGAACGTCTCGCGCCAATCCCCGAAGGAGGCCTGCGAAGCGGCGATCTGCATGGCGAGTTCGAGGTTTGAAGAGAGGCGGCGGAATTCGCCCGCGCTGATCTGGTTCCTGATACGAAGCAGGGCCGCGGCGTCTGGCGGCTCCCGCTTGATCGCTTCGATCTCCTCGTAGATGGCCGCTTCCAGGTCGGCCGGCGTGTGCGGCGACCGCGGCACCGCGCTCACGACGAAGAGGCGGGGGTGGGCGAACCCGGGTCCCTGGTAGGCGGACACGTGCAGGGCGGACTGGTCCCGGGCGATGAGGCGCTGGTACAGACGCGTGGTCCTGCCGGCCGTGAGAACCGACGCGAGCATGGACAGGGCCGCTGCATCCTCGTGAAGTCCGGACACGCCCCGCCACCCGAGCATGATGCGGGGTTCGGCGTCGAACTCGACCTCGATCCGGCGTTCACCCGCCTGTTCCGGCTCGCGGGCCGTCACCGGGGCGGCCGGAATCCCGGGCGGCACGCCGCCGAAATACTTTTCGGCCCACTCGACGACCTGGCCGGGATCCACATCGCCGACGATGGCCGCGACGGCGTTGCGAGCGCCGTAGTATGCGCGAAAGTACTCCAGCACCTGGCGGCGCGTGAGGAATTCGAGGTCCGCGGCGTGACCGATCACCGGGACGCCGTAGGGGTGGACCTGAAAGGCGGTCGCAAGCAGCGAGGTCTCGAGGATCCCGCCCGGACTTGTCTCCAGCCGCATGCGCCTTTCCTCGCGCACAACGTCGAGTTCCGTAGTGAAGCCGCGCATGACGGGGTTCTTCATTCGGTCGGCTTCGAGGAGGAACCACAGCTCCAGGCGGTTGGCCGGGAGTTCGACGAAGTACCGTGTCGACTCGTGCGCGGTGGTCGCGTTGAGCCCCCTGGCGCCGTGGGCCGTCAGTATCCGGTCGAATTCGTTCGGGATCGAGAGTGCGTGCGCCTGAGACTCGATCGCACCCGTCAGGCTCTGTAGCCGACGGACCTCGGCGGAGTCGGGATCGTGCCCGAAGAGCTCCGCGATCATGGAATCCCGCGCCGCATCCGCCGCGTCCATGAGAGGAGCCTCACCGGCGCGGTCCCGGGTGCCGATCTCCTCGCTGCCCTTGAACAGCATGTGCTCGAGGACGTGTGCGATTCCGGTGTTTCCCAGGCGTTCGTTGATCGATCCGACCGGGTAGTGAACCACCAGGGACACGGTCGGGGACTGGCGGCGCGGCAGGATCAGGAAGGTCATGCCGTTGTCCAGCGTGTGCCGGGCCACGGGCAGCGCTTCACCCGGTGCCGCGCCGGCTGGCGCTTCCTGCGCTGCCGCCGGGGGGACCGCGGGCAGTCCGAGCCCCGACAGAGCGATCAGCGAGAGGACGACGAGGGCGCGCATCATCGGGGCGCGGCCTGACACCGTGGGCAGAAGAAGGCAGAGCGGCCACCGAACACAATGCGCTCGATCGAAGTGCGGCAGCGGACGCAGGGCTCGTCCGCCCGACCGTACGCATGGAGCGCACGGCCGAATCTGCCGACGTCTCCTTCCGCGTTGCGGTAGTTGCGCAAGGTCGTGCCTCCGGCGCGAATGGCGCGTCTCAGTACCCTCCGTACGGAACGATGGAGTCGCGCGGTCGCCCTCTCGCCGATCACGTTCGCCGGAGTGGCGGGGTGGATGCGCGCGAACCAGAGCGCCTCCACCGCATAGATGTTGCCGACGCCGGCGATCTTGCGCTGGTCGAGGAGAAGCGAACGCACCGGCGCGCGTGATCGGGAGAGCGTTTTCCGCAGCACTCGGGCGGTGAAGGAGCGTGCCAGCGGTTCAGGCCCGAGCCGCCGGGACCAGTCCCGCCACCGGGCACGCGGGATGAGGGTGAGGAGGCCGAAGCGCCGGACGTCGTCATAGGTTACGCAGCCCCCGTCGGCAAGGTGGAAATGGACCGCGGGGTGCGTGGCGCGGCGCGCCTGACCCGAGTTCGCGCCGGACAGGATCCGGCCGGTCATCCCCAGGTTGATCACCAAACGGCTTCCGTCTTCGAAGGTGAAGACCACATTCTTGCCCCGTCGGCCCACATCCCGAAACTGGCGCCCCGGCAGCGCGGCCGCAAAACCGCGGGGCGGACCCTTCACGACGTCGTCCCGCAGAATGGTCACGCTCGCGATGACCCGGCCCGGCAGAACCGAATGCAACCCGCGGGCTATGGTCTCGGCTTCGGGAAGCTCCGGCAAGGCGTCACTCCAGCACGACGGCAGTCCCGCTCGAAGATACCATGAGCATGCCGTTTTGCGACCCCAGCACCTCGTAGTCGAGGTCCACCCCGACCACCGCGCCGGCGCCGCGGGCCCGGGCTTCCTCGGCCATCTCCCTGAGTGCTTCCTCCCGGGCCTCGCGAAGCGCGTTTTCGTAGGACACCGACCTCCCGCCCACGATGTCCCGGATCCCGGCCAGTATGTCCTTGAATATGTTCGCCCCGATGATCGCCTCGCCCGTTACGATCCCGAGGTAGTCCCGCACCGTGTGTCCCTCCAGCGTGGGAGTGGTCGTAATGATCATTTCCGCCCTCTGTGTTTTCTTGGTCATTGTCTGTTTGTCGTTTCCCGTGAGCGGTGGACCAGCGCTTCATCCACGGCGTTCAGCCTCCCGCCACCCGATGTCCCGGCGGAATTGCCGCCCGTCGAACTCGATCGCCCCGGCGGCCTCGCGGCTCTGCCGACGCGCGGTGGCGAAGTCGCTGGCGGTTGCGGTGACCGCCAGGACGCGCCCGCCCGAGGTGACCGGCGTGCCCCGCTCCAGCTGCGTGCCCGCATGGAACACCTCCACGCCCGTGGGCATGGGAGGAAGCGAGATCGGGGCTCCCTTCGGATAGGCGCCGGGATAGCCCGCAGCGGCCAGGACGGTCGTAACCGCGGCGCCGTCGCGGAAGACCGGCGAGTGCCCGCCGAGCCCGCCGCTCTCCGCGACCGCCATCATGGGCTCCAGGAGCGACGAATCCAGCAGCGGCAACACCGCCTGCGTTTCGGGATCGCCGAACCGGCAGTTGAATTCGACCACTCTGGGTCCGTCCGCGGTAATCATCAGCCCCGCGTAGAGGAGTCCGCTGAACGGGCAGCCGGATTCGGCCATCGCCCCGAGCACCGGTGCGACGATTCTCTCGCCCACCTCGGTCATCAGGGCGTCCGTGACGAAGCCCACGGGAGCGTACGCGCCCATGCCCCCCGTGTTCGGACCCGTGTCGCCCTCGCCGATGCGCTTGTGGTCCTGGGAGGAGAGCAGGGGCACGAAGTCCTCACCGTGCGCCAGGCAGAACACGGACAGCTCCTCCCCCTCCATGTATTCCTCGATGACCACCTTGCTGCCCGCTCTCCCGAAGGTCCCGGCCAGCATGCTCCGCGCGGTGCGCACCGCCTCGCGCACGGTTTCGCATACCACGGCGCCCTTGCCCGCGGCGAGTCCCGACGCCTTGACGACTACCGGCGCCCCACAGGCCTCGATATACGCCTCCGCCGCCCCCGGGTCGGTGTGAACCTCGTAGGCCGCCGTGGGCACGTCCGCCGCGGCCATCAGGTCCTTTGCGTACGCCTTGCTGGACTCGATCCGGGCCGCCGCCGCCGACGGACCGAACACCGGGATCCCGGACTGGCGCATACGGTCGGACAGTCCCGCCGCGAGCGGCCCTTCCGGACCGATGACGGCAAGGTCGATGCGCCGCGCCGCAGCCCAGCCCGCCAGCGCCACCACGTCGGTTGGCGCGATGTCGACCGCCGCGCACTCGTGCACCATTCCTCCGTTCGGCCGGGTCGCAAAAAACGTGGCGGCCGGGGCGTCGCGCCGCAGCTTCCAGAGCAGCGCGTGTTCGCGGCCACCGTTGCCGACGATCAGGATACGCATTGGGCTACCGGGTCATTTCCTGAAGGAATCCATGAAGCTGCCTCCAACGCGTCTGGCGGCGCCCGCCACCTGGTCCAGCAGGTCCTTCGCGCCCGTCTTGTATGCGTCGGCCGCTTCCGCCAGGTCATCGCGGTACGCGGGATCGGGTTCGCCGCGGCTCTGGTATTCCCCCCGCAGGACACGGTCGTACCCGCCCTCTTCGATCCACGCGCGCAACTCCGAGAGACGAAGGACCCAAAAGGGATGCGTCTGGCCCAGGAGGTTCAGGACCTTGAATACCTGGTCGGCGAGATCGCCGGACTCCCGGTACTCCTCGGCCTGCTGAATGAAGTCGGGCAGGGAAGTCTCGTCGTCGGACCCGCCTCCGGCCATCTTCAGCATCCCGGCCATGACCACCTCCGGGTCCTGGATCGCGAGCAGTCCCGCGCGGTCGGCCGATAGCTCGCTCTTGCGCGACCACTCCAGCAGTCCCACGAGAATCGCGCGCGCGGCCAACCCGACGATGGGGAAGCCGAGCCCGGCCAGCTGAATGAGCAGCTGCGTCATGGTGCGATAGAGAACGTGGTCGCTCATGACGTGGCCCAGTTCGTGGCCGAGCACATACGACACCTGGCGGTCGGTGAGGAGTTCGAGCGTCCCCGAATTGAGGATGATGAACGGCTCCTTCATCCCGTACGCCCCGGCGTTGACGATCGGGTTCTGCGAGACGAAGAGCGGGTACCGCCTCGGCGCGTCGAGCGTCTCGCACATGTCGCAGTACAGGTCCCAGATCCGTGGAAACTGATTGGGGCCGACGCGCACCGCATTGGCCTGGAACGCGAGTCGGATCGGCTTTTCGCCGAAGATCCCGAACAGCGCGCGCAGGACCTGGTCGAACATGGGGAGCTTGCGCAGCGCGGCGAGGGCGGCGCGGTCCGCGCTGTGCTCCCAGGCTCGCGAGGAAATGTCTGTCAGGATGCGTTTCGAGCGGGCGTCGCCGCCCGGGGCGCCGCCATGAGTGTGATTGTAGTTGTCGGTCATATCCGGTCCTTGTGTGAAAGCGCCCGTTCGATGTCCTCTACGAGGTCGGCCGCGTCTTCGATTCCGGCCGACACGCGGACCAGGCCATTGGTGATCCCCATCCGCAGCCGCGCATCCTCGGGCACGGAGGCGTGGGTCATGAGCGAGGGGATGCATATCATCGACTCGACGCCGCCCAGGCTCTCGGCGAGGCGGATGATCCTCGTGCCCTCGGCCATTCGCCGGGCATCGGCCTCGTCGAGTTCGGCCGAGACCATCCCCGAAAAGCCCGTCATCTGCCGGCGCGCCAGTTCGTGCCGGGGGTGCGAAGGCAGCCCCGGATAGTGCACCCGGCGCACGAGCGGATGGGACTCCAGGAACTCGGCGATCCGCATGCCGTTTTCGTTGTGGCGCTCCATGCGGAGGTGCAGCGTCCTGGCGCCGCGCAGGGTGAGCCACGAGTCGAATGGGCCGGGAACCGGTCCGGTGGACTTGCGCACGAAGAAGAGTTCGTCCGCAAGCGCATCGTCGTCGAGCACGACAACCCCGCCGAGCACGTCGGAGTGGCCGCTCAGGTACTTCGTGGTCGAATGGACGACGACATCCGCGCCCAGGGCCAGCGGGTTCAGGTTGCAGGGCGACGCAAACGTGTTGTCCACGCACAGGAGCGCGCCCGCGGCCTCGGCCGTCCGGGCGAGTACCTCGATGTCGGCGATCCGCATGAGTGGATTCGACGGGGTCTCCAGGTGGATCAGCCGCGTGTCGGGACGCACGGCAGCGCGCACCGCCGCCTCATCGCGGGTATCAACCAGGGTGACCTCGATCCCGAGTCGGTCAAGGACCTGCGTGAACATGCGGGTGGTGCCGCCGTAGGTGTTCTCCTCGCTCACGACATGGCCGCCCGCGGCGACGGTCTTGACGAGACACTCTATCGCCGCGAGCCCGCTCGAAAAGGATATTCCGTGCCGCGCGCCCTCGAGGGCCGCGATGTTGGCCTCGGCGGCTTCCCGGGTCGGATTCTGCAGCCGCCCGTACTCGTAGCCCCGGTGGCGGCCGAGCCCGTCCTGTACGTAGGTGGAGGTCTGGAAGAGGGGAGTGGTGATTGCGCCGGTCACCGGCTCCGGCGATTGCCCCGCGTGGACGCAGCGCGTGCCGAAGCGGACCTTCGGATCGGACAACTGGAACTCCTCGAAAAAGGGGTGGCGGGAGGCTCGGGCGGCGGACCGGGATCCACAATCTAGTGTCGTGCCGGGGAGGAGCAACGCCCGTGGGAACGGTTGCATTACCGTACGAATGCGGCCGGGATTCCTTCCACGGGCTGATAGCTTTGCTTCAGGCCTCGCTGCCGGGCGCCGAGCGCCGGGCTCCCTCAACCGTCCAGTCGTGCCCCATGCCGATCCAGCTTCCCAACGACCTCATGGTCAGCGTGTCCGGCTTCAGAGGGGTGGTGGGCGCCCCCCTGACTCCCGAGCTGGTGTGCGGTCTCGGGGCGGCGTACGGTGCGTTCCTGCGTGAAGAGGGCGACCGGGGGAACGTCGTCGTGGGCCGGGATTCCAGGACGTCGGGGCCGATGCTGGAGCGGGCCGTCGTGGCGGGCCTTGTCTCTGCCGGGTGCGACGTGGTCGGGTTGGGGATCGTTCCCACGCCCACACTGATGCTCGCGGTGCGCGACGCGGAAGCGGCGGGAGGAATTGCCGTGACGGCGAGTCACAATCCCGCCGAGTGGAATGCGCTGAAGTTCGCGGTGCGGGGCGGAACGTTCCTGCCGTCGGCGCGCATGGACCGGTTCCTGGCCATGATTCGCCGCCTGGACCCGGTGCGCGCGCGTTGGGATGGCCTTGGCGTGGTCACACGCGACGGCGGTGCGGTGGAGCGTCACGTCGCGCGCATCCTGGAGCTTCCGGTCCTCGATGTCGACGCAATCCGTGCGAGGCGGATCCGCGTTGCGCTCGACTGCGTCAACGGAGCGGGAGGCGTGATCATGCCCGCCCTGCTCGATCGCCTGGGATGCCGCGTGCACGCCATCGGCGCCGAGCCCGACGGCCGTTTCCCCCGGGATCCCGAACCCACCGCGGCAAACCTGGCAGACCTGGGCGACCTGGTGCGTGCGAGCGGGGCCGAGATCGGGTTCGCGGTGGATCCCGATGCTGATCGGCTGTCACTCGTCGACGAGAGGGGCGTGCCGCTGGGAGAAGACCTGACGCTGGCGCTGGCCGCGGACGTCGTTCTCGGCCGCGCCGGCGGGTGCGCCGTGACCAACCTGTCGACCAGCCGGGTTCTGGACGACATAGCGCGGTCGCACGGATGCCGCGTCGCGCGCGCGCCCGTCGGCGAGATCAACGTCGTCATGCGCATGATCGACGAGGGAGCGGTGGTGGGAGGGGAGGGCAACGGCGGCGTGATCCTGCCCGCGTTGCACCACACCCGCGATGCTCCCGTCGGGGCGGCCCTGCTCCTCCAGTACCTGGTCGACGCGCCGGGAGCAACCCTGTCGCACCGGGTCGGCCAGCTGCCTGCCTATCGGATCGTCAAGGAGAAGGTCGCGTTCCCGCGGGCCCTCCTCGACGATGCCTACGAGGCTCTGGGGCGCGATCTCCCCGTGGGCCGGCGAGACCGGAGCGACGGACTGCGCCTGGAATGGGGGCGGGAGGCGAGTTGGCTGCACGTCCGGCCGTCGGGCACGGAGCCGGTCGTGCGCCTGATCGCCGAGGCCCCCACGGCGGAGTCCGCCCGCGACCTGGTGGACAGGGCGAGGCGTGCGCTGGCCGCCACGGCGGGCATCGAAGCGGGCACGTGACATGTGCGGAATCATCGGGTACGTAGGGCCCCGGCCGGCGGGTCCGATTCTCATGGAGGGTCTCAAGCGCCTCGAGTATCGCGGGTACGATTCGGCGGGGATTGCGGTGCTCGACGCGGCAGGCCGGCTCGAGGTGGAGAAGCGGCCCGGCAAGATCGCCCAACTGGAAGACGCGCTGGACGGCCGCCCCCTGCCCGGCGGCTGCGGGATCGCGCACACGCGGTGGGCTACCCACGGTCCTCCCAGCGAGGCCAACGCCCACCCCCAGCTCTCGCCGGCGCGCGACATCGCGCTCGTTCACAACGGGATCATCGAGAGCGCGGGCCGTCTGCGCCCGAGGTTGCGCGATCTGGGCTACGAGTTCCGCAGCCAGACCGACACGGAGGTGCTCGTCCACCTGATCGACCTCGCGTTTCGCGACACCGGCCTGCTGGAAGACGCCGTCGCCAATGCCGTGTCGCTCGTCGAGGGGACCTACGGCATCGCGGTGGTCAGCTCCCGTGATCCGGGGAAGATCGTCGTCGCGCGCAACGGCAGTCCGGTGCTTCTGGGCATCGGCGCGACCGGGGAGAACTTCGTCACCTCCGACGCGACGGCGATCGTGGCGCATACCCAGAAGGTGGTTCGGCTGCGCGACGGAGATTCGGCGGTCCTCACCCGCGACGGCTACCGGACCTTCGACCCGGCGCGGCAGGCGGTGACCAGAGGGGCGCAGATCGTCGGCTGGGGAGCGGACGCTGTCGGCAAGGGCGGGTACGACCACTACATGTACAAGGAGATCCGGGAACAGCCGTCCTCGCTGCGCGACGTGATGCGGGGCCGGCTGCTGGAGGGGGAAGGCGCGCCGAGACTGGGCGGCCTGTCCATGGCGACCCGGGACCTGCGCCGCGTGAACCGGATCGTGATCACGGCCTGCGGCACGAGTTGGCACGCGGGTCTGATCGGGGGCTACATGCTGGAGGAAATGGCCCGGATTCCCGTAACGGTCGAATACGCGTCGGAGTTCCGCTACCGGAACACGGTGCTGGACCGGGGCACGCTCGTGATGGGCATCAGCCAGTCCGGAGAGACGGCCGACACCCTCGCGGCGCTGCGGGAGGCCAGAAGACGGGGCTGCCGCACCATGGGCGTCGTGAACGTCGTAGGGTCGAGCATCGCGGCGGAGACCGACTTCGGCGTGTATCTGCACGCGGGTCCCGAGATCGGTGTGGCTTCCACCAAGTCCTTTTCCAGCCAGGTCGTGGCGCTTGCGCTCTTTACGCTCTACCTGGCGCGGAGGCGCGGCATGTCGATCGTGGAGGGGCGCGAGATCGTCCGGGCGCTGCGCGAGCTGCCGGCCCGCGTCGAAGAGGTGCTGAAGGTCGGCGAGCGGATCGAGGAGCTGGCCCACACGTACCACACCGCACCCAACTTCCTGTACCTGGGCCGGGGCTACCAGTTTCCGGTCGCCCTCGAGGGCGCCTTGAAGTTGAAAGAGGTAAGCTACATTCATGCAGAGGGTTATCCTGCTGCGGAGATGAAACATGGACCGATTGCGCTGATCGACGAGAACATGCCCGTCGTGGTGCTCGCGCCCCGTGATGCCGTGTACTCCAAGACCCTTTCCAATATCCAGGAGGTGCGCGCGCGCCACGGACGGATCATCGCGGTCGTGAACGACGAAGACGATGAGGTGACCGATCTCGCGCACGAGCGAATCGTCATTCCGGCGACGATCCCGGCGCTGATGCCCGTACTCGCCACCGTGCCGCTGCAGCTGCTCGCCTACCATATTGCCGTGATGCGCGGATGCGATGTCGACCAGCCGCGCAACCTGGCCAAGTCGGTGACGGTGGAATGAGAGTCGTCCTGCAGCGCGTGGCGGAAGCCTCGGTGGAGGCCGATGGCGCGGTCCTGGGCTCGATCGGGCCCGGTCTCGTGGTGCTCGCCGGGTTCACCACGGAGGACGGTCCCGACACGGTGAGGTGGATGGCCGACAAGATCGCAAGCCTGCGCATCTTCGCCGATGCCCGGGGACGGATGAACCGTTCGGTGCTCGACACCGGGGGAGAAGTGCTCGTCGTCAGCCAGTTCACGCTGTATGGTGACGCCCGCAAGGGCCGGCGGCCCTCGTTTGTGAAGGCGGCACGGCCCGAGGCCGCGGTGCCGCTCTACGAGGCCCTCGTCGAGGAGCTGGAACGCGTCGTGCCGCGACGGGTGCAGACCGGCCGCTTCGGGGCGGAAATGAAGGTGTCGCTTGTCAACGACGGACCGGTCACGTTGATCATGGAACGATGATGGGAGGAGCGGTGACCACCGGCGCACCCGACGACACCGCCCGAGCCGCGCGCGTGCCGGACATCGTGCTCGCCTCCGCGTCGCCGCGGCGTGCGTCGGTGCTGGGAATGCTGGGGCTCTCCTTCTCGGTGGTGCCCGCGGACGTGGAGGAGCGGCGCGAGGAGGGAGAGCCGGCGCGCCGCTACGTGGAGCGACTGTCCCGAGCGAAGGTGCGCCGGGTACTGGCGGCGCATCCCGATGCGCTGGTGATCGGCGGCGACACGGTCGTGGAGATGAACGGGCGGGTCCTGGAGAAACCGCGGGACGGGGCCGAGGCGGTGAGCATGCTGTCGTCCCTTTCGGGAGGCGAGCACCGGGTGTACAGCGGCCTGGCCGTGGCGGCCGGCGGCCGGATCGCTGCGAACGTGGCCACCGCGCGGGTGCTCTGCCGCGTGCTTGCGCGCGAGGTGATCGACGCCTACGTGGCGACCGGGGAGCCCCTCGACAAGGCGGGCGCCTACGGCATCCAGGGACGCGGCGCCGCGCTGGTCGAGCGCATTGCAGGTGACTACTACGCCGTGGTGGGATTGTCGGTGACAGCATTTGTCGATCTGGTCCCTTCGATCGGCTTCGAGTACCTGCCGGGCGGGCTTGCGCCGCTGCCCCCGCCGGAGCGCTGCGGGCCGTGAGCAGCGCCGCGGTGCTGGCGCTGGACCAGGGTACGACGGGGTCCGCCGCGTTGGTGATCGGGGCGGATGGAGCGGTGCTGGCGAAGGCGTACTCGGAGTTCACCCAGCACTTCCCGCGTCCGGGTTGGGTGGAGCACGATGCGGAGGAGATCTGGCGCGTCACGGCGCGCGTGGCCAGGGAGGCCGTTGCCGCCGCGCGGACGGAGGTTGCCGCGGTGGGCGTGACGAACCAGCGCGAGACGGTCGTGGTATGGGATCCGGAAACGCTGAAGCCGTTGCACCGGGCGATCGTATGGCAGGATCGCCGCACCGCGCCGCTTTGCCGCGAATTGAAGGAGGCCGGACACGAAGCGATGATCCGGCGACGGACCGGGCTGCTCCTGGACCCGTATTTCTCCGGTACCAAGCTCCGGTGGATCTTCGACCGGAATCCGGAGTTGGACGCGCGGGCGCGGGCGGGAGAGCTGGCCGTGGGGACAATCGATTCCTGGCTCGTGGCCCGGATGACCGGCGGGGCCGTGCACGCCACCGATCCCACCAATGCGTCGCGCACCCTCCTGTACGACCTTGACGAGGGCGACTGGAACGAAGAGCTCCTTGGACTCCTGGGGGTGCCACGCCGGATCCTGCCGCATGTCCGACCGAGCTCGGGAGACTTCGGGCTCACGGACGGAGCCGCCTTCGGGCTGGAGGCGCCAGTCGGCGGAGTCGCCGGCGACCAGCAGGCAGCGCTTTACGGACAGGGATGCTGGGAGGCCGGAGTCGGCAAGTGCACCTATGGCACCGGGGCGTTCCTGCTTCTGAACACGGGAGGGCGGCGGGTATCGTCCAGCCACGGACTCCTCGCGACGGCCGCCTGCGATGCGCGTGGTGGCCGCGCCTACGCCCTGGAAGGGTCGATCTTCGTGGCGGGCGCCGCCATCCAATGGCTGCGGGATGGTCTGGGTCTGCTGGAGGATGCTGCCGCGAGCGAGGAGATGGCTCGTGTCCTCGCCGGCAATGACGGCGTGTATCTCGTCCCCGCGTTCGTCGGTCTGGGCGCGCCCCACTGGCGTCCCGACGCGCGCGGATCCATCACTGGACTGACCCGGGGCACGACCCGTGCCCACCTGGTCCGGGCGGCTCTGGAGGCGATGGCGTACGGCACCCGCGACATCGTGGTCGCCATGGAGCGCGACGCCGGCATCCGGGCCTGTGAGCTCCGCGCGGATGGCGGAGCGGCGAGGAACGACTGGCTGATGGAGTTCACCGCCGGTGTCCTGGGGATCCCCGTCCGCCGCCCCGACATGGTGGAGACCACGGCACTCGGAGCCGCGGGACTGGCGGGACTGGCCGCGGGCGTGTGGGCCGATCCGGAGGGTTTTGCGGCCGCCTTCGGCGCTGGGCGGACCTTTGCCCCCCGGCTCGGAGAGGACATGCGCGGGGCCCTGATCGAGGGTTGGAACCAGGCGGTTCGAGGTACGCTGGCAATCCTGGAAACGGAACGATGACCCGCTCCCGGCGCGGTCCTGCGCGCCGCCGCACCGGGTGTCGGGCGATGGACGCGCCGTCGTGGGGATTTCGGGCAGGGGCATCCAGTGCGTAGATTGATAGCACCGGTCGTCGTCGGACCGGGAGTCATTGCAGCTGAGCCGCCCCGGTCCGGGGCTGGAGCGAACTGGATATGAAGAACGGACGGTTTCTCGTCGGGCTGGTCGGAGTGGCGGCCATGGTGGCCTGGCTGATGTGGACGGGAATCAGCGACAGCATGGTGTACTACCTCACCCCCAGTGAACTGCTCGACAGGGTGGAGGGCGATCCGGCCTTCCACGAACTCGGCGTCAAGGTCGGGGGGCAGGTGGTCGAGGGGTCCTGGGCCCGGAGGCAGAGTGGCGCGGGTACCCATGAGTTCCTGGTTGCGGACCTGGAGAATCCGGAGGTGGCCTTTGCCGTCCGGTACGGGGACATCCTGCCGGACACCTTCAACGATCAGGCCGAGGTCGTCGTCGAGGGCGTTCTGGGTACTGACGGCGTCTTCCGGGCACACACCGTTCTGACAAAGTGCGGAAGCCGGTTCGAGGCTGCCGAGGAGGAGCTGGCGGCGTGACGATCCTGGGCGAAGTCGCCCTCTGGATCGCTCTTCCGGTCGCCCTGTGGGGAACCGTCGTCTCGTTTGTCGGCGGGCGGTTCCGCCGCAGCGATCTGGTCCTGAGCGGCGAGCGCACCGTCTACATGCTCACGCTCCTGCTGGTGGTGGTGTCGGTCGGCATCATCGCGGCCTTCCTGGGCAACCAGTACGAGTACCGCTATGTCGCGAACTACTCGAACCGCGAGCTGGACACCTACTTCAAGGTGGCCGGGCTGTGGGCGGGACAACGGGGCTCGCTCGTCTTCTGGACGCTGCTGCTGTCGGTGTTCTCGTCGATCGCCGTTTTCCTCAACCGACGGCGCAACCGGGAGTTCATGCCCTATGTGAGCGGCACGCTCCTCGCCCTTCTGTCCTTTCTCCTGGTCGTGCTGCTGTTCGCCGACGTCAACCCGTTCGAACGCATGGGATTCACGCCGGTCAACGGCCGCGGTCTGAATCCACAGCTGCAGAACTACTGGATGACCATTCATCCTCCCACGCTGTACCTCGGCTTCACGGCGTTCGCGGTTCCCTTCGCATTCGCGGTCTCGGCCCTCTTGACCAACCGCCTCGATTCCCGGTGGATCGCGATCACCCGGCGCTGGATTCTGCTCAGCTGGTTCTTCCTGACCAACGGGATCATCTTCGGCATGCGCTGGGCATACGAGGAGCTGGGGTGGGGCGGGTACTGGTTCTGGGATCCGGTCGAAAACGCGTCCCTGCTTCCATGGCTCACGGCCACCGCGTTTCTCCACTCGATCCAGATCCAGGAGAACCGGGGGATGCTGAAGGTGTGGAACATGTGTCTGGTCGTGATCACGTTCCTCCTTACGATATTCGCGACCTTCCTCACCCGCTCCGGGCTTATCGAGTCGGTCCACAGCTTTGCCGAGAACCTGCGGATCGCGTACATCTTCCTCGGCTTCATGGGTGGGTTGGCGGCGTTTTCGGCCGTGCTCATCGTGTACCGGCTTCAATCGCTCAGGTCCGAAAACCAGATCCAGTCGTTCCTGTCGCGCGAGTCGGCCTTTCTGTTCAACAACCTTCTGCTGATGGGCGTCACCTTCGCCGTGGCCTGGGGGACGCTCTTTCCGCTGATCACCGAGGGATTCTTCGGCGAGACGCGCAACGTCGGGCCGCCCTACTTCAACAGCGTGAACATCCCGATCGGACTGATGCTGCTGGCATTGATGGGAATCGGGCCGGTGATCGCTTGGAGGCGCGCGTCGCGACGCAACCTGCGCAAGAACTTCACGGTGCCGGTGCTCGCCGCGGCGGGCACGCTCGGCGCCCTCGCCCTGCTGGGCATTCGACACGGGATGGCGTTGGCGACCTTTACGATCGCGGTGTTCGTGATGACCATCGTGGTCACGGAGTTCTGGAAGGGCACGCGGGCGCGGGCCCGGATCGCCGGCGAGGGGAGGTTGAGCGCGCTGGGCAGCCTGGTGAGGAGGAACCGGCGAAGGTGGGGCGGCTACATCGTCCACGCCGGGGTCGTGATCGTCTTCACCGGCCTGGCGGGGGCGGCCTTCGATGTGCGGGTGGAGCAGGAAATCGCGCCGGGCGAAGCCATGAGCGTGCGCTCGGCACTGGGCACCGATTACCGCCTGGTCTACGAGAGCCTGTCGCACTCGCGCCCCCGCGTGGCCACGGGCGAGCGCGAGAACGACTGGCGCTGGACGGCGTTGCTGACGGTATACCGGGACGGAGAGCGGATCGGCATCCTGCGTCCGGAGCGGCGATTCTATCCGGTCATGGAGTCGCAATCCACCGAAGTGGGCATCGCGAGCACGGCCTTCGAGGATCTGTACGTGATACCCAAGGAGGTGGACCTGGAGAGCGGATCGGAGCGCGTGACCTTCGAGGCAAAGGCGCTTCCTCTCGTCCCCTGGATCTGGTACGGCGGGCTGATCGTGACGGTCGGCGCCCTGATCGGACTCTGGCCGGCCGCAACCGTCGCCGCTCCGGCGGCCGCGCGCCGCAGATCGCGACCGGGACCCCTGCCGGCGCCGGCGGGCTGAGCTTCCCGATGGCGGAAGTGCCGTGACGGCTCTGATCGGCGGAGTGCTCCTGGCCGCCGGTGTGGCGCTCTTCATCCTCGAACCCGTCTTTTCCAGGAGAGGCGCGGCGCTATACGGGGGTGACGACGACTTCGACGAAGGCGCTGCGCGCAGGCGGGTGGCGCTGACGGCGCTTCGGGACCTCGAATACGACCGCGCGACCGGCAAGCTCGACGAGGACGACTACGAAGGCCTGAAACTCGAATTGTCTCGCGAAGCGCTCGTGCACCTGGGGTCAGGGCTGGATGCCGGCGAGGGCGAGGAGACCGAGGCGGCCCGGGCCGCGCGCCAGCTGGAAGACGAAATCGCCCAGATCAGGCAGGCGATACGGGCGGGCATGCAGTGCGCCTCGTGCGACCAGGTCAACATCATCGGCGCAAGGTATTGCGGGCACTGCGGCGAGCGGCTGGCCACCGGGCCCGGCCCTGGCGACGCCTCTTCCGACGGAGGCGCCTCTTGACCCTCGAAGGGCGGCGCATCGTGTGCGACTACGGCCCGGTGCGCGCGCTTGCGGGAATCGATCTGCACGCGGCCGGCGGGGAAATCGTCGCGATCGTCGGCCCCAACGGGGCGGGGAAGACGACGCTCCTCAGGGTCCTGAGCGGGGAGCGCCGGCCCGACCGCGGCGAGGTGACACTGAACGGGTCCCGGGTGTCGGGCTCTGACGCGGCGTGGCGCGCGCGGATCGGGCTGGTATCCCACCGAACGGGTCTCTACGAGAAGCTCACGGCGATGGAGAATCTCAGGTTCTTTGCCGCTCTTCACGGCCTTGCGCGGAGCGGCCGCAAGCTGACGGCGACCCTCGATGCCGTGGGCGCAAGAGGACTGGCCGGGCGGCGCATCGAGGCACTCTCGCGCGGCCAGCGCCAGAGGGTCGCGCTGGCCAGATCGCTTCTGCACGACCCCGAGTTCCTCTTCCTCGACGAGCCGTTCTCCGGACTGGATCCGGAGGGTGCGGCAGGTCTGGAGCGGGCGCTGGTGGCTCGCCGGAATGACGGTGTGGCCGTCGTCCTCGTGACACATGATCTGCGCCGCGGTCTCAGGCTCGCGGATCGGGTCGTCGTGCTGCGCCGCGGCCGCAAGGTCCTTGACGGCGAGGCGGCCGAGGATGAGGCCGCGGAGATTCTGGACCACTTCACTGCGGGAGCGCCTGATCCGTGATGAGGGAACTGCGCTGGAGCTGGCTGATCGCGCGCAAGGATCTGAGTCTCGAGTTCCGCGCCGGGGGCAGGCTGCTTTCCATGATCGCGTTCGTCGTTCTTGCCGGCTTCCTCTTCGGCTTTGCGCTCGACAAGAGCCAGGTCCCCGGCCGCGCGGTGGTCGCAAGTCTCACCTGGCTCACGGTCCTCTTCGCCTCGACGGCCGGTGCCGGACGGATATTCGACATGGAGGAAGAGGACGGCGCATTCCGCCACGTCCTCCTCACGCCGGTCTCCAGAAGGGCGGTTTTCATCGGCAAGACCGTGGCGAACCTCACGCTGACCTGGCTGATCACGGCCCTGTCGTTCGTTGCTCTCACCAGCTTTCTCGGCGTGCGCACCTGGGGCTCCCTGGCGGCACACGCGGCCATCTTCCTGCCGGGCACGATCGGTTTGTCGGCGACCGCAACCTTCTTCGGGCGGATGTCGCGCCACAGCAACCTGGGCGACTCGCTGCTGCCGGTGCTCACCTTCCCGCTGCTCGCTCCCGTGATGTTCTTCGGGGCCACGGCCTCGGCGCGGGTCTTCATGGCGTTGCCCTGGGATGAGATTTCGGGGCTGGCTCGCCTGCTTTGGGCGTTCGCGATCGGCTCGGTGGCCGTCGGGGCCGTCCTCTTTCACCACGTAACCGACGAATAGGAGTTCTTCCGATGGGGTCGACAAGGGTGCGGACCACGGGCCTGCTGCTCGCGTGGGCGGGGATCGCCGCCATTCTGCTGGTCCACTGGATGGTTGCCTTCTGGGTCCCGACGGAAGCGGCCCAGGGCGTCGTGCAGCGGATCTTCTACGTGCACGTGCCAGCCGCCTGGACAACGTTCCTGGCATTCGGGATCGTGGCTCTGGCAAGCGCCGCGTACCTCTGGCTCGAGGACGAAAGGGCCGACGCGGCCGCTGTCGCCGCGGCCGAAGGCGGACTGATCTATGGAGCCATCATGCTCATTTCGGGTCCCCTGTGGGGCCGAATCGCATGGGGCACCTACTGGACCTGGGAGCCACGGCTGACGCTGACGCTGCTGCTGTGGTTCACCTATCTGGGGTATTTCCTGATCAGGGGCTCCGTGGCCGACCCGCGACGGGGGAAGCGCTTCGCCGCGGTGGTCGCGATCGTCGGGTCCCTGAACATTCCGTTGATCCATGTCAGCGTCTCCTGGTTCAGATCGCTGCATCCCGGGCCGGTCGTGATCAAGCCCGAGGGGCCCACTCTGCACCCCGATATGCTGACCACCCTTCTGGTTTCGCTGGCCGGTTTCACGCTGCTCTTTCTCGGGCTGTTCGCGCTTCGATACTCGATCGAACTTGTTGGCAGGCGCCAGGCGCGGGTCGAGGACGCTGCACTCGCTGGAGGAGTCTCATGATTATTCGAAGCTGTACGGCGCTGTTGTGCTCGGCGGCGGTTCCGGCGGCCCTGGTCGCGCAGGCCACAGAGGCCGGACGCGGGGCGCTCCGTCCCTACGTCCACGTCTTCCTGGCCTACGGGGTCACCTGGGTTCTGATCGCGCTGTGGGTGTGGATGATCGCGCGGAGGATGAAGCGCCTGGCGGCCCGCGAGTCCGCTGGTCCGGCGACCGATGGCGGCGGGTAGGCACCGGCAGGAATGCTGCGGTGCCGGTTTCCGGAACGGTGTTTCCGCCCTCGTCCTTCTCGCCCTGTGCGTCCGCCCTGGAACGGCTCAGCAGGACAGGGTGTCAGCCACGCTTCGCTACGGATCCGGGCTTCTCGATGTCCCGGTTGCGACCGTACTGCCGCACCTGACGGTCACGGCGACCTACTCGGGGTTCGGCCTTTCGGGGCGCTGGACCCGCGGCTCCATTCGGCCGGGCGGAGGGCGCGACGGCGGGGGGAAGGGGACGCAGTGGCTGTCGGACGGCTCAGTGGCAATCGGGCTCTTCGACCGCCTGGAGGCGGGCGCTACGCTTCAGCACTTTGCGGAACCCCGTGATGGGGGGACTCTGGTCGGCGGTTTCGGCCGTCTGTCTCTGCTGCCGCGTTCGCTGGAGCGTCTCCACCTGGCGGTGGGCACGCGCTACGTCACGTCACCGTCCTTCGGCGACCCTGAGCGTGCCGGATTCCAGCCCAACAGGCTTGGCTACCCGGATGCGCGCGTGACGGGCGATCCCCCCGGGCTGCGGGAGTTCCGCGGCAACCTGAGTCCGTACGTCGTGGCCACTGCGGAGCTTCCCGGCCTCGACGCGGTGCCCCTCGAGTACAGCATGACCCTGAGTGCGGGATGGGGCGGGGGACTCTTCTCGGCGGGAAGCGACCTCGATTTCTATCGTGAGGCCACCACCGGAGGGCTGTTCGCCGGATCCGCGCTTCACCTGACTCTCGGAGCGGCCGCCCGTATGAGCCTCATGGCGGAGTTCAACGGTTTTGACGCAAATGCCGGCGTGCGATTCGACTTCGGAGGAATCCAGGCGGGCGCGTTCTCGCTCGGGATGAATCACGACGGGTCTTCCGGGTTCCGGTCAAGGAAGTTCGGTCTTGCGGGCTCAATTGCCGTCTGCGCCGGAGAACTCGGGCTTTGCCGCCGCCGGCCCGATGCTCCGGCCGACACGGTCACGCTTCCCGCACCGCCCCCGGATACGGTGATCGTCGAGCGCTCGATGGAGCTGCCCGTCACCGCCGGCACGCCGGTGACCCTGTGCCTGCCTACGGGTGACAACGTCCAGGTGTGGGTCACCGAGGCCGGGGATACGCTGGTCGGGCCCGGCCGTGTATCGTTGGATGCGCTGGGACCGGGGGTGGTCCTCGCCGGCAGCTACGCGGAGGGACGCGACTGGTTTGACGACGCAGAAGCCATCGAATTCGCCGGCCGCAGCTACGCGAGACGCGGAACCCCGGCGCGGGCGGACTGTGGAGAACTCGAGCGCGTGGGGCGACAGGATGGGGTCCCAATCTTCGCGGATCGCGGGGCCGCACCGCCGTTCGACTTTCTGTATGTGCCCGTAAGACCAGGTTTGTGGACACGTTATGAGAACGAACTAAAGTGATGCGCGAGATATTGTCTCGGGCTCATCCGGCTCCAGCCATCGCTTGACCTCCGGGGTCAGGTCCTCAGCGGTGTCAATGTCCTTTTCCACCTCCAGCCAGGTTGCCGACAGCCCAAGCCGTTCGATCCGCTCCACGGTTTCCGCGAGGACGGAGGCGGTGCTCCAGCGAATCCCGGCAAAAAGGGCCGGGTGCGGCCTTCGCAGGCCCAGCAGGTAGTACCCGCCGTCCAGCGCCGGGCCGATGACCACGTCGGCCGTGTCGAGGGCAGCGACGGCCCGCGCCACCGTGCCCGCGTCGACGGAGGGGGTGTCGGTGCCGATGACTAACACCCGATCCGCGTGCGGGAAGGCGCGCTCCACCATGCGGGACATCCTGGCGCCCAGGTCGCCGCCTCCCTGGGGCCAGCACCGGTGAAGCGACGGGCCGAGCCAGTCCCGGATTTCCGCTTCGCTGTCCGGCGGATCGTAGCAGACGACCACCCGGGCCGGTGCGGGCCGCACGTTGGCGACGATCAGGCGGCCCATGCGGCGATACAGCCCGGTCGCCTGCTCCTCCCCGACGGTGTGTGCCAGCCGCGTCTTGACCGTGCCCGGCCGGGGCGCCTTGGCGAAGACGAGCAGCGTGGTTCTGTCCGGATCCGCGTCCAGGCCGGCCTCCGGCGCATCGGGGCGGCGTGCTCTCCGTGGGCGGTACCCGCGGGCAAGGCTGGAGGGGTCCGTCCCCGACAGGAAGCCGGTGATCGTACGCATGTTGCGAAGCAGCGCCCTGATACGGCCCTCCTCTTCATAGCGCCGGGGGCTGGTGGTCAACTTCCCGGCGAGGGGCACGAGCTGTTCCCCTTTCAGCAATCGCCGGTTCAGGATGACATCCTCCATGATCGGTTCGTCGGGGTAGCCGCCGACACCGGCGAACCGGTCGCGCCGGATCAGCAGGCCCTGGTCTCCGTACACAAGACCGCACAGTCGTTCCCGAATCCTCTGTCCGCCTTCGATCAGCCTGTAGTAGAAGTGCTCGTGCGCAATGGCCAGGCCGAAGTACCCGGCCTCGGGACCGTCCCGCTGGACGTGGTGCGCAATCGAGTGCAAGGCGGAATCGTCGAGCCGGGAGTCGGCGTGCAGAAACAGAATCCACCGCGTTGCAAGAAGGGTTGCGCCGGCGTTCATCTGCCGCGCCCGGCCGCAGCGGCTCCTCATGACCTCGGCTCCGCCGGTTCTTGCCGCGGCGACGGTCCCGTCCCGCGACCCGCCGTCCACCACCAGGATCCGACCATCGATGGGCAGGCGGGCAAGATCCTCAAGAAGGGGAGGCAGCGCTTCCTCTTCGTCCAGCGCGGGGATGACGATACCGAGGGCGGCCGTGCCCCTTTCCGCGCCGCGGTGTGTACGCGGCGGGTTGCGCGACCCCTGCGGAACCATCAATGCGGCGCGTCGTTCAGGGTCCAGTCGTAGTCGAAGAAGACCAGTCCGGCCTCGGGATCGGCGACCGCATCCCGGTCGGCCCCGTCGAGGTACTCGGCGAGGAACGCGAGAATGCCTTCGTGACCCCCGAAGTCTTCGTTGAACCAATCGAAGACCCTGTTGATTCTCACGGTCGGGGCGCCATCGGTGACCGACACCTCGAAGTGGACGGGGTCGCGGAGGAAGGCGACCACCCTCTCGTCCAGTTGCCGGTCCAGCGTGTCTCCCAGGTAGGCCCGGGAGATGAGGGGCGGACAACTCAGCGCGGCGCAGTTGATCGCGAGGTGGATGCGGGGATCGCCCATGGGACGAATGATCTCGTGTTCGATCTCGTCCTGGGAGCGGTCGGCGCCGGCGACGAGGCAATGCGTCCCGGCAAAGACGTCGGCGATCTGCCACACCGAGTTCTCCGGTCGGCCGGCGGCCGCGTTCCTCAACCCCAGAAGGCCTCCTGCCCTGCGGATCGGGTAGTGCTCGGTCACGCGCTTGAGCATGCAGGCGTTGTAGGCGTTGATCCAGAAGGCGAGCCGGTCCTCCTCGTTGGCGGCGTCGAGCGCAGATGGATCGGTAGATGCCAGCGCGGCGAGGTAGCGGTTCAACGCGGTGGGGTCCGCGGCCAGGCGCGAGTAGTTCACCACGGGCCCCTCGACGACTGCGGTGAGCACACGTGTAAAGTCCGAATGATCGGGAAGTTGCGGGACTGCGGCGTCCTGCAGGCCGCTTGCCGGCCGTCCCGCAAGCGAGAGGCCAACGAGGGGCACGACGACGGCGGACATCCCCGGCAGCCTGACTCCCAGGCGTTTCAGGATCGCAGGCAGGAAACTCAGAAGAAGGAGAAGGCCGCCGGCGAGGAGGACCCCGAACAGCGCATCTCTCGACGCGTCCAGGGAGCCCTGTAGGAGAGAATCGGCGAAGAACGTGTAGACCGCGGTGCCGGGAAGGATGCCTGCGAGCGTCGCGACCGCGTACGTGCGCCACTTGAGGGGCACGAGTCCCGATCCGAAGTTGAGGGCGTTGAAGGGGATGAGGGGTATGAGGCGAAGCGTGAGCACTCCGCGAAACCCATGCTTGCCGACGACCCTGTCCAGCTTCCTGAGCGCGGCCGAGTCGTCGCCCATCAGGCGTCGCACGCCGTCTCCACCGAGGGTGCGTGCGAGCACGAATGCGGCGTTGGCGCCGATGTTGGCGGCCACGTAGTTGAATAGCGTCCCCCAGTAGAACCCGAACAGCGCGCCGCCCGCGAGCGTCAGGATTGTCCCCGGCACGGCCAGCGCGGTGGCCGTCGCGTAGGTCGCCATGAAGATCAGCGGTGCCCACGGGTTCCCCCGCAGCAGCTCGATCGCCTCTCCGATGCCCTCCCGCGTGAGGTAGGCCCCCAGCGGCGTCCGGGCCGCCGCCAGGTACCCCCCGATCAACAGCAGCGCCAGGACCGCCAGCTTCAAGAGGGCGCCGGTGCGACCGCCGGTCCGTGGCTCCCCCGACACAGACCCGTCGTGTCCGGAGCCGGTCAATTCGTCGGAGCCGTCGCCGTGCCGGCGGTTTTCGTCTATTTGAGCCATTGGATGATTCTCTTGAGCAGTCGGCCCGACGTCGTATCGAGTCGGGAGCGCATGTACTCGCCCGCCGCCCGCTTTACGCCCTCGACCATTGTGGGGTACGGGAAGATGGTGTTGGCGATCCGGCCAAGGGTCAGTCCGTGTTGCCTGGCCATGACCAGGGGCAGGATCAATTCGCCGCCGCCGTGGGCGACGATGGTGGCTCCGAGCACTCTGCCCTTGCGGTCGGCGGATACCTTGACGAATCCCACCGCCGAGGCGTCCACGATGGCCCGGTCCAGGTCGTCCAGCTCGTATCGATAGGTCGTTCCGCCCTCCGCGGCCGCCTCCGCCTCGGACATGCCCACGTGAGCGATCTCGGGGTCCGTATAGGTCACCCGCGGGACGCTGTCATAGCGGATCTTCGTGCTGCCCGGAATGATCGCGTTGCGCAGCGCGATCCTGGCCATCTGTTCGGCGACATGCGTGAACTGCAGTGCCCCTGTGACGTCGCCCACCGCCCATGCGGAACCGGACGAGGTCTGCAGCCGGGAGTCCACGACCACTGCGCCCTTGTCCGTCCGGATCCCGGCGGCCTCCAGGTTCAAGCCGTCCGTCAGGGGCCGGCGTCCGGTGGCCACGAACAGGCGGTCCGCGGTCACGGGAGGGCCTTCGCTCGTTTCCACAACCGTGGTGCTCCCCTCCGTACGAACCGCGGTCGCCATGGTTCCGACGCGGATTTCCATGCCCTCGGCGGTCAGGAGCCGGTGCATGAAGGCGGCAACATCGGGATCCTCCCGGATCAGAATCGACGGCGCCATCTCGAGGACCGTAACGCGGGCCCCCAGTCGGGCGAAAACCTGTGCGAACTCGAGTCCGATCGGGCCGCCTCCCAGAATCGCGATCGAGCGGGGCAGTTCGTTCTGATCGAACACGGTCTCGTGCGTCCAGTAGTCCGCTTCCTCCAGGCCGGGGATGGGGGGAATGGCGGGAACCGCGCCTGTGGCGATCACGAAGCGCTTCGACCGGATTCTTCCGACTCCCTCCACCTCCACGGTCGAAGCGTCGAGGAACCGTGCGGTCCCGAAATGCACGGACACGCCCATCCGGCGGAATCTCTCCGGGTCGTCGTGATGGGCGACGGTCGCGCGCGCAGCCCTCATTCGCTCCATGACCACGCCGAACTCGCTCCGGGCTCCGTCAGCCCGCAATCCCAGCGTGGAGGCCTGGTCGATGTTCCGGGCCAGGCGCGCGGACGCGATCAGTGCCTTTGACGGCACGCATCCTGTCCAGAGGCAATCTCCGCCGAGCGCCGACTTCTCCACGAGGGCCGGCTTGAGCCCCAGGTAGGCCGCACCGGCGGCGGTTACCAGGCCTCCCGTGCCGCCGCCGATGGCGACAAGATCGCAGTTGCCGGAAAAGTTGGCTCGTTCAGACATGTAATCGCCCATCGATAAGGATACCTTCACCGGTACGCAGCGAGTTCCCGAGCTTGACCGGGAGCTATTTCGTTTTATCTTCGGTATTAGCATTCGTCGGTTGCGAACAGCGTCGGCCGAGTCCTCCGGAAGCCGTCGCGCGGCGTGACCGACCCAACGCCCCTGGGGGCAAGCGAAAGGTCGCATATGTCCAGGAACCCGACATCCGGAACACCGACAACACCAAGGAACGGTAAGGAACGGCAGCGACGGGAGAAAGCACTCAGCACCGCGCTTACCCAGATCGAGCGGTCCTACGGCCGGGGGGCGATCATGCGCATGGGTTCGGACAGCTCCAGGCTCCAGATCGAGAGCATCTCGACCGGCGCGATCAATCTGGACGGCGTGATCGGAGTCGGAGGAGTCCCCAAGGGACGAATCAGCGAAATCTATGGACCCGAGTCCTCGGGCAAGACGACCCTCTGCCTCCATGTGATCGCCAACGCGCAACGCGACGGGGGGATTGCCGCGTTCATCGACGCGGAGCATGCGCTCGACATCCAATACGCCCGCAGGCTCGGGATCGACGTCGACAATCTGTTGGTATCGCAGCCCGACACCGGCGAGCAGGCATTGGAGATTGCCGAGGTGCTCATCCGCAGCAACGCCGTAGACGTCATCGTGGTGGACTCGGTCGCTGCACTGGTGCCCAGGGCGGAGATTGAGGGAGAGATGGGCGATTCGCACGTGGGGCTTCAGGCCCGCCTCATGAGCCAGGCGCTGAGGAAGCTGACCGGGGCGGTGAGCCGGTCCAACGCCGCCATCATCTTCACCAACCAGATCCGGGAGAAGATCGGTGTCATGTTCGGGAGCCCGGAAACGACCTCGGGGGGCCGTGCTCTCAAGTTCTATGCCTCCCTGCGCATGGATATCCGGCGCATAGGAGCCCTGAAGGACGGGCCGGAGATCATCGGGAACCGGACCAGGGTGAAAGTGGTCAAGAACAAGTGCGCTCCACCGTTCAAACAGGCCGAATTCGACATTCTGTACGGAAGGGGAATCAGCCACACGGGTCTTCTGATCGATATCGGCGTCGAGCAGGGAGTCGTCGACAAGTCCGGGTCGTGGTTCTCCTACGGCGATCTGCGGTTGGGGCAGGGGAAGGAGAATGTCCGGACCTTCCTCGAAGAGAATACCGACATTGCCGAGGAGATCGAGTCGCGCCTCCTGGTGGCATTGGGGATCAGAGAAGCGGAGGAGAAAACGCGCGGGGGCGCCGGTGAGCAGGAGGGTCCCGCGGTAAAGGTGGTCTGAGCGTTGGATGGGGTGGGCGGATCGCTCGGGCCCGCACCCGCGGCGATGCGCTCCGCCGGCCGGCGATTCAAGCGCCCTCGGGCAGTTGAGTTCCGGTTGGGCTAACTTTACGGTCAGTCCGCCGTCGTGACATTCGGCGAGCGCAACGAAGTGAACCGACCGACCGGCGACGATCCCGCCGCTTTCCCATCCGATGAAATCCCCAGAAATCCGAAGCAGGTTCCTCAAGTTCTTCCAGGACCACGGCCACGAGGTCCGTCCCAGTTCATCGCTGGTGCCCGCCAACGACCCGACACTGCTCTTCACGAACGCCGGGATGGTTCAGTTCAAGAGCGCGTTTCTGGGGACCGGGAACCTGCCGTTTGCGAGGGCCGTCACCTCTCAGAAATGCGTGCGCGCGGGGGGCAAGCACAACGATCTCGAAGAAGTCGGACGAACGGCACGGCACCACACGTTCTTCGAGATGCTGGGCAACTTCTCCTTCGGTGACTACTTCAAGCGGGAGGCCATACGGTACGCCTGGGACTTCCTGACGGTCGAGATGGGGCTTGAAGTGGACCGTCTCTTCGTCACCGTCCACCACACCGACGATGAAGCGGCAGAGCTCTGGGTCGAAGTGGCCGGGGTCGCGCCCGAGCGAATCTACAGGCTGGGAGACAAGGACAACTTCTGGCAGATGGCCGATACGGGCCCCTGTGGTCCGTGCTCCGAGGTGCACCATGACATGCGCGCCCGGAAGGAACGGGGGTCCGTGCTGCCGACGGCCGAATTCGAGGCGCGCGGAGAGGCGGGCGAGTTCCTCGAGCTGTGGAACCTCGTCTTCATGCAGTTCGACCGCGACGAAAACGGGGTTCAGCACCCACTTCCGGCCCCGAGTATCGATACCGGTTTGGGGCTGGAGCGACTGGCGGCGGTCATGCAGGGTGTCGGGAGCAACTACCACACCGACCTGTTCATGCCCTTGCTCGACGAGGTCGCATCGGTGGTCGGGCGCCCGTACGCGAAGGACACCGAGGAAGGGGTCTCGTTCCGTGTAATCGCCGATCACGCCCGGGCGGTCGCCTTCCTCCTCGCCGACGGCGTCTTTCCGTCGAACGACGGTCGCGGATACGTATTGAGGCGGATCCTGCGGCGTGGCGTGCGCCACGCATGGCTGCTGGGCAGGCGCGAGCCCACGCTCGCAGCCGTGGCCCGGGTCGTGGTCGATGAGATGAACGAGGCCTATCCGGAGCTCGGCGCGCGGCGTGACGGCATTCTGGCAACGGCCCGTGCGGAGGAAGAGCGCTTCCTGGGCACGATCGAGGGGGGCATGGACAGGCTGGCCCAGGTGGCGCCGCGGCGGACTGCCGATATCTCGCCCCGACCGGTGATTCCGGGTGCCGAGGTATTCCGGCTGTACGACACGTTCGGGTTTCCGGCCGACCTGACCCGCATCGTGGCGGACGAACGCGGTTACGCTCTCGACATGGAGGGATTCGACGAGGCGCTGGAGGCGCAGCGGCGGCGGTCGCGGAAGGGGGCGGGCGTCGGCGTGGCAACGGCGGAGGCCGGTGGACGTGACGAACCGGCCAGGGCGGGGCCCGGACCTTGCCCGTCACCTCCGTGGCGGATGCGCGAGGGGACGCCGGTCCCGCGATTCGTAGGTTATGACACGCTTGGCACCGCCACGGACGTGATCGACTACTGCGCCGGGGATGGTCGGCTGAGTCTCATCCTGCAGGACCGTCCCTTCTATCTCGAAGCCGGTGGCCAGGTGTCCGATCACGGCCGCGTATTCGCCGACGGATGGAGCATGGACGTGGAGGAGATCGTCCGCGACGGCGACCACGTCGTCATCCGCGGTCGGCCCACGGGCGAGTTCCCCGGTGAGGCGCTACTCGGTTGCACGGTCACCGCCGAGGTCGATACGCGCTCGCGTCGCGATACAGAGCGCAACCACACCGGAACCCACCTCCTTCACGCGGCCCTGCGGTCCGTCCTGGGACAACACGTAGTGCAGCGCGGTTCGCTTGTAGCGCCCGACCGCCTCCGGTTCGACTTCTCCCATACGGCGCCCATGACGCGGGCCCAGATCGAAGCCGTCGAGGCGATGGTCAACGAAGGCGTGTGGCTCAACCACGCTGTGCGCACCTCCGTTCGCCCGTACGACGAAGCCGTCCGGGCCGGGGCGATGGCGCTTTTCGGCGAGAAATATGCCGAGGATGTGCGCGTGGTGGAGGTGTCCGGCGTGAGCATGGAGCTGTGTGGCGGGACACACGTCGCGCGCACGGGCGAGATCGGGCTGTTCAAGATCACATCCGAGACCGGAGTGGGCGGAGGCGTCAGGCGGATCGAGGCCCTGACGGGCCGAAGGGCATTCGAGCACCTGGACAGCTACAGGGAGCGTGTCGAAGCACTGGCCGTCTCGGTGAAGTCCATGCCGGACAATGTCGAGCGGCGCGTCGGCGAACTCCTGAAGGACAAGCGCACGCTGGAACGGCTGGTGGACGACCTTCGCGGGCAGGGCGCAGGTGGGGCGGAGGTGCTGGCCGAGGCGGAGTTCGAGATTGACGGCCGTCGCCTGATCTATCGCAGTGTGCGCCTCAGCGTGCGCGGTCCAGGCGAGGTGCGCAAGTGGGGCGACGCGTTCCGCGCGTCGGAGGGTGCCGGCGTGGCGGTTGTGGTTGCCGAGATGCCGGAGGACAAACTGTCCCTCTTTGCGTTCGCAAGTGATCGGGCGATTGCCGCCGGGGCCCGGGCCGACAACGTGGTGCGCGAGGTCGCGGCTGCGGTAGGCGGGAGCGGTGGCGGACGGCCGCACATGGCGCAAGCCGGGGTGGCTGATCCGGCCGGGATCGCGGACGCGGTCCGTCATGGTGCGAAGGTGATGGGCGAACTGGTTGGGTGATCGGTGCCATGACCATCGCGGAGTGGATTTCCGAGCGCGAGCGAAGGGTTCCGGACGGCTTTCGGCTCGCTCTGCGGGCCGGCGCCCCGGTGTCCCTGGCGACCCTTGTCCACGCGGCCGAGGAGGCGTTGACCGCGTCTGGCGATGACGACGACCGGAGGGCCGCCTACGCGCTGCTGGCGGCGGACGCGTACATCACTTACGCTTGTCTCTGGGCGGTGTTGGAGGGGGGAGATCTTGGGACGTTGCGAGATGTGGGGGAGCGGGTGGTGCGCGGCTGGCGCGCCGGGAACGGGTGATGACCGGCAGCTACTCCGACTTTCACAACCATCTCGTCCCGGGGGTCGACGACGGATCTCGCAGCGTGGCTGACGCCCTGCACTCCATGGAACGCATGGTCGAAGCGGGGGTCGTCCGGATCATCACGACCCCGCATTTCCTGGCGTCCTCGCTCGATTCGCCTCTGTTGGAAGACCTGTTGGCGTACCACGACGAGCGCTGGCGAAGCATACGGGATGCCGCACGTCAAGCCTTTCCCCAACTGGACTTCCGCCGTGGCTTCGAGGTGCGCCTGGACACTTCGGACCCCGATCTGTCCGACCGCAGGACCCGTCTCGGCGGCACGCGCTTCGCGCTCGTGGAGTGGCCCGGCTTCCGTGCACCCGCCAACGGTCCAGAGGTCATGAGCAGACTGGTCGCCTCGGGCTGCGTTCCGGTCGTCGCCCACCCGGAGCGCTACCGCGGACTCGGAAGCGGGCTGCGTGCCGCACACGCCTGGAAGAAGGCGGGCGCCTGGCTGCAGGGGAACTATGGCTCCCTTTCAGGACAGTACGGACCCGGACCGAAGGCTCGGATCATGAGAATGCTCAGCGAGGGCACGCTCGACTACCTGTCTTCCGATTTCCACGGCCGCCCCGAGTACACGTTCTACATGGACAGAGGCGTAGAGGTGCTGCAGCAATGGGATGGCGACGCACAATTGCGGTTGCTTGGGCAGGAAAACCCGGCGCGGCTGTTTCGGGGAGAGCCGCCGCGCGCGGTCCCACCGCTCCGGATCCCCGAGCCGTTCAAGCATCAAATGGGAGGTTGGGTCGATGGGTAGCATGGGTATTCGTTCCGGTTTGTCGGAACTTGCGACGGTTGCGGGCCTCGTGGCGGAAACGCTGCGCCCGGAAATCACGGAGTACGCGACCCGCGCGTTGGGCACCATCGCGGGCGGCAACAAGCTGATGTTCTGTGGCAACGGTGGCTCGGCGGCCGACGCCCAGCACCTCGCCGCGGAGTACGTGGTGCGCCTGGCGTGGAAACGGCCGGCGCTCCCCGCCCTCGCGCTGACGACGGACACGTCCGTTCTGACCGCATGCGCCAACGACCGCGGGTATGACGAAGTGTTCGCGCGCCAGATCGCTGCGCTGGGAAGACCCGGTGATCTCCTCGTCATGCACTCGACGTCCGGAGAGTCGGCCAACCTGATCGAGGCCGCTTCCCGGGCGCGGCAAAGGAGTGTAGCGACCGTCGGCCTTCTGGCGGGCGACGGTGGCCAGCTGAAATTCCTGGTCGATGTTGCCGTCCCGGTGCCAACGGAGCGAGTTTCCCGGGCACAGGAGGTGCACCTTGCGATCGGCCATATCGTTTGCCGCTACGTGGAAGAGTCCCTCTTCGGCGATGTCCCCACACACACCGACGATCCGCTCCATTCCGAAGGACAGTTGAGCACTTGAACGCACTTGACCTGAGACTGAAGGGGAAGCGGGCACTGGTAACCGGCGGCTCACGGGGGGTTGGTGCCGCGACCGTCCGGCTGCTTGCGGGCGCGGGCGCCGACGTGGGCATTTCATACCACCGCCGCAGCGCCGAAGCGCGCCGGGTGGTGGCGGAGGCCAGGGACATGGGCGTCAGCAGCTGGGCGGAAGGTGGTGACCTCGCGGACCCGGAGGCCGTGGACCGCCTCTTCAGCCGGTTGGACCGGGAGTTCGGCAGCCTTGACATCTTTGTCGGCAACGCCGGCATCTGGCCGATCCCCGACGTGCCGTTGGCGGAGATGGACGATGTGCGCTGGAAGCACACAATCGCCGTCAATCTGCATTCGATATTCTATACGACGCGCGAGGCGCTGCGGCGCATGAACGACGACGGGCGCGTCATCCTGGTAAGTTCGACCGCGGGACAGCGCGGTGAGGCCTACCACGCCGACTACGCCGCCACGAAGGGTGCGATGATCTCCATGGTCAAGGGGCTCTGCGTGGAAGTGGGGGACAGGGGCATCACGGTCAATTCGGTGGCGCCCGGCTGGATCGACACCGAGATGTCACAGGACGCGCTGGGCAGTGAGGACCGTGCCAGGATCGAGGCGGACATCCCGATCGGCAGGGTGGCAACCGCAGAGGATGTCGCCGGGCCGATCGCACTTCTGTGCTCGCCGCTGGCACGCCACATCACCGGCGAGATTCTGAACGTTAACGGAGGAGCAGTGCTCGTCGGGTGAGCTGTCGGACTCCAGGCGGGGCGAGCGAACGCAAGCGCGCACCGCTTATTCCCGCGGGTCTGCTGGACGAATGAGCATGCGAATCGAGGTTCCGCCCGCCGTTTGCGAGATGGTCGAACGACTTGAGGAGGCCGGGTTCGAGACGTGGACGGTGGGAGGCGCCGTCAGGGATGCGGTCCGTGGGAGCCCGGGGGAACACGACGACTGGGATCTGGCGACCCGGGCGCGCCCCGGGCAGGTGCGGCGTCTCTTCGCGCGCACCGTGCCGCTGGGCATGGACTACGGGACCGTCGGGGTCTTCGGCGGTGACGGCGTCCTGTACGAGGTCACCACCTTCCGACATGACGTGATTACGTATGGGCGCAAGGCGGTCGTTGCATTCGCCGAAAGCCTCCACGACGACCTCGCTCGCCGGGACTTCACCGTAAACGCCATGGCCTGGCATCCCGGGCAGCGCAGGCTGTGCGATCCCCACGGTGGACAGGCAGATCTTGAACGGGGGGTGCTGCGGGCGGTGGGCGTCCCGGCCGAGCGTTTTCGCGAGGACTATTTGCGCGTGCTCCGGGGGCTGCGTTTTGCCGGAGCGCTGGGGTTCGAGGTAGAGCCCGATACCTGGGCGGGGTTGGTTGCGGCCGCACGGGGCATATCGAAGCTCTCGGTGGAGCGCATACGCGAGGAGCTGATGAAGGTTCTGGGTGGACCGCAACCGTCCCGGGCACTGGATCTGTACCAGCGTTGCGGGGCCATGGCGCATGTCTTCCCCGAGATTGGGCGGCCCTATGCCGGCGAGGCCCTGGCCACCGTGGACGCCCTGTCGAGGAACCACCCGGCCGTGCGGCTCGCGATGCTGTTGCTCCATGGCCTGGGCGTCGCCGCCCCCTTGCCGGCGGTATCCGGCCTGCTGGAGCGTCTCCGCTTTTCCAATAGCGACGTGGAGCGCATCCGGTCGACGTTCAGCGGAGGGCTCAGGCCGCCCGACGGGTTGGCGCATCACCCGGCGGCCCGCAGGCGGTGGACCGCGAAGAGGGGGAAGGCGGTGATTCGCGACATCTTCCAGGTATGGCGCGCTGTGGCGCGGAGCGGAGCGGATCGTGAGGTGGCTGTGGAACAGGCCATTGCAGCCATCGCGCGCGACATCGAACGGGCGGTCCCTCTGTCCACCGGGGAGCTGGCCATTGCCGGACGCGACCTCGTCGCACTGGGATGGCAGCCGGGTCCGGACATCGGGAAAGCGCTGCGCCAACTGCTGCAGGCGGTCTGGGACGACTCAGTGCCGAACGATCACGCGAGGCTGCTCGAGGCGGCGGCGCACATGGATGCGGCCCGAGGCCCCTGATGGCCAAGACCTTCGATCTGTTTCCGGACGCCCCCACCGGCGGCCGGGCAAGGAGCGGGGAGGCGGACGAGGCCGGTACAGCGCCTGGTGCACGATCCGCGCCGCTGGCCGCGCGCATGCGGCCACGCACGCTTGCCGAGTTCCACGGCCAGGAGCCGGTCGTCGGACCGGGGGGTTCGGTCCGGACGATGATCGACAGCGGAGAGATCGGAAGCTTCATCCTCTGGGGGCCGCCCGGCTCCGGGAAGACGACGCTCGCCAGGCTGGTCGCGGAATCCGCCGACGCAGCCTTCACATCCTTCAGCGCGGTTACCGAGGGCGTGGCGCGGGTGCGCGAGATCATTGCCGAAGCGCGTGCCCGGCGCCTGGCGAGCGGCCGCGGAACGATCCTCTTTTGTGACGAGATCCACCGGTTCAACAAGGCCCAGCAGGACGCGTTCCTCCCGGTTGTCGAAGCGGGTGTGGTCACCCTGATCGGGGCCACGACCGAGAATCCCAGCTTCGAAGTGGTGCGGCCCCTCCTCTCCCGCGCGCCGGTCGTAGTACTCGCCCCCCTGTCACGGCGCGAACTCGCGCAGGTTCTGTACGACGCCCTCGGCGACCGGGAGCGGGGGCTTGGCGAGGCCGGGCTCGTGGCGCCCGAAGAGGTCGTCCGCCGCATCGCCGACGTTGCGGACGGCGACGCAAGGCGCGCGCTCGGCATCCTCGAGCGTGCGGCGGTTGTGTGCGGGGCGGGCGGCACGCTGTCCGTCGAGGCCGTGGAGGCCGCGATGCAGCACCGCTTCGCGGTCTACGACAAGTCCGGGGACCAGCACTACGATCACATTTCGGCGCTCCACAAGTCGGTGCGGGGCGGCGATCCGGACGCCGCGCTCTACTGGCTTGGACGGATGCTCGATGCCGGAGAGGATCCCCTGTACATCGCACGACGCATGGTGCGCATGGCCAGCGAGGACATCGGCCTCGCCAACCCTTCGGCGCTCGCCGTGGCGATGGCCTGCCGCGACGCGTACCGGTTTCTGGGATCCCCCGAAGGAGAGCTGGCGCTCGCCCAGGCTGCGGTGTACCTGGCCGGAAGTCCGAAGTCCAACCGTCTCTACAAGGGGTGGGGCCGAGCGCTGTCGCGGGCGAGGGAGACGCCGGGCGAAGCCGTGCCAAAGCACCTTCGCAACGCCCCCACCAGGCTCATGAAGGACCTTGGCCACGGAGAGGGGTATCTTTACGATCCGGAACAGCCGGGTGGCGTGTCCCGTCAGCAATACCTGCCGGAGGGACTGGTCGGCGAGCGGTTCTACAGCCCCGGCGACAAGGGCTGGGAAGCCGACCTGGACAGACGACTTTCCGAATGGCGGAAACAGAGGAGATAGCGACCGATTCCGACCCAACTGCTGGACATTCGGACGCACGTCGACCGCGCGATCCTCGTGGGGACGCCCGGAGACTCCGAACGCGCGGAGAATGCGAGGGAGCATCTCGCGGAACTGGGGAAGCTGACCGACACGGCCGGCGGCGTGATCGTCGGCGAGCTCGTGCAGCGCCGCCGGGCACCGGGAGCACGCTACTACCTGGGACGGGGCAAGGCCGCCGAGCTGTCGGAGCTGGTCAGGGAGCAGGACGCGAATCTGATCATCTTCGACGATGAACTGACGCCCGCCCAGGGGAAGAACCTGGAGGAGCTGTGCGGCGTCCGGGTCATGGACCGCGCCGAACTGATCCTCGACATCTTCGCGACCCGCGCCAGGACGCACGAAGCGCGCATGCAGGTGGAACTGGCCCAGTTGCAATACCTTCTGCCCCGGCTCCGCCGGATGTGGATCCACCTCTCCCGCATCCGTGGGGGGATCGGCCTGCGCGGTCCCGGTGAGACGCAGCTGGAGACCGACCGCAGGCTGATCGGGACCAGAATCGCCGAGCTCCGCCGCAAGCTGCGCGGGGTGGCACGCGCGCAGGCGGTACGGCGCAAGCGGCGCAAGGGAAGTTTTCGAGCCGCCCTGGTCGGGTACACGAACGCCGGGAAATCCTCCCTGCTGCAGGCGCTGTCCGGCTCAAGGCAGCTCGTCGAGGACAGGCTCTTCGCCACGCTGGACGCGGCCACACGCCTCGTCGACGTCGGAGACGGGCACGAGGTGCTGGTTACCGATACGGTAGGGTTCATACGCAAGCTTCCCCACCACCTGATCGCTTCCTTCAGGTCGACCCTGGAGGAAGCGGCCGAGGCGGACGTGCTTCTCCACGTCATCGACGCCTCACACCCGCACATGGACGGCCAGCGACGCGTCGTGCGGGACGTCCTGGAGGAGCTCGACCTGCGCCAGCGCCCGCGCATCGTGGTGTTCAACAAGATCGATCTCCTCGGGAGCGACGACCTGCTGGCCTTGCGCCAGCGCGCCTCGGCTCCGGACAGCCGGTGCGCGATACTCGCGTCTGCGGTCAGGCCCGCCACCCTGGAGCCGCTCCGGCGGGAGCTGCGAACGAGGGTCCGGGCACGGATGCAGACGGTGGACGTGGAGATGCCAGCGGGAGAGGGCAGGGCCCTGGCCGCGCTGTATCACGAGGGTGAAGTGCTTTCACGCAGTCAGGACGGGTGCACCGTGCGCGTCGTCGCGCACGCACCGCCAGCGCTCATCGGCCGGCTTCGGTCCCGCGACGGGGTGCGGGTCAAGGCACATCAATCGCACGGAGGAACGCCGCAATGAGGCTCTATGTCAACATCGACCATGTCGCAACAGTCCGTCAGGCACGGCGAACGGACGAGCCCGATCCGGTGCGGGCCGCCGTTCTCGCCGAACTGGGCGGTGCCGACGGGATCACGATCCACCTGCGCGAGGACCGGCGTCACATCAACGACCGCGACGTCCGACTTCTGGCCGAAACCGTGCGCACCGGCATCAACTTCGAGCTCGCGGCCGCCGATCCGGTGGTCGACATCGCCGTCGCGCTGGCTCCGATGCAGGCCACGCTGGTGCCCGAGAAGCGCGAGGAGGTGACCACCGAGGGCGGCCTCAACCTGGCGTCCGCCTCGGTTCGGGACGGCGTGGCCGCCGCGCTCCGGCGCCTCGAGGCCGCCGGGACGCGCACATCGCTCTTCATCGATCCGGATCCCGACGCTCTGAAGCACTCGGCGGTGCTGGGGGTGCACGCGGTCGAACTACACACCGGAGAGTACGCCAACGCGGGCAACGACACCGAGAGGGCGGCCGAACTCGCCCGCCTGGCCTCCGCCGCGGAGTATGGGCACGGTCTCGGGCTGGCGATCCACGCCGGCCATGGACTCACCTACGAGAATGTCGTGCCGGTTGCAGCCCTGCCGCATGTCGAAGAGTTGAACATCGGTCACAGCGTGGTTTCCCGCGCGGTGATGGTGGGGCTCGAGCGCGCCGTCCGTGAGATGAGGGCAGTCGTCCTGGGGGCATCCCGACGCGTGCCGAATCCCGGAGCATGGGTTCCGCCGCGGGGGTTCTGATACCGTGTCCCTGATCGCTCTCGGCCATTCGGACGGCCCGCGAATCCCCGGCATGCGACGCTAGCGTCCCCGCGGTCCATGCGCCCGAACTGGAAGACGCTGCTGGGACTGGCCGTTGTCGCGGTCCTGCTTTGGTGGCTGTTTCGCGACGCCGACCCCGGCGAGGTCTGGGCCACCATCCGCGCCGGCAATCCGCTGTATCTCCTGGCGACCTGCGCGGTGGCCATGGGCGGCTTCGCGGCCCGCGCGGCGCGCTGGCGCTTCCTGCTCGCTCCCGCGCAGCCCCGGAGCCCCTACCGATCCCGCTTCGCGGCGGTCAGCGTGGGGTTCATGGCAAACAACCTGCTGCCTTCCGGGCGCGTCGGCGAAATCGGGCGGGCGTATGCGTACAGCCGACTGGAGCCGGTATCCACGGCAACCGCCTTCGCCACCCTCATCGTTGAGCGGCTGCTCGACGGCGTCGCCGTGTTCGCGCTGCTGGTGATCGCCGTCCTGAGCGCTTCCTTCCCCGCCGAATCGCTGCCGGAAGTGCTCGTTGCCGGGATGCGGGGCCTGACGGCGCTCCTTGGGCTGGTCCTGGCGGTCACGCTGGCAGTCGTCGCGTTTCCGGAAAGGAGCGCAGGCCTATGCCGCGCTGCTGCCGCCCGCATTCTGCCGCATAGACTGGCAGCCGGCTTCGACTCCATGTTCCGGGGAATCGTGGCCGGGCTGGCTTCAATGCGAGGAGTGCGCCATATCGTACCGGCGCTGCTGTGGAGCTTCGTCGTGTGGGTCTTGCAGTCCCTCTCGTTCTGGATCGGGTTTGCGGCCTTCGGGATCGATCTGCCCTTTGCCGCCGCGCTCTTCACAAACGCGGCAATCGCCGTCGCGGTCGCCATGCCCGCCCCCCCCGGATACCTCGGAACCTTTCAAATCGGTGCGTCCGTGGCGCTTGTCGAGGTCTACGCCGTGGCCGAAGAGGCCGCCCTCGGCTTCGCGGTGGGATGGCATTTCGTCAACTTCTTCCCCATCACCCTGGTGGGGCTGTGGTACGCCCGCCGAATCGGGATCACCATCAAGGACTTCGCGCGGCGCGGGCGGGGCCAGACCGGCGCATCCGGTGGAGGTGGCTCCCCGAAGGTGGGCGCGGCCGGAGGGACGCCCCGGTGAGCCGGCCCCCGTCGCGAGGACATGACGCCCGGGTCTGCGTCACGATCCCCTGTCCGGCCAAGGTCAACCTCTTCCTGCGCGTCCTGGCCAGGGAGGACACCGGGTACCACCAGATCGAGACGCTGTTCCAGGCGGTGGGGCTGTATGATCGCATCCGGGCGCGGGCGGGAGACCCCGGAGTCGCGCTGCACGTGGCGCCGGGAGAGACGGCTGCAGGAGTCGGCGACCTCGTGTCCGAACTGCAAGGGGCCGACGACAACACGGTCATGAGGGCGGCCCGCGCGTTCTTCGCCGCCACGCGGATCGCCCCGGCGGTCTCCGTCGTCCTGACCAAGTCGATCCCTGCCGGCACGGGGCTCGGCGGAGCGTCCACCGACGCGGCGGGGACTCTCGTGGCGCTCAACGCGCTGCACGGTCAGCCGCTGGAGCCGGGTCGGCTCCTCGAAATCGGGGGCGCGATCGGAGCGGACGTGCCGTTCTTCTGCACCGGCTCGCCCACGGCGCTGGCATGGGGCAGGGGAGACCGCCTGCTGAGCCGCCCGCCACCACCCGCCGCTACACTGGCCGTCATCATACCGGAGGGCCGGATCGCCACGGCCGAAGCCTACCGGGAGATCTCGCGCAACATGACCCTCCCGGCTCCTCCGACTCGCCTGCGGGGTCTCGCGAAGGATGGTTGGGAGGGCATCGCCGCCCTTCAGGGCAACGACTTCGAGCCCGGTGCGTTTGCACGCTTCCCCGTTCTCGCCCAGGTGCGAACGCTCCTCGAGGAGGAGGGCGCGGTGATCGCGCGCATGACCGGGAGCGGGTCCGCGATCTTCGGGGTATTCACCGATCCCGGGCGCGCACGTCGTGCCGCCCGGCGCGCGGAGACGACGCCCGGCGTAGTGGCGGCCCTTACTGCACCGACATTGGCAACAATGCCCCGCGCGGGCCGCAAGAGCGCGCCGGGAATGTGAATCAGGGTTTACAGGATGTAACTTACAGTTGACACGATCGCCCCTTGCGAACGCAGGGGTGATGGAGTGGCCCGTGGTCTAATGGCAGGACACCGGTCTTTGGAACCGGGGGTGGTGGTTCGACTCCACCCGGGCCAATGGTCGAACACGCCTGGTCATCCAGCGGAAGGACATGTCGATTCCCATTCCGTTGACCACCGCGCTCCTGGCCTGCTGTGGTCTGGCTGCGGCGGCACCTGCCCATGCATCCCGTTCCGGGGCGGGCGAGCCCCATCCCGAACCTGCCCCGCTGGCCGCCGCTATCTCTCTCCAGGCCCCGAACGCAATCGACTCGGCCGACGCCCACTCCCGTGCGCGCGCCCTTCAGACCCGCTTCGAACGCCGACGCGTGCGAGACCTCCCTCGCACCCTCGGCGGGGGCAGTCATTCCTGCGATGCGATCATCGGACGCCTGTGCATCTGGGACGACGGTGACGAGGATTGGGAGCCCCGGGAGGAGCCGGAGTCGATCCGGGCCCGGCGCCTCGAATTGCTCACCGAACTGGCGTCCCTGGCCCGTGCCGTTCCGGGGGACCACTGGATCTTCGGCCAGCGGATCCGATACAGCGTGGAGGCGGGACTTCTTCCCGAGGCCGAGGCGCTGGTCCGCGGCTGCGGACTGCCGGCGCGATGGCGCTGCAACGCGTTCCTGGGTTACGTCCACCACCACCAGGAGGACTTCGCCGGGGCGGAGTCCGTGTTCGCGCGAGCACTCGCGGCGATGCCGGCGGACACGGCGGGCAGCTGGGCCGACCCCCAACCCCTGCTGGACGCGGAACTTCGCGAATGGCTGGAGGCACAGCCCGATTCCGCGGCCGCCGCCGGGCGGCTCTGGGCGCTGGCCGATCCGCTGTTCCTCGTGGACGGCAACGAACGGTGGAGCGCACACCTCAGCCGCCGGGTGTACGCCATGAGTTCCGACGGAGCGCTGAGTCCCCACCAGCTGCGCTGGGCCGATGACATGACGGAGGCGGTGGTGCGTTACGGGTGGCCAATCGCGTGGGAGCGTTCGTGGCCCCGCGCGGGGCAGAGCACCATTCAGGTCACCGGGCGCGATCCGCCGGCCTCGGTGCGGACGCTGCCGCCACGCGACGTGCTCGACGGCGGTTCCGAGGGTCTGGACGCGGTGGTGTGGGAAATCCCCGACGGTCACGCCCGCAGCGTCTACCTTCCCCCCTACCTCGACACGCTCGGCGCGCTCGGCGGACAGACGGGCAGGTTCTGGCGCGGCGATGGCGTGATCCTGATCGGAGCGGCGACCGTGCCGGATCCGCCCGCCGGCGCGCCGTCCCGGGAACCCGTCGCTGCGGGTCTGTTCGTGGAGACGCAAGGTGTGGTGCGGACGCTGGGACGCGCGGCTGTCGAGACGGGCGCGGTCGTGCGCCTGACGGGAGTGGCGCCCTGGGCGGACCGGGCCGTCGCAAGTCTCGAGACGTGGGCGCCCGGGCACCGCCGGGCCCATCGCCTTCGCAGGGGCGTCGGGCTGCGGCGGCTGCCGCCCGATCTCCTGGCCCTCTCCGACCTCGTTCTGCTCGAGGCCGGAGCGGAGCCGGCCGGCCTCGAAGCCATGGCCGATGTCGTGAGGGCGTCCACCCATGTTGCCGCCGACGAGGACTTGACCGTGGCGTTCGAGGTCTACGGCCTGGGTTTTCGCGCCGAGGGCATCGGCTTCAGCGCCTGGGTCGAGAGGCGCAACGAAGGTGTGCTCTCGCGCTTCGGGCGCTGGCTACGGGTGCGGGGCCCCCGCGAAGAGGTGTCGATTCGCTGGGAGGAAAGCGGTCCGGAACTCCCCCGTCCACTCTTTCGGACCCTGCGGCTCAGGCTACCGGGACTCGACCCGGGTGAATACCAGGTGGTGCTTGAGGTCTCCGTGCACGGAAGGGCGCCCCTGGTGGGACGCCGCGCGTTCACGGTCTGGTGACGACGACTTCGAGAGTCTGACATCAGGGCGGGTGATTCGCTATACTATACGGCTGTCACCGAAACGTCAGCCCTCCATCCAGCTCCTCCTCCCGGCCATGGACGAAACCACCGGACGCGGACCTCTGCTCCTGCTCGCGGGACGGGCCAACCGTCCCCTTGCGCGGGAGATCGCCGACATGCTGGGCACGTCGGCGGAAGGGGTGACCATCTTCAACTTCGCGGACGGAGAGATCTTCGTTCGCATCGACCGCAATGCGCGCGGGCGCGATGTTTTCATCCTCCAGCCGACCGTGGCGGGGGCCGACAACATCCTGGAGCTGCTGCTGCTCGTGGATGCGGCCAAGCGTGCTTCCGCCGCCCGCGTCACGGCCGTGGTGCCGTATTTCGGCTACGGCCGTCAGGATCGGAAGGACCAGCCTCGAGTCTCCATCGGGGCCAAGCTGGTCGCGAACCTCATGGTGGCGGCGGGGGCGGACCGGGTGGTCAGCATCGACTTCCACCAGCACCAGATCCAGGGCTTCTTCGATATTCCGGTCGACCACCTCTACGCGGCCCCGGTCTTTACCGCCTACTTTCGCGGGATGGAGTTGCCGGATCTGGTTGTCGTGGCTCCGGACGTGGGCTCGGCCAAGATGGCGCGCGGGTTCGCAAAACGCCTCGGCGCCTCCCTGGCGATCATCGACAAACGGCGTCCCTCGGCCAACGTGTCCGAGGTGCTCAACGTGGTTGGGGAGGTGGACAATCGCACCTGCCTCATCACCGACGACATGATCGATACCGGCGGTACGATCGCTCAGGCCGTTCAGGCGCTGATCGACCGGGGGGCACGCAGCGTGTATGTGGCCGCGACCCACGCCCTGCTCTCCGGCGAAGCGGTGGCCAGACTCTCCGCCGCTCCGCTCGAAGAGCTGGTCGTCACGAACACGATCGACATTCCGCAGTCCAAGAGATTCGACCGCCTGAGGGTACTCTCCGTGGCGGATCTCCTGGCGCGGGCAATCACCTACATTCATTCGAACGCATCGGTCAGCCAGCTGTTCGAACTGAGAGACAAAAAAGACCCGCCGAAGATCGCTCTGGCCTGAGCGCTTCGGGCGGCGCAGGGAACACGACATGGAAGCGAAACTGAATCTCTTGAGACGCGGCGAATCCGGTAAGGGCGCCGCACGAAAGCTCCGCCGGTCCGGGCGCGTCCCGGGCGTCATCTACGGGGGCGCGGACGAACCCGTCATGGTCTCCATGGAGGCCCGCGAAGCACTGCAGCTCTTCCGGTCCATCCCGGTGGACAACACCGTTCTCCAACTTTCGCTCGACGGTGAAGCGGGCCGCGAACAGGCGCTCGTGCGGGAAGTGCAGGTGCACCCCTGCCGCACCGAACTCCTCCACGTCGACTTCTTGCGCATTCAGCGCGGCGTTCCGATCGAGGTGCATGTGCCGGTACACCTCGTGGGCCTGCCCGACGGCGTGCGCAACGAGGGCGGAATTCTCGACCAGGTTGCACACGACATCATCGTCAAGTGCATCCCGTCGCTGATTCCCGAAGCGATCGAGGTGGACGTCACGCACCTCGGCGTGGGCGATGTCCTGAGGGCCGGCGACGTCGAGATGCCCGAAGGGGTGGACAATCTCGTCGATCCTGAACGCATGATCTGCGGTGTCGCGACCGCGAGAGTGGACCTCGAGGATGTGGAGGAAGAGGAAGAGGAAGAGTTCGAGGTCGAGCCCGGGATGGAGACCCCGACGAGTGAGCCCGGCGAGGACCAGGATTGAATCCGGCGGGCGCTCCCGGTCCGGATACCCCACGCTCCTCGTCCGATGCGCCGCCACCGCCGGAGGACGCGTCCGGCCCCGAACTCAAGCTGGTCATGGGCCTGGGGAATCCCGGGCGGGAATACGACTCGACACGGCACAACGTCGGCTGGTGGGTGCTGGACCGGTTTGCCTACGACCACGACCTTGCGGCCTTCGAGCGGCGAGGCGAGCGGCTCGAGACCTCGGGCACGGTCGGCGGGCGGGAGATCCGGCTGGTCAAGCCCCGGACCTACGTGAACCGGAGCGGTCTCGCCCTCGCGACGCTTCGGCAGACAGCGGGCTTCGAGACGGCGCGGGACCTGCTCGTCGTGGCCGACGATACGAATCTGGATGTGGGGCGAATCCGATTCCGGCCGGGCGGCGGTACGGGCGGCCACAAGGGTCTCAAGTCCGTAACCGCCGTGTTGGGCACTCGAACCTACGCGAGGCTACGGATCGGCGTGGGCCTGGCTCCTCCGCATGCCGACCTCGCGGCGTGGGTTCTCTCGGCCATGCCGGAGGAGGACGAGGACGTGATCGTGGCCCTGCTGCCGGAATTGAGCCGCGCAGTGGCCGTCTGGGCCCGGGAGGGTGTGGAGGCCGCGATGAACCGCTTCAACAGGTGAAACCCTACAACACAGGAAAAAGGAAGCCGTGATCGATCTACTCGGTTTGACGAACTTGTCGTGGGTGGCAGGCGCCATGGGGCTGCTGGCCGCTCTCCTTGTCTACCGCTATGTCGTCGCACAGCCCGCCGGCACCAGCGTGATGACGGATCTGGCGGACCAGATCCACGATGGTGCGATGGCGTTTCTGCGGCGCGAATACGCCGTACTCGCCGTTTTCGTCGCCGTGGTCGCGCTGTTGCTCTATCTGGCCATCGGCCAAGCCACGGCGCTCGCTTACGTTGCGGGCGCGGGAAGCAGCGTACTGGCCGGCTTCTTCGGCATGAAGGCCGCGACCCGGGCCAACGTGCGCACCTCGGCCGCAGCCAGTGACGAAGGCCAGGGGAAGGCGCTACGCATCGCCTTCTTCGGAGGCGCTGTGATGGGACTCTCGGTTGCGGCGCTGGGACTGTTGGGACTCGGGGCCCTCTACACCCTGCTGGCGGCGGACGCCATCCCCGGCACGGGCGAACTGCCGCGTTTCGCGGCGACCATCTCCGGATTCGCCATGGGGGCTTCGTCGATCGCCCTGTTCGCGCGCGTCGGAGGCGGAATCTTCACCAAGGCGGCGGATGTGGGTGCCGACCTCGTGGGCAAGGTGGAGGCGGGCATCCCGGAGGACGATCCCCGCAACCCGGCCACGATCGCCGACAACGTGGGCGACAACGTCGGCGACGTTGCGGGAATGGGCGCCGACATCTTCGAGTCGTATGTCGGGTCGATCGTCGCAACCATCGCGATCGGCGCCACCTCGGTCGCGCTGGCCGCGAGCACCGCGGAGGCGGTTGCGCTTCCCGTGGTCACCGTGCTCGTGGGGCTGGTGTGCTCGGTCATCGGGATCGGCACGATGAAGCTCCTGGAGCGCACCGAGCCCGGTGCGGCCCTGCGCAACGTCACGTTCATCGCGGCGGGGCTCTTCCTGGTGGTCATGTACTTCGTGGTGCGCGGTCTGGACATGACCATCATCGATCCGGTCACGGGCTCCGCACGCTCGGCCATGGGGCCGTTCTGGGCGCTCCTGGCCGGGACGCTGGTCGGGATCCTCATCGGGGTCGTAACCGAGTACTACACCGGTGCCCGCCCCGTGAGGAAGATCGCCGAGGCTTCGGAGACCGGCTCCGCCACCAACATCATTACGGGTCTGGCGGTGGGGATGGAGTCGACGGCCATCCCGTTGCTGCTGATCTGCGCGGCGATCCTCGTATCCTTCCTGACGAGCGGGCTGTACGGGATCGGAATCGCCGCGGTGGGGATGCTCGCCACGGTGGGGGCGACCATGTCGGTCGACGCGTACGGTCCGGTGGCCGACAACGCCGGCGGAATCAGCGAAATGGCCGGGCTGGGGCCCGAGACGCGGAAGGTCACGGATTCGCTCGACGCGATCGGCAACACGACCGCGGCCATCGGCAAGGGCTTTGCGATCGGGTCGGCCGCACTGACCGCCCTCGCCCTGTTCTCGGCGTACGCCACGAGCGTGGGGCTGCGCGAGACCGGAATCAACATCGCCGATCCCCTGGTGGTGGTCGGCCTCTTCATCGGGGGGATGCTGCCCTTCCTGGTCGGCTCGTTCACGATGACGGCCGTGGGCCGTGCGGCTGCCGGGATGGTCGAGGAGGTCCGCCGCCAGTTCCGCGAGATTCCCGGTCTGATGGAGGGAACCGCCAAGCCGGATTCGGCACGCTGCGTGGACATCTCGACCCGCGCGGCGCTCCGCGAAATGATGCTTCCCGGAATCACGGCGATCGTGGCTCCGGTGCTGGTCGGGCGCTTCCTCGGCATCGAGGCGCTCGGCGGGCTGCTCGCGGGTGCGACGGTCACGGGCGTGCTCATGGCGCTCTTCATGGCCAACGCGGGCGGAGCCTGGGACAACGCCAAGAAGTACATCGAGGGGGGTGCGCACGGCGGCAAGGGCTCCGACCCGCACAAGGCCGCCGTGGTGGGCGACACGGTGGGAGATCCGTTCAAGGACACCTCCGGCCCGTCGCTCAACATCCTGATCAAGCTGATGAGCGTGGTGTCGCTGGTACTCGCTCCCTGGTTCTTGAGCGGGTGAGGCGCGCGGGGCATGTTCGCGATGACGGAGAGTGGGCGATGAGGGCGAAGAAGAGCGCTTCGTTCGACGGTGCCGTGGCGTTCGCACAGGACCTGATCCGCATCCCGTCGCTCCCGGGGGAAGAGCGGGAACTCACGCGCCGCGTGATCGGCGAGATGGACGCGCTGGGCTATGACGAGGCCCATACGGACGAGCTCGGCAACGCGATCGGGATCGTGCGCGGCGGAGACGGCGCGACGGCCATGCTGAGCGCCCACCTGGACATGGTCGCCGAGGGGGATCACGGCGAGTGGGAATACCCGCCCTTCGGCGGCGTTATCGCTGAAGGATGCCTGCACGGACGCGGGGCGATGGACATCAAGGGGCCGCTGGCGCTGCAGGTCCACGTAGCCGCGGCGCTGCGCGGCCGGACGCCGGGAGACATCATCGTCGCCCACCCCGTCTACGAGGAACGCGGCGGCTGGGGAATGGACCACCTGACCCGCGTGGACGGCGGCCTGCGCCCCGACGTCGTGATCATCGGGGAGTCCACGCACGGCGATATCGCGATCGGTCATCGAGGCAGGTGCGAAGTCGAGATCGTCGGATACGGTCTGGCGGGCCACGCCTCCGCTCCCGATCGCGCCCGCAACGCGCTCGACCTGGCGCCGGCCATCCTGGCGGGGGTCAAGGACCTGTCGGCGGCCCAGGAGACCGATGACGTGCTCGGCCGCGCCTCGGTCGTAGCGACGGGCGTCGATGCCGTTCCGGCGAGTCTGAACGTGATTCCGGACCGCGTTACCGTCACTCTGGACTGGCGGATCCTTCCGGTAGACACCGAGGAGAACCTGCTTGCCCGGGTGCGCGACGCCGTTGCGCCATACCTGGAGCGCCTGGAAGCGGACGGCTGGCCCGGCGCCCGCGAGTCGGTGGAGGTGCGTGTCGCAACCGAGCGGCAGCGCGCGTATACCGGCGTGGAGGAGGAGCGCAGCATTCTCAGTCCCGGCTTCCTCATGGAGCCCGACCATCCCGTGGTGCTGGCGGCAGCGCGAGCGGTCGGAAAGCCCGGCGGAGACGGATCCGGCGGCGCGGCGACCGTTCGCCCGTGGACCTTCGCGACGGACGGAGGGTGGACCTGCGGCGTGCGAGGCATCCCCACGATCGGCTTCGCTCCCGGCGAGGAGCGCTTCGCCCACACCAACACCGAGCGTCTCGATCTGGATGAAGCGCGGTGGGGGTACGAGCGGTACCTGGAACTGGTGCCGGCGGTGCAGTCGGCCGCGGACAGGCGCGACTAGCCGGGAGAGGGCCCTTCACGGACGCTTGCCCGCCACGCGCCCGTTCCGCAGCGGACTACGTTTCAGTCCATCGGGACGGTCCGGAGCACCTTTCCTTCCACGCGTGCGAAGATCTCGTCAAGGCTCGTCCCGGTCACCGTCAGGCCGTGGTTCTTCAACCCCACCACGCATCGGTTGGGGTCATCGGCCTCGCGCACGATGTCGGCAACCGCCTGGCCGAGTTCGCGCGTACCGCAGGGGTAGTTGAACTCCGTCGACGGGACCCCTTCCATCCAGCCGTGGAAGTGGAGGATCGCGCCGATCCGGGGGTGCTCCCGGTAGATCATCCAGTGCTCGATCGCATCCACCGAGACGCGGCGGGGCTCCACGCCCGGCGGGTGGCTCACCACCATGGCGTTCCCTTCGGGATCGTAGTCCTTCACCATGAGGATGTCGCGCCCGATTTGCCGCAGGTTTGATTTGTCAACCCCGCTGGCGCTCATCCAGAACCACTTGTCGTCGAAGCGCGCGGAAACGTTGCCGTAGGACAGACCGCCAATGCCGAAGATCCGCTTCACGTGCCGGAAATCGCGCTCCGTCAGAACCTCATCCATCGGAAAGGGCGCCGGCAGCAGGTCCAGCTCGTCCAGCTTTCTGCCGGCGCGGTAGATCGACCGGGTGATGTCGTCTCCATCCCATAGTTCCTCGGGAAGATCCGGCTGGAAGGCGTTGTTGATCACCAGTGTCGACGAGGCCATGGGCTGAATCCGGGCGTAGACGCGCTCGAAATAGGCGCCGGTTTCGGCTTTCCCCGGCACGATGTAGTGGCCCTGCTCCATCGTGATGAAGTGGGCGTCCGGGTCGTTGCCGGACGACGGAATCAACCCCACGGCCAGGTTGGCCAGGGCGCGAAGCAGCGTGGGATAGCCCTGCACGATGTGGTCCGTGAACGGAACCGGGAACTCCGTAACGGCGCAGACGAAAACGGCTTGCGCCTGACGTCGAAACGGCTTCGGGCTCCCCTTCGGAAAGAAGTTGAAGACGAGCTTCGCCCCGTCGGACTGCGTGCTGTAGCGGTGGCCCTCCGCCTCCATGACTTTCCGCAGTCCCCTGGAGAACCACCGGAAGGTGTCGCTGTCAGGCGCTCCGACGAATGCAAATGTCATGGAAGGATACCCTCGATGCATGGTGTTCCCGAACCGTACAAAAGGTTCACACTAAGCGCCAGAACGCAACCCCCCTTGAAGCGGCTGCCGCGACGCGTGGCGTCGGACACTTCACATTGCAAGGCGTCTCTGGCTACATTTCCCTTGTCCCGCTCCGCCGGGGAAGCGGAGCCCGTCACCACACACGGTCCGAGGGAGTTCCCATCGCATGAGAGCGTACGAAATCGTCTACATCCTGGATTCGGCCCTGGAGCGCGAGGCCGTCGACGCGAAGCTCGAAGCCTTCCACGGCGTGCTTGGCGGGGAAATCACCGCCGTCAATCACTGGGGTGTTCGGCAGTTGGCCTATCCGATCGGGAAATCGAAGACAGGCTACTACGTGATTGTCCACGTGGACGCCGACCCCGCCGCCCTGCCCGAATTCGAAAGGGTGGTGAAGCTGGACGAGGAGACCACCCGATACCTCATCGTCGTCAATGAAGGCCAGCCCACGACCGGCGCCTCCGTGCTCGCGGTCCGTCCGCCGCCGCCGCAGCCGGAAAGCGATGGGGACGAGACCGGTGGCGAGACCGCGGACGACGAAGCCGACGAGGCGTCGTCGAGCGACGACGAGGACGCCGACCAGCCCGCCGCGGCCCCACAGCCGACCGGTCCGCCGGAGTTTGCGGGCGCCCGCGGCCGGCGCCGGCGCCACGAGGGGCCGCCGATCGTGCTGCTCAACTACAAGGACGTGACAACGCTGGCCCGCTTCCTGACCGAACAGGGCAAGATCCTGCCCAAGCGGACCACAAAGGTGTCGGCCCGCTTCCAGAGGCGTCTCGGCACTGCCGTCAAGCGCGCGAGGCACATCGCCCTTCTCCCGTACATCAGGGATCACGAGGCCTGAGGTCATGAAGCTGATTCTGCGTGAGACCGTCGCCAGCCTGGGGCAGGCCGGCGAGGTCGTGAATGTCAAGCCCGGATACGCCCGCAACTATCTTTTGCCGCAGGGCCTCGCCTACACGGCCTCGGGGGCCAACATCCAGCGGATCGAGGAGGAAGCGGTCCGGCGGGAGGAGCGGACGCGTCGGGACTACCTGGAGGCCAACCGCCAGGCGTCGCAGCTGGAAGGACTCACCGTGTCCATATCCGCCAGGGCCGGATCGGAGGGGCAGTTGTTCGGGTCGGTCAACGCCCGCGACGTCTGGGACCTCGTACAGGAGTCGGACATCGACTTCGAACTGGACAAGCGGGCCGTTCTCCTGGCCGAGCCGATCAAGGCCCTGGGTGAGCACCTGGTGCCCGTCCGGCTTCAGTCGGGGGTCGAGACGGAGATCCGGGTAGTCGTGGAGGCCGAAGAAGGTTGACGGGGTCTCCGGCGGCCTCGGAGACGCACGCCTGCGTCCGGAGAGCCGCCCGCTACGCCCTGGAGAGGAAGGCGACCGAGGTCACGCTCCTGGACCTGCGCGACATTTCGTCCGCAACCGACTTCTTCGTCATCGCCACGGGCCGCTCCGATGTGCAGGTACGCGCGATCGCCGAACACATCGTCGACAGCGCAAAGCGTGACGGAGCCCGTCCCGAGCATATTGAAGGCCTGGACCAGGGGCGCTGGGTGCTCCTGGACTATATCGACTATGTCGTGCACGTCTTCCATCCGGCCGTCAGGAAGTTCTACCGGCTGGAGTCACTGTGGGGGGACGCGGTAGCAACCGTATTCGAGCAAGACGCCAAGTCATGAAGCTCAAGTCATTGGAACTGAGTGGATTCAAGTCCTTTCCGGATACGACAACGGTAGAGTTCCACGACGGGATCACCGCAATCGTGGGCCCCAACGGCTGCGGCAAGTCCAACATCGGGGACGCCATTCGCTGGGTTCTCGGCGAGCAGCGTCCCACGGCAATTCGCGGCGCCAGGATGGAAGAGGCGATCTTCCAGGGCACGGTTGCGCGCCGGGCTCTGAGCCGGGGCGCGGTGTCCATGGTCGTCACCAACGAGGACGGTGGGCTTCCGACCCCGTTTCGGGAGGTCGAGATCGGACGGACGATCTACCGGGACGGCGGCAGCAACTATCGCCTGAACCGCTCTCCATGCCGCCTGCGGGACATCGTGGACCTCTGCCGGGACACGGGCCTCGGGGCGAACGCCTACTCGATCATCGAGATCCGCATGATCGACGCCATCCTTTCGGAGCGCACCGACGAGCGAAGATCGCTCTTCGAGGAGGCGGCGGGGATCGGCAAGTACAAGGATCGCCGCCGCGCGGCGATACGGAGGCTGGAGACCTCGGAGGCGGACCTGCAGCGTCTGGAGGACGTGATCGGCGAAGTGCGCTCGAAGGTCCGCTCCCTGGCCCGGCAGAAGGGCAAGGCGCAGCGGCATGTGGAGTTGCGGGAGCGCCGCCTGGCGGTGGAGATCGCTGTAGTGGGCTCTGACCTGGAGGACATGAGGGCGCGGTTGACCCGAGTGGAGCACGAACTTGCGCGCGACCACGGCGAGACGGCCGGGATGGCCGCGCGCCTTGCGACCGCCGAATCGGAGCTGCAGCGCGTGCGCCTGGCACACGTGGAGGCCGAGAAGGTCCGCATCGACGCCGCGGGACGGCTGAACGGAGTGCGAACCAGCCTGGCCACGGTCGAACGCGAAGTCGCGGTTGCGGGGGAGCGAATCGGCAACGGCAAACGCCGCCTCGAACAGATCGCCGGCGAGCAAGGGACCCTGGCCGGACTGAGGGCGCGGTCGACCGACGAGATCCTTACCCTGCGCCGTGAGCAGGACGATTGTAAAGCAGAGCTGACATCATGTAAAGCAGAGTTGACATCACGTCGTGAGGCCGCTGCCGAAACGAGGACCCGCATGGAGGCGGCCCGCGAGGAATTGGCGGTGGTGGAGGGACGCAGCCGCGAGGTCGCCAGAGCGATCGCCCGGGCCGAGGGAGATCTGGACAGTGCACGCCTGCAGACGGGGGAACTGAACCGCAGGCTGGAGCGACTCACGGCGGACTCCCGGGCCGGTGCCGGGACGTTGCGGGAGCTTCAGTCGCAGGGAGATCTGTTCGTCGACCGCAGCAGGGACGCCGCCCGGCAGGTGGAGCAAACCCGTCGCGATCTCGAGCGGTCCCGGCGGCGAGCCGTGATGCTCCGTGACAGGTTGCGGGGAGCCCGCGAGACCGAACTGGAGGCCCGTACGCGCGTCGCGGCGCTGGAGACCGAGGTTGCGGCCGTTCGGCGAATGACGCTGGCGGGCGAGGGCGCGGAGACCGTGGCGGCGGAAGCGGCAGAGGCGTTTCCGGACTGCGTCATCGGAATGCTGTCGGACTGTGTTCAGGTCGAGGCGGCTGCCGCCCGAACCGTCGACGACGCCCTTGGGCAGTTCAGCCTTGGGCTATTGGTCGCCGGTGTCGGGGACGTCGAGCGAATCCGGGCCTGGTATCGGTCCGATGAGGTCCGGGTCGCCCCCCTGGTGCTGCTGCCCCTGGACCGGGTTCCGGAACCGGACGGCGCCCTGCCGCCGGGAGTGGCCACAACGGGGAAGGGAGCTCCGTGGGTACGCGCGCTGCTTGGGGGCATCACATTTCAGGCCTCCGGGTCTCCTGAGCGGCAGCCGGCCCCGGGCGGGGAAACGGACGCTGCCGGGGCGCCGGACTGGACCGACGTCCGGGGAGCCGTGCATCTGGTTCCGGACACGGGTGCCGAAGGTCCATTGGAGCGCAGGGAGCGCCTCGACCGCCTGGAGACCCGCGTCCGCAGGACCCGCGGTGAACTGGAGGAGGCGCGCCGGGCACGGAGCCACGTCGAGCAGGAGAGCCGCAAGTGCGAGAAGGAGGTCAACGCCCTCACCGAGGACCTGCTTTCCAGCCGTGACGCGGCGAGGGCGGCGGAGGTGGAAGCCAGGGTGCAGAGCGGCCGCAGGCAACGCCTCGCCCAACATCAGGGCGAGCTTGCCAGGCAGCTGGAGGGTACTCGATCCGCGCGAGAGAGCGCAGCGGAGCGTGCAACCGACGCCGACGCGGAGCGCGCCCGGCTGCTGGACGAGGAGAAGACCCTGAGCACCCGGCTGGAGGAACTGCGTTCGCTGCATGCGGCCGTCGACGCCGAATGGGAGCAGGCTCGCAGTGCGGAGTCGGAGGCGGCGATCCGCCTCACGCGCCTGGAAGGCGATTTCGAGCGCCTTGGGGACCGGATAGCGGATGCCGGGAAGACGGTGACCAGGACACGCGACCGGATCGTGAGGCTCAAGCGGGAGGCGGAGTCGCTCGACGACGAGATCGTCCGGGTCCGGGAGGAGCGGGAGCGCGCGCAGCAAGGGCTGGAGGGCATGTTCCGGCAGCGCGACGAGCTGGAGAGCGTGCTCTCGGAGCAGGACCGACAATTGCGGGAAGCATCGGCCGAGGTGTTGAAGGCGGAGCGTCGCGTTGGTGAAATCCGTGACCTCGAGCGCAAGGCGGTCGACCGCAGGCATCAGCTTGAGCTCGAACGCCAGGATCTGCGGAATCGGGCCGCCCGCATCGGCGAGCGTCTGGAGACCGAGTGGGGGCGCCCCCTGGAGACGCTCCTCGACGAGGTCGAACCGGCGGAGGGGGACGCGGAGGACCTGCGGGGCGAACTGGACGGCATCACGGCCCGCCTCGCACGACTCGGACCCGTGAACATGCTGGCGGTAGAGGAGCACGCGGAAGAGGGCGCGCGCCTCGAGTTCCTGGTCGGCCAGCAGAACGACCTGATATCCGCGCGCGACGACCTGAAGGCGGCCATCCGGCGGATCAACGCCACGGCCACGGAGCTCTTCATGACGACGTTCGAGGCGATCCGCGAGCACTTCCAGCGGACGTTCGAGCACCTGTTCAGTGGTGGAGAGGCGAATCTCTGGCTCGCCGACCCGGAGAACCCGCTGGAGTCGCGCGTGGAGATTCACGCAGCGCCCAGAGGGAAGAGGACGCAGCGGATCGACCTTCTTTCCGGGGGGGAGCGGGCGCTGACCGCGCTTTCACTGCTCTTCGGAATCTACCTGGTCAAGCCGAGTCCCTTCTGTGTGCTGGACGAGGTGGACGCTCCTCTGGACGAGTCCAACATCGGTCGCTTCGTCCGCCTTCTGCAGGGCTTCAAGACGCAGACCCAGTTCGTCGTAATCACCCACAATCCCTGGACCATCGAGGCGGCCGACTGGATCTACGGCGTTACCATGGAAGAGCCGGGGGTGTCCTCGATCGTGGGAGTGCGGCTGGAGGGACGCACGGAGACCGCGGGAACCGCAGCTTGACGCCCGCGGTGACGGTCATCGGATCCGGGACGCTCGTTCCGTCCGGTGAGCGGTCGTCGCCCGCCCATCTGGTGGAGTACGGCCCGACGCGGGTGCTGCTCGACGCGGGGCCCGGGACGGTCCACGGGCTGGCGCGCCACGGCGTGGCCTGGTGGAAGATCACGCACATCGTCTTCACCCACTACCATACCGACCACTTCGGCGATCTGCCCCACCTCCTCTTCGCCATGAAATGGGCCTCTCCCGCGCCCCGCAGCCGTCCCTTGCGCATCCTGGGGCCGCCCGGACTTATCGAGCGCGCCGAAGCGCTGCGGCGCGCACACGGTGAATTCATGGTCCGTCCCGGATTCGACCTGGGCTACAAGGAGGTCGCACGTTCCGGGACCTGGCGTGCCACGAACGCTTCGCTGACGCTGCGGTTCCATCCGGTGCCGCACACCGACAGCTCTATCGCGGTGCGCCTCGAGGTCGCAAACTGGTCGGTCGGGTATACCGGGGACACGGGCCCGGACAGGACGCTGGGATCGTTTCTGCGCGGCGTGGATGTGCTGATCAGCGAATGTGCGCACCCCGACCCCGCGCCGCCGGGGCGCCACCTGTCCCCGGTGTCGGTCGCCGCAATGGCCAGACGCGCCCGACCGGAAAAACTGGTGCTGACGCACATGTATCCCCCCCTCGACGCCGGCTCGGCCGCGTCGCTCGTGCGCGAGGCCGGCTACCGGGGGAACGTCGTCTGCGCCAGCGATGGAGAGCGCTTCGTGCTCGTGTAGGCAACGGGGAACGCGGCCGCGATGGCCGAAAGGTGTCGGTCCGGCGACGCTCAGCCGCATGGGTGGACCTTTTCGCCCGTGTTGCTTACGATTCCCCTTCTTTCGGCCAATCCCGGCGCCAGCTCCACCGGCGCACCAGGCTGCTTCGGCCTTCACTTTGGGCCCCAACACGTTTTCCGAAGGAAAGGCACTCGCCGTGCTGATCGTCATGGATCATCGGGCCACGCCCGCCCAGATCGAGCGAGTCGTGGACGTTATCGGAGAAATGGGATACCGCGCCAAGCCGATGCTTGGACGGCAGCGGATCGCCATCGGGCTCGTCGGAAACGACGGACGCGTGCAGTCGGCCAGGCTCGAGGGCCTCGAAGGCGTCCGCGATGTGATCAAGGTCAGCAAGCCGTACAAGCAGGTCTCGCGGGAATGGCGCGAAGAGGACTCGGTCGTCGAGCTCGGGACCGGGATGGTCATCGGAGGCGAGGGAGTCGTCCTGATGGCCGGACCCTGCGCGGTCGAGGGGCGCGAACAGATTCTCGACATCGCCACCCAGGTGCGCGACCTCGGCGCCAGCGTGCTGCGTGGCGGCGCCTTCAAGCCCCGGACCTCGCCCTATTCGTTTCAGGGGCTGGGCGTGCGCGGGCTGGAACTGCTGGCCGAAGCCCGGGAGCGGACGGGCCTGGCCATTGTGACGGAGGCTGTCGAACCGGAGGGTGTCGCCGTTGTCGCGGAGCACGCGGACGTGATCCAGATCGGTGCGCGCAACATGCAGAACTACCCGCTGCTCAAGCGCGCGGGCCGCATCGGGAAGCCGGTGTTGCTGAAGCGCGGGATGTCGGCGACGATCACGGAACTGCTACTCGCCGCCGAGTACCTGCTCAGCGAGGGCAACCCTGACGTCATCCTCTGCGAACGCGGTGTCCGCAGCTTCGATCCGCAGACGCGCAACGTCTTCGACCTCACCGCGATTCCACTGGTCAAGTCGCTGACGCACTTGCCGATCGTGGCGGACCCCAGTCACGGCACCGGCGTGCGCAGCAAGGTCACGCCGATGGCCCGCGCGGCGGTGGCGGCCGGTGCCGACGGCCTGATCGTGGAGGTGCACCCCAATCCGCCGGAGGCGCTTTCGGACGGCGCCCAGAGCCTCTACCCGGAGCAGTTCGCCGAGTTGGTCGCCCACTGCGGGCCGATCGCACGTGCCATCGGCCGGAGCCTGGCAACCCTTCAGGAAGGTGCAGTGGCCGGCGCGCGGAAACCGGCTCCGCTCGCCTCCGCTTGACCGGACGTCCCACAGAGCCATGTAGGTGCCCACGCGGCGGGCACAGGTTGCAGTTCCATGAGGAACGATAGCGATCGGTGGGGCCTGGGACGGCGTGGCGAAGCCGTGGCGGCGGACTATCTGCGGGCACGGGGATGGGTGCTGTTGGCGCGCAACTTCAGGGCGGGTCCCAAGGAGCTGGATCTCGTCGCGGAACGCGGCGGTACCGTGGCTTTTGTGGAGGTGAAGACCCGTTCCTCGACCACCGGCGGGACGCCCCTGGAGCCGATTCGGGCGCCGAAGCGGAGAACCGTGGAGGCGGCGGCCCGCCGATGGATCCACGAGAACGGCAAAGCCGGGGTCACTTACCGCTTCGACGCGATCGCAGTGGACATGACCCGAGGCACGCCGCGCATCGAGCACATCCCGGACGCGTGGCGCCCCGGCATGTAGCCCCGGCGGCCCGTAGCGCCAACGGTTTGCCGGAACTCTCCGTTGACGCCCCCTCCCGGACCCGGGTAGCTTTGGCCGTGCCCCAGGTCCGCGGGACGGGAACTCATGAACCCCGTCAGGACCCCGCAGGTAGCAGCGGTAAGTGTGGTGAACGTCGCCGCGGAGTGCCTGGGGCACATCGCGCCCCGTCCGGCCAACCGTGAGTCCACGCCGTCACCTTGTCCTATCTCGCGCTAGCACGCAAATACCGACCCCGGCGCTTCGGGGAGGTCTCCACGCAGGAGCACGTGTCCCACACGCTTCGGCATGCGGTGGCCGGGAACCGCGTCGGTCATGCGTACCTCTTCTGTGGTCCGCGGGGCGTCGGCAAGACCACGCTGGCACGGGTGCTCGCGATGTCGCTCAATTGCCCCGACCGCACCACCGAGGGAGAGCCGTGCGGCGTTTGCCGGGACTGCTCCCACATCTGGGCGGGCCATACCTCGCTCGATGTCGTGGAGATCGACGCGGCCTCCAACCGCGGCGTCGACGATGCCCGCGAGCTTCGTGAACGCGCCATGTATGCTCCGTCCGAGGCGGACCGCTACAAGGTCTACATCCTCGATGAGGCCCACATGCTCACGCGCGAGGCGTGGAACGCACTCCTCAAGATCCTGGAGGAGCCCCCGCCCAGGGTGATCTTCGTCTTCGCCACTACGGAGCCTCGCAAGATCCGCCAGAGTGCGTCGCCGATCCTGTCGCGCTGCCAGCGGTTCGATTTCCGCCGAATCGGCGCCACGGACATCATGAAGCGGCTGGATGAGGTGCTGGAGGCCGAGGGTCTCAAGGCGGAACCCGAGGCGTTGCGGGCGATTGCCCGGAAAGCGAACGGGGGGATGCGCGACGGGCTGTCGCTTCTGGACCAGGTGCTGGCCCTGTCCGATGAGAGGGTCAGCATGGACTCCGTGGTGCGCGTGCTCGGGGTGGTCGACGAGCAACGCTACCTGGATCTCTTCGACATCGTCATCGAGCGCCGGCACGGGGCCGTATTCGAGTTCGTCGAGGAGCTGATCGACGAAGGGTACGATCTCGTCGAGTTCTACTACGGGCTGGCCGAGAAGCTGCGGCTGCTGCTGCGCATGTCGCTGGATTCCTCTTCCACGGCAGACGATCTCAACGAGGAGCTGCGCGACGACTTCGCCCGGCGGGCGGCAGCGTTCGCGCCGGGGGACCTGGTCAGGATGCTGGCCATGGCCGCGGCGCTGGAGGCCGACGGCAGCCTGCGGCGGACGGGCAGACCGCGGGTCCTCATCGAGATGCTCCTGCTGCGCATGAGCTACCTCGACCGGACCGTGGAACTGGAGGAGATCATCCGGGCACTCGGTCGGACACCGCCGAGGGTTCCGGCACCGGCGGTGCAGGCCCCCGCCCGGGCCGCGGGGTCCGACGCTTCCGGCGATATCGCCGACGCCGTCGCGCCAGCCGGGCCCGACGCCCCGGGCGACCCCGGAAGCCCCGGCGATTCCGTCGCGCAGCCGAGAGCGCCCGGCGGGGCTCTCGATGCGGTGTGGAACACCGTGTTGCGGGACCGCAAACGGGTTCAACGGGCTCTTTCGTTCCTTCTGCGCACATCGGCCAGGCTGACCGAGACCGGCCAGGGACTTTCGCTGGTCGTTGCCGCCGGGCCGGCCTCCGACGAACTGCGGGACGCTGCGAGCCGGCGGGCGCTGCTCGACGCGCTGGCCCTTCATTCGGGCCGCGAATCTGCAGAGATTTCAATCGAGATTGACGAGGGTGACCGTTCAGACGGGGAGAGTGCTCCGGGCGGGAGAGCCGGCCCACCGGGCAGTGCCACCGGGAGGATTACTCGGGACTCGGTTCAGGAGTCGCGTTTGAACGAACTGGTCAAACGCGCTCCGGAACTTGAGAGGGCCGTCGTGGAACTGGATCTCGAGTTGGTCGACTGAGCGGCGAATCCATGGAACCGGCGGAAACGAAATGACGAATATCCAGCAATTGATGAAAATGGGACAGCAGATCCAGGCCAGGATCAAGGAGCTCCAGGACAGCCTGCACACGGAAGAACTGACGGCTTCGTCGGGGGGCGGCATGGTGACCGCGCGCGTGAACGGCAAGGGCGACCTCAGGGGGATCTCGATCGACCGGGACGTGATCGACCCGGAAGATCCCGAGATGCTCGAGGATCTGGTCGTGGCGGCCGTGGCGGAGGCGCAGAACCGCGCACGAGAGTTTTCGGAAGAACGGATGCGCGGGGCGGCGGGAGGACTGCCGGTCCAGCTGCCCGGACTGTTCTGACTCGGGCTCTTGGACAGCCGCCGCCCGGAAGAATCGCCGATCGAGGGGCTCTGCCGAGAACTGCGGAAGCTTCCCGGGATCGGAACCAAGACCGCGTTGCGCCTGGCGTTTCACCTCGTCAAGGGGTCCAGGGACGATGTGCGCCGGCTTGCGAAGGTGCTTCTGGAGGTCGCGGAGCGGATACACCCCTGCCCGCAGTGCGGCAACTATTGCGACAGCGCGCTCTGCCCGGTGTGCCGGGACCCGTCCCGTGATCAGGGTGTGATCTGCGTGGTTGAGGAAGCCTACGAGGTAGGTGCCATCGAGAGGGCCGGGCGCTACCGCGGACTCTTCCATGTCCTTGGCGGCCGTCTCTCTCCTCTTGACGGAATCGGTCCGGAACACCTGAATATCGATGGTCTGGTCAGCCGGATCGCCAATGCGCCCGAAACGCCCGTGGAGGTTATCCTCGCGACCAACGCGAGCGTCGAGGGAGAGGCTACCGCGGTCTACCTGCAGGGCCTGCTCAGCCCGCATGTATCGCGTGTGACCCGTCTGGCCAGGGGTATCCCGGTCGGAAGTGATCTGGAGTATGTTGACGGCACCACCATCGGCGAGGCTCTGGCCGGCCGGCGGGAAATGTAGGGAGGAGAGAACCTTGAATCGTAGGACGCGCCGGATCGGTCTTTTCCTTCTGCGACGGAGGGCGGGGAAGGCAGCCCGTGGACAGGATCCCCCCGGACGGCCTCGTCCACGGACCGCCAGGTGAACATCCCCAACGCCATTACGGTGGCGCGGATCGCTGTCAGTCCCCTCATCGCCTACCTTGCCCTTTCACCCTCGATCGTGAATCGGTACGCGGCCTTCGGACTCTTCCTGCTCGCGGCCTTTTCCGACGTGTGGGACGGTTATCTGGCCCGCAGGCACGGGTGGATCACGGATACGGGCAAACTGCTCGATCCGATCGCCGACAAACTGCTTCTGGTGAGCACGTTCGTACCGATTTTCATGATTTCGCGGCGCACGGATGTACTCAGCAGCCTCCCCTTGTGGGGCACGCTCCCCCTGTGGGTCGTCGTCGTGGTTTTCGGGCGCGAGCTGTTCGTCACACTGTTTCGGGCCTATGCCGCCCGACGCGGGATCGTGATAGCCGCCGGTACGCTGGGGAAGCGGAAGGCACTGGCGCAGAACTTCTTCATCGGGAGCCTGCTGCTGTGGTATCCGCTGCTGCTTTCCGCCACCGCCCTGGAGTGGTCCGGGTCCTTCTGGGCCGGCTGGCGCCTGTTCCACACGACCTGGATCGGGGTCATGCTGGGTCTTGCCGTCCTGCTCACGCTGCTTTCGCTGGGTGACTACCTGTGGCGGTATCGGGCGCTGGTGGGGAGGAAGGGATGACACGGGAGCCCGGGGTGGCGGACTATCGGTCCATCCCGGAACTCGTGCAGCACCTGTCGAGTGCCTCACGTGAACGCGGATTGAAGATTGCGACTGCGGAAAGCTGCACGGGCGGCATGGTCGGCGCCGCCATCACCGATCAGCCCGGGGCCTCCGCCTGTTACGTCGGTGGCGCTGTTGCCTACCGTGACGACGTCAAGGTGCGCTGCCTGAATGTCGACCCGGCTGTCATCAGTGCCCATGGCGCAGTGTCGAAGCTGGTCGCTCTCCAGATGGCGTTCGGCGCCCGACGGTTCTTCTCCGCCGACGTGGCCCTCGCCGTCACGGGGATCGCGGGCCCGCGTGGCGGGAGCCCGGAGAAGCCGGTGGGCACCGTTTGGATCGCCGTGGCCCTGAGCGATGGAATCGGCACGGCGCGGCGTATGCAGTTCGCAGGCGGGCGGGCGTCGATCCGGAACAGGAGCGTCGCCGCCGTCCTGCGGCTGGCGGCGGAGGCGATCGCGAGGCACCGTCTGTGAGCCGGGGCCGCAAGGCCCCATAATGGATGGGCGCAACGCGTACTGGCGCGTGGATTGCGAACCGGCGGCGACGCCGGTCTCGCGTGATCAACAGACGGATTGAAGGTGAATGACGGAACAACGACCAAATGGAGAGGTGAATCCGGCGGAGCAGGAAGATCGTCGGGAGGAAGCGGAGAGCGCGGGGCCCGGGAGCCCGGCGGGGTACCCGTTCACGCCTGGTGACGCCGACGGCGGCCCCGACGAGCGGGCGGGCGCGGACTCCGGCGTCGCGCCGGGTGGTTCCGAGCCCCCGCACGAACCGGAACAGGCCGATGAGGAGGACGCTGCCGAGCGGCTCCGGGCCGAGCGGGACAAGTCGAGGGACCAGCATCTGAGACTGGCGGCCGACTTCGACAACTACCGAAAGCGCACGGAGGACCGGTTGCGCCAACGATGGAACAGCGCCCAGGCCGACCTCGTATCACGTTTCCTCGACCCCCTCGACGACCTCCTGCGCGTCACCGCGCTGGAACCCGAAACCGCGTCGGTCGAGGCGATCGTCGAGGGCGTCGACCTCGTCGAAAGGAAGTTCTTTCGCGTCCTCGAGGAGATCGGGGTGGAGATTGTCGATCCCGCTGGCGAGACCTTCGACCCGAACACGATGGAGGCCATGATGCAGGTCCCGGCGGAGTCGGAGGACGACGATGAAACGGTGGCCCAGGTATTTCAGCGCGGGTACGCCATGAAGGGCCTGCTCGTGCGCCCCGCGCGAGTCAGCGTCTACAAGGCATAGCAGCCAGGGATCGGCGAGCGATATGACCCAGGCGACCAAGGACTACTACGCGATACTCGGGGTAGACGAGAAGGCCGACCAGGCCGCGATCAAGATTGCCTATCGGCGGTTGGCCAAGCGTTATCACCCGGACGCGAATCCCGGCAATCCCCGGGCAGCGGAGCGGTTCAAGGAGGTCGGCGAGGCGAACGGGGTGCTGTCCGACCCGAAGAAGCGCAAGCAGTACGACCAGATGCGCAAACTGGGAGCCTTCGGCTTCGGGGCGGCGCGCAGACCCGGTTCACGCACGAACCCACAGAGCACTTCCAGCTTTTCCTTCGAGGATCTCGGAGGGCTCGGCGGATTCTCGGACATCTTCTCCTCCATCTTCGACCGCGGCAGGAAGCCGAGCACGAAGCCTGGCGGCCCCCGCAAGGGCAAGGATGTCGAATACAGCGTGGAGGTCTCGTTCATGACCGCCGCGCAGGGTGGCAAGGTCGCGATTTCGGTGCCCATCAACGAGGAATGCGCGACCTGCCGAGGGTCCGGCGGCGCGCCCGGGACGGCCTGGAACAAGTGCGCCGAGTGCAAGGGAAAGGGGAGCGTCTCCTTCGGTCAGGGCGGCTTCGCGGTCAACCGGCCCTGCCCGGCGTGTCTGGGCCGTGGGGAGCGGGCCGAGAAGGAGTGCGGGGCGTGTGACGGTGCGGGGAAGATTCACCAGGACCGCAAGATCCAGGTATCGGTTCCCTCGGGCGTGGAGACCGGTTCGAAGGTCCGCCTCACCGGCCAGGGCGAGCGCGGGCAGAAGGGCGGGGCGCCGGGAGACGTAGTCATCACCTTCAAAGTGGAACCGCATGCGTTCTTTCGGCGCGATGGCAACGATATCCATGTCACCGTCCCCGTCAACCTCGCGCAGGTCACACTGGGATCGCGAATCAGGGTCTCGACGATCTCGGGGAGGAAGGTCGTGCTCCGCATCCCGCCGGGCACGCAGCCCGGCACGCGCTTCCGGATCCGGGGGCAGGGGATCAGGCGCAAGAGTCGTACGGGCGACCAGTTCGTCGAGGTCAAGGTCTCCGTTCCCGAATCGCTTGGCGAGGAGCAGGCGAAACAGTTCCGGGAGTTCGCGGACGCCGCGGGAATGAAATGGTGAGGCGGATCAGCGGGCGGCTTCGGAGATGCCACGGATACGGCCGCCGCCCAGAACTTCCTCGTCGCGGAAGAACACGCAGGACTGGCCCGGGGTCACCGCGGCCGCCGGCTTCCTCAGGGCGAGGGTGAGTCCATCGGCCCCGTGCGCCTCGACGCTGCACGGCAGTGCCGGCGACCGATAGCGGATCTGGACGTCCAATCGGCCCCCCGGGGGTGGCGGCGGCGTCAGCCAGTTGAGTTCGCCGACCCGGATGTCCCCGGCCGCGAGGAGGTGACGCGGTCCCACGACCACTTCGCGCGTGGCCGCACGAATCTCGAGGACGTAGTAGGGCTCCGTCCTTCCGCCGCCAATCCCCTTCCTCTGGCCGACGGTGAACCCGGAATAGCCTTCGTGCATCCCCAGAATCCGGCCGCCGTGGTCGACGATGGCGCCCGGTGAGAGCGCCGGGTGGGTGGGGAGCAGCCTGCGCGCGAGGAAATCCCGGTAGTCGCCCGTGGGAACGAAGCAGATCTCCTGGGACTCGGGCTTTTCGGCGGTCGCGAGGCCGAGTTGCCGGGCCCGCTCCCTGACCTCGGTCTTGGTCAGGTCCCCGAGCGGGAAGTGCAGCCGCTGGAGCAGTTCGGCCGGAAGCCCCCACAGGAAGTAGGACTGATCCTTGGATGAATCCCGGCCCCGGAGCATGCGCGGCCGTGTCCCGGAGCGGTCCAGACGCACGTAGTGACCCGACGCCACGCCGTCACAACCGAGGACCCGCCCCCGTCTGAAGAGATCGCGGAACTTCGTGTTGGAATTGCAGCGGACACATGGATTGGGGGTGCGTCCCTCCGAATACTCGGCAACGAAGTCATCTATGACGTCGCGGGTGAACTCCTCCTCGACGTCGAAGACGTAGTGGGGGATTCCCAGCTCGTCGGCCACGCTGCGGGCGTCCCGGATTCCGTCCAGGCCACAGCACGTCTTGCGGCTCGCATCGGTGTCCGTACCGCTGTAGCAGAAGGTCTTCATGGTGGCGCCGACCACATCGTGCCCCGCCTCGACGAGCAACGCCGCCGCGACCGACGAATCGACCCCGCCCGACATGGCCACCAGGATCCTCAGCGGCTGCCCCCGGTCCGTTATCGTCGCCCGGTCCGTCATTGCGGAGCGAACTCGCGCGTGCGCTCGATGGCCGAGGCGACCACTTCCACAATCCTGTCCACCTGGCCTTCCCGGTTGAGCTTCCCGAAGCTCAGCCGAAGGGTCGCCCCCGTTTCGCCGGGATGGAGGGTGGCGAGCGTGCGGCTGGGAGCGGAAGAACCGCTGGAGCACGCGGAACCCCCGGACGCCGCGATTCCCTGGGCGTCCAGCGCCGCCAGCAGCGTGTCGGAGTCCGCCCCCGGAATGCCCAGCGACAGGATGTGCGGCGCACGCGCAACGCGTTGCCCACTGATTCGCAGGTCGGAGATGCGCGCCGCCAACCGGGCTTGCACCGCGTCCCGCATGGCCGCCAACCGTGTGGACTCGCATGGGACCTCCACAACGGCCAGACGCAACGCCTCGGCCAGACCGACGGCACCCGCGACGTCCTCGGTGCCCGGCCGAACGCCCCGCTCCTGTCCGCCGCCGAAGTGCAGCGGCTGCAGACCGCGTGGATCCGTCGCGATCAGGGCGCCGGTCCCCGTGGGTCCGTGGATCTTGTGGCCGGTAACCGTCAGCAGATCGACCGGGGTGTCCCGAAGCGACAACGGGACCTTGCCCACGGCCTGCACCGCGTCGCTGTGAAGCACCACTTCGCGTTCGCGGCAGATCTTCGAGATTGCCGCCATCGGGAGTTCCAGTCCGACCTCGTTGTTCACCCACATGCACGACACGACCGCCGGCCGCTCGCGCACGGCGGCTCTCAGCGCGTCCAGGTCGAAGATTCCGTCGCCGAATCCGATCACCGTGTGCCGGGCGCCCTCCGCCGCGGCCTGCTCGGCAGCCTCGAACACGGCCGGGTGTTCAATGGCGGAGGTGACCACCAGGGGAGCGTCGCCACCCCCGGCGATTGCATGCCGCGTTCGGCCCAGCACCGCGAGGTTGTCCGATTCGGTCCCACCGCGGGTGAAGAACACATGGGCTGCGGGGATGCCCAGTGCGGTGGCCACCGAAGCCCGGGCCCATTCCAGGCGGCGCCTGGCCCTGCGCCCCCATGAATGGCCGCTCGACGGGTTTCCGAAGTCCTCTGCGTGACATGCCGACATCGCGGCAACCACTTCGGGGCGGACCGGCGTGGTGGCGGCGTGGTCGAGGTAGATGGGGTCTGAGATTCCCTGCAACGGGCTGCTCCTGCCGGGGACTGCCGTAATATGGCGACGCAGCGCCGCTTGCGTGAATGCTTGATGCAAACGTGTTTCCCGATAACTTGCTAGCGGCGGACGGCAGCCGGTTCTCCGGGCACCCGCGCCGCCGGGAACCTCGTCCGGTCGCCCCCACGCACACCACCTCCCTTCGAGACGATGAACCTTCACGAATACCAGGCCAAGGAGCTGTTCCGTGAAGCCGGAATGGCCGTGAACCCGGGAGAAGTCGCAACAAGCCCCGAGCAGGCCGGCGCGTTCGCCGAACGATTCGGCGGCGCTGCCGTCGTCAAGGCGCAGGTCCACTCCGGCGGCAGAGGGAAGGCGGGAGGAGTCAAGCTGGCCCACAGCCCCGAGGAGGCCGCGGCTCACGCCTCGGCCATTCTGGGCATGGAGATCAACGGGCTCACGGTCGGGGAAGTCCTGGTGTGTCCGATCGAGGATATCGCCACTGAAGCGTACGTCGGGGTCCTTGTGGACCGGGAGGGACAGTGCCCGGTATTCATGGTCTCGGCGGAGGGCGGCGTGGACATCGAGGAAGTGGCGGCCAGCAACCCGGAGGCGATCCACAGGATGCGCATCGACCCCCGCTACGGACTGCTTCCCCACCAGGCCTACGGGTTGGCGGCCAGGCTCTACGACGATCCAGGCCTGGTCCGGCAAGCGGCCCGCATCATCGCTCAGCTCTACGACGTGTTCGTGGGCAATGGCGCTTCAATGGCCGAGATCAACCCGCTGATCTCGACGGCCCGGGGCCGGGTGATGGCAATCGACGCCAAGATGAGCATCGACGACAACGAGCTCTTTCGGCGCCCCGCGGTCGCGGCGCTGAGGGATGCCGGCTCCGAGGCGTCCGCCGATACCCGGGCGCGCGAGGCCGGTCTCTCGTTCGTCAAGCTCGATGGCAATGTGGGCTGTTGCGTGAACGGCGCGGGCCTGGCGATGGCCACGATGGATCTGGTGAAGTACTACGGGGGCGAACCGGCCAACTTCCTCGACATCGGAGGATCGTCAAACCCGGACAAGGTGGTCGCGGCGCTGGAAATCATCACCTCCGACCCCGAGGTGAAGGTCATCCTCTTCAACATCTTCGGCGGCATCACCCGATGCGACGATGTCGCCCGCGGAATCGTGGAGGCCGTCAACCGAATCGGATTCGAGGTCCCGCTCGTGATCCGGCTCACCGGGACCAACGAGGAATTGGCGCGGGAGATCCTGGCGGAAGCGGACCTGACCGCCGTGACCACGATGGACGAGGTGGTGGAGCAGGCCGTTCGCCTGGCCCGATGATTCGGAACACGGATGCGGCGTCCGGACGCGTCGCGTCATAGCTGAGGGAAATCCATGTCGATCTTTGTTGACGGGACCAACCGGGTCGTGGTTCAGGGGATTACCGGCCGGGACGGTTCCTTTCACTCCCGCCAGATGATGGCGTACGGAACGCGGGTCGTCGCGGGGGTGACTCCGGGCAAGGGAGGGCGCGATTTCGAAGGCCCCGACGGCACCACGATCCCGGTCTACGACACCGTAGCCGAGGCGGTGGCGGAGACCGGCGCCGACGCATCGGTGGTCTACGTCCCCCCCGCGTTTGCCGCAAGCGCGATCATGGAGGCCGCCGATGCGGGCGTCGGGTTCATCGTATGCGTGACGGAGGGCATACCCGTCCTCGACATGACCCGCGCACACGCGCTGGCGCGGGACCGCGGAAGCCGCGTGCTCGGTCCCAACTGTCCGGGAATCATCTGTCCCGGCAAGACCACCCTGGGGATCATACCCGGAAGGATGGTCGCTCCCGGACCCGTGGCACTCATCTCGCGGTCGGGGACGCTCACCTACGAGGCGGTGTACCACCTCAGCCGCGGCGGGCTCGGGCAGACGACGTGCGTGGGCATCGGAGGGGATCCCCTGATCGGCACGAGTTTCGTCGACTGCCTCGCGGCCTTTGCCGAGGATCCGGACACCGAAGCCGTCGTGATGATCGGCGAGATCGGTGGAACCGCCGAGCAGGAGGCCGCCACCTGGGTCAGCGCCAATCTCGATGTGCCCGTCGTCGGCTTCATCGCGGGCCGGACCGCGCCTCCGGGCAAGCGCATGGGACACGCGGGAGCAATCATAAGCGGCTCTGCCGGAACCGCGGCCGAGAAGACGAGGGCCTTCGAGGACAACGGAATCCGCGTTGCCAGGCGCCCGGTGGAAATCGCCGGGCTCGTGGCCGAGGCCTTGCGGTAGTGCGGTAGGGCCAGTGGTCGACGTCCGCTCACCGGCGTTCGGCGAGCTCCTGTGCGAGCCCCGGGTCGTGCTCGGCTCCGGAGAGGACGCGTGGGATTCGCTCCGCCGCGGCGTGGAAGACCTGCCCGGGGATCACCCCCTGCGCGACGTTTGCCGCCGTGTGGAGCGCGCGGCCGGCCATCCCGAACCGATGCCCCTTGCCTCCAACCTGGACGTGCTCAATCTGAGACGGGGCGAGGAGTCGCCCGGGGTTGTCCTGTGGCTCTCCGAGCGCGCCGACGGAGGGTTGTTCTCCCGGGCCGCATGGGTCGTGTGGGGCCTGCCGAGACCATCGCTGAACCTCTTCCTGCTGCCCGTGCTGACCGGCCTGACCGATGCCATAGTCGCGGCCGACACTATTGATGACATACTTGAAGTACTGACATCCATATCATTGATCAGCAAGACGATAGATATCGACGTACGGGTGGAGAAAGTGATCACGCCGCTCATCTATCGAATCTACCCGGACACGCCGCTCAGCGAGGTGCAGCACCTCCTCGTCCGTCGTGACCTGCCCGCCGTGCCGGTTGTGGGAGCGAATCACGAAATGCTCGGGCTGATCACGGTGAGCGACATCCTGCAGCACATGCTGCCCAGCCCGGACACGCCCGGTACAAGGGCGCGGCGGCCAACCGCCGCGCGAGACGTGATGACCCGGGCGGTGCTCTGCGTCTCCGAAGACGAGCTCCTGGTCGAGGCGGGGCGTTCGATGATCGCCCGGGGAGTTTCCAGGCTTCCGGTCGTGCGCGACGCCGAACTCGTCGGCTTCCTGGAACGGGAGACGGTGATGCGCGCATTCGCGGACACCATCCTCCCGCCGCGACGTCCACGCACGGGTTGACGCCCGGCGCGGTTCCTGATTGCGTTTATGGCCCTCATGTCCTGAATTCGACCCGTTGCATGTGAAGACTCCATGAACCAGACTCTGGCCATTATCAAACCCGATGCCACCGGGAACGGTGACGCGGGCAAGATCATCGCTCATCTCGAAGCCGCCGGATTCGAGATCAGGGCCCTGCGCATGGTGACCCTGACGGACGCCCAGGCCCGCGCCTTCTACGAAGTGCACCGCGAACGGCCGTTCTACGAATCGCTGGTCGGCTTCATGACCTCGGGACCCTGTATCCCGATGGTGCTGGAAGCGGAATCGGCGATCTCCCGGTACCGCGACGCGATCGGCGCCACCGATCCCGCCGAAGCGGAGCCCGGCACGGTGCGCCGACTCTACGCCGAATCCAGGGAGAGAAACGCGGTGCACGGGTCGGATTCCGTTGAAAACGCACGGCGTGAGATCGCCTTCTTCTTCTCGGAATCGGAGCGGATAGGGTAGGCGATTTCGCCACGGCCGGGTCGAACCGGGCCGTTTGACATCATTCTCTCGATTGTCCTATCTTTCAAGTCTATGTTGCAGATCGATCTGTCACGCCTGCGGATCAGTCGCAAGACCACCGTGCAGGCGGCCATCGCACCCGACGCGGAGGTCTGGGGTGGCTCGGAACTCAGGTTTTCGAGTGCGGTCGAGGTCGCCGGCGCCGTGACGCTTGCGGCAGGCGGAGAGGTTGTCGTGCGAGGGAGCTGGAAGGCCCCCGTCGAGTACGACTGCGGCCGGTGCCTGGAAGCTGTCCCGGTCACCTTCGAAAGGCCGTTGAACCTGGTGTTCGTGCCTGTGGGAGAGTGGGAGACCTCGGACCCCGACGTGCGGACGATCGGCTATCACGAAATGACGCTGGACCTCGAAGAGGCGATTCGCGAAGAGGTGGTTTTGGAGATCCCAAGGTACTTCATTCCGGCGGACACCGACGGTCGCTGCGATCGTTGCGGCCAGGCGGTGGAGCGAATCGGGCGGGTGCCGGAACGACCGAAGGACCAGCCCGATCCCAGGTGGTCCGCTTTGAAGGCCCTGCAAACCGACTAGGAAGATTGTTCAATGGCCGTACCCAAGAAACGAGTGTCCAAGCAGCGGAAACGGAAGCGCCGCACGCACTACAAGGCCGCGGAATCGACGCTGGCCACCTGTTCCAGGACCGGTGATCCGCAGTTGCGGCATCGCGTCTGCCCCACGTCGGGGATGTACAGGGGGAAGCCCATCTACGAGGTGGAACCCGAGTAGGCTCCCGGTCCTTCGTGTTGCCCTGAGTCAACTCCGATGCGGATCGTCCTCGACGCGATGGGGACCGACGACGCCCCGGTTACGGAGGTACGCGGTGCCCTGTCGGCCCTCGAATCGGATCCCGATCTTCGAGTGATACTCACGGGGGACCGGGAGCTGCTGGCTCCACAGGTGGAGGAAGCCGCCGCGGGTGAAAGGATCCGTGTCGTCCACGCTCCCCAGCGCGTGGACGGCGCCGAACCCCCGGTCTCGGCGGTTCGCCGCAGTCCGAGGTCGTCCATCCGTGTCGGCCTCGAAATGCAGCGGGCCGGGGAGGCGCACGCCTTCGTGTCCGCGGGTTCGACGGGGGCGGTGATGGCGGCGTCTCTGCTTACGCTTGGCCGCTTGCGGGGCGTGGACCGGCCGGCGCTGGGCACGATCTTCCCGACCGGCAGAGGGCCTACACTGGTCGCCGACACGGGTGCGAACCTTGACTGCAAGTCGCAGCACCTGGTGCAGTTCGCGCGTCTGGGGACCATCTACATGCAGGATATCCAGGGCGTCCGCGAGCCCAGGGTGGGACTCCTGAACGTCGGTTCCGAGGCAGCGAAGGGCACCGAGGTGCTGCAGGAAACCTACCGGGCCCTTGCCGCCAGCGACCTGGGATTCGTGGGCAACGTCGAGGGCCGGGACATCCTGCACCACGCGTGCGACGTGCTGGTCTGCGATGGCCTTGTCGGCAACATCATGCTGAAGTTCTATGAGTCGCTCGCCCTGTTCCTTGCCCGCGAACTGGGCACCCGGCTGAATCCGGTGGGTCTTGACCGGGAGCTTGAAGACGCGTTTCGTGTCTTCGACTACGCCGAGTATGGCGGCGCGCCTCTGCTTGGCGTGAACGGGGTGAGCGTGATCTGTCACGGAGAATCGTCACCCAAGGCGATCAGCGCGGCCATAGGCGTGGCCGCGCGCAGTGTGCGCAGCGGCATGGTCGCCCATATCGCTCGCGATCCGGCTTTCAGATAAGGACGGCGTTTCATGAACGGCCAGGCACCGGTGGCACGGATATCGGCGACCGCCCGCTATCTGCCCGAACGGGTCATGACGAATGCCGACCTGGAAGCCCTCGTGGACACCAGTGACACCTGGATTCGGGAGCGCACCGGCATTCGCGAGCGGCGGATCGCCGGGGACGATGTCTCGGCGGCGGACATGGGAGCGCGTGCCGCGTGCGGCGCCCTGGGAAAGGCGGGGCTCTCGGCCTCCGACATCGACATGCTCGTGGTCACGACGGCGACCCCCGATCACCTGCTCCCGTCGACCGCCTGCGAGATCCAGGCGCGTATCGGGGCCTCCCGCAGCTGCGTGGCCTTCGACCTTCAGGCTGCCTGCACCGGGTTCCTCTACGCCGTGTCGGTGGCCGAGGGATGCGTGGCGGCCGGACGCGGCCGGAACATCCTCGTGGTGTCGACCGAGAAGATGTCGACGATCATCGACTGGGAGGACCGGGCGACCTGCATCCTTTTCGGAGACGGCGCGGGCGCCGCAGTGGTGCAGCCATCGGTGAACGGAGAAGGGATTCTGTCGAGCTTCCACCGCTCCGACGGAGATCTCGTGCCTCTCCTGCAGCGGCGCGCGGGCGGAGCCGTGAAACCTCTCGACGAGGAGTCCCTGCGCAAGAAGGAGCACATGCTCCACATGTCCGGCCGCGAAGTCTTCAAGTCGGCGGTGAGATCAATGGCACACGCCGGGAGACGCGTCATCGAGGAAGCCGGGCTCACGGCGTCCGACATCGATCTGATGGTGCCTCATCAGGCCAATGCCAGGATCATCGAGGCAACGGCCCGGCATGCCGGGATTGCGATGGACAAGGTCTTCGTGAACCTCGACCGGTACGGAAACATCTCTTCCGCGACGATCCCCGTGGGGCTTGACGAGGCCGCCGAGCAGGGCCGGATCGGGCCCGGATCGAACATCCTCATGACGGCGTTCGGCGCTGGCCTCACTTGGGGCGCCATGCTCATGCGGTGGTAGCCGCCGTCGAATCGGTGGCACGGCCGGACGCGGGGATGAGGGGATGAGGCCGGGCCTGTTGTTTCCTGGACAGGGGTCGCAGCACGTGGGGATGGGACGGTCCCTCGCGCGGCGCTTCCCCGAGGCCCGGGAGACTTTCGAGGAAGCGGACGACATTCTGCGTTTCGGGCTCGCCCGGCTGGCGTGGGAAGGCCCTCTCGAACGACTGACCGCGACGGAAAACGCGCAGCCCGCGCTCTACGTACATGGTCTTGCGGCATACCGGGTGATTCGCGGCCGGATCGGTCCCGTCGCCGCGGCCGCCGGACACTCGCTTGGCGAGCTGACCGCGCACGGAGCGGCAGGCACCTGCACCTTCGCCGATGGCCTGCGCGTGGTGAGGCTGCGCGGGGAGCTGATGGCCAGGGCCGGAGAGGAAGCACCGGGTACGATGGCCGCGGTGATCGGCCTTTCCGCAGACTCTGTTGCCGCGCTGTGCCGGGAAGGGGCGGACACCGGCATGACGGTCGTGCCGGCCAACCTCAACGCAAAGAGCCAGATCGTGGTCAGCGGGGACCTCGCCGGCGTCGAATGGCTGTGCTCGGCAGCGAAGGCGAGCGGAGCGAAGCGGGCGATTCCGCTTGCCGTGTCGGCGGCATTCCACTCGCCCCTCATGCAGCCCGCCGCCGAGGAGTTCCGGCAACAGCTCGAAGACACGCCGGTCAGGTCCCCGGACTTTCCGGTCGTTTCCAACGTGACGGCCGAGGTCGAAAGCGATCCGGACAGGATACGCGGGCTGCTTGTACGGCAACTCACCTCGCCGGTGCGGTGGATCGAATGCGTCGCGCGGGCCAGGGAGGAAGGCGTGACCCGGTTTCTGGAACTGGGTCCCGGCAAGGTACTGACCGGGTTGAACAAGAGGAACGCGAGAGGGGTGCCGACCAGCGCGATCGGTGAGTCGGCGTGCATCGATTCCATGGAGGGATGGAAATGACGGCGTCCAGAGAACTCGCCGGATCGGTGGCGATCGTAACGGGGGGGTCGAGGGGGATCGGCCTGGGGATTTCGCAGGCACTGGCGAGCGCGGGAGCCGTGGTTGCGGTGGTCGCGCGAAACGAGGCCACGGCCCGCGATGCGGTCGCGGGGCTGGAAGGCGACGGCCATGCGGCCTACTCGTGCGATGTCGCCGACGGCGGTGCCTGCAGGAAGGTGGTCGCCGGCGTCGAGTCGGCGCAGGGGCCCGTCTCGGTGCTGGTGAACAACGCGGGCGTGACGCGCGACAACATCCTGCTCCGCATGCGCGACGAGGAATGGTCCCGGGTGATCGACACCAACCTGCGAGGCGCCTTCAACATGATCCGGGCCTCGACGCGCGGCATGATGAAGCGCCGGAACGGGTCCATCGTCAATATCAGTTCGGTCATCGGACTGGTGGGCAATCCGGGTCAGGCCAATTATGCCGCGTCCAAGGCGGGATTGCACGGGCTGACCAAATCGGTGGCCAGGGAGCTGGCTTCGCGCAACATCCGCTGCAATGCCGTCGCACCCGGATTCATCCGCACCGATATGACAGCCGGTCTGCCCGACGGACAGGTAGCGGAACTGACGGGCCGCATTCCCGCCGGGCGGCTGGGAGAGCCCGGCGATGTGGCTGGCGTCGTCCGGTTCCTTGCGGGACCGGAGGCGGGTTACATTACGGGTCAGATCATCGCCGTGGATGGCGGGATGGCGATGTAGTCGCCGGCGTGTTCGAGCCGAACCAGGTGCGCCACCGGAAACAACGTACGGAGAAAAAGCATGTCCGACACAACCGAAGCCAGGGTGAAGGAGATCATCATCGACGAGCTCGGCGTCGAGGCCGACAAGGTCACGTTGGAAGCGTCGTTCGTGGATGACCTTGGCGCGGACTCCCTCGATACCGTTGAGCTGGTGATGGCGTTCGAAGAGGAATTCGGCATCGACATCCCCGACGAGGATGCGGAGCAGATGCGGTCGGTCGGGGACGCCGTATCCTACATTCAGGAAAACGCCGGCTGACCGGTTTCGAGTCGCAGCGCCATGGCTGATCGGCACAGCGAGCGCCGAGTCGCCGTCACCGGGATGGGCATGGTGAGCGCGGTCGGGCATGACGTGGCCTCCAATTGGGACGCCCTGCTCGCGGGAACGCCCGGGGGCGGCCCGATCACGGCATTCGACCCCGCAGGTTTCGCCACGCGGATCGCCTGTGAGGTGAAGGACTTCGATTCGGAACGCTATCTGTCGCGGAAGGAAAGCCGGCGCTACGACCGGTTTTGCCATTTCGCCATCGCCTCGGCGGTGCAGGCGATGGCGTCCGCGGGGCTCGAGGGTCCCCCGGCCGGTTGCGACCCGACCGAGTTCGGCGTGATCATGGCCAGCGGCGTCGGTGGCATCGCCACCCTTGAAGCCAACTGCCGCATTCTGAACGAACGCGGACCCGGTCGCGTCAGTCCCTTCTTCATCCCGATGTTCATCCCGGACATCGCCGCGGGATTGATGTCCATCCGGTACGGACTGCAGGGCCCCAACTACGCGACCGTCTCGGCCTGCGCCTCCGGCTCGCACGCGATCGGCGACGCGGTCCGGTACATCCAGCGCGGGGATGCGAAGCTCATGCTCGCCGGAGGAGCGGAGGCCGCCGTGACGCCGATCACGATCGCGGGATTTTCGTCGATGAAGGCGATGTCTCGCCGCAACGACGACCCCGAAGGGGCCAGCCGCCCGTTCGATGCGGGACGGGACGGGTTCGTGATCGGCGAGGGAGCGGGGTGCATTCTGCTCGAGGAACTGGAGCACGCCCGCGTGCGGGGCGCGGAGATCCTCGGTGAAGTCGTCGGATACGGGGCCACCGGAGACGCCCACCACATCACGGCGCCCCCGCCCGATGCGCACGGCGCCCAGGCGGCGATGCGGCTGGCCCTCCAGGACGGTGGAATACGTCCCGAGGATGTGGACTACATCAATGCGCACGGCACTTCGACGCCGCAGAACGACACGGCGGAGACTGCAGCGGTCAAGGCGGTGCTGGGGGGGCACGCATACGATTTGGTCATGGGATCGACCAAGTCCATGACCGGGCACCTCCTCGGAGCCGCCGGAGCCCTGGAAACCGTCATCTGCGTGATGGCCTGCCGGACCGGCAGGATTCCGCCGACCATCAACTTTTCCGAGCGTGACGACACGTGCGATCTGGACTATGCGCACGAAGGCATGGTCGAGCGCCCGGTGTCGGTTGCCCTGAACAATTCCTTCGGGTTCGGCGGACACAACGTTTGCCTGGCGATCAGGAGATACGAAGGGTAGGAAGTCCGTGACAGAAGTTCGCGTCGGGATCGGGTACGATTCTCACCGCTTCGACGCGGCCCGGCCTCTGATTCTGGGTGGCGTTCACTTTCCGGACCATCCGGGGCTTGCAGGATTCTCGGATGCGGACGCCGTGGCTCACGCCGTCATCGACGCGCTGCTGGGGGCGGTCGCACTCGGCGACGTCGGCACGCACTTTCCGCCGGGAGAAGACGCCTGGCGCGATGCCGATTCCATGGACCTTCTGGAGCGGGCGGTGGCGGTCCTGGGTGGCGAGTCGTGGAGCGTTCGCAACGTGGACGTCACGGTCATCTGTGAGAGCCCCCGGATCGGCCCGCGCGCCCTTGAGATGCGCGCCGGCCTCGCGGCACGCCTGGGCGTCCCGATCGGCCGGGTGTCGATCAAGGGAAAGTCGAACGAGGGAATGGGCTGGATCGGAAGGCGCGAGGGCCTTGCCGTTCAGGCCGTGGCCGCCGTGGTACCCGCGCCCGGCCGGGCCGACTAGCCGCCGGGTGGAGCGCGCCTTCTCCCTGCTGACGGATTTGCCCGCGCCGCTGGCGTACGCGCTGCTTGCGGCCGGAGCGGCGATAGAGAACATCCTGCCGGTGATCCCGGCCGACACCTTCATCGTCGCGGGAGGTTTCATCGCGGGACTGGGAACGGTACACCCCGTAGGCGTCTTCGGCGTGGTCTGGGGCGGCAACGTGGGCGGTGCGATCGCCGTCTATGGCGCCGGCCGCCGGTACGGGCCCTCGTTCTTCCGCACGGGGCCGGGGCGCAGGCTCGCAGGCGAACGCCGGATGGAGCGGCTGCACGCGTTCTACAGGCGATGGGGACTGGTTGCGATCTTCCTGGCACGATTTCTGCCGGGCTTCCGCGCGGTGGTTCCGGTGTTCGCCGGCGTGACGCAGCTGGAGCCGCGCCGGGCGATTCCGCCGATGGTCGTGGCGTCCGCGATCTGGTACGGGGCCCTTCTGCAAGTCGGCTACCTCGGCGGAGACAACCTCGATGTGATCGCGGCAACGCTCGAACGGACCAGTCGGGGCCTCCTGGTCGCCTCGGTCGCGCTCGTGGTCATGATCGCCGGGTTGTGGTGGCGAGCCCGCCGCAAGACGAGCCGCCATCGGCGGGGAATCGACGGCGATGCCGGCTGAGAGCGCGGGCGGGGCGCTTGAGCGCAGGTACCACGTCGAGCCGTTTCTGGACTACCTGGCACTTGAAAGGGGGCTGAGGCCCGGCACTCTGGCCGCGTATCGCACCGATATCCGCCGCTTTGCGACCTACCTCGCGCACCGGGGCATCTCGGAGCCCGACACGATCGGCCACCGGATCCTCCACGAGTATCAGTCCCATCTGAGCGGTCAGGGGCTCGCGCCGACGACGATCCGCAGGGCCCAGTCGGCGTTGCGCGCATACTTCGGTTTCCTCGCTGCCGAAGGCATCGTGCCGGACGACCCCACGGACCGGATGGATCGTCCCGCCGCGGCAAGAAGGCTCCCCGAGTTTCTGACCCAGGACGAGGCGGCGCGCATTGTGGAAGCCGTCGATCCGGACTCTCCGGCCTATTGGCGGGACCGTGCGGTGCTGGAACTTCTCTACGCGACCGGGATGCGCGTCAGCGAACTCACGGGGCTGTCGCTCGGCGACATGGACCTGGAACTGGGGAGCTGCCTCGTCTTCGGAAAGGGCGGAAAGGAGCGCCTCGTGCCGGTCGGCGCGGTCGCGCTTGGCGTGGTGCGGCGGTACCTCGACTCCCTCCGTCCGGGATTGGACCGCGGTCGGGCCGCCGGAGCTTTCTTCCTCAACCAGCGCGGCAGCCGTCTGAGCCGCATGTCGATCTGGACCATCGTCAGGCGGGCCGCCGGTAGAGCCGGGATTGACCGCGGCATTTCTCCGCACACGCTGCGCCATTCGTGCGCGACGCATCTCCTCGAGGGGGGCGCCGACCTGGCCGCGGTTCAGGAGCTGCTCGGTCACGCCGATATTTCCACCACCCAGATCTACACCCACCTGGACCGGGAGTACCTGCGGGAGACCCACCGTCTCTACCATCCGCGGAGCCGGGCGGGCTGAGGTCGCCCGGATGGGGCCGCGGCGGGGCCCGGCCAAAGCGGGGCTGGCGGTCGCCCAAAGCGGACAGGTACGGGCCGGCCAAAACGGCGGCGATCTCCGGATCCCGTCGCGAGGTCCGGTGTCGGCGCGACGCTACAAGCCGGCGGGGGCTTCCCCGAGCTCGGCGATGCGGGCAAACAGCTCCGTCGGGCTGTCCGCGGATCGGGCCAGTTCCAGCGCCCTGGCCAGGACCCGGTCACGCTGGGCGAGCACGTCGAGCATGGGGCCGTGGGCTTCAGCGCGATACAGGTATCGCATCTGCGTTCTCCAGTCCAGATAGTCCCGCGCAACGGGGTCAAGGACGATGTCGGACGACATGCCCTCCTCCACGAGCTGCTCGGCCAATCCGTCGAAGGACGGCGAGGGCAGGGGCTCGGCGCCCCCGGCTTCGAGAGCGTCCTTGGCCAACTCGAAGGCATACTCCTCGATTCGGACCGCAAGTGGCACCCGAAGCTGGTTGGCGTGATTGAGGAGCGCTTCCTCCTGGGGCTTCAACGAGTCGTCGGCGACCTCCAGGTCGGGAAAGACGCCCCCATCACTCCTGAGTTCCCGTCCCGCCAGCGTCGCGATCGTCTGGCGCTCCGCCTCGGCCTCGGGAACGGGTGTTCCGTCGCGGTGCCGCGCCCGGTGCAGGGAACGACCCAGCGGCGTGTGCCACGAACCCGTGGTGATGCTGATCCGGCGCCCGGCGGGCAGGGGATAGACCGTCTGTACCACTCCCTTGCCGAAGGTCCTCTGCCCGAGCACCACGGCCCGGTCGTGATCCTGCAGGGCACCCGATATGATTTCGGCCGCGGAAGCAGTGAACTCGTCCACCAGGATGATGATGGGCGTGTCGGGGAGACGCACGGGACTGCGAGCCGGCCAGGACTGCGTCTCCAGGACGCCGGTGGGGCCTCGCGCCTCCGCGCTCGCGAGCCGCTGCCCGGGTGCCAGGAACAGGTCTACGATGCGCAGCGACTCGTCGAGGTACCCGCCCGGATTGCGGCGCAGGTCCATGATCAACGTGCGCAAATCGCCGAATTCACGAAGCGCCTGGTCAAGCTCGTCCGCCGCACCCCGGGCGATGCGGTCGATGGCGAGGAATGCGATGCCCTCTTCGAGGAGCGTCGCCTGAACGGCCTCGACGTGCACGTTGTCGCGCACGATCGTCATGGGGAGCGGTTCCTCGTAACCGTCACGGGCGACGCGAATCCGGACCGGCGTTCCGGGAGTCCCGCGGATCGAATCCCTGGCCTGGTCAAGCGACCAGTCGCGCGCGTCGTGACCCTCCACCCAGACGATTCTGTCCCCCACGATCATCCCCGCACCCTCGGCCGGCGTGTCGCGGAACACGGCGGTAACGGTCACCCGTCCCGCCAGCAGGCTGATCTGGACGCCGATTCCGGCGTAGTCACCCGTGTTGGTCTCCCGGAACCTGCCGTATTCGTCGGGAGTGAACACGCGCGCGTACGGATCGTCGAGCTGTTCGAGGAGACCATCGATCGCACGTTCCCAGAGAGCGGAATCACCCAGCGCCGTCGAGTGGTACCGTGAGATCGTCTCGAACACCTTGAGGAAGACCTGGCCCTCGTCGGTCCCCAGGGGAGTCTGCGCGGACAAGCTGTCTGCGCGCTCCACCGGGGGGGTGCGCGCATCCTGCCCGTACACGGCTCCCGGGAGGAGCGCCAGCACGGTGGCGATGGTGGCCAGCGGGAATCTTCTTGGCATGGTGCCTTTCCTGGGAAGAGCAACGCCGCACGGCCGGACGCATCGGTGCTCGAACAGCCGCGATGTTTCCGGGACACGATACTAGATTATGGAACATTGTCCGCTGCCGGGGCTACCCCCGGCGCTGAATCCGCAGACGAAAACGGTCGAGGGAGCGACATGATCCATGAGGGCCGGCTGCGCGTCAGGCTCTGCCAGGTCAAGCCGCGCAAGGGAGACCTGGACGCCAACGTGGCCCTGGTGCGGAGCATGCTGCGGCCGGGCGCCGATATCCTCGTCTTCCCCGAGACGGCGCTGACCGGCTACTTCGTCGAGGGAGCCGCCACCGAACTGGCGCTCACGCGCGACAGCCTGGTGCGTCGGCTTGGGGCGCCACCCGAAGACTGCGGCTCCGATGTGGTTCTCGGGTTCTACGAGAAGGACACGCGCGGCGTGTACAACAGCATGGCGTACCTGACCCCCGGCCGGGCCCGCTATGAGGTGGTGCACATTCACCGCAAGGTGTTCCTGCCGACCTACGGGCTCTTCGAGGAAAGCCGCTTCGTGGAGCCGGGACGAGCGGTGCATGCCTTCGACACGCGGTTCGGGCGGATCGGCCTGCTGGTCTGCGAGGACCTGACGCACTCGTTGACCGCGGCAATCCTGGCGCTCAGCGGGGCGAACGTGATCCTGTGCGGCTGTGCGTCGCCCGCCCGCGGGTTCGGGCCGGCGCTGTCGCGTCCCGCCAACCTGGTAGCATGGGACCGCATCGCGTCCCGCGCGGCGTCGGAGCACGGCGTCTTCGTGCTCCTCTCCCAGCTCGCCGGCTCCGAAGGCGGCAAGCTCTTCGCAGGCGGGTCTTCCGCCTGGGGTCCCGACGGGCGCCTGCTCGCCCGCGGGCCGCTCTTCGATCAATGCGCCACAACCGTCGATCTGAATCCGGACCAGGTGACCCGCGTCCGGGCGGAATCCCCGTACCTCTCGGACCTGACCACGGCCCTGCCGCACCTCCTGCGGTCTCTGGAGAATTCGTGGACCGCAGATGGGAACCCCTTGGGCGGCAGTCGACCGCGCCGGGCCGTCAGGCCTCGCGTACCGGGCGACGAGGCCGGGCCGGATGGAGGGAAGCCACCCGCGAGCGGCGGGGATACGGAACGCGGGAAAGAAACCGGGGCGCGCGGACCCGCCGCGCCCGATGCGAAACGCCCGCGTCCTGACAGCGAGGACCTGGAGGCGCTGGCAATCGACCCGGAGCTGGTGGAGACCGCGCTCGTGGAGTTCATCCGCGAAGAGGTGGTGCGGCGGCGTGACTTTTCCCGCGTGGTGATCGGCGTCTCCGGCGGCGTGGATTCGGCGGTGTCCCTCATACTGGCGTGCAAGGCCCTGGGACCGGAAAACGTATTCGCCTTCCGGCTGCCCTACGCGACCTCCAGTCCCGACAGTCTTGAGCACGCACGCCTGGTGATTTCCTCGGTGGGCGCTCACGAGCGCACGCTGTCGATCACCGGGGCCGTCGACGCCTACGTCAGGGACCACGAGCCGGAGGTGACGGCCATGCGCCGCGGGAACCTGGCCGCCCGGCAGCGTTCGCTCATCCTCTTCGATCAGTCGGCCAAACTCGGCGCGCTCCCCCTCGGCACCGGCAACAAGAGCGAGCGCCTCCTTGGCTACTATACCTGGCACGCCGACGATTCACCGCCGATCAACCCCCTCGGCGACCTGTTCAAGACGCAGGTGTGGGCTCTCGCGCGGCACCTGGGCGTGCCCGCCGAGATCGTCGACAAGCCGGCAAGCGCAGACCTGATCAGGGGCGTTCACGACGAGGACGAGCTGGGCATCTCGTACCACCACGCCGATCCCGTTCTGCACTGGCTGCTGCAGGGGCATGATGTCGAGTCCCTTGTGGGAATGGGATTCAGGCGGGACGAGGTGGTGACCGTCTGGCGGCGCCTGTCGTCGACGCACTGGAAGCGGCAGCTGCCAACGGTCGCACTGCTCTCGGAGAGCGCGATCGGACACTGGTATCTGCGTCCGGTCGACTACTAGCCTGGCGTGGGCGCCGGGCCTATCGCGGACCGGCGATCCGGCGACGCAGGGAATCGACGAGAGGCGCCGGCGTCAGCGACCCGTCCATGATCTCGGCCAGCTCCTCCTCCCGGCGCCAGTGCGCCTCCAGCTCGGCCAATCGCATGGAAAGCAGTCGGCGTTCGTGCTCTTCGTGCACGGCGATCTCCAGGGCAACCCGTCCGAGTTTGCCGACCTGGCCCAGGGTTCTCCCCGGCCGAATGATCCGGCCGGAAAGGGCCTGCGGGCCACCAGCGACCTCGATCAGGCGGGCAGCGCCCCTCACCCGCTGCTCCGACGCCCCGGCGAAGTGGTGGTATGCGAGAACCTTGCGGAGCGTGCGATTGGCCTCCTGGCCGCGAAGCTCAACGCCGGTCTCGTCGGAGCGGTCGGTGCATCGGCTACACGACAGGACGACCCCCTGGGCCTCCTCTCCCGGGGTTATGATGAGGCCGCCCCGGTCGCGGTAGCGGAAGCTTCGGATTGTCCTGCCGCAGCGTCGGCACTGTCCCGCGCCTCGCCACGCAACATTGCCGAAACGGAGCCAGCGCGCCCCTCCGGTGACGACACCCGGCGCGTTGTCCCAGATGAGCCAGGCCGCCAGGAAGCTCATTCCTCCAGTGGCCCACGAGCCCGCGATCGCCGCCGCGGCCCCCAGGGTACCCGCCGTCGAGAGCTTCCGGTAGCGCTCCCTTCGCGCGCGAAGTTCCCTGCCGTAGCGCCACCACGCTTCCTCGACCAACTCGGCCCGCCCGACGCGGACAATCTCCAGCGGTCCGGCCCGCAAGAGGGCGACGTTGTCCGTGCTGGACAGTAGCCGTCCCCGGTCCGTGACCAGCTTCTCCAGTTCCTCGAGCGCCTCCCATCGCGACTCGATCGGAACCAGGGACCAGCGCGAACAGGAGCGGCAGATCTGCCAGAGGCGTCCGCGCGCGGGGTCGTACGCCACGCGCCGCCCTCTGTCGAGGTGCTCCAGCGCTTCGTTGGGCCGGAAGCCCTGGCCGCAGACGAGGCATTTCTGGTACATGCTCATGATCCCCGCATACTATTACAGTTCAGCGGTCGCCGCCCTTCAGTCCCGGCCGAGTGGAACATTTGCGGATCCGCCGTGCGGCCCGGAGCCCGACCGACTCGGAGTGGTCCATGCTGGCCGTAATCGACAACTACGATTCGTTTACGTGGAACCTGGTCCAGATGCTTGGTGAACTGGGTCACGACCCCCGGGTCTTCCGTAACGACGAGGTCACGGCCGAAGAGTTGCGCCTCGGGGGAACGACCCGCCTGGTGGTGTCGCCGGGGCCCTGCACGCCGGCCGAAGCCGGGATCAGCGTCCAGGCCATCCGGGTGCTCGGACCGACCACCCCGGTCCTGGGCGTGTGCCTTGGCCATCAGGCGATCGGCGAGGCCTACGGAGGCCGCACCGTCCGGGCTGCGCGCACGGTGCATGGCAAGATCGGGAGCATACGCCACAACGGCGATCCGCTCTTCGCGGGCATCCCGGAGCATTCCCGCGTGGCGCGCTACCACTCGCTGGTGACGTCACCCGACCTGCCGGATGACCTTGTTCCGATCGCATGGAGCACGGAACCGTCGGACGAAGGTGAAATCCAGGCGATGCGGCATCGCGCACACCCGGTTTGGGGGATTCAGTTCCATCCGGAGTCCTGGTTCACCGAAGGAGGACGACGCATCTTGCGGAACTTTCTTGCCGTGACTCCCGCTTCCGGGTAGCTTCAGGTCCGTGAATCACACGGCTTTCCGGGGCTTGCACACCTCGTTTCAGGTGTCGCTTTGACCCGCGTCCTGGGCGTTATTCCGGCGCGGATCGGCTCGTCCCGCCTCCCCCGGAAACCTCTCCAGCCCCTGCTCGGCAAGCCCCTGGTGATATGGGTATGGGAGCGGGCCCGCAATATGGATTTCCTGGAGCGGGTCGTGGTCGCCACCGACTCGGACGAGGTGGCCGAGGTCTGCCGCGAGGCCGGCGCGGAGGTGCTGCTCACCTCGCGTCGTCATCCGTCCGGGACGGACCGGGTGCACGAAGCGGCGGCAAGGCTCAACGGCGGGTTCGACGTCGTCCTGAACATCCAGGGAGACGAGCCGCTGGTGCGCTCCGGCGCGCTCCGGGCCGCGGTTGCAATGGTGGAGAAGGGGTTCGACGCCGGCACCTGCGCGACTCCGATCCGTTCTCGGCGGGAATTGGAGGATCCGTCGGTCGTGAAGGTCGTGCGGACCCGGGCCGGAAGTGCGTTATACTTCTCAAGGGCGCCGATACCACACCGCCACGAACCGGCCGAGGAGGAGAAGGGGCGAGGCCGCGGTGGTCGCCTCAGGCATGTCGGTGTCTACGCCTACGAACCGGGTGCGCTCGAACGATGGGTGCGGTTCGGTCGTTCTCCACTGGAGACGGAGGAGGGTCTGGAGCAATTGCGGGCACTGGAGAACGGCATGCGGATCGGAGTCGCCGTGCTGGAGGAGGCGGCTCATGGAGTGGACACGCCGGAAGACCTGGCTCGCCTGGAACGCCGGCTGGGCATGGGCAATGTGACTTGAAAACGACGTACGGAGCGAGGGCAACGGAATGAGCCCGACCGAACCGGACCGGACCAGGTACATCTTCGTAACCGGGGGCGTGGTGTCCTCGCTGGGGAAGGGAATCGCAGCCGCATCGCTCGGCGTCCTGCTCAAGGAGCGGGGACTGCGGGTCACACTTCAAAAGCTGGACCCTTACATCAACGTGGATCCCGGCACCCTCTCCCCTCTCCAGCACGGCGAGGTATTCGTCACCGAGGACGGGGCCGAGACCGATCTCGATCTGGGTCACTACGAACGTTTCATCGACGCCAACCTGTCCCAGGACAACAACACCACGACGGGTCGAATCTACCGTACGGTCATCGACGCCGAGCGCCATGGCGACTATCTCGGACGCACCGTCCAGGTCATTCCCCACATCACCGACGAGATCAAACGCTCGGTGAGCGTGCTGGGCACGGGCCACGATGTCGTGATCTCGGAGGTGGGCGGCACCGTCGGAGACATCGAGAGCCTGCCGTTCCTGGAGGGCATCCGCCAGTTTCGCCAGGAGGTCGGATCGCGCGCGCTGCATATCCACCTGACGCTGGTCCCCTATATCAGCGCCGCCGGCGAGCTCAAGACCAAGCCCACGCAGCACTCCGTGCGCGAGCTTATGCAGACGGGCATTCAGCCTGCCGTGCTCATCTGCCGCACGGAGCACCCGCTCGACGAAGACATCAAGGCGAAGATCGCCGGGTTCACGAACGTCGACCCGGCCGGCGTGATCGAAGCGCTGGATGTGGAAACCATCTATGAGGTGCCGCTCGAGTTCCGCCGTCAGCGTCTCGACGATTTCGTGCTGTCGCGTTTCGGGATGGCGGCGCCGGCACCCGACCTGACCGCGTGGAAAAACATCGTAGAGCGTATCAAGGCGCCATCCCGGGGAGCCGTGCGGATCGCCGTCGTGGGCAAGTACACGGAGCTCGTGGACGCCTACAAGTCGGTGGAGCAGGCGCTGATTCACGGCGGGATCGAGCATGACGTCGAGGTCGACATCGACTGGATCGGGAGCGAGAAGCTCGAAACCGGCCTGGATCCCGGTTTCCTGTCGGCGTATCACGGACTTCTGGTGCCGGGGGGATTCGGAGATCGCGGCATCGAGGGCATGGTAACCGCGATTCGGTGGGCGCGTGAGAACGGCTTGCCCTTTCTCGGGATCTGCCTGGGGCTCCAGTGCGCGGTCATCGAGTTCGCCCGCAACGTGGTGGGGTTGAAGGGCGCCCACTCGTTCGAGTTCGATCAGGCGTCGCCGCACCCGGTGATCTGTCTCATGGACGAGCAGCGCAACGTGATCACAAAGGGGGGGACGATGCGCCTGGGCTCCTATGTGGCGAAGCTGCGATCCGATGCGCGGGCCGCAAAGGTCTACGGGTCCTCCGAGATCACGGAGCGGCACCGGCACCGTTACGAGGTAAACAACGATTACCGCAGCCGGCTCGGGGAAAAGGGTCTGGCGTTTTCCGCCACCTCTCTGGACGGCAAGCTCGTGGAGATGATCGAACTCCCCGGACACCCGTGGTTCGTCGGCAGCCAGTTTCATCCCGAACTCAAGAGCCGTCCGACGCGGGCACACCCGCTGTTCGCCTCCTTTATCGAAGCCGGGGCCATCCGCGCGCAGGTTGCCGACACGCCGAGGGCGGCGGCTCTGGGAGCGTGACTCGGTGCCGCATGTCGCTCGGCGCAGCGATTCCCGGCGCCGGATGTATGGTACGCCCGGATCGTTCACGCTCTTCGCGGGCCCCTGCGTTCTCGAAGACGACGAGCTGAACGTCGCCGTGGCCAGGGCGGTGCACGCCGCGGCGTGCCGGGCCGGATTCCCGGCGGTCTTCAAGGCGTCCTTCGACAAGGCCAACAGGTCGAGGCTGAACGCTCCGCGGGGTCCGGGTCTGGAGGCGGGGCTGGCACGGTTGCGGACGGTGCGGGCCGAGACGGGACTGCCCATCCTGACCGACATCCATGAGGCGGGACACGCCGAGCTCGCCGCGGAAGTGGCGGATGTGCTCCAGGTCCCGGCCTTCCTCTGCCGTCAGACGGAGTTGCTCGTCGCGGCCGGGCGGACCGGAAGGGCGGTCAACGTGAAGAAGGGACAGTGGATGGCTCCGGAGGCGATGGCCGGCGCCGTGGAAAAGCTGCGTGCGGGGGGCGCCCGGCACGTCATGGTCACCGAGAGAGGCACGTCATTCGGTTATGGGGACCTCGTCGTCGACATGCGCAACTTTGCCCGTATCCGGGAAGCCGCGGGAGTCCCCGTGATCTTCGACGGGACGCACTCGGTCCAGCAGCCCGGAGGCGCAGCGGACGGCGCGACCGGCGGGAGACCCGAGCACATTGCACCGCTCGTGAGAGCAGCGGTTGCAGCGGGTTGCGACGGTATCTTTCTCGAGGTTCACCCCGATCCGGCGTCGGCCCCTTCGGACGGCAGCAACATGCTCCCGCTGGAGCAGCTCCCTCGCCTTCTGGACGACGTGGCGGCCATCCGCTCCGTCCTGGACGCAGGAACGACCGCGTAGCGGTGGGGCCGATGGAGATTCCGCAGGCAACGGCCCGACGCATTCGCCTGGTCGTACTCGACGTGGATGGGGTGATGACCGACGGCGGCCTGTACATCGGCGCCACCGGGAACGGCGAGGCGACCGAGCTTAAGCGATTTGACGTTCAGGACGGAATCGGCGTACAGATGCTGAAGCAGGCCGGCATACATGTGGCGATCGTATCGGGCAGAGTCTCCGAAGCGACGGAACTCCGTGCCGCGGAACTTGGTGTCGCCGACGTCTTCCAGGACGACAGCGCCCGCAAGGTGCCGATTCTGCGGCTGCTGCTCGCGGCCCGGAAGGTGAAGTGGTCCGAGGTCGCGCTGCTGGGTGACGACCTGGCCGATCTGCCGGCACTGCGCAGGGTGGGTCTCCCCGCCACGGTGGCCAATGGCACGGCGGAGGTGCGGAACGTCGCCGCGTGGAGGAGCTCCAGATGCGGCGGACGGGGCGCGGTAAGAGAGTTCGCGGAAGCGCTCTTGAGAGCACGTGGAGAATGGGACGAACTGGTCGAGGAGTACTGTCGTGAGCGTAGCGACTGACATCCGGCCCGTGCTCGGGCGCCGAGGCAGGGTGCTCGCAGAGGGCCGCCGGGTGTTGCGGACCGAGGCGGACGCCGTACGGTGCCTGGCGGACAGGCTGGGAGAGGGCTTCCTCGATGCGGTCGACCTGATCCATGGCGCCAGGGGCAGAATCGTGGTTGCCGGCATCGGCAAGTCGGGGCTTGTCGCTCGCAAGATTGCCGCCACGCTGACGTCGACGGGAACTCCAGCCGCCTTCCTCCACCCCGTCGACGGGCTCCACGGCGACCTGGGCATGGTCGGACCGGAAGACGTGATGGTCGTCGTGTCCAGGAGCGGCGCGACCGGGGAACTGGACGGGCTGCTCGTTTTTGCCGAGAGTCATGGAATACCCGTGATCGCTCTCGTCGGCGACCGTGCTTCACCCCTGGCCCGACGGGCCACGACGGCGGTCGATTGCGGCGTGTCTGCCGAAGCCTGTCCCATGAATCTCACTCCGACCTGCTCCACAACCGCCGCTCTGGCCATGGGTGACGCGCTCGCGATGGCGCTGCTGAGGCGGCGGGGGTTCGGGCAGCAGGACTTTGCACGCATTCACCCGGGAGGAGCACTGGGACTGCGCCTGACCCTGAAGGTGGGCGATGTGATGGTGGGCGATGACTATCCCGCGGTGCCGGCGGACTGTCCCGCTCGTGACGTCATCGTTCCTCTCGCACGAATGAGGGGTACGGTCCCGGTGATCGCAGCGGATCGTTCCGTGACGGGAGTGGTCACGGCGGGCGATCTCACGCGGCTCATGGAAGGGACGAACGCATTCCTGGACGTTCCCGTTTCGGTTTTCATGAATCGATCGCCCAGGCTCACCTCGCCGGAGGAACCGGGGTCGGCGGCGGTTCGGCGCATGGAGAAGCATGGGATCATGGCAATGCCGGTGGTCAGCGACGGGGTCCTGGTCGGTATCGTGCACCTTCACGACCTGCTGCGCGCGGGGGCGGCCTGATGGCGACCGGGCCGAGATCGACGGCGGGGCCCCGACGGGCCCTGCGCACCGCTCCGTGGTGGCCGGGTTGCCTGCCGCTGCTGGCTGCGGCGTGCATCAATACGACCGAAGAGCCGCCGGCGGCGGGACTGGAAGCCGTGGACGCCGACGAGATCGTCTACGGTGTGTCGCTCAACATGTCCCGCGAGGGCATCCGGGAGGCGGTGCTCGCCGCTGACAGCATGTTCAGCTGGAAGGACTCAACCCACGCGCGGGTCATGGGTCTGTCCCTGGTCGTCTTTGACGAAAGGGGGGGGCGCAGGGCCACCATCACGGCCGACGAGGGACGTCTGAGCCGGATGGGCAACGAGTTGACCGCGTCGGGCAACGCGGTTCTGAGCATCCCGGAACAGGGGCGGGAAATCCGCACGGACGAACTCCACTTCGCCCCCGAGGCCGATCGGATCTGGACCGACGTTCCGGTCGTGATGCACGAGGAAGGGTGCGTGTTCGAGGGAGACCGGCTCCAGTCGGACATGGACTTCGACGACGTGAGGATCTGGGGAACGCGGGAGAGAGGGTGCTCCTGACGATGCGCTTCGCGGGCTGGGCCGGTGGCGCATGGCTTGCGGCGGCTGTCTTGCCCGGAGTTGCGGCCGGACAACAGCGACAGTGCTGGCTGGACGCCGTGGGGGGCTACACCCACAGCACACGCTTCGATTCCCTGAACTACATACACCGGGCCTCGGGCGGGATCGACTACCGCTGCTCGGACAGCACCCGAATCCTCGCCGACTCGGCGGTGGTCTACGAGTTCAACGGGACGGTGCAGCTGTTCGGCAGGATTCGTTTTGAAGACCCGGATACGCGGCTCGACGCCGACAGCGCGCGCTACTTCGGCAACGTCAGCCAGCTTGAGGCATGGTCCCGGGTAACGGTGACCGACCTGCACAGTGACGCGATTATCGAAGGTGACAGCCTGAGGTACTACCAGGCCTCCGAGTTCCGTCCCCTGGATCGCGTTCTGGTCTATGGGGGCAACCCCCGCGCCACGTTCCATCCGCCACCCGTACCGATGCCGCCCCCCCCTTCCCCCGAGGCGGAGACCACCGACACCACCGACCTGGCGGTCCCCGACAGCACGGAGGCCGAGGTGCCCGCGATTGCCGAAGCGGAAGGGGACACCACTGAAGCCGCGGTACCGGAGACCGCCGACGCCGGCCGGGACACCACTGAGGTCGAGGCGATCGAGACACTCGAAGCCGAGGCGGATACCACCGAGGCGCCGCCGCCCGACACCACGGAAGCCGAGGCGGAGGATGAGGCTGTCGCTCCCGCGGAAATGCCCCCGGTCGACTCGGTCAGTCCTCCGCCATACGACATCGAGGCGCGCCGTTTCATGATCGACGGTCGGCGCTACTTCCGCGCGGCGGTAGACGTCGTCGTCCTGCGCGACTCACTGAGAGCGGTCGGGGATTCACTCGACTTCGATCAGGATCTCGGCACCATGTCCATAATCGGGGGCGCGCGCGTCGAGCAACGAGGATTCGAACTGACGGCCGACGCGGTGGAGGTGACGCCCACCACCGGGCTGAGCGAGGAGATTCTCGCCCGCAGAAACGCGGAGCTCGTGGGGAGGGAGATGGTCATGAACGCTCCCGCCATTCGCATGTTTCTGGACGGCGGGGAGGTCAATCGCCTGGTCGCCATCTCATCGCTCCCTCCGCCCGAGCAGGAAGTCCTCGACACGACCGGGCTTTCGCCGGGGGACGCCGAGCGGGCGCGGGCTCTGGCGGCGGCTGAAGCACGCCCCGATTCCGCGGAGGCTCAGCCGGGGGACTCCGTTGCGCAGCCCTCGGCGTTTGCCGACGAATTCAAGCTGACCGCGGACTCGATCGATGTGCAGTCTCCGGCCCAACTCCTGGAGCTTGTCACCGCGGTGGGTTCGGCCAGGGCCGAGGCAGCGCAGGTGGCCCCGGTCGGCTCGGAGGAACTTCCCGAGATTGCGAGTCGCGACTGGATGGAGGGGAATACCATCCTGGCGCACTTCATTGTGGCGGACCCCGGGACCGAAGGCCCTGCAACCGGAGAAAACCGCTCGCGACTGGAGACCCTGACCGCCGTGGGTGAAGCTCGCAGCCTCTACCGCATGACCCCCTCGGACACGGTCGCCACGGAACCCGACGGCCCTCCGGCGTTACACTTAGTCGAAGGCAATCAGATCAGGATTCACATGCGAGGGCGCGAAGTCGTGAAGATGGAGGTTGAAGGCCAGACCGTAGGCTACCACCTGGAGCCGATGCCGCCGGACTCGACCGAGGTGGCTGACGATTCTGCCGCCGCTGCGCTCGACTCGGCTGCTGCGGTGCCCGATACCGCGGTTGTGCCCCCGGACACCACCACGATCGTTCCGGACACGGTCAGCGTGCCTCCCGATACCCTCTCGCGCTCCCGTCCCTTCCTTGCGCGCCGCAGAGACTGGCGATGAGCGCGGGGGTGGCGGTCGCGACGGCCTCGACGCTCAGGGGCACGGGCCTGACCAAGATCTACAAGAAGCGCCATGTCGTTTCCGAGGTGGACATCCAGGTCCAACAGCGCGAGATCGTCGCGCTTCTCGGGCCCAACGGGGCGGGGAAGACGACCACCTTCTACATGCTGGTCGGGTTGATTGCGCCCGATGGCGGGCGCGTCTACGTCGACGAGACCTCGTTGACCGGGGTGCCGATGTACAAGAGGGCGCGGATGGGGGTCGGCTACCTCGCGCAGGAGCCCTCTGTCTTCCGGCGCCTCACGGTGGAGCAGAACGTCATGGCGATCCTCGAGACGCTCGATATCGGTCGTGAGGAGCGGGCCGAAAGGCTCGAAGAGCTCCTGGGCGAACTCTCGATCGGCCATCTGCGGAACGCGAAGGCCTTCTCCCTTTCGGGTGGCGAGCGCCGCAGGCTGGAGATTACCCGAGCGCTCGTGCAGCGCCCGAAGTTCATGCTGCTGGACGAGCCGTTCGCCGGCATCGACCCCATCGCCCTGCACGACATCCAGGAGATCGTCTCCGGGCTCAAGCACCGGGACATCGGCGTGATCATCTCGGACCACAACGTGGAGCAAACCCTGGAGATCGTGGACCGCGCGTACATCATGCACGAAGGCAGGATTCGCGTGGCCGGAACCGTACCCGAGCTCGTGTGGAACGACGAGGTCGCCGACCTCTACCTCGGACCGACCCTGACCGTGCGCATGAGATCGAGGTTCCCGCGCCCCGGAGCTTGAGCGTCCGGTGAGTACGATCAAGACGGGCCTGCACCAGAGCGCTCGCCTGCGGCAGGAAATGAAGACCAACCCTCGCCTGTATCAGGCGATGGATCTGTTGTACATGCCGCTGCTGGACCTCCAGGCCCGACTTGAACAGGAGCTCCTGGAAAACCCGTTCCTGGAACTCTCCGAACCGGACAGCGAAGAGGTCGACTGGCAGGAGGTCCTGCTCGACGACTTTGATGCGGGCGGACCGAGGATGCGCTATGAGCCCCGCGAACCCTACGAACCGGTCGTGGTGGAGGCGCGCCATCTCCACGACTACCTGCGCGAGCAGGTCCGTCTGCTGCATCTCGACGAACGGCAACTCTGGATCGCCGAGGAGATCATCGGCAACATCGATGACGACGGTCTCCTGACCTGTTCCGTGCAGGACGTGGTGGAGGGTCTCGACGCATCGCGCGAGGAGATACGGGACCGTGTGCTCGAACAGGCCGAAAAGATCCGGGACGATGAAGCACGCGAACGTGAACTGGCCGAGATCGCGGCGCTCTTCGCGCGGCCCGCGACATCCGAGGTGGAGTCGGCACTTCTTGTCGTCCAGTCGCTCGACCCTCCGGGGGTGGGAGCGCGTGGTCTCCAGGAGTGCCTGATGATTCAGCTGAGCCGTGAGGGTGAGGAGGAAACGCTCGCGTACCGGATCGTGGCCGATCACTTCGAAGGCCTGCTGGGCCATCGATGGGTGGACATCGCGCGCGCCGTCGAGATCGCCCCCGGAAAAGTGCAGGACGCGGCCGACGACATCGCCAAGCTGGATCCAAAGCCGGGAAGGCGGTATGCGGCCGACCCGGATCACTACGTCATACCGGATCTCATCGTGGACAAGATCGATGGCGAGTACCTGGTCTTCGCCAACGACACGGGACTGCCACGCCTGCGGTTTTCCCGGTCGTACCGCGACATTGCCGCGGACAGGTCGAAATTCGTGGGACAGAACAAGGAGTTCATCAACAGCAAGCTGAACGCCGCACAGTGGCTCATTCAGATGATCGAACAGCGCCGGCAAACCATGCTGAAGGTGATGCGGTTCATCGTGGAACGGCAGACCGGATTCTTCGAGAGGGGGGTGCAATACCTGAAGCCGCTCACGCTGCGCGAGGTGGCGGACCACATCGAAATGGCCGAGTCGACGGTGTCCCGCGTGACCAACGACAAGTACGTTCAATCGCCGAGCGGCGTGCATCGGCTCAAATTCTTTTTCTCCGGTGGATTGCCGACGGTGACCGGAGAGGATGTGTCCACTCGGGGAGTGCAGGAGAAGATCCGGAACCTGATTGCCGACGAGGACCCGCGCCGTCCCCTGACGGATCAGGCTCTGGTCAACCTCCTGAAGAGCGAGGGAATCAAGATCGCCCGCCGTACGGTGGCGAAGTACCGCGACCAGCTGGGCCTGTTGTCCGCCAGGATGAGAAAGCGCATCTAGGCAGTCCGTGGATAGACCTGCACGAGCACCGAGACCGGCGAGCCCTTCCGGGACCGACGCCTACAGCGACTTCGCGCTGGTCGTGCCGGCCTACAACGAGGCCGCGAATGTCCCGAGGCTGGTTCGCTCGATCCGCGACGCCTTCGAGGAGTGCGGGCTCGCCGGAGAGGTGCTGCTCGTCGACGACGGCTCCACGGACGGCACCGGAGAGCTGGCACGGAGCGAGGGTGCCGGATGGCCCGCCCTGCGTGTCCTTGTGCACCGGGTCAACCTGGGGAAGACCGAGGCATTGCTTACGGCGGCCGCGGCGACCAGCAGGAAGTACCTGGTCCTTTTCGACGCGGACCTCCAGCATCTTCCCGCCGAAATCCCCCGCTTCCTCGACAAGCTTGCCGAAGGGTGGGACATCGTGACCGGGAGGAAGATCGGCGCCTACGACAAGCGGCTCGTGTCGTCGATCTACAACGCCGTGAGCCGGCGCATCTTCGACGTGCCCGTAAGCGACCTCAACTCCATGAAGGCGTTCCGCGCGGACATCCTCGAAACCGTCAGGCTGCGTCACGACTGGCACCGCTTCTTCGTGGTCATGGCATATCGCAGGGGCTTCACTGCCACCGAGATCGACATCGCCCTGTACCCGAGGGAGGCCGGGGAATCGAAGTACTCCGGAAAGGGCCGGGTCGTCGGAGCCGTATTGGATCTGATCGCAGTCTGGTTCCAACTGCGGCTCTCCCGCAGACCGATGCTCGCGTTCGGGATCCCGGGCGTCTTCCTGATCGCCTCCGGCGTCGTGACCGGACTCGCCGCACTCTTCGCGCGATACGCAATGGGCGTGGGATTCCGACCGCTTCTCTACCTCGTCATGCTGCTTGTGACGGTGGGCGTGCTGTTTTTCGTCGCGGGATTTCTCGCTGAAATGATTGCGTCGGTGCACGACGAACTCGACGCCTTCCGGAACCGCGGCGCGAAAAGCGGTTCGATGGGGCAGGAACCTGGTGACCGGGACCGCTGAGTCGGTCGCGGGGTGCCGCAATCCGCCCGCAGGCAGGTGACGATGCCGTCCCCCAGAGTCCTCTCCGTGATCGGAACCCGTCCGGAGGCCATCAAGATGGCTCCCGTGATCCGCGCCCTGGAGGCTCGCGGAGGGGTCATCCACCGGGTCGCCCTGACCGGCCAGCACACGGACATGGTGGACCAGGTCCTGCAGGCGTTCGGGATCGACCCGGACTACGATCTCGACCTGATGACGCCGGGACAGACTCTTTACGACATCGGCCATGCCTGCCTCGATGGCCTCCGGCAGGTCGCCGCCGAGTTCAGGCCCGATGTCACGATCGTACAGGGCGACACGGCCACGGTCTTTTTCGCGGCGGTCGTGACCTTTTTCCAGCGGGGTAGGCTGGCGCATGTCGAAGCGGGCCTCAGAAGCCACGAGAAATGGGCCCCATTCCCGGAAGAGATGTTGCGCCGCATGACGGACACCGTTTCCGACTTCTGCTTCGCGCCGACCTCCGCCGCCGCCGCGAACCTGGTCGCGGAGGGCATCGCGGCCGAGCGCGTGTGGGTCACCGGCAACACGGTGGTGGATGCGCTCGAGGAGATCCGCTCCCGTCCTCTTCCGCTGCGGAACGCCCGCGCGGCCGAGTTGCCCGCCGCCGGCCGCCGCCTCGTGCTCCTGACCGCCCATCGGCGCGAGTCGTTCGGCCGCCCGCTCGAACGGGTATTCGAGGCTGTGGCCTCGCTCGTCCGCCGTGTCGGCGACGTCGAAGTGCTCTATCCCGTGCACCCGAATCCGAGTGTCAGGGAGCCCGCGCAGCGAATCCTTGGCGGCCACCCGAGGATCCACCTCGCGGCACCGCTGGACTACGGTGACCTCGTCGCCGCGCTTGGCAGGGCAAGTCTGGTACTCACCGATTCGGGCGGGATCCAGGAGGAGGCGCCGGCGTTCGGCGTGCACACCCTGGTGCTCAGGGAGGTGACCGAACGTCCCGAAGCCGTTCAGGCCGGCGCCGCCACGCTCGTCGGCACCGACGCCGCCCGGATCCTGTCCGAGGCGACCAGGCACCTTGCCGGGAGCGGCGCCGGACCCGTGCCCGCCAATCCCTATGGTGACGGGCGGGCCGGCGAGCGCATCGCGGACATTCTCCTCGCGGAACTGAGCGGGCTGCCGCGCCAGACGACGGACTGGGGCGGACCGTGAAGATCGTCGTGCATTGCGTGTATTTCCCACCGGAGGTAGGCGGGCTCGAAAGCCATGTGCACTACCTGTGCAGGGGACTCGTCCGGCGGGGTCACGACGTGACGGTGATCACGTCGCTGTCTCAGCCCGGTCTGGCAAGGGAAGAGGTTCGAGAGGGTATCCGCATACACCGCACACCGTTGCCGGCACGCACGCCACCGGGATGGTTCATCCACGCGGTGGGGTCGACGCCGCGCACGCGTGCCGCCGTACGCGATGCCGACGTCGTGCACGCGCAGGCGTTTCCATCGCTTGTCCCCTGCGCTCTTGCACTGGCAGGCGCCAGCACGCCGCTGCTTTGCACGCTCCACACATCCCATTTCCTGCGGCTCGCCAAGCGTCCCGTCGTACGAACAGCGCTTGGCAAGCTTCTTGAACTAAGCGACTACAATTTCGCTGCCAGCAAGGAGATCGCCAATGTAGGCGAAAGCCTGAGCGAGTCGGTGTCGGTGGAGGTCGTGGTCAACGGAGTGGAGACCGACATCTTCCGGCCGGTACCGCCCAGCGTCGAGCGCCGATCCGGCCGGCAGCGTCTCGTGGTGCCGCGGCGCCTGTTTTCGAAGAACGGCGTGGAGTACTTCGTGCGCGCGTTGCCGACGATTCTGGCGGGCGCGGACGTGGAGGCGATGGTGGTGGGGGACGGACCGGAACGCGAACGACTGGAGGGGATCGCGGGCGAACTGGGCGTGGCGGAAAGGATCGAGTTCCTGGGTGCGCGCCCCCATGCGGACATGCCGGGGTTGCTGTGCTCGGCGGATCTTTCGGTGTTTCCGTCCCTGATGGAGGCGACGTCGGTCGCGGCGCTGGAATCCATGGCGTGCGGTGTGCCGGTCGCCGCCTCCGCGGTTGGGGGTCTTCCGCAGATCGTCGACGACGAGGTGGGCGGGCTCTTCGCGCCGGCGGATCCGGAAGCGCTGGCGCATGCGGTGTTGCGTCTGCTGGGCGACCCGGCGCTGGCCACGCGTGCGAAGACGGCCAGGCAGCGCGTGGTATCCCATTGGAGCAACGCGCGTCTGGTGGACCGGCACCTCGAGGTCTACCGTGAGCTGCTGGGGAGGCGCAAATGACCAACGCGCGACATTCGTCGGTGAACGTGCCGTGGTGGCTGACCGCCGGGATCTTCGTGCTGGCCACGGTGATTCTGTTCGGAGAGTTCATCTTCTCCGACCGGATGCTCTACGGGGGGGATACGCTCGCCCTGGGATACATGGCGCGAGCCTTCTTCGCGGAGCGGCTCGCGGCCGGCGACTTCCCGTTGTGGAATCCACGGCTTCTTGGCGGAATCCCCTTTGTCGAAGCGCTCTCCGCAGGTGACTCGATCTACCCCACGAGTCTCCTGTACTACATCATGGAGCCGTACCGGGCCCTGGGCTGGAAGCTCGTCCTCCACGTGCTGGCGGGCGGATTCTTCATGTACGGCTGGGCGCGCAGCCTGGGTCTGGAGCGCTGCGCAGCCACCCTCGGTGGACTCGCCTGGCTGTTGGCCCCGGTCATCGTGACTCTCGTCCTTCCCGGCAACGACGGCAAGCTCATGGTGGCCTCCCTGGCGCCACTTGTATTCTGGGCTGCCGATTCAGTCTTCCGCAGTCCCTCCGGCAAGGCGGGCGCCGCGCTCGCCGGCGCCGTGGCCCTCGCCAGCCTCACCACCCAGTTTCAAACGGCGTACTTCCTCTTCGGTTCGGTCGGCGCCTACGCGGTCTTCCGCACCGTGCGCCTCTGGCGGGGAAGGGGACCGGGTGCACATGGCGCCAGCCACCTCCGTGTTGCGCTCTCACGATTCGGGCTGTTCCTCCTGTGCGCCGTCCTGGGCGCCGGCATCGCGAGCGTGCAGCTGATCCCGGCGGCCGAGTACGTCACCGAATCCTCCCGGCGCATCGCGACAACCCTCGAGGCCACGCCCGAAGAGGCGATCGCGTATTCGAGTTCCTGGTCGCTGCACCCGGAAGAGGTGGCGGGCCTGGTGGTTCCGGAGTTCGTCGGGAACAGCGGCGCAGACGCGGAGTGGGCTCGCGGGACGTATTGGGGACGGAACGCCTTCAAGGGCAACCACGAGTACCTGGGAATCACCGTACTGCTGCTGGCCGTGTTCGCGCTCTTCGGACGGCGGCAGCGCGCCCTCAGGTGGTTCATGGCGGCGATGAGCCTGCTCTGGCTCCTCTTCGCGCTGGGGACGCACACCCCCGTGTGGCGGCTCTTCTACGAAATCGTGCCGGGCATCTCGCTGTTCCGGGTTCCGTCCATAAGCGCGTTCCTTGTGAGCTTCGGAGTCACCACGCTGTTCGCATTCGGCGTTAACGATCTGGTGCGGGCGACCCCTTCGCGCATCGCTTTCTTCCGCACGCGGCGGGGACGGACGCTGCTCGGCTGCCTCGGTCTGCTGGTCATCGGCCTCCTCCTCCAGTCGTCGGGCGCGCTTGGGCGGATGTGGACGACGCTGGTGTATCCCGATGTGGACCAGCGCGGTCTGGCGGCGCTCGCAGCCGCCTCTCCCTTTGTCACCCGCGGCTTCGTGATCGCGGTCCTGCTGGCCGCGCTGACGATCGCCTCGCTGTGGGCCGGACTGGAGCGAAAGGTTCCCCTCACCGGCGCGCTGGCCGCCCTGGGATTGCTCGTGGCGCTCGACCTCGGCCGCGTGGACCGGGCCTTCGTTCGCACATGGGACTTTCACGCGTGGGCGGCCACGGACGAGAACACCCGCTTTCTGCAGGCTCGCCGGGACTCCGGCCCGCCGTTCCGGATCGCTGACCTGCGCGGCGACGACCAGAACGTCGATCTGGCGATGTTCGGACTGGATCTGTTCGCGGGGCACCACCCGAACGACCTGGCCCGGTACCGTCAGCTTCTCGGCCTGGAAGCGAGCCGCAGGGAAGGCACGAACACCCGGCATCAGAACATCCTGCGCCTGATGAACGTCAAGTACCTGGTCTGGCCGGAGGGAGCGGCGGGCGGGCCTCCCTACGAGGGCGCTCCGCGCATGAGTTCGGTGCAAACCGGGAGGGGAGTCGAGGCCGTCTACGCCTACCCGGGACTGGATCGGGCCTGGCTCGCGGGAGCCACGACGGTCCTTGACGACGATCGCGCGCTCGAGAGAATCCTCTCCCGTGATTTCGATCCCGCGGCCGAGGCCGTGCTGTCCGCGCCGGTTCCAATCGCGCCCGTAGCCGACGCCTCGGGGTCGGTCGCGTGGGAGATGGACACCCCGGACCTCCGCCGGCTCACGGTTCGCAGCAGCGGGCCGGCGCTGCTGGTGGTCTCCGAGAACTGGTTCCCCGGCTGGGAGGCCGAGGTCGACGGTCGGAGCATGCCTGTCCACCGGGTCAATCTCACGCTGCAGGCCGTCGAGATTCCCGGACCCGGCGACCACAGCGTTACGCTGCGGTTCACGGCTCCCTCCGTGCGCAGCGCGCTAAGGGTCACGGTCGTGTGCGCATTCGCAACCATGCTGCTCCTGGGGGCGTCCTTCGTGCCCGCGCGGCTACGGCGACGGAAACGGGATTGACGCTCTCGGGGGAGGGCCGCGCCGGGTCGGGTCCGGGGGATGCGCGGCGGTGGGGCGCGGCGGCCGTCAAGGTTGCGCTCGCGATCGCTCTGACCTGGCTGATCCTGCGAGCCGCCGGCTTTCAACTCGCCGAGGCCGGCTCCGGCGTCGACTGGACGCTTCTGCGACTCGACGTTGCGGTGCTGCTCCTGTCCATGGCGGCCCTCCTGGCGGCATTCGCGCTGCAGGCCCGGCTGTGGGCGTGGCTCCTGACCCACTTCGGAGGACCGCCGGTGCGGCTCGCCGTGGCCACGGCAATGATCCTTGTCGCAAACATGGGGAGGTATATCCCGGGCAAGATCTTCCAACTGGCGGGTCTGGCCCTGCTCGCGAAGCGTGAAGGCGTATCCGGGGTGCAGGCCGGCGCAGCCGCGGTCACCGGACAGCTCCTGAACCTTCTGGCGGCCGCGCTGGTGGGTGGATGGGCGGCCTACGCCGCCGGTTCGATACCGGAGGGGTTGGGACTCGCCGCGGGAGTGGCGGTCGTGCTCGCCGTCGTCCTGCTGGTGGGCGTGGGCGGCGCAGGGAGGATCCTGCGGTGGTCGCTGCGGCGCAGCGGGCACGAAGCGGAAGTTGCGTTGCCCGGCCGGGGGGTTCTCGCACTCTGTCTTGCCGGGTACATCGTGGGCTGGGCCGCATATGGCCTTGCCTTCTTCTGGCTGGCGCGGGGGGCCGGGCTGGATGTCCCGCTCGCCACCGCCGTCACAGCCTTCTCCGGCGCCTACTTCGTCGGCTACATTTCTCTCGTACCCGGCGGTATCGGGGTCCGGGAGGGAGGCCTCTACGTTCTTCTCGTTTCGGTGCTGGGACCTCAGGGCAGCCTGGTGCTGGCCGCGCTGCAGCGCGTGTGGATCACGGTTGGGGAGCTGCTGGGCGCGGTGGGCGGCGCCGTCCTGTTGAAGACGAGGACTGCCCCCGCCGCCGGACGTGACGACCGCTCGAGCCGGGCCGCCGAGGGCGACGCGGGCGGGCGAGAGGCGTCCGGCAGCGGCGACAGCGTGGACAATTTCCCCGTGGAGCGGGCATGACAGATTCCGGACGCGTGCTGGTTGTGATTCCCACGTACAACGAGCGTGACAACCTGCCGCGCATCGTACCGTGCGTGCTCGAACAGGGAGACGCATTCCATGTCCTCGTGGTCGACGACAACTCACCGGACGGAACCGGTGACGTCGCCGACGAGCTGGCGGCCGGCAGCGAGCGGGTCGCCGTGCTTCACCGGCCCGGAAAGGAAGGTCTGGGCGCGGCTTACGTGGCGGGCTTCAACTGGGGCCTGAAGAGGGAATTCGACGTGTTCGTGGAGATGGACGCCGATCTGTCCCACCCGCCGGCGATGCTGCCGGTGATGCTGACGGAGATCCGCCGGGATGTGGACGTGGTGGTGGGTTCCCGGTATCTCGACGGCCGGATCACGGTGGTGAACTGGCCGATGCGGCGCCTGTTGATCAGCCTCTTCGGGTCGTGGTATGCGCGCGTGATCACCCGCCTCCCGGTCCGCGACGCTACCGGCGGCTTCAACGCCTTCCGGCGGCGTGTTCTCGAGCGCGTGCGCCTGGACCGGGTCCAGTCGAACGGATACAGCTTTCAGATCGAACTGAAGCTGAGGGCGTGGAGAGGGGGTTTCGAGCTGCGCGAGGTACCATTCGTGTTCACCGAACGGGACAGCGGCGAATCCAAGATGTCCAGGAGCATCATCTGGGAGGCGGTGTGGCGGGTCTGGAAGTTGCGTATTCTGGATCTGGCGGGGCGGCTGTAGGAGCGGGCGAGTGGCGCTCATCGATCTGTGCTACCGGTGCCCACAGTGCGGCCACGACCCGATGAGCGGGGAAGGGGACGCGGCCTGGTGCGCATCCTGCGGCATTCGAATCGAACGCAGCCGCGGACGACTCCTGCTGTCGCTTCCGGGACGTGACATGCCGTTCCAGGTGAACGCGGCCGACCTGTGCCGGCGAATCGACGAGCATGGCGGCCCGATCACCCGGGCGACCAGGGACGACGGTACCGTGGAGTACTCGGCCCGCGCCCTGATTTCCTGGCGGGTCTCGGAACAGGCGGTCCGGTATCGGGGGGTACTTCGCGGCTTCGCCGAGAGCATGGGCTCGGCGATACCCGGCACGATCACCGTCGACCGCGAGCGGGTACACGTGGATTGCGGTGACCGGCAGGCCGGCAGTTGGCGGCATCTCGACCTTGGCGCCGTCCAGGCGTCGTCTTCGTCGCTGCAACTCTCGCTGCCGGACGACCAACTCGTCCAGCTCCGCTTTCTCGACGATTCGCCCCGGCGCTGGGAGACCCTCATGCGACGGCTGATCGCCGAGGCGTACGAGGGCGCCGGCCGGGGCAGGGTGGTGGAATTCCAGCCCAGGATCGTGACCCGATGGTAGGCGGCTGGTATACGGTCTTCCGAGTCACCCTCGGGTGGGCGGGAAGGGTGCTTGCCCGGTGCCGCGTGGCGGGAAGGTCGCACATTCCCCGGGAAGGGCCGTTCATCCTGGTCGCAAACCATGAAAGCATCCTCGATCCGTTGCTCGTCCAGTCGAACTGTCGCCGCACCGTGCACTTCTTCACCAAGAGCACCCAATTCGGAGCGAACGCACTTTTCAGGTGGTTTCTGCCCCGCGTGGCGGCCATTCCGGCCCGCCGCTACCGGGTCGATCCGCAATCGGTCCGCACCGCGCTCAGGGCCCTGGCGCACGGCGACGGCGTGGGCATCTACCTCGAGGGCGAGCGAAGCTGGGAGGGCGCGCTGCGACCCTTCCGGCGCGGGTCCATCCGCCTGATCCTGAAGGCGGGCGTCCCCGTAGTGCCGTGCTGCGTGTCCGGGACCTACAACGCGTGGCCGCGCTGGACGCGGTCAAGTTGGAGAGCACCGGTATGGGTTCGTTACGGCGAACCGCTCCTCTTCGGCATTCACGATACGCGTGCCGAACGGGAATCAGCGCTGGAGCCCACCGCCCGCCGCCTGCGGCAGGCGCTGCTCGCGTTGGCCGTGGAGCCGCCGGACCGACCCCGGTCCACTGGCGCCTGACGGCCGGGGGAGCGAGTATTCCGGTCATGCGCTCGGCACTTCTGTGGGTCTCGGAGAACAGGTGGTGCAGCAACACGCTACCCCGGTACGGGTTCGTGCGAAGGGCCGTGCGCAGGTTCATGCCCGGCGAAACCCTGGGCGACGCGCTCGACGCTGCCAGGGTGCTGGAGCGGGGGCAGGGGATTCCGACCCTGATCACCTTCCTCGGCGAAAACGTCGCCGACCGGACCGAAGCCCGGGCGGTCGCGGATCACTACGTCCAGGCCACCCTTGAAGTCGCCTCGCGTGGTCTCGACGCCGAATTGTCCGTCAAACCCACCCACCTGGGCCTGGATCTGGGGATCGACGTCGCGGAAGAGAACCTGCGCCTGATCACGCGTTCGGCGGAGGCGCACGGGAACTGGGTCTGGATCGACATGGAGTACAGCCGCTACGTGGATCCGACGCTGGAGCTGTACCGCTCCATCCGCGCCGACCACGCCAGATTCGGCATATGCCTGCAGTCCTACCTCTACCGCACTCCGGCGGACCTGGAGTCGCTCATCCCCCTGGGTCCCGGCATACGGCTGGTGAAGGGTGCCTACGCCGAGCCCGCGGAGATCGCGTTTCCGGACAAGGCGGACGTCGACCAGGCGTTCTTCGATCTGACCACGCGCATGCTGGCACCCGATGCCCTTGAGGCGGGAACGCGTGCCGGTCTGGCCACCCACGACGCAAAGCTGATCGCCCGAATCGACGAATGGGCGCAGTCGAACGCCGTCGCGTCCGAAGCGTACGAATACCAGATGCTCTACGGCATCTCCCAGCGCGAACAGTTTCGTCTCGCCTGGCGGGGGCGGAGCGTCCGGGTTCTCATCAGCTACGGCGAACACTGGTTCCCCTGGTACGTCAGGCGACTGGCCGAACGTCCAGCCAATGTCGCCTTCGTCGTCCGCAGCATGCTTCCCTGGTGAACAGAACAATGAATTCAAGCAGACGTCCGCGCGCCGGCCGATGGGTCGGCCTTTCCGCCTTGTCGGCATGCCTGGTAGGCGTGGCGTGTGAGAGCGAGCAGAGTCAGAGTGTCGTAGCCGCCCGCGCCCTGCTGGACTCGGTGATGGAGACCAACTCGATTCCCGGCCTTTCCGTGGCCGTGGGTATGGGATCACAAGTTATTTGGTCAGAAGGTTTTGGATATGCTGACCTAACTCATAACATAAGAGTGACACCCCTCACGAAGTTCCGGATCGGCAGCGTGTCCAAGCCGATCACGGCGGCTGCCATCGGAGTACTGGTGGAAGACAGTGCGCTGGACCTGGACGCGCCGGTGCAGACGTACGTGCCGTCCTTTCCGGAGAAGCAGTGGCCGGTCACCACACGGCTGCTGGCGGGACACCTGGGGGGAATCCGGCACTACCAGGGGGACGAGAACTTCTCTTCGGTCCGCTACCCGACGGTCCTGTCCGGACTCGCGATCTTCCAGGACGACCCGCTGATCAACGAACCCGGTACCGAATACGTCTACTCGTCGTACGCGTGGAATCTGATCAGCGCGGTGATCGAGGGCGCAAGCGGAGAGCCGTTCCTCGGCTACATGGACCGCGCGGTGTTCGGTCCGCTGGCGATGGAGCACACGGTTGCGGGCCACACGGACAGCATTATCGCGCATCGGACGCGGTTCTACGTGCTGTCGGCCACGGGCGAGGTCCTGAACGCCCCGTACGTGGACAACAGCTACAAGTGGGCGGGAGGAGGATTCCTCTCAACGCCGGAGGACCTGCTCCGGTTTGCGAACGGGCACCTGGAACCGGGTTTCCTTCAGGCCGAGACCCTGGAACTGCTGTTCACCTCACAAAGGACTGCCGGCGGCGACGAGACCGGATATGGCATCGGCTGGGGCAGCGCAACCAACGATTACGGTGAGCAAGTGGTGTCGCACACCGGCGGGTCCGTGGGGGGACGGACGGTGCTGACGCTGAACCGCGATACCGGCGTGATCGTGGCGATCGTCGCCAACACGTCGAGCGCGCCGATAAACAGAGGGCTGGCGGCACGCGTGGAGGAGCTGTTCCGGTAGCGAATGCTCGCCCGTTCGGGGTCGGCGGGGGACCGTTTATCGGATGCCGGGGAAAGGAACCAGCGAAGCGGGAAGCACGGGGTTCTCCTGCTGCCCTGAAAAGGCATTACTTGACATAATACATATTATGCGACGTTCATGGGTAGTGCGGACGACGGGACAACCCACTCCACCACGTCTACTGGTTCAGCGCGGCCGCCACCTCGGCCCGGCGCATCTCCACGATCCCCCGGTCCGGATCCCCCTCGTCCATCTCGTCGAGCAGGCGGTCATAGATCTCCAACGCTGCCTCATGGTCGCCCTGGCTGGCCCGCAGGCGCGCCTCATCCGCAAGCGCGTCCCGCACCAGGAAGCTCAGTCTCGCCCGGTCGGCGAGGCGTTCGTACAGACCCTCGGCGGCCTGGAGATTGCCGGCGTCTTCGGAGATGGCGGCAAGAAGAGCCGCGGCCTGGGACCCCAGTGGACTCCCGACGTCGCCCGCAATCGGCTCCAGCACCTCAACCGCCGTTTCGAGGTCGCCGAGATCCGCCGTCACCTGACCCAGCGTGAGGCGCGCTTCGCCCGCGGCTGACGTGCTCCCGAAACGCTCCAGGTACACCTGCAGGTCCGCCTGGACCCCGACCTGGTCCCCCGCGTCGAGCCGCATCTGCAATTGCTCCAGCTCGGCAGCCGCGGCGAAGCCCAGGTCCTCCCGGTACCGCGCGTAGTAGACGAGGGCGACGATACCCAGGCCCACCAGTATGACGCCCGCGGTCAGGGTTGGCCTGTTGCGCTGGGCCCAGTTGCTGACTTCCAGTGTCCTGGCGACGAAAGCGTCCTCCTGGTCGGCCGGGTTGACGGGCTTGCTGGGTCGGGATCCGGGTTTGCGGTATTTTGTCATTGGATTTCGTCGTTTAGCCTGACGCTCGCGTATCGTGGAAGACGTGCACGAACCAACACTAATCCCAAGGCTGAATCCCGGTCAACGGTTGGTCGGCGGCGCGCTGGCCGTTGCCATGGCCGCAGCCTGCGCGGATCCCCCGCTTCCCTCCCGGATCGAAATCTCGCCGTCGCTTGCCACCGCCGACGTGGTGGGCGCCACCATCCGGTACACGGCTCGCGTGATCGACGAGGAGGAAAGCGAAATCATCGGTGCGGCAGTCGGCTGGTCGTCCCTCGATCCGGGCGTGGTCACGATCTCCGAAAGCGGATTGGCTACGGTCACCGGCCAGGGCGAGGCCACGGTGCGAGCGACGCACCTGGCGCTTTCGGCATCGGCGCTGCTGGTGGTCGAACTGAGACCGGTCCGCCTGGCGAAGGTGGGAGGCGACGGACAGACGGCGCCCGCGCTTTCGGTTCTTCCGGACAACCCCACGGTGCGCGTCGAAGACGGCGGCGGCGCCCCGGTTCCGGATGTACTGGTGACGTTCGAGATCACCTCGGGTGAAGGCCAGGCCGTCCCACGAAGCGGTGTCACGGGGATCGACGGGGAGACCTCGACGCGGTGGACGCTGGGCGAAGCCGAGGGCCCGCAATCGCTGCACGCGAGCGCCGGGTCGCTGGAGGCCGAGTTTGTGGTAACGGCGACGGCGCCGCTTCTCGCAATTCGCACCGCGCGCCTGAAGCGTGCAAGGGCATCGCTGGGCTATTCGACGACACTCGAAGCCGCCGGCGGGACTGCACCACTCGTGTGGTCCGTCGATGACGGCTCCCTCCCCCCCGGGCTGCGGCTCGACAGCCTCGGAGTCATCTCCGGAACCGCGGTCGAGGCCGGCTTCAGCGCCTTCACCGTCCACGTCCAGGACGCCGCGGGCAACAGGGCCCTGCGCGAACTGGGCCTGCGCGTGTGCGACCCCCCCCTGTCGCTTGAACCGGGCGCCGTGGTCGCTCTCGAGCCGCTCGGACTGACGCCTTGTCCTCCCTTTCTTCCAGCGGGCGTGGATGGCGATGCGTACCGGATGGCCATCGTTCGCACGGACCTGTCCCGTGGCGGCCGACCGGCGCAGGCTGTCGTCTCGGTGGTCGAACACGGCGCCCCGCCGGTCGCCCAGGCACGTGAGGCGCCGGAGACCCGCGTGCGGCGGCTCCCGGAGCTGCCCCCGGGGCTGGCCGCAGGCGTCGAGCTTGCGGACGCGACGGCGCGCTGGCACGCCACGCTGCAGGGACAGGCGGAGCAACTCCTGCGACGACTCGGCCGCGGCGCGATACTTCCGGATCTGCGGCAGTCCGCCGGCAATGCGATCGCGCCCGGCCGCACCGATCCACCCCCTGAACGGCTGCTGCTCCGTCCCTACGACGGCGATCGGTCGAGTGAGGCGTGCCGGGACCCGGCACCCGTGCTCACACCCGCGCTGCTCGTTGCGTACAACGACCACCTTGCCATCTACCAGGACTCCACGCAGCGGGACACCGACCCCATTCGGACCGAGGACGCGGAGCAGGTACTCGACTACTACGCGGCCTACGGGGCCGATACGATCGAGGAGTACTTCGGTGGCGTGGCCGACATCAACGGCGACGGCCGGGTCAACGTGTTCGTGTCTCCCACGGTGGAGGACGACTTCGCGGCATTCGTCTGGCCGGGGGACTTCATCGACGCCGCGCAGTGCTCGTGGTCGAACCGGATGGAGCTCATCTACTTCAACGAGAGCATGTTCCAGGCGGTTGGCGGCGCTCCGGACGACGGGCACTACCAGGCTCTGCCCACCATGGTCCACGAGATGAAGCACGTGAGCTCGCTGTACCTGCGTTCCCGGGGCGGAGGGTACCACCCCAGCTGGATCGAGGAAGGCACCGCCGAGATCGCGGCCGAGATCTCGTCACGCCGGGCCATGGAGGCCGTCGGGGGCGTGGCGCAGGGAGCCCTGCTCACACGCGATGCGTACCCGCCGCGGACGGGTTCGATCATCACCCCAGAGAACTACGGGGTGCTGCTGCGGCTCGCCCGCACCTCGCTCTCCTACGCCGCGGCCGTGAATTCCCTGACCGGCAACCCCGTCGACGAACACACGTACTACGGGACCTCCTGGCATTTTCACCGCTTCCTGGGCGACGCGTACGGGAACGCCGCCGCGAGCGAGGACGGCGTCTTCTTCCGGGCGCTCAACGACACGACGGCGCCGCCCGGGCCGAACGGCATCCGGCTCGTGACCGGAATGAGCGTGGAGCAGCATCTGGAAGACTACGCCGCGGCCATGATGCTGAACGGCACCGCGGCACCGCCCCCCGAGCATTCGTTCACCACCTATGACTTCCCGTCGGCCACCTTCGAGCTGTTCCGCCCGGACTACCAGCCCGAGGGACGCTATCCGTGGCCGCACACGGGGCCCCGCCCCGCGGGATTCGAGACCGCCACATATTCGGGTGATCTGGCGCCCGCCGGCATCCGCTTTCACGATTTCGTGTCCGATGGCGAAGGGGACGGCGTGGACGTGGAAGTCTCGGTCACCGGAGGCGCCGCAAGGGTCGTGATCGTCCGGTTGCGCTGAACCTGGCCTGGCTTAGCTTAGCTCAGCTAGCCTAATCAATCCCAGCTTACTGTGGGCTCTCGAGGTGCGGCCGCGCCACGCCGTGCCCGTTGGGGTCGCCGGGCAGGAAGTCCTGCCGGTGGTCCTCGGGGCAGCCGGCGGAACTCGTTTCGAGTTGCAGGGTGACGTGTTGCAGGTTGAACTGCCCGTATGCGATGTCGCGCAGGCGATTCAGGATCGTGTCATCCCCGGCCTGCAGTTCATAGCCCTTCCTTACCGTCACATGCGCGGTGAGCGCCTCGTACCCGGGCGCGAGGGTCCACACGTGAATGTCGTGTACCGTGTTGACTCCCTCGACCTCTTCGAACCGCCGGCACAAGCTGTCCAGGTCGACATGATCCGGCGCCCCCTCCAGCAGGACGTGCACGACCTTGGCCAGTAGCCGCCAGGTGCTGACCAGGATCAGGACGCCGATCAGCGCGCTGAGGATCGGGTCCGCGATGTGCCATCCGAACGCCCACACGAGCACGCCCGACACCACCACGGCGACCGATCCGAGCAGATCGGCGATGACATGCTGGTACGCGCCCTCGATGTTGACGCTGTGCCTGGCCGAGCGGTGCAGGATCGACGCGGCGACAATGTTGACGACCAGCCCGATCGAACCGATCCCCAGCACGAGTCCTCCCTGCACCTGGGGTGTGCTCGTGAAGCGGCCGTACGCCTCGATGAGGATCCACACGGAGATCCCCCAGAGGGTCGCTCCGTTGACGAGTGCGGCCAGGACCTCAAGGCGATGGTACCCGAAGGTGCGCCGGCGCGAAGCCGCCCGCGTGGAGAAATGCATGGCGGCGAGCGCGAGAGCGATCGACGCGGCATCCGCGAGCATGTGTCCGGCGTCGGCGATGAGTGCCAGGCTGCCAGAGATGATGCCGCCGATGATCTCGGCGAACATGTATCCGACGATCAGCACGAGAGCCAGCGTCAGATTGCGCTTGCCGGCCTCCCGCAGCTGGTGCGAATGATCGTGGTCGCGGGCCGTCGGCTCAGCCACCGGTCACCACGGTCTTCAACAGCGATCGGTCCACGTTCCCCCCCGAGACGATGACGGCCACCGGACCCCGCGGCCGGTAGCGTCCAGACCACAGTGCGGCGAGCCCGACCGCGCCGCCACCCTCCACGACCAGGCGGTGCTCGCGGAACGCGCGCCCGACGGCGCTCCTGATGTCACTCTCTTCCACGATCACGTGTTCCGAGATCACTCTCCTGCAGAGCTCGAGGGTGAGTCGATTGTCGAGTCCGATCCCCCCGGAGAGGGCCGAGGCGATCGTTTCCTCGTCCGGCAGCTCGATGGGGCGGCCTCTCTCCAGGCTCCGAAACATGACGCGGGCGCGGCGGGCCGAGACCGCGACCACCCGAATGCGCCGGTCGCGCAGGGCCAGCCCGACTCCGGCCGCCAGGCCTCCGCCCGACAGCGGCAGCATGACCTCCCTGATGTCCGGCGCCTGCCGCGCGAGCTCCACGCCCAGGGTCCCCTGCCCTTCGATCACGTCCGGGTCGTCGAATGCGTGGACGAGCGACATCCCGGCCGACCTGGCCAGCGCCGCCGCCCGTTCCTCCGCTTCATCGTACGAGGGGCCGGCCAGCACGACGCGTGCCCCCGTCGCCCGGATCGCCCTGAGCTTGGACGGGTCCACCCAGTCGGGCACGCAGATCGTCGCGGGCACACCCATCCGCGCGGCCACCACCGCCACCGCGCGGCCGTGATTGCCGGACGAGGCGGCGATCACTCCCGCCTCGCGCTCCGGACCGGCCAGCCTGTGCAACCGGTTCGCCGCCCCGCGCACCTTGAACGACCCCGTGTGCTGGAGCGACTCGAGCTTCATGAAGGCCGGGGGCGCGCCCTCCAGGTCCAAAGGGACGATCGGCGTGCGCCACGCGTGCGGCCGCACCCTCTCGAGCGCGCCCGCGAAGTCCAGGTTCCCGATCAACGGGCTTACTCGGGGCAGCTTCTTCGGCAGGCTTCCTGACGACTATGAAATGATGCGCTGTCCCTCGACGAGCTTGACCACCCAGAGTCCCGAGTTCAGGTCCGACGTGAAGATGTGGCCCTTGTGGATCTGGGCCCCCCAGGTCATCCCCCAATTGGGGACGGTCGTCTCCGAGTCGGTTGTCTTGAGCACGGCGATTTCGCGCCCCTGCCGATAGAGGTCCCCGCGCAGCTCGCCCGAGATGTCGACGACTCGAAGGCCGGCCTGGTAGTACCCCACGTAGAGCCGGTCGCCCTCCACCCAGATGTTGTGCGCCCCGGCCTCGGGAACCTCGTAGCGGGCGACCTCGACCGGGTTGTCCGGATCTTCCATGTCCAGCACGTGGATGTACCCGCGCGCCTCGATCGGTGCGTCCGAGTCCCAATCGTCCGGGAAGATCTCGTCGCCGACGAAGAGGTAGCGCCCGGCTCTCCACGCCGTGTGGGTGTTCCCGGCCGGGTACTTGTACCGGGACACGAAGGCGGGCTCGGTGGGCGTTCCGCCATGGGTTCCGGCGCCCACGTCCAGCATGACGGCGCCGTCGTCCCAGTATGACAGGTAGGCATACCCGTCCTGGACGATGACGTCATGGAGCGACTTCGTATCCGACGGCGGCAATCCCCAGCGGCCGATCTCGTCCGGCGCGGCCGGATCCGATATGTCGATGATGTGGATGTCGCGGGTCCCGTTGTGAACCGCGTAGACCAAGTCCCCCTCGACCCAGACGTTGTGCACCCCTCCGGGCACCGTGCGCTTGTACTCGGAGATGATTGCCGGGTGGGCGGGGTCGGCGAGATCAAGGATCACGATCCCGTTCCGGCGGTCGGACGCGCCCTCGCGGGTCAGGATGCCGATGCGGTTGTTGGAATGGATCTTGACGTCGTTGATGCGTCTCGCGTCCAGCTGGACCGAGTCGGTGAGGACCGGAGACGACGGATCGGTCACATCCCAGGCCTTCATCCAGTCATACATGAAGGTGCCCACGTACGCGTAGTCGCGGCCGTCCACTCCTTCGAACACCCATGTGTCGCCCGAGTGGTGGTCCGCCGCGGATCCCCGTCCGACCCTGACCAGCTCGGCCTCCGCGATGCGGCTTGTGACCTCGGCCGTGGCGACGGCAGCGCGACCCTCACCGTAGATGGCGGTGATTCGATACGTGCCCGGGCGCTCGGCCACGAATACGCCCTCGGCGCCCTCGGCCTCGATCTGCGCGCCTGCTCCGCTCACGCTCCACTCCGGGTAGAGAGGCGCGGACCCCTCGGCGCGAAAGCGAACGACGTCCCCCGTGCGGGCCTCGACCTGGGCGGGTGCGACGACGACCTGGCCGGGGTCTCCCTCCCGGACGGCGACGGTCGCGTTGGCGCGCGCCTCTCCCGCGGACACGGTGATGACGGCCTGGCCCGCCCTGCGCGCATGTACGCGCCCCATTGCGTCGACGGCGGCCACCGAATTGTTGCTGGAGGAGTAGGCGACGGAGGGAGAACGCACGGTCTCGCCGTCCGGTCCTCGCGCCACCACCTGAACCGGCGCGCTCGTGCCGGCCACCAGTTCGGCGACGGGCAGGTCGGCCTCCAGGCTGGCCACGGGCTGCGCCCGCACGACGACGGATGCGAAGGCCATCACGTTGCCCGATCGGGCGGCGATGCGGGCTTCGCCCGGCGAGACCGCGGTCACCTGCCCCGTCTGGTCCACGGCCGCCACCTCGGGGGTCATCGCGATCCAGCGCACCGGGGCGTCGGCCAGAACCGCTCCGTTGCCGTCACGGACGGTGGCCGTCACCGTCACGGTCTGGCCCACGTCCAGGGTCAGTCCGGCGGGATCGAGGTCGATCCGGTCGGGCCCCGACTGGATACCCGCCAGCAGAAGCAGAATCGTGCTCATCGTCATCGGTGACATCCTTCCTCGGTGGCGAAAACGTGCGGGCGCGGCGCTGGCGACGGTCGGACATGGCGTCAACCCGTGCGCAGCCGGCCCTCCATGCGCTGCGAAAGATACGCTGCAGCGCACTTGCAGTCACCAGCGGTGCGGACACCAGCGGGGGGGACTTGTCCGCGGCGTGCGGCCCGTCGATCTTCCACGGGCTTGCACGTCCCCGTAGCTCAGGTGGATAGAGCGACTGCCTCCTAAGCAGTAGGCCCCAGGTTCGAGTCCTGGCGGGGACATTGGGTTTTGGGGGTATCGGGGTTGCGATTCCCGCTTTGTTGTTCCCGCTAATTGGCGGGAATGGAGACCCTCCGGCGGGCTTAGAGGGCCTTCCGGAGGGGGAGTGGATTCTCGCACTGCCGGATCGCGACGTTTAGACGTTGCGCTGGCTGGCTCTCACTGTGGAGGCCGCACCAAGGGCGGTCGGGTGCTTGAGTTGCGTTGAGACGGCGGTCCAGCCGTTCGCGAAACCACCCTCACCACGGACTCGTAAGTTCAACCCATGCAAGCCGCGCGTAGCCCTACCCTGGCCAGCCTCTCGCGCGTAACACATCGATACGGACCGGTGCTGGCGCTGGAAGGCCTCGACCTAGAGGTCCGGCGTGGCGAGGTGCTGGGCGTACTGGGGCCAAATGGCGCCGGCAAGACCACTGCCATCAGCCTCCTCCTCGGGAGCCTGCAGGTGCAGGAGGGCGTGGCGAGCGTCTTCGGCTCTGCGCCGGGAGCGGCCGAAGTGCGGGTGCGCCGCGGGGCGATGCTGCAGATCTCGGGCATCTCCGCGAACCTGACGGTGCGCGAGCACATCGAGCTGTTCCGCGCCTACTATCCCGCGCCGTTCTCGGCTTCGCGCCTGCTGGCCCTGGCGGGCCTCGAAGATCTCGCCCGGCGCCGATACGGGAAGCTCTCGGGCGGCCAGAAGCAGCGGGTGATGTTCGCGCTGGCGCTGGCGGGCGATCCGGAGTTGCTGTTCCTGGACGAACCCACGACCGGGCTCGACGTCGATGCCCGGCACCGCCTGTGGAACGAGATTCGGGCCCTCCGGGAATCCGGACGCACCACCGTCCTCACGACCCACAACCTGGACGAGGCCGACGCGCTGGCCGACCGCGTGGTGGTTATCCACAACGGGCGGCGGATCGCGGAGGGCACCCCGGCGGAGATCAAGTCGCGCACGGCGGGACGGCTCGCGCGCTGCGTCACCCGGATCGCGCCCGATGCGGTGGCGAGCTTGCCCGGCGTGGTCGAGGCCAGGACGCGGGGACAGCATCTGGAGGCACTGACAACGCAGCCCGAGGTTCTGGTTCGGGAGCTGCTCGTCCGCGACGAGGCGCTGGCGGATCTCACCGTCGTGGCCGCGGGACTCGAAGAGGCGTTTCTCGCGCTGACGAGGGACACCACATGACCCCGGGTCGGCGCTTCCGGATCTACCTGCTGGAGGCGCGCTTCCAGGTCTTGGAGGTGTTGCGGGAGCCCATGTTCGCTATCCCCACCCTGACGTTCCCGCTCATCTTGTACCTGTTCTTCGGCGTGATCATGGGCACGCGCGGGGTGTCGCTGGCCGTGCCGACCTACGTGCTGGCGACCTACGGCGTCTTCGGCGTCCTCGGCCCGGCGCTCTTCGGTTTTGGAGCCGGGCTCGCGAACGAACGCGACACTGGCGTCCTGCTCCTGAAGCAGACCACGCCCATGCCCGCCGGCGCCTACCTGTTCGCCAAGGTCATGGCGGCGCTGATCTTCGGAGCGATTGTCGTGGCGGCCCTGTTCCTGACGGCCGCCCACGCGGCGGGGGTGGCCCTCTACCGCTGGCAGTGGTTCGCGCTGGCCGGGGTGCTGCTCGCCGGCGTGATCCCGTTCTGCGCCCTGGGCCTGGCGATCGGCGCGTGGGCCGGGGGACGCTCGGCCGTGGCTGTGGTCAACCTTGTCTTCCTCCCCATGGCCATGCTCGCCGGGCTCTGGCTCCCCATCTACATGTTCCCGGATGTCATGCAGGACATCGCGCTCGCGCTTCCCGCCTATCACCACGCGCAGCTCGCGCTCAAGGTCATCGCCATGGACGCCGGGCAGTCGGTCCCGATGCATCTGGCGGTTCTGGTGGCCGAAACACTCGTATTCCTCGGGTTGGCGGCGCTCGGGTTCCGCCGCGCGGATGGTTTTTTGATGAGGAGATCCCGATGAAGAGTGTTCGTCATCTTATTGGCCGGAGTCCGACCTGGCTGCTGATCGGAGTCGCGGTCTTCATCGGCGTGCTCGCGACCCTGCCGGTGCCGCAGGCCGCGGAGGATCCGGCCCGGAGAGTTCCGCAGGAGACGTTCGCGATTGTGGATGTCACGGCGTTCGACGGCGAGGCCTTCCGGGAGGGGTGGGACGTGTGGGTCGAGGATGGGAGGATCCGGCACGCCGGCCAGAGACTCGACCTCCCTGAGGACCTCCCGCGCCTGGACGGGCGGGGCCACACGCTGATCCCGGGGCTGATCGATGGCCACGTGCACAGCTTCCTCTCGACGCTGAGAGATGCGCTGCGCTTCGGGGTGACCACGGTGCTGGACCAGTCCACGGACCCGGCCTTCGCCGCGGCGCACCGGGCCGCGCGCGTCGAGGTGGCGCGCGGCACCGAGGCGGACCTCTTCTCCGCCGGCATGGCGGCGACCGCCCCCGAAGGACACGGCACGCAGTACGGGATTCCCGTGGAGACGCTCACCGGCCCGGACGAGGCCACGGCGTGGGTGAGGGCGCGCCAAGACGAGGGCTCCGACTGGATCAAGATCATCTACGAGGACGGCAGCGCCTTCGACATGGAGATCCCGTCGCTCGACGGAGAGACCGTCGCCGCGGTCATCGCGGCCGCGCACGCGGAGGGACTCGCCGCCGTGGTGCACGTGAGCACCCTCGAAACGGCTCTCCAGGCGACGGCTTTCGGCGCCGACGGTCTGGTGCACGTGTGGCACGACGAGGTCGTCTCCGCGGAGGACGCCCGGCGCTTTGCGGAAGCCGGCATCTTCGTGGTTCCGACGCTCTCGGTCATGGTTTCGGCCGAGGACACCGCAGTGGCGGAACTGCTGCGCGAGACCGACGAAGCGATGCTCTCAGCGATTCAACGGCAGACACTCGCCGGTCGTTTCCCGGGTGGCCTCGCGGAGGGCGGAAACGTGGCGATGGAGAACGTCCGAAGGCTGCGCGCGGCCGGAGTGCGGCTGGTCGCCGGCACGGACAGCTCGAACCCGGGGACCGGGGCGGGAATCTCGATGCACGGGGAGCTACGTCTGCTCGCACGCGCCGGCATGGGAAGCGCAGAGGCGCTGGCGGCGGCAACTTCGGTGGCGGCGGACGCGTTCGGCGTTGCGGAGCGCGGCCGGATCGCCGAAGGCTATCTCGCAGACCTGGTGCTGGTGCGCGGCGACCTCGAGGAAGACGTGTCGCGCAGCCACGACATCGTTGCGATCTGGAAGGATGGGTATCTCGTGGAGCGCGTAGTCGGCTCTGCCGGGGGCGAGCCTCAGGCCGAGACTGCACCCGCTCCGGCGGAAACTCTGGTCGCTGGCTTCGAGGACGGGTTCGAGGCGAGTTTCGGCGCATGGGATGTGACAACGGACCAGATGACCGGCGGCTCCTCAAGCGTCAACGTGGGCGTGCGGGACGGCGCGCTGGTGGTCACAGGCGAGATCGCTCCGGGGCTCGCCTTCCCCTGGGCGGGCGTGATCTGGATGCCCGGCGCGCAGCCCATGCAGCCCGTGGACTTCTCTGGCCGGGAGGTGATCCGCTTCCGCACGCGCGGGGATGGTCGGCAGTACGCCGTGATGCTGATCAGCAGCGCGCAGCCGGCCGGGCCGCCGCCCACCGTGACGTTCATCGCGCCCGAGGAATGGACCCAGTTGGAGATCCAGCTGGAAGACTTCCCGACGGCCACACCGGAGATCATCGCGGGGCTGGCGTTTGTGGCGCAGGGGCCGGTGGGGGCCTACGCGTTCGAGGTGGATGAGGTGGAGGTGAGGTGAGGCAGCGCGGTGGATGGGTCTGATGGACAAGTTCCAGACCGGCTAGGACGAGCCGCTGCTGCGCACCTTGTACGTGGACAAGACGCTCTCGGGGATCAGAGCGGGTCCAGATGCTGTCGCCCCTCAGCCGGTCGCGCTTGGAGAAGCGCGATATGTTCGTGCCGGACCCTTCGGGCATCCGTGGTGGGTGCGCCCGGCGGCGTACAGCCTGATCATGCTGGCGGATGGTGTATGACGTGAGGCGGCGCCCGCGCCGGGGCAGGAACGGTCGCCCGCCGGATCAAACGGAAGGTCGGTTGGCGTGTACGCAGGAATGACGGTCGGCGTGGTGGTGCCGGCGAGGGACGAGGAGCAGAATATCGGGCCCGTCGTTGCCGATCTGCTCGCGCTGTGCGACGACCGCGGCGCGCGGGTGATCGACGACTTCGTCGTCTGCGACAACGGATCGACGGACGCGACGGCGATCCGCGCGCGCGAGGCGGGAGCTCGAACGGTGCGACAGGACACACCCGGATACGGACTTGCCTGCCTGACGGCCCTCGCGGCCCTCCGTCCGGTCGACATCGTGCTCTTCACGGACGGCGATCGGTCGTTCAAGGCCGTGCAGGGACTCGGGCTGCTCGAAGCCGTCGCGGGCGGAGCCGACCTGGCCATCGGCTCACGCGTGCTGGGCCGCAAGGAGCCCGGCGCGCTGTCGTTGCCGCAACGGGCCGGCAACCGGGTGGCCAGCCTGTTGATTCGCCTGCTGTGGGGGGTCGCGGTGACGGACCTGGGTCCCTACCGCGCCATTCGCGCCGAGGCGCTGCAGCGCCTTGACATGCAGGATCGCGCATACGGCTGGACGGTCGAGATGCAGGTCAAGGCCATCCAATATGGCCTGCGGGTGGTTGAGGTGCCCGCAGACGCCTTGCGGCGCCGTTTCGGCCGGTCCAAGGTGGGAGGCACTCTGCGGGGAGTCGTCGGTGCCGGCGTGGGGATTCTGTCGATGATCGCGCGGCTCCGTTTGCGTGAGGCACGCCTGGGGCGACCGGCACGTTCACCGAGGCGGTAGAACGGGAAACAGCGACCTGTGCAGGCAATCGGCCAGGAGCGAGGACCCTACGCCCGACCCCGGGTCTGCCGCAGCCGCCGGCCCATTCCGTCGAGCGCCAGCACGGCGCCCACGCCAAGCACGAACAGAAGCGCGACCGTGCCGGTGGCCGGGTCGCCCGTGGTCGGCCAGGCCAGCACTTCCCTGCCCTGTGCCGTGTAGTCCGTGAATGGCCACAGCTTGCGCAGCGATCCCAGCATGAGGCCCACGAGCACGGCCAGCGTGCCGTCGCGCCACCTGGCGAACAGGCCCTTCAGGACCCGTGCGAACGTGAGCAGGCCGATCGCCATGGCGGCGCACATGGTCAGCACCACGGCCAGCGCGGCGGGGTCCCAGTGGTTGATCGCCAGACGCAGTGAATAGAGGACGAAGTGATAGAGCCCCAGAAGGAGAAGCACGAAGGCCCCCGACACCCCCGGAAGCGTCATCGCGGATATGGCGAGCACTCCGCCGACGAAGACGAACAGAAGACCCGGATCGCGCCCCCCGGCGGCCGGAGCGGGCTGCGATACCGCGGAGACTTCGAGCGGACCCTGGGCAACGCGGATGGAGCCCGGTGGGAGGTTCGCCGCGGCGCCCGCCATCCGCGCCACGACCTCCAGCTCCAACGAGGTGCTGCCTGCCGGCACCATGACCGATCGGGCCGGTCCGTACGAAATGCCCGGCCGCGTGTCCGACTCCGGCGCCTCGAGCGTCAGGTTGCCGGGGGTCAGGCGCACGTCCGAGGGCGCCGGCGCAAATGCCAGCGTCACGGTGCCGGTCGCAAGCCGGTTCACCGATGTCGGCAATCCCGTGAACCACACCGTGGCGACGGCAGCCCCCAGGACGAGCGCCCAGCTTGCCGGCCGCCAATGCTCGATGCTCCGCAAGGGGATCATCACCGATGCGGCGACCATCCCCAGGAACAGCCCACTCATTTCTGCCGGGTACGCGCTCAGCAGGGACGGAATCACCTGCGAACCCGCCATGATCGCAGGTACTATGCCGGCGGCCACGGACAGCAACAGCAGGATCCGGCGCGCGTCGACTCCCTCCGGACCCTCACCAGGCCCGGCCGGGTTCCGCAGTCCCCGCCCCAGGGCAGTACGGAACGTCCGGGTACGGATCCGTCGGAGCATGGCGGCGCCCAGGCTGCCGACGGCGTCGACCAGCCGGGGATAGATCCCCAGGATCAGCGCCACCGTTCCCCCGGAGACGCCGGGAACCACATCCGCCAGGCCCATGCAGAAGCCGCGCGCGGCGTTGCCGAGCCAGTGCCTCATGGCGCTTCGAGATTCCACCCCCGAACGTCGTCCAGGCGCGAGTAGCTCGTGAGGTCAAGGTGAAGGGGCGTGACCGACACGTATCCGTCCCGCACCGCGCGGAAGTCGGCCTCCGGACCTCCGTTCCAGTGGGGGTCACCGCCGCCGATCCAGTAGTACTCACGGCCGGAGGGATCGGGTGCCCGGGTGATCGCGTCCCTGTACCTGCGCCTTCCCAGGTTCGTCACGCGCACGCCGCGCAGTTCGGAGGGAGGCAGGGACGGCAGGTTCACGTTCAGGAGCTCGTGTTTCGGGATTCCGTTTCCGACGATCTGCTCCAGGAGCCGCGTCACTACGGGCAGCCACCCCTCGACCTCTTCGATCCCCTGCCCCACGTACGAAAAGGCCACGGACGGGATTCCCAGGATGGTCGCCTCCATCGCGGCCGCGACCGTTCCCGAGTACAGCACATCCTCGCCCAGATTCGGTCCGTGATTGATTCCCGAGACGCACAGGTCGGGAAGCTCGCCGAGGAACTCGCTGACGGCCAGGATCACGCAGTCCGTGGGCGTTCCGTCGACGATGATGGCCCCGTCGGGCGTCTTGCGCCTGCGCAGGGGACGATGAAGCGTGAGCGCGCTGCTGGACGCACTCTGTTCGCGGTCCGGGGCGACGACATCGACGGTGCCGATACCGCGCGCGGCCTCGGCAAGCACACGAATCCCCGGGGACAGGTAGCCATCGTCGTTCGTGCAGAGAATGCGCACCGGGAAAACCCGGGGGCTCAGGCCCGCGGAAGCGTCAGCACTTCGCGCAGCTCCGCGAGACCCTCCTTGATCGAGGTCAGGACCGCGGGCTCGGCGTGAAGCGTACGAGCCTCCTCGACCTTGCCCGATCGGCGCATCTCCTGCAATTCGCGCTTCGCGCCCTCGATAGTGAAGCGCTTTTCGTAGAGCAGGTGCTTGACCAGGAGGATCGTCTCGATCTCCCGCATGCGATACACCCGGCTCCCGCCACGGTTCTTTGTCGGGGACAGGATGTCGAATTGGGTCTCCCAGTACCTGAGAACATGCGCCTTAAGTCCTGTCAGATTACTGACTTCACCGATCGAGTAGTACGTTTTGCGAGCGATCGGTTCCACGGTCAGCTCCCTTCCCCGAAGTTGAGGAAATCCGGGTTCTCGGATTTCGGTTCCCTGGTCATGAGACGGTGCAACGCCTCCATCGGGTCTGCACCCTCCGCGACAATCCCGTAAACCTCGGCCGAGACGGGCATCTCGACGCCGAGTTTCCGCGCCAATTCGTGAACCGCCCGCACGGTCGCGACCCCTTCCGCCACCGTCCGTGCGTTGCCCATGATATCGCTCATGGAGCGTCCCTGTCCAAGCTGCACGCCCACCGTGCGGTTGCGGCTCAGGCCCCCGGTGCAGGTCAATACAAGATCGCCCATGCCGGCGAGGCCCGCGAACGTAGCGGGCTGGGCGCCGAGCGCGACGCCCAGGCGCGTCATCTCGGCGATCCCGCGGGTCATCAGCGCTGCCACGGCGTTGTGCCCCAGCTCCAGGCCGGCCGCGACGCCCGCGGCCAGCGCAATCACGTTCTTGAGCGCCCCGCCCAACTCCACGCCGACGACGTCCGAATTCGTGTAGACGCGAAAACGGTCGGTCTGGAACAGTGCCTGGGCACGCAGACAGGAGCCTTCGTCGCGGCTGGCAACCACCACCACCGTGGGTGCTCCGGCGACCACCTCGCGCGCAAAGCTCGGCCCGGACAGCACGCACAGCCGCCTCGACTGCTCCGGCGGCAGTGCGGCGGCAAAGATCTCGTCCATGCGGCGCAGCGTGGCAACTTCGATCCCCTTGGACGCGCTGACCACCGTGGCCTCCGGCGGGATCAGCCCGGCGGCGTCGGCCAGGACCGCAGCCGAGTACTGCACCGGACACACCCATACCACCGTTTCGGTCCCGCTCAGGGCCCGGGCCATCGAGTTGGTGACGGACAGGCGGGGGTCCAGATCGGCACCATCGAGATAGAGCGCGTTTCGGCCGGTCTCGGCGAACGAGGCCACGACCTCGGGCTCGCGCGCCCACAGCCGGACCGCCGCACCCGAGCCGACAAGAAGATTCGCGAGGGCCGTTCCCCAGGCGCCGGCGCCGATCACCGCGACCCTGTGCTGGTGCGTCACGTGCTCTCGCCACGGTCGCCGCCGTCGCTCCCGTCCCCCATGCGGGGCTCGGTCCCCGCCAGCAGGCGGCGGATGTTGGAGCGGTGGGCCCAGATCACGAACACTGCGATGAAGCCGAGAAAGAGCCGGACGGGCAGGTCGACACCCGGCATCACGATTCCCATGATCCCGACCGCAAGCGCCGCAGCCATGGAGGCGATCGACACCGTGCGGGTGACCGCCATGGCCACGAGCCAGGCCCCCAGTCCCGCAAGGGCAGCCACCGGCGCGATGGCGACCAACACGCCGGCGCTCGTCGCGACTCCCTTCCCTCCCTTGAAGCCGACCCAGAAGGAATAGACGTGGCCCACGATTGCCGCCGCCCCGTAGATGACCGGCCAGACCGCCGAGCCCTGGCCGTCCAGACCGGGGAACCACCAGACGGGCGCGAACCCCTTGAAGACATCGACGATCATCACAACGATCGCCGGCCGCCACCCCAGGACGCGGAAGACGTTCGTGGCCCCGAGATTGCAGCTGCCAAGCGTCCGCAGATCCTTGCCGTAGACGAGTCTCCCGACCCAGAAGGCCGAAGGGACGGCGCCCGCGGCATAGGCCGCCAGGGTCAGGAGCAGTGGGGTTGTCACGGTACCTCGAACAAGCGGAATGACGCGGCGGACTGGATCACGCCAACAACCCGGCCGCTTCTCCCCACGACGTTACCACAACGGGGCATTCGAATCCAGACTGTGCGGATGGCGGCCTGGCCGCACGCCGGAACGTACGGTGCGGTCGCGCGTCACTCGCCGCTCTTGCGAAGCCGCAGGCGGATCGGGACCCCCGTGAAGTCCCATGTGGAGCGCAGCGAATTGACGATATAGCGCCTGTAGTGCGCGGGAATCTGGTCGGGGAGGTTGGAGAACACGATGAAGGTCGGCGGCACCGTACGGGCCTGCGTGGCGTACTTCAGCTTGACCTGTCGTCCGCGGGCGTGTGGGGGCGGCTGGCGGCGAGCCACGGTCTGGACGGCCTCGTTGACCTGCGCGGTGCCGATGTGCTGCCTGCGCCGGTCCGCCACTTCGACCACGAGGTCGAGGGCCTTGCGGATACGGAGTCCCGTCAGCGCGGAGGCGAACAGGAACGGGACGTCGCCAAGAAACGGAGCCCTGCGAGCGGCATCGCGCTCGAATTCAGCCGCGGTGCGCGTGTCCTTTGTCACGAGGTCCCACTTGTTGCACACCAGCACGACCCCGCATCCGGCGTCCCACGCCGTCTCCGCCACCTTGACGTCCTGCACGTGGAGTCCCTCGGCGCTGTCCACCACGACCACGCAGACATCCGCTTCGCGCACCACTCGCGCGGTTCGCAGGCTGCAGTAGTATTCGATCGAATCCTTCATGCGTGCGTGGCGACGGAGCCCCGCCGTATCGACGAATGTCAGGTTGAGCCCGTGGTACTTCATGGGCAGGTCGACCGGATCGCGCGTGGTGCCCGGGACATCGCTCACCAGAACCCGGTCCCCGCCGAAGAGCCGGTTCACCAGCGAAGACTTCCCGGCGTTGGGCTTTCCGATCACGGCGACACGCAGGTCGTCGGGCGCCGGGGGCCCGTCCTGGTTCGGGAGAAGAGGGATCAGCGCGTCGAAAAGGTCGCCGAAGCCCCGGCCGGAGATCGCGCTGACGGGGTGGGGCTCGCCCATGCCGAGCTCCCAGAAGTCAAGATGGGTCTGCTCCGTGGGAAGGTTGTCGACCTTGTTCACGGCCAGGAGGACCGGCTTGTCGGCCCGGCGCAACACTTCGGCGAGCTTCTGGTCCAGCGGGTGAACCCCCGCCCGGGAATCCACGAGGAACACGACGACATCGGCCTCCGTCACGGCGGTCATCGCCTGCCCCCGGATCAGCCGGTCGATCGTGCGGTCCGAACCTTCGACAACACCGCCGGTATCGACCAGAAAAAAGTCCCTTCCCGTCCAGTCGGCCTGGCCGAAATTGCGATCCCGGGTCACGCCGGGCGTGTCGTCCACGATCGCGACCCGGCGTCCGATTGCCCGGTTGAAAAAGGTGGACTTCCCCACATTGGGCCTCCCCACCACCGCGACGACGGGGAGACTCACGGGGCGGCCAGGGTCTCGACGACCTCGATCCCGCTCCGCACAATCGCGGGAGACAGCTGCGCGGCTACCTCGGAGAGCGGGACGCCGTCAATGAACAGGCCGTCGTCGTTGAGGGCCTCGCCGGGCAACAGGACGAGGTCGCCCCCGGTGGAGTCGGACGCCGCCCGAAGGATGTCCGCGCCGGGCAGCAGGCCCGCAATCGTTACGCTGGGGCCGAAGTACCGGTTCTCGGCCACGAGCACTTCCACGGCGCACTCCATCCGCGTCGCGATCGCAGCCGACATGCGCTCGAAGAAGGGGCCCATCGACGTTCCGGTGACGATTCGCACGCGCTCCACCCCGTCGATCGGGGACAGGCGGCCCTTGCCCGTCTCGAACCCGTCCAGGAGCGACCTGAGCGCTCCGACCCCGTTCTCCAGCAACGGCCAGTCGTCGTAGTAGCGGCCCGGTGGCACCTCCCTGCCCGCGATGAGGAAGAGCTCGTCCGCCGCGTAGCACCAATGGTGTCCGCGATTCGCCAGCGCCCGTTGCCGGATCGCTTCGGTCTGGAGAATTGCCGTTTCGGCCTCGGCGGCGTCCAGCAGGCGCACCGGACGGTTGAGGTTGTAGCGGGTCAGACCGACGGGAACGACCGACAGGCTCAGGACGCCCTCGCCCAGTGCGTAAAGTTCCCGTATGGTGCGATCGAGCTCCGGGCCATCGTTCCACTGCGGACACAGAACCACCTGCGTGTGCACCTCCAGCCCCGCGTCCAGGAGTTCCGTCAGCTGTTCCATGAGCAACCCCGCACGCTCGTTCTTGAGAAGCCGAACGCGGACGGCCGGATTGGTCGCGTGCACGCTCACATACAGTGGCGAAATGCGCTGGTCCACAAGCCTCCGGAGACCGCGGGGACCGAGGTTGGTCAAGGTGACGTAGCTGCCGAACGTGAATGACAGGCGGAAGTCGTCGTCGCGCAGCCACAGGGGCGCGCGGGCGTCGGGGGGGTTGCCGTCGATGAAACAGAAGACGCACTCGTTCGCGCACTCGCGGATCTTGTCCCGCGCCGGCACGATTCCGAGGCGCTCGGAGGGGTCCCGCGAGATCTGGTAGACGACGGGACCGCCGTCCGGACCGACCGTCTCGATCTCGATCTCGATCTCGGCCGTACGGAACATGAAATCGAGCCCGTCCAGGACCCGTTCCCCGTTCACGGTCAGGATCCGCGTCCCGATCCGAAGCTCAAGCGCCTCCGCGATCGTTCCCGGACCGATCTCTCCGATTCGTACCAAAGTGCTGCAACCCTTCGCAGAAACCGGCGCGCGTTCCTCGCCCGGCTCCGCCCGAACGTGTCGGCGCCGGGCGAAGCCGCGTCCGCAATGCGTCTAGCGGTGCCTGGAAAGCATCTCCTGGAAGACGATGTGACTCCTCACCGGCTCCCAGGTGTACCTTGTGGAGAGGCTGCTTACGGTGACCAGCGTGGAGCTTCCGATCAGGGGCTCGAGGAGCTCGACCGCCTCCTCCACGTCGCCCAGCTCCGCGTACGTCTGCGCCCAGCGGCGTTGCACAGCAGGTCGTTCGTCGTCGCTGACCGGCATCGACATCGCCTTGGCGAGGGCCGCGCGGGCATCGGCGGTGCGGCCGGCGCGGGCCAGGTTGCGCGCGTACTGCCCCTGCCAGTTCGCCTGCGCGTCCTGGCTGGAGAATTCGAGGGGATTGCGGTCCCAGGCGGACACGAGTTCGCCCCACAGAGTCCGCGAATCGTGCAGCCGGCCAGCCACCCTGTGCACCCACGCCTTCTCGGCAAGGCAGGCGCATCGATACTCCGGATCCGGGTGATCCGGAGAGAACCGGAGGATCATTTCATCGAACTCGCCCCCCAGCAGCAGGGACGGGAAGTTATTGGTCACCGACGCGATCTCTTGCGGCGACATCCGGATCCGCTCGCGGGCCTCGCGAAATGCGCGCTGCATGCCATTCGATCCCCTCCCGGCGGCGAGCGCCTGAAAGATCATCTCGGTCACCCAGGCATTGTCCGCCTGCTCGAGCGCAACCGTGGCCTTGTCCATCAACTCCGATGCAGTAGAGAAATCGCCCAGCAGACGGGCCGCCGAGGCGCCGCGAAGGACCGTGTTGACCTCTGCGCCCATTTCTCGGGCCGACGCGATCCGGCGCGCGAGTTCTTCGGCGGAAGTCTGAGCGACGACCGGCGTGGCCGCCGCGAGAAACAACAGGCTGGCTACCAGTACTCCGCGGCGCATCGTGCACCTCCGGCTGAGATTGACCGTTCGGCTCCTGATCGGATACCTGTCTGACCTGTCCACAAGGTAAGCCGGGACCGTGAACCGGCGCCACCGGGCGTCAGCGAGTAACGGCCTGACGGCCGCCGGAGAGCGACCGCAGACCCCCCGGCGACCGGCAAGCGGGAGACGGGACTCGAACCCGCGACCCTCAGCTTGGGAAGCTGATGCTCTACCGACTGAGCTACTCCCGCGCGCACTCGCTACCGGCGAGGTGTCCTCACCTGGGACTCACCACCTCGTAGTAGTATCCGAGAGCGCTCTCCTCGCTGGTCAGGTCGGCACGGAACAACTCGGCGGCCCCCTGTTCCGGAGCCGTCACCCGGATGTCGATGGCCCCGATTTCGGCACCGTCCTCACCATTGAAGTGCACCCGAATCGTCACGACCGTGCCCGGGTTGAGGGTGTTGTTGACGAGCTGCCCGGAGACTGCGCCGCCGCCCGACGTGCGAGGCGCAAGCGAACTGTCCTCGATTCGGAAAGCGAGTCCCTCCCGGGTCTGGAGTACTTGAACCGCCTCCTGGCTCTGGTCGGTCTCGACGAGCCCCTGGGCCAGAATCGTGTAGCTGTCGGGGTTGTAGCCATCGAGTTCCACAAGTTCGCGGGCAACCGGAATCAGTTCGTCCCAGTTGCCGGATTCGTACAGCGACTGCGCCAGGTTGAACACGGCGTCACGGTTTTCCGGAGCGACCTCGGCCACCTGTCGGAAGGCCTCGGCGGCACGGTCGTACACATGGGCTCCATACAGCCCCACGCCGACGTTGAAGAGTTCCCTCATGCCCAGTTCGGCGCCCGACAGCAGGTTGTCGTAGATCGCCTGCGCGGAGTCGGCCATACCGGCTTCGGACAGCACCGAGGCCAGGCTGGAAAGCGCTGAGACATCCCCCGGATTCCCTTCGAGGAAGACCTCGTACTCGGCGATCGCCTCGTCGTAGCGTTCCACCTGGCTCAACAACATCGCCCGGTTGAAGGACACGTTCATTTCGCTTTCCGCCCAGCTCGCCGCCGTCACACTGTCCGCCTCCTGCATCCGCGGTCCGCGGATGATTGCCAGGGCGCGGCCGAAGGCCTCGATGGCATCTTCGACCCGCCCGACCTGGTTGTAGGTCACCGCAAGATTGATCAGCGCTTCGGGGCGCTGACCCGGGAAGATCACCTCCGCCGCCTCGAGGTACCCTATGCCCGCGTCGCTGTCGCCGGTGTCGAGTGGGTCGATCGCCATGTTGAAGAGTGCGATCCACGCCGACTCCCGCTGGATGCGAACGTCCTGCTCGTACGCGGGATACAGCTCCATTGCCATCTCGAGGAGCGTGTCGGCGGCCACGTGATCCCCCAGACCGATCTGCGCCCTGCCCGCCTGGAAGTAGCCAAGCGAGTTCGTCGAGTCTTCCATGATCGCCGCCATGGCCGCGCCGAGGGCGTCCTGGAAGCGAGCGGGGTCGCCAAGCGTTTCCGCCTGGGTCAGGAACAACTCCGCACTACGGGTGTCGTCGTTCTCCCTGGGAGGATTCCCTTCCTCCCCGCCCCCGCCTCCCCCACCGCCGCCCGAGGCGCAGCCGGAAAGGGTCAGGGCAGCAGCGACGGCCAAAGATAGTCCGAATCTGGACCTGTTCACGAGAACCTCCTGAGGTCTTCAGAACCAAGCGGCCCACTCTCGCGGCAAGACCGGAAAGCGGGTGCAGCCAAGCAGGAAGTATATTGATGGGCGGGGCCCGGGTCAAAGGGCTTCGGGACGCCGGAGAGCGAGCCGCGATTACCCGTGCGCACGCCTCAGATACGTCAGAATGCGGGCTCCCATGGCCTCGCTGAATCCCGGTATGCGGCCGATCTCCGCGGGCGTCGCCTCGCTGACACCTCGCAGGGATCCGAAACGCGACAGCAGCGCTCGCTGTCTGGCGGGGCCGATCCCCGGGATGTCGCCCAGCGCGGAACGCACGGTGCGGCGCGAGCGCAGCTTGCGGTTGTACCGCACGGCGAAGCGGTGCGCTTCGTCGCGAACCCGCTGCAACAGGTGCAGCGACCGAGCGGTCCGCGGCAGACGAAGCCCGTCAGGTTCGCCCGGCAGGAAGACGACCTCTTCCCTCTTTGCGAGTGCCGCCAGCGCCACGTCCCGGACGCCCAGCGCGGTGAGCGCTTCCCGCGCGGCGGCGAGCTGTCCGCGGCCGCCGTCGATCACCGCGAGGTCGGGCAGCGGACCCTCGCCAGCGGCCAGCCTGGCAAAGTACCGGCGCACGGCTACCGCCATCGATTGGCAGTCGTCGTTGCCCCGGTCCGTCTGGATCTTCATGTGGCGGTATCCCGACTTCCTGGGTTCCCCGTTTTCGAACAGAACCGCGCTCCCAACCGTCTCCGACCCCTGTGTATGCGAGATGTCGAAACACACGATCAGCCGCGGCACGACCTTCAATCCCAGCTTCTCCTGAAGCTCGTAGAGCACGTCGTCGGTACGCATCGGGGAGACTCTTCCGGTTCTGATGCGATCTTCGAGGGCATGCCTGGCGTTGGCGACCGCCAGCTCGATCAGGCGGGCCTTCGCACCCCTCTTCGGCAGGCGCACGACGACTCGGCGGGATGCCTGATCGCTCAGGATCTCCTGCAGCAGCCCTCGATCCGGGAAGTCCACGGGAAGGAGCACTTCACCGGGAAGCTGTTCGAGCGCGCGGGAACCGCTGGACAAGTACGCGTGCGAGACCGAACGCGCGACCAGGTCGGCGTCGCCCTCTCTTTCGGTGCCGGTCATGACCTGTGTGTCCCGCCCGATCAGCATCCCCCGGCGGATGTGCAGCGTAACGGCGGCGGCAATGCCCGCGTCCCGGGCGATTCCCAGGACGTCCTGGTCCCCTCCACCCACCTTCTGGACCCGTTGCTGGCGTGCAATCCCGTCAAGCCCGGCGAGCACGTCACGCAGCTGAGCCGCCCGTTCGAAGTCCATTGCGGCGGATGCCCCCTGCATCTGGGCCTCAACCTCTGCCTGGATGGAGCCGACGTCGCCGGAGAGGATGCGGACGACCCTTGCGATCATGCGGCCGTAGTCCTCTGCGGTCTGGAGACCGACGCACGGGGCGGCGCATCGGCCGATGTGATGGTCCAGGCACGGTCGCGCCGGCGCTTCGCCGGGAAGGTCGTAGCGGCAGGACCGCACGCCGTGCACGCGCTTCACCAGCTCGAGCGCGCGGCGCACCCGCCCCACCGAGACGAACGGTCCGAAATACCGGGCGCCATCCTGGCGGATCCGCCGGGTGACGTAGGCGCGCGGGAAGGGTTCGTTGACCGTGATCTTGATGTAGGGGTACCTCTTGTCGTCGCGGAGCTGGATATTGAAGCGGGGCCGGTGCTCCTTGATGAGATTGGCCTCGAGTATCAGAGCCTCCGCCTCCGAGCCCACGACCAGTGTCTCCACCGTGGCGGTCTGACGGGCCAATTCGGCCGTCTTGATCTCCGTCGCGCCCGTTTGCCCCAGATACGACCGCACGCGCAGACGCAGCGCCTTGGCCTTGCCGATGTAGAGAATCTCCCCCTGGGCGCTACGGAGCATGTAGACGCCGGGCCCCGCCGGGAGGCCCGCCACGTGCCGGGAATCGAACGGGATGCCGCGCTTCACCCGGAACTACCCCCGACGCCGGGTCCCGGGCCTCGTGAATGAGAACCCGAGCCGATGGGTCAGGAACAGGTAGACAACGGCCACGGGGCCGATCGTGGCGCCGGCCTGGACGATCGGGCCCACGGAAGGAAGTGCCGCGCGGATGGCCAGGCCCACGCCGACCGCAACCGCCGCCGCGAGAAGGTAGACGCGCACATGGCGGCCGCCCAGCGATATCCCCGCCAGACGCCCCCGGAGTTCCCGGCGGAGGAGCAGGAACTCCAGCCATGCGCCTGCCGAGGCTCCGGCGGCGAGGCCGGCCGCTCCCATGCCGAGGCCGCCCACGACGAACCGGTCGAAGGGAAACATCAGCGACGCGCCGACGGCTGCCGAGATCAGGATCCGCAGGTAGGAGATGCGGGCCGCGGTCCGGGTATCGCCGAAGGCGTAGAGCGCTGACGAGAGCACCCGCGATGCACCCGAAGCCGGCAGTCCCGGCGCGTAGGCGGCCAGGACCAGGCCCGCGGCCGCTGCGTCGTCGGCGCCGAACGCCCCGGACCGGAACACCACCATGCATTCCTCGCGGAAGAGGATGTACCCCGCGGTCACGGGGACCAGCCAGAACAGAACCCGGGCGACCGCTTGCTCGGTCCGGTCGCGAACCGCGCTGACACCGGCCATGCGATCCCGGGACAGTTCCGGCAACTCCGATGCCGCAATCGACATTCCGAACAGTGAAATGGGCAGGATGTAGAGCGGCTGCGCGTACCCCATCAGTCCTACGGCGCCGACCGCCAGCAGCGTCGCCAGGTTCTGGTCGATGAGCGCGCCGATGTTCACCGCCCCCCGGGCCGCGACGGCCGGCAGAAAATTGCGCACGACCTCCCGCACCGGCCCCGACCTGGCGTCGAGCGAGGGCGTCACGTGCGTCAGATGTCGTATCAGGAAGGGCAGCTGGAAGAGGAGTTGCAGCGCCCCGCCCGCGAGGGCTCCCCAGGCCAGTGCGGTCAGGAGGTCGACGCCCGCCATCCCCCGTCCGGCCGCCGCCACCATTGCCACGATCATGGCGAGGTTCCATAGCGACGGGGCCACGTAGGAAACAAAGAAGCGCCGATGACTGTTGAGAACGCCGAGGGCCCACGCGGACACGACGAGCAGCCCCGCCATCGGGAACAGAAGGCGAAGCAGCGCGGTGACGATCTCCGCCCTGCCGTCGCTTGCGAATCCGACGGTCAGCACCGAGACCAGATACGGGGCGGCCCAGGTTCCCAGAGCCGCCATGGCACCCGCCGTCACGGCGAGCAGCCCGAGCACGGCGCCGGCGGCGCGCCCGGCCTCGCGTTCCCTCCCCTCTTCCAGCAACCGCACATAGGCGGGGATGAACGAAGCGCTGAGGCTTCCCTCGCCCAGCAGGTTCTGGATGACATTCGGGATGCGCAGGGCTGCGGTCCACGCATCCGCCAGGTTTCCGGTCCCGAAGTAGTGGGCGAAGACCCGTCCGCGCACCAGACCGAGGACGCGGCTGATCAGGATGCCGGATGCTACGCTTGAGGCAGCCAAGACTCCGTCGCCGCTAGCAGTCCACGGGCTGCCGGTGACGTGCCCCGGAGATTCGCGTGCTCGAATGCCCGCGATGTTTCCGGGACGTCACCCTAATGCTCCGGGTCGGGGGCCTCGTCGCCGGCATCGGCCGGCAACGACCTGCGTTCGGAGCGGTCGGCAAGGAGCTTCTGGAAGAACTGGTTCTCTTCGTCCAGGCGGCCTACTTCGCCCGTAATGCGTTCCAGTTCACTCTCGAGGTACACCAGGCGATCGTGCACGACACCATCGCCTTCCCTCAGGTTCTTGCGCTCAAGGCGGCGCGCGATCGCCTTCCCCACATCGGAATCGAGCACGATTGCGAGGATCGGGATCAGCAGCACAAGCACGGCGATCAATACAAGCATGTCGTAAAGCTATGGCGTTTCGTCCGAGCGTGGCAAAGACCCTGTCGGCTCCAGGGCGGCCTCGCCGGCCAGTACGCGGATCCTGTCGCGAAGCATGACGACGAAATCCGGGCCGTATCGCATGGTGTACTGCAACGGGCTCAGTACACGATCCTGGGGCTTTCCGCCCGGCCACAGATTGACTCCGGCCTTGGCAATCTGGCTCGCAACGGTCTCGCTCTGCCGCTTGATGGCCCGGATGACTTTCTTTTCGAGCGCGCCGAGGGCCGCCAGACCGGAGTTTCGCGCCTTCATCACCGCGCCCTGCAGCACCGGGTCGATTGCGGCGGATGCGGCCGACACTTCGCGAGCGCGCGACTCGAGCCCCTTTCGCCAGCCTTTCAGGCCTTCCTTCAGGTCCTCCGGCATTCCGTCCCGCGCGAACCTCGCCTGGAGCCGGTCGCCGTCGCGGACATCGTCGACCGTCACGCCCAGCTTCTCGATGACCCTGGCGACCTTCCTCTCGACGACCATCAGGGACGCGCGGGGCGTGACCACGGGCATCCCGACGCCATGGCGACGAAACAGCGCGGACAACTGGCCGAAGTACGCAATCTCGCCAGGTCCCGCGACGTACGCGAGCGTGGGGAATACGAATCCCTCGACCACCGGACGCAGCAGCACATTGGGAGACACCAGGTCGACCGACTCGTCGATGGCACCGAGAATGCGACGGCGGGAGAACTCGCGGCCGGAGCGCCGCAGCCTGAACCCGCTGTTTGCCCCGAGAAGCCTGTCTCGGCCCTGGCGCGTGTCGAAAAAAAGGTTCGTGGCCCCCCGGGCCAGAGGCACCTGGAGCCTGTACCCGGAGGATGTCAGGTGTCCGGCGGTCTCCGTCAACGCATCTTCGCTCGCCAATGGATCCTCGGCTTCAGCCCGCAAGATGGGCCGTGCCAGCTCCTTCAGCCGTGCGCCGGCACCGTCTACCAGCCCCACCGGCGTGTCCCGCAGCAACATCGCCATCAGGTCCGCGTAGGCGGAAGCCAGCGTGGACCCGGAATGGTACGCCTCGCGCAACAGATCCAGGTAACCGTCGCGGTAGTCGTTGCGAGGAAAGCAGGCGGATAACTCGGCGAGAGCGTCCGCGCCGCGATCACCCAGCCGAATCCGGCCGAGAGCCCGAGGCGCCGGATCCGCGGACGGACCCACCGTGATGCGGTGCAGGCGATTCCCGAGATCGATGACATGGGCATGGTTCGCCTCGGCCCAGTCATGGTCGTCGGAGGCAATCCAGAACAGCGGCATGACGGGCCGACCAACGACCGGCTCCAGCTCCTCGGCCAGCCGAACGGCGGTCAGCGCCTTATAGAGGCTGTACAGCGGACCGCCGAAAAGACCGGGCTGCTGTCCCGTGGTGACGAAAAACCCTCCCTGCTCGACCACCTCACGAAGCGCGGCCTTTCCGCGCGGTCCGGCTGGACGCACGACGTCCGCCGCGGAGGAGAGCCTGCCGGGGTCGGCCCCTTCGCTCAGCTCGCGAGCCTTGGTCCGATAGGCACTGGCGTGCTCGGGGGCGCCCCGGTAGAACGGCGATGCCGTGGCCGACCCTTCAAGGTAGTCCCGGACCAGACGCGAGCCCCCGAGGGGCCGGGCAAGGAGTCGCAGGTCCACTACGCGCGCCTCCCCGTGCCGGCATCAAGCCGCGCGGCGCACCTCCCGGCGCGTCGCAACGCCGTCATCCAGCCGCCCTGGCGACCAGAATGTACCGCGTTGCGGCGCCCGAGAACGGTGTCCGGTCGTAGCCGCCGAAGCTGGGACCCGGAACCAGCCCCGAGGATCGCAACATTGAAGTCAGTTCGCGCGGGCGGTAGAGCCGCACGCGTTCGACGAACTCCCTGCGCGACGAACCGTCGGTGGATGTCAGCGTGATCCGCTTCTCGACGATGCGTCCGCCGTTCACAAGCCTTCTCTCCTGGACCACGTCGGTACCGGATGCCATGCGCCGGTCTTCGGTCTTGAGGTTGGCGACGACATGGTCCGCATTCAGGAAGTCGAGCAGGAACCGTCCTCCGGCTTTCAGAACCCTCCGTACCTCGCGCAATACGTCCAGATCCTCGTCCTCGTCGTCGAAATAGCCGAATGAAGTAAAGTAGGACGTCACCACGTCGAACGAATCCGTGCGGAAGGGCGGCTGTCTCATGTCGCCACGCACCAGGTGCGCCCGGGGGACGGACCTGCGGGCCGCTTCGATCAGGGGTCGGGAGAGGTCGAGTCCGGTCGCACGGTAGCCGATCCGCTCCATTTCCTCCAGATGCCTGCCCGCCCCGCATCCGAGGTCGAGCACGCGGGTACCCGGCCCCAGCCCGGTCGCGTCCTGCAGCAGGGCGACGGCCCGACGCGCCTCCGCCCGGTCCCGATGCGGATAAAGAGCCAGGTATTCGTCACCGAACCAGTGTCGATACCACGGGGTGCGCTTCACTTCGGTCCCTTGTGGTAGGGTTCGTTCCGGAGGATGGTTCCCGCCCGGTACAGCTGTTCCATGAGCACCAGCCGCGCAAAATCGTGCGGCAGCGTGAATGACGAAAGGGACAGGGTGGCGTCACACTCCCGTCTGAGGTCATCGGCAAGGCCGAACGCTCCGCCGATCAGGAAGTGTACGCCCCTTTCAGGTCCCTGCGACAACCGCTCGAGCCATCGTGCCAGTTCCACCGACGACCACGGCTGGCCACCGCGGGTCAATGCCGCCCGTACAAATCCCGGCCGCAGCCTGGACCTGATCGCTTCCGCCTCCTTTCCCAGCACCTGCCCGGCAACCCTGCCACGCGCCTGAGACACCTCCACAACCTCCAGCCGCCAATAGCGCGCCGCGCGAGACTCGTATTCCGCGAGCACGGACCCGAGGCCCCGGGCCTTCCCGACCACGACGACCGAGACTTTCATGAGTCCCGGACCAGCGAGGTCAACATGCCGCAGAGCGGATCCGGCGGCTCACCCACCACGCTGAACCCCACCGTGACGCAGCGGCGTGCAAAGCCCGGAAAGGCCGCCAGCTTTTGTGCGTCCTTCGCGGTACAGACCACCGCTCTCCCGTCGCGTTGCCGCAACAGCTTCGCGATGTCCCGGCGCCCGAATCGGTAATGGTCGGGAAAAGCGGCCAGGCGCACATCCGAATGCGGCAGCAGTTCCCTCAGGCCGGCCGCGAACGCCTCCGGACGCGCGATCGAGCACACCGCCAGCACGTCGCCCGCGGGCGGCTCCGCCGGCGACCAGGCCAGGTCGTGCCATCCGTCCATCCGCAACTCGATCCGGGAAGCGCTCACGTGGGGCGCAATCCGCGACAGCCTGGCAATCCACGCATCCGCAGCGGACGGCTCCGAGGTTCTCCGGGTCACGAAAATGTGCGTGGCGCGCCCGGCCGACGTGAGAGGCTCCCGGTACGGTCCGCGCGGGAGCAGGCGCACCCCCCACGGATCCTCGGCCGCAACGAGGAGGATGTCTGCGGCTCGGGCCGCCCGACGGTGCTGAAAACCGTCGTCCATCAGTGCGAGATCGTAGCCGTCCCTCCAGGCGGCGCCGATACTCGCTACCCGGTCGGGCCCGACAAGAACGGCACCGCGTCCGAACCACCGCCTGTAGAGCGCAACTTCATCCGCCCCATAGCCGCGGGTCACCACGGCCACCCGTCTTCCCAGTCCGGCAAACCATTCCCGCAGCCATCGGATCACGGGCGTCTTGCCGGTACCGCCAACCGTGAGGTTGCCAACCGAGACGACCGGCATGGGCGCCCAGTCCGGCGGTTTGCGGTCGTACCAGCGATTCCTGGCCGCCACCGCCAGTCGAAACGGGGGTTCGGCCGGCGCCAACAGTCCCCCGAGCAGCCGGTCGGCGCCCGAAGGACTCGCGTTGGCCCAGAGGCCTCGCAAGCGTGTCCGCGCCCATGCCGTGATCACGCCTGTGCCTCGCAACACCGCACCTCGCGCAGGACATCCTCCATTAAATCTACGACTCTGGAGCTCGCGCCCTTCGATCCGAGTGCGGCGCGCACGCGCGCGAGGCCCGCCAGGGTGCTGCGGCGCACCGGGGACCCGGTGTCCAGGAGCGGCTCGATCGCGTCGGCCAGGGTGCCGGGCGCGGCTGCGCGCTGAATGAACTCGGGCACCACCCGTTTGTCCGCCACCAGGTTCGCGAGCGAGATGTGTGGCACGCGGACGAGACGCCGCGCCAGGAAATACGTCACGGGATGGGTGCGGTAGGCCACCACGAACGGCATTCCCGCGAGCGCCGCCTCCAGCGTGCTCGTGCCGGACTTGACGAGCCCGGCCATCGCCAATGCCCTCAGGGACCGGCCATCCTCGGTCAGGGGGAACGGGAACGGCCGATAGGCACTTCGGGGGAGGGACGGGACCTTGCTCACCACGGTCTGAAGGCCCGGAACGCGTCGCTGCAGTTCAAGGGCCGTTCCCGTAAAGGGCTCGGCGTGGCGATCCAGTTCCTGCAGCCGCGATCCCGGGAACATCGCCAACACGGGCCGAGCCGGGTCGAGACCCAGATCGACAGCCAGCCTCTCCGGCTCACCGGGCGATTCGTCCTCAAGGAGCGGATGGCCGACAAACTCGGCTCTGCCACCGTGGGTCCGGTACAGTTCGGGTTCGAACGGGAGGATGACCGCGATCCGATTCGCGATGCGGGCAAGCTCCCTGGCCCGTCCCGCCTTCCAGGCCCACACCTGCGGACCGATGTAGTAGACCACCGGGATCCCCCGTTTGGCGGCATGCCTGGCGATTCTCAGATTCAGTCCGGGATAGTCGACGGGCAGGACGAGGTCAAACCCGCCGTCGTCGAGCATACCCTTCAGTCGTCGCTCGAGGTTCCGAAAGAACGGCAGCCGCTGCAGCACCTCCGCGAACCCCATGACCGCGAGCCGGTCCAGCCCGGCGAGAAGGTCAACCCCGGCGGCCAGCATCCGGTCGCCGCCCAGGCCAACCATCTCGACACCAGACCACCGGTCGCGAATCTCGGCGGCGACGCGCGCGCCGTGGGCGTCCCCGGAGGCCTCGCCCGCCAGAATCATCACCCTGCCGGGGCGGCTTGCGCGGGTCATCGGAATCGTCGCTTCGTCCCCACCGGCCGTCTTCTCCTGCTGCCTTCCGCGGCGGAGCGTCCCGACGTCCCTGGGCGTCAGAAGAGTCGCCCGAGATACCAGATGATCCCGATCACGATCACCAGCAGCACTACAAGGGTCTGGGGCGACTTGCCTTTTCGGGCGTCGATCCACTCGCGTTTACGACGCCGCCGCACGCGTATCAGCGACATGATCCTCAATCTGTTGTTCGATGGCCAGGGCGAGTCGAAGAGCTGTCCGTCCATCCTCGCCCGTAACCGGGGGCGGCGCCAGTCCCCGCAACGCGTCGCGGAACGACGCCAGTTCGGCCACGAGGGGTTCCGTACCGTCTCCCACGATGGGGATCCGTTCCACGATCGAAGACAACCCCGCCGCCGCCGGGATCCCCCCGGCCGGAATGGGGCCTTCGAGCAGGGACACGCCCTCCTTGAGCCGAAAGAACTCCCCGCGCGCCGCGGCCAGGTCCAGCGAGATGTAACCCGAGCGCTGCCAGACCCGCAGCTTACGGACTCCCGTGACGGAGACGCGGCTGGCGGTCAGGTTGGCCACCGCTCCGCCCTCGAATTCCAGGCGGGCATTGGCGATGTCCACGTGACCCGTGAGCACCGGCACCCCCGCGGCCGCCATTCCCGCCACGGGGCGGTCGATCAGGCTGCACAGAAGGTCCACATCGTGAATCATCAGGTCGAGGACGACGGCCACATCGAGCGATCGGCGCGTGAACGGAGACAGCCGGTGCGACTCCACGAACAGCGGGCGGTCCAGGTGCGGCCGCGCGGCGACGAGCACCGGGTTGAACCGCTCGACATGCCCGACCTGGATCAGCACGTTCCGCCGGTCGGCGGCCTCGATCATCCGGTCGGCCGCCCCGATGCCGGCAGCCATCGGCTTCTCCACGAACACGTGAACGCCGGCCCGGATCGCGTCCATGGCCACCGCCTCGTGCGCGCTCGTGGGCACGGCCACCACCACCCCGTCGGCCACCCCCAGGAGATCGACGAGGGACGATCGCTCCTCAACGCCCAGTGCCGCGGCAACCGCGCGGCCACGTTCGCGGTCCACGTCGAAGACGCCCGCGTGGCTTACGCCCTCCAGGTCGCGGACCACACGGGCGTGGTGTCGTCCGAGCGAGCCGACCCCGACCACACCAATGGCGGGCAGACTCGCCCGGCGCCGCGGCTCAGGTGATGATGCCGCGCTTGCTGTTGCGGATGAAGTCAAGGAAGTAACCCACCTCCGGGCACATCAGCTCTTCGCGGCGCTCCACCCGCCGAATCGCCCGGGACAGCGCAGTATCCGACTGAAACAGGATGCGGTACGCGCTCTTGAGGCGTTGCCGGAAATCGGCTGACAGACCCCGGCGCTCCAGTCCCACGTTGTTGAGGCCATACAGTTTGGGTGAGGGGTTCCCCACCACGCGACAGAAGGGGGGCACATCCTGCGGTATCCGGGACGCGCCACCCACAAACGAGTGGGCACCGATGCGAACGAACTGGTGAATCGCCACGAGTCCGCTGATGACCGCCCAGTCCTCGATCACCACGTGGCCGGCCATGTTGGTCGCATTGGAGACGATGACATGGTTTCCGAGTTCACAATCGTGGGCAATGTGGGCGTAGGCCATCAGAAGACAGTCCGATCCCACGACCGTCCTGCCGGACGCGGCAGTGCCGCGGTTGAGGGTCGCGAATTCGCGAATGACCGTCCGGTCGCCGACTTCCAGGGAAGTCCGCTCGCCTTCGTACTTGAGATCCTGGGGATCGGTGCCCAGCACCGCGCCATTGCCTATGCTGCAGCCGCTGCCCACGACGGTGTCGCGTTCGATAAGCACACGCGGGCCGACCCGGGTGTCGGCGCCGATCCTGACCGAGGGACCGACGATCGCGTACGGGCCGACTTCAACGCCGTCGTCCAGTTCGGCCGACCGATCGACGATGGCCGTCGGGTGCAGCACGACACGGGTTCCCCGGCCCGCTTGAGAGCCCTTCACCGATCCACGATCCTGGCCGTCATTTCGGCCTCGGCAACCAGCTGGCCGTCCACCGTGCCCTTCCCCCTCATCTTGCAGACGCTGCGCCGCAGACCGGTCATGGTCAGCTCGAACCGAATCTGGTCCCCCGGGACCACCGGCCGCCGCCACTTCACATTGTTGAGCGACATGAAGTACACGACCTTGTCCTCCGGGTTTTCCACCGCGTCCATGAGCAGAAGGCCGCCAACCTGACCCATCGCCTCGACGATGAGTACCCCGGGCATAATGGGATGGTCCGGAAAGTGACCGGAAAAGAAGGGCTCGTTGATGGTCACGTTCTTCAGCCCGACGATGCGTTTGCCCGGGTCGAATTCCACCACCCGGTCCACGAGGAGCATCGGGTAGCGGTGCGGGAGGTGCTTCATGATGTCGCGCACGTCGATGGTGTGCGCCCGCAGCCCACGGTCGTGCCGCTCACGGATGGCCCGCGCCAGCCTGACGTTGCCCGAATGACTCGGGCGGTTCGCCACGATGTGGCCGTTGAGTCTGGCGCCCATGAGAGCCAGATCGCCCACGATGTCCCCCACCTTGTGGCGGAGAAACTCGTCCGGGAAGCGCAGATCGGGATTCATCACGCCGTCCTCGCCGAGCACAACGGTGTTTTCCAGCGAGGCCCCCCGCGCCAGGCCCCGCGCGCGCAAGGCCTCCACATCCGCCTGAAACCCGAAGGTGCGTGCGGGCGCCAGATCCCGGGCGAAGCCGTCCTGGTCGATCCGGAAGGCACCGTGCTGCCTTCCGATGGCCCCGTGGTCGAACTCGATCGTGGCCGAGATGAGAAGGCCGTCACGAGGCAGGACGACGTACGATGCCTCGGGATCCGCGCCAACGGTGAGCGCTTCCCCAACGTCGATGATCTCCGCGGGGAGCGACTGGGCCGTTCGCCCCGCGCGTCCGAGCGCCTCGAGATAGGGCGAAAAGCTGCCGTCCAGAATCGGCACTTCGGGGCCGTGCAGTTCGAGCCGGGCGTTGTCGACCCCGGCCGCCGCAAGGGCCGCGAGGACGTGCTCCACGGTGAGCACCTCGACTCCGTCGGCACCGAGCCCGATGCCGAGTTCGGTCCGCGTGACATTGTCCAGTCGCGCCGGGATCGCGGGCGCGTTCTCGATATCGGTCCGCACGAACACGATCCCGGAGGCCTCGGACGCCGGACGGATGGTCAGTGTCGCCGCCTCGCCCGAGTGCACCCCGATTCCCTGCACCTCGACCTCTCCGGCTACGGTATGTTGTTTCTCGTGCGCCATCAGCGGGTATCCCCCCTTTCGGCCACGCGGCGTTCCAGCCGGTCCACGCGGCGCATCACCTCCGGAAAACGCATGAGCAGCGCCATGGCCTTGAGGTAGCTCCTGTGGTCACGGGCCGGGTAGCCCGACACCGTTTCGCCGGGGGCCACATCGCCGATAACCCCGGCCTGCGCACCGATGCGCGCTCCGGCCCCGATCCGGAGGTGTCCGACGAGGCCGGCCTGCCCGCCCATTGCGACGCCTTCGCCGGTCCGGGTCGACCCCGCGACGCCGACCTGGGCGACCAGGATGGAGCGGGCACCGATCTGCACATTGTGGCCGATGTGGACCAGGTTGTCGAGCTTCGACCCCGTCCCGATCACGGTGCGTCCGATGGACCCGCGGTCGATGGTGCAGTTGGCGCCGATCTCGACGTCGTCCTCGATCACGCAACCCCCGACCTGGGGCACTTTCCTGTGCTTCCCGGCTTCGGTCACGTACCCGAATCCGTCCACTCCGATCCGCGTGCCCGCGTGCACGACCACGCGCTCCCCCACGACCGCGCCCGCGTAGACGGTGACGTTCGGAAAGAGCACCGTACCCGAACCGATCGACGCATCGCGTTCGATCACGCAGTTTGCGCCGACGCGCACGCCCTCACCGAGGACGACCCGCGCCGCGATAACCGCGTTCGGCCCGATGGCAGCGCTCCCCGGGATCGAGGCGGAGTCGTGGACGGTCGCCGCCGGATGCAAGCCCGGGTCCACCTCCTGCTCGGGGTAGAGCAGCGGCACCAGAACGAGAAGCGCCGCGTGGGGATCTTGCACCACCACCCTGTCCGCGGGCCCGCCCTCCAGGTCGCACAACTCCTCCGAGACCAGCAGCGCGCACCCCCGGCAATCCCGCAAATCGCGTGCGTAGCGTCGGTCCGCCAGGAGCGCCAGGGCGTTCGGCCCGGCGTCGTGGACCGGCGCGAATCGGCGAAAGACGACATCGCCGTCTCCCAGCACGCGCCCGCCCGCCGCGTCGGCGGCCTGCCGCAGCGTCAGGCAGCCCGAAGTCCTCACGCACGCCTCACGCGCGCCCGGAGGCTGCAACCGCAGGTCCCCGCAGTCCCCATCACCCTCCAGGTGTGGGATCCGCCTGCAGCCTGGTAAGGACCTCCTGCGTCAGGTCCAGCGCCGGATCTCCAGCGAGTATCGCCTGCGACGCCGAATCGAGGATCAGCGCATAGCCGCCCTCCACGCGGATCTCCTCGATCACCGCCGTAACCCTCTCCATGATGGGCTGGAGCAGTTCGGTCTGGCGCTCCTGCCACTGGACATCGAGTTCCTGGCTTCTGCGCTGAAGGGCCTGCTGCTGATTCCGGAGTTCCTGCTCCCGCGCCGCGCGGGCCTCCGGTGTCATGGTCATCGCCTGTTGCTCGTATTCGTCCAAGGCGGCCTGCAGGCCGGAGTTGAGCAGCCGAAGCTCCGACTCGGCCTCCTGCTGGGCGGTCTCGAGTCCCTGCCGCGCGTCCTGCGCCGGCCCGTACTCGGCGAGTACCTGGTTGGAATTGACGTACCCGACCCGGGTCACCTGGGCCTGGACGGTACCCGCGGACAGCAGCACCAGCGCCGCGGCCATTCCCATCCGGGAAATGCTCATTACTCTTCACTCCTCCGATGAAATTCGGATCACGCCGCTCCCGGTCCGCGAGAACGGCAGCTTGTTCGTGCGGTGGTTGTTCCGCCCTGCGGTCGATCCTAGAAGTTCGGTCCCATCTTGAAATGTAGCTGCCATCCCGGTTCCGGCTTGTCGAAACCGTAGGCGTAGTCCAACCCGATCGGACCGAACGGCGTCACCAGCTGCACCCCGAAGCCGGCCCCACGGAAGAACCGGGATGTGTTGATGTCGCCCGGTCCGTCCCACAGGTTGCCCGCGTCGAAGAACGCCGAGAGCCCGATATTGGAGTTGATCACGGCCTTGTATTCGGCCGTCGCGGAGAAGTAGGCGTTCCCCAGGCGATCGATCTGGGCGATTCCGCCCCCGCGCTCCGCAAAATAGCCCTGCGGCGTAATCGACGTCTCGTCATAACCGCGCAACGGTTGCCCGAACTGTACGCCGCCCATCCAGAAGGACTCGAACGGGAAGCGGGAGGCATCTCCGAAGAGGGCCCCTCCGCGCATGCTGAGCCCAAGCGCGAACTGGACTCCGCCCGGGGTCGCTCCATCCCCGCCGAGCCCGCCGATCGGGATCATCCACTGTGCCTGTCCGGTGTGCTTGACGAAGTCTCCGGCTCCCCCCAGAGGTCCGCCATTCATCTCGATGTTCCAGGTCTGCATTGACCCGGCGGTCGGGAACAGTGGATGGTTCAGGGTCTGGCGGGTGATGCCCAGCGAAAAGGAACTCAGCGTCCCGGGCGGAAGCCCGAACAGCGACTGGTCTTCCGAACTGCGGAAGGACTCGTAGCTCGTGCGGGACAGCGAATACCCGAAAAACACCCTGGTTCGCAGCGAGCCGGGGAATGGCACGCCGAAGCGGGTCGAAAACCCCCGCCGCTGTCTCCGTCCGGTGGCGAACTGGTAGAAGCGGTCGGTAGAGTCGAACAGCGAGAGCGAGCCGCTCACCGTGGACTGAAAAAGGGCGGGATCGGTAATGCTCAGCGTGAAGCTGTTGATGTAGCGCCCGAAGTCCCACCGGATGCTGCCCGCCTTGGCCTGTCCGAAGAGGTTGGGCTGGTCGTAGCCGAGGAATCCCGAAAGTCCGACCCCGCCCCCCACCGCCGTGCCGAACTGCACCGAGCCCGTCTGCTTCTCGGCGACGTTGAAGACGATGTCGACGTCACCCGTTTCAGGGTCCGGCCGCACGTTCGGCGGTGGCATCGGGGTCTCGAAGAAGCCGAGCGACTGGATGTTCTGATAGGACTGCAGCAGACGGGACTGACTGTAGACGTCGCCCGGGAGGAGGAAGATCTTCTCGCGGATGATGCGATCGTGCGTAAAGTCGTTCCCGGCAATGATGACGCGGTTCACATAGGCCTGGGACTGCTCCTGTATGCGCCATCCGGCGCGGACGGTGGGATAGCCGTCCACTTCCTCGCCCGTTCGCTCCCAGTACGGATCCAGCTGCGCGTAGAGGTACCCCTCGTTGCTGTAGAGATCACGCACGCGCTGTGCGCCCTCCTCGAATCCCACGACATCGAAGACGCGTCCCGCGTCGTCGTCCTCGTCGTCCCCGATGCCCAGGACCGAGAGGATCCCTCCCGAGTCATCGGCAAAGTAGCCCTCGAGCTGATCCGTCTCAAAGGCGCTGTTGCCCTCGATCTGGAAATCGGCCACGCGGTACTGGGGCCCCTCCTCGACCTGCAGTTCTATGCGTGCCTTGCCCGAAGAGGGGTCGACGATCAGCGTGTCCCCGACGACCGCGAAATCCAGAAAGCCCGCCGCCTGGTAATGCCTCGGCAACGATTCCAGCAAGTCGACCTCGAACTCGATGTCGTCGTAGTCTCCGGTGCGGAACCAGAGGAAGCCCTCCGGCTTGGTGCCCATCGCGCCGCGCAGGTCGTCGTCGGAATAGAAGTCGTTCCCGACGAACTGGACCTGGGCGATCGTGACGCGCTGGCCTTCCTCCACCTCCAGGACGATGTCCACGCTGCCGTCTTCGCCAGGCACCGGCTCGATCCGCTGCTCGATCCGGGCGAAGGGCACACCCCGGCGCCGCAATTCCTCGCGGATGAAGCCCTGGGCCCTGGCCATCGCGTTCCGGGACAGCGGCACGTTTTCCTGAAGGCCGGACTCATCTATGACATCGCTCTCCGAAACCGACTCCAGGCCGGTGATGCGCAGGAGCCGCGTCATGGCCCTTTCGGCGACCTCGAAGACGAGCACGTTTCTGCCCGTGGACGAATCGAGTGTGACCTCGATGTCTTCGTACTGCCCGGTCGCCCACAGGTTCTTGATGCCCCGCTGAATGTCGATCCAGCTGTTGAGGGTCCCCGGCCGTATGCCCGGGACCCCGACGACATCGGCCTCAGCGAGCCGCACCATCCCGCGGGCGGCCAGCGAATCGATCCGGATCATCCTCTCCTGTCCGCCCGGCGCCTGGGCCGCCACCGGCGCCAGAGCCGGTGCCGTCCACAGCGCCGCCAGTGCCACGACTTGCGGGAGTGCCCGCCGGGTCCGGTGTCGAATCATGTCTTCGTCGGAGACGCAACCGCTATGGCAAGCGCCTCCTCGTCCTCTCCCACGTCCACTTCGATCTCGTCTCCACTCCCGAATTCGGCCATGAGGATCTTCTCGGAAAGCGGATCTTCCAGGTAGCGCCGGATCGCACGCTTCAGCGGCCGTGCCCCGTATTTCTCGTCGTGACCGTGGATCACCAGGAAGTCCACCGCGGCCTCCGTGAGGCGCAGGGACATCTCGCCCTGGGCCAGCCTCTCCTCGAGGTCCCCGAGCATGATGTGCACGATCTTCCGCAGATCGGAACGGCTCAGGGGGTGGAACACGATCGTGTCGTCGACGCGGTTGAGGAATTCGGGATTGAACGCCCGGTGGATCTCCTCGTTGACCTTGTCCCGCATCGACTCGTAGTGGGACTTGGGATCGGCCTGCTGAAAGCCCAGTCCGCTCTTGGCGATGTTCCGCGCCCCGAGGTTCGACGTCATGATGAGGACCGTGTTCTTGAAGTCGATCACACGGCCGTAGTTGTCCGTGAGGTGTCCCTCGTCGAGAACCTGCAGAAGGATGTTGAACACGTCCGGGTGCGCCTTTTCGATCTCGTCCAGGAGGATCACCGAGTAGGGGCGTCTCCGAACCGCTTTCGTCAGTGCTCCCGAATCGTCGTACCCCACATACCCCGGGGGTGCTCCAATGAGGCGCGAGATCGAGAAGCGCTCCATGTATTCGCTCATGTCGACGCGAATGAGCGCCTCCCTGTCGGCGAACAGGAATTCTGCCAGCGTGCGCGCCAGTTCGGTCTTCCCGACCCCCGTCGGTCCCGAGAAGATGAAGGAACCGATCGGGCGGCCGGGATCCTTCAGCCCCGCCCGGCTCCTGCGGATGGCCCGGGAGATGGCCGTAATGGCATCGTGCTGGCCCACGACGCGCTTGTGGAGCTCGTCCTCCATGTTGACGAGGCGTGCGGTTTCCGCCTCGCGGATCCGCGTAACGGGGACTCCGGTCCACCGGCTCACGATGAATGAGACGTCTTCGACCGTGATCTCGGGCCGGAAGCGCCGCCGCTCTTCCTTCCAGGCGGCTTCCTCGTCGAGGATGCGCTGCTGCAACGCCCGCTCCTCGTCCCGCAGCTGCGCCGCCCGCTCGAAGTCCTGATCGCGAATCGCCCCCTCCTTGCGGTTGGCTACCTCGGCAAGCTGGGCCTTCAGACCTTCAACCTCCGGGGGCGGAACCTGGCTGGCAATGCGCGCCCGGGCTCCGGCCTCGTCTATCACGTCGATGGCCTTGTCGGGAAGGAACCGATCGGTGATGTAGCGGTCGGACAACCGGGACGCCTGGGACAGGGCATCGTCGGGGATCGTGATCTTGTGATGGTCCTCGTAGTGGCCGCGCAGGCCGGCCAGAATGGCGATGGTCTGCTCGACCGTGGGCGGGTCGACGATCACGGGCTGAAAGCGACGCTCGAGCGCACCGTCCTTCTCCACGTATTTGCGGTACTCGTTCAGGGTCGAGGCCCCGATGCACTGGAGTTCACCCCGCGCCAGGGCCGGCTTGAGCATGTTCGATGCGTCGATCGCACCCTCGGCGGCGCCGGCCCCCACCAGGGTGTGAAGCTCGTCGATGAACAGCACGACGTTGCGGTTGCTGGAAATCTCGTTCATCACCGCCTTGAGGCGCTCCTCGAACTGACCCCGGTATTTCGTGCCGGCAATCACGGCGGCCATGTCCAGTGCGAGGACGCGGTGGTCTCGAAGGCTTTCGGTCACCTCTTTACGGGAGATCAGCTGTGCGAGGCCCTCGACGATCGCCGTCTTCCCGACCCCGGGCTCGCCGATCAGGACGGGGTTGTTCTTCTTGCGCCGACAGAGGATTTCCGTGACGCGCTCGATCTCGGTCTCGCGCCCGATGGTCGGGTCAAGCTCCCCCTTGCGCGCGAGTGTGGTGAGGTCCCGGCAGAAATGATCCAGCGCGGGCGTCTTCGACTTCTTCTCGCCGCGCGAGGACGACGGTGCCGGCGGTGTTGCGGCCGCGGCGCCACCCGTAGCACTTGACGTCCCGGCCGAACCCACGTCGGACCCCAGGACCTTCAGGGTCTCCGCGCGGGCCTCCTCGATGGTCGCGCCGAGCGAATTGAGCACCTGGGCGGCGATTCCCTTGCTCTCGCGCAGCAGTCCCAGAAGCAGGTGTTCCGTTCCGACATAGGAGTGATTGAGTTCGCGCGCCTCGGCCATCGCGAACTCGAGCACCTTCTTGGCGGGCGAGGTGTACGGAAGCTCGCCCAGCGCGATCGTTGCCTTCCCCTTGCGAACCGACTCTTCGACGCGCTCGTGGATCCGGTCCAGATCCACGGTGAGATTGCCGAGAACGTGGGCGGCCACGCCCTCGCCCTCCCGGATGAGCCCCAGAAGGATGTGTTCCGTCCCCACGTAGTCGTGCTGCAGACGGATCGCCTCCTGGCGGGCCATCGACAGGACCTTGCGGACTCTTTCCGTGAAGTTGTAGTTCATGGTCGTCCGTTCTTCGCGGCTTTTCTCGCTATCCGCGTACAATCGCCGCCGTAGTTCAAAATCGCCCTCATCCCCCCGCACCGGAAGTGGGTGGCTTGCTCTCGGCACTTAGAACCCTGCGCACATAGGACGCCCGGTGGGCCTGCCGTTCGGGTCCGGAGAGTGCCCGGCCGGCAGCCCGGTCAAGGTGGGCGGCCTGCGAAAACATCATGATGCCGTTCAGGGTAACGACCTCCAGACCGGGCAGGAGTTTCAGCGAAGCACCCAGCCGCACCCCGGACAGCAACTGCATCAGGTCCTTGTAGCTGAGCAGGCGCGCGTAGCGCAGAAGTCCATACGCCCGCCAGATCTTGTCCTCGGTCACGGACCCGGCGTCGCGCATCAGAACCTGCCGGGCCTGGATCTCGGTCTGAATGACGGTGGAGACGATCCGGCCCAGGTGGTCGACAAGGTCTTCCTCGCTCTTCCCCAGCGTGGTCTGGTTCGAGATCTGGAAGAAGTTCCCGACCACATCCGAACCTTCCCCGTACAGGCCCCGCACGGTCAGTCCCACCTGCGCGACCCCCTTCAGGACCTTCTCGATCTCCTTGGTGAGAACCAGTCCGGGCAGATGAACCAGCGCAGAGGCGCGAAGCCCGGTCCCGGTGTTGGTGGGACAGGAGGTCAGGTATCCGAAATCATGGTGATACGCCAGGTGGAGACCGGTTCCGAGCGCGTCGTCGATCTGGTCCGCGAGGCTCCACGCCTCCATCACCCGGAGTCCGGAGACGAGGCTCTGCAGCCGGAGATGGTCTTCCTCATTGACCATGATGCTGACCGGCTCGCCTGGAGCGGCAATCACGGCCGCGCCCTTTTCCGGACCGCTCCCGCCCCGCCCCGAGAGATCGCTTGAGATCAACCTGCGCTCCAGGAAGATGCGCCGGGTGCGTTCGTCCATCTCCACAATGGGCATGACCACGGTGCCGGGAGGCATCTCCCCCGCCTCCGCAGCCCGCGACACCGCACCGAGGATCGTCTCGCGATCGTCGTCGCGGGCGCGGGCGACGTACGGATACCCGTGCAGATTTCTCGCGAGGCGGACGCGGGTCGAGAGCACGATGTCCGAGTGCGGGCCACTGGCGTCGAGCCAGCCGAGTCCGAAGTCGGGTGCGGTGCCGAGGTGGTCCATTCTACGATCCCGCCGGCTCCAGCTCGCGTATCTGGTCCCTGAGGACCGCGGCCCGTTCGAAGTCTTCAACTTCCACGGCGTGCTGCAGCCGCCGGCGCAGACCATCAAGACGCCTGCCGACCTCGGCGGTACCCGCGTCGGGTGGCAGGTACACCTTGCCGACGTGCTGGTTCGCGCCATGGATCCGCTTGAGCAGGCGCCGCAGACTGCCCTCGAACGTCGTGTAGCATTGAGGGCAGCCCAGGCGGCCGCGCTCGCGGAAGCGATCGAAGGTGAGGCTGCAGGAACTGCAGGACTTGCCGGCGGTGGCAGCGCCCGGAGAAGCGCCGGGTTCGCTCAGCTTGGCCAGGAAGTCCGAAACCGCCCAGTCGGGCTTTTCGCTGATCCCCTTGGCCTCGGCACACGACTCGCACAGGAACTGTACGGAGATCTTGTTGTCCACAACCTGTGTCAGGTGAACGGAGGCAGGGTTCTCGCATCCTTGCCCGTCACAGGTCCTGACGGGATCAGACATTTTCCAGCACCCCTTCCCTCAGCCTGAGGACCCTGTCGGCTCTGGCCGCCAATGCACGGTTGTGCGTAACGACCACGAGCGCAACTCCATGGCGCTCCTTCATGTCGAAGATCAGGTCCTGCACTTCCCCGCTGGTGAAAGTGTCCAGATCACCGGTCGGCTCATCCGCGAGAATGATCAGGGGCTCGTTGACCAGCGCGCGCGCCACGGCCACGCGCTGCTGCTCTCCACCCGAAAGCTCCCGTGGCTTGTGACCGAGCCTCTCGCCGAGTCCGACCTGTTCCAGCAGCTCCGCCGCCTTTCCCCTTGCAACACGCGGCCCGTCGCCGCGGATCAGGGCCGGCATCATGACGTTCTCGAGCGCGCTGAAGTCGCGCAGCAGGTGGTGGAACTGGAAGACGAAGCCGATTCTGCCGTTGCGCAGCTCGGCGGCCTCCTCGTCCTGCAGCGAAGACACTTCGGTCCCGCCAACCAGAACCGAGCCGCCCGAGGGTCGGTCGAGGGCTCCGAGCAGATGCAGCAGCGTCGACTTGCCCGAGCCGCTGGCGCCGACGATGGCCACCGCCTCACCCCGTTCCAGCGCGAAGTCGATCCCCCGGAGAATGTGGAGATCCGGACCCGCGGCACCCACGTAGGTCCGTTCCAGCGACCTGGCTTCGAGCGGCAGCGGGTCGGCGGAAAGCGCATCGCGCACCACGTCATTCATGCCTGATCGCCTCCACGGGCACCAGCGCCGACGCCTGCCTTGCCGGATAGATCGTAGCCAGCAGGGAGACCAGCAGGCTGCCCCCGGCGATCCACACGATGTCCCATGGCGACAGGGATACGGGAAGGTTGTCCACGAAGTAGATGTCCGGCGGGATGGGGATCAGCCCATAGCGCTCGATGAGGACGGACAGCAGGAGACCGAGGGAGAGGCCCGCGAGCGTCCCGCTGATTCCGATCCAGAGACCCTGAAAGACAAAGGTGCGCAGCGTGTCGCGGCGCGTCAGCCCCATCGCCTTCAGTATGCCGATCTCCTTCGTGCGGTTGACCACCACCATGACCAGTGTGCCCACGATGTTGAAGGCCGCGACCAGCACGATCAGCGACACGATCACGGCCATCGCCAGCTTCTCCAGCTTCAGGGCGGAAAACAGCTGCCGGTGGGTCTGCGTCCACGATTCCACCACATAGGGCCAGCCCCCGAGGGCCTCGTGCACCGCCTCGGCCACGGCCGGAGCGTTCCAGAGATCGTCCGTGCGGCCGGCCACGTAGGATGCCGTCCCGGAGCCGATTTCGAGGAGGTCCTGGACATCTCCGAGGGCGGCGTACCCATTGCGCATGTCGAAGTCGTAGTGGCCGGTGGCGAAGATGCCCGACACCACCCAGTCGTCCATACGCGGCAGGTAGTCGCCGTTCGGGCTCACCTTCACGTTCTCCAGCGAGATGATCCGGATGGTGTCGCCCTTGAACAGACTCATCCGCTGGGCGATTCCCATGCCGAGGACCACGGGCGTCAGGCCGCCCGGAGCGCGCTCCAATGAGATGTCGCCCGATCGCAGGCTGTCGGCCATCATGGTCACTGCCACACCCGGACTCTCCAGGTCCACCCCGTAGAGATCCATGACCTCGGCGTAGTCCGACCTTTGCATGCCCACTCGCGTATAGCCCATGGGCGACGCCGACACCACGCCGTCGACCGACTCGATCTTCTCGACCACCCGCTGCCAATCGTCGAGACGCAGGGACGGACCGGACTGCAGGACCATGAAATGGGGATAGGAGCCCAGGATCTTGTCCCGCAATTCGTTCTGCATCCCCGTCATCACGCCGATCACGACCACCAGGGCGGTAACGCCCACGGTCACCCCGCCCAGCGAGATCCAGGTGATGAAGGACAGGAGCCGCCCGCCCCTGCGCGAAGCCAGGTACCGGCGCGCCAGGTACCACGCCAGGCGCATTCGCGACGTTGTCGCGGGACCCGGGCTCATCCCTCTTTCCGAAGCGTCGGAAAGAGGATCACGTCCCGGATCGACGGCTGGTCCGTAAGGAGCATGACCAGCCTGTCGATCCCGATCCCCACACCTCCCGTAGGGGGCAGGCCGTATTCCAGCGCCCTGATGTAGTCCTCGTCCACCATCTGCGCCTCCGCGTCGCCGGCGGCCCTGAGCGCCGCCTGATCCTCGAAGCGAGCCCGCTGTGCGATGGGATCGTTCAGCTCACTGAACGCGTTGGCCAGCTCCTCTCCCGCAACGATCAGCTCGAAGCGCTCCGAGAGGTGGGGAGCTCCGCGTTTGGGCTTGGCCAGCGGACTCAACTCCCTTGGATGATCCAGCACGAACGTGGGTTGCAGGAGCCCGGGCTGCACGAGTTCGCCGAACAGCTTGTCGAGCAGCTTGCCGCGACCGGCCCCGTCGAGGTCCGCGGCGCCCAGGCCTTCGGCGCGCTTCCTCAGCTCCCCCACCGGGGCCGTCAGGGGATCGCATCCGAGGGCCTCGGCGAGCGCGTCGACGAACGAGACACGCGCGAACGGAGGACTGAACGCGATTTCCATCCCCTGGAAGGAGCATCCGCCGTCCCCGTTCACGGTTTCCGCCAGCGACGCAATCAGGCGCTCGACCATGTCCATCATGTCCTCGTAGTCGGCGAAGGCCTGGTAGAACTCCAGCATCGTGAACTCGGGGTTGTGGAAGCGATCGATCCCCTCGTTGCGGAAGTCCTTCGAGATCTCGTACACGCGGTCCATCCCGCCCACGATCAGCCGTTTCAGGTAGAGCTCGTCGGCGATGCGCAGGTAGAGAACGCGGTCCAGGGCGAGATGCCGCGTGACGAACGGCCGTGCCGACGCCCCCCCGTAGACCGGCTGCAGGACGGGGGTCTCGACCTCCAGGAACCCCAGGTCGTCGAGAAACCGCCTGGCCGCCGTGATGATCCGGGTCCGCGCCCGAAAGACCTCGCGGACGCCGGGGTTCACCGCCAGGTCGGCGTAGCGCTGGCGGTAGCGCGATTCGCGGTCTGCGAATCCCGACCACGTCGTCGACTCGCCGGTCTCCTCGTCCCGCTCCACCTTCCCCAGCGGCAGCGGACGCAGGGCCTTGCAGAGCACGCGGTAGCCGGTGGCGTGCACCGTGATCTGACCCATGCGCGTGCGGAACAGGCTGCCCTCCACACCGATCCAGTCGCCCAGGTCCAGGAGATCCAGAACATCGTACGCATCGGCTCCCAGGACGTTGCGCCTGAAATACACCTGCACACGGCCGGTGTGATCCTCGAGATCCGCGAAGGCGCTTCTTCCATGCGAACGGAATCCGACGATGCGCCCAGCCCAGCGCCCGTCCTCGCCGTGGCCCTCCTCCAGCGCCCCCGCCGCTGCCTGCGCTTCGAATGATGCAACGGAGGGAGCCGCGTGGCACGTCACTTCGCAGGAGTACGCATACGGTTCCACGCCCCGGCCCCGCAGCGCTTCCAGCTTCTCGCGGCGCGCCTGCATCACCCGCGGCAGATCCTCGCGTCCGGTGTTCATCTACGCCGCCACCGTCGCACCGAACTTTTTCAGGTAGGCTTCTATGAACGGATCCAGCGCGCCGTCCATGACCGCGCCCACGTCACCGTTCTTCACCTCCGTGCGGTGGTCGTTGACCATGGTATAGGGCGCGAATACGTAGGAACGGATCTGATTGCCCCACGCGATCTCGGTCTTGGAGGATTCCAGCGCCTGCTTCTCGCGCTCCTGCTCTTCGCGGGCGCGCTGGTAGAGCGCGGCCTTCAACATTTTCATTGCCGTCGAGCGGTTCTTGTGCTGTGACCGTTCCTGCTGGCAGGAGACGACGATTCGCGTGGGCTCGTGGGTAATGCGTATCGCCGAATCCGTCTTGTTGACGTGCTGACCCCCGGCCCCCGATGCGCGGAATGTATCGATTCTCAGGTCGGACTCGTCGATCTCGATTTCGATCTCGTCGTCCAGCACCGGGTACACGAAGACGGACGCAAAAGAGGTGTGTCGCCTCGACTGGGAGTCGAAGGGTGAAATCCTGACGAGGCGATGCACGCCCTTCTCGGCGCGCAGGTAGCCATACGCGTGATCGCCGCTCACTTCGATGGTCACGCTCTTGATCCCCGCCTCTTCCGCGGGCTGCAGATCGAGCACCCTTATCCCGAATCCACGCCGCTCCGCCCACCGCATGTACATTCGCGACAGCATCTCCGCCCAGTCCTGGGACTCGAGACCGCCCGCTCCCGGGTGAATCGTAAGCATCGCCTCGCGGTGGTCGTCCTCGCCCTGCAGCATCGTCTTCAGTTCCAGGCCGGCCACACTGTCTTCCAGGGCACGGATCTCGTCGCGCCATTCGGCTTCGAGATCGGAGTCTTCCTCTTCTTCGAGAAGGGAGCTCAGTTCCCGGAGCTCCTCCGCCTTCGCTCGCAGGAAGTCCCATGGACCCACCCACTCCTTGAGGCGGTTCGACTCCTCGATGACGCGCCTGGCCGCGTCGCGGTCGTCCCAGAACCCCTGGCTGGCCATCTCCTCTTCAAGGACCGCGATCCGCTCGCGCCGGCTGACGATGTCAAAGATACCCCCGAAGTTCTTCGATGCGCCGAAGGGAGATCCGCAGTCGCGAGGGTCTGTCGGTTGTCGTCGCCATGGTAGTTACCGATTCCGGTTGAGGGTCTGGTCTCGCGGGTCAAGCCGGTTCAGCCCACAAAGATACGAAAGCCGCGGCGCGGCGTGGAGACCCGCCGG